>NZ_CP012268.1:0-1454704 GCF_001277195.1 Cronobacter muytjensii ATCC 51329
GCGTCTGCGGCAAAGCGTAAGTAATGGCTCGCCCCTGCGTTTCGCTTAAGGTTACGCAGGGGCGACGTTTTTCTCTCCCCTGAATAAAAAGCTTGCTTTGTTTGAGTGGGTATGCGTTAATGCACTCCTCGGTTTGCGAGACAGACCCGTCGAAAAGCAGTTTAGTAAAGCAGTTCTCATTTCAAGTGTTATCCCAAGATATCCCTTCTTTTTGAGTCTCCTCCATAAGCGCTAAGTAAATTCTGTTATGCAGGCCACGAATGCCGTAAGGCTCAATGATTGATTTAAGGTGATAACATGTCTGATAAAATGACTGGTTTAGTAAAATGGTTTAACGCGGAAAAAGGTTTTGGCTTCATCACTCCGGACAACGGCAGCAAGGACGTTTTCGTTCACTTCTCCGCTATCCAGAACAACGGCTTCAAAACCCTGGAAGAAGGCCAGAAGGTCACTTTCTCCGTTGAAAACGGCGCGAAAGGCCCGGCAGCTGCTAACGTAACTGCTATCTAATCGCCCCGCTTGCGCGGTTTCCGACAGCGATGACGGGATAGCCCTGAGCAGTGAGATCGACGCAAAAAAGAACCCGCCTTGTGCGGGTTTTTTTATTCCGAGCATACGCGAAAAAAAAGCCCGCTTAAAGCGGGCTTTTTTATGGCTGACGTCCGGCGCTTAGTAGTAAGAGTGCTCGCCGCGCTGGTGCTCAGTGAGATCGCGCACGCCTTTGAGTTCCGGAAACTCGTTCAGCAGCTGCTTTTCAATACCCTCTTTCAGGGTTACGTCTACCATAGAACAGCCGTTGCAGCCGCCGCCGAATTGCAGAATGGCGTAGCCTTCGTCAGTAATTTCCATCAGCGTCACACGGCCGCCGTGGCCTGCCAGCTGTGGGTTGATCTGCGACTGCAGTAAATACTCCACGCGCTCCATCAGCGGCGCGTCGTCCGCGACTTTACGCATTTTCGCGTTAGGCGCTTTCAGCGTGAGCTGCGAGCCCAGCTGGTCGGTCACAAAATCGATTTCCGCATCTTCCAGATACGGGGCGCTCAGTTCGTCCACATAAGCGGTGAGCAGATCGAATTTCAGTGCGGTATCCGTAGCTTCCACGGCGTCGGGCGGGCAGTAAGACACGCCACATTCAGCATTCGGGGTGCCTGGATTGATAACGAATACGCGGATCTGCGTCCCTTCTTCCTGATTTGCCAGTAGCTTGGCAAAGTGTGCCTGGGCGGCATCGGAAATACGGATCATAGCAATGGCCTAATAGTTGACTATTTTAGTTGGTTATAATACGCCCATCATCGAGGCTCTACAAGGTTCGACACAGGCACCATACCTGGACAGTCGCCGCGCCGTTGCGCTTCAGCAGGCGCGCGATTTGGGCAACGGTACTCCCTGTCGTGACGACATCATCCACAATAACGATATGGAGACCCGCCACCGGCAATTCAACCCGAAAAGCGTTTTTCAGGTTGCTGCGCCGCTGCCTGGCACTGAGCTGCCGCTGGGGCGGGGCGGATTTTACGCGCACGACGGCGCCCGGTGCGTAGCGTATCCCGAGCCAGCGGGAAAGCGTGTTGGCGATTAGTGCGCTCTGGTTATAGCCGCGTCGCCAGGCGCGCGTGCGGTGCAGCGGCACGCTGATAATAAGATCCGCAGCGGGCAGGGTGGCGGCGCGTTTTGCGGCCAGCACGGTTAATAACAGCAGACGTGCAAGCGCGGACGAAAGCGCGGTGTGCCCGTGAAATTTAAACTGATGCACCAGCGTGCTCAGCGGCGGCGCATAATCGCTCGCGGCGATAAGCCGCTGCCAGGCCGGCGGCTTTTGCAGACAGCGGCCGCAGGGCAGCGTCGCCAGCGCGGCGGGCAACCCGCATTGCGGACAGACCGGCGCTAGCCTGCGTCGCTGGCAGCGCGAACAGACGCCCCAGCCCGGTATGCGCAGCGGCATCCGGCATAGCCAACACATCCCCGGTATTGTTAGCATGACGACCTCCTTGTACATCAATCATGAGAAGAGTAACGGATGAATGACATCTGGTGGCAGACCACGGGCGAAGGAAATTGTCATCTTGTGCTGCTGCACGGGTGGGGGCTGAATGCCGAAGTGTGGCGTTGCATTTCGCAGGAATTAAGCTCGCACTTTACGCTGCATCTGGTGGATCTGCCGGGCTATGGGCGCAGCCAGGGCTTTGGCGCGCTGACGCTGGATGAAATGGCGCGCCTGGTGGCGAGCCGCGCGCCCGAACGCGCCATCTGGCTGGGCTGGAGCCTCGGCGGGCTGGTGGCAAGCCAGGTGGCGCTGAACGCGCCGGCCAGGGTTGAGGCGCTGGTAACCGTCGCGTCATCACCCTGTTTTCAGGCGGGTGACGACTGGCCCGGCATTAAGCCTGACGTTTTAAGCGGTTTTCAGCGCCAGCTGAGCGACGATTTTCAGCGTACGGTGGAGCGCTTCCTGGCGCTGCAAACGCTCGGCACGGAAACGGCGCGCCAGGATGCGCGTGCGCTGAAATCCATCGTCCTGGCGCAGCAGTTGCCGGGTGCCGATGTGCTAAACGGTGGGCTGGAGATCCTTAAAACCGCCGATCTGCGCGAGGCGCTCGCCGCCTGGCAGGGGCCTTTTTTACGCCTTTATGGACGTCTCGACGG
This sequence comes from Cronobacter muytjensii ATCC 51329, assembly GCF_001277195.1. Classification (NCBI taxonomy): domain Bacteria; kingdom Pseudomonadati; phylum Pseudomonadota; class Gammaproteobacteria; order Enterobacterales; family Enterobacteriaceae; genus Cronobacter; species Cronobacter muytjensii. Next base: position 2,644 of record NZ_CP012268.1, read on the forward strand.
GCTGGTGCCGCGCAAGGTCGCCGCACTGCTTGATGAGCGCTGGCCCGCGAGCGACTCGCTGGTTTTCGACAAAGCGGCGCATGCGCCATTCATCTCTCACCCGCGTCAGTTCTGCGACGCGCTGCTGGCGCTCAGGGCTCGCCTGGCAAACCGCTAAAAGCGAGCCATACTTTAGATGTCATTGTTATCGGGGCGTTTTTCGCAGCGCCCTTTTAAATCATCTGAACAGGAAGCCAAAAACATGAAACTACGCACGGGTATGCTGTTATCTGTTGTTCTGGGTTCGCTGTCGTTTGGCGCGCTGGCGGCGGAAGAGCTGCAAAAAGATAAAGTGAAAGAGATGAACCTGACCAAAATCGGCACTATCGTCTCTGACAAAGGCACCGCGCCGATGGATGCGAAAGAAGAGCTGGTCAAGAAAGCTGATGAGATGGGCGGCAAATATTATGTCATCACCAGCGGCGAGAAAACCGGCAAAGATATTCACGCCACGGCGGATGTTTACAAGTAACAAAAAGGGCGGGTATCGTGCCCGCCCTTCATACTAGCGCAGCCGCCACACTTCTTTACGGCAGGCTTTGCCCTCCGGGCAGCGTCGGCAACTGCCGCTCAGACAGCCCGATAATTCATCCTCCTGACGCTCCGCTTTCCCCATCGCCTCCAGCCGGCTGAGCATCGCATTAATCAGCGGCAGCGGCGCGGCAAGCTGGTCGCTAATGCGCTGCGCGTCCATTCTGCCTGACAGCGCCAGCAGATCCCGCACCTCCATCAGCGTGGCCATTAGTGGCACTCCCCGGCGGGCGTATCGCAGCAGTGCGCGTCGCGGCGCGACGCCAGCAGGCTCACATCCACCCGGCTACGCGCCCGGCGCAGCGCGGTAATCAGCGCCACGTTAAACAGCACGACCGTCAGCATCGCCGTCAGGCTGTAGAGCGGATGCGCCTGGAACGTCGCGCCCTGGTAAAACAGCGTCGCCAGCGAATACGCGATGTTCAGGCCCCAGAGAATCGAGAAGCCCATCCAGCCGCGGCTCGACTCGCGGGCAATTGCGCCCATGACCGAAATGCACGGGATATAGAGCAGCACAAACACCAGATAGCTGTAAGCGGCGGCTTCGCTGCCGAATTTAGCGCTCATCACGCCCATCGCGCCGGTGGCCATCTCGCCATCGCCTTTGCTGGCCTCGATCGGGTTTGCCAGCACGCTCAGGCTGAACGTGTCTTTCAGGCTCTGCCAGGTCTCGGTCAGCGCGCCGGTGAGTTCGTCCGTCAGGCTGAAGCTCGCGGCGTCGAACGGCGCCTCGTGGATATTTTCAGCGGTGTAGAGCGTGTTCAGCGTACCGACCACCACTTCTTTCGCCATCGCGCCGGTGAATAACCCGACGGTGGCCTGCCAGTTGTCGTCCTGCACGCCAATCGGCGCCAGCAGCGGTGTCAGTACACGGCTGACGGAGGCCAGCGCGGAATCATTAATGTTGTCCACGGTCTGGCCGCTGAACGAAAAGCTGTTAAGCGCGCCAATAAATACGCTAACCACCACAATCACTTTCCCGGCCCGCAGCACAAAGCCTTTCAGGCGCTGCCAGGTCTGTAACAGCAGGCTTTTCAGGTGCGGCACATGGTAGACCGGCAGTTCCATCACAAACGGCGTGGCTTCGCCGCGCATCAGGGTATATTTCAGCATCAGGCCCGTCAGGACCGCCATCACGATGCCGAGCAGATAGAGCGAAAAGACCACCAGCGCGCCGTCATTACCGAAAAAGGCGGCGGCGAACACCGCGAAAATCGCCAGTCGGGCGCCGCAGGACATAAACGGCGCCATCATGATGGTCATCAGCCGCTCGCGTGGGGCATCCAGCGTGCGTGCGCCCATCACCGACGGCACGTTGCAGCCGAAACCGACAATCAGCGGCACGAACGATTTGCCCGGCAGCCCCAGCGCCTGCATCAGACGGTCCATTACAAACGCCGCGCGGGCCATATAACCGGAATCCTCAAGAAACGACAGAAACAGGTACATCATGCCGATTTGCGGCACCAGCGGCAGCACGGTATTGATGCCGCCGCCGATCCCCTGGGCGAGAAACAGCGTCAGCCAGGCAGGGAAGTGCAGCGTATAGCCAACCCACTGTAGTCCGTGAATAAAAATCGCCACCGATCCCGCATCGAAAATCGGCTGCAACGCGCCGCCGATGTTAATGGCGAGCAGGAACATCAGATACATCACGCCCAAAAACACCGGCAGGCCAAGGAAGCGGTTGAGGATAATTTTATCTACCGCCGCTGTGAGACGGTGCGGCTCGGCGGTAAGGCTGTTGCTGACCGCGTCGCAAATGGCCGCGATGCTCTGATAACGGGCATCGACAATATGCAGCGCCGGGTCATCAAGCTGCGTTTCAAGCGTAGCCAGCGTCTGCGGGAGCCGGGCGGTTGCCGCGCCAGCCACGCTGCGGCTGTAGATATCGCCTTCGAGCATTTGCAGGCCGAGCCAGCGGCGCTGCTGCGCGGAAAGTTCGCCGGGCATCGCTGACGCCAGCGCGTCCGCGGCCTCCATCAGCGGCGCCGGGTAGTGCACGCGCTCAATATCCTGATTGCGCTGATGCCGGTCAATCGCCAGTTTCAGGCTGTCGATGCCGCGCGCCCGTGTGGAAACCAGCGGCACGACCGGGCAGCCGAGGCGGCTCGCCAGCGCGTCAATATCGATTCGAATGTTTTGCTTTTCCGCGATATCCAGCATGTTTAACGCCACCACGCACGGGATGCCGAGTTCCAGCAGTTGCAGCGTGAGATAGAGATTGCGCTCAAGGTTGGAGGCGTCGACCACGTTTATTAACAGATCCGCCTCGCCGCCGAGAATATAATGGCACGCGATCTGTTCATCCAGCGAGGTCTGGGAGGAGATGGTCGTCAGCGAATAAGTGCCGGGCAGGTCAACCAGCGTGACCTGATTATCGGTAGTGACGAAGCTGCCTTCCTTGCGCTCCACCGTGACGCCCGCCCAGTTGCCCACGCGCTGACGCGCGCCGGTTAGCTGATTAAACAGCGTAGTTTTACCGGAGTTCGGATTGCCAATTAAGCCGATGGTTAATTTTTTCATTTGCATACACTCAATAACGAGAGAGGTCAGCGGGCCGCTTCAACCTGCAACAGCGACAAATCTTTTTTTCGCAGCACCAGGCTTACGCGTCGGGTTTCGATATGAATTGGATCACCCAACGGTGCGACGCGTTTTACCTCAAACGACGAGCCCGGCAGCATGCCGAGCGACAATAATTTCTGGCGGTACGCCGGGCTAATTTCCCGGGCGAAACCGGTGATTTTCCAGCTACTATTCGGTGTGAATTGCATAAAACCTGCTTATTCCGGATGCGCTCAGCGGCGGTGAGCCGTGGCTATACAACGGCCGAAAGCCGATTATTGCGCGGGAAGGGATGTTAATCTGATTAAGATGGTAATGAGAATAGTTTTTATCTGCAACGCAATATTGCGGCGCAGCGATAATTTCTGAACTTTATTTGTTCTGGCGCAAAAAAATCAGCGCTGTCACGCGTCAGTAGGCGTTTTATATACCGTTATTGTTTATGATTCATAAGGTTAAATTCAATTGCGGGCGTAGTGGTGGTTTGCCTGAATATCCGCGTGTTATTTATTTGGCGCTATTGTTATTTAAATGAAAAATGTAACCGCGCACATATTTATTTTTATTTCAGAGTGTGGCGTTATTTAAATAAAGAACGTGGCGCGCAGGGGGCAGCGGCGTCGCTGTTAAAAGTGGATGCGCTGCGCTTATCCTCCCTGCGCTTATCGACTCTACAAAAAAGCTGTTGAACGTAGGGCGGGTAAGCGTACCCGTGGTCGCACATCCGACGCGCCAGCACCCGCGACAACCCGTCATCCCTGCCCAATAAAAAAGGCCGGTTTCCCGGCCTTTTACTGTCGCGGATGCTTACCGCTTTTTGCCAAACGCGGCGGCGAGCGCGTCGCTCATCGCGCTGTTGCCGCTGCTGGCGCTTTCCCGCTGTGGCTTGCGGTTCTGCGCCGGGCGGCTGTTTTGCTCGCGGTTGCTATTACCGCCGCGCCGGGCATTACCTTCGCCCGGCTGCTCATCGAGACGCATGGTCAGCGCGATACGCTTACGCTGCAAATCCACTTCCAGCACTTTCACTTTCACGATATCGCCCGCTTTCACCACGGTATGCGGATCGTCTACGAACCGGTCGGACAGCGACGAAATATGCACTAACCCATCCTGATGCACGCCGATATCCACAAACGCGCCGAAATTAGTCACATTTGTCACCGCGCCTTCCAGCACCATACCCGGCTGGAGGTCGTTCATCGTCTCCACGCCGTCGGCGAACTGAGCGGTTTTGAACTCCGGACGCGGATCGCGGCCGGGTTTTTCCAGCTCTTTGATGATGTCGGTCACGGTCGGCACCCCGAAACGCTCGTCGGTGAAATCCACCGCCCTGACGTTACGCAGCGCGCTGCTATTGCCCATCAGGTCACGCAGCGACTGTTCGGTTGCCGCCAGAATGCGTTCCACTACTGGGTAGGCTTCCGGGTGTACGGTCGAGGCATCAAGCGGGTTGTCGCCGTGGTTGATACGCAGAAACCCGGCGCACTGTTCAAACGCTTTCGGCCCCAGACGGCTTACCTTGAGCAACTGCTGGCGGTTGCGGAACTGGCCATTCTCGTCGCGCCAGGCGACGATATTCTGCGCCATCATGCGCGTCAGGCCCGCCACGCGCGTCAGCAGCGGCACCGAGGCGGTGTTCAGATCGACGCCGACGGCGTTTACGCAGTCTTCCACTACGGCGTCCAGTTTGCGCGCCAGCTGCGACTGGCTGACGTCATGCTGATACTGGCCCACGCCGATGGATTTCGGGTCGATTTTTACCAGCTCCGCCAGCGGATCCTGCAGGCGACGCGCGATAGACACCGCGCCGCGCAGCGAGACGTCGAGATCCGGGAATTCCTGCGCCGCCAGCTCGGAGGCGGAATAAACCGATGCGCCCGCCTCGCTGACAATCACCTTTTGCGCGGTCACTTTCGGGAACTGCTTCTGCACGTCGAGGAAGAAACGCTCGGTTTCGCGCGACGCGGTGCCGTTGCCGATAGCCACCAGCTCCACATTATGCTTCTCGCAGAGCGCCGCGATCACGACCGCCGCTTTCGCCGCCTGGCCGGTGTGTGGATAAACGGTGTCGGTGGCCACCAGCTTGCCGGTCGCGTCCACGACCGCCACTTTTACGCCGGTGCGCAGGCCCGGATCGAGGCCCATCGTGGCGCGCAGGCCCGCCGGGGCTGCCATCAGCAGATCGTGCAGGTTGCGGGCGAATACATTGATCGCCTCGTCTTCTGCGCGTTCGCGCAGCGTGCTCATCAGCTCGGTTTCCAGATGCATCAGCACTTTGATGCGCCAGGTCCAGCTCACCACGCCTTTACGCCAGCTGTCAGCCGGGGCGTTGTTCAGGCGCAGGCCCAGGTGATCGGTGATAATTTGCTCACAGTAGCTTTCGCGCGGCGGCTCGTCGAACTGCGGGTCGGCGTTGAGCGAGAGCTGCAATACGCCTTCGTTGCGCCCGCGGAACATCGCCAGCGCGCGGTGCGACGGCACCGTGGCGATCGGTTCATGGTGCGCGAAATAGTCGCGGAATTTAGCGCCTTCTTCCTCTTTGCCCGGCACAACAGTCGAGACCAGGTGCGCGTTTTTCCACAGGTAGTCACGGACTTTGGCGAGCAGAGCCGCGTCTTCGGCGAAACGCTCCATCAGGATATAACGCGCGCCGTCGAGCGCCGCTTTGGTGTCGGCCACGCCTTTCCCGGCGTCGATAAATTTCGCCGCTTCCGCGTCCGGTTCATGGGACGGGTTACTCCACAGCAGATCCGCCAGCGGCTCAAGACCCGCCTCGATGGCGATTTGTCCGCGGGTGCGGCGCTTCGGTTTGTAAGGCAGATAGAGATCTTCAAGCTCGGTTTTGCTCTGGGTGCCGGTAATGGCCGCCTGAAGTTCGTCGGTGAGTTTGCCCTGATCGGCAATCGATTTAAGGATAGACGCGCGGCGTTCTTCCAGTTCGCGCAGATAGCCCAGACGTGTCTCCAGCTGACGTAACTGGGTATCGTCCAGACCGCCGGTGACCTCCTTACGATAGCGTGCGATAAACGGCACGGTGTTCCCTTCATCAAGCAGGCGAATGGCAGCGTCTACCTGTTCATCCCTGGCCTGAAGCTCAGTGGCGATAATACGACTGAGCGAATTATTCATCATGGCAATATCATCTGTTAAGTACAAAAAGTCAGGGCACAGTTATACGGACTGAAGGGTAAAAATGCCAGCCGTAGCCGCGCCCGTGGCGGGTTTCGGAGCTATCCGGGGTGGGCTACTTCACATATTCAATCGCGTTGACATACCAGGTGGCTTCGCCGCCCGGCGTCTGCACCGTCGCTACGTCGCCTTCCTCTTTTTTAAGCAGCGCGCGCGCCATCGGGGAGTCGATAGAGATGTAGTCTTTGCGACCAAAAATCTCGTCGTAGCCGACAATGCGAAAGCGCTTCACGTCGCCGTTGTCATTTTCCACTTCGACCCAGGCGCCGAAAAAGACTTTGCCTTCCTGCTGCGGCGAATAGTCGACGATTTTTAAATGCTCAAGGCATTTGGTGAGATAGCGCACGCGGCGGTCGATTTCGCGCAGGCGCTTTTTGTTGTACTGATAGTCGGCGTTTTCGCTGCGATCGCCGAGACTTGCCGCCCAGGTCACTTTTTTGGTGACTTCAGGCCGCTCCTCGCGCCACAGATAATCGAGCTCTTTTTTGAGTTTTTCGTAACCTTCGCGGGTAATTAACGGCGTTTTCATCGGCTGGCCTTCGCTGATAATTTTAACGTCCGTACCTTAGCGGGCGCGGTGGCGAATGTGAAGCGCCTGCGCCGCGAAAGCGCGCGGCGATGTCGACCTGCGTTAAAAATCAGCATGGGCATACGAAATACGCCAGTTCGTTTATGATTAGGGTGATGTCGGCAGCGTCATTATGCCGTTCCTTAAGGACACGCCGGTTTTGTGATGGAAAGTGAAGATAAGCTGCTGTTAAATATGCTTTGTAACAATTTCGACTAGAATATATACCAGATTTAACTCACCGGCTGACGCACACTTTTTTAGAATGGCGTTACAACTGTTTGAGCCTTTGGGAGTAAACACAATGCAAGAAAATTACAAGATTCTGGTGGTGGATGACGATATGCGCCTGCGCGCGCTGCTTGAGCGTTACCTCACCGAGCAAGGCTTCCAGGTGCGCAGCGTGGCAAACGCCGAACAGATGGACCGCCTGCTGACCCGTGAGTCCTTCCACCTGATGGTGCTTGATCTGATGCTCCCCGGCGAAGATGGGCTTTCTATCTGCCGCCGTCTGCGCAGCCAGAGTAACCCGATGCCGATAATCATGGTGACCGCGAAAGGCGAAGAGGTGGACCGCATCGTGGGGCTGGAAATTGGTGCCGACGACTATATCCCGAAACCGTTTAACCCGCGCGAGCTGCTGGCCCGCATCCGTGCCGTGCTGCGCCGTCAGGCGAATGAGCTGCCGGGCGCGCCGTCGCAGGAAGAAGCCGTGATCGCCTTCGGCAAATTCAAACTGAACCTCGGCACCCGCGAGATGTTCCGCGAAGATGAGCCGATGCCGCTTACCAGCGGCGAGTTTGCCGTGCTGAAAGCGCTGGTCAGCCACCCGCGTGAACCGCTGTCGCGCGATAAGCTGATGAACCTGGCGCGCGGTCGCGAATATTCCGCAATGGAGCGCTCTATCGACGTACAGATTTCCCGCCTGCGTCGTATGGTGGAAGAAGATCCGGCGCACCCGCGCTATATCCAGACCGTCTGGGGCCTGGGCTACGTCTTTGTGCCGGACGGCGCTAAAGCATGAGGAAGCTGCGCTTCTCGCCTCGTAGTTCTTTCGCCCGCACGCTGCTTTTAATCGTCACCTTGCTGTTCGCAAGCCTGGTGACGACCTACCTGGTGGTGCTTAACTTCGCCATCCTGCCGAGCCTCCAGCAGTTTAATAAAGTCCTGGCCTACGAAGTCCGTATGCTGATGACCGATAAACTGCAGCTGGAGGACGGGACGCAACTGGTGGTGCCGCCGGCGTTTCGCCGCGAGATCTACCGCGAGCTTGGCATTTCGCTGTACGCCAACGAGGCGGCGGAAGAGGCGGGGTTGCGCTGGGCGCAGCATTATGAGTTTTTAAGCCAGCAGATGGCGCAGCAGCTTGGCGGCCCGACGGAAGTTCGTGTCGAGGTCAATAAAAGCTCGCCGGTAGTGTGGCTGAAAACCTGGCTGTCGCCCAATATCTGGGTACGCGTGCCGCTGACCGAAATTCATCAGGGCGATTTTTCGCCGCTGTTCCGCTATACGCTGGCGATAATGCTGCTGGCGATCGGTGGCGCGTGGCTGTTTATTCGTATCCAGAACCGGCCGCTGGTGGAGCTGGAACACGCGGCGTTGCAGGTCGGTAAAGGGATCATTCCGCCGCCGCTACGCGAATATGGCGCTTCCGAGGTGCGTTCAGTGACGCGCGCCTTTAACCATATGGCCGCAGGCGTGAAACAGCTCGCCGACGACCGCACGCTTCTGATGGCGGGCGTCAGCCACGACCTGCGCACGCCGCTGACGCGCATTCGTCTGGCGACTGAGATGATGAGCGAGGGCGACGGCTATCTGGCGGAGTCGATCAATAAAGATATCGAAGAGTGCAACGCCATCATCGAACAGTTCATCGATTATCTGCGTACCGGACAGGAGATGCCGCTGGAAACCGCCGATCTTAACGCGGTGCTGGGCGAAGTGATCGCCTCGGAAAGCGGCTATGAGCGCGAGATAGAAACGGCGTTGCAAAGCGGCGAAATTCCGCTGCGTATTCATCCGCTCTCCATCAAACGCGCCGTGGCGAACATGGTGGTGAACGCCGCGCGCTACGGCAACGGCTGGATTAAAGTGAGTAGCGGCACCGAACTCAACCGCGCGTGGTTCCAGGTGGAAGATGACGGGCCGGGCATTGAGCCGTCGCAGCTTAAACATCTGCTGCAACCATTCGTGCGCGGCGACAGCGCGCGCAGCACCAGCGGCACGGGGCTTGGGCTTGCCATTGTGCAGCGTATTATCGATAACCATCATGGTTTACTGGATATCGGCAAAAGTGAGCGCGGGGGGCTGCGCATTCGCGCCTGGCTGCCGGTACCAGTGGGTACGGCGGTCGCGAAAAACAGTTGATAACGTAACGCCATAAAAAAACGGCTCCTTTACGGAGCCGTTTTTACGTGTATCCGCTTAACGTTGCGGGCCGGCGCTCACCAGCGCGGCGCCCGCAGGCGTGTCGGTATATTTCTCAAAGTTGCTGATAAACAGTTTCGCCAGCTGCTGCGCTTTCTCCTGCCACTGCTCCGGTGAGGCATATGTGTTACGCGGGTCAAGGATATGCTCGTCAACGCCCGGCAGGCTGGTTGGGATAGCCAGGTTAAACAGCGGCAGCGTGAAGGTTTCGGCGTCATCCAGCGACCCGTTCAGGATGGCGTCGATAATCGCACGGGTATCCTTAATCGAGATGCGCTTGCCGGTGCCGTTCCAGCCGGTATTGACCAGATACGCCTGCGCGCCTGCCGCCTGCATGCGTTTGACCAGCACTTCCGAGTATTGTGTCGGGTGCAGCATCAGGAACGCCGCGCCGAAGCAGGCCGAAAACGTCGGCGTCGGCTCGGTCACGCCGCGCTCGGTGCCCGCGAGTTTAGCCGTAAAGCCGGAAAGAAAGTGATACTGCGTCTGGCTGGCGGTCAGACGGGAGACCGGCGGCAGAACGCCGAACGCATCGGCAGTCAGGAAGATAACTTTGGTCGCGTGGCCCGCCTTCGACACCGGCTTGACGATGTTATCGATGTAGTAAATCGGGTAAGAGACGCGGGTGTTTTCGGTTTTCGACGCGTCGTCGAAATCGATGCTGCCGTCGTCGCGCACGGTCACGTTTTCCAGCAGCGCGTCGCGGCGGATGGCGTGATAGATATCCGGCTCGGCGTCTTCAGAAAGGCGAATGGTTTTAGCGTAGCAGCCGCCTTCGAAGTTAAACACGCCATCATCGTCCCAGCCATGTTCGTCATCGCCGATAAGACGGCGTTTCGGATCGGTGGAGAGCGTGGTTTTACCGGTGCCGGAGAGACCGAAGAACACCGCCACGTCGCCTTTCTCGCCGACGTTCGCCGAGCAGTGCATCGACGCGATGCCTTTCAGCGGCAGCAGGTAGTTCATAATCGAGAACATGCCTTTTTTCATCTCGCCGCCGTACCAGGTACCGCCGATAAGCTGCATCCGTTCGGTCAGGTTGAAGGCCACGAAATTCTCGGAGTTCAGCCCCTGCGTTTTCCAGTCAGGGTTGGTGCACTTCGCGCCGTTCATCACGATGAAATCGGGTTCGAAGCCTTCCAGTTCTTCATCGGACGGGCGAATGAACATGTTCTTAACGAAATGCGCCTGCCAGGCCACTTCGGTAATAAAACGCACCGACAGGCGGCTATCCGGGTTGGCGCCGCAGAAAGCATCGACGATAAACAGGCGTTTGCCGGAAAGCTGCTGCGTTACCAGGCCTTTCAGATGCTGCCAGGTTTCCGGCGTCAGCGGTTTGTTGTCATTCTTGCCTTTGCCATTGTCGGACCACCAGAGCGTGTCGCGCGTGGTGTCATCGCGCACGATGTATTTATCCTTTGGCGAACGGCCGGTAAAAATTCCTGTGTCCACGGCCACCGCACCCAGATTTGTCAGCACCCCACGCTCGTAGCCTTCCAGCGAAGGATCGAGTTCTTCGCGATAGAGCGTTTCATAATCGGGGTTATAAACCACCTCCTGGACGTCGTTGATACCGTAAGCCTTGAGATCCTGCGGGGTTATGCCTGTAACTCGCATTTCACTGCTCCTTAGCCAATTTATACTGCCTGAAATTGTAGGGTTGTTCCGGGGACGTTAACCGCGACAGGCTTCATAGATTTACGTAACTGATGGGTCGCCAGGCGCGCCATAGTGGAAAGTTCTGTGAGACCGGTCACGACGGGACTCAGAGTATGGCAACATTTTATCTGTGAACGCGTTAATTGTTCCGAATATGTTATAAAAGCCACCCGCTAAACCCGCACTTTGTGACTGTAAGCGCTTTCCTGAAGAAAATTATCTTTTCTGTGAAAACCAAAACCGGCGTGCGATCGCACTGGATAATCGTCTTTTTGCTGACGCGCCTGCGCGCCTGGCGTATCAAATGGCGTTCTTGATACTTCACGCTCACTTCACCAACGCGGTTTATATTCAACGCATAAATGCGTTTTTAAAGGATTATCGCTATGTCTGAACTCCTCCCCTTAGCGCGCACGACGCGCCTCGGCATCGTGGTTATCGCCGCGCTCTGCGGCCTGCTGATGTATTTAACGGGCCCGCACAACCTTATTGTGATGAGCCAGGGCTCGGCGCTGATAGTGCACTCGCTGGCGATAACGCTCTGCGTCAGCGTTGCGCTGGCGGCGGTGCGCCTGCGCGCGCCGCGTTTCTGGCTGATGACGGGCGCCCTGATGCTGCTGGTCGGGCTGATGTCCGGCTGGATGCGCTGGTCAATCGCGGGCGTCGATGAACTGGACGCCAGTGAAATGGTGGTGAGCTGGTATTTCCATCTGGCCGCCACGCTCTTTATCGCCATGCCCTGGCTGCAACGCGACAGCAACGTGGGCGCGCCGGTTTCGCGCTGCCTGGCGTTATGGAACAACGGTGTGGCGCTGCTGCTGGCGCTGGCGCTGGCTGGCGTTTTCTGGGGCGTGCTGCTGCTGTGGGCGAAGCTTTTTAGCGCGGTGAATATTGGTTTCTTCGAGACGCTCTTTTTCAACACGCCGCTCTTCGGCTTTGTCATGGTGACGGTCTCCGGCGTGGTCTGCTTGCTGCTCTGTCGCAGCCAGACACGCATTACCGAGGCGCTGATCCGCTTTCTGACGCTGGCGGCGTCCGGCCTGCTGCCGCTCGCCGCGCTTATCGCGCTGCTGTTTTTAGTCACGCTGCCGTTTGTCGGGCTTGACGGGCTGGCGGCGCGCACCTCCTGTAACGCGCTGCTGAACACGCTGGCGCTGATGCTGCTGGCGCTCGCAAGCCTGGCGGACGCCCCGTGGCGCAGCGCGCCGCCGGCGCACAAGGCGCTGCGTCTGCTCAATAACGCCGGGTTGATTATGACCCCGCTATTTGCCGCGCTGGCCGCGTGGTCGCTGTGGCTGCGCGTGCAGCAGTATGGCTGGACGCCATCGCGCGTTTACGCCGCCCTTATCACCGCGACGGTGCTGTGCTGGGCGGTGGGCGCTGCGCTTCGCGTAGTCCGCGGGGCGAAAACCGGCGAACAGGGTAATGACACCGGCGGGCGCGTGGTGATGGTGTTTTCGTTCGCGCTGTTAGTATTAAGCCATTCGCCGGTGCTCGACCCGTGGCGCATCAGTGTGGACAGCCAGATGGCGCGCTACGAGCGCGGGACGCAAAAGGCCGACTACCTGAGCCTGTATATGCTCCAGCACGCCGGGCGACGCGGGCAGGCGGCGCTGAATACGCTGCGCAACAACACAACGTTTATGGCGGACCCGGAAAACCGTCAGGCCATGAACAGCATACTCTCCCAGGAGGCCACGGCGCCTGTCGGCGAGGAGAGCCTGCGCCGCGCGATTACGCTGGCAAACGGCACGGCGGCGCCTGACGAGAGCTGGTGGAAGTGGGCGCGGGGAGAGAATGCCTACAATGTGCGCAGCTGTTTATATGAGAAGGGAAGCTGTGTGGTATCGATGCTGGATCTGAATCATGACGGGCAAAAAGAAGTGCTGCTGTGCAGCAGTGTTGATCGCAGTTGTAGCGTGGCGCAGCGCGAAAATGGCCAGTGGCAGCAGGTCGGCTGGAGTATGGCTGTACCGGAAAGCCTGAGCCGCGAGGCGTTTGGGCAGGCGCTGCGCGCCAATCAAATCAAAGGAAAAGATAAACCCTGGCAGGATGTGGATATCGGTGGCGTGAAGATAACGCTCAGCTATCAGGAATAAACAGTATCAATGAAGCGCTTCCCGCCAGGCGGCGGGAAGCGCAGCAGGTATTAATGCACCTGCGGATCGGCCGGAGAGGCGTTTTTGCGGATCCCGGCGATATCCATCGCGTCGAACACATAGTGGGTGCCACAGTAGTCACAGTGCATATCCACTTCGCCATCTTCTTCCAGAATCTGCGTGACTTCTTCATCCGGCAGCGTGCGCAGCGCGTCTGCGCAACGTTCACGCGAACAGGTGCATTTGAACTCCACTGCCTGCGGATCGTAAACGGTCACTTCTTCTTCATGATAGAGACGCCACAGCACCTCATTGGCAGGCAGCGTGAACAACTCATCCGCCTTAATGGTTTCGGTCAGCGTCGCCAGATGGTTAAAGTCGTCCGTCTGGGCATCCTGCGCCGGCAGCACCTGCAGGAGCATACCGCCTGCGGCTGGCTGTCCCTGCGCTTCGCCGGTGCGGATAAACAGGCGGGTCGGCAGCTGTTCGGAACGCATAAAGTAATCTTCCAGGCATGCGGCCAGGGTATCGCCTTCCAGCCCCACTACGCCCTGATAGCGTTCGCCTTCTTCCGGTGTGATGGTGATGACCAGATAGCCGTTGCCGACCAGCGTTTTCAGGTCCGCGTCCGCCGGAACTTCGCCCTGCACACGCGCGACGCCGCGCATCTGCTGCTGATTGTTGCCATTAATAACCGCAAGCGTCATCGGTCCGTCGCCTTGCAGCTGCACGGTAATATCGCCCGCGAATTTCAGCGTGGCGGTCAGCAGGCTGGTGGCGACCAGCAGTTCGCCCAGCAGCGTCTTAACCGGCAGCGGATAGTCATGGTTTTCAAGGATCTGTTTCCAGGTTTCTGAAACCGTCACCAGTTCGCCGCGCACGGCATAATTTTCAAAAAGATAGCGGTGTAGTTGGTCGTGTTGAGCCATTATTCTCTCTCCTGGCGTGACGGTTATTCGCTGTCGCCAAATTTAAATTTGATCAGATCGCGGCGCTCTTTTTTATCCGGGCGACGATCCGGATGCGGCATGGAAAGGGCGTTGAGTTTACGCGCCAGCGCAAGTTTTTCACGCTTTTCGATACTTTCTGCCGTCTCTTCGTACAGCAGTACCGCCTCGGCTGCCGGGCGACGCTGGTCGGTTATTCCTTTCACCACCAGCGTGCGTTCATCGTTTCCCTGACGCAGCGTTAATACTGCGTTCGGTTCGATAATTTTACTCGGTCTCGTCCGTTGCCCGTTGTAGTGCACTTTGCCGCCTTCGATCATCTCGCGGGCCAGTGTGCGGGTTTTATAGAAGCGCGCCGCCCAGAGCCATTTGTCCAGGCGAACTCCTTCGGTGGATTTTTCTTTCATCACGACTCCTCGGTTTGCAGCGAGGGGATCAGACGACGGTAATCGCCAAGCGCCGGATGGCGCTGATAGCATTTATCCGCAACGCCTGAATCAGGATTGGTGACGCCGAGACAGTAGCGAATACCAAACCGCGCGGCGGCGTCGAGAATCGGCTCGCTGTCGTCGATAAACAGCGTGCGCGACGCGTCAAGACCGGTGTGCCGGGCAACGGCCTGCCATAACCGCTGATCCTCTTTTGGATAACCAAATGTGTGGGTGGAAAGCAATAAATCAAGGTGCTGAGCAAGCCCGGTATGCTCAAGCTTTACTGCCAGATTATGCGGATGCGCGTTGGTTAGCAGAATACGCCGCTTACCGCAGGCTTTCAGCGCGTCGAGAAACGGCACGGTGTCTTCGCGTATCAACGCGCGCGGCCCCTGTTCCGTCGTCATGGCGCAGATATCCAGCCCCAGGCGATCGCTCCAGTAATCCAGACAGTACCAGTTTAGCGTATGCTGCACGGCATGATATTCGGCGCGGATCTGGTGGTGGGCGTCATCCAGCGGAATGCCGCGCTGCTGGCTCAAGGTTTCGGGGACCAGCTTCTGCCAGAAAAAGGTATCGAACGCCAGATCGAGCAGCGTGCCGTCCATGTCCAGCAGAACGGTATCAACCTCCTGCCAGGCGATATCAATAGGCATAGGAACTCCCGCCTGAGGAAAAAGGGGCGACAGGTTACCATAAACCTGTCGCCGCCGGATTATCAGAACAGGGGGCGAATATCTGCGGAGGGGACCAGCTGCGGGTTAAAGCAGTTTTCGTAATAGCGCTGGATTTCTTCAATGCGGGTGCGGCTGCGCTGCCAGCGGCGCAGGGCTACGACGCCGTTATAGAGCGCGCAGACGAGCATAATTAGCATTAACAACGACGTGCCGAAGTAGCGCCACAGCCCGGCGCTGTCCGGCACGCTGCTCAGCGTGACGTGCTGCGTGCCGTTAGCATCGGTGCGCAGGCTGGTGACGACGCCTTCCGCGTGGAACGGGGTCTGCATTAACATACCGGCCAGGCGCTGGAACTCTTTCCACTGCTCCTGCGGCGGGAAGTCATACAACGACGTCGGCGGCAGCGGCTGGTTGACCATATCCTTGCCTTCGTCGCTGACAATCATAAAGCCGCCCGGCGGCGGGCTGTTCAGCGACTGCGCGGCGCGGCTGGTTTCGCGCACGAAGAATGGCGCCGTCGAGGCGATGACCAGATTATCGAGCGATTCGGCGCTGACCGGGCGCAGCAGCACGTTAATGCCGTCGAGCTTGCCTTCGCCGGCGCGTTTGACCAGCGACGGCCAGTCTTTGGTATTGCCGAGGTTCACCAGCGCGTTTTTAAGCCTTACGCACTCTTCTTCGCCCGTACACAGCGCTTCGGTTTTCAGCACGATCTCGGCGAAATCATCCAGCAGCACCATGCCCGATTTCTGAATGGCCGAGGCCAGTTGCGGGTTAATTTTGGTGTCGCCTTCCTGCGGATGCAGCTGACGATTTACCGCCTCTGCCAGCGCAGTGGCTTTGGTCACCGTGTCGGATTCCGGCAGGGGCAGGGGGCTTGCGTTATTCCAGAGAATTTGCGAGCAGTCGAACGGCATAAACGGGTAGTTCTGGCGCGTGGTGTAGCGGCCCGGCAGATGAATGTTACACATGCCGGTGCCGTCAATACGCAGCGTATCGCCGACACGCAGGCCCGCTTCTTCCAGTTGCGCGACGCTGGTCGCCTCGACCGTTTGCGCACCTTTAAGCCACGAGATAGTCAGCTTGAACGGCATATCGAGCGGCACCCAGAGCGTCAGGAGCAGCAATACCAGCAGCGCGCCCGCGCCGATGACCGCGCTACGCAGCCAGTGCTGCAACGGAAAATGTTTGACTTCATCATGCAGCGACAGAAAACGACCCTGGCGCACGACATGGCGATCCATATAGATATCAATATCCGTTTTCTGCCCTAAATCGTGAGCGATAAACGGCTGCCAGTGGGCCGGATAGATGAGATCGATAATGCCAAGCGAAATATTATTAAGCTGTTCCTGATTGGTTTCGCCAAACAGGCCCCAGCGTTTCGGCGTGCCGCGCAGACAGTGAATTTCGCGCAGCGCCGTTTTCGCCGGCGGCGCGTAAAGCCCCCACAGGCCCGCGCCGAGGAGCAGAATCGCACCCCCGGCAAGCCAGGGAAGCATGACTGGCGGCGTCACGAGACAGAGGAAAAAGAGCACGAATGAGGCGCAGATCAGCAGCGCCTCACGCAGCCCGTCCGGGCGGCCAAGCGCGTGCTCTTCCTGCGTCTCCTGGCGTATATTCAGCAGTTCAATCTGCTCGCTCTCTTCGCCGCGAATGGACGCCAGGCCAGACGTCGGCCCTTCCAGCACATAGCCGCGCGCCTCATGCACATGTTCCTGCAGCGAATGGCCGTTAAGCGAGATAACCAGCGGCAGCGTCGCGGTACGAATAAGCTCGACGCTGTTATCGTCGGTAATGTATTGCTCGCAGAATGGCGGCAGGTGCACTTCCACCGAATCCAGGTAGTAGCGCCATTTGTTCGGGTCATCGGAAGACAGGCCGTAGCGGGTGATGGCGCGACGGATGCTGTAGACGGTGCCGCTGTTTTGTGTCAGCGTTAATTTTACGGGCGCTTTGATGGCGCCGGTCGGCGTCGGCGAATCCTGAAAACGCGATAGCGTTTCCAGATAGCTTTCGATGGCGCTACGCTCTTCACTGCTGAGTTTACGGGTCGTGGCGCCAGCAAACACCTGGGCGGGTAAACGGGGATGACGGGGGCGAATTTTGCGCTTTATCCACCAGCCTGCAATGACGATGCAGGCCAGCATAGCAGCGACGAAAATCAACAAAGTGCTCATGCTTTCCCCATCAAATCACGGTACTCAGTGCAAATGTAAACAAGTATTGCCTATGCAACATTAAGGCAGAACAATGATCAAAAATCGACAGGTATGGGTTCAATTCGAATGAAATTATTTGAGGCATACCAGCAGTAAATCAATGTTAGCAAAGCGAGAAGGCCGGAAATATCAGCAAATTCTTATTTTAAATTCAACCTCTTGACATAAATGGGTATTTGGGTTTTATGCGCGTGCGAGGTTGCCGGAATGTAAATAAAAAAACGATTCGCATTGCCCGAACCGTGCGGTGTGTCGCACAATGAGCAAAGATATTGTTACCCGGTGGCCGGTTAATATGAATAAATCCCTACAAAAACCCACTATTTTAAATATCGAAACGGTAGCCCGTTCACGCCTTTTCAATATCGAACAGGTGAGCCTGGCGTTCAGCAACGGCGAGCAGCGCGTCTATGAACGTATGCGTCCTTCCGAGCGTGAAGCGGTTATGATCGTGCCGATTATCGACGACCATCTGATATTAATTCGCGAATATGCCGTCGGCACCGAATCGTACGAGCTGGGATTTACCAAAGGGCTTATCGATCCGGGTGAAAATATTTATGAAGCGGCGAACCGTGAATTAAAAGAAGAGGTCGGTTTCGGCGCAAATCAGCTCTCTTTCCTGAAAAAACTCACCATGGCGCCGTCTTATTTCTCCAGCAAAATGAATATCCTGGTGGCGGAAGATCTGTATCCGGAAACGTTGCAAGGCGATGAGCCTGAGCCGCTGGTACAGGAGCGCTGGCCGCTGGCGCATATGATGGATTTGTTGGAAGATCCGGATTTCAGTGAGGCACGAAATGTCAGCGCGCTGTTTTTAGTGCGCGAATGGCTGAAGATGCACGGCAGACTGTAAAAAGCAAAACGCGCAGCAACAGGCGTATATAACGCGCCCCATAAAAAAACGCCCCATGACGGGGCGTTTGTCGTTGTATCAGAACAGCTCGTGGGTTTCCCCGTTATCGATAATCGTTGTGCCGACTTCATGCACGGCCTGCTGGGTCGGCTGCGTGCCTTCGATAAAGTACTCCGCCCGGCTGTTGCCGCCGTTCGCCAGCTGGCCCGTGCTGCGGTCGATATTCACCGTCACCACGCCAGGCGGCGGCGTTAGCGGCTCTTCCGGCACGCCCTCCAGCGCGGCTTTCATATACGCATCCCAGGCTGGCTGCGCGCTTTTCGCGCCGCCCTCGTAGCCTGAAATCTGGTTTTTAATCGCACCGGAGGCCGTGGTACGGCCCAGATCGCGGCGGTGATCGTCAAAGCCTATCCAGACCGACGTCACGACGCCCGGCCCGTAACCCGAGAACCATGCATCTTTTGAACTGTTGGTCGTACCGGTTTTACCGCCGATATCACGACGCTGGAGGTCGCGCCCCGCGCGCCAGCCTGTTCCCTGCCAGCCCGGTTCGCCGAAAATATTGCTGTTCAGCGCGCTTTTAATTAAAAACGACAGCGGCGTGCTTATCACGTGCGGCGCGTACTGCGGCGCCGGGCTCTGCGCGACCAGATCGCGGTTTGCCTGTTCCAGTTGCGGCATCGGCACCGGCGCGTTCCGCTGTTCTGCGGATGTCGCCACGTTTTCCACGTCTTTATTTTCCAGCACGTCCGACTTCGGCGTTTCGCCATAGATAACCGGAATATCGCATTCCGGGCAGGCGATTTTCGGCTTCGCCTCAAACAGCGGTTCGCCCTGAGCGTTGGTGATTTTGCTGATAAACCACGGGTCCACAAGGAAGCCGCCGTTCGCCATCACCGCATAGCCGCGCGCGACCTGCAACGGCGTGAAGGAGGCAGAGCCCAGCGCCAGTGATTCCGTATGCACGATATTCTGCGCCGGGAAGCCGAACCGTTGTAAATATTCCGCCGCGTAGTCGACGCCCATCGCACGCATGGCGCGAACCATCACCACGTTTTTCGACTGCCCCAGACCCTGGCGCAGACGAATCGGCCCGGCATATTCCGGTGGGGAGTTTTTCGGCCGCCAGTCGGAGCCCGCGCCAGCATCCCAGCGGGAAATCGGCACGTCGTTCAGGATGCTCGCGAGCGTCAGACCTTTGTCCATCGCCGCCGTATACAGGAACGGTTTGATGTTAGAGCCTACCTGACGCAGCGCCTGAGTGGCGCGGTTAAATTTGCTCTGATTGAAATCGAAGCCGCCGACCAGCGCCAGCACCGAGCCATCTTTCGGGTTGATGGAGACCAGCGCCGAGTTCACGTCCGGCACCTGAGCAAGCCACCAGCTGTCATCAACTTTACGTACCCAAATCTGCTGGCCGGCCTGCAACACGTCGGTAATACGGCGCGGCGTCGGGCCCTGCGCGGTATCGGAGCGGTAAGGGCGCGCCCAGCGCACGCCGTCCATTTTCAGCGAGACAGAGGAACTGTCTGCCAGCAGGGCGGTGGCTTCGTCCGGGGTGGCTGACGTTACCACGGCAGGCAGCAGCGGCCCGTAGGTCGGAAGCGCCTTCAGCGAATCGGTGATTTTCTTATCATCCCACGCCGCTTCGCCCACGCGCCACAGCACGTTAGACGGGCCGCGGTAACCGTGGCGCATATCGTAATCCATCACATTATCGCGCACCGCTTTCTGCGCGGCCTGCTGAATACGGCGGGTAATGGTGGTGTAAACCTTATAACCGTCCTCATAGGCGTTTTCGCCGTAACGGCTGATCATCTCCTGACGCACCATTTCGGTCAGGTATGGCGCGGAAAACGCGATTTCCGGCGCGTGATAGTTGGCGTTAATGGTTTCGCTGCGCGCGTCGTCATACTGCGACTGACTGATATAGCCTTCGCTCAGCATACGCGACAGCACGACATTACGGCGCGCGGTAGCGCGATCGAGCGAGTAAAGCGGGTTAAAGGTCGAAGGTGCTTTCGGCAAACCGGCAATCACCGCGATTTCGCTTAAGGAGAGCTGATCTACCGTTTTGCCGAAATACACCTGCGCGGCGGCGCCCACGCCGTAGGCGCGATAGCCGAGGTAAATTTTGTTCAGGTAAAGCTCAAGGATTTCATCTTTCGTCAGCAACTGCTCAATACGCACCGCGAGAAAGGCTTCCTTGATTTTACGCATCAGGGTGCGTTCCGGGCTTAAGAAGAAGTTACGCGCCAGCTGCTGCGTAATGGTGCTCGCGCCCTGCGAGGCGTGGCCGGAAAACAGCGCGACGCTCGCGGCGCGGAAAATCCCGATCGGATCGACGCCGTGGTGATCGTAGAAGCGGCTGTCTTCTGTGGCGATAAACGCTTTCACCATTTCCGGCGGGATCTGGTTCAGCGTCAGCGGAATACGGCGTTTTTCGCCGTACTGGGCGATCAGTTCGCCGTCGGCGCTATACACCTGCATAGGGATCTGGAGCCGCACATCTTTCAGCGTGGCGACGTCAGGCAACTGCGGCTCGATAAATTTATACAGACCGTAGATCGAGCCAGCTCCCAGCAGAATGCAAAAGACTGCAAGGAAGAATAAATACTTTACGAACTTCACCGAGGATTTCCCATTTAGTTTCTGTTGGGCAGTTTATAAACAACCGCGCGGTAGTATAAAGGCAAGCCAGAAGCATTGATATGGCATTTTCATTTAGCGGGACAGGGAGAACCTCGAAAATGATCGGCACGGAATGGAAAATTGGCTTACATATTCAATCAGATAGCGTGATGGCTGTCGCGCTCTCCCTCAGGCGAGGCGGCTGGAAGCAGCAGCGCTGGTGGGCGCTTCCGCTGACGCCTTATCAGGATGATGAACAGCGACGGCAGGCGTTAATCGAAGCGCTGACGCCGTGGCGCGCGCAGCTCCCGCGCGCGGCATCGATCCGGCTTGGATTCCCGGCGCAGCGCACGTTGCAACGGGAGCTTCCCCGGCCCGCCACCGCCCTGTGTGAACCGGAGTGCGAGGCGTGGCTCGGCGCCGTCGCGGCGCGCCAGCTCTCACTGCCGCCCGACGCGCTGGCGTTTGACTTTGCCGAAAGCCGGGACGGCAACGCGTATGCGGTAACGGCCGCGCGCGCCGCTGAGGTGGCGGAGCTAATGGCCTGCGCCCGCGCGTTGCGCTTCACGCCTGCCGCGTTGACGCCCGACGCCAGCGCGCTGGCCTGCTTTTTCCCGTATACCGGCGAGGCCTGTCAGGCTGTGGTAGCGCAGTCGGGGGCGCAGTGGTTGTGGGCAACCCGCGAGCGCTGGGGCGTGTGCGCAACGCCGGGCGTCGAAGGGCTGGCGGCGCTTGGCACGCAACTTGGCGTGCAGGCGCAGGAGATAGCCCTGTGCGGCGCGTTACCGGAAGAAGACAAAGGCTGGCAACTGTTCGACCCGTGGCAGGCCGTCACCTGGGCCTGCCCGCCGAAGCCGGATACGCCCTGGCGCTTCGCCGTCGCGATCGGACTGGCGCTGGGAGCGGCGTAATGCGGCGGCACGTTAATTTGCTGCCGTGGCGGCATGTGCGGCGGCGCACGCGGCTTATTCGGTGGGGCACTTTTTTTCTTCTCTCAGCATGGGTCACAGCGCTTGCAGCGGGTATGACTTATCGCGTTATCGCCAGGCAGCAGCGGGTGCTTCAGCAGCGACTTGAGGCGCAAACGCTCGCCATTACCGCCCAAAAGGCGCAGCTACAACAGGCGAAAAACGCCGAGGCGGCTTATGAGTCGCTTAAGGCGCGCTGGCAGCAGCGGGAGCGCCGCCGTCAGGAGGTCGCGGCATGGCAGCAGCGCCTGATGACGCTCGCCGACGCGCTGCCAGAATCGCTCTGGCTGACGGGGCTGCACTTTCACGACAATCGGCTGGAGATCACTGGCAACGCTTACGAGCCGCAGGCGCTCACGCTTTTTGAGGAGAAGCTGCGCGGGCTTGCGCCCTTTACGCGGCTGACGCCTGGCGAAACGCGCCGGGAACAGGAGGGCTACTGGCGGTTTAGCGTTTCACTGCAAAAGGAGGCTGCCGATGCGCCTGTTTATTGACCGCTGGCTTACCGGCCCGGCGTCGCTGCGTACGGCCTGTGCAGGCGGCTGGTTAGCGTTGCTTGTGGGGACGGCTTACGGGGGGCTGGCGCCGCTGGCCGGCAGCATTAACCCGCTGGAGGCGCAGCTTCAACAGCAGGCCGTGACGCTACGCAATTTACAACGGCAGCGCGCGGCGCTGCCCGACAGGCAACGCGAAGCCGCGGCGCTTGAGGCGCAGCTTGTCCTGACGCCGTTCTCGCCGCATGCGCTGAATACCGGTGCGGAGGGGCACCTCATCCGCTGGCAGCCGCAGGGCGAAACGGGAGAGCTTGAACTGGCGCTGGCCTGGCCGAACGTGCCGGCGATTTTCGCCGGGCTCGCGCGAAGCGACATGCTGGCGCATGGGTTCGCGCTGCGTGCTGACAGCGGGCAGACGCTGCGCCTGACTTTACAACTGGGGCGCACCCATGAAAAGTAACGCGCTGTGGGCGCTGCTGTTGCTCGTGTCTTTGCCAGCCTTCGCCAGTCGCGACCCGTTTGCGCCGCCGCAGGCGCGTTGTCAGTTGCATCAGGCCTCACTCTGGCGCTACGGCGGCATGGTCCAGAAAGGCGGGGCGGTGCGAGTGCTGTTGCAGACGCCGGCAAAAACGTGGCTGCGGTTAAGCCCCGGCGCGATGCTTCCGACAGGCTGGCAGATCATCGGGGCAGACGCCGTTAAGGCGACGTTAAAAAATGGCGAAGGGTGTCGCCCTTCGGTTCTGGTATGGACACTTAAGGATGCGCATCATGATAAGGAGATCCCTTCCTTTATTATTACTCGCAGCGAAAATCGCCTGCGCCGCGCCCGCGAGCCCGGGCGTTTCTCTGGTCGCTGATGAGACGCCGGTCATACAGCTTTTACAGGCGCTGGCGGAGAGCGAGCAACTGAATCTGGTGATCGCGCCGGGCGTAGACGGTGTTGTCTCGCTGCACCTGCAAAACGTGCCGTGGCAGCAGGCGTTTCAGATGGTCACAGAGAGCGCGCGTCTGCGCTGGCGGAAAGAGAACAACATTCTGCGGGTATATCCGGAGGCCTGGGAGCAGCAAAAGCTGGCTCAGCGCGAGGCGTCACGCCAACAGCAGGCGTTGAATCTGCCACTGATCAGCGAGACTGTCATGCTGCGCCATGCCGAGGCGGCGGAGCTTGCCGCGTCGCTCGCCGCGCTCGGGGATAAACTGATGACGCCGCGTGGCAGCGTCACGGTGGATAAACGCACTAATCGCTTGTTGATCCGCGATACCGCCAGCGCGCTGCGTCAGGTGCAGGAGTGGGTCACGAAGATGGATATTCCCGTAGGACAGGTAGAGCTGGCGGCGCATATCGTGACGATTAATCAGCAGAGCTTGCGTGAGCTGGGCGTTAAGTGGAGCACCGCCGACGCCGAAGGCGCCACGAAACTGTATCACCCCACCACCATTTCCGCTGACCTGGCGGTCGCCGATGCCACTACGCGGCTGGGCTTTAATATCGGTCGTATCGACGGGCGTATGCTGGAGTTTGAGCTTTCGGCGCTGGAGCAAAAACAAAAGGTGGAGATCATCGCCAGCCCGCGGCTACTCGCCGCGCATCAGCAACCCGCCAGTATTAAGCAGGGCAGCGAGATCCCGTATCAGGTATCAAGCGGCGAGAGCGGCGCGACGTCGGTGGAGTTTAAAGAAGCAGTGCTCGGCATGGAAGTAACGCCGACTATCGGGCAGGGCGGACGCATCCGGCTTAAGCTTCGCATCAGCCAGAACATGCCGGGCCAGGCGCTGCAACAGGCCGATGGCGAAGTGTTAGCGATTGATAAACAAGAAATAGAAACGCAGGTGGAAGTAAAAGACGGCGAAACGCTGGCGCTTGGCGGAATTTTCCAGCAAAAAAATAAAGCCGGGAATGAACAGGTGCCGGTATTGGGAAATATTCCGCTCTTTGGGAGCCTGTTTCGTCATGACGGCAAAGACAACGAAAAACGCGAACTGGTGGTGTTTATTACGCCGCATATTATCAACGGAGCCTGATCCGCACGGGAGTTTTTAGCCATTATCGTCGCCGGATGTTTGACGCCGGGGTGGAATTAGCATACAAGGAGTACCGATTTGAGAGTCGGTCGGAGGCGGTGCATCCGTTGTTGTTTTTTCACTCCTGTGCGTCAGACGCGGTGATTTATTCGGTTGCCAAACTACCTTGAGTGTTGAGATAATTTTTGATCTGACTCTCGCACTATCGCTTAAGAGGTTTCAGTTCATTTCCCGCAGCTCAGGGTTATTGCTCGCGGGTTTATCATCAACGAATTGTCTTAGTAGTACCGAAAAAATGGCAGAGAAACGCAATATCTTTCTGGTTGGGCCTATGGGTGCTGGCAAAAGCACTATTGGGCGTCAGTTAGCACAACAGCTCAACATGGAATTTTACGACTCCGACCAGGAGATCGAAAAACGTACCGGGGCTGATGTCGGCTGGGTCTTCGATGTAGAAGGCGAAGAAGGTTTCCGTGATCGCGAAGAAAAAGTCATCAATGAGCTGACGGAAAAACAGGGTATTGTACTGGCGACCGGCGGTGGCTCTGTCAAATCCCGCGAAACCCGCAATCGTCTCTCCGCGCGTGGCGTGGTGGTCTATCTGGAAACCACTATCGAAAAGCAGCTGGCCCGTACTCAGCGCGATAAAAAACGCCCGCTGTTACAGGTCGATACGCCGCCGCGTGAAGTGCTCGAAGCGCTCGCTAACGAACGTAATCCGCTGTACGAAGAGATTGCCGACGTCACTATCCGTACTGACGATCAGAGCGCAAAAGTCGTGGCTAACCAGATTATCCATATGCTGGAAAATAACTGATTCCGGCGAAATCCTTACTCACCTGCGGGTAAATGCACAGAAGGTTACTGAACGTCATGGAGAGGTTAACGGTTACTCTCGGGGAACGTAGTTACCCTATCACCATCGCAGCCGGATTGTTCAACGATCCGGCTTCCTTTTGGCCTTTGCGTGCAGGTGACCAGACGATGTTGGTCACCAATGAAACGCTGGCGCCGCTGTGGCTGGATAAAGTCCGCTCTACGCTGGAACAGGTTGGCGTAAAGGTTGACCAGGTGATCTTGCCGGACGGCGAGCAGCATAAAAGCCTCGCTGTGCTGGAAACCGTGTTCAGCGCCCTGCTGGAAAAACCGCATGGCCGCGATACTACGCTTATCGCGCTCGGCGGCGGCGTTATCGGCGATCTTACCGGGTTCGCTGCCGCCTGTTATCAGCGCGGCGTGCGTTTTATCCAGGTGCCGACCACGCTGCTTTCACAGGTCGATTCCTCAGTTGGCGGCAAAACCGCCGTTAACCATCCGCTCGGCAAAAACATGATAGGCGCCTTCTGGCAGCCCGCCTCCGTGGTAGTCGATCTCGACTGTCTGAAAACCCTGCCCGCGCGTGAACTCTCCTCCGGTCTCGCGGAAGTGATCAAATATGGCATCATCCTCGACCGCGACTTCTTCGTGTGGCTGGAAGAGAATATTGATGCGCTGCTGTCGCTCGACGGCGCGGCGATGGCGTACTGTATTCGTCGCTGCTGTGAGATAAAAGCTGATGTCGTTGCCGCAGATGAGCGCGAAAGCGGTATGCGCGCGTTGCTGAACCTGGGCCATACTTTTGGTCACGCTATCGAAGCGGAAATGGGGTACGGCAACTGGCTGCATGGCGAGGCCGTGGCGGCGGGTATGGTGATGGCGGCTCGCGCCGCGCAGCGCCTTGGTCAGTTCGAGGCGCAGGATGTCGAGCGCATTATCGCGCTTCTGAAACGCGCCGGTCTGCCGGTTACCGGCCCGTCGTCGATGGCGGCCGAGGCGTATCTGCCGCACATGATGCGCGACAAAAAAGTGCTGGCTGGCGAGCTGCGTTTAGTGCTGCCGCTGGCTATCGGGAAGAGTGAAGTGCGCGGCGGAGTGCCGCACGATCTGGTATTAAGCGCAATTGCTGACTGTCAGCAGGCGTGATCATTAAAAAGTACTGTTCGCCAGCGATGGCGTTTTTACTATCGGGCAATAGCGTGGCACAGGCCGCACTGAGCCTTTGAGTGGGGTGTTAAATGGATGAATTCAAACCAGAAGACGAGCTGAAACCCGATCCCAGCGATCGTCGTCCTGGTCGTTCTCGTAAACCTGCTGAGTTCGATAACGAACCGCAAATCAACATTGATGACGTTGATGTCGACGCAGAAGATCGTCGTCCGGCGCGCACACGTCGCGCGCAGACAGAAGAGACTTACGAAGCGGATGAATCGCTGGTGGATGACGAGGTACAGGAACGTCGCCCGCGTAAGCGTAAAAAAGCGCCCCCGAAAGGGCCCATTTCTCGCCAGCATCTGATGATGGCGCTCGGTATTCTGGTACTGGTGCTGCTGATTATCGGCATCGGCTCAGCGCTGAAAGGCCCCGACGCCACTAAAGCGGATGACGCCCAGGCGCAGAACGCCGAGAAAAACATCGATCTGTCCGGTAACGCGGGCAGTCCGTCCGATCAGGCCAACGGCGCGCAGCCGCAGCCTGGCGATACCTCCGCCGCGAATCAGACCACGGGTAATTCGCCGCAGGATATCTCACTGCCGCCGGTGTCTTCTACCCCGACCCAGGCCCAGACGCCAGCCGCGCCGGAAGGCCAGCAGCGTGTCGAAGTGCCGGGCGATCTGAATAACGCGCTGACGCAGCAACAAGGCCAGATTGATAACGCGGTGTCGGGTTCGACGCTGCCGACCGAGCCTGCGACCGTTGCGCCGGTTAATGGTAATGGCGCCGCATCGCAGCAGCCGCCGCGCGACGCCGCGCAGGCCCAGACGCCGGCGCGCCATAATGCGAATACCACGCGCCCTGAGCGTAAACAGATGGTGATTGAGTCTGAGCCGCGTAAAGCGCAGACCACCCAGAGCAAACCGCAGCAGGCCCCAGCGAAGACTACCGCGACGGAACAGAAACCGGCCAGCGCGCCTAAGCGCAGCGAGCCTGCGACAGGCACCGCTTCCGCACCGGTGAAAGCGCCAGCATCAACCGCCGCGACGGCGCCGAAGAGCAGCGCGCCTGCGGCAAGCCAGTCCTCCGCCCCTGCGGGCGGCGCGAGCGCGGGTAATGTCGGTGCGCTGAAATCTGCTCCGGGTAGCCATTACACGCTTCAGTTGAGCAGTTCTTCGAACTACAACAACCTGAACGCGTGGGCGAAAAAAGAGAATCTGAAAAACTACGTGGTGTATCAGACCACCCGTAATGGTCAGCCGTGGTATGTGCTGGTGAGCGGCGTGTACGGCTCGAAAGATGAGGCGAAACGCGCTGTGTCTTCGCTGCCGGCAGACGTTCAGGCGAAAAACCCGTGGGCTAAGCCGATTCACCAGGTCCAGGCCGATCTGAAGTAATGAGTAAAGCGCAGTATGCTGTCGGAGCGTCCTCTCCACAGCGTGGGAAGGTATGAATTAATCAGGCAGCATGAAAAAATATCGCGCTTTTCTTAAATGGGCAGGGGGGAAATACCCCCTGCTCGAAGATATCAAACGTCATCTCCCTGAAGGGGAGTGTCTTATCGAGCCCTTCGTCGGCGCGGGATCGGTTTTTCTTAACACCGATTATTCGCGCTACGTGTTATCCGACATCAACAGCGATCTGATAAGCCTCTACACCACGGTGAAAGATAAAACGGACGATTACGTCAGCGAGGCGCGTCTGTTGTTTACCGCCGAGCATAATCAGGCCGAGGTGTACTATCAGCTGCGCGAAGAGTTTAACCAGAGCCGGGACGAGTTCCGCCGCGCGCTGCTCTTTTTGTATCTCAATCGCCACGGGTATAACGGCCTGTGCCGCTACAACCTGCGCGGCGAGTTCAATGTGCCGTTTGGCCGTTACAAAAAGCCCTATTTTCCGGAGACGGAGCTGTACCACTTCGCTGAGCGCGCCCAGAACGCGCTGTTTATTTGTGAATCCTATGACGCCAGCATGGCGCGGGCGCAGCAGGAGAACAGCGCTGTGGTCTATTGCGATCCGCCTTACGCGCCGCTCTCCGCCACCGCGAACTTTACGGCATATCATACGAACAGCTTTAATCTGGAACAGCAACAGCATCTGGCACAGCTTGCGGAAGGGCTGCAAAGCCAGCGTATTCCGGTGCTGATTTCCAACCACGACACCGAGCTGACCCGCCAGTGGTATCAGCAGGCGAAGCTGCATAAGGTGCGGGTACGACGCAGCATCAGCAGCAATGGCGGCACGCGCAGAAAGGTGGACGAACTGCTGGCGCTTTATGAAGCCTGAGCCGGTTCCGTCCGCCATATACACAAGACTTAATGGAGAAGCGGATGAAACAGTATTTGATTGCCCCCTCGATTCTGTCGGCCGACTTTGCCCGGCTGGGTGAAGACACCGCCCGGGTGCTCGCCGCCGGTGCCGACGTCGTCCATTTCGATGTTATGGATAACCATTATGTGCCCAACCTCACCATCGGCCCGATGGTGCTGAAGGCGCTGCGCGATTACGGCATCACGGCGCCAATCGACGTGCACCTGATGGTGAAACCGGTCGATCGCCTGATCCCGGATTTCGCCGACGCGGGCGCCAGCATCATTACATTCCACCCGGAAGCCTCCGAGCACATCGACCGCTCGCTGCAGCTTATCAAAGAGCACGGCTGCAAAGCGGGCCTGGTCTTTAACCCGGCGACGCCGCTGAGCTACCTCGACTACGTGATGGACAAGCTTGACGTTATTCTGCTGATGTCGGTAAACCCGGGCTTTGGCGGCCAGTCGTTTATCCCCCAGACGCTGGACAAGCTTAAAGAAGTGCGCCAGCGCATCGACGCCTCCGGGCGCGATATCCGTCTGGAGGTGGATGGCGGCGTGAAGGTCAGCAATATCGGCGCGATCGCCGCAGCGGGCGCCGACATGTTCGTGGCGGGCTCGGCCATCTTCAACGAGCCGGATTATCAGAAAGTCATCAACGATATGCGTAGTGAGCTGGCGAAGGTTTCTCATGGATAAGCTGCAATCGATTCGCGCTGTCGCGTTCGACCTCGACGGCACGCTGGTGGATAGCGCGCCGGGCCTGACGTATGCCGTGGATAACGCGCTCTATGCGCTGGAGCTCCCCACGGCGGGCGAGGCGCGCGTCATTACCTGGATTGGCAACGGCGCCGATGTGCTGGTTGAGCGCGCGCTCACCTGGGCGCGGCAGGAAAAGGCCGCGCTGCGCGCCGCCGCAGGAAAACCGGCGGAAACGGACGCTATTCCCGAAGACGAACAGGCCCGCATGATGCGTCGGCTGTTCGACCGCTATTATGGCGAGGCCGTGGAAGCGGGCAGCGTATTATTCCCTGACGTGTACGAGACGCTTGGCGCGCTGCGCCGTCACGGTCTGGCGCTTGGTCTGGTCACCAATAAGCCGACGCCCTTCGTCGCGCCTATGCTGGAATCACTCGGCATCGCGGAATACTTCAGCATTATTATCGGCGGCGACGACGTCCAGCATAAAAAACCACACCCGGAGCCGCTGCTGAAAGTCATGGAAGCGTTGCAGGTGTCGGCGCAGGAGTTGCTCTTTGTGGGCGATTCACGCAATGATATTCAGGCGGCGCATGCCGCCGGTTGCGCAAGCGTCGGCCTGAGCTATGGCTATAACTACGGCGAAGCGATAACGTTAAGCAACCCGGATCTCGTCTTTGACCATTTCCGCGACCTACTGCCCGCGTTCGGGCTACCCCACAGTGAAAATCAGGAATTAAAAAATGAGTAAGCCCATCGTTTTTAGTGGCGCGCAGCCATCCGGAGAACTGACCATCGGTAACTATATGGGTGCGCTGCGTCAGTGGGTTAACATGCAGGACGACTATCACTGCATCTACTGCATCGTGGATCAGCATGCCATCACTGTGCGTCAGGACCCGGCCGCGCTTCGCAAAGCCACGCTGGATACGCTGGCGCTTTATCTCGCCTGCGGCATCGACCCGAAAAAGAGCACCATTTTCGTTCAGTCCCACGTGCCGGAGCATGCACAACTGGGCTGGGCGCTGAACTGCTATACCTATTTCGGCGAGCTGAGCCGCATGACGCAGTTCAAAGATAAATCCGCGCGCTACGCGGAAAACATCAACGCTGGCCTGTTTGATTACCCGGTGCTGATGGCGGCGGATATCCTGCTGTATCAGACCAACCTGGTGCCGGTGGGCGAAGACCAGAAACAGCATCTGGAGCTGAGCCGCGACATCGCGCAGCGCTTCAATGCTATCTACGGCGATATTTTCCGCGTACCGGAGCCGTTCATCCCGAAATCGGGCGCGCGCGTGATGTCGCTGCTGGAGCCGACCAAAAAGATGTCCAAGTCCGATGACAATCGCAACAACGTGATCGGCCTGCTGGAAGACCCGAAATCAGTCGTGAAGAAAATCAAACGCGCGGTCACTGATTCCGACGAACCGCCGGTGGTGCGTTATGACGTGGCTAACAAAGCGGGCGTGTCCAACCTGCTGGATATTCTCTCGGCCGTGACCGGTCAGAGCATCCCGGAACTGGAGCAGCATTTCGAAGGCAAAATGTATGGCCACCTGAAAGGCGAAGTGGCAGATGCCGTTTCCGGCATGCTGACCGAGCTTCAGGAGCGTTATCATCGCTACCGCAACGACGAAGACTTTCTGCAGAGCGTGATGAAGGAAGGGGCCGAAAAAGCCCGTGCGCACGCTGGCGAAACGCTGAAGAAGGTATACGAAGCTATCGGCTTTGTGGCCCAGCCGTAAGGTCACGCAAAGAGAAAACCGGGGTAATCCCGGTTTTTTATTGCCGCCTGTAAACCCCTCGCGCGAGGGGTTTTTTATTTCTCAGACCAACGCTTACTGATCTGCCGCCGGCCCGCAGCCGCCGATCATTTTGGAAATAGAAATCGCCGGATGGAGCAAATAGTCATAGCTGCAGGTTTTGTTTTTATTTTCGATATGGCCGGTGCAGGCGGTCAGTGATGACAGTACGGCCGCCAGCATGGCGAGTTTAATCAGGTTTTTCATTGTGCATCCCTATTGATAAAGGTTCCTAAATAACTGATATGAATATCTTTTATGATAATTCATAACGGGATGACTTTATGCAGCTCCAGGCAGGGGAAGTCAACGTCAGTAACAGGACTTGCAGGGAAGGAAAAACCGCGCGGGCGCTGTTGTTCAGCGCCGCTGGTTATCGATAGTCAGGGTGACGCGATTAGCGCGACAGAACAACTCGGAATAGTGCACGGGTTTTTGATGCTGGTCGTATGCGATTTTGCTGATGCGAAACAGCGGCTCGCCCAGCTCGCATTTCAGCCACTGCGCTTCTGCTTTGGTGGCGGTAAAAATATCGATGGTCTTTTTATCGCTTACCACCTGCGTATCGAAGCGTTCCTGAAACAGCTGATAGGTTGAAGCGCCCGCGCTGTAAATGTCGTCAAACTGCGGGTAGCGTGAAAGCGGGACCCACGAGGCGTCGATAAACAGCGGTTCGCCATCAAGATACATCACCCGGCGGAGCAGGAACATCTCGCTACCGCCCGGAATATTCAGGCGTTCGCAGAACGGATCTGCGCTGACGCGCGCCTGTTCAATCACTTCTTCTTTGGTGGGCTTGCCTTGCGACACGCCGAAATCCGTAAAGCCGCTGACGGTCAGTAAGGCGTTTTCCACTTTCTTGCTCTGCACAAACGTGCCTTTGCCCTGCCAGCGGATCAGGACGCCATCTTTCACCAGATCGCTAATCGCCTTACGAATAGTGATGCGGCTGACGTTATAGAGCGTACACAACTCACTTTCTGTGGGGATCTGCTGACCGGCCTGGTAGACGCCTTGCTCTATGTCATCAAGCAGACGCTGGCGGACAGTGGCATAAAGGAGTTGATGAGAGTAGCGCTCCGTGGCTGGCATGTATCGACCCTGAGGTTGTAGAAAACGTGGGGATGATTATAAGAGCGTTTATTGAGGAGTGACAGGGCGTTGGCGTGAGTTACGTCACGCCAACGCAGACCTTACCAGGCGCCGTGATAGCCAAGCGTTCTCGCCGCGCACTGCGTACCCTGTTTCATGGCATCAACGAGCGGCAGCCCGGCGGCGATAGCGCAGAGGAAACCGGCGATGTAAGAATCTCCGGCGCCCATCGTGTCAATCACCTGGACTTGCTCCGGCGGCATGCGCCAGAACTGCGCGCCATCCCAGGCCAGGCTGCCATGCTCGCCCAGGGTCGCGATGGCAACACCTGCGCCGCACTCCACCACCGTTTGCAGGCGGTCGCGCAGCCACGGCGTCTCTTCGTGCGCAGAGGCAAATACATAATCAAGATGCTCTGGCAGCGTGCGCCACAGCGGGCTTTCCCATTTGTCGGCAAAATCAAACGACAGCGTCTTCCCGGCGGCGTGAAGCGCCGGAAAGGCGGGATCGGCATGTCCCCAGATGGCGGAGTGAATAATATCGAACCTCATCAGCCAGCGCAGATCCTCGTCGCTGACCGTAAAGCCCGCCATCACGCCTTCGGTGTAGTCGCCAAGAACGCGGTCATTATTGCGAAGCTCCACCTGGGTCTGCGCCGTGACGCCAGGTTGAGTATGCAGATGCGAGATATCTATGCCGTACTGTGCCAGATCCTGCCTTAGCATGTCGCCATAATCGTCATCGCCGACCCAACTGACGCACGCGGGCCGCATCCCGTAGCGAGTGCTGTAAACCGCCACGTTAACGGCGTTGCCGCCGGAAAACGCCTTGCCAAGTTGCGGATAAATATCCACGCAGTTATCGCCAACCGTCGCCAGAGTTTTCATAGCGCCTCCTGCGGCAGCAGGTCGCGAAAGCGCGCCAGCGCCTGACGGGCGTAAAGCCGCGGCTCATTCATATACATGGTGACCAGCTCGATAGTGCAATAGCCGTCGTAGCCGCGGTCAGTGATATCGCGCATCAGCTCGCGCAGCGGCATTTTGCCTTCTCCGGGGATGTAGTGGCTGTCGCTTGCGCCGTCGCTGTCAACGATATGCAGATGACGCAGCTTATCGCCCAGTTTGTCGAAGTAGCTCATGACGGGCTCACCCTGTACAAACGGCGCGCAGATATCGACCATGCTGTAAAGGCGCGCAGAGGGCACCAGCGACAGTGCCCGCAGCACGTCGTTTGCGTTGCACACGACGTTGGATTCATAAGGCGTAAGTGGCTCCAGTAGCAGATCGATGCCGATATCCTCGGCGAAATCACACAGCTCGCGCAGATTATCCGCAAGGCGCTGCCAGATGGCGTCCGGCCCGGTCAGATAGCCCGCATGGGCGGCGGAGATCATCGTAAAGCCCGCGTCCATCTCTTTGGCCATTTCCATGGCGAGTTTGATCATGTCGAGGCTTTCGCGACGCATCCGCTCGTCGCCCAGCATCATGTTATAGGGATAACCATTGGTTTCCGGCGTGTAGCCAATGATCGGCATCTGATAAACGCGCGCGAGCGCTTTCACCTGGCGAATGCCGCCCGCTTTGAGATCCGGCGCAAACGCGTGCGGCCTGCCGCCCCACAGCTCCAGCCCGTCATAGCCCAGTTCGTGTGCGTCGCGAAAGGCGTGCTCCAGCGGCAGCCGCTGATGCCCGCAGGTAAACATACCCGTTTTCATAACCCTTCTCCTTGCAGCCATGCCCGGCCCCGCAGGGGCCGGGCGGTGGATTAATATTCAACAATGCCGCCGTAGTAGCGGCGATCGTCCGGGTTGTGGTCTTTGTAGATGGAGAGGTAGTAGCAGAGCCACTCCATCGGCACGAACATCAGGAACGGTGCGAGCCACGGGTGCAGCCCCTGGGAAATCTCCTCGTAATCGATAACGATGACGTTATCGGTACGCTCGCGCACAAAGCGGATGGCGCGCTCGGTGGTATGACGGCTTTCATCATTGCCAAGCAGGAACAGAAACGGCACGCCCGGCTCGACAATCTCCAGCGGCCCGTGGCGGAACTCACCGCTCTCAATGACCGAGCCGTGCGTCCAGGTAAACTCCATCAGCGTCACGATGCCCTCTTTGTAGCCGAGCGGACGCAGCGGGCCTGCGGACACGGTGTAGATCATCGGCCATTGTGACGCCTGCTCGCCGAGCTGGCGGCCTTTGTCTTCCCAGGTGCGCACCAGATACCCCAGCGCCTGCGGCAGCTTGCGGAGATCGTTTTTGATTTTGCCGATCTCAGCGTGTGGCGCCTGGCGGGTGATCATCTCCAGCACCACGCTGTAGCAGAGCAGCAGATGGATCTCCCAGATACAGTCGGCTTCATACGCCACCACATGTTCGGCGGCCTGCACGATCGGGCTGTCCGGGCGCTTGGTGAAGGCGGCGGTCAGCGCGCCGCAGGCGGAACCCAGCTCCAGCGCCTTGATGACCTCTTCGGTTTTGCCGTAGTCGGAGACGCCAATCACCGCGCATTTCGCATCGAGCCGGTGCGGCGTGTTGTCGCAGAACTCCCAGCCGGAAAGCGCGTAAACCTGAAGGCTTGAGAAGCGGTCCGCCAGGTGCTTCGCCGTCTGCGCCGCGTTAAGCGGTGAGCCGCAGGCGACAAAATAGATGCGGTCGATGCCGCGGTTGATCATCTCGTCCACAATGGCGTGTACGCGCGGCACATCCTTTTCCAGAATTTTCTCCACCTCCTGAACCATGTTTTCGGTGACCAGGAAATCCACGGTGCTTTTATCGATATTCAGCATGAAACAACTCTCCAGACAGGGTTAAGAAACATGAGCCAGGCGGCGGTTGCGCTTTTCCCAGAAGGCGTAAGCGGGCAGACCGGTGGCGATAACAATCAGGGCGCAGATAAGGCCCGGAACGGGCGCCCACACGAAGGTGGACGCAACCAGAATCAGGCTTGATGCGATGGCGGCGAAGGTCATCAGGCCGAAGGCCGGCGTGCGCCACAGCGGTTTATAGTCCTCACGCTTGCGACACCAGATGATGGAGCCGAACGTAAGCGTGTTTTTAAAGCACATCACCAGGGTGAAATAGCCGAGCAGGCTGGTAAGGTCTGACACGAAGATGAAGAAGATGCCCAGCGCGCACTGCAGGATGATGGAGACATCCGGCGTGTTGTATTTCGGGTGCACATGGCCGAAGCATTTGAAGAACAGGTTGTCTTTCGCCATCGCGTATTCCAGGCGCGGCTGGTACATCACGCAGCTGGAGAGCGAGCCTAAGATAACTATCATGGCGGTAACGGCGACAAATACGCCCGCTACGCTGCCGAGCGCCGGAATATATGTCAGCGCGTCGGAAATCGGCGTTTCGGAGGCGGCGAGTTTTTCAAACGGCATTAGCCCGGAGATAACCAACGCCAGCAGTGAGTAGAGCACCAGCACCAGCAGGCAGGAGCCAATCAGCGCCCGCGGCATGGTTCTGCCGGGGTTTTTGATTTCGCCGGTCATGTAGCAGATAGACGCCATACCGGTATAGGACCAGCTGGTGGCCGAGATACCCGCCAGCAGCGCCATCATGCCCGCCGCTGCGCTGGTGGTGGCGCTGGTTGCCGGCGCCGTGAAGTTATCGCCCTTCAGCCAGAAAACGCCGATGCCAATCACAATCGCGAAAGGAATGATTTTGGCGATGGTAATTAGCGTCTGGAACGTGGCGCCGCCTTCCACCGAGCGCAGGTGAAGCAGCATAAAGGCAAGGATCAACCCGGTGGCGAGGAGCTTACCGGTGAGCGGATCGAGTGGCACCAGAAAGCCGAAATTACTGACGATGGCGAGCGCCATAATAGAGAGCGACGGTGCGTCGTTAGCCCAGAAGCTGGCCCAGCCGGAGAGAAACGCCAGCGGACGGCTGCCGGCATTTTTCAGATAAACATAATCTGCGCCGTTTTCGGGGTAGGCGGTGGAGAGCTCCGCATAAACGCACATCTGCGGGATAACAATTAAACCGCCAATCACAAAAGCGAGCACGGTCAGCCACGGGGTGCCTGCCGCTTTCGCGACTTCACCAACCGAAACGAAAATACCGGAACCGACGGTCGTTCCGACGGAAATGGCCAGCACGGCCCAGAAGCCGAGCTTGCGTTGGAGTTCCTGGCCTTCCATATCGTTACCTTTTTAGTATTGAACAGGGTTGTAGGATTCAGAGCGCGTCGCCCGGATGAAGGCAGCAGGAGGCCGCACGACCCGTTATATAGGGTCGCGGAATGCCGTCAGGCTGTTTTCATAATGAGATGACGCATAACCAATATAACAACACATGATGAATAGTGTTGGCGAGGCAGATCACAAAATCGCCGCATGTTGGCAGGATGTAATATATTTTTAATTAATTCTTTGAAATTAAGAGGGATTTTTTTCAGGCCAGCGGTGCTGGCCTGAGAGAGGGTTATTTAGACGAGAACCAGTTGAGTTTGTCGCGTAACGCCACGACGCGGCCGACGATAATCAGGCTCGGGCTTTCCACCTGCTGCGCCAGCGCGCCCAGCTCGGTTAATACGCCTGCCACCACGCGCTGTTTCACGCTGGTGCCGTTTTCCACCAGCGCAACCGGCATCGCCGGATCCATGCCATGTTCGATGAGTTTTTCCTGAATGGCCGCGGCCTGGTTTAACCCCATATAGAACACCAGCGTCTGTTTTTCCGCCGCCAGATTGTGCCAGTCGAACTCGCCGCCGTTTTTCAGGTGACCGGTGATGAGGCGCACGCTTTGCGCATAATCGCGGTGGGTCAGCGGCAGGCCGGCGTAGGCAGAGCAGCCCGACGCCGCGGTAACGCCGGGTACGACCGAGAAGGGGATGCCCGCCTCGCAGAGGGTCTCCAGCTCCTCGCCGCCGCGCCCGAAGATAAACGGGTCGCCGCCTTTAAGGCGCACCACGCGTTTGCCGCGCTGGGCTTCACGCAGCAGGATCTGGTTAATCTCTTCCTGCGGCACGCAGTGATAGCCCGCGCGCTTGCCGACAAACACGCGATCGGCATCGCGGCGCACCAGATTCATGATTTCATCAGAAACCAGGCGGTCATAAACCACGATATCCGCCTGCTGGATCTGCTGTAGCCCTTTGAGCGTCAGCAAACCCGGATCGCCAGGGCCTGCGCCTACCAGCACAACTTCACCGCGATCGTCGAGCGGCTCGTTAAGCAGCGTTTCGGTAATGCGGGTCACAGCCTGTTCATCGTTGTTCGCCAGCGACTGCGCGAGGCGGTCGTTCACGAAAAATTTTTCCCAGAAGCGGCGGCGCTCGCTCATAGAGGTGAATGTGTGTTTAACGCGGCGGCGCAGTTGACCAGCGTAACCGGCGACTTTGCCGAGATGCTGAGGGAGCAGCGCTTCGAGCTTTTCGCGCAGCAGACGGGCCAGCACCGGTGAAGTGCCGCCTGACGAGACCGCAACCATCAGCGGCGAGCGGTCGATAATAGACGGCATGATGAAGCTCGCCTGTTTCGGCGCATCCACCACGTTGCAGAAGATGCGTCGCGCTTCGGCAGCGTCGCTGACCGCGTTATTGACCTCGTCATCGTCCGTGGCGGCGATCACCAGCCAGCAGTCGTCCAGCAGACGGGCGTCGAACGCACCCGGCGCCAGCGTCAGCATGCCCTGTTCGGCCCAGGCTTCAAACTGCGGCGCGAACGCCAGCGCGTTGACCGTAAGCGTAGCGCCTGCCTCCAGCAGCAGACGCGCTTTACGCTCCGCAACATCGCCGCCGCCGACCAGCAGGCAGGCGCGATTGCGTAACTGACAAAATATCGGCAGGTGATCCACGGCGTATCCTTCTTAACGAGCGGTTTCTGGTGCGGTCTGCGCGGCAGGCTGCGGGCGCTCTGCTTTCGGCGTAGCATACCAGTAACCCAAACCCATGAACACGGCGCCAGAAAGGGTATTGCCCAGGGTTACCCACAAGAGGTTATGCCCGATACCACTGAGTGTGAATGCCTCGTTGTGGTGGCCGAACCAGGAGAGCGCGAACAGCGTCATGTTGGCAACGGAGTGCTCGTAGCCGGAGGCGATAAAAGCCAGCAGGCACCACCAGATAGCCATAAATTTCGCTGCGCCTTCGGTGCGGATAGCCATCCAGATAGCGAGGCAGACCAGCCAGTTACAGAGCGCGCCTTTGAAGAACAGCACGGTGGCGGGCGCGCTGGTTTTTGCGAGCGCCACGGTGTGCACAAGACTGGTGTCTACCGGCAACAGACTACCGCCGCCCCAGTTGTAGAGCAGGGCGACAAATACGGAACCGACCAGATTGCCAAGCCAGGTTTGCGGCAGGATCGCCCACATCTGACCGTGGCTGATGGTGCCCGCTTTTACGCCGAGCGTCAGGAACATGGTGTGGCCGGTAAAGAGTTCAGAACCCGCGATAATCACAAGCGTCAGCGCGATGCCGAACGTAGCGCCCATCACCAGCGGGCGAATGGCGGGCTCAAGCAGGTTGCCGAGAGTGAAAATCAAAATAATCCCGAGCCCGACGTACGCACCCGCCATCGCGGAGCTGATCCAGAAACCCAGAGGATTATTTGCCGAGAGGCGAGCGATGCGGGCGGCATTCGCCGCGCACTTATTGATCGTGTCGGTAAACATAGTGGTTATCCTAAAAAGTGAGTGAAATTAAAAAATTAAGAAAATAAAAAAGATGCGTTAGTGCGGCGCGCCTGCTGGCGCGCTTATTTGTTGTTGTCCTTAACGGGCGGTCCGTTAAGCGGAACGCCGATGGAACATTGTTAATGAGCGGAGGCGCTCTGCGCGCCGTGGTGGATGCGTGGCGCTTGTCCACCCTGTGTGTCAACGCCCGCGAATCAGGGGCGGGTAAGCGAAGCGCCACCCGCCTGAAACCTGAAGGCGTTGTCTGGCCTTCCCGGGTTACGCCTTCACCTGTACCTGACCGTCTTTCACGCGCGCCTCAAAGTGCGCCACAGAACGGCTTTCATCTTCCATACAAAGCCCGTCACGCAGGCGGAAGCGCTGTTTTTTCAGCGGGCTCGCGACCCACAGGTCGCCCTGATGCTCGGCGATAATGCCGCGCGACAGGACACTCGCCTCAAAGAACGGGTCGATATTGCTGATGGCATAAACCTCTTCGCTGGCGCGAGGGCGGAAGATCGCCACCTGGTGTTCGCCTACCAGCGCGCAGACGCCGGTCGCCGGGACAATATCATCGAGCTTGCAAATGGTGTTCCACTGGCTCATACGGTTTCCTCCACGAAGGTGACGGGGATACGCTCATAAGGCGTGGCCGGACGATGCTGCTGGCGCTCCGGCACCACCTGCACGTTCGGGTCGCGGCGATCGCTGTTGACGAAGTGTTTGAAGCGGCCCTGTGCCTGCGGGTTATTGACCGTTTCGGTCCACTCGCAAATCACCGCTTCGCGCAGACGGGTCATTTCGGCTTCCAGCTGGCTGTTAAGGCCCAGCTTGTCGTCGATAATCACACTCTTCAGATAGTCGATGCCGCCTTCGAGGCTTTCCAGCCAGGAGGCTGTGCGGGTCAGTTTGTCGGCGGTGCGGATGTAGAACATCATGAAGCGATCGAGGTAGCGCACCAGGGTCTCTTTATCGAGATCCGCCGCCAGCAGGTCGGCATGGCGCGGTTTCATCCCGCCATTACCGCAGACATACAGGTTCCAGCCTTTTTCGGTGGCGATAATGCCCACGTCTTTACCCTGTGCCTCGGCGCATTCGCGCGTACAGCCAGAAACGCCGAATTTCATTTTGTGCGGGGTGCGGATGCCTTTGTAACGGTTTTCCAGCTCAACGCCGAAGCCCACGCTGTCGCCGACGCCGTAACGGCACCATGTGCTGCCGACGCAGGTTTTCGCCATACGCAGCGCTTTAGCGTAAGCGTGGCCGGTTTCAAAGCCCGCGGCAATCAGCTGACGCCAGATTTCCGGCAGGTCGTCTTTCTGCGCGCCAAACAGACCGATACGCTGAGAACCGGTGATTTTGGTGTACAGGTTAAATTCGCGGGCGATGCGACCCACTTCCATCAGTCCTTCCGGGGTAATTTCACCGCCAGCGGAGCGCGGGATCACCGAGTAGGTGCCATCTTTCTGGATGTTGGCCAGGAAGTTGTCGTTGGTGTCCTGCAACGGCGTGTGCTGCGGCTTGAGGATGTACTCATTCCAGCAGGAGGCCAGCAGGGAACCGACGGTCGGTTTACATACTTCACAGCCGTAACCCTGGCCATGTTTTTCCAGCAGTTCGTCGAAGGATTTAATGCCCTCGACGCGAATCAGGTGGTACAGCTCCTGGCGAGAGTACGCAAAGTGTTCGCAAAGGTTGTTGGTGATTTCGATGCCCTGTTTCGCCAGTTCAGCGTTCAGCACCTGGGTGACCAACGGAATACAGCCGCCACAGCCCGTACCGGCTTTGGTTTCCGCTTTCAGCGCCGCGACGGTGTGGCAGCCTTTGTTAATGGCGGCGATGAGCGCGCCTTTGGTGACGTCGAAGCAGGAGCAAATCTGCGCGCTGTCCGGCAGTTTATCAACGCCGATGGAGGGTTTGCCCTGGCCTGCGTGCGACGGCAGGATCAGCGAATCCGGGTTTTCCGGCAGTTCGATGCCGTTCAGCACCAGTTGCAGCAGGTTGCCGTAATCGCTGGTGTCGCCTACCAGCACCGCGCCGAGCAGCGTTTTGTTGTCCTCGCTGACGATAAGACGTTTGTAAATTTCTTTGCTTTCGTCGAGGAACACATAGCTGCGGGATTTCAGGGTGCGACCATGCGCGTCGCCGATACCGCCGACATCCACGCCCAGCAGTTTCAGCTTGGCGCTGAGATCCGCGCCTTCAAAACGGTTGCCAGGGTTACCGAGAATATGGTCGACCGCCACCTGCGCCATTTTGTAACCCGGCGCCACGAGGCCATAGACGCGGCTGTTCCAGCTGGCGCATTCGCCGATCGCGTAGATATCCGGGTCGGATGTCTGGCACTGATCGTTAATCATGACGCCGCCGCGCGGCGCGATGTCCAGATCGCATTGTTTAGCCAGTTTGTCGCGTGGGCGGATACCAGTGGAGAAGACGATAAAGTCGACTTCCAGCTCGCTGCCGTCGGCAAAGCGCATGGTTTTACGCGCGTCGACGCCCTGCTGCACGATTTCCTGGGTGTTTTTGCTGGTGTGTACTTTCACGCCCATGCTTTCAATTTTACGGCGCAGCTGCTCGCCGCCCATCTGGTCGAGCTGTTCGGCCATCAGCATCGGCGCAAATTCGATAACGTGCGTTTCAACGCCTAAGTTTTTCAGCGCGCCAGCGGCCTCAAGACCGAGCAGACCGCCGCCGACGACCGCGCCGCGTTTGCTGCGTCGCGCGCAGGCTTCGATCGCGTTCAGGTCTTCAATCGTGCGGTAGACAAAGCAGTCCTGCGTTTCGGAGCCTTTAATCGGCGGGATCCACGGGTAGGAGCCGGTCGCCATAATCAGTTTGTCGTAATAGACAGTGCGCCCGGCGCTGGAGTGGATCACTTTCTCCTGACGGTTGATGGTGATGGCGCGCTCGCCTACCAGCACTTTCACGCCATGCTTGTCGTAAAAGCCTTCGCGAACCAGCGACAGTTCTTCAGCGGTATGATGAGAGAAGTAGGAAGAGAGGTGCACGCGGTCATAGGCGATGCGCGGCTCCTCACAGAAGACGGTGATGTCGAACTGGCCTGGATCGGCTTTATCGAGAAGGTCTTCGATAAAGCGGTGACCAACCATGCCGTTACCGATAATAGCGAGTCTGACTTTGCTCATTTTTGCCTCGATTTCTTTTCTATTACCGCCTACCTTAACGATTCAGCACCCCCGCTTATTGATATAAATCAATTACATCTTTATATACCTCTTAAGGGGTATATCCTTGATTTTTGTGGGTTTTTATAAGTACAGGAATTGATTAGGGTTTCACGGGTGTTCGTTTTTTGAACCGATGCGGAATGAATTTTCGCCAGATAATTTTATGGCGTGAATATCTCATGCAAGGCGAGAGCGAGGTAAAACCGGGACGGAACGGGAAGCGAAACAGTGGGGAAATTAAACAGAATGTCCCCTCCCGGCCGGGAGGGGACGGATAAGGCTTAGTGCGCTGCCGCGGTTTTCGCGTGCTGGCGATGGCGGGTGACGAAGCCCAGCGCGAAGCACATTACAAACACGACGGCGTAGAGGCCGTTGGCGGTAAACAGCGCCGCCTGCGGGCCGTGATTCGCCACAATCGGGCCGGTCACGATAAAGGTCAGCATGGTGCCGACGGTACCGCAGGTCAGGATGAAGTTAACCAGCTTCGGCGAGGAGACTTTGGTCTGCTGAGAGCCGAGCGTAATGATGGTGGTGTAAATAGCGCTGGAGAAGAAACCGAGCGCCAGAATAAACCACGCCATATGCTCCGGCTTGCTGGTAATAAAGAAGTACATCAGCACCGTGGCGAGACCTGCCAGCACGGTCAGAATGCGCTGCAAATCAAAGAAGCGCAGAACGAAGCTGAAGACCCACATGCCGACCATATAAGACATCCAGAAGTTGCTCACCAGCGTACCGGCATCATTCAGGTTCATGCCAAGACCTTTGGTAGCGTATTCCGGCACCCAGC
This sequence comes from Cronobacter muytjensii ATCC 51329, assembly GCF_001277195.1. Classification (NCBI taxonomy): domain Bacteria; kingdom Pseudomonadati; phylum Pseudomonadota; class Gammaproteobacteria; order Enterobacterales; family Enterobacteriaceae; genus Cronobacter; species Cronobacter muytjensii. The sequence continues at coordinate 45,451 of NZ_CP012268.1, forward strand.
CGATAAAGCCCAGCTGGCCCAGAATGTAGCAGAGCGCGGCGATGGAGAGGAACAGCACGCCCACGCCCCATTTCTCTTTTGCGACCGGCTGGTTTTCCTGTGGGGCATGTTTGCCAAGCACCGGGAAATCACAGCCGAAAGTCAGAATGAAAATCGCGACATAGACCAGGCCAATGCAGGCGTAAACCCAGTACCACTCAATGCTGCGCGCCAGCAGAAACGCGGCGACCATCGGGAAAATCATCCCGGCCATACTGAAGAAGGAGTCAGTAAACAGCAGGCGAGAGCCGCGCTGGCGTCCTTCGTACATATGCGTAATCAGGAACGTCCCGATCGACATCGTGATCCCACTCACCAGGCCGAGCACGAACATCGCAGCGGAGAAAAGCGTCAGGCTCTGGCTGAACATCAGCGCCACTACGGCGAGCACCATCAACACAAAACCAAAGCGCAGCTGGGTTTTCAGCGGCACGATTTCCATCAGCCAGGCGTTTAAAAAGATAGAGATAAGGATCCCGGCATTCAGGAAAGTAAAGGTGTTACTCATGCTGGATACGGGCAGATGAAAATACTCTGCGATATTGCCCATCACCATCCCGGTGACGATCACCAACGCGCCGGTAAGGGCGTAGGAAAAAAAGCTGATCCATGTGAGCTTAATACGATTGCTGTTAGTCATGACTGGCCTGTGAATAGAAGTGTAAAGCGCGTTGACGGCGCCGAGAACGTGGGCATTCTAGGGTGTAATGTGATCCAATAAAACAAACATTGATCACATGCTGTGTAAAACGACATTGTTTATATGATGCCCGTCACAGAATTGTACGCATCAGATCCGATGAGCGCGTTTTCGCTGCGCGCTGGTACGTAAAACCAGGTAAATCTCTGGCACGTCATGCATTCGCTATTTAGAATCGACCCACTCGCTTTTTTCTGCTTCGGAAGGAATTCGTCATGCTCAAATCCACTCTGGCGGCTGTTGCGGCTGTATTTGCTCTCTCTGCCCTTTCTCCTGCTGCACTGGCGGCAAAAGGCGACCCGCACGTGCTGCTTACCACCTCCGCGGGGAATATTGAGCTGGAACTGAACAGCCAGAAAGCGCCGGCAAGCGTGAAGAACTTTGTTGATTACGTTAACAGCGGTTTTTACAACAACACCATTTTCCACCGCGTGATCCCAGGCTTTATGGTGCAGGGCGGCGGCTTCACGGCGGATATGCAGCAAAAACCGACCAATGCGCCAGTGAAAAACGAGGCGGATAATGGTCTGCCAAACGCGCGCGGCACCATCGCTATGGCGCGCACCGCCGATAAAGACAGCGCCACCAGCCAGTTCTTTATCAATGTCGCTGACAACGCCTTCCTGAACCACGGTCAGCGCGACTTCGGCTACGCTGTTTTCGGTAAAGTGGTCAAAGGCATGGATGTGGCGGATAAAATCGCCCAGGTGCAGACCCACGACGTTGGCCCGTACCAGAATGTGCCGTCCAAACCGGTTGTGATCCTCTCTGCGAAAGTCCTGCCGTAACCCTCATCCTGACGTGGGCTTCACGGCCCGCGTCGTCTCTCCTCCCGGCAAACCCGCCCATTGCTGCTTATACTTGTGGCACATGGGGTTACGTTCAGGGAGGCAAAATGGCCAGAAAACTCACCGACAGACAAAAGTCCCGGCTCTGGGACGCGCAAAAAAATCATAACTTTCAGGCCAGCAACCGGCTGGAAGGCATCGAGGTGCCTCTGGTGACCTTAACCCGCGAAGAAGCGCTGGCGCGCATTGAAGAGCTGAGGGGGCACTATGAGCGATAAATTCGGCGACGGGCGCGACCCTTATTTCTGGTCCGGCAGCGATGTACTGCGCAACCGGCTGAACATCCATGCTGCGCAGGATCTCCAGCACGCCGAGCGCGAGCTGACTTCCCTGCGCGCGGCGACGCTGGAACTCGGCCCGGTTCAGCGCGGGCTACCGCACCTGTGCGCTATCCACCGTCAGCTTTTTCAGGATATCTACGAATGGGCGGGCGAACTGCGTGAAGTGGATATTTACCAGGGCGACACGCGTTTTGCCCATTTTGAATATCTGGAAAAAGAGGGCAACGCGCTGATGCAGGCGCTGGAAGACGAGGATTATCTCGTCGGCCTGGAGCATGACGAATTTGTCGCTCGTCTTGCGCATTACTACTGTGAAATTAACGTGCTGCATCCGTTCCGCATCGGCACCGGGCGCGCGCAGCGCGTATTTTTCGAACAACTGGCGCTGCATGCGGGGTATACCCTCGACTGGCGGGATATTGATGTCGATGCGTGGCGCGCCGCCAACCAGGCGGGCGCGATGGGCGACCTGGCGCCGCTTGAGAAAATCTTTGCAAGCGTAGTGAGCGAAGCGCGGGAAAGCGAGTAAACTGGCGCGGTTCTTTTTTTCGGAGCCGCCATGTTACTGCTTATCGACAATTACGATTCTTTCACCTGGAACCTGTTTCAGTATTTCAGCGAGCTGGGCGCAGAGGTGATGGTCAGGCGCAACGATGAGCTGACGCCTGACGATATCGACGCGCTCGCGCCCGCGCGTATCGTGATTTCCCCCGGCCCCTGCACGCCGAATGAGGCGGGTATTTCGCTTGAGGTTATCCGCCGCTATGCCGGTCGTCTGCCTGTTCTCGGCGTCTGCCTCGGACACCAGGCCATCGGTCAGGCTTTCGGCGCGGCGGTCGTGCGCGCGCAGAATGTCATGCACGGCAAGACCTCGGTTATCCAGCACAACAATACGGGCGTTTTCGCCGGGCTCAATAACCCGCTAACCGTGACCCGCTACCACTCGCTGATTATCGACCGCGCCACGCTGCCCGCCGAGTTTGAGATAACGGCCTGGACGGACGAGGGCGAGATTATGGGGATTCGCCATCGTCAACTGCCGCTGGAAGGCGTGCAGTTCCACCCGGAAAGCATCCTGAGCGAGCAGGGCCACCAGTTGCTTGCGAACTTTCTTTCTCGCTGAATTTTTATTGCCTTTTATTGATTTTTTATTCATATTTTATGCTTATCTTTTCATGTGCGATGGCACATTTACTGGATGGGCATGAAATGGCAACTGAAAAAACAGCAATTACGCGCGCCACCTTTGATGAAGTGATCCTGCCGATTTATGCACCTGCTGAGTTTATTCCGGTGAAAGGCAAGGGCAGCCGTGTCTGGGATCAGCAGGGCAAGGAGTATGTCGATTTCGCGGGCGGCATCGCGGTGACGGCGCTCGGCCATTGCCACCCGCGGCTGGTGGAGGCGCTGAAAGCGCAGGGCGAAATGCTCTGGCACACCAGTAACGTTTTCACTAACGAACCCGCGCTGCGCCTGGGGCAAAAACTGGTAGACGCCACGTTCGCCGAACGCGTCGTGTTTATGAACTCCGGCACCGAAGCCAACGAAACCGCGTTTAAGCTGGCCCGTCACTATGCCATCACCCGCCACAGCCCATACAAAACCAAAATCATCGCGTTTTATAACGCGTTTCATGGTCGTTCGCTGTTTACCGTTTCCGTGGGCGGCCAGGCGAAATACTCCGACGGTTTCGGCCCGAAACCAGCAGATATTATTCACGTGCCGTTCAACGATCTCGACGCGGTAAAAGCGGTGATGGATGACCACACCTGCGCGGTCGTGGTCGAGCCGGTACAGGGCGAGGGCGGCGTAACGGCCGCGACGCCGGAATTCCTGCGTGGCCTGCGCGAGCTGTGCGACGCCCATCAGGCATTGCTGGTGTTTGATGAAGTGCAGTGCGGCATGGGCCGCAGCGGCAAGCTGTTTGCTTATATGCACTATGGCGTGACGCCGGACATTCTTACCAGCGCCAAAGCGCTCGGCGGCGGTTTCCCGGTGAGCGCGATGCTGACGACGCATGAGGTTGCCTCGGCATTTCACGTTGGCTCCCACGGCTCCACGTATGGCGGTAATCCGCTGGCCTGCGCGGTCGCGGGCGAGGCGTTTGATATCATCAATACCCCGGACGTACTGGACGGCGTGGCGCGCAAGCGCGAACAGTTTGTGCAGCATCTTAAGCAAACCGGCGAGCAGTACGGCCTGTTCAGCGACATTCGCGGCATGGGTTTGCTGATTGGCGCCGAGCTGGCACCGGCGTTCCACGGTCGCGCGCGTGACCTGCTTTATGCGGCGGCCGCCGAGGGCGTGATGGTGCTTAATGCCGGCCCGGACGTGATGCGTTTCGCGCCGTCGCTGCTGGTGGAGCGCGCCGATATCGACGAAGGCATGGCCCGTTTTGCACGCGCGGTCGCACGCGTGGTGAACAGCTGATCAGCGTGACGGGCTAAGGCGCCGCCTGAGCCAGATCCCGTGGTGGGGCCGTTGACGCCACGCCACGGACGAAATAGTGTGCATAGTGCGCAGATGATCGAGAATGCGCAGCAGGTGATGTTCCATCACGCTGAGCGGCCCTTCCGGCAATACCTCTTCGCCCTCCAGCACCGCCTCGTTTTGCGTCTCGCCCGGCGTGTCATGTTCCAGCCGCTGCTGACAGCGTTGCAGCGCGATTTCACAGGCCTGTAAGTAGCGCGCCGCGGTTTCCGGCGTCAGCGTGGATTGCTCGCGCGCCAGCGTCGTTATCGCGTTGATGTGCTCGACGATAAACTGGCTGTGTGTTACCCACAGGCGCATATCCTCCAGATACCGGCTGTTAAAGCCCGGCTCCTGCATCGCCTGATTGAGCGAGTTGTAGAGCGCGTTATGCGCCTGGTTGACGCGCATGCGCTGCCACGCGAGCGGCGCGGGCTGTGGATCGTCGCTCAGGATCAGGCGCAGCGCCTCTTGATCGGCTTCCAGCGCGTCGTGCGCGTTCTGGCGCAGCAGGCCGCTTTGCCACTGCGGCCAGAGCCAGACCATACCGCCAAAAGCGATGAGACAACCTGTCAGGGTGTCAATCAGACGCGCCACAATGTACTGCTCGCCGTTCAGCGTCAGCAATTGAAGCGAATAGACCGCCGTCACGGTGAAGCCAATCATCGCCCAGCCGTAGTTGCGGCGGATAATGAGATAGCTGATTAAGGTCACCACCAGCATGCCGAGCAGCGTATAGCCCTGCGGCACATTCAGATGCAGCGTAATGCCCGCGATAATCAGCCCGGCCAGCGTGCCGCCCGCACGGTGCAAAATGCGCACCCGCGTCGCGCCGTAGCCGTTTTGCGTGACGAACAGGACCGTCATCAGGATCCAGTACGGCTTCGGCAACTGAAATACGCTCGCCAGCAGACCCGCCGCCGCGAGCATCACGCCAAGCCGCGCCGCGGTGCGCAGCGCGGCCGATTTGAACGACAGATAGCTTTTCAGCGCGGGCAACAGCGGCAGGCGGCGCTGGCCGTTATCCATGAGGTCGCGGGCGTAAAGCGGGCGCTGGGTACGCAGCACGCGGGCGATGCGGCTGAAATGGTATTCGCAAAACTGCCCGACCGGGTTATCAGGGTGCTGGCGGGAGATTTTTGACAGCGCCTCGATCTGTTTGTCCATCGTAAAGCGGTGAGAATAGCGGTGATAGAGGATATCGTCGGAGAGCGTGCGCAGGCGCGCGGCCACGGTTTGCGCCGTCCAGCGCAACACCGCTTCCGCATGGCTGCGCTCCACCAGCTTTTGCACTTCGCCCGGTTGATGCAGTGACACCGAGATATGCTCCTGAAGATCCAGCGCTACCTGAAAGGCGCGTAGCAGACGCTTGTAGCCGTTCTGCCGGGTCGCCGCCAGCATTTGCAACTGCTGATAACACTGGCTTATCTGATCCACGACTTTTTGCTGGTGCACCAGCAGCGGCGGCAGCGCCTGTTCCGGGTCGGTATGGCGTGTCAGCAGGCTATATTTCGCCTCGCAGTAATCAGCGAGGCTTTGATAAATCAGGCTTAACGATTCGCGAAGCGGCTGCTCACGCCACAGCCAGAACCAGAAACCATTGAACAAGCCATACCAGAGGGTGCCGAGAATATAAAGCAACATCGGTTGCCAGACTGGCATATTGCCGGCAAGGCTTAACGTGAAAATCGCCGCGATAAGCGACGCGGGCAGCAGACGCGCATGCAGCGGGCTTATCTCCGCCGTCACGCCGAGCAGCAGCGCCAGCATCAGCAAAATCAGCGGCAGCGGCACCGCCTGCAACAGCAGAAACTGTACCGCCAGGCTGCTCAGCGCGAACAGCGACGCGCCGATAATCAGGCGTTTGAAGAAGCGTTTGTGGGGGGTATCGAGACCGGCGATGTTGCAGCACGCGGGCACCAGCGAGAACAGCAGCCCCTGTTGTAAATGGCCCAGCATCAATCCCACCGCGACCGGCAGGCTTAAGGTCAGCGTTTGCCGCAAAGCGTAATTGATTTCAGGGTGATAGATAAGACGACGCCACATAGGGGAGAAGTATAGAAACAAAAACGGCGTGTTACCGAAGCGACACGCCGTTTTTTTCAGAAACCTTAGCGGGTTCCGTAAACCACGATGGTTTTCCCGTGCGCGGAAATCAGGTTTTGATCTTCGAGCATCTTCAGGATACGGCCCACGGTTTCGCGGGAGCAACCCACGATCTGACCGATTTCCTGGCGGGTAATTTTGATCTGCATACCGTCCGGATGGGTCATGGCGTCCGGCTGTTTGGCGAGATTCAGGAGCGTCTGCGCGATGCGGCCCGTCACGTCGAGGAACGCCAGGTTGCCGACTTTTTCTGAGGTCACCTGCAGACGACGCGCCATCTGTGAAGAAAGACGCATCAGAATATCCGGGTTTACCTGAATCAGCTGACGGAATTTTTTGTAAGAGATCTCAGCCACTTCACAGGCAGTTTTAGCGCGAACCCAGGCGCTGCGTTCCTGACCTTCCTCGAACAAACCCAGTTCGCCGATGAAGTCTCCCTGATTCAGGTACGAGAGGATCATCTCCTTGCCCTCTTCGTCTTTGATCAGCACTGCCACTGAGCCTTTGACGATGTAGTACAGCGTCTCCGCTTTTTCACCCTGGTGAATCAGCGTGCTCTTAGATGGATACTTATGAATGTGGCAATGAGACAAGAACCATTCAAGAGTCGGGTCTGTTTGCGGTTTGCCAAGCACCATGCGCGGTTATCCTCTGTTTTAAACTGGCTCCAAAGACAGGGCGCGTAACCCCTGTCTGGCTCTGCAATCATCATCTTCCCGCATCCAGGGAAGTTGGCTGTCCGTGGACATCGCAGCCGATAAATTGTCTCTCCTCTGCATACATGCGTAACATCAATGTATCGCCGCTGCATCCAGACTGTTTTAGCATAGCTTTTCTCAGGTGTCTCCTGTTGTCTCGTTTCAGCTTGACGCAGGTCGCCTTCCGTTGCCTCTTATGGCGGGGCCGCGTAATCTGTCAGTAAAATGAATAGCCTGGAGCGATAATCATGCATGCACGAGTGAAATGGGTGGAAGGCTTAACCTTCCTGGGCGAGTCCGCATCAGGCCACCAGATCCTGATGGATGGCAACTCTGGCGACAAAGCGCCAAGCCCGATGGAAATGGTGCTGATGGCCGCAGGCGGTTGCAGCGCTATCGACGTGGTGTCTATTCTGCAAAAAGGCCGTCACGAGGTGACTGACTGCGAAGTGAAGCTCACCTCTGAACGCCGCGAAGAGGCGCCGCGCCTGTTCACGCATATCAACCTGCATTTTGTCGTGACGGGGAAGGCTCTGAAGGATGCAGCGGTCGCGCGTGCGGTGGATCTGTCGGCGGAAAAATATTGTTCGGTGGCGTTGATGCTCGGCAAAGGCGTGAACATTACGCATTCGTATGAGGTGATAGAAGGGTAATGCGGGGGCGGGTGGCGCTGCGCTGACCCGCCCTACGATTTCTGCCTGTTACGGCGTGGCGTCACTGTATCTGCTTGCCTTCCATCAGCCGCTGCACCAGCGGCAACATAATCAGTTCCATCGCCAGCCCCATTTTGCCGCCCGGCACCACCAACGTATTGATGTGAGAAATAAACGAGCCCTGCAACATCGCGAGCAGCCAGGGGTAATCGATATTGTCCAGATTACGGAAATGAATCACCACAAAGCTCTCGTCGAGTGACGGAATGCCTTTGGCGGCGAACGGGTTTGAGGTGTCCACCGTCGGCACGCGCTGGAAGTTGATATGCGTGCGTGAAAACTGCGGCGTGATGTAGTTGATGTAATCTTCCATCGAGCGCACCACGGAATCCATCACCGCCTCGCGGGAATGCCCGCGCTCGCTGGTGTCGCGGATCATTTTCTGGATCCACTCCAGGTTGACGATAGGTACCACGCCCACCAGCAAGTCGACATGCTTCGCCACGTCATTCTGCGGCGTCACCACGCCGCCGTGCAGGCCTTCATAAAACAGCACATCTGTTGGCTCCGGCAGCGGCTGCCACGGCGTAAAAGTGCCTGGCACCTGATTCCAGGGCACGGCTTCATCGTAGGTATGCAGATATTTGCGCGACTGCCCTTTGCCGGTCAGGCCGTATTCCACAAAGGTTTGCTCCAGCAGGCCGAAATCATTCGCCTCCGGGCCGAAATAGCTGATATGGCGGCCCAAATCGCGCGCCTTACGGATTGCCATGTCCATTTCCGGGCGCGTGTAGCGGTGAAAGCTGTCGCCTTCCACTTCGGCGGCGTGAAGATTCAGCTGGGCGAAAATTTTACGAAACGCAAGGCTGGTCGTCGTGGTGCCCGCGCCGCTGGAACCCGTGACGGCGATAACCGGATGTTTGGCAGACATAGCGAGACAACTCCCTGAAGCGGCGGGGCAAGGCTCCGCCAGGCAACGTTAACCGCGAAACTGCGCGCGCGGCATGATATTGACCGTTTCGTGCAGTTCAGACCACACAAGTACGGCTTCGCCGCTTTGCAACTGACGCCGCACATCGGCGACCTTTTGCTCAAGCGAGCGTTCATGTTCACCATAATCGGTGCCTTCGCGCAAGACGAAGGCTTCAATCAGTCGGTCCAGCGTATCGGGGTCGAGTTCTTGCCAGGGAATGATCATTTATCGGTCCAGATAAGGGGTTAGCCAGTCAGGAATGCGCTGCTCCAGCCACATTTTCGGCTGACGCAGCGTGCCGCCGACGAAGCCCACGTGACCGCCATGCTCCGTCAGCTGATATTCAATATTAGCAGGCAGCGTGGCCGGATCGGGGATCACGTGATGATCCATAAACGGGTCGTCTTTGGCGTGAATAATCAGCGTCGGGCGGGTGATCTTCGCAAGCCGCGGCAGGGCGCTGCACTGCTGGTAATAATCGACGGCGTCGCGGTAGCCGTGAATTTTCGAGGTGATAAGATCGTCGAAATCGCGGATGCGGCGCAGGCGTTTAAGCTGGGCCAGTTCAATGGGCAGCGTGCCGGGCCAGGCCTTCAGTTTGCGGGTGGCGTTCGCTTTCAACAGGTTCAGCAGATAGAACTGATAAAAGCGCGAAAAGCCTTTTTCCATATGGTTACAACAGTGCTCCAGCATAAACGGCGCGGAGACGATCACCCCGGCATTAAGCGGGAAAGCGGCGTCAATGTCCGCCATCAGGCAGCCAAGCATGTTGCCGCCAAGCGAATACCCGACCGCCGCCGTCGGCACCGTGCCGTAGCGCTCGTCGAGCCAGCGCAGAAAATAGGTGCCGTCTTCGGTTTCGCCGGAATGATAGATGCGCTCCATTTTATTGGGCACACCGCTACAACCGCGAAAATGCATCACCACGCCGAGCCAGCCGCGCGCTTTCGCCGCATGAATTAGCCCGTGGGCGTAAGGGCTGTGCAGGCTGCCTTCTAACCCGTGAAACACGACCAGACGCGGCTTATGGCGCGCCTGATCGGGGTTTTCGCTAAATGCGAGGTCGACAAAATCGCCGTCCGGCAGATCCAGACGCTGCCAGTGCGGCTCAAACTGCAACCGGCGACGCAGGACGCGCGGCAGCATGGTCTGCAGATGTGGATTACTTACCCCCGGCATCGGCTGAAAGTGTGAGGAATCGGTGTTCAGTGCAGGGAGTTCTGCGGGAGTAATGTCGGCCATGGCACGCTGTCTGTTGGTTAGTTCGCTAACTACTATAACGATTGTTATTCATTTTGTTGATGGTTTGATGCGGATCACTCAGCCAGCAAATTACGCGAGAAAAGATGAATATCCGCATCCGGCTTGCGCCGCCAGAGCCGGGCTTTACGCGCGCCGGTCGCGACGCTCTCGCCGGTCTCTTCAAACATGCCCGAGGCCTCAAAGCGGCGGATCAGGCTTTTACGCTGGATAGGCTGGCCGAGAATAATTTCCGTCGCCTCCTGCAACTGGCTCAGGGTAAAGCATTCCGGCAGGCAGTACACCGGCAGGAGCGAGTACATGGTTTTCTGGCGCAGGCGTCGCAGCGCGGCCTCAATAATCGTGCGGTGATCGAACGCCAGCGCGAGCGTATCCAGCCCGGTAACTGGCACCCACTGCGCGTCGCTGACGGAGGCGATATGCGGCTGGCAGTCGACCCAGGCGATAAGCGCAAACCATGCGGTCGTCAGGCTCCAGCCGCGCGGGTCGCGATCCGGGCCGGAAAATGTCTCCAGTTGCTCCAGCCATGACGGGCGCACGCCGGTTTTTTCAGTGAGTTTGCGCAGCGCCGTAGCGTGCGTCGAGGCATCTTTTTGCAGATCGATAAAGCCGCCTGGCAAGGCCCAGCGCCCCTGCTGCGGCTGGCGGGCACGCTGCACCAGCAGTACGCAGAGCGCCTGGTCATGCAGGGTGAACAGCACGCTGTCCACGGTCACCAGCGGGGAAGGGAACCGCGCCGGATCGTAGCTTTCCAGATATTCCGCTTCAGTGGTCATACGCCGCTCCGTTTAATTGTCTCAGAGACAAGTTTACCAGCCCGACAGACCGGGGCAACATAAACCTTTATTGCTTTAATTTTCAGCAACATGCTATTTTTTAACCGCGCCGTTGAAATTTTCGCTTGCTTATTAATGTCTCTTGGACAATATTAAATGTGTCGCAAGGACAATAACTAATTAACGGGGGCGAATATGATGCAGACGCAACTGATGGTAGACGGACAAGAGATAGCAACGCAGACCGGGCGTTTTCCTGACGGCGCCGTATGGGCGAAAGTGACCGGCGAGCTGCCTCGCGTCGCCTCGCTGATGCGTATTCGTGCCGCTGCCATGAAAACGATGGACGACTTTATGCTGCTGGCGCAGTTGACCGACGCGGTGCGTCAGCATTGCGATGTGCGCTTCAGCCATCTGGAACTGCCGTGGCTACCGTATGCCCGCCAGGACAGGCATATGCAGCCGGGCGACAGCTTTGCGCTGAAAGTGTTCGCCCGCCAGTTAAACACGCTCGGTTTCGACAAAGTGTTCGTTCTGGACCCGCACAGCGAAGCCGCTGCGGCCGCCATCGATAATCTCGTGGCCATCCCGCAGGCGCGCTGCCTGATGCAAAGCCAGACGCTCGTCAGTGCCCTTAAAGCCGGTGAGCTGCTGCTGGTCGCGCCGGACGCCGGCGCGCTTAAGAAAATCCACGCGGTAGCGCAGGCGGTCGGGGCTGAAGGTTTCGCCACGCTGACCAAACAGCGCAATGTCGCCACCGGCGAGCTGACCGGTTTTCGTCTGGTGGACGGCGACGTAAAAGACAAGGCGGTGCTGATTGTCGACGACCTGTGCGACGCGGGCGGCACGTTTATCGGCTCCGCCCAGGTGCTGCGCGACGCGGGTGCCCGCAGCGTCAGTCTGTACGTTACCCACGGCGTGTTTTCAAAAGGCGTCGAAAACCTGCTCAATAACGGCATTGACCAGCTGTATACGACGACTTCATTCGCGCCTGCCTCACTGGCGCAGGATCGGGTAGAAATGATTGATATCAATACTATTTATAACGCGTAAGGGGAAGGAAGATGAACATGAATCCGATTCTGGCTATTGATGGCTACAAAGTGTCGCATCGCGAACAGTATCCGGCTGGCACCACCAAAGTGTATTCCAACTTTACGCCGCGCAGCGATCGTCATTTCCACTCTCCTGTCGCAGACGGCAAGCTGGTGTTCTTCGGCCTGCAAGGGTTCCTGCAATGGTTCCTGGTCGACCTCTTTAACGAACAATTTTTCGCGCGCCCGCAGGCGGAGGTGGTTGACGAGTACCTGGCGGTAATGGACAGCTATATCGGCAAAGGCGCGGTAAGCGCGGAGCATATTCGCGCACTGCATCAGCTTGGTTATCTGCCGCTGCATATCAAGGCACTGGATGAAGGCAGCAAAGTGGCGATGAAAGTGCCGGTGCTGACCATTACCAATACGCTCCCGGACTTCTTCTGGCTGGTGAACTATCTGGAAACCGTGCTCTCGGCGGAGCTGTGGAAATCCTCCACTAACGCCACCATCGCGCACCACTACCGTAAAATCTGCGAGCGCTGGGCAGAGAAAACCTGCTCTGATGTGAGCCACCTGGATTTCCAGTGCCACGACTTCTCTTTTCGCGGGATGTCAGGCTTGCAGGATACCGCGCAGGCGGGTAGCGGCCATCTGATGAGCTTTAAAGGCACCGATAATATTCCGTCGATGCTCTACGCCCGCGATTACTACACACAGGGGCAGGACTGTTTTATCGCCGCGTCTATTCCGGCGACCGAGCACAGCGTGATGTGCATGGGCGAGAAAGAGAGCGAAATTGAGACGTTCCGCCGCCTGATTTGCTCTCTCTACCCGAACGGCTTTGTCTCGATTGTGTCCGACACCTGGGATTACTGGCGCGTTATCACCGAATATACCCGCGAGCTGAAAGCGCAGATTATGGCGCGTGAAGGCCGCGTGGTGTTCCGCCCGGACAGCGGCGACCCGGTGGAGATCCTCTGCGGCACCGGCGCCGATGACGATACCCGCGCCGACCGCACGCCGGAAGAGAAGGGCTCGGTGGAAGTGCTGTGGGAAATCTTCGGCGGCACCGTGAATGAGAAAGGCTATAAAGTGCTCGATCCACATGTTGGCCTGATTTACGGCGATTCCATCACGCTCGATCGCGCCGAAGAGATCCTGCGCCGTCTGGCGGCGAAAGGCTTTGCCAGTTCGAACGTGGTGTTTGGCGTGGGCTCTTTCACCTACCAGTACAACACCCGCGACACCTTCGGCTTTGCGATGAAAGCCACCTACGGTGAAGTGAACGGCGTGGGCCGCATGATTTTCAAAGAGCCGAAAACCGACAACGGACTGAAACGTTCAGCACGCGGGCTGCTGCGGGTGGAGCGTGACGAGAACGGCGATTATCAGCTGTTTGACGAGCAGACGCTGGAGCAGGAACAGCAGGGCGAACTGAAAACCCGCTTCCTGGATGGCAAACTGCACGGCGTGGAACATCTGGAAACCCTGCGCCAGCGGCTGGCGGCGCAGCGTTAATCGTCACAGACCGGGCCTGCGGGCCCGGTTAGTCGTTTCGCAGCATCGCTTCCAACTGCGTCTGCGTTTGCAGGCGCACTTTCATCGAATTATACGTAACCGTCCGTCTTGAGCATCTTATCGAGCGTGCTCATTTCAATAGCGAGTTCGGTCTTATCATTTTCTAACAGGCGGGCATGCTGCTGGCTGAACGCGGAATGCAGCGTTTTGAGCATGGCGGCGCTGCGAGCGTTAATTTCATCGACGCTGCTATTCTCCGCTTGTTGCTCTACAAGGCGATGGCTTCTTGTCGTGATGTCTCTTACCGCGGGCAGATAGCGCTGCAGGAATTTTGTTCCCGGCTCCACATCTTTAGGATCGGTTTTAATACAGAGCATTATCAGGTTCGTATAATTGATAATGCCATCGATTTCCGTCTGAAGCGCCGGCGCCAGCCCTTGCAGGGACGTTAAATAACGGACCTCACGTTCAGCGTCGAAATCGGTTGTTGTCTCCTGCCCGGCCGGGAGCGGTTCGGCAACGGGCTTCGCTTTTTTCCCGAGCCGCTTATTTTTTAATGTTGTCAAAAGGCGGCGAAGGGCGATGGAAAGCGGCGTCCAGCCGCTCCCAATGGCGATAAGAATACCAGCGAAGCTGACATATCCTGCCGACAATGACTGTGTGCCAAAGGCGTCTAAGTAAGCCAGACAGGCCAGCCAGCCCAGGATGAGATACCAGATGTAGATTTTTAGAAATGGCTTCAGATTGCGCAGGATATACGTCACCAGCGCCACGCCGCCTGCCCAAAATGCGAAGCCGGCATTCGCCCCTGGCCAGAATAGCCCGGCAAGAATACCGACCGTGAATGCCACGCGGTCGTAAAACAGGGCGCGGGCAAGAAGGATGAACCCCACCCAGCAGGATACGGCTAATGGCCCTCTTAAGGCGTCAGGGGATGTATGGGTATGGGCAAGGGTATCCTGCAACAGGGCATTATCGAAACTGACCGAAAATAGCATAATACACAGCTGGATAAGGACACGCTTCCAGCGCTTGTTATGAAGCGTTTCTAAAAAAGTAGCCATTCCTGTTCTCATAACATGCGTGACGCGGCATCATCCGCCGCGCCCGGCTGGTTAAGTGTTTATGCCTGATGCGCGGTTCCGCTGGCGATAGCTGAAAGACGCGTGCGCAATTCGTCTTCCATAACCGACAGCTCTTTTTCCACGCTCTGACGGCTCGCGCGCGCATTGCTGGCGATGGCGACAGATTCTTCAATGGTCGTTAACAGACGCGCATGGACATCGCGCAGGGTGTCGATATCCACCACCGAACGTTCCACTTCACGAGCCGTCTCGACCGTGCCGGTCTGTAGCAGCTCCGCGTTGCGGCGCAGCATATCATTAGTGGTATCTGATACGTCTTTTTGCAGTTTCGTTGCCTGGCGCTGAGTGTGTAGCGATAGCGCCAGCACCAGCTGGGTTTTCCACACCGGGATGGTTGTGAGCAGGCTACTCTGGATCTTCTCCGCCAGTGACTGGCTGTTGCCTTGCATCAGGCGAATCTGGGGCGCCGTCTGGATGGCGATAGTGCGGGACAGCATCAGGTCATGAAGGCGACGTTCAAAACGTTGAATGTTGGCTTCCAGGTCCCGGGCGGTCTGCATCTTCAGTGCGTCATCAGCGGCGTGCTGCTGGGCAAGGGGCATATCGATGTTCTGCAGCTGGGCGATTTTTAGCTTGCCGGCAATAATATGCAGATTGATTTGCTGATAGTAGTCGCGATTGCGAATGAATAGTTGCTCAAGCGTGGAAATATTGCGTAGTAAATCAACCATCGCTTCTTCAAGCCTGGCGGAGATATTCTCAACCTGACGCGCCAGCGTCTGATACGTTAATAACGTGCGTTCGAGGCGGTTAAACAGCTTGCCGACAAGAGGGACGGAAGCCAGAAAGCCCGGCTTTTCGCTAAACGAGGTTAAATCCACCTCTTTAACCTTACTCAGTAAGTCTGTCAGTTGCTCGCCCACCACGCCGGCATCTTTCGCCTGCACCTGCTCCAGCAAGGCATCAGAAAACCGAGAGATTTCTCCCATGGTTTTGGCACCCCACGAAAGCGACATTACAGGGTCGGTAATGTCTATCTGGTTCATTAGCTTTTCAACGTCCTGTTGTTCCGCAGGAGTTAACGCTTCGCCGGCGGGTAAAATATCTTTCATCGCTGCGGGCAGGGACGACGGAGCGGCGACGGAGGTCGTATCTGTCATTAACTATTTCCTCAGTTTTTATTGTAGCCACGGCTGTGGCCATCTTGTCCTGACGCCTTATTCAAGTGGGGGAGTCATCAGACAGAGCGACTATTTTTATATGTGGGCTGAGAGTTCCGCGCTATATAACGCGTGTTTTCTGTGTGTAGAGAGCCTGGAGAGTAAGCAAAGATGATTTTTGTTTCAATGATTTTGAACGGGTATTACCTGACCGTTGCTATCCCTCTCCGGGGATGAAACCGATGCGTTTTAACGTAGCGGGACAGCGACCCGCAGCGCGCAGGCTGGCTGCCTCTGGAGACAGAATCACGATGGCGAGCAGACCACCAGCAGGGCGGCCGCGGGCCCGACAACGACGCGGAAAGACCGTCGTCGATGCCACGCCAGCAGACGGCCTGCCAGCGTAGAACATTAAGGCTGATTTAGCATCGCTTCCAACTGCTCCTGGGCGTCCAGCCATGCCATTTCGCATTCTTCCAGCGCCGCTTTGGTCTTCGCCTGCGTTTGCAGACACTCATTCATTTCGGCCTTACGTGCCGGATCGTAAATGGCGCTGTCGGCGAGCTTCTCTTCAACACTCGCGAGCGTGGCGTTGAGCTTTTCCATCTCTTTTTCCAGACGGGTTATCTCTTTACGCAGCGGCTGCGTCTGGGTGCGCAGCTCGGCTTCACGGCGCTTCTGATCTTTGCGCGCCTGGGCGCTGTTGCCGTTGTCTTTCTCGCGGCTGGCGTCGTCGCTCTGACTCTCCTGCTTCTGCACGTCGCTCAGCCACTGCTGGTAATCATCGAGATCGCCGTCGAACGGTTCGACTTTGCCATCATGCACCAGGTAGAGATCGTCAGTCGTGGAGCGAATCAGGTGACGGTCGTGCGAGACCACGACCAGCGCGCCTTCGAACTCAATCAGCGCGTCGGTCAGCGCCTGACGCATATCGAGGTCGAGGTGGTTGGTCGGCTCATCGAGTAGCAGCAGGTTAGGGCGCTGCCAGACGATGAGCGCCAGCACCAGGCGCGCCTTCTCGCCGCCGGAGAACCGCTCGGTGATTTCTGTGACTTTATCGCCCTGGAAGCCGAAGCCGCCGAGGTAGTCGCGCAACTGCTGTTCGGTTTCACGCGGCGCAATGCGCGCCAGGTGTTGCAGCGGCGACTCGTCGGCGCGTAAAAACTCCAGCTGATGCTGCGCGAAGTAGCCCAGCTTGATGCCTTTGGCGAGCCCGATATCGCCGCTGATCGGGGCCAGTTCGCCCGCCAGCAGTTTAATCAGCGTTGATTTACCCGCGCCGTTACGCCCCAGCAGGCCGATACGCGAGCCGGGCACCAGGTTGAGCTTGATGGAGTTCAGAATAATGCGCTCGCCATAACCGGCGCTGACTTTTTCCATTTTCAGCAGGGGGTTGGGCAGGCTTTCCGGTGCACGGAAGCTGAAGTGGAACGGATTATCCACATGCGCAGGCGCAATCAGCTCCATACGTTCCAGCATTTTAATACGGCTCTGGGCCTGCTTCGCCTTGGACGCTTTGGCTTTAAAGCGATCGATAAAGCTTTGCAGATGCGCGACACGCTGCTGCTGGCTTTCGTAGGTCGCCTGCTGCTGGGCGAGACGCGTGGCGCGCTGGCGCTCAAACGAGCTGTAGTTGCCGGTGTACTCGAACATATTTTGCTGTTCGATATGGATGATTTTATCCACCACCGGATCTAAGAAATCGCGGTCATGCGAGATAAGGATCAGCGTGCCGTTATAGCTTTTCAGCCATTTTTCCAGCCAGATGACCGCGTCGAGATCGAGGTGGTTGGTCGGCTCGTCAAGCAGCAGCAGGTCAGAGCGGCAGATTAGCGCCTGCGCGAGGTTAAGACGCATACGCCAGCCGCCGGAGAAATCGCTCACCGGGCGGGTAAGCTGTTCATTGCTGAACCCCAGGCCGTGCAGGAGACTCGCAGCGCGCGAACGGATGGTCCAGGCGTCGATGGCGTCGAGCTTGCCATGCGCCGTGGCGATGGCGTGGCCGTCGTTGCGCTCGGTCGCCTCGTTAAGCTCGCGCTCGAACGCGCGATATTCGCGATCGCCGTCAATCACATATTCCAGCGCGGGCTGCGGCAGCGCGGGCGTTTCCTGATTCACCCAGGCAAGTTGCCAGGTGCCCGGATACGTGAAGCTGCCGCCGTCGGCGCTTATCTCGTTTTTCAGCAGCGACAGCAGCGTGGATTTGCCGCAGCCGTTTTTGCCCACCAGGCCCACTTTCTGGCCCGGGTTAATGGTGGCGGTGGCATTGTCCAGCAGTACGCGGGTGCCGCGACGAATTTGTAACGAGGAGAAAACAATCATAAGGCGCCGTAGATTCAGACTATGTTAAATTGTCATTATATTCATGTAACGTGATGCTTTAGGGCACCGCGTGGGGCCGCCATGGTAGCCCAAAATAGTAACAATGACGACGCCCTGGAGGGGAATGATGTCACAGACAGCGAAAGTTTTGCTGCTGTATGCCCATCCGGAATCTCAGGACTCGGTGGCCAACCGGGTTTTGCTTAAGCCGGCTCTGCAATTACCCAATGTCACGGTGCATGACCTCTATGCCCACTATCCCGATTTCTTTATCGATATCAGCCATGAGCAGGCGCTACTGCGCGATCACGACGTGATCGTTTTTCAGTTCCCGCTTTATACCTATAGCTGTCCGGCGCTGTTAAAAGAGTGGTTCGACCGCGTGTTAAGCCGCGGTTTCGCCAGCGGCGTGGGCGGCAATCAGCTCGCCGGGAAATACTGGCGCTGCGTCATTACCACCGGCGAGCCGGAAACGGCCTATCGTCCCGATGGTTTTAACCGCTATGCCCTGAGCGACATTTTAAGGCCCTTCGAACTGACGGCCGCCATGTGCCGTATGCACTGGATGACGCCGCTGATTATTTACTGGGCGCGTCGTCAGTCGCTTTCTGAACTGGCGGCACAGGGCCACGCGTATGAACGCTGGCTGACCGCGCCGTTAACGCCGGGGGGCTTCTGATGGAAGGCTCGGACCTGCTGCTGGCAGGCATTCTGTTTCTTTTCGCCGCGGTAGTGGCGGTGCCGATAGCGGCACGGCTTGGCATCGGCGCGGTGCTGGGGTATCTGCTCGCCGGCATAGCGATTGGCCCGTGGGGCCTCGGCTTTATCAGCGACGTCGAAGAAATTCTGCACTTCTCGGAGCTTGGCGTTGTTTTCCTGATGTTCCTGATAGGGCTTGAGCTGAACCCCTCGAAACTCTGGAAACTGCGGCGCTCTATCTTCGGCATCGGCGCGGCGCAGGTGCTGTTAAGCGCGGTGGTGCTGGCAGGGCTGCTGATGCTGACCGATTTCGCCTGGCAGGCGGCGATTGTCGGGGGGATCGGTCTTGCGATGTCGTCAACCGCGATGGCGTTGCAGCTGATGCGCGATAAAGGCATGAACCGCACCGAAGGCGGGCAGTTAGGGTTCTCCGTACTATTGTTCCAGGATCTGGCGGTGATCCCCGCGCTGGCGCTGGTGCCGCTGCTGGCGGGCAATGGCGATGAACACCCTGACTGGCTGAAGATCGGTATGAAAGTGCTGGCGTTCGCCGGGATGCTGATCGGCGGGCGTTATTTGCTGCGTCCGGTGTTTCGCTTTATCGCCGGCTCCGGCGTACGCGAGGTGTTTACCGCCGCTGCGCTGCTGCTGGTACTGGGCTCGGCGCTGTTTATGGATTTACTGGGCCTGTCGATGGCGCTTGGCACATTCATCGCCGGGATCCTGCTGGCGGAGAGCGAATATCGCCACGAGCTGGAAATCGCCATTGAACCGTTTAAAGGCCTGCTGCTGGGGCTGTTTTTTATCTCAGTCGGCATGGCGTTAAACCTGGGCGTCCTCTATACCCATATTTTGTGGGTGGTGATGAGCGTGGCGGTACTGGTAGGCGTCAAGATGGCGGTGCTGTACGGCCTCGGGCGTTTTCAGGGGCTGCGTCGTACTGAGCGTTTGCAGTTTGCTGGCGTACTGAGCCAGGGCGGGGAATTCGCGTTTGTGCTCTTTTCCAGCGCATCGTCGCAGAAGCTATTTCATAACGACCAGATGGCGCTGCTGCTGGTGACGGTGACACTCTCGATGATGACCACGCCGCTGGTGATGAAAGGCATCGACCGGCTGCTGGCGCGCCACTTCAACGCGCAGGATGAGCATGACGAGACGCCGTATGTGGAAGATGATAAACCGCAGGTGATTATTGTCGGTTTCGGGCGTTTCGGTCAGGTCATTGGCCGTCTGCTGATGGCGAATAAAATGCGGATCACGGTGCTTGAACGCGATATCAGCGCGGTCAACCTGATGCGTAAATATGGCTATAAAGTTTACTATGGCGACGCGACAGAGCTTGAGCTGCTGCGCGCCGCAGGCGCGGAATCGGCGCAGTCGATCGTCGTCACCTGCAACGATCCGGAAGACACGATGCGCATCGTGCATCTCTGCCAGCAGCACTTTCCGCAACTGGAGATCCTGGCGCGAGCGCGTGGACGCGTGGAAGCCCATGAGCTGTTGCAGGCCGGCGTGAAGCAGTTTTCGCGCGAGACATTTTCCAGCGCGCTGGAGCTGGGGCGCAAGACGCTGATTTCGCTTGGGATGCATCCGCATCAGGCGCAGCGCGCGCAGTTGCATTTCCGCCGGCTCGATATGCGGATGCTGCGTGAGTTAATGCCGGTGCATACCGATAACGCGCAAATCTCCCGCGTGCGCGAGGCGCGGCGTGAACTGGAAGAAATTTTTCATCGCGAGATGCAACAGGAACGACGCCAGCTGGATGGCTGGGACGAGTTTGAATAGAGGTTGAGCTATGGCGGTGCGTAAACGTTTTATTGCCGGGGCCGTCTGCCCGAAATGTCAGGCGCAGGATTCTCTCGCGATGTGGCGGGAGAATCAGGTCGATATTGTTGAGTGCGTGAAGTGCGGGCACCAGATGCGCGAGGCAGATAAAGAAGTGCGCGAGAAGGTTCGCAAAGATGAGCAAGTCATAGGGATTTTTCATCCCGACTAGCGAGATGCCGCAGGTTTCTTTAAGCTAAAGGGTACACAGGCGTCGATTTGGGCTACAATCGGCGCCAGTCTTTTTTCCTCACTCAGGAGATATCATGAAAGTAGCAAAAGACCTGGTGGTCAGCCTGGCCTATCAGGTACGTACAGAAGACGGTGTATTGGTTGATGAGTCTCCGGTGAGTGCGCCGCTGGACTACCTGCATGGTCACGGCTCCCTGATCTCCGGCCTGGAAGCTGCGCTGGAAGGTCACGATGTTGGCGATAAATTCGATGTGAACGTAGGCGCTAACGACGCTTACGGCCAGTATGACGAAAACCTGGTACAGCGCGTACCGAAAGACGTCTTCATGGGCGTTGACGAGCTGCAGGTTGGCATGCGTTTCCTGGCGGAAACCGATCAGGGTCCGGTGCCGGTTGAGATCACCGAAGTGGGCGACGACCATGTCGTGGTTGACGGTAACCATATGCTGGCGGGCCAGAACCTGAACTTCAACGTTGAAGTTGTGGCTATTCGTGAAGCGACCGAAGAAGAACTGGCTCATGGCCACGTTCACGGCGCGAACGGTCATCACCATGACCACGATCACGACCATGATGGTTGCTGCGGCGGTCACGGCCACAGCCACGATCACGACCACGGTAAAGGTGGTTGCGGCAACGGCGGCTGTGGTTGCCACTAAGCCAGATAAAAAAGGGGCGCTCCGGCGCCCCTTTTTACTGCCCGCCTCGGTCAGTCAATAATGCGGCGGCGGCGTTTCTTCCGCCTGTGACGCGATCATCGACGTCTGCGAGGCTTTGATTTTCTCCACCATGATTTTGAGCTGTTCCCGCAGTTTCGCGAGTTCCAGCTCATGTGCGGTAACAGACTGGTTTAACGCGTCAATGGTGATTTCCTGGAACGCCAGTCGGCTTTCCAGCTCAGCGATGCGATGCTCTGTCGATTCGTTTTGCATGATGTCTCTCCCCTTTGCGTCGCGATTCTACGCAACTTTTCCGGATTCTGCCGGGTTGCTTCAACAGAAAGAAACTTATTTAAACAAATTAAGTCTGAAATAACGCCCGAAACGGAAAAGTCGTTATGTTGATTTCCGTGGCGACGTTTTATAGTACGACTTTCGTTTTTAAAGATAACCCCTGGGGTGAGAGGCCCCAACCCTGGAGATAATGGATGAAATCACTGTTTAAAGTAACGCTGCTGGCGACCACGATGGCTGTGGCGTTTAACGCTCCCCTGACTTTTGCTGCGCCAGCCGCACAGCAGCAGAACACTGCCGCCGCTGACAGCAAAGCCGCATTCCAGAACGACGATCAGAAATCTGCTTACGCGCTGGGTGCTTCGCTGGGCCGTTACATGGAAAACTCCCTGAAGGAACAGGAAAAACTGGGCATCAAACTGGATAAAAACCAGCTGATCGCCGGTGTCCAGGACGCTTTTGCTGATAAGAGCAAACTCTCCGATCAGGAAATTGAGCAGACCCTGCAGGCTTTCGAAACCCGCGTGAAAGGCGCCGCTCAGGCGAAAGTCGAGAAAGACGCGACGGAAAACGAAGCTAAAGGCAAAGCCTACCGTGAAAAATTCGCTAAAGAAAAAGGCGTGAAGACCTCTTCTACCGGCCTGCTGTATAAAGTCGAGAAAGAAGGCACTGGCGCTGCGCCGAAAGAGAGCGACACCGTTGTCGTTAACTATAAAGGCACGCTTATCGACGGTCAGGAGTTCGACAACTCCTACAAGCGCGGCGAGCCGCTGTCCTTCCGTCTTGACGGCGTGATCCCGGGCTGGACCGAAGGCCTGAAAAACATCAAGAAAGGCGGCAAAATCAAGCTGGTTATCCCGCCTGAGCTGGCTTACGGCAAAAACGGCGTTCCGGGCATTCCGGCTAACTCCACGCTGGTATTTGACGTAGAACTGCTGGATATCAATCCGGCGGCGAAAGCCGATGCTGCCCCGAAGGCCGCCGCGGGTGATAAAGCGGACGATGCAGCCAAAGCGAAGTAACGTTTCGCAGACCGCCGCCTCAGGGCGGCGGTTTTTTTTATCCCAGCCACGTATAATAAAAGCTGGCTAGTGTTGCACCCGCTGTATTACTTTAGCGAGTTACGTAACAACTGAATGATGAGTCTGCCCAGACCTTGAGAGACGACAGGCTCGCTGTAAAGGGTGGTATGTTTTCATGTCCAATTCGCTATTAACCAATGAGGCCAGCGAACTCGATCTGCTGGATCAGCGTCCCTTCGATCAGACCGATTTTGATATCCTGCGCTCCTACGAAGCGGTCGTGGACGGGTTAGCGATGCTCATCGGCTCCCACTGTGAAATTGTGCTGCATTCCCTGCAGGATCTGAAATGCTCGGCGATCCGTATTGCCAATGGCGAACATACGGGCCGGAAAATCGGCTCGCCGATTACCGATCTCGCGTTGCGTATGCTGCATGATATGACGGGCGCAGACAGCAGCGTGTCTAAGTGCTATTTCACCCGCGCGAAAAGCGGCGTCCTGATGAAATCGGTCACTATCGCCATCCGTAACCGGGAGCACCGCGTGATTGGTCTGCTGTGCATTAATATGAATCTGGATGTGCCGTTCTCGCAGATAATGAGCACGTTTGTGCCGCCGGAAACTCAGGAAGTGCCGTCGTCTGTAAACTTCGCGTCGTCCGTTGAAGACCTCGTCACCCAGACGCTGGAGTTCACCATTGAAGAAGTGAACGCCGACCGAAACGTCTCTAACAACGCCAAGAACCGTCAGATTGTCCTTAACCTCTATGAGAAAGGCATCTTCGATATTAAAGACGCCATCAACCAGGTGGCCGACCGGCTTAATATCTCCAAACACACGGTTTACCTTTATATCCGCCAGTTCAAAAACGGGGATTTTCAGGGGCAGGATCGCTGATGCGTTTTGCCCTGATGGTGACCGGGCCCGCGTATGGCACCCAGCAGGCGAGCAGCGCGTTGCAGTTTGCCAAAGCGCTGTTGGCGGAAGGCCACAGCCTTGAGAGCGTCTTTTTCTACCGCGAAGGGGTGTATAACGCAAACCAGCTGACGGCGCCCGCGAGTGATGAGTTCGATCTGGTACGCGCCTGGGAACAGCTTCATAACGAAAACGGCGTGGCGTTGCACATCTGCGTCGCGGCAGCGCTGCGCCGCGGCGTGACGGATGAAAAAGAGGCGCGCCAGCAGGGGCTTGCGGGCGCGAATCTCCAGCCAGGGTTTGTGTTGAGCGGCCTCGGCGCGCTGGCGGAAGCCGCGCTGACCTGTGACAGAGTGGTAGAATTTTAATGAAACAGGTAGCCTTTGTCTTTACTCACGCGCCGCATGGCACCGCATCCGGGCGTGAAGGACTTGATGCGTTGCTGGCGATGTCAGCCTTAACGGAGGAGATCGGCGTCTTTTTCATAAGCGACGGCGTTTTTCAGATCCTGCCAGGACAGGTGCCGCAGGCGATTCTCGCCCGCGACTATATCGCCACGTTCAAAGTATTGCCGCTGTATGATATCGAGCGCTGCTATGTGTGCCTTGAATCACTTCGCGAGCGCGGGCTGAGTGAGGAACAGACGTTTGTTATTGATGTCGAAATGCTCGACGCCGGTGCCCTGCGCGAGCGTCTTGATGGCTACGATGTCGTGCTGACTTTTTAAGGAACGCCATGCTGTATACGCTTTCTCGCTCGCCCTGGCAGACCGATCTTGAGGCCCTGCTGCGTCTGGTACGCGCCAGCGACGATATTCTGCTGATGCAGGACGGCGTGGTCGCCGCGCTTAACCACAGCCGCTTTCTGACTGCGCTGCTGGCCTCACCCGCCCGGGTGTGCGCCTTAGAAAACGACATTGAAGCCAGAGGATTGGTCGCTCAAATTTCGAGCAATGTCGAAACGATTAGCTATACTGATTTCGTCAAACTCACAGTAAAACACGCGAGCCAGATGGCCTGGTAACGCCCGAACGCTGTATATTTCTTGACACCCTTTAAGCACAGCCCTAAAATTCCGCGTCCTCATATTATATGGGGACGATTTATTACGTGTTTACGAAGCAAAAGCTAAAACCAGGAGCTATTTAATGGCAACAGTTAACCAGCTGGTACGCAAACCACGCTCTCGCAAAGTTGCAAAAAGCAACGTGCCGGCGCTGGAAGCATGCCCGCAAAAACGTGGCGTATGTACTCGCGTATATACCACCACCCCGAAAAAACCGAACTCCGCACTGCGTAAAGTGTGCCGTGTTCGTCTGACTAACGGTTTTGAAGTGACTTCCTACATCGGTGGTGAAGGTCACAACCTGCAGGAGCACTCCGTGATCCTGATCCGTGGCGGTCGTGTAAAAGACCTCCCGGGTGTTCGTTACCACACCGTTCGTGGTGCGCTTGACTGCTCTGGCGTTAAAGACCGTAAGCAGGCTCGCTCCAAGTACGGCGTGAAGCGTCCTAAGGCTTAATGGTTCTCCGTTAAGTAAGGCCAAACGTTTTATATTACTGTCAAACTAAACTCATAGAGTTTTGGACAATCCTGAATTAACAACGGAGTATTTCCATGCCACGTCGTCGCGTCATTGGTCAGCGTAAAATTCTGCCGGATCCGAAGTTCGGATCAGAACTGCTGGCTAAATTTGTAAATATCCTGATGGTAGATGGTAAAAAATCTACTGCAGAAGCAATCGTATACAGTGCTCTTGAGACCCTGGCTCAGCGCTCTGGTAAATCTGAACTGGAAGCTTTCGAAGTCGCGCTGGACAACGTTCGTCCGACTGTCGAAGTTAAGTCCCGCCGCGTAGGTGGTTCTACTTATCAGGTTCCAGTTGAAGTCCGTCCGGTCCGTCGTAATGCCCTGGCAATGCGTTGGATCGTTGAAGCTGCTCGTAAACGCGGTGATAAATCCATGGCTCTGCGCCTGGCGAACGAACTTTCTGATGCTGCAGACAACAAAGGTACTGCAGTTAAGAAACGTGAAGACGTTCACCGTATGGCAGAAGCCAACAAGGCGTTCGCACACTACCGTTGGTAATCCCTTCGGCATGTTAGTCACCAGACGGGCGCTTCAAGTGAGTCGCCCGTCCTGGGCAACTTAATTTGAGCGCCTAAAGAAACAAACGAGGAATCAAATGGCTCGTACAACACCCATCGCACGCTATCGTAACATCGGTATCAGTGCGCACATCGACGCCGGTAAAACCACTACTACCGAACGTATTCTGTTCTACACCGGTGTAAACCACAAAATCGGTGAAGTTCATGACGGCGCCGCTACTATGGACTGGATGGAGCAGGAGCAGGAGCGTGGTATCACCATTACCTCCGCTGCGACTACCGCATTCTGGTCTGGTATGGCTAAGCAGTATGAGCCGCACCGTATCAACATCATCGACACCCCGGGGCACGTTGACTTCACCATCGAAGTAGAACGTTCTATGCGTGTTCTTGACGGTGCGGTAATGGTTTACTGCGCAGTTGGTGGTGTTCAGCCGCAGTCTGAAACCGTATGGCGTCAGGCTAACAAATACAAAGTTCCGCGTATCGCGTTCGTTAACAAAATGGACCGCATGGGCGCGAACTTCCTGAAAGTTGTTGGTCAGATCAAAACCCGCCTGGGCGCGAACCCGGTTCCGCTGCAGCTGGCAATTGGTGCTGAAGACGGCTTCACTGGTGTTGTTGACCTGGTGAAAATGAAAGCCATCAACTGGAACGATGCAGACCAGGGCGTAACCTTCGAATACGAAGATATCCCGGCTGACATGCAGGACCTGGCTGACGAATGGCACCAGAACCTGATCGAATCCGCTGCTGAAGCTTCTGAAGAGCTGATGGAGAAATACCTGGGTGGTGAAGAACTGACTGAAGAAGAGATCAAAAAGGCTCTGCGTCAGCGCGTTCTGAACAACGAAATCATCCTGGTAACCTGTGGTTCTGCGTTCAAGAACAAAGGTGTTCAGGCGATGCTGGATGCGGTAATTGATTACCTGCCATCCCCGGTTGACGTACCTGCGATCAACGGTATCCTGGACGACGGTAAAGATACTCCGGCTGAGCGTCATGCGAGCGATGAAGAGCCGTTCTCTGCTCTGGCGTTCAAAATCGCTACCGACCCGTTCGTGGGTAACCTGACGTTCTTCCGCGTGTACTCTGGCGTGGTTAACTCTGGCGATACCATCCTGAACTCCGTGAAATCCGCACGTGAGCGTTTCGGTCGTATCGTACAGATGCACGCTAACAAGCGTGAAGAGATCAAAGAAGTTCGCGCGGGCGATATCGCTGCAGCTATCGGTCTGAAAGACGTGACCACCGGTGACACCCTGTGTAACCCGGATCACCCGATCATTCTGGAGCGCATGGAATTCCCTGAGCCGGTAATCTCTATCGCGGTTGAACCGAAAACCAAAGCTGACCAGGAAAAAATGGGTCTGGCTCTGGGCCGTCTGGCTAAAGAAGACCCGTCTTTCCGCGTATGGACTGACGAAGAATCTAACCAGACCATCATCGCTGGTATGGGTGAGCTGCACCTCGACATCATCGTTGACCGTATGAAGCGTGAATTCAACGTTGAAGCGAACGTAGGTAAACCTCAGGTTGCTTACCGCGAAGCGATTCGCACCAAGGTTACCGACATTGAAGGTAAACATGCTAAGCAGTCTGGTGGTCGCGGTCAGTACGGTCACGTTGTGATCGACATGTACCCGCTGGAGCCGGGCTCTAACCCGAAAGGTTACGAGTTCATCAACGACATCAAAGGTGGTGTAATTCCTGGCGAATACATCCCGGCCGTTGATAAAGGCATCCAGGAGCAGCTGAAGTCTGGTCCGCTGGCAGGTTACCCGGTAGTAGACATCGGTATTCGTCTGCACTTCGGTTCTTACCACGACGTTGACTCCTCTGAACTGGCGTTTAAACTGGCAGCTTCTATCGCCTTTAAAGAAGGCTTTAAGAAAGCAAAACCAGTTCTGCTTGAGCCGATCATGAAGGTTGAAGTAGAAACTCCGGAAGAGAACACTGGTGACGTTATCGGTGACTTGAGCCGTCGTCGCGGTATGCTGCGTGGTCAGGAATCCGAAGTGACTGGCGTGAAGATCCACGCTGAAGTTCCGCTGTCTGAAATGTTCGGATATGCAACTCAGCTGCGTTCTCTGACCAAAGGTCGTGCATCATACACTATGGAATTCCTGAAGTATGATGATGCGCCGAACAACGTCGCTCAGGCCGTTATCGAAGCCCGTGGCAAATAAGCCTCAGGGTTAAAACCAAAGTCCCGTGCCCTCTCGGCGAGGGGGCACTATAGTAAGGAATATAGCCGTGTCTAAAGAAAAATTTGAACGTACAAAACCGCACGTTAACGTCGGTACTATCGGCCACGTTGACCATGGTAAAACTACCCTGACCGCTGCCATCACTACCGTTCTGGCTAAAACCTACGGTGGTTCTGCTCGTGCATTCGATCAGATCGATAACGCGCCGGAAGAAAAAGCTCGTGGTATCACCATCAACACCTCTCACGTTGAATATGACACCCCGACTCGCCACTACGCGCACGTTGACTGCCCGGGCCACGCCGACTACGTGAAAAACATGATCACCGGTGCTGCTCAGATGGACGGCGCTATCCTGGTTGTTGCTGCGACTGACGGCCCGATGCCGCAGACCCGTGAGCACATCCTGCTGGGTCGTCAGGTAGGCGTTCCGTACATCATCGTGTTCCTGAACAAATGCGACATGGTTGATGACGAAGAGCTGCTGGAACTGGTTGAGATGGAAGTGCGTGAGCTGCTGTCTCAGTACGACTTCCCGGGCGATGACACCCCGATCGTTCGCGGTTCCGCGCTGAAAGCGCTGGAAGGCGAAGCTGAATGGGAAGAGAAAATCATCGAGCTGGCAGGTCACCTGGATTCTTACATCCCGGAACCGGAGCGCGCGATTGACAAGCCGTTCCTGCTGCCGATCGAAGACGTATTCTCCATCTCCGGTCGTGGTACCGTTGTTACCGGTCGTGTAGAGCGCGGTATCATCAAAGTTGGTGAAGAAGTGGAAATCGTTGGTATCAAAGACACCGCGAAATCTACCTGTACCGGCGTTGAAATGTTCCGCAAACTGCTGGACGAAGGCCGCGCGGGCGAGAACGTAGGTGTTCTGCTGCGTGGTATCAAACGTGAAGAAATCGAACGTGGTCAGGTACTGGCTAAGCCGGGCTCCATCAAGCCGCACACCAAGTTCGAATCTGAAGTGTACATTCTGTCCAAAGACGAAGGCGGCCGTCACACTCCGTTCTTCAAAGGCTACCGTCCGCAGTTCTACTTCCGTACCACTGACGTGACCGGTACCATCGAACTGCCGGAAGGCGTTGAGATGGTAATGCCGGGCGACAACATCAAAATGGTTGTCACCCTGATCCACCCGATCGCAATGGACGACGGTCTGCGTTTCGCAATCCGCGAAGGCGGCCGTACCGTAGGCGCTGGCGTGGTTGCTAAAGTTCTGGGCTAATTAACTCAGAATTGAAAAGGGCGCTTCGGCGCCCTTTTGTTTTATAAGGAAAAGTTGTTCTAAAGGTTTATACACTTTCTAAAGACACTCATCCCTCATTAAAAGTCTGTCCCTGCCTCGTTGTAATCATAACCATTCTCATTTACACTTTGTGCATAAACTGAACGGGAGTTATCATGTACGTTTGTTTGTGTAATGGTATCAGCGATAAAAAAATACGGCAGGCGGTACGTCAGCATCATCCCCAGTCCTTCCAGCAGCTTCGTAAATTTATGCCGATTGGCAATCAGTGTGGTAAATGCGTTCGCGCTGCCCGCGAAATAATGCAGGACGAGCTGATGCAGATCCCTGAGTATCAGGAAATTGCCTGACCGCAGATTTTGACTTCCACGCCAGCCCATCTACGCTTCATGTAGTGGAAGCGGAGGGAAGCAAAATGCAAGGTGATATTAAGATAATAAACTATCTCAATAAATTATTGGGAAATGAGCTTGTTGCAATCAATCAGTACTTTCTCCATGCGAGAATGTTCAAAAACTGGGGCCTGATGCGCCTCAACGATGTCGAATACCATGAGTCTATTGATGAAATGAAACACGCCGATATTTATATCGAACGTATTTTATTTCTTGAGGGCATCCCCAACCTTCAGGACCTGGGTAAACTGCATATCGGCGAAGATGTAGAAGAAATGCTGCGCTCCGATCTCACTCTTGAGATGGAAGGCGCGAAAGATTTGCGTGAGGCTATCGCCTATGCAGATTCTATTCATGATTACGTCAGCAGGGATATCATGATCAAAATCCTTGAGGACGAAGAGCACCATATCGACTGGCTTGAAACCGAGCTGGATCTTATTAGCAAAATTGGCCTGCAGAATTACATTCAGTCCCAGATTAAAGAACAGAGCTAACATTTATACATCCAGTATCTGGAAAGTAGAGATACTGCAAAGCAACCCCGCTGCCGCCAGAAATGGACCAAAAGGTAGCGGGGTTTTTCGTAAATGCATCTGCTCTTTTTTACGGTACAGGAAAAACGACATCATTAGCCCGAGCAAAGCGGCAGTTAAAAGCAACAGGCCCAACATCTGCCATCCATGCCAGGCGCCAAGCGCGCCGAGATATTTAACATCGCCATATCCCAGCCCTTCAGAATTACGTAACCATCGGTAAGCCCAGTAAAGCAACGACAAGGATAGGTAGCCAATGAGTGCGCCCGCTACCGCATCAGCGAGGAAGCGTGACTGAAAAATGAGATGGTAAGACAAACCCAGCCAAAGGAGGGGACAAGTCAGGCTGTTGGGTAGCAGGCCATAACGAAGATCTTTCAGCACTAGCCCTGCGTTCAGCAATATATACCCCAATAACCATAACGTAATCATATCACCACCTTCTGGTGAGCCATTCATAACGCCGTAAAAATACAATCTGTGTGCGGCGAAGCGAATGGCGTTCTTTCAGTGATACGCGATACATTCCAGCCAATTTAGCCGCGGACGTACATGTTGCAGTAGACTGCGAGGCGGTACGGAAGAATGTTTAATTTCTAATCAGAGCTTGCGTCGGCGCCAGATTTACGTATAATGCGCGGGCTTGTCATTAATGACGGCGGGTTCAATATGAACCCTGATAGCTGCGGTTTGGCTATCTACAATGCTCCCAATCGGGGAGCTACGTAAGAACGATTACACTCTCCCATCAATCGTAATGGGTTCGAGGAGTAATCATTTTCGTCTATAAAATAATTGGAGCTCTGGTCTCATGCAGAACCAAAGAATCCGTATCCGCCTGAAAGCGTTTGATCATCGTCTGATCGATCAATCAACCGCGGAAATCGTCGAGACTGCTAAGCGCACTGGTGCGCAAGTCCGTGGTCCGATCCCGCTGCCGACCCGCAAAGAGCGCTTTACCGTTCTGATCTCCCCGCACGTTAACAAAGACGCGCGTGATCAGTACGAAATCCGCACTCACAAGCGTCTGGTTGACATCGTTGAGCCAACCGAGAAAACCGTTGATGCTCTGATGCGTCTGGATCTGGCTGCCGGTGTAGACGTGCAGATCAGCCTGGGTTAATCAGGTCATTGAGCGATTGAGAGGTTGAAACAATGATTGGTTTAGTCGGTAAAAAAGTGGGTATGACCCGCATCTTCACTGAAGAAGGCGTTTCTATCCCAGTAACCGTAATCGAAGTTGAAGCAAACCGCGTTACTCAGGTTAAAGACCTGGCTAACGACGGCTACCGCGCTGTGCAGGTTACCACCGGTGCTAAAAAAGCTAACCGCGTAACCAAGCCGGAAGCGGGTCACTTCGCTAAAGCTGGCGTAGAAGCTGGCCGTGGTCTGTGGGAATTCCGTCTCGCTGATGGCGAAGAATACACCGTAGGTCAGAGCATTAGCGTTGAGCTGTTTGCTGAAGTTAAAAAAGTTGACGTAACTGGCACCTCTAAAGGTAAAGGTTTCGCCGGTACCGTTAAGCGCTGGAACTTCCGTACCCAGGACGCTACTCACGGTAACTCCTTGTCCCACCGCGTTCCGGGTTCTATCGGTCAGAACCAGACTCCGGGCAAAGTGTTCAAAGGCAAGAAAATGGCAGGTCAGCTGGGTAACGAGCGTGTAACCGTTCAGAGCCTGGACGTAGTACGTGTTGACGCTGAGCGCAACCTGCTGCTGGTTAAAGGTGCTGTCCCGGGTGCGACCGGTAGCGACCTGATCGTTAAACCAGCTGTGAAGGCGTGAGGAGATAGCAATGGAATTAGTACTGAAAGACGCGCAGAGCGCGCTGACTGTTTCCGAAACTACCTTCGGTCGTGATTTCAACGAAGCGCTGGTACACCAGGTTGTAGTTGCTTACGCAGCTGGTGCTCGTCAGGGTACTCGTGCTCAGAAGACCCGTGCTGAAGTAACTGGCTCCGGTAAAAAACCGTGGCGCCAGAAAGGTACTGGCCGTGCGCGTTCTGGTTCCATCAAGAGCCCGATTTGGCGTTCTGGTGGCGTAACCTTCGCTGCGCGTCCGCAGGACCACAGTCAAAAAGTTAACAAAAAGATGTACCGCGGCGCGCTGAAAAGCATCCTGTCCGAACTGGTACGTCAGGATCGTCTGATCGTTGTCGAGAAGTTCTCTGTTGAAGCGCCGAAAACCAAGCTGCTGGCACAGAAACTGAAAGACATGGCTCTGGAAGATGTGCTGATCATCACCGGTGAACTGGACGAAAACCTGTTCCTGGCCGCACGTAACCTGCACAAGGTTGACGTACGCGATGCTACAGGTATCGACCCGGTTAGCCTGATCGCCTTCGACAAAGTCGTAATGACTGCTGATGCTGTTAAGCAAGTTGAGGAGATGCTGGCATGATTCGTGAAGAACGTCTGCTGAAGGTGCTGCGCGCACCGCACGTTTCTGAAAAAGCGTCTACTGCGATGGAAAAAACCAACACCATCGTTCTCAAAGTTGCTAAAGACGCGACTAAAGCAGAAATCAAAGCTGCTGTGCAGAAACTGTTTGAAGTCGAAGTCGAAGTCGTTAACACCCTGGTTGTTAAAGGGAAAGTTAAACGTCACGGACAGCGTATCGGTCGTCGTAGCGACTGGAAAAAAGCTTACGTCACCCTGAAAGAAGGCCAGAATCTGGACTTCATCGGCGGCGCTGAGTAAGTCGGAGGAGTAATACAATGGCAGTTGTTAAATGTAAACCGACATCTCCGGGTCGTCGCCACGTTGTTAAAGTGGTTAACCCTGAGCTGCACAAGGGCAAACCTTTTGCTCCGTTGCTGGAAAAAAACAGCAAATCCGGTGGTCGTAACAACAATGGCCGTATCACCACTCGTCACATCGGTGGTGGTCACAAACAGGCCTACCGTATTGTTGACTTCAAACGCAACAAAGACGGTATCCCGGCAGTTGTTGAACGTCTTGAGTACGATCCGAACCGCTCCGCGAACATCGCGCTGGTTCTGTACAAAGATGGCGAGCGCCGTTACATCCTGGCCCCTAAAGGCCTGAAAGCTGGCGACCAGATTCAGTCTGGCGTTGATGCTGCAATCAAACCAGGTAACACCCTGCCGATGCGCAACATCCCGGTTGGTTCTACTGTTCATAACGTAGAAATGAAACCAGGTAAAGGCGGTCAGCTGGCACGTTCTGCTGGTACCTATGTTCAGATCGTTGCTCGTGACGGTGCTTATGTCACCCTGCGTCTGCGTTCTGGCGAAATGCGTAAAGTGGAAGCTGACTGCCGCGCTACTCTGGGCGAAGTTGGTAACGCTGAGCATATGCTGCGCGTTCTGGGTAAAGCAGGTGCTGCACGCTGGCGTGGTGTTCGTCCTACCGTTCGCGGTACGGCGATGAACCCGGTGGATCACCCACATGGTGGTGGTGAAGGTCGTAACTTTGGTAAGCACCCGGTAACTCCGTGGGGCGTTCAGACCAAAGGTAAGAAGACCCGCAGCAACAAGCGTACTGATAAATTCATCGTACGTCGCCGTAGCAAATAATTTTAGAGGATAAGCCATGCCACGTTCTCTCAAGAAAGGTCCTTTTATTGACCTGCACTTGCTGAAGAAGGTAGAGAAAGCGGTGGAAAGCGGTGACAAGAAGCCCCTGCGCACTTGGTCCCGTCGTTCAACGATCTTTCCAAACATGATCGGTTTGACCATCGCTGTCCATAATGGTCGTCAGCACGTTCCAGTATTCGTTTCCGATGAAATGGTCGGTCACAAACTGGGTGAATTCGCACCGACCCGTACTTATCGCGGTCACGCGGCTGATAAAAAAGCCAAGAAGAAATAAGTAGGAGGAAGAGATGGAAACTATCGCTAAACATCGCCATGCTCGTTCTTCTGCTCAGAAGGTTCGCCTGGTGGCTGACCTGATTCGCGGTAAGAAAGTGTCGCAGGCTCTGGATATTCTGACCTACACCAATAAGAAAGCGGCTGTATTGGTTAAGAAAGTCCTGGAATCTGCCATTGCTAACGCTGAACACAACGATGGCGCTGACATTGACGATCTGAAAGTCACGAAAATTTTCGTAGACGAAGGCCCGAGCATGAAACGCATTATGCCGCGTGCGAAAGGTCGTGCAGATCGCATTCTGAAGCGCACCAGCCACATCACTGTGGTTGTGTCCGATCGCTGAGACTCTGGAGACTAGCAATGGGTCAGAAAGTACATCCTAATGGTATTCGCCTGGGTATTGTAAAACCATGGAACTCTACCTGGTTCGCGAACACCAAAGAATTCGCTGACAACCTGGACAGCGACTTTAAAGTTCGTCAGTACCTGAATAAGGAACTGGCTAAAGCGTCTGTATCTCGTATCGTTATCGAGCGTCCGGCTAAAAGCATCCGTGTGACCATTCACACTGCTCGCCCGGGTATCGTTATCGGTAAGAAAGGTGAAGACGTTGAAAAACTGCGTAAGGGCGTAGCGGACATCGCTGGCGTGCCTGCACAGATCAATATCGCCGAAGTTCGTAAACCTGAACTGGACGCAAAATTGGTTGCTGACAGCATCACTTCTCAGCTGGAACGTCGCGTTATGTTCCGTCGTGCTATGAAGCGTGCTGTACAGAACGCCATGCGTCTGGGCGCTAAAGGTATCAAAGTTGAAGTTAGCGGCCGTCTGGGCGGCGCTGAGATCGCACGTACCGAGTGGTATCGTGAAGGTCGCGTTCCGCTGCACACTCTGCGCGCTGACATCGACTACAACACCTCCGAAGCGCACACCACTTACGGTGTAATCGGCGTTAAAGTGTGGATCTTCAAAGGTGAGATCCTTGGTGGTATGGCTGCTGTTGAACAACCGGAAAAACCGGCTGCTCAACCGAAAAAGCAGCAGCGTAAAGGCCGTAAATAAGGAGCGTCGCTGATGTTACAACCAAAGCGTACAAAATTCCGTAAAGTGCACAAAGGCCGCAACCGTGGTCTGGCGCAGGGTACGGATGTTAGCTTCGGCACTTACGGTCTTAAAGCTGTTGGCCGTGGTCGTCTGACTGCCCGTCAGATCGAAGCAGCACGTCGTGCAATGACCCGTGCAGTTAAGCGTCAGGGTAAGATCTGGATCCGTGTATTCCCGGACAAACCGATC
Organism: Cronobacter muytjensii ATCC 51329; assembly: GCF_001277195.1. Lineage (NCBI taxonomy): Bacteria > Pseudomonadati > Pseudomonadota > Gammaproteobacteria > Enterobacterales > Enterobacteriaceae > Cronobacter > Cronobacter muytjensii. The sequence goes on from NZ_CP012268.1 coordinate 80,616, forward strand.
ACCGAAAAGCCGCTGGAAGTGCGTATGGGTAAAGGTAAAGGTAACGTGGAGTATTGGGTTGCCTTGATTCAGCCGGGTAAAGTCCTGTACGAAATGGACGGTGTGCCGGAAGAGCTGGCCCGTGAAGCATTCAAGCTGGCAGCAGCGAAACTGCCGATTAAAACCACCTTTGTAACTAAGACGGTGATGTAATGAAAGCAAAAGAGCTGCGTGAGAAGAGTGTTGAAGAGCTGAACACCGAGCTGCTTAACCTGCTGCGCGAGCAGTTCAACCTGCGTATGCAGGCTGCAAGTGGCCAGCTGCAACAGACTCACCTGTTGAAGCAAGTGCGTCGTGATGTCGCACGCGTTAAGACTTTACTGACTGAGAAGGCGGGTGCGTAATGACCGATAAAATCCGTACTCTGCAAGGTCGCGTTGTTAGCGACAAAATGGAGAAATCCATTGTTGTTGCCATCGAGCGTTTTGTGAAACACCCGATCTACGGTAAATTCATCAAGCGTACGACCAAACTGCACGTACATGACGAGAACAACGAATGCGGTATCGGTGACGTGGTTGAAATCCGCGAATGCCGTCCGCTGTCCAAGACTAAGTCCTGGACGCTGGTTCGCGTTGTAGAGAAAGCGGTTCTGTAATAGAGTAGCGCTCTCTAACAGAATAAACGGCTCAGCGATGAGCCGTTTATTTTTTCTACCCATATCCTGTGAGCGGTGTTATAATGCCGCGCCCTCGATTATGGGGATTTTTAACGACCTGATATTTAGGTCCCGAAGTAGTAGTTGACATTAGCGGAGCACTGAAATGATCCAAGAACAGACTATGCTGAACGTCGCCGACAACTCCGGCGCGCGTCGCGTAATGTGTATCAAGGTTCTGGGTGGCTCGCACCGTCGCTACGCAGGCGTCGGCGATATCATCAAAATTACCATCAAGGAAGCAATTCCTCGCGGTAAAGTTAAGAAAGGTGATGTGCTGAAGGCGGTAGTGGTGCGCACCAAGAAGGGTGTTCGTCGCCCTGACGGTTCTGTCGTTCGCTTCGATGGCAATGCTTGTGTTCTTCTGAACAACAACAGCGAGCAGCCTATCGGTACGCGTATTTTTGGGCCGGTAACTCGTGAACTTCGTTCTGAGAAGTTTATGAAAATCATCTCTCTGGCACCAGAAGTACTCTAAGGAGCGAATCATGGCAGCGAAAATCCGTCGTGATGACGAAGTTATCGTGTTAACCGGTAAAGATAAAGGTAAGCGCGGTAAAGTTAAGAATGTCCTGTCTTCCGGCAAGGTCATTGTTGAAGGTATCAACCTGGTTAAGAAACATCAGAAGCCGGTTCCGGCCCTGAACCAACCGGGTGGCATCGTTGAAAAAGAAGCTGCAATTCAGGTTTCTAACGTTGCAATCTTCAATGCGGCAACCGGCAAGGCTGACCGTGTAGGCTTTAGATTCGAAGATGGCAAAAAAGTCCGTTTCTTCAAATCTAACAGCGAAACTATCAAGTAATTTGGAGTAGTACGATGGCGAAACTGCATGATTACTACAAAGACGAAGTAGTTAATAAACTGATGACTCAGTTCAACTACAATTCTGTCATGCAAGTCCCTCGGGTCGAGAAGATCACCCTGAACATGGGTGTTGGTGAAGCGATCGCTGACAAGAAACTGCTGGATAACGCAGCAGCTGACCTGGCAGCAATCTCCGGTCAAAAACCGCTGATCACCAAAGCACGCAAATCTGTTGCAGGCTTCAAAATCCGTCAGGGCTATCCGATCGGCTGTAAAGTAACTCTGCGTGGCGAACGCATGTGGGAGTTCTTTGAGCGCCTGATCACTATTGCTGTACCGCGTATTCGTGACTTCCGCGGCCTGTCCGCTAAGTCTTTCGACGGTCGTGGCAATTACAGCATGGGTGTCCGTGAGCAGATCATCTTCCCGGAAATCGACTATGACAAAGTCGATCGCGTTCGTGGTTTGGATATTACCATTACCACTACTGCGAAATCTGATGAAGAAGGCCGTGCTCTGCTGGCTGCCTTTGACTTCCCGTTCCGCAAGTAAGGTAGGGTTACTTCATGGCTAAGCAATCAATGAAAGCACGCGAAGTAAAGCGCGTAGCTTTAGCTGAAAAATACTTCGCTAAACGCGCTGAACTGAAAGCGATCATTTCTGATGTGAACGCTTCCGACGAAGATCGTTGGAACGCTGTTCTGAAGCTGCAGACTCTGCCGCGTGATTCCAGCCCGTCTCGTCAGCGTAACCGCTGCCGTCAAACTGGTCGTCCGCACGCTTTCCTGCGGAAGTTCGGGTTGAGCCGTATTAAGGTCCGTGAAGCCGCTATGCGCGGTGAAATCCCGGGTCTGAAAAAGGCTAGCTGGTAATTGTCACCAATTGAATCACGGGAGTAAAGACAGATGAGCATGCAAGATCCGATCGCGGATATGCTGACCCGTATCCGTAACGGTCAGGCCGCGAACAAAGCTGCGGTCACCATGCCTTCCTCCAAGCTGAAAGTGGCAATCGCCAACGTGCTGAAGGAAGAAGGTTTTATTGAAGATTTTAAAGTTGAAGGCGACACCAAGCCGGAACTGGAAGTAACTCTTAAGTACTTCCAGGGTAAAGCTGTTGTAGAAAGCATTCAGCGTGTCAGCCGCCCAGGTCTGCGCATCTATAAGAAAAAAGATGAGCTGCCGAAAGTTATGGCTGGCCTTGGTATTGCGGTTATTTCTACCTCTAAAGGTGTTATGACTGATCGTGCAGCGCGCCAGGCTGGTCTTGGTGGCGAAATTATCTGCTACGTAGCCTAATCGGAGGAAAAAATGTCTCGTGTTGCTAAAGCACCGGTCGTTATTCCTGCCGGCGTTGATGTAAAACTCAACGGTCAGGTTATCACGATCAAAGGTAAAAACGGCGAGCTGACTCGTACTCTCAACGATGCTGTTGAAGTTAAACATGCAGATAATGCTCTGACTTTCGGTCCGCGTGATGGTTTTGCGGACGGTTGGGCTCAGGCTGGTACCGCGCGTGCCCTGCTGAATTCAATGGTTATCGGTGTTACCGAAGGCTTCACTAAGAAGCTGCAGCTGGTTGGTGTAGGTTATCGTGCAGCGATCAAAGGGAACGTAGTAAACCTGTCTCTGGGTTTCTCCCACCCTGTTGATCATCAGCTGCCTGCGGGTATCACTGCAGAATGTCCGTCTCAGACTGAAATCGTGCTGAAAGGCGCTGATAAACAGCTGATCGGCCAGGTTGCTGCTGACCTGCGCGCCTACCGTCGTCCTGAGCCTTACAAAGGCAAGGGTGTTCGTTACGCCGACGAAGTCGTGCGTACCAAAGAGGCTAAGAAGAAGTAAGGTAACACTATGGATAAGAAATCTGCTCGTATCCGTCGTGCGACCCGCGCACGTCGCAAGCTCAAAGAGCTTGGTGCGACCCGCCTGGTGGTACATCGTACCCCGCGTCATATTTACGCACAGGTAATCGCCCCGAACGGTTCTGAAGTTCTGGTAGCCGCTTCTACTGTAGAAAAAGCTATTGCTGAGCAACTGAAGTACACTGGAAACAAAGACGCCGCTGCAGCAGTTGGTAAAGCTGTTGCTGAGCGCGCGCTGGAAAAAGGCATCAAAGATGTTTCCTTTGACCGCTCTGGTTTCCAATATCATGGTCGTGTCCAGGCACTGGCAGATGCTGCCCGTGAAGCTGGCCTTCAGTTCTAAGGTAGAGGTGTAAGATGGCTCACATCGAAAAACAAGCTGGCGAACTGCAGGAAAAGCTGATCGCGGTAAACCGCGTATCTAAAACCGTAAAAGGTGGTCGTATTTTTAGCTTCACCGCTCTGACTGTAGTGGGTGATGGCAACGGCCGCGTTGGTTTTGGTTACGGTAAAGCACGCGAAGTTCCGGCAGCGATCCAGAAAGCGATGGAAAAAGCCCGTCGCAATATGATTAACGTCGCGCTGAACCACGGCACCCTGCAGCACCCGGTTAAAGGTGCTCACACGGGTTCTCGTGTATTCATGCAGCCGGCTTCCGAAGGTACCGGTATCATCGCCGGTGGTGCAATGCGCGCCGTTCTGGAAGTCGCTGGGGTTCATAACGTTCTGGCTAAAGCCTATGGTTCCACCAACCCGATCAACGTGGTTCGTGCAACTATTGATGGCCTGGCCAACATGAAATCCCCGGAAATGGTCGCTGCCAAGCGTGGTAAATCCGTTGAAGAAATTCTGGGGTAATTGACCATGGCAAAGACTATTAAAATCACTCAAACCCGCAGTGCAATCGGTCGTCTGCCGAAACATAAGGCAACGCTGCTTGGCCTGGGTCTGCGTCGTATTGGCCACACCGTAGAGCGCGAGGATACTCCTGCTGTTCGCGGTATGGTCAACGCGGTTTCCTTCATGGTTAAAGTTGAGGAGTAAGAGATGCGTTTAAATACTCTGTCTCCGGCCGAAGGCTCCAAAAAGGCGGGTAAACGCCTGGGTCGTGGTATCGGTTCTGGCCTCGGTAAAACCGGTGGTCGTGGTCACAAAGGTCAGAAGTCTCGTTCTGGCGGTGGCGTACGTCGCGGTTTCGAGGGCGGCCAGATGCCTCTGTACCGTCGTCTGCCGAAATTCGGTTTCACTTCTCGTAAAGCAATGATCACGGCAGAAGTTCGTCTGTCTGATCTGGCTAAAGTAGAAGGCGACGTGGTAGACCTGAACACGCTGAAAGCGGCAAACATTATCGGTATCCAGATTGAATTCGCGAAAGTGATTCTGGCTGGTGAAGTTACTCGTCCGGTAACTGTTCGTGGCCTGCGTGTGACTAAAGGCGCTCGTGCTGCTATCGAAGCTGCTGGCGGTAAAATCGAGGAATAAGTAGCAGATGGCTAAACAACCGGGATTAGATTTTCAAAGTGCCAAAGGTGGCCTTGGCGAACTGAAACGCAGACTGCTGTTTGTTATCGGTGCGCTGATTGTGTTCCGAATTGGCTCTTTTATTCCAATCCCTGGTATTGATGCCGCTGTACTTGCCAAACTGCTTGAGCAACAGCGTGGCACCATCATTGAAATGTTTAACATGTTCTCTGGTGGTGCTCTCAGCCGTGCTTCTATTTTCGCTCTGGGTATTATGCCGTATATTTCGGCCTCTATTATTATCCAGCTACTAACTGTCGTTCACCCGACATTGGCAGAAATGAAAAAAGAAGGGGAGTCTGGTCGACGTAAGATCAGCCAGTACACCCGTTACGGCACTCTGGTGCTGGCAATATTCCAGTCGATCGGTATTGCTACCGGTCTGCCGAATATGCCTGGTATGCAAGGCCTGGTAATTAATCCGGGCTTTGCATTCTATTTCACCGCTGTTGTGAGTCTTGTCACCGGGACAATGTTCCTCATGTGGCTGGGCGAACAGATTACTGAGCGTGGTATCGGCAACGGTATCTCTATCATAATCTTCGCTGGTATCGTTGCGGGTCTTCCGCCGGCCATTGGCCATACCATCGAGCAAGCGCGGCAAGGCGACCTGCACTTCCTTCTGTTGCTGTTGGTTGCAGTATTAGTATTCGCAGTGACTTTCTTTGTTGTGTTTGTTGAGCGTGGTCAGCGCCGTATCGTCGTGAACTATGCAAAACGTCAGCAAGGTCGTCGTGTCTATGCTGCACAGAGCACACATTTACCGCTGAAAGTGAACATGGCTGGGGTTATTCCGGCAATTTTCGCTTCCAGTATTATTCTGTTCCCGGCGACCATCGCATCATGGTTCGGGGGCGGTACTGGTTGGAACTGGCTGACAACAATTTCGCTGTATTTGCAGCCTGGGCAACCGCTTTATGTGTTACTCTATGCGTCTGCAATCATCTTCTTCTGTTTCTTCTACACGGCGTTGGTTTTCAACCCGCGTGAAACAGCAGATAACCTGAAGAAGTCCGGTGCATTCGTGCCAGGAATTCGTCCGGGAGAACAAACGGCGAAGTATATCGATAAAGTAATGACACGCCTGACTTTAGTTGGCGCGCTGTATATTACTTTCATTTGCCTGATCCCGGAGTTCATGCGTGATGCAATGAAGGTTCCGTTCTATTTTGGTGGAACGTCATTACTTATCGTTGTCGTTGTCATCATGGACTTTATGGCTCAAGTGCAAACTCTGATGATGTCTAGTCAGTATGAGTCTGCATTGAAGAAAGCGAACCTCAAAGGCTACGGCCGTTAATGGTCGCTTGAGAAGTTACGGAGAGTAAAAATGAAAGTTCGTGCTTCCGTCAAGAAATTATGCCGTAACTGCAAAATCGTTAAGCGTGATGGCGTCATCCGCGTGATTTGCAGTGCCGAGCCGAAGCATAAACAGCGTCAAGGCTGATTATCTCGCATATTTTTCTTGCAAAGTTGGGTTGAGCTGGCTAGATTAGCCAGCCAATCTTTTGTATGTCTGTGCGTTTCCATTTGAGTATCCTGAAAACGGGCTTTTCAGCATGGGGCGCATAATCAATATAGTAGGAGTGCATAGTGGCCCGTATAGCAGGCATTAACATTCCTGATCATAAGCATGCCGTAATCGCATTAACTTCGATCTACGGTATCGGCAAAACCCGTTCTAAAGCTATCCTGGCTGCGGTGGGTTTCGCTGAAGATGTTAAGATCAGTGAGCTGTCTGAAGAACAAATCGACACGCTGCGTGACGAAGTTGCCAAATTTGTCGTTGAAGGTGATCTGCGCCGTGAAGTGAGTATGAGCATCAAGCGCCTGATGGATCTTGGTTGCTATCGCGGTTTGCGTCATCGTCGTGGTCTCCCGGTTCGCGGTCAGCGTACCAAGACCAACGCACGTACCCGTAAGGGTCCGCGCAAACCGATCAAGAAATAATCGGGGTGATTGAATAATGGCAAAGGCACCAGTTCGTGCACGTAAGCGTGTAAGAAAACAAGTCTCTGACGGCGTGGCTCATATCCATGCTTCTTTCAACAACACCATCGTTACTATTACTGATCGTCAAGGTAACGCTCTGGGTTGGGCAACTGCCGGTGGTTCCGGTTTCCGTGGTTCTCGCAAATCCACTCCGTTCGCAGCTCAGGTTGCAGCAGAGCGTTGCGCAGAAGCCGTGAAAGAATACGGTATCAAGAACCTGGAAGTTATGGTTAAGGGACCGGGTCCGGGCCGCGAATCTACTATTCGTGCTCTGAACGCCGCTGGTTTCCGCATCACTAATATTACTGATGTGACTCCGATCCCTCACAACGGTTGTCGTCCGCCGAAAAAACGTCGCGTATAACGCCCGTTTTTAGGAATGTTGGAGAAAGAAAATGGCAAGATATTTGGGTCCTAAGCTCAAGCTGAGCCGTCGCGAGGGCACAGACCTGTTCCTTAAGTCTGGCGTTCGCGCGATCGATACCAAGTGTAAAATTGAACAAGCTCCTGGCCAGCACGGCGCACGTAAACCGCGTCTGTCTGACTATGGTGTGCAGTTGCGTGAAAAGCAAAAAGTTCGCCGTATCTACGGTGTGCTGGAGCGTCAGTTCCGTAACTACTACAAAGAAGCCGCGCGTCTGAAAGGCAACACCGGTGAAAACCTGTTGGCTCTGCTGGAAGGTCGTCTGGACAACGTTGTATACCGTATGGGCTTTGGCGCCACTCGTGCAGAAGCACGTCAGCTGGTTAGCCACAAAGCGATTATGGTAAACGGTCGTGTTGTTAACATCGCTTCTTACCAGGTTAGTCCGAACGACGTAGTCAGCGTTCGTGAGAAAGCGAAAAAGCAGTCTCGCGTGAAAGCCGCTCTGGAGCTGGCTGAGCAGCGTGAAAAGCCAACCTGGCTGGAAGTTGATGCTGGCAAGATGGAAGGTACCTTCAAGCGTAAGCCTGAGCGCACCGATCTGTCTGCGGACATTAACGAACACCTGATCGTCGAGCTTTACTCCAAGTAAAGCTTAGTACCAAAGAGAGGACACAATGCAGGGTTCTGTGACAGAGTTTCTAAAACCGCGCCTGGTAGATATCGAGCAAGTGAGTTCGACGCACGCCAAGGTGACCCTTGAGCCTTTAGAGCGTGGCTTTGGCCATACTCTGGGTAACGCACTGCGCCGTATTCTGCTTTCATCGATGCCGGGTTGCGCGGTGACCGAGGTTGAGATTGATGGTGTACTGCACGAGTACAGCACCAAAGAAGGCGTTCAGGAAGATATCCTGGAGATCCTGCTCAACCTGAAAGGGCTGGCGGTGAGAGTTCAGGGTAAAGATGAAGTTGTACTTACTCTGAATAAATCTGGCATTGGCCCTGTAACCGCAGCCGACATCACCCATGACGGTGATGTCGAAATCGTCAAGCCGCAGCATGTGATCTGCCACCTGACCGATGAGAACGCATCTATTAGCATGCGCATCAAAGTTCAGCGCGGTCGTGGTTATGTGCCGGCGTCTGCCCGAATTCATTCGGAAGAAGATGAGCGCCCAATCGGCCGTCTGCTGGTCGACGCTTGCTACAGCCCTGTAGAACGTATTGCCTACAATGTTGAAGCAGCGCGTGTAGAACAGCGTACCGACCTGGACAAGCTGGTCATCGAAATGGAAACCAACGGCACAATCGATCCTGAAGAGGCGATTCGTCGTGCGGCGACCATCCTGGCAGAACAACTTGAAGCTTTCGTTGACTTACGTGATGTTCGTCAGCCGGAAGTGAAAGAAGAGAAACCAGAGTTCGATCCGATCCTGCTGCGCCCTGTTGACGATCTGGAATTGACTGTCCGCTCTGCTAACTGCCTTAAGGCAGAAGCTATCCACTACATCGGTGATCTGGTACAACGTACCGAGGTTGAGTTGCTGAAAACGCCGAACCTCGGTAAGAAATCTCTTACTGAGATTAAAGATGTGCTGGCTTCCCGTGGTCTGTCTCTGGGCATGCGCCTGGAAAACTGGCCGCCGGCAAGCATTGCAGATGAGTAACCGGATCACAGGTTAAGGTTTTACTGAGAAGGATAAGGTCATGCGCCATCGTAAGAGTGGTCGTCAACTGAACCGCAACAGCAGCCATCGCCAGGCAATGTTCCGCAACATGGCCGGCTCCCTGGTTCGTCATGAAATCATCAAGACGACCCTGCCGAAAGCGAAAGAGCTGCGTCGCGTAGTTGAGCCGCTGATTACTCTTGCCAAGACCGACAGCGTAGCTAATCGTCGTCTGGCATTCGCCCGTACTCGTGATAACGAGATCGTGGCAAAACTGTTTAACGAGCTGGGCCCGCGTTTCGCGAGCCGTGCCGGTGGTTACACTCGCATTCTGAAGTGTGGCTTCCGTGCTGGTGACAACGCTCCGATGGCATACATCGAGCTGGTTGATCGCGCCGAGCCGCAAGCAGAAGCAGCTGCAGAGTAATTTGCAGTGTAGTGAAAAAACCCGCCTCGGCGGGTTTTTTTATACCTGTCGTTCTGGGGTTCAATCGCCTATTCTTCACTTCTGCTCTCATTCCCTTTAAGGAGTCTGCAATGTGGTTAATGGATCAGTGGGCCGAACGCCATATCCTTGAGGCCCAGCAAAAAGGTGAATTCGACAACCTACCTGGTTCTGGCGAGCCGCTGGTGCTTGAGGACGATTCGCACCTCGCGCCTGAACTGCGTGTCGGCTATCGGTTGTTGAAAAATGCGGGCTTCCTTCCACCCGAGCTTGAGGCGCGCAAAGAAGCGTTACTGCTTAATGATCTCCTTAGTGAAATTAATCATCACCATCCTGATTACCAGACCGTTTGTAAAAGACTGGCTTTGCTAGAGCTTAAATTGAAGCAGGCAGGGCTTAGTACTGATTTTCTGCGCGGCAGCTACGCCAGCGCCCTCGCCAGCAAACTGGAGGAATAACGATGTATCGTATTGGAGAGCTTGCGCGCCTTGCAGGCGTAACGCCGGACACGGTGCGTTATTACGAGAAACAGCAAATGATGGAGCATGAAATCCGTACTGAAGGCGGCTTCCGACTCTATACTGACAACGATTTGCGACGTCTGCGCTTCATTCGCCATGCGCGTCAGTTAGGGTTTACCCTTGAGTCCATCAGAGAACTGCTATCGATTCGCATTGATCCGGAGCATCACACCTGCCAGGAGTCGAAAAGTATTGTTCAGGCGCGACTGCATGAAGTTGACAGCCGTATTCAGGAATTGCAGAACATGCGCGTTTCTTTGCAGAAGCTGAATGACGCCTGTTGCGGCACGGCGCACAGCAGCGTTTATTGCTCGATCCTGGAGACACTTGAGCAGGGCGCGAATGGAGAGACCGGGTCGCATTGATCTTTCACCTTCTCAGGCCTACACTTGCGTCGAATAAACTACAGGAGCAATGATGAGTCGCTATAAACATACCAAAGGGCAAATCCAGGATAACGCGATAGAAGCCCTGCTGCATGATCCTCTGTTTCGCCAGCGTGTTGAAAAAAACCTCAAAGGGAAAGGCAGCTACCAGCGTAAAGGAAAACATGGCAAGCGGAGTAACTGGGAGGCCAGTGGCAAACAAGCAAATCGCTTTTTTACCACTGGCCTTCTGCTTTTGCGGGCCTTTATGTGCGACGATTTTGCTCTTTCAGCAAATCGCGGATTTCAGTAAGTAAAACCTGTTCTTTGCTTGGACCCGGCGCTTCCTTTGGCTTTTTCTGGTGCAATTTATTAATGACCTTAATGGCCAGAAAAATAGCGAAAGCGACAATCACAAAATCAAACACGTTCTGAATGAAAACACCATAGTGCATGATGACGGCGGGCGTATCTCCGACAGCAGGTCGCAGTGTCAAAGCAAACTGTTTAAAATCGATTCCCCCAATTAACAAGCCCAGCGGTGGCATAATAATGTCGGCCACGAGTGAAGAAACAATCTTGCCGAATGCGGCACCAATTATGACACCCACTGCCAAATCCACCACGTTTCCGCGCATTGCGAATTCACGAAACTCTTTAAAAAAGCTCATTGTTCTACTCCCTGGATTTTAAAACCTAACTAAGTCTAACAAAGGAAATATGATTTTCCATTTTACCGCTTAAGAGAAAATTACTTTTAATCCTTGAAGATCATGCGGATATATTCAGCGACAATAAAAAAGGCGGCCGCAGCCGCCTGAATTTTATAAAAAGAAGGGGCTTGGCTGGAAGAGTCGCTCGACATCGGTAACGTATTTTTTGTCGGTCAGGAACATAATCACATGATCCCCCTGCTCAATACGTAAATTGTCATTGGCGATCATGACATCATTACCGCGCACTACCGCACCGATAATGGTACCAGGCGGCAGCTTGATATCATCAATCACGCGTCCGACAACGCGGGATGTCGTCTCATCGCCATGCGCTACGGCTTCGATGGCTTCAGCCACGCCGCGACGCAGCGACGAGACGCTGACGATATCCGCTTTACGCACATGTCCAAGCAGCGCAGAAATCGTCGCCTGCTGAGGCGAAATAGCGATATCGATCACGCTGCCTTGCACCAGATCCACATAGGCACGGCGCTGAATCAGCACCATCACTTTTTTTGCGCCCATGCGTTTGGCCAGCATGGCGGACATGATATTAGCTTCGTCATCATTAGTGACAGCAATAAAAAGATCCACCTGATCGATATGCTCTTCTGCAAGCAGCTCTTGATCCGATGCATCGCCATAAAATACGATCGTATGCTGCAGTTTCTCCGCGAGCTCTGCGGCGCGCTGTTGATCGCGCTCAATAAGCTTAACGCTGTAATCCTTTTCCAGCCGGCGCGCGAGGCCCGCGCCGATATTCCCACCGCCTACCAGCATAATGCGTTTATAAGGTTTTTCGAGCCGCTGAAGTTCGCTCATGACAGCGCGGATATGCTGTGACGCCGCGATAAAAAACACTTCATCACCCGCTTCCACAATAGTGGAACCCTGCGGCCTGATAGGTCTGTCGTGACGGAAAATAGCGGCCACACGTGTGTCAATATGCGGCATATGTTCGCGCATTGTCGAGAGCGCGTTACCGACCAGTGGACCGCCATAATAGGCTTTCACAACGGCGAGACTGACTTTACCTTCGGCGAAATTCACCACCTGCAAGGCGCCTGGATATTCAATAAGCCGGTAGATATTATCAATCACCAGTTGTTCCGGTGCGATCAGATGATCGATTGGCACCGCTTCAGGTGTAAACAAGCGTTCGGCATCACGCACATAATCTGGCGCGCGAATACGCGCGATACGATTAGGCGTATTAAACAGGGAATACGCGACCTGACAGGCGATCATGTTCGTCTCATCAGAGCTGGTGACCGCAACCAGCATATCAGCGTCGTCAGCGCCCGCCTCGCGCAGAACGCGTGGATGGGAGCCGTGCCCCTGCACGACGCGCAAATCAAACTTATCCTGAAGTATGCGCAGACGATCGCTGTTGGTATCGACAACGGTAATATCGTTGTTTTCGCCTACCAGGTTTTCCGCCAGCGTACCGCCGACCTGGCCGGCGCCCAGAATGATTATCTTCATCGTTTTGCTTCACCCATCCGGGGCCGCCTCGCGGGCCCGATCACTTTTTGATTAGCTTAGCGTAAAAGAAGCCGTCGCCTTCTGTCGCGCTGGGCAGATTCTGAATGCCGGGCATTTGTTGCGATCCGGTGCCATCAAGCTGTGCATCCCGCGTTCTTGCAAGAAATGCGCGGATCTGCTCGCTGTTTTCTTCCGGCAAAATCGAGCAGGTAGCATACAGCAGCGTACCGCCTGGCTTCAGATGCGGCCAGATGGCGTCCAGAATTTCGGACTGCAATTGCGCCAGCTCGGCGATATCGGAATCACGGCGCAGCCATTTGATATCCGGATGGCGGCGAATTACGCCGGTTGCTGAGCAGGGGGCATCCAGCAGAATACGATCGAACTGCGTATCGCCGCACCATTGCGTCGGGAAACGGCCATCGCCCACTTTAACTTCTGCCTTCATATTAAGACGTTTCAGGTTGTCGTTGACTCGAGTGATACGCTGCGCGTCAACGTCCACCGCCATCACTCTGGCCTGCGGCGCGGCTTCGAGGATATGCGTAGTTTTTCCGCCAGGAGCCGCGCAGAGATCAAGAATGGTCTCGCCGTTTTGCGGTGCCAGAAGCTCGACGCACCCCTGCGCCGAGGCGTCCTGAACCGTGACCCAGCCCTCTTCGAAACCAGGAAGAGCGCTAACCGGCGCCGGGGCTTCAAGACGTACGGCGTCCGGATATCGCGGATGGGTATGGCCCGTCATCCCGTTTTCTTCCAGCAGCCTGAGCCACTCGTCACGGGAATGATGCTGACGATTAACGCGCAGCCACATCGGCGGACGCTCGTTATTGGCTTCTGCTATTGCCTGCCACTGCTGCGGATAAGCTGTCTGCAGGCGTTTTAAGATCCACAGCGGGTGTAGATAGCGTGCATCCTGCCCCGCGAATTCGGCCAGCAACTCCTCCTGCTGGCGCTGGAACTGGCGCAAAACGCCATTAATGAGGCCCTTAAACTGCATGCGCTTGATCGCCACCGCGCCTTCGACAGTTTCCGCCAGCGCGGCGTGTGGAGGAATGCGCGTATATAGCAGCTGGTAGAAACCCACCATTATCAGGTAGTGAATGGTGCGCTGCTTGCCGGTCATCGGACGTGACATCAGCTTATTGATAAGCCATTCCAGCTGCGAGAACGTGCGAAGCACGCCGAAACAAAGCTCCTGAAGCAGGGCTTTATCTTTATCGGAGACTTTGTGCTGAAGGGGCGGCAGAACGGTACTAAGTGACTGGCCTTTTTCGACTACCTGTTCGATAGCCTGCGCCGCCATGCTGCGCAGATTAATGGATTTTTTCATAGCCACGGGCAGGTTAACCTGCGTTTAAAATAAAAAGGCCCGGAAAACCGGGCTGTTAATGCCGTCGCTCAGGCAAGAATATTGCCTGGCGTAAACCACTCCCGGCGGGAGTTTAAAAGATCCTGCGCTGACATCGGCTTTTTGCCCGCAGGCTGGAGATCTTCAAGGTTTAGTATGCCATCGGCTGTCGCAATCTGGATGCCCTGTTTACCAGCTTCAAGCACGGTGCCGGGCGCTGCTTTGCTCTGCTGATCCAACACTGACGCTTTCCAGACTTTAACGGGCTGGTCGTCAATCATGAAATAGCTGACGGGCCATGGATTAAACGCACGGATACAGCGTTCCAGTTGAACTGCGGAAAGCATCCAGTCGAGGCGTGCTTCTTCTTTACTGAGCTTTTCCGCATAAGTCGCTTTGGCATCATCCTGCTTCTCAGGAACCACGGCGCCGGATGCGAGATCGCTCAGAGTGGCGAGCAATCCCTGCGGGCCCATTTGCGCGAGCTTGTCATACAGCGAGGCGCTGGTATCTTCTGCCGTAATCGGGCAGGTGAGCTTACGCAGCATATCACCCGTATCAAGCCCTTTGTCCATCTGCATGATAGTCACGCCGGTTTGCGTATCGCCCGCCCAGAGCGAACGCTGGATAGGCGCCGCACCGCGCCAGCGCGGCAGCAGCGAACCGTGGACGTTAATGCAGCCAAGACGCGGCATGGCAAGCACCGCTTCCGGAAGAATGAGTCCGTAGGCGACAACCACCATCACATCCGCATTCAGCGCAGCCACGAGCTCCTGATTTTCAACAGGGCGCAGAGACTTTGGCTGGAAAATCGGCAGACCGTTTTCCTCAGCCAGCACCTTCACAGGCCCAGCCATTAGCTTCTTACCGCGGCCTGCCGGGCGGTCTGGCTGAGTAAACACGCCGACAATCTCATGGGAAGAGGACAACAGCGCCTCAAGATGACGCGCTGCGAAATCCGGCGTACCGGCGAAAATAATGCGAAGTGACTCGGACACGTTATTCCCTGTCTTTATTTAACCTGCGGCTTTCGCCTTCATGCGATCCAGTTTTTCAACTTTCTGACGAATACGCTGACGCTTCATCGGCGACAGATAATCGATAAAGAGTTTACCGACCAGGTGATCCATTTCGTGCTGGATACAAATAGCCAGCAGGCCGTCAGCTTCCAGTTCGAAAGAGTTACCGTTGCGGTCGAGCGCGCGAATTTTTACTTTCTCGGCGCGCGGCACAAAAGCGCGCTGTTCCGGAATCGACAGGCAACCTTCTTCAATACCGGTCTCGCCGGATTGTTCCAGTAACTCCGGGTTGATAAGCACGAGACGCTCATCGCGGTTTTCGGAGACATCAATCACGATAATGCGCTGATGAATGTCCACCTGGGTCGCCGCGAGCCCAATGCCTTCTTCGGCGTACATCGTGTCGAACATATCATCAACGATACGCTGAATATCTGCATTAACTTCTTTAACCGGTTCAGCGACGATGCGAAGCCGCTCGTCCGGAATATGTAATACCTGCAAAACTGACATAAGTTTCCAGAGCTGTATTCAAGAGTTGAAAGGATCTTATCCTCTATTCTAGACAAATCCCCTTTTGATTGACAGCATCAGCGACGAATCACAGGGATGAGAGAACGGCGTCTGGCGAGGGGTAGCGCAATGTCACCAACGGAGATTTGGTTACGCCTGATGGCGGTTTACAGCCTGAGCGGTGAAATAATGGTTCGGGCTTTTCAGCGTCTGCAAAACATGCAGGAGGATCCCGCTGACGCGTTGCGTCTGGCCGGATTAAATGCGAAGCAGCGAACGCTATTTTTCAGTTATCCCGCCGCGAAGCTTGATGCGGCCCTGCGCTGGCTTGATATTCCAGGCCATCATCTGCTGACGGCGCTCTCTCCTGCGTACCCAGATTTTCTGCGCGCGATCGAATGGTTTCCCGGTGCGCTGCTTGTGGCAGGCGACCCTGCGGCACTGGCCCGGCCGCAGCTGGCTGTCGTCGGTAGCCGCCATCATTCCTGGTATGGCGAACATTGGGGGAGCAAGCTCTGTTACGCGCTGGCGGAAAGCGGTCTGACGCTAACCAGCGGCCTTGCGCTGGGTATCGATGCCGTGGCGCATCGTAGTGCGCTACGCGCGCAAGGGACAACGGTCGCAGTACTGGGCAACGGTCTGGCGCAGATTTATCCCGCTCGGCACCGTAAACTGGCAGAAGAGATTATTACGCGGGGCGGCGCGGTCATTTCCGAATTCCCCTTTGAGGCACAGCCCCGGCCGGCCAATTTCCCCAGACGTAATCGCATCATCAGCGGGCTAAGCATTGGCGTGCTGGTGGTGGAGGCGGCATTACGCAGCGGCTCACTCGTCACCGCCCGGTGTGCGCTTGAGCAAGGGCGGGAGGTGTTCGCGCTTCCCGGCCCTGTCGGCAATCCTGGCTGCGAAGGGCCGCACTGGCTGATTCAGCAAGGCGCGATAGCCGTTACACACCCTCAGGACATTATCGATTATTTACAAAACGAGCTGCCCTGGCTTAACGCGACGAATTATTCACCGGATCAAGAGGAAGGTGCATTGCCATTTCCCGGGCTGTTGGCTAACGTAGGAGATGAGGTTACACCTGTTGACGTCGTCGCTGAACGTGCCGGCCAACCTGTGCCATTGACGGTAGCCCAGCTACTCGAACTGGAGTTAGCAGGATGGATCGCAGCTGTACCCGGCGGCTATGTCCGAGTGAGGAGGGCAGGCCATGTTCGACGTACTAATGTATTTGTTTGAAACCTATATCCATAACGAAGCTGAGATGCGCGTTGACCAGGATAAGCTGACGCGGGACCTGACGGATGCGGGTTTTGATCAGGAAGATATTTTTAACGCGCTGTTATGGCTGGAGAAGCTGGCGGATTATCAGGAAGGGCTTTCCGCACCGATGCAACTGGCGTCGGATCCACTCTCAATGCGAATTTTTACCGCAGAAGAGTGTCAGCGGCTGGACGCCAGCTGTCGGGGGTTCCTGCTGTTTCTGGAACAAATTCAGGTGCTGAATCTCGAAACTCGTGAAATGGTCATTGAGCGCGTCATGGCGCTGGATACCGCTGAGTTTGATTTAGAAGATTTGAAATGGGTCATCCTGATGGTGCTTTTCAACATTCCCGGATGTGAAAATGCCTATCAACAAATGGAAGAACTGCTCTTTGAAGTGAATGACGGTATGCTGCACTGATATTTTCAGCGCAGTGGTGAATTATGGCAAGGTCAGCACTCTTTTCAGTGCCCAAACACGAGCCCTGCCCAAAATGCGGGGCTGAACTTCTTATTCGTTCCGGGAAACATGGTCCTTTCCTGGGATGTTCGCATTATCCTGAATGTGATTACGTCCGGCCGCTGAAAGGGCAGGCGGATGGTCATATTGTCAAAGTACTTGAAGGGCAGCAGTGTCCGACATGCGATGCGACCCTGGTGCTCCGGCAGGGGCGCTTCGGCATGTTCATCGGCTGTAGCCGCTACCCTGAATGTGAGCATACCGAGCAGATCGACAAGCCCGACGATACCGCGCTTGCCTGCCCGCAGTGCAGCACCGGTCATCTGGTGCAGCGGCGTTCACGCTTTGGCAAAACCTTTTATTCCTGCGATCGCTATCCGGAATGCCAGTTTGTTATTAATTTCAAACCGGTAGCCGGCGAGTGTCCGGAATGTCATTATCCCCTCCTTATAGAAAAGAAAACCGCACAAGGCGTAAAACGTTTTTGTGCCAGTAAACAATGTGGAAAGCCGGTAACGGCGGAATCAGATCGTGAAGAATAACCAGCCTGCGGACGCGACATTGCATATCGTCGACGTCCTTAAAAATGAAAATGTCATCGCTTACCCGACAGAAGCCGTTTTCGGCGTGGGGTGCGATCCGGATAGCGAAACCGCTGTAAAACGTCTGCTTGAACTTAAGCAGCGGCCCATGGAAAAAGGGCTCATCCTGATTGCGGCGAATTTCGAACAACTGGAGCCTTATATAGATGACAAGGCTCTGACGCCTGAACAGCGTGAAGCGGTGTTTGCCTGCTGGCCCGGGCCGGTAACGTTCGTCTTCCCGGCGAAACCGTCAACACCCCGCTGGCTGACCGGCCGTTTTGATTCGCTGGCGGTGCGCGTGACCAATCACCCACAGGTTATTGCGCTGTGCGAAGCCTTCGGTAAGCCTCTGGTATCGACCAGTGCAAATCTCTCCGGACTGGAGCCGTGCCGTACGGCGCAGGAAGTGCTGGCGCAGTTCGGCGACGATTTCCCTGTATTGCATGGCGCAACGGGGGGGCGACAAAATCCTTCCGAGATCCGTGATGCGCTCACAGGTGAACTTTTCCGACAAGGTTAATGCATGGAAACTTACGCCGTTTTTGGTAATCCTGTCGCACACAGCAAATCGCCGTTTATACATCAGCAATTTGCAGCACAGCTCAGGATTGAGCATCCCTACGGACGCGTACTGGCGCCGCTTGATTCGTTCCTGGAGACGCTGGAAGGCTTCTTCAGTGCCGGGGGAAAAGGCGCCAATATTACGATGCCGTTCAAGGAACCGGCTTTTGCCCGTGCGGATGAATTGACCGAAAGGGCGGCCCTGGCTGGGGCGGTCAACACGCTGAAGCGGCTCGAAGACGGACGCTTACTGGGCGATAATACCGATGGTATCGGCTTGCTGAGCGATCTTGAGCGTCTCGGTATGATCAAACCGCGTTACCGTATCCTTCTTGTAGGGGCGGGGGGCGCAGCCAGAGGCGTATTGTTGCCGCTGCTTTCATTAGATTGCGCAGTGACAATAACCAACCGCACTTTTGCGCGTGCGCAGGTGCTGGCGGACCTGTTCAGCCATACCGGTAGTGTCAGCGCCGTTGCGCTCCAGGATCTGGACGGTCATGCATTCGATCTTATTATCAATGCCACCTCAAGTGGTGTTAGCGGTGAGATCCCGCCGCTCCCGGCTTCGCTGGTGAATGAGAAAACGGCGTGCTACGACATGTTCTACCAGAAAGGGCTGACTCCGTTCCTGTCCTGGTGCACAACGCAGGGCGCCACCCAGCTGGCGGATGGATTAGGTATGCTGGTGGGACAGGCGGCCCATGCGGTTCTGCTCTGGCATGGCGTACTGCCGGAAGTGGCGCCTGTCATTGAAAAGCTTAAAGAGGAGCTGGCGCAATGAATCAGGCGATTCAGTTCCCGGATCGTGAATACTGGGATGAGGAACAGCAAGCCGTTTGCTTTCCGGCGCTGGCGAATGGGCTGGTGTTAACATGCGCTATCAATAAAACTGCCCTGGCGGCCCGCTTCTCCGCTGATACGCCGCAGGGGTGGTTAGCCGCGTTCCGCCAGCACCGATGGGATCTGGAAGAGGAAGCTGAGCAGCTTATCGCTGCCCAGCAAGAGGATGATCAGGGTTGGGTCTGGCTCTCCTGAGCCAGATACTCATCTTTCCACTTCACATAATTATTGGCGGAATAGCGCAGTCCTTCCCGCTCCGAGTCTTTTAAAGGACGAATCTGTTTTACCGGGCTGCCGAGATACAGGTAGCCGCTTTCCAGTCGTTTATTCTGTGGCACCAGGCTGCCGGCGCCTATCATCACGTCGTCTTCTATAATGGCGCCGTCGAGGACGATCGATCCCATACCAACCAGCACGCGATTACCGATCGTGCAGCCGTGCAGCATAACTTTATGCCCAACGGTAACATCTTCGCCAATGCGCAGCGGATTACCTTCAGGGTTATAAGAAGACTTATGCGTGACGTGCAGTATGCTGCCATCCTGAATATTGGTGCGCGCGCCAATCGAGACATAATTAACATCGCCACGGATAACCACCAGAGGCCAGACGCCAACATCATCAGCCATTCTCACATCGCCAATCACTACGCTTGAGCTATCCAGCATTACGCGCTGGCCGGTTTGGGGGAACGTATTTTTATAAGAACGCAATACAGAAGACATGATCGCCTCGGTTTCGTATCAATCGATATGAAGACTTTGGTTGGATTTAAGGCGCTGCGCAAGGGCAAATGCGTGTATTCGTTGAGCAGATCGAGCGGGATCGCAGCAATGCGCGTGAAAAAACGGCAGTTGAAAGAAAAGATCGAAAAAAGGGTTGTGCTGAAAACTGAGATCCCTATAATGCGCCTCCATCGAGACGGCAATGTGAAGCACTTCACGAAATAGCCGAAGCGATGAGAGAAAAATCCTGAAATTAAGGGTTGACTCTGAAAGAGGAAAGCGTAATATACGCCACCTCGCGACAGCAGGCTGAAGGCCGCGTCGCACCGCTCTTTAACAATTTATCAGACAATCTGTGTGGGCACTCGGGGCACTGATATCTTAACGTCTTCGGACGATAAATGAATATCAAGTCTCAAGTGAACAACAGTTAATTCATTACGAACTAACAGTTTAATTCTTTGAGCATCAAACTTTTAATTGAAGAGTTTGATCATGGCTCAGATTGAACGCTGGCGGCAGGCCTAACACATGCAAGTCGAACGGTAACAGGAAGCAGCTTGCTGCTTTGCTGACGAGTGGCGGACGGGTGAGTAATGTCTGGGAAACTGCCTGATGGAGGGGGATAACTACTGGAAACGGTAGCTAATACCGCATAACGTCGCAAGACCAAAGTGGGGGACCTTCGGGCCTCATGCCATCAGATGTGCCCAGATGGGATTAGCTAGTAGGTGGGGTAACGGCTCACCTAGGCGACGATCCCTAGCTGGTCTGAGAGGATGACCAGCCACACTGGAACTGAGACACGGTCCAGACTCCTACGGGAGGCAGCAGTGGGGAATATTGCACAATGGGCGCAAGCCTGATGCAGCCATGCCGCGTGTATGAAGAAGGCCTTCGGGTTGTAAAGTACTTTCAGCGAGGAGGAAGGGGTTAAGGTTAATAACCTTGGCCATTGACGTTACTCGCAGAAGAAGCACCGGCTAACTCCGTGCCAGCAGCCGCGGTAATACGGAGGGTGCAAGCGTTAATCGGAATTACTGGGCGTAAAGCGCACGCAGGCGGTCTGTCAAGTCGGATGTGAAATCCCCGGGCTCAACCTGGGAACTGCATCCGAAACTGGCAGGCTTGAGTCTCGTAGAGGGGGGTAGAATTCCAGGTGTAGCGGTGAAATGCGTAGAGATCTGGAGGAATACCGGTGGCGAAGGCGGCCCCCTGGACGAAGACTGACGCTCAGGTGCGAAAGCGTGGGGAGCAAACAGGATTAGATACCCTGGTAGTCCACGCCGTAAACGATGTCGACTTGGAGGTTGTGCCCTTGAGGCGTGGCTTCCGGAGCTAACGCGTTAAGTCGACCGCCTGGGGAGTACGGCCGCAAGGTTAAAACTCAAATGAATTGACGGGGGCCCGCACAAGCGGTGGAGCATGTGGTTTAATTCGATGCAACGCGAAGAACCTTACCTGGTCTTGACATCCAGAGAATCCTGCAGAGATGCGGGAGTGCCTTCGGGAACTCTGAGACAGGTGCTGCATGGCTGTCGTCAGCTCGTGTTGTGAAATGTTGGGTTAAGTCCCGCAACGAGCGCAACCCTTATCCTTTGTTGCCAGCACATCATGGTGGGAACTCAAAGGAGACTGCCGGTGATAAACCGGAGGAAGGTGGGGATGACGTCAAGTCATCATGGCCCTTACGACCAGGGCTACACACGTGCTACAATGGCGCATACAAAGAGAAGCGACCTCGCGAGAGCAAGCGGACCTCATAAAGTGCGTCGTAGTCCGGATTGGAGTCTGCAACTCGACTCCATGAAGTCGGAATCGCTAGTAATCGTGGATCAGAATGCCACGGTGAATACGTTCCCGGGCCTTGTACACACCGCCCGTCACACCATGGGAGTGGGTTGCAAAAGAAGTAGGTAGCTTAACCTTCGGGAGGGCGCTTACCACTTTGTGATTCATGACTGGGGTGAAGTCGTAACAAGGTAACCGTAGGGGAACCTGCGGTTGGATCACCTCCTTACCTGCAAGATACAACCTCGCGTGCTCACACAGATTGTCTGATAGAAAGTAAAGAAGCAAGACGGCTGCGAAGTCGTGACACGCTGTGTCCCCTTCGTCTAGCGGTTAGGACTCCGCCCTTTCACGGCGGCAACAGGGGTTCGAATCCCCTAGGGGACGCCACTTGCTGGGTGTGGGTGAAAGACACAACCAACCGATATCTCAAAACTGACTGTTAAGTCACGTTTGAGATATTTGCTCTTTAACAATCCGGAACAAGCTGAAAATTGAAACAGACATGCTGCTGCATTCTTCCGTAAACAGGGAATGCGCGGTGTGTCAGAGTCTCTCAAACTCGCAGCACGAAGACTTCTTCGGGTTGTGAGGTTAAGCGAACAAGCGTACACGGTGGATGCCCTGGCAGTCAGAGGCGATGAAGGACGTGCTAATCTGCGAAAAGCGCCGGTAAGGTGATATGAACCGTTATAACCGGCGATGTCCGAATGGGGAAACCCAGTGTGATTCGTCACACTATCTCAGCATGAATACATAGTGCTGTGAGGCGAACCGGGGGAACTGAAACATCTAAGTACCCCGAGGAAAAGAAATCAACCGAGATTCCCCCAGTAGCGGCGAGCGAACGGGGAACAGCCCAGAGCCTGAATCAGCTTGTGTGTCAGTGGAACGGTCTGGAAAGGCCGGCGATACAGGGTGACAGCCCCGTACACGAAGGCACACAGGCTGTGAGCTCGATGAGTAGGGCGGGACACGTGATATCCTGTCTGAAGATGGGGGGACCATCCTCCAAGGCTAAATACTCCTGACTGACCGATAGTGAACCAGTACCGTGAGGGAAAGGCGAAAAGAACCCCGGCGAGGGGAGTGAAACAGAACCTGAAACCGTGTACGTACAAGCAGTGGGAGCCTTCGTAAGAGGGTGACTGCGTACCTTTTGTATAATGGGTCAGCGACTTATATTCTGTAGCAAGGTTAACCGTATAGGGGAGCCGAAGGGAAACCGAGTCTTAATTGGGCGTTAAGTTGCAGGGTATAGACCCGAAACCCGGTGATCTAGCCATGGGCAGGTTGAAGGTTGGGTAACACTAACTGGAGGACCGAACCGACTAATGTTGAAAAATTAGCGGATGACCTGTGGCTGGGGGTGAAAGGCCAATCAAACCGGGAGATAGCTGGTTCTCCCCGAAAGCTATTTAGGTAGCGCCTCGTGAACTCATCTTCGGGGGTAGAGCACTGTTTCGGCTAGGGGGCCATCCCGGCTTACCAACCCGATGCAAACTGCGAATACCGAAGAATGTTATCACGGGAGACACACGGCGGGTGCTAACGTCCGTCGTGAAGAGGGAAACAACCCAGACCGCCAGCTAAGGTCCCAAAGTCATGGTTAAGTGGGAAACGATGTGGGAAGGCCCAGACAGCCAGGATGTTGGCTTAGAAGCAGCCATCATTTAAAGAAAGCGTAATAGCTCACTGGTCGAGTCGGCCTGCGCGGAAGATGTAACGGGGCTAAACCATGCACCGAAGCTGCGGCAGCGACACTATGTGTTGTTGGGTAGGGGAGCGTTCTGTAAGCCTGCGAAGGTGTGCTGTGAGGCATGCTGGAGGTATCAGAAGTGCGAATGCTGACATAAGTAACGATAAAGCGGGTGAAAAGCCCGCTCGCCGGAAGACCAAGGGTTCCTGTCCAACGTTAATCGGGGCAGGGTGAGTCGACCCCTAAGGCGAGGCCGAAAGGCGTAGTCGATGGGAAACAGGTTAATATTCCTGTACTTGGTGTTACTGCGAAGGGGGGACGGAGAAGGCTATGTTGGCCGGGCGACGGTTGTCCCGGTTTAAGCGTGTAGGTGTGATGACCAGGCAAATCCGGTTGTCTTTAACACTGAGGCGTGATGACGAGGCACTACGGTGCTGAAGCAATAAATGCCCTGCTTCCAGGAAAAGCCTCTAAGCATCAGGTAACACGAAATCGTACCCCAAACCGACACAGGTGGTCAGGTAGAGAATACCAAGGCGCTTGAGAGAACTCGGGTGAAGGAACTAGGCAAAATGGTGCCGTAACTTCGGGAGAAGGCACGCTGACATGTAGGTGAAGCCCCTGCGGGTGGAGCTGAAGTCAGTCGAAGATACCAGCTGGCTGCAACTGTTTATTAAAAACACAGCACTGTGCAAACACGAAAGTGGACGTATACGGTGTGACGCCTGCCCGGTGCCGGAAGGTTAATTGATGGGGTTATCGCAAGAGAAGCTCCTGATCGAAGCCCCGGTAAACGGCGGCCGTAACTATAACGGTCCTAAGGTAGCGAAATTCCTTGTCGGGTAAGTTCCGACCTGCACGAATGGCGTAATGATGGCCAGGCTGTCTCCACCCGAGACTCAGTGAAATTGAACTCGCTGTGAAGATGCAGTGTACCCGCGGCAAGACGGAAAGACCCCGTGAACCTTTACTACAGCTTGACACTGAACATTGAGCCTTGATGTGTAGGATAGGTGGGAGGCTTTGAAGCGTGGACGCCAGTCTGCGTGGAGCCAACCTTGAAATACCACCCTTTAATGTTTGATGTTCTAACCTGGCGCCATAATCTGGCGTGGGGACAGTGTCTGGTGGGTAGTTTGACTGGGGCGGTCTCCTCCCAAAGTGTAACGGAGGAGCACGAAGGTCAGCTAATCCTGGTCGGACATCAGGAGGTTAGTGCAATGGCATAAGCTGGCTTGACTGCGAGAGTGACGGCTCGAGCAGGTGCGAAAGCAGGTCATAGTGATCCGGTGGTTCTGTATGGAAGGGCCATCGCTCAACGGATAAAAGGTACTCCGGGGATAACAGGCTGATACCGCCCAAGAGTTCATATCGACGGCGGTGTTTGGCACCTCGATGTCGGCTCATCACATCCTGGGGCTGAAGTAGGTCCCAAGGGTATGGCTGTTCGCCATTTAAAGTGGTACGCGAGCTGGGTTTAGAACGTCGTGAGACAGTTCGGTCCCTATCTGCCGTGGGCGCTGGAGAATTGAGGGGGGCTGCTCCCAGTACGAGAGGACCGGAGTGGACGCATCACTGGTGTTCGGGTTGTCATGCCAATGGCACTGCCCGGTAGCTAAATGCGGAAGAGATAAGTGCTGAAAGCATCTAAGCACGAAACTTGCCCCGAGATGAGTTCTCCCTGAGACTTTAAGTCTCCTGAAGGAACGTTGAAGACGACGACGTTGATAGGCCGGGTGTGTAAGCGCAGCGATGCGTTGAGCTAACCGGTACTAATGAACCGTGAGGCTTAACCTTACAACGCCAAAGAAGTCTGGCGTGTTGAGAGATGATATTCAGCTTGTGACGGATAAACGTTCATGGCGGTATGCGGTGAACGGACAGAATTTGCCTGGCGGCTGTAGCGCGGTGGTCCCACCTGACCCCATGCCGAACTCAGAAGTGAAACGCCGTAGCGCCGATGGTAGTGTGGGGCCTCCCCATGCGAGAGTAGGGAACTGCCAGGCATCAAACAAACAGAAAAGCCTCATGCGAAAGCATGGGGCTTTTTTGTTTTCTCCCGCCAGCACTCCGCATCACTTCCCTCGCCGGCGCTTTCTTTCATGCTGCCGCGCCCTGCTTTTCGTACTGTGCTGAGCCTGGAAAAGCGCTCAGGCAGGCGGGGTTTATCGGTAAAAGAGTTCTTATCAGTGAATAACCAGAGAGAAACGCGCGGGCACGTTCTGAACGCGGGCTGAAAAAGTACTCCTGTGGCGGCGCCGCTTCCACACTCTCGCCGCGATCCATAAAGCTAACCCGGCCGGCAACCGTTCGCGCAAACCCCATTTCGTGCGTCACGCACAGCCGGACCATGCCGCATCTCTCCGGTAACCTTTTATGACACATCCCGCCATCCTCTGTCCCCCATACCAGCCCACTTTCCTGACTGAAGATCCCCGCATTCACCCTTCCCGTGAAACATTTTCACCTTATGCTGGTACGCTCGACATTCACGCTATTCCTGGTTATTGTTGGCTGTCTGGATGTCTAAACGTATAAACGTGTGTTGTGAGGAAAAGGTTATGCCGATTCGGGTGCCTGATGAGTTACCAGCCGTAAACTTTCTGCGTCAGGAAAATGTCTTCGTGATGACAACATCACGCGCCAGCGTTCAGGAGATCCGTCCGCTTAAGGTGCTGATCCTGAATCTGATGCCCAAGAAAATCGAAACGGAAAATCAGTTCCTGCGGCTCCTGTCTAACTCACCTTTGCAGGTCGATATCCGCTTGCTGCGTATCGACAGCCGTGAATCGCGCAATACGCCTGCGGAGCATCTCAATAACTTCTACTGCAACTTCGACGATATCTGTAATGAGAACTATGACGGCTTAATCGTTACTGGCGCCCCGCTGGGCCTGGTGGAGTTCAATGATGTCGCTTACTGGCCGCAAATCAAGCAGGTGCTTGAGTGGGCGAAAGAGCACGTCACCTCGACGCTTTTTGTCTGTTGGGCTGTGCAGGCTGCACTGAATATCCTGTATGGCATTCCTAAACAGACGCGACAAGAGAAAATCTCCGGGGTCTATGAGCATCACATCACGCAGCCACACGCGTTGCTGACTAAAGGTTTTGACGACTCTTTCCTGGCGCCGCATTCACGCTATGCCGATTTCCCGGCAGCGTTGATCCGCGATTATACCGACCTTGATATTCTTGCCGAATCAGAAGAGGGCGATGCTTACCTGTTTGCCAGTAAGGATAAGCGTATCGCGTTTGTCACCGGCCATCCGGAATATGACGCTTTGACGCTCGCAGGCGAATATTTTCGCGATGTTGAAGCAGGTCTTGCGCCACGCGTCCCCTACAACTACTTCCCGAATGACGATCCCACCAGGACGCCGCGCGCTACCTGGCGGAGCCATGGCAACCTGCTTTTCACCAACTGGCTCAACTATTACGTGTACCAGATCACTCCATACGATCTGCGCCATATGAACCCTACGCTCGAATAAAATTCCACGCACAAGATCCTTAAGCGTTTCAGCACGCTTCAGAAGGCACCCTCGGGTGCCTTTTTTGTTTTTGAAAATCAATTCACTCTCCGCTTTCCC
The DNA here is from genome assembly GCF_001277195.1 of Cronobacter muytjensii ATCC 51329. Lineage (NCBI taxonomy): Bacteria > Pseudomonadati > Pseudomonadota > Gammaproteobacteria > Enterobacterales > Enterobacteriaceae > Cronobacter > Cronobacter muytjensii. The sequence continues at coordinate 107,454 of NZ_CP012268.1, forward strand.
TTTATTTTATTCAAATTCAAAAGGTTGCATCTATTAAATGATAAAAATGGAAATTGTTTTTGATTTTGAAATTATATTGAGTAGTCTTAATGGTACTGTACGAAATCTGAACGTAAGAGATCGCGTACGGCAGCAATGAGGAATCTTTTGGATCAAAACCGAGGAGCGCTGCTATGAATCAACAGGTCATTACCGCAGAACTGGCTTTTAGTCAGCCATTTGGCGAACAGGAACGACAGATCCTGACGCCCGAAGCCGTCGAGTTTCTTACTGAACTGGTGGCCCGTTTTACGCCGCAGCGTAACAGCCTGCTCGCGGCGCGCCAGCAGGTGCAGCATGATATCGACAGCGGGAAGCTGCCAGACTTTCTTTCGGAAACGGCTTCCATAAGAAATGGGGAATGGAAAATCCGCGGTATTCCTGACGATCTCCTCGACAGGCGCGTCGAGATAACAGGCCCGGTCGATCGCAAAATGGTGATCAACGCGCTCAACGCGAACGTCAAAGTTTTTATGGCAGATTTCGAGGATTCACTGGCCCCCGCATGGAGCAAAGTGATCGAGGGGCAGATAAACCTGCGCGATGCGATAAAAGGCACCATCACCTGGACCAACGAAGCGGGTAAAATTTATCAGCTCAAGCCCGACCCGGCCGTTCTGGTTTGCCGTGTGCGCGGCCTGCATCTGCCCGAAAAACATGTTACCTGGCGCGCCGAGCCCATTCCCGGCAGCCTGTTTGATTTCGCGCTCTACTTCTTCCATAACCATAAAAATCTGCTGGCCAAGGGCAGCGGCCCTTACTTCTACCTGCCGAAAACCCAGTCCTGGCGCGAAGCCGCCTGGTGGAGCGACGTGTTCAGCTATGCGGAAGACAGGTTCAGCCTGCCACGCGGCACCATTAAAGCCACCTTGCTTATCGAGACGCTGCCCGCCGTTTTCCAGATGGATGAAATCCTGCACGCGCTGCGTGATCATATCGTCGGGTTAAACTGTGGCCGCTGGGATTACATCTTTAGCTACATCAAAACCCTTAAAAACCATCCGGATCGCGTCCTGCCGGACAGACAATCCGTGACGATGGATAAACCTTTCCTGAACGCCTACTCCCGTCTGCTGATTAAAACCTGCCATCGCCGCGGCGCCTTCGCGATGGGCGGCATGGCGGCATTCATTCCCAGTAAAGAGAGCGAGCGCAACACCTGGGTGCTCAACAAAGTGAAAGCCGATAAAGAGCTTGAAGCCGCTAACGGTCATGACGGCACCTGGATTGCCCATCCGGGCCTCGGCGATACGGTGATGGCCGTGTTCGACCGCGCGCTCGGCGAGTATAAAAACCAGCTCCATGTGCTGCGCGACGATGATGCGCCCATTACCGCAGAACAACTCCTTGAGCCGTGCCCCGGCGAGCGCACTGAAGAGGGCATGCGCGCCAATATCCGCGTGGCGGTGCAATACATTGAAGCCTGGATCTCCGGCAACGGCTGCGTGCCGATTTATGGCCTGATGGAAGATGCCGCGACGGCGGAGATCTCGCGCACCTCCATCTGGCAGTGGATCCATCATCAGAAAACGCTCAGCAACGGCAAACAGGTGACCAAAGACCTGTTCCGCCAGATGCTTGCTGAAGAGATGCGCGTGATTCAGGAGGAGCTTGGCGAGCAGCGCTACAGCCATGGCCGCTTTGACGAGGCCGCTCGACTGATGGAGCAAATCACCACCTCTGATGAACTGATCGACTTCCTGACGCTGCCCGGCTATCGCCTGCTGGCCTGATCCTACACCACAACAAAATGGAGCATCTGCCATGACGACAACACGTACCCAACAAATTCAGCAGTTAGAGCAGGAATGGACACACCCGCGCTGGGAAGGCATTCGCCGTCCCTATAGCGCGCAGGACGTGGTGAAATTACGCGGGTCGGTTAACCCGGAATGTACGCTGGCGAAGCTTGGCGCTGCCCGGATGTGGCGCCTGCTGCACGGCGAGTCGAAAAAAGGTTACGTCAACAGCCTCGGCGCGCTGACCGGCGGCCAGGCGCTGCAACAGGCGAAGGCAGGGATTGAGGCGGTCTATCTTTCCGGCTGGCAGGTGGCGGCGGACGCTAACCTCGCGGCCAGCATGTATCCGGATCAATCCCTCTATCCGGCCAACTCCGTGCCAGCGGTCGTTGAGCGGATCAACAATACGTTTCGTCGCGCCGATCAGATCCAGTGGGCGGCGGGCATTGAGCCGGGCGATCCGCGCTATGTCGACTATTTCCTGCCGATCGTGGCCGATGCCGAGGCGGGGTTTGGCGGCGTGCTTAATGCGTTCGAACTCATGAAAGCGATGATTGAAGCCGGGGCGGCGGCGGTGCATTTTGAAGATCAGCTCGCCTCGGTGAAAAAGTGCGGTCATATGGGCGGTAAAGTGCTGGTGCCGACGCAGGAGGCCATCCAGAAGCTGGTGGCAGCACGACTGGCGGCGGATGTCATGGGCGTACCGACGCTGCTGATTGCGCGCACCGACGCCGACGCGGCAGATCTCATCACCTCCGACTGCGATCCTTATGACAGTGAATTTATTACCGGCGAGCGCACCAGCGAAGGCTTCTTCCGCACACGTGCGGGCGTTGAGCAGGCCATCAGCCGCGGGCTCGCCTATGCGCCTTATGCGGATCTGGTATGGTGTGAAACCTCCACGCCGGACCTCGACCAGGCACGCCGCTTCGCCGAAGCTATCCACGCGCGTTTCCCCGGCAAGCTGCTGGCATATAACTGCTCGCCCTCATTCAACTGGAAGAAAAAACTCGATGACAAAACCATCGCGTCTTTCCAGGAGGAGCTGTCGGCGATGGGTTACAAATACCAGTTCATCACGCTCGCAGGCATCCACAGCATGTGGTTCAACATGTTTGATCTCGCCCATGCCTACGCGCAGGGCGAAGGGATGAAGCATTACGTCGAGAAAGTGCAGCAGCCTGAGTTTGCCGCAGGCAAAGAGGGCTATACCTTCGTCTCGCACCAGCAGGAAGTGGGCACCGGCTATTTCGACAACGTGACGACCATTATTCAGGGCGGCGCGTCGTCCGTCACGGCGCTGACGGGGTCGACGGAAGAAGCGCAGTTCTGACGGCGTTATGGCGGGTGGCGTTAAGCTTACCCGCCCTACGTTTGTCGGTAAGGCGTTATCGCCATGAAGCACTGTAGGGCGGGTAAGCGAAGCGCCCCCACCGTAATGGCTGACACTCTTTCCCCTTTCACACACGGAGCCTGCCTATGCCGTCGCGTGGACTCGAACTCCTTATCGCCCAAACCATCCTGCAGGGTTTTGACGCGCAATATGGCCGCTTTCTGGAGATCACTGCGGGCGCGCAGCACCGCTTCGAGCAGGCCGACTGGCATGCCGTCCAGCAGGCGATGAAAAGCCGCATCCACCTTTATGACCACCACGTCGGGCTGGTAGTGGAGCAACTGCGCTGCATCATGGAAGGAAAGGCCACCGACGCGGACTTTCTGCTGCGCGTAAAGCGCCATTACACCGAGCTGCTCCCTGATTACCCGCGTTTTGAAATCGCCGAAAGCTTTTTCAACTCGGTTTACTGCCGGCTTTACGATCACCGCTCGCTCACACCGGAGCGGCTGTTTATTTTCAGCTCTCAGCCGGCGCGACGTTTTCGCACCATTCCGCGTCCGCTCGCCAAAACGTTTTTCCCGGAGCAGGGCTGGCAACCGCTGCTCGCCACCCTGCTTGGCGATCTGCCGCTGCGCCTGCCGTGGCAGGATCTCGCGCGAGACATTCGCTACATCATCGCGCATCTCAATGAAACGCTCGGCCCGACGCGGCTCGCGCAGGCGCATCTGGAAATCGCCAACGAACTCTTTTATCGCAACAAAGCCGCCTGGCTGGTGGGTAAACTGCGCCTGCCCGACGCCACGCTGCCGTTTCTGCTGCCTGTCCACCGCAGCGACGAAGGCAAACTGTTCGTCGACACCTGCCTTACCGGCAGCGCCGGGGCCAGCATCGTCTTCGGCTTCGCCCGCTCCTATTTTATGGTGTACGCGCCGCTGCCCGCCGCGCTTGTCGAGTGGCTGCGTGAAATCCTGCCGGGGAAAACCACGGCGGAGCTCTACATGGCGATTGGCTGTCAGAAACACGCCAAAACCGAAAGCTACCGCGAATATCTCCACTACCTGCGCCATGCCGACGAGCAGTTCATTGAAGCGCCCGGCATCCGCGGCATGGTGATGCTGGTCTTCACGCTCCCGGGGTTCGACCGGGTTTTCAAAGTCATCAAAGACCGTTTCGCCCCGCAGAAGGAGATGAGCGAAGCGCACGTGCGCGCCTGCTATCAGCTGGTTAAAGAGCATGACCGCGTCGGGCGTATGGCAGACACCCAGGAGTTTGAGAATTTCGTTATCGAAAAACGGCGCATCAGCCCGGCGCTGATGGCGCTGCTGCAACAGGAGGTCGGGCAGAAGCTCACCGACATGGGCGACGCTATTTCCATCAGTCATCTTTATATCGAGCGGCGGATGGTGCCGCTCAACCTCTGGCTTGAGCAGGCGACGGGCCAGCAGTTGCGCGACGCCATCGAAGAATATGGCAACGCCATTCGTCAGCTTGCCGCGGCCAATATTTTCCCCGGCGATATGCTGTTTAAAAACTTTGGCGTCACGCGTCACGGACGGGTCGTTTTCTACGATTACGACGAGATCTGCTACATGACCGAGGTAAACTTCCGCGATATCCCGCCGCCGCGCTACCCGGAAGACGAACTCAGCGCCGAGCCCTGGTACAGCGTCGCCCCCGGCGACGTCTTCCCGGAAGAGTTTCGCCACTGGCTCTGCGCCGACCCGAAAATCGGCCCGTTGTTTGAAGAGATGCACAGCGACCTGTTCAGCGCCAGCTACTGGCGCGCGCTACAGGCGCGTATTCGGGAAGGGCATGTGGAGGATGTATACGCCTACCGTCGGCGCCAGCGGTTTTGCGTGCGCTGGCCAAACCAAAGCAGCCCGACGGAACCTGCTATTTCCGGGCTGACGCCCTTGACGGTGAGTGAAGCAGAGTCAGGGGACGGGCCGGATGCGCCACGCCCCTCAGGCATTTTCATTTAACGCGTGTCGGGAACGGCATAGCCGCTGCCCGGCGCTCCCGTCTTAGCGAACCCCACCATAAGCCAGCGTGACTTCTTTTGCCGCCCGGATCACCAGCGCGCCCAGCTCCGTCACACGGTCGTCGGTCATCCGCGAAATAGGTCCGGAAATGGAGATCGCGGCGAATGCCTCATGATGCTCGTCATAAATGCACGCGGCCACGCAGCGCAGGCCGAGCGCATGCTCTTCATCGTCAAAGGAGTAGCCGCGCTTGCGCGTCTGGGCGAGATCGTCTTTCAGGTGCGCTGGCGCGACCAGCGTCGCATGGGTATAGGCTTTCAGCCCCTGACGATGCAGCAGCGCGGACACCTCTTCCTCGCTGAGCTGCGACAAAAACGCTTTCCCGGCGCCGGAGGCATGCATCGGCAGCTTGCCGCCAATCGGCGCGGACATGCGCATCAGCTGATTACACTGCACCTGATCGATAATAATTGCCTGATGATCGCTCTTGTCGAGCACGGCGAGGTTCACGGTTTCGCCGGAATCCTCCATCAGCTTGCGCAGAATCGGATGGACAATCGCCAGCAGGTTACGGCTCTGCAGGAAGCTGCTGCCGATAATAAACGCATGCGCGCCGATCGCCCAGTGGCCGAGATCGCCCACCTGACGGACAAAGCCCAGCTGCTGCATCGTCGTTAACAGGCGATGCGTGGTGGAGTTTGGCAGGCCGGCCTGTTGCGCCAGTTCGGTCAGCGCCACGCTGCCTTGCGATTCCGCGATCCATTCCAGCAGTTTCAGGCCGCGCGTGAGCGACTGCACCTGGCCCGTCGCCTGCGGCGCGGCGGCAGCGGTGGCGTTACGGGGCTTTTTGCCACGTTTGGCGGGTACGGCAGCGACCATAACGGCCTCCTTTTCTGTATCGTGGAAATCATTTTCGTTTTATTTGGCGATAATGCAACCGCCAGGCAACTCATCGGATCAGTGAATAATGAACATGTCTCAAGTTGCCGCCGCGCGCCTTTCCCGCCCGATCGCTTTATGCCAGTATGGTTCGCTGGCCTTTCCGGCCTGGGTTGAGTCGAGTATCAGGAGCATATGTGAGTAGCAAAACTGAACAGCTGCGCCAGCAACTAGCTGAACGCATTATGGTGCTGGACGGCGGTATGGGCACCATGATCCAGAGCTATCGTCTGGATGAAGAGGATTTCCGCGGCGAGCGTTTTGCCGACTGGCCGTGCGATCTCAAAGGTAATAATGACCTGCTGGCGCTCACCCGGCCTGACATCATCGCGGCTATTCACTACGCCTACTTCGAGGCGGGCGCCGATATTATCGAGACCAACACCTTCAACTCGACGACCATCGCGATGGCCGATTACCAGATGGAATCACTGTCGGCCGAAATCAACCTGGAGGCCGCGAAGCTCGCCCGCGCCTGCGCCGACGAATGGACTGCGCGCACGCCGGAAAAACCGCGCTATGTGGCAGGTGTGTTAGGGCCCACTAACCGCACGGCATCCATTTCGCCTGATGTTAACGACCCGGCCTTTCGAAACGTCACTTTTGATCAACTGGTAGACGCCTACCGCGAATCCACACGCGCGCTGATTGAAGGCGGTTCGGATCTGATTCTTATCGAAACCGTGTTCGATACCCTCAACGCCAAAGCCGCAATTTTCGCCGTGAAGGCGGAGTTCGAGGCGCTCGGCGTCGAGCTGCCTGTCATGATTTCCGGCACCATTACCGACGCCTCCGGTCGCACGTTGTCGGGCCAGACCACCGAGGCGTTTTACAACTCGCTGCGTCACGCCGACGCGCTCACGTTTGGCCTCAACTGCGCGCTGGGCCCGGATGAGCTGCGCCAGTACGTGGCCGAGCTGTCGCGTATCGCGGAGTGTTACGTCACTGCGCACCCCAACGCGGGCCTGCCGAACGCCTTCGGCGAATATGATTTAGACGCCGACATCATGGCCGCGCAGATCCGCGAGTGGGCGGAATCGGGCTTTTTGAATATTGTCGGCGGCTGCTGCGGCACCACGCCGGAACATATCGCGGCCATGTGCCGCGCGGTGGATGGCGTGGCGCCGCGCAAGCTGCCGGACGTGCCGGTCGCCTGTCGCCTGGCGGGCCTTGAGCCGCTCAATATCGGCGACGACTCGCTGTTTGTAAACGTCGGCGAACGCACCAATGTTACCGGCTCCGCCAAATTCAAGCGCCTCATCAAAGAAGAGAAATACAGCGAAGCGCTGGACGTGGCGCGCCAGCAGGTCGAGAGCGGCGCGCAGATAATCGACATCAACATGGATGAGGGGATGCTCGACGCTGAAGCAGCGATGGTGCGTTTCCTTAACCTTATTGCCGGCGAGCCGGACATCGCCCGCGTGCCCATTATGATTGACTCCTCGAAATGGGACGTTATCGAAAAGGGCCTGAAGTGTATTCAGGGCAAAGGCATCGTTAACTCCATTTCGATGAAAGAGGGCGTCGAAACGTTCGTGCATCACGCAAAACTGGTGCGCCGCTATGGCGCGGCCGTGGTGGTGATGGCGTTTGACGAAGTGGGCCAGGCAGACACCCGTGAGCGCAAAATCGAAATCTGCCGGCGGGCGTACAAGATCCTTACCGAAGAGGTCGGTTTCCCGCCGGAAGATATTATCTTCGACCCAAACATCTTTGCGGTCGCAACGGGCATCGACGAGCACAACAATTATGCGCAGGATTTTATCGGCGCGTGTGAAGACATTAAACGCGAGCTGCCGCACGCGCTGATCTCCGGCGGCGTCTCGAATGTGTCGTTCTCATTTCGCGGCAACGATCCGGTGCGCGAGGCGATCCACGCCGTGTTCCTCTACTACGCCATCCGTAACGGCATGGATATGGGTATCGTTAACGCCGGGCAACTGGCGATCTACGACGACCTCCCGACCGAGCTGCGCGACGCCGTGGAAGACGTCATCCTCAACCGCCGCGCTGATGGCACCGAGCGGCTGCTGGCGCTTGCCGAGAAATACCGCGGCAGTAAAAGCGATGCGGCGGCGGACACCCAGCAGGCCGAATGGCGCTCGTGGGATGTGAAAAAGCGCCTTGAATATTCGCTGGTGAAAGGCATTACCGAATTTATCGAACAGGATACCGAAGAGGCGCGCCAGCAGGCCACCCGCCCGATTGAGGTTATTGAAGGGCCGCTGATGGATGGTATGAACGTGGTTGGCGACCTTTTCGGCGAAGGCAAAATGTTCCTGCCCCAGGTGGTGAAATCCGCGCGCGTGATGAAGCAGGCGGTGGCGTACCTGGAGCCGTACATCCAGGCGAGCAAAGAGGTCGGCAAGAGCAACGGCAAAATCGTGCTGGCGACCGTAAAAGGCGACGTGCATGACATCGGCAAAAACATCGTCGGCGTGGTGCTCCAGTGCAACAACTACGAGATTATCGATCTTGGCGTGATGGTGCCGACCGATAAAATCCTCAAAACCGCGCGCGAAGAGAACGCCGATATCATCGGGCTTTCGGGGCTGATTACGCCGTCGCTCGATGAGATGGTCAACGTCGCGAAAGAGATGGAGCGCCAGGGCTTTACGCTGCCGCTGCTGATTGGCGGCGCGACCACCTCCAAAGCGCATACGGCGGTAAAAATCGAGCAGAACTACAGCGGGCCGACGGTCTATGTGCAGAACGCATCGCGCACCGTGGGCGTCGTTTCTTCGCTGCTGTCGGATACGCTGCGCGACGATTTCGTCGCACGCACCCGCAAAGAGTATGAAACCGTGCGGATTCAGCATGCGCGTAAAAAGCCGCGAACGCCGCCGGTGACGCTCGCCGCCGCGCGTGAAAACGATCTGGCGTTCGACTGGGAGAGCTACACGCCGCCGGTAGCGCATCGCCTGGGCGTGGAAGAGGTGACCGCCAGCATCGAAACGCTGCGCAACTACATCGACTGGACGCCATTCTTCATGACCTGGTCGCTGGCCGGGAAATATCCGCGCATTTTTGAAGACGAAATTGTGGGCGTTGAGGCGCAGCGGCTGTTTAAAGACGCTAACGAGATGCTCGACACGCTGAGCGCCAATAAATCGTTAACGCCGCGCGGCGTGGTGGGGCTGTTCCCGGCGAACCGGGTTGGCGATGATATCGAAATCTACCGCGACGAGACGCGCACGCATGTGTTGTCAGTGAGTCATCACTTACGCCAGCAGACAGAGAAAGTGGGCTTTGCGAACTACTGCCTTGCAGATTTCGTGGCGCCGAAGCACAGCGGCAAAGCCGATTACCTCGGCGCGTTCGCCGTCACCGGCGGGCTGGAAGAGGACGCGCTGGCGGAAGCGTTCGATGCGCAGCACGATGATTACAATAAAATCATGGTGAAAGCGGTGGCGGATCGTCTGGCGGAGGCGTTTGCCGAGTATCTGCACGAGCGCGTGCGCAAAGTGCTGTGGGGGTATGCGCCGTATGAGAATCTCAGCAACGAAGAGCTCATCCGCGAAAATTATCAGGGCATCCGTCCGGCGCCCGGCTATCCGGCTTGCCCGGAGCACACCGAAAAGGCGGCGATCTGGAAACTGCTCGACGTCGAGAACCGTATCGGCATGAAGCTCACCGAATCCTACGCCATGTGGCCCGGCGCGTCGGTCTCCGGCTGGTACTTCAGCCACCCGGAGAGTAAATATTTCGCCGTGGCGCAGATCCAGCGCGACCAGGTGGAAGATTACGCCCAGCGTAAAGGGATGAGCGTGAGCGATGTGGAGCGGTGGCTTGCGGCGAACCTGGGTTACGACGCCGAGTAGTTTCTGGTCCTTCTGGCCTGGCTTACTCGCCAGCTTGCGCCTGGGCTGTACTCACGCGGGTCACGTAGTACGTGTACGCTCCCCGCGTTGCGTGCAGTCCGCGCGCAACCTGGCTTTACCGCCGACGGCCAGACTCTGGCCTGGCTGAATCTCCATCTTGCGTCTGGGCTGTACTCACGCGGGTCACGTACTATGTGTACGCTCTACGCTCCCCGCGTTGCGTGCAGTCCGCGCGCAGCCTGGCTTTACCGCCGACGGCCAGACGCCGTCATCCGCTCGCCGTTGAATGCGCTCAGCTTACCCATCTTACCAGTCGTAAGATGGATTTATAGGGCGGTAAGCGCAGCGCCACCCGTCATTGGTGCCTGCGCAAACGCATCCGCCAATGCCCCCGCGCAAACACGCCCGCCATAAATCACCGTCCCGCCGACTTCCTTGCGTTAACCACTTATAATGATGACAGACGAAGGCCATAACACGCTGACGCGCCTCGTCTTACGACACCCTATGGACCCTCATTGTAAGGAGAAGCCGTGTTAACGCTGTTACACCTGCTTTCTGCTGTGGCGCTGCTGGTATGGGGCACACACATTGTGCGTACCGGCGTCATGCGCGTCTTCGGCGCGCGGTTACGAAGCGTGCTTAGCCGCAGCGTGGAGAAAAAGCCGCTCGCCTTCTGCGCGGGCATCGGCGTGACGGCATTGGTGCAAAGCAGCAACGCCACCACGATGCTGGTCACCTCGTTCGTCGCACAGGATCTGGTCGCGCTCACGCCCGCGCTGGTAATTGTGCTCGGGGCCGATGTCGGGACGGCGCTGATGGCGCGCGTGCTGACATTCGATCTCTCCTGGCTCTCGCCACTGCTGATTTTTATCGGCGTCATCTTCTTTCTGAGCCGCAAACAGAGCCGCGCCGGGCAACTGGGGCGCGTCGCCATCGGGCTTGGGCTGATCCTCCAGGCGCTGGAGCTCATTGTGCAGGCGGTCACGCCCATCACCAAAGCTTCCGGCGTACAGGTCATCTTCGCCTCTCTCACCGGCGATATCATGCTTGATGCGCTTATCGGCGCGATGTTTGCTGTCATCAGCTATTCAAGCCTGGCGGCGGTGCTGCTCACCGCCACGCTTAATGCGACTGACGTTATCTCCTTTGAGGTGGCGCTCTGTCTGGTCATCGGCGCGAATTTAGGCTCCGGCCTGCTGGCGATGCTCAACAATGGGGCCGCCAGCCCGGCGGCGCGGCGGGTGGCGCTTGGCAGCCTGCTCTTTAAGCTGGTGGGCAGCCTTCTGGTATTGCCCTTCGTGCATCTGCTCGCGCAAACGCTTCATAAACTGCCGCTGGAAGAGTCGGAACTGGTTATCTATTTCCACGTCTTCTACAACCTTATTCGCTGTCTGGCGATGGTGCCGTTTGCGGGCATGATGGCGCGGCTGTGCCAGCGCATGATTGCGGATGCGCCGGAAACCGATCTGCGCATGAAGCCGCGCCATCTCGACCCGAGCGCGCTGGACACCCCGGCGCTCGGGCTTGCCAACGCCGCGCGCGAGACGCTGCGCATTGGTGATGTGCTGGAGCAGATGCTGGAGGTCTACGGTAAGGTGATGCACGGCGAGCCGCGCCAGGAAAAGGCGCTGCGACGGCTCGCCGACGATGTCGACGTGCTCTACACCGCCATCAAACTCTATATGGCGCGTATGCCGAAAGAAGATCTGGCGGAGGCCGAGGCGAAGCGCTGGGCGGAAATCATCGAGATGTCGCTCAACCTTGAACAGGCGGCGGATATTCTGGAGCGCATGGGCAGTGAGGTGGCGGATAAATCTCTCGCCGCGCGCCGCGCGTTTTCACCGGAGGGCATCAAAGAACTGGATACGCTGCTGACCCAGCTCACCGCCAACCTGAAGCTGAGCCTGTCGGTCTTTTTCTCCGGCGACGTGCCGAGCGCCCGCCGCCTGCGGCGCTATAAGCATCGTTTCCGCATTCTCAACCGGCGCTACGCGCACGCGCATGTGGATCGGCTGCATCAGCAAAACGTGCAGAGCATCGAAACCAGCTCGCTGCATCTCGGGCTGCTTGGCGATATGAAGCGCCTCAACTCGCTCTTCTGCGCCGTGGCCTACAGCATTCTGGAACAGCCGGACGACGATGAGGAAAGGCTGGAGGAGTAATCGGCAACGCTTTCCGGCGCTTACAAAAAACCTCGCGGCTGGCGAGGTTTTTTATTCTGGCGTGCAGAACGCACGTAACGCCGCGCTGCCGTTAACGCCTGCCGCGAACCGGCGTGCTCGCGGACCACGAAAAGGTCGCTTCGCTGTCCGGTTTATACGCCTGCGCTTTTTTCTGTTTGCGGGTTTGTCTGGCGGCGAGTTCGCGCTGCGCCATCAGCTTGTCGATATACTCTTTTTTAACGTGATTCGCTTCGGAATTGGTAAGCGGGCGGCCGTGGGCGATGCGGGCGCGGTCGAGCAGGGTTTTTAACTCGCGCTGTTCGCTTTCTGTCATCTCTTTCTGGGTCAGTCGGGGCAGGGACATGGTAGCGACTCCTCAGGGGGTGAGCCGCCAGTGTAACGCAACGCCGCGGGCAACACAGTAAATAAGCCCGGCAAAACCGGGCTTATTTCTTCAGGCTTTACGCTTGCGCCGCTTCTTCGTCGCGCTGGCGTCTACCGGTTTGCCGGACCAGTAACCGGCCAGCAGCGAGCCGGAAAGATTATGCCAGACTGAGAACAGCGCGCCGGGAAGCGCGGCGAGCGGCGAGAAGTAGATTTTGCCGAGCGCGGCGGCGAGCCCGGAGTTCTGCATGCCGACTTCAATCGCCAGCGTCCGGCAGGTAGATTCGTCAAAGCCAAACAGGCGTCCGCCCCAGTAACCGCCGAGCAGCCCGATGCTGTTATGCAGGATCACCGCCACAATCACCATCAACCCGACGGACGCGATATGCGCCGCCGACCCTGCCACCACAGCGCTGATAATCGCCAGAATACAGACCATCGAAAACGCCGGCAGATACGGCTCTACCGCTTTCACCAGCCGGGGAAAGAGATGATGAACAATCAGCCCCAGCGCAATCGGGATCACGACGATTTGCAGAATGCTCAGCAGCATGCCCATCACATCCACCTGAATATGGGCGTCCACGTACAGGCGTGTCAGCAGCGGGGTGGCGACAACGCCTACCAGCGTCGAGACTGACGAAATAGTCACTGACAACGCCACGTCTCCCTTCGCCAGATAAATCATCACGTTAGACGCCGTACCGCTCGCCACGCTACCGACCAGCACCATGCCGGCGGAGAGATCCGGCGGCATATGAAACAGCAGCGCCAGCAGCCACGCGGCGAGCGGCATCACCAGGTAGTGCAGGAAAATCCCGGCCGCCACCGGCGCAGGGCGTGACAGGACACGTTTAAAATCGTCGATTTTCAGGTGCACGCCCATGCCGAACATAATCAGCATCAACAGAGCGCTGACCCACGGGCCGACAGGGGTAAATGTAGAAGGCGTGTAGTACGCCATAACCGAGAGCAGCAGCGCCCAGAGCGGGAACAGCCGGGTAAATATCGCGAGCATCGTGTTTTCCTTGCAGCCCCGTCGTTATGCGCGTTGCCGTCAGGCGGAGCCTTGCCGCAACCCGTTTTCAATGGGGAGAATGTTGTGTTGTGTCGTTATAAAAAAGCCGGGAGCGAGCCCGGCCATAGGTATTGTTTATCGTGCAAGGAAAAGTTATTCAAACGAATTATGGTGAAAGTCCCTCATCCGGCGTCTCTGACGTTCTCCCAGCTAAGCCCGAAGCGCGCCAGATATTTACGCAGCCGGTCGGCGTCGTTCGGGTTGGCTTTTTTCTGGCGTGAAACAGCGAATAGCGTGCGTCCGGCTTCAGAGAGCGAGGCGCTACGCCTGCACACGGCGATCACCGCCGCCAGCTGATCCCGGTCGAAAAGATCGAGCGTCGCCGTGTCGACGGGCAGCGCGGCGGCAGGGCCTGACAGCGGCTGCCAGCTCGCCTTCAGGCGTGTTATCTCTTCCTCCACCAGCGCGTCAGTAATGCGCCCCTGCTCGGCAAGGGTCGCCATGCGCGCCACGGAGCTGCCCAGCTCGCGGAAATTACCCGGCCAGCGCGCCTGGGGCGAACAGGCGAAGGTGAGATAGGCCTCCCGCGCCGTTTTATCAAAGCGGATCTGCGTCTGCTGCTGGGTGGAGAAGCGTTGCAGTTCATATTCCACGTTAGGCGCGATATCCTCGCGCCGCTCGGCAAGCCCTGGCAGCGCGAAAGCCCACATATTGATGCGCGCATAGAGGTCTTCGCGAAAACGCCCTTCGGCGACCCACTTTTGCATGTCGCGATGCGTACCGGCGATCAGCTGAAAATCGCTCTGCACCTCTTTATCCGCGCCGAACGGGAAAAAGGTTTTTTCCTCAATCGCTTTGAGCAGCATCGCCTGCTCGTCAAGCCCCAGCTCGGCTATCTCATCAAGAAACAACACGCCGCCATCGGCCTCGCGCAAAAGCCCTGGCCGCGCCTGCTGCGCGCCGGTAAAGGCGCCTTTCACATGGCCGAACAGCGTCGACATCGCGTTATCGCCGCGCAGCGTCGCGCAGTTAACTGACACCAGCCGCCCCTGCACAAGGTGGCGCGCCTGGCGCAGCTGGAAAATGCGCCTCGCGAGAAACGATTTGCCCGCGCCGGTGGGCCCGGTCAGCAGGATGGGCGCGGTCGATCGCAACGCCACGCGCTCGATCTGGTCGATCAGGCGGTTAAAGGTGGCGTTGCGTGTGTCGATGCCCGATTTCAGAAAGGAGACAGACTGCTGCTGTTCGCGCTGAAAACGGCTGGTGAGTGCCGCATAGCGGCTTAAATCGAGATCGATAACTGAGCGGGTGCCGATGGCTTTTTCCGCGTCCGTAACGTCGCCCCTGGCCGGGCTGGTTTGCAGCAGGCTCGCGGGCAGGTAGCGGGCTTCCGTCAGCAGGAACCAGCAGATCTGCGCCACGTGCGTGCCGGTGGTGATATGCACCAGATACTCTTCATTGTCGGTATCAAACGTATAGTGTGTGGCGAAATCCAGCAGCGCGGCGTAAACCTCTTCGAAATCCCACGGGTCGTCCATCACGACGGTATGCGAACGCACTTCCGTATGCGGCGAGACGGCGGCGATATCTTCTGTCACCCGCTCTGCGAGCGACGCATCGTGCGCCTGATGCAGCAGTTCAAACCGGTCGATGGGCAAATCAGGCTGCTGACACAGCGCGATACTGGGGCGCCATTTCGTCCAGCGGTTAGCGCGTTTACCGCGCTGGTCCAGCACAGTACCAAGCATGCCTATCACCACGCGGCGCTTTTGCATCTCTTATCCTTAAATATAAATAGCGATATTTAAAGATAAATCATAACCCTTTTCAGCCTGCTCGTTGCACAGAATTTGAAAAAATTAGCTCATTATAATCAATATCTTAAAAATTTAACTTTCCCTTAACCGAAACTGGCACGGTTCTGGCAATGATTACTGCGTCAGCACGCTGGATATGCAGGGGCTATTGACCCCGCCGGCGCACCGGGAACGGTAACACGTTATCCAGGGGGCGTTCCGCCAGTGAAATGACCCGGAAAACTTTCGGTTTATCAGGTTCGACTCCTGAATGTGATTTTCTCCTTCCAGAGAAACGTTATCAGCAGTACCCCGGCGGTTGAGTGGTTAGCGACTGCCACACGCTGACGCCGGTCATGGCGCCGGGCGGCAGGCAGAAAAGACCAGAACAGCGGTCGCTTCCCCCTTCCGCTTCGCGCCATTATCCGCGTCAGCCAGAACAGTAAGGGAAAAAATGAATAACAACGTGACGATTCGTAAGGGCCAGTTGGGTTTGCTGGCAAAACAGGGCGACTATTATCAGGTGCTGGAAGCGGGCGAGCATCGCCTGCCGTGGTTTAACAAACCGGACGTCACCATCGTGGCGCTGAACAGCGGCGATGTGGCGCCGGAGCTGGCCGATTATTTGCGTCGTTTTCAGCCAGAATGGGTAGCGAAGTATTGCCTGGCGGTCGATACCGCTGATAACGAAACGGCGGCGCTGTGGCGCAACAACGTGCTGGTGGAAATTATCCCGCCGGGCGCACGTCGTCTCTTCTGGCGTGACGGCGACAGCCTGCGCGCCGCGCTTGTCGATACTCGTGACGTGCAGGTGCCGACGGAAATCATGAACGCGGTATTGCAGCCACGCGGTCGCGATGCGGCGGTGAAGGGCCGCGACGCAGTCCTTGCCGTCAACGTACCGGCGTGGCACGTGGGCGTGCTGAAAATCGACGGCGTCACCCAGCCGCTGCTGCCGCCAGGCTTAAGCGCCTACTGGAAAATCAACCACCTGGTAGAAGCCGAAGTGGTGGATACGCGTATTCAGGCGATGGATGTCTCCGGCCAGGAGATCCTGACCAAAGATAAAGTGAACCTGCGCATCAACCTCGGCGCGAACTGGCGCTATCAGGACGTGTTGCAGGCGTACAGCCAGCTTGCCAAACCGCTGGAGTATTTATACCGCGAACTGCAATTCGCGCTGCGCGAGGCGGTCGGCACCCGCACGCTCGATGAACTGCTAGAAAACAAACAGGTGATTGATGACGTGGTGAGTGCGCAGGTGATTGCCCGCATGGCGCCGTTTGGCATCGAGGTCGCGTCAACCGGTGTGAAAGATATTGTCCTGCCGGGCGAGATGAAAACGATTTTGTCACGGCTGGTGGAAGCGGAGAAATCCGCGCAGGCCAATGTTATCCGCCGCCGTGAAGAGACCGCCGCGACCCGTTCGCTGCTGAACACCGCGAAAGTCATGGAAAACAACCCGGTCGCCCTGCGACTGAAAGAACTCGAAACCCTGGAAAAAGTGGCGGAGCGTATCGATAAGATCTCCGTTTTCGGCGGCCTGGATCAGGTGCTGCAGGGGCTGGTACAGATTAAAGGTGTATGAAAATGAAAGAAAACTATCAGACGCTGGCGCAGGTTAACGGCGCGCCGGTAAAAATGTGGACGCACGGCGTACCGGTGGAGCCGGAAGCGCGCGAGCAACTGCTGAAGACGGCAAAAATGCCATTTATCTTTAAACACCTGGCGGTAATGCCGGATGTGCACCTGGGTAAAGGCTCCACCATCGGCAGCGTGATCCCGACCAAAGGCGCGATTATCCCGGCGGCGGTAGGTGTCGATATCGGCTGCGGAATGATCGCGGTGCGCACCTCGCTTGTCGCGCGCGATCTGCCGGATAACCTGAGCGGGCTGCGTAGCGCTATCGAGCAGGCCGTTCCGCACGGGCGTAACGTCGGTCACGGTAAGCGCGATAAAGGGTCGTGGTCGAACACGCCGCAGGATGTGGATAATCACTGGGCGACGCTCGCGCCGCGCTTTAAGCGCCTGACCGATAAATATCCCAACCTGCTGAAAACCAATAATCATCAGCATCTGGGAACGCTCGGTACCGGCAACCACTTTATCGAGATCTGCCTTGATGAGCAGGAGCGCGTCTGGGTGATGCTGCACAGCGGGTCACGCGGCGTGGGTAACGCCATCGGCACCCACTTTATCGGGCTTGCCCAGAAAGATATGCAACGCCATATTGCCAATCTGCCGGACCGCGACCTCGCTTATTTTGAAGAGGGCAGCAAGCACTACGCCGATTACATCGAAGCGGTAGAGTGGGCGCAGGATTTTGCCCGCCAGAACCGCGAAGTGATGATGAACCGCGTGCTGGCTGCGCTGTCCGCCATCATTACGAAGCCATTTATGACGCAGCAGGAGGCCGTGAACTGCCACCATAACTATGTGCAGAAGGAAACGCACTTTGGTGAAGAGATCCTGGTGACGCGTAAAGGGGCGGTGTCGGCGCAGAAAGGGCAGATGGGGATAATCCCAGGCTCAATGGGCGCGAAAAGTTTTATCGTGCGTGGGCTGGGTAATGAAGAGAGCTTCTGCTCATGCAGCCACGGCGCCGGGCGTACCATGAGCCGTACCGCGGCGAAAAAACGCTTCACAGTGGAAGATCAAATTCGCGCCACGGCGCATGTTGAGTGTCGTAAAGACAGCGACGTGATCGACGAAATTCCGATGGCGTATAAAGACATCGAGGCCGTGATGGCGGCGCAGTCGTCGCTGGTGGAAATTGTGCATACGTTGCGTCAGGTCGTGTGCGTTAAGGGATAATTTTTAAGGAAACAACATGGAACTGAACGGCGTGGACGCCGCCATGCGCGAGCGCGTGCGGCAGGTATTAACTGAAGTGGAACAAAAGCATGGCGTGAAAGTGCTTTACGCCTGTGAGTCGGGCAGTCGCGGCTGGGGCTTTGCCTCGCCGGACAGTGATTACGATGTGCGCTTTCTCTATGTGCATCCGCCGGCGTGGTATTTACGCGTGGAGCCGCCACGCGATGTCATCGAACTGCCAATAGATGACACGCTCGATGTCTGCGGCTGGGAGTGGCGTAAGGCGCTCGGGCTGCTTAAACGGGCGAACCCCACGCTTATCGAGTGGCTTGATTCGCCGATCGTCTATCAGCAGGATGAGACGGCTATCGGCGCGCTGCGCGAGCAGGTGCCGCTGTGGTTCTCCGCCGAGCGGGCGCGCTGGCACTATTACTCTATGGCGCGCAAAAACTTTCTCAGTTATTTGCAGGGCGAGCAGGTGCGGCTGAAGAAATATTTCTACGTGTTGCGCCCGCTGCTTGCAGTTCGCTGGATAGAAGCGGGCAAGGGCGCGCCGCCGATGCGTTTTGTCCATTTGCTGGAGGGTACCGTGACCGATCCGCTGCTGCGTCAGGAAATAGACGCGCTGCTGGCGAGAAAACAGCGGGCGGGCGAGGCCGAATATGGCGCGGCGATGCCGCGGATACACGCGTTCATCACGGCAGAGCTGGCGCGTGGCGAAACGCCGCCGGAACTGCCGCACAGCGAAAAAGCGCAGGCGAGTCTGTTAGATAAACTGCTTTATGAAACGGTGATGGCCTGACAGTGTCAGGCCATTTTTTTACTTATTCGAAGAGATTATGGTGCAGTTTCTGGACCACCTGTTCGGCGTCGTTGCCCGGCACCAGGAAGCAGAGGTTATAGCTCGACGCGCCATAGCAAATCATGCGGATGTTGAACGGCTCCAGCACGCCAAACACCTCTTTGCCCACGCCGCAGGCTTTCGAGAGGTTGTTGCCAATCAGCGCGACCAGCGCCAGATTTTCCTCCACTTCCACGCGGCAAAGCGAGGAGAGCTCGGTCAGCAGCGCCTGCGTCAGCAGCGTGTCGCCGGTCGAGGTGGAGCCGGTGGTGTCAAGCGTCAGCGCCACGCTCACTTCCGACGTGGTAATGAGATCGACCGAAATATTGTGCCGCGCCAGGATGCAGAACACTTCGGCCAGGAAGCCGCGCGAGTGCAGCATATTCAGGCTGTGGAGCGTGAGCAGCGTCTGTTTGCGGCGCAGCGCCAGCGCGCGGAACAGCGGCGGATGGGTGGTTTTATTGCACACCAGCGTGCCGCCCGCTTTCGGGTCTTTGCTGGAGCCGACAAACACCGGAATATCGCTGCGCACCGCGGGCAGCAGGGTCGCCGGATGCAGTACTTTGGCGCCAAACGTCGCCATCTCGGCCGCTTCTTCAAAGGCGATTTCATCAATGCGTTTCGCGGCAGGCACCACGCGCGGGTCGGTGGTGTAAATGCCCGGTACGTCAGTCCAGATATCGATGCGGCTCGCCTGTAGCGCCTCGCCAAGCAGCGCGGCGGTATAATCGCTGCCGCCGCGGCCAAGCGTGGTGGTGCGCCCTTTGGTTTCGCTACCGATAAACCCTTGCGTTATCACCAGTCCTTCCGCAAGGCGCGGCGTGAGTTGCTGCGCGCACAGTTCGGCAAGCGCGGCAACATCCGGCTCGGCGCGGCCAAAGCGGTCGCTGGTGCGCATCACTTTGCGCACGTCGAACCACTGCGCCTGCACGTTTCGCTCGCGCAGGATTTCGACAAACAGCAGGGTGGACATGAGCTCGCCGTGGCTGACCAGCTCGTCAGTCAGCGCCGTAGAGGTGGCGAGCGACGCGGCCTCAGAAAGGGTGGCGATGTTTTCCAGCAGGCGGTCGATCTCTTCGCGGATCACCGTCGGGTTTTGCAGGCGCTCCAGGATGTCGTACTGAATTTTGCGGATGGCGTCGAGCTTTACAAAGCGCTCGGTCGCTTCCAGCCCTTCGGCCAGCGCCACCAGCAGATTAGTGATGCCAGCGGAGGCGGAAAGCACCACCAGGCGGACCTTGCCATCGTCCAGGACGACATCGGCGCTGCGGTTCATGGCGTCGAAATCCGCCACGCTGGTGCCGCCAAATTTAGCGACCACTAAAGAATCTGTCATAACTACCTCGTGTCAGGGAACCATCCGTGATGGCGCAACGTTTATCAGCCATGGCACAAGGAGAGAGCGGTAAGGGGGCGGACGCAGACGGGAAAAACCACAACTACATTCACCCAGAAGCGCTCCACCTTGCGAAGCGTCCGACTGCGGGCGCTTCGGGTGACAACCCAGGGGATTCAGCCCCTGCAGTCGATAGCGAACGTTGCCAGACGCCGCGCTACCTCGGCGTCGCTCCCCATGACGTGTGGTCGCAGGACTGGCTCCTTGCACACGCTACCTGGGCGACGCGCCTCTTCCGGCGATACTCTGCGCCTTTCGTCCTGCCGCGGCGTTGGCTTTCCTCGCTCACCCCAGTCACATACTTTTGTACGCTCCTGGGGATTCGCTGCGTCGCCGCCTTGCGGCAAAACGAAATGCTGGAGTATCGATTTTGTTCAGACTGAGCGTGCGTCCGCTTTCTCGCTTACCGCCTTGCCACATCCCGAACTATTCTGGAAAACAGCGACTCATTGCTATTTGTTTTTCCGCGGCGTTGGCTTTCCTCGCTCACCCCAGTCACATACTTTTGTATGCTCCTGGGGATTCGCTGCGTCGCCG
The DNA here is from genome assembly GCF_001277195.1 of Cronobacter muytjensii ATCC 51329. Classification (NCBI taxonomy): domain Bacteria; kingdom Pseudomonadati; phylum Pseudomonadota; class Gammaproteobacteria; order Enterobacterales; family Enterobacteriaceae; genus Cronobacter; species Cronobacter muytjensii. The sequence goes on from NZ_CP012268.1 coordinate 128,261, forward strand.
CCTTGCGGCAAAACGAAATGCTGGAGTATCGGTTTTGTTCAGACTGAGCGTGCGTCCGCTTTCTCGCTTACCGCCTTGCCACATCCCGAACTATTCTGGAAAACAGCGACTCATTGCTATTTGTTTTTCCGCGGCGTTGGCTTTCCTCGCTCACCCCCGTCACATACTTTTGTATGCTCCCGGGGATTCGCTGCGTCGCCGCCTTGCGGCAAAACGAAATGCTGGAGTATCGGTTTTCAGCGGTTTCAGGTTTCCATGTATTGCGCCTGAAACACCATAACATTGTCCGGCAGACGGCGCGCAGCGCGCTCGTCGCGGGACGTATTCATAAATAAAGGTTTGGCCGGGGGATTGTCAACGATACGGTCATGGGGATTTTTCATGTTACGCGGGCTGCCAGGAAAATAACTTATAACGGCTATACTTTGGTCTGCTCTCTGGGGAGGCGTGCGTCCGGCCTTATGATAAAAATCATCACAATTTCAGCGACTGGCGCTACAATCGACCGCAGTCACAATTCTCAAATCACAAGAGTATTGCTATGAAAAACATCAACCCAACGCAGACTTCTGCCTGGCAGGCACTACAGAATCACTTCGACGTTATGAAAGATGTCACTATCGCTGACCTCTTCGCCAAAGACGCCGACCGCTTCAGTAAATTCTCCGCCACCTTCAACGATCTGATGCTGGTGGACTACTCCAAAAACCGCATCACCGAAGAAACCCTCAGCAAACTGCTGGATCTCGCAAAAGAGACCGATCTGGCGGGCGCGATTAAATCCATGTTCTCCGGCGAGAAGATCAACCGTACCGAAGACCGCGCCGTGCTGCATGTCGCGCTGCGCAACCGCAGCAACACGCCTATCCTGGTTGACGGCAAAGATGTGATGCCGGAAGTGAACGCGGTACTGGAGAAAATGAAAAAATTCTCCGAAGCGATTATCTCCGGCGAATGGAAAGGCTACACCGGCAAGCCGATCACTGATGTGGTGAACATCGGTATCGGCGGCTCTGACCTCGGCCCGTTCATGGTCACCGAAGCGCTGCGCCCGTACAAAAACCACCTGAACATGCACTTCGTCTCCAACGTGGACGGCACCCACATCGCCGAGGTGCTGAAGAAAGTGAATCCGGAATCCACGCTGTTCCTGGTGGCGTCCAAGACCTTCACCACGCAGGAAACCATGACCAACGCGCACAGCGCGCGCGACTGGTTCCTGAGCACCGCCGGTGACGAAAAACACGTGGCGAAGCACTTCGCGGCGCTCTCCACTAACGCCAAAGCGGTGGGCGATTTCGGTATCGATACCGCAAATATGTTCGAATTCTGGGACTGGGTCGGCGGTCGTTACTCTCTGTGGTCGGCAATCGGTCTGTCCATTATTCTGTCTGTCGGTTACGACAACTTTGTCGAGCTGCTCTCCGGCGCGCACGCGATGGATCAGCACTTCTCCAGCACCGAACTGGACAAAAACCTGCCGGTGCTGCTGGCGCTGATTGGCATCTGGTACAACAACTTCTTTGGCGCGGAAACCGAAGCGATTCTGCCGTATGACCAATACATGCACCGTTTCGCCGCCTATTTCCAGCAGGGCAACATGGAATCCAACGGCAAATACGTTGACCGCAACGGCAACGCTGTGGATTACCAGACGGGCCCTATCATCTGGGGCGAGCCGGGCACCAACGGCCAGCATGCGTTTTATCAGCTGATCCACCAGGGCACCAAGCTGGTGCCGTGCGATTTCATCGCGCCTGCCATCACCCACAACCCGCTGTCGGATCATCACCAGAAGCTGCTGTCTAACTTCTTCGCTCAGACCGAGGCGCTGGCGTTCGGTAAATCCCGCGACGTCGTAGAGCAGGAGTTCCGCGATCAGGGCAAAGATCCGGCGCAACTGGATCACGTGGTGCCGTTCAAAGTATTTGAAGGCAACCGCCCGACTAACTCTATTCTGCTGCGTGAAATTACCCCGTTCAGCCTGGGCGCGCTGATTGCGCTCTACGAGCACAAAATCTTCACCCAGGGCGCGATTCTGAACATCTTCACCTTCGACCAGTGGGGCGTGGAGCTTGGCAAACAGCTTGCTAACCGCATCCTGCCGGAGCTCGGCGATGAGAAGGCGATCGACAGCCACGACAGCTCCACCAACGGCTTAATTAACCGTTATAAAGCCTGGCGCGCCTGATTTAAGCAGCCCTGCAAAATAAGCGTAATGATGCCGGCAATATGCCGGCATTTTTTTCTCAGATAAATCTTGTTGTCCGCCTGTTTCCCGCTACTCTTTAATCTTGAGGTTAATCCGAAAATCGCCGCGCCCGGCTTGCGCACGCCTGAAGGGTTTCAGATAAACCGGATTACCCTTTATCAGGGATATATTATAACAAATTGAAAAATATGCGATTTATATAAAATCTATTATGACATCCCTCGCTATTTGTCGAATTATCCTAAAACCCTGTGCCTATTTCCCTGTGTCGTAAACCGACAGGGGTTGTTGTGTATACTCGGAAGCGCCTGAAAATCTTTTCGGGTAAATCTCCATTCATTCAATGAAGGGAAATTGATATGAAGAAAATCCTTAGTGGCGTTTTCGCCATTGCAGCGCTTGGCGCTGCTGTCTCAGCCCAGGCGGCACCGGTTAGCGTCGGTGAAGCGGCAGGCTCGGCAGCGACCTCCGTGTCGGTTGGCAGCTCCAGCGCCACCGCATCAAGCACTGTAGGGTCGGTAGTCGGTGTGGCGCTTGCCGCCACCGGCGGCGGCGATGGTTCCAATACCGGGACCACCACTACCACCACCACCAGCACCACCCAGTAAACCCTTCGGGGGCTTTAACCATAACCACACTACGGTGTGGTTATTTTGACTTTTTTTGGGGAAATATCGTGAAGCGACTCGCGATTGTGTTGATGTGCCTGATGATTCAGGCCTGCTCCACCACGACCAAGGGACTCGGCAATTCACTCAGGCAAAGCCTCTTCGGCCCGGATGGCGTACAGCTCACGGATGACGATATCCAGAACATGCCTTATGCCAGCCAGTACATGACGCTAAATAACGGCCCGCAACTCTTTGTGGTGCTCGCGTTTTCTGAAAATGGCCAACAAAAATGGGTTACGCAGGACCGCGCGACGATCGTGACGCAGCATGGCCGCGTCGTGAAAACCTTAAGCCTCGCCGACAATCTTATCGACATTAATAACGTGGCCGCCGACCCCCTGGCGCACGCGAATCAAATTATCGATGGCGCCAGCTGGACGCGCACGATGGGCTGGACCGAGCGCCACCAGGTGCGTTACGCCACCGCCCGCTCTACTTTTACCTGGGACGGCACCGATACGCTGAAAGTGGGCAGTGATATCACGCCCGTGCGTGTGCTGGATGAAGAAGTGACTACCGATGCGGCCACCTGGCATAACCGCTTCTGGGTGGACAGCGAAGGGCAGATTCGTCAGTCAAAACAATATCTGGGTGCGGGCTATTTCCCGGTCACCACTATTCTGTTGAAGGCAGCGAAATAATGAAAACCACACTTATCGCTTCGCTGATATTTAGCCTCGGCAGCTTTTGCGCTTTCGCCGACGGCACCATTACCGTTTATCGGGACCATGCACAGCCGCTAAAAGTTTCCGGCGCGAAACATCTCGCCGATCTGGTTTCTCAACCGCAGTTAGCTGGCAGCTGGTGGCTGGGCGCGGTTATCAGCGAACGTCAGGCAAGCGTTGAGGCGCAGGCGCAGCATCAGGTGCTGTTAAACCGCCTGGCGTCACTGGCCGCCGAAGAGGGCGGCGATGACGGCGCGGCGATTAACCGCGTGCGTCAGCAGTTACAGACCATGAAAGTGACGGGCCGTCAGAGAGTCATCCTTGACCCGGACCGCGTGCGGGTGCGTCCGCAAAACAATCCGCCGCTGGAAGGCGACTACGAGTTATGGGTCGGCCAGCAGCCATCCACTATTACGCTCGCAGGCCTGGTCAGCGCGCCGGGCAAAAAAACGTTTACCCCCGGCAAGCCGGTCACCGATTATCTCGATGAGGTCAGCCGTTTAAGCGGCGCCGAGCGCAGCTACGCCTGGCTGATTCAGCCGACCGGGCGCGTGGAAAAAGTGCCAGTGGCCTACTGGAATAAGCGCCACGTTGAACCGATGCCCGGCAGCATCCTGTACGTCGGCTTTGCCGACCATACGTTTACCTCAGCGTATGACGGGCTGAACGAGCAAATCATCTCTTCTCTGACGCATCGGATACCGGATTAATGAAAACACATTACTATCTCAGCCTGCTGGCGCTGGCGGTCGCTTCCGCCTGCCATGCCGAAACGTATCCGGCCCCTGTTGGCCCCTCGCAGACCGATTTTGGGGGCGTTGGCCTGATGCAGACGCCGACGGCGCGTATGGCGCGCGACGGCGAACTTAGCCTGAACTATCACGATAACGACCAGTATCGTTACTACTCAGCGTCCATTCAGCTGTTCCCGTGGCTCGAAACCACGCTGCGCTACACCGACGTGCGTACCCGCGAATACTCCAGCGTGGATTCGTTCTCCGGCAACCAGACCTATAAAGATAAAGCGTTCGATCTCAAGCTGCGCCTGTGGGAAGAGGGCTACTGGCTGCCGCAGGTCGCGGTAGGCGCGCGCGATATCGGCGGTACGGGCCTGTTTGACGCCGAATATCTGGTCGCCAGTAAAGCCTGGGGGCCATTTGACTTCTCGCTGGGGCTTGGCTGGGGCTATCTTGGCACCAACGGCAACGTGAAAAACCCGTTCTGCCAGTATGACGACAAATTCTGCTACCGCGACCCGAGCTACCAGCGCGCGGGCTCTATCGACGGCAGCACCATGTTCCACGGCCCGGCCGCGATTTTCGGCGGCATCGAATACCAGACGCCGTGGCAGCCGCTGCGCCTGAAGCTGGAGTATGAAGGCAACAACTACACCCAGGACTTCGCGGGTAAAATCGATCAGAAGAGCAAATTTAACGTCGGCGCGATTTACCGCGTCGCCGACTGGGCGGACGTGAATCTGAGCTACGAGCGCGGCAACACGCTGATGTTCGGCTTTACGCTGCGCACCAACTTTAACGATCTGCGCCCGTCCTATAACGATAACCGTCGTCCGGAATATGAGCCGCAGCCGCAGGATCCGGTGCTGCAGCACAGCGTGGTGGCAAACCAGCTCACCTCGCTGAAATATAACGCCGGGCTTAACGATCCGCAGATCCAGGTGAAGGGCGATACGCTCTACGTTACCGGCGAGCAGTATAAGTATCGCGACTCGCGCGAGGGCATTGAGCGCGCCAACCGCATTATCATGAACGACCTGCCAGAAGGCGTGAACCGCATCCGGATTACTGAAACGCGTCTGAATATGCCGCAGGTGACCACGGAAACCGATGTGGCGAGCCTAAGACGCCATCTCGAAGGCGAGCCGCTCGGCCATGAAACCCAACTGGCGCAGCAGCGTATGGCGCCGGTGGAGGCGGAGAACCCGGAGCAGGGCTGGTATATCGAAAAATCGCGCTTTAACATCGCGCTCAACCCGGTGCTGAATCAGTCCATCGGCGGCCCGGAAAACTTCTACATGTACCAGCTCGGCCTGATGGGCACCGCCGATCTCTGGCTGACTGACCACCTGCTGACGACCGGTAGCGTGTTTGTGAATCTGGCGAATAACTACGACAAATTTAACTACACCGATCCGAAAGACAGTTCGCCGCTGCCGCGCGTGCGTACCCGCGTGCGTGAATATGTTGAAAACAACTATTACGTTAACAACCTGCAGGCCAACTACTTCCAGCATCTGGGCGGCGATTTCTACGGTCAGATCTACGCGGGTTATCTGGAAACCATGTACGCGGGCGCGGGCGCGGAAGTGCTGTGGCGTCCGGTGGACAGCAACTGGGCATTTGGCGTCAACGGCAACTACGTGAAGCAGCGTGACTGGACCAGCCCGCAAAACATGATGAAGTTCACCGATTACAGCGTGAAAACCGGGCACCTGACCGCCTACTGGACGCCGCCGTTTGCGCAGGATGTGCTGATTAAAGCGAGCGTCGGTCAGTATCTGGCGGGCGACAAAGGGGGCACGCTTGAGGTGTCGAAACATTTCGACAGCGGCATTGTAGTGGGCGCGTACGCCACCATTACCAACGTGTCGCCTGAAGAGTACGGCGAGGGGGATTTCACCAAAGGGGTGTATGTATCGGTGCCGTTCGATCTCTTTACCACCAGCCCGACCCGCAGCCGCGCGGCTATCGGCTGGACGCCGCTCACCCGTGACGGCGGTCAGATGCTGGGCCGTAAGTTCGATCTCTACAGCATGACCAGCGATAAGAGCCTGAATTTCCGCTAACGCGTGGACGCAGGGTGACCGCAATGGCGGAAGGATAAGGTGATCGAAAGGACCGGGATAACGGGCAGGTCGTGAGGGTAGGGTGGGTAAGCGCTGCGCTTACCTGCCCTATATTCCACAGGAGGCCCGTCAGGCGGTTAAGCGAAGCACGCCCGTCGCCAGAGCCATGCCCTCCACCGCAATGATGTCCCCTCTCCCTGAGTGGGAGAGGGGCGCACCGCGTCTGGCGCAATCTTCACAACAGCCGTAACAATCGCGCCGGATTCCCGGCATAAACGCCTTTTTCGGTAATCGGCTTCGTCACCACGCTGCCCGCGCCGACTACCGCGCCGTCGCAAATCGATACCGCCAGTATGGTCGCGCCGCTGCCAATCGATACGTTATCGCCAATCGTTATCCGCGCCCAGTTGGCGCTGTCCGGGTCTGGCTTACCGTCGCGGAACATATCGTTGGCGAACATCACTCCGTGGCCGATAAAACACGCCTCGCCGATGGTCACATACTCGCAGATGAACGTATGCGACTGCACCCGCGTGCCGCGCCCAACCCGTGAGTGGCGCTGGATCTCCACAAACGGGCCGACAAATACCTCGTCGCCCAGCTCGCAGCCATAGAGGTTGGCAGGCTGATAAATCACCACGTCGCGCCCGACAACCACATCGCTTACGCGCGCCTCGCGCATTTTCGGCGTATTCCCGAACATCACGCGCGGTCCCGCTCAAGACGAGCGACAATCTGCGCCAGCGCGGCGCGCGGGCTGGTCAGCAGTTTTGGGTGACTGAAGTAACGTTCGGCACCCGCCATTGACGCCTGAGCCAGCGCCACACAGCCTGCGCCGCGCGCGAACGCCTGCTGCGCCGCTTCGGCGACGCGCTGGTGAAAGGCGTCATGCTGGCCGCGCTGAAACAACGCCCAGGCTTCGGGGATAATCTCTACCGCCAGCGGGGTGGTGGGCGACAGCGTGGCGCGAAACAGCGCTGCGGTCGGGTGAAGCGTGGTCGGGGCGGCGCACAGCACGACCACGGGCTTTCCGGCAGTAGATGCCGCCTGCGCCAGCGCGCGATCCACGCGCATAATGCCCGGATCCTGGCCGAGAAAATCGGCGGCGGAGCCGAGCGTCGAACAGGTAAGCAGAACCACATCCGCATCGGTACGCAGCTGCGCCAGCGCGGCGATGGTCTCTTTTTCGATTTCCGGCGTCACGCCGCCCGCGGCTTGCGCCTGTTCGAGCAGGTGGGGCATGACCTCATGAGTTAAAGCGTCTTGCGGAAGATCCAGCGAGCGGGCGGCCTCATCAAAAACCGCGACGTTACTTTGCGCCGTATGCAGGCAGGCTATTTTCATCTTCTTTCCCTGTCGTAAGTAAGTGTTAACGCGACCGTTAACAATGCGCAGCCCCGTCGGGCGCTGCAAAACCTGAACCCTTGAGTATAGACGCCGTCACGCTTTTCGCGTCGTGGCGGCGCGCATGCGGCGACAATAAAAAAGGCGGCCCGTGGGCCGCCGAATAAACATCAAGTCAGGGATACAATGGCACTGCAGTGGCAAAAAATAACGATGAAGAGGGTTAGCCTTTCACGCCGCCCGCCGTCAGGCCGCTCACCAGCCAGCGCTGCGCCAGCAGGAAGACCACGGTAATCGGGATGGCCGAGAGCACGGCCGCCGCCGCGAAATCTCCCCACAGGTAGTTTTGCGGGTTGAGATATTGCTGCATGCCCACCGCCAGGGTGTAGCTGTCCACATCGCGCAGCAGCAGCGAGGCGACCGGCACTTCGGTAATCGCGCCGATAAACGACAGAATAAACACCACCGCCAGAATCGGCACCGAGAGCGGCAGCAGCACCAGCCGGAACGCCTGCCACGGCGTCGCGCCGTCAAGCGCCGCGGCTTCTTCCAGCGAGCCGTCGATGGTTTCGAAATAGCCTTTGATCGTCCAGACATGCAGCGCGATGCCGCCCAGATAAGCGAAGATAACGCCGCCGTGGGTATTAAGGCCGATAAACGGAATGTACTGGCCGAGACGGTCAAACAGCGCGTAGAGCGCTACCAGCGACAGCACCGCCGGGAACATCTGGAAAATCAACATGCCTTTCAGCAGCGCGCCTTTACCCGGGAAACGCATACGGGCGAAGGCGTAGGCGCAGGTGGTGGAGAGCGCCACGATGCCTGCTGCGGTAATCGCGGCGATCTTCACCGAGTTCCACAGCCATAACAGGACCGGGAACGGGGGCGGCGTTACGCGTCCGTCGGCGTGTTCCACGCTAAACCCGAGCGCGAGGCGCCAGTGTTCCCAGGAGATCTGATCCGGAATAAGGCTACCGGTGGCAAAGTTGCCGGGGCGCAGCGAAATCGCGACGACCATCAACAACGGAAACATAATGGCGGCGATAAACGCCAGCAGCAGCAGATGCGTAGCCAGCAGGCGCAGCTTTTGCGATTTCGGTTGAACCATAGCCATGTGAAGTCTCCTTAATCAAACTTAATGCGCGTGGCTTTGAGGTTCACCACCGCCAGCGCGCCGACCAGCAGGAAAATCAGCGTGGCAATTGCCGCTGCGAGGCCGAAGTCCTGTCCGCCGCCGCCTTCAAAGGCGATACGCCAGGTGTAGCTCACCAGCAGGTCGGTGTAGCCCGCAGGCGTTGTGGTGCCGATACGGTCGGGGCCGCCGTTGGTCAAGAGCAGGATCAGCACGAAGTTATTAAAGTTAAACGCGAAGCTTGCGATCATCAGCGGCGTCAGCGGCTTGATGAGCAGCGGGAACGTAATTTTGAAGAAGTTCTGGAACGGGCCTGCGCCGTCCATCGCCGAGGCCTCATAGAGATCGTCCGGAATCGCCTTCAAAAGCCCCATGCAAAGGATCATCATGTACGGATAGCCAAGCCAGGTGTTGACGATGATTATCATGGCGCGCGCGGTGGTCGGGTCGGTAAACCAGGCCGGTTTGATGCCGAACAGCGCGCTCAGCATCATGTTGATCTCACCGAAACTCTGGTTGAACAACCCTTTGAAAATCAGGATCGAGATAAACGAGGGCACCGCGTAAGGCAGGATCAGCAGCACGCGATAGATGGCTTTGCCCTTGAGCGACTCCCACTGGACAAGACACGCCAGCACCATGCCGACCGCGACGGTCAGCACGACGGTCAGCACCGAGAAGACGACGGTCCAGACGAAGATGGCCATAAAGGGTTTCTGGATGCCATCATCGGCGAAAACGCGTAAAAAGTTGTCCCAGCCGATGGAAACGGTGTAACCGGGGCTGAGTTTTTCATCACCCCACTGGCCGTCGGCAGTGATGGCCTGATAAAAGCCGATGTCGTTATTCGGGCGATATTTCACGCCGCTCTGATTATTCGTAAGCGTGCCGTCATCGGCGAGCGTGTAGAGCGGACGCGTACCGGAGAACTGGCGCAGCGAGCTCATGACAAGCTGGCTGGCATCCGGCAGTTCTGCGGTTATCTGATTCAGCGCCTGACGGTTCTGGGTGATGACGCGCAGCGTCGCGCGCTCGCCTTCCGGCAGGGCTGGCGCGGCGGCAAGTTTCAGTTTCTGCTCGCCGCCAAATTTAAACGGTTCAGAGACAAAGTATTTGTCGCCGGCGTCGGTCAGCGCCAGACGCCACTGCTCACCGACAGGATACAGGCCGAAGGTATAGCTCTCGCCCGCCTGATATTTACGGTCCATCAGCACCTGACGCGCGCGCTCCTGGGTGAGCTGGTTAGTGCTGCTGTAGTTGGTAAAGGCGATGGCGATGGTGCAGGCGAGCGGAAAGAGCACGAACAGGCCCATGCCCGCAAGGCCCGGATAGACATAACGCCACGCGTAGGCGCGGCGATTGGCGAAAATATAGAGGCCAACCGAGCTTAAAATCAGCGTCATGATGGCGAACAGGTACTCCCCCTGTGCGTACATTAAAACGACAAGGTAACCCACCAGTAAGCCCAGCAGACCTGTCGCCGACCATTTCAGCGCGTCGCTTTGCCACCAGTGTTTCTTTTTAATGACATCCATGGGGATCTTCCTCAACAACGGTGAAAACATAGTTGTGGCCGTGCCACGATATAACGCGTTACATGACGTGGTGGGTGGCGCTTTGCTTACCCACCGTACCTGTCTGTGAAGGGTGTTGTCGGGCGGGTAAACAAAGCGCTACCCGCCGTTATCCACTACCGATTATTTGGCGATACGGCCCTGCGCGTCTTTCAGCGCTTCGTCAACGGTCTGGCGACCGGTAACGGCGTTGATCACCGCAGTACGTACGGCGTACCAGAACGCGGACATCTGCGGCACGTTCGGCATAATTTCACCGGTTTTCGCGTTCGCCATTGTCGCGGCGATACGCGGATCTTTCTCCAGTTTCTCCTGGTAGGATTTAAGCGCGACGGCGCCCAGCGGTTTGTCTTTATTGACCGCTTCCAGACCCTGATCGGTCAGCAGGTAGTTTTCCAGGAACTCTTTCGCCAGCTCTTTGTTCGGGCTGGCGGCGTTGATACCCGCACTCAGCACGCCCACGAACGGTTTAGACGGTTTGCCTTTGAAGGTCGGCAGCGGCGCTACGCCGTAATTCACCTTGCTCTTGTCGATGTTTGCCCATGCCCACGGACCGTTAATGGTCATGGCGGTGTCGCCTTTGTTAAATGCCCCTTCCGCGATGGAGTAATCGGTGTCGGCGTTCATGTGTTTGTTTTTGATAAGGTCAACCAGGAAGCCGAGGCCTGCTTTCGCGCCCGCGCTGTCTACGCCGACGTTTTTCACGTCATATTTGCCGTTTTCAAATTTAAAGGCGTAACCGCCATCAGCGGCGATAATTGGCCATGTGAAGTACGGTTCCTGGAGGTTGAACATCAGCGCGCTTTTGCCTTTCGCCTTCAGCTCTTTATCCAGTTTCGGGATCTCTTCCCAGGTCTTCGGCGGGTTCGGCACCAGGTCTTTGTTGTAAATCAGCGAGAGGGATTCCACGGCCACCGGGTAGGCGATAATTTTGCCGTTAAAGCGCACCGCGTCCCAGGTGAAAGGATAGAGTTTGTCCTGGAAGGCTTTCTCCGGCGTGACTTCCGCCAGCAGGCCAGACTGCGCGTAACCACCAAAACGGTCATGAGCCCAGAAGATAATATCCGGGCCGTCGCCCGTCGCGGCCACCTGCGGGTACTTCTCTTCCAGCTTGTCCGGATGTTCAACGGTGACTTTAATGCCGGTGTCCTGTTCAAACTTTTTACCTACTTCGGCCAGGCCGTTATAGCCTTTATCGCCGTTGATCCAGATAACCAGCTTACCTTCTTCGATTTTGGCCAGAGCAGAGGCAGAAAAGAGCGCCGTCGTCAGCGCGGAGAGGGCGAGGAGGCGTACGCCGCTTTTAATTTTCATAACTCCTATCCTTTTAGTGGTTTGCGCGTGGATACACGTATTGGCTTTACCTGTACCAGTCTGGGCATCTGACAAGCGCTTCTCATCCTCCTTTTCTCTACGCCCCACCGCTTCGTAATGTGATCTGGGTTACATAAGTGGAATTTCTGTGGCCTGGCGCACAGAAAACCGCTGCGTTTTTTGCCGTCCGCATCACGAAAATCGCCACGGGCCGCCTGACGGCGGGACAGCCGCCAGCCCCTCATCCTCCCGTCTCCTCCCCCATAAAAAAGGCGGGGGTGGAGGATGGCCCGGCCTCGCGCAGGGCGCATAGTGCCGTCAACGTGGTTTTCCCGCGAGAGGCGGGTGAAGTAGACAAGGGAGAAGGGAATGGCAGGCGTTCAGCTTCGCAACGTAACAAAAGCCTGGGGCGAGGTGGTGGTGTCGAAGGATATCAATCTCGACATTACCGAAGGCGAGTTTGTGGTGTTTGTCGGGCCGTCGGGCTGCGGTAAATCGACGCTGCTGCGTATGATTGCCGGGCTTGAGACCATCACCAGCGGCGATTTGCATATCGGCGGCAAGCGTATGAACGACGTGCCGCCCGCCGAGCGCGGCGTGGGGATGGTGTTTCAGTCTTACGCGCTCTATCCGCACCTGTCGGTCGCCGAAAACATGTCCTTTGGCCTGAAGCTGGCGGGCGCCCGCAAAGAGGCTATCAACCAGCGCGTCACGCAGGTGGCGGAAGTGTTGCAGCTGGCGCACCTGCTGGATCGCCGTCCGAAAGCCCTCTCAGGCGGGCAGCGTCAGCGCGTGGCGATTGGCCGTACGCTTGTGGCGGAGCCGTCAGTATTTCTGCTTGATGAGCCGCTGTCTAACCTCGACGCCGCGCTGCGCGTGCAGATGCGTATCGAGATCTCCCGTCTTCATAAGCGCCTTAAGCGCACCATGATTTACGTCACCCACGATCAGGTCGAAGCGATGACGCTTGCCGATAAAATCGTGGTGCTGGACGCAGGCCGCGTCGCCCAGGTGGGCAAGCCGCTGGAACTTTATCACTACCCGGCAGATCGCTTCGTCGCGGGCTTTATCGGCTCGCCGAAGATGAACTTCCTGCCAGTGAAAGTCACCGCCACCGCCATCGATCAGGTGCAGGTGGAGCTGCCGAACCGCCAGCTGGTCTGGCTGCCGGTAGAGAGTGCCCAGGTTCAGGTGGGCGCCAATATGTCTCTTGGCATCCGTCCGGAACACCTCCTGCCGAGCGATATCGCCGACGTTACCCTCGAAGGCGAAGTGCAGGTGGTCGAGCAGTTAGGTCATGAAACTCAGATTCACATCCAAATCCCTGCTCTGCGTCAGAACCTGGTCTACCGCCAGAATGACGTCGTGCTGGTAGAAGAGGGCGCCACATTCGCTATCGGCTTGCCGCCGGAGCGTTGCCATCTTTTTCGGGAAGATGGCACCGCCTGTCGTCGGTTGCATAAAGAGCCGGGCGTTTAAGCGCCCCCGATTACAAAGAAAAGCAAAAGATCTCAGGAGATAGAATGATGATAACTCTGCGTAAACTCCCTCTGGCTGTGGCCGTCATGGCGGGTATCTTCGCCGCGCAGGCCTCTGCGGTGGACTTCAAAGGTTATGCCCGTTCAGGCATTGGCTGGACCGGTAGTGGCGGCACTCAGAAATGTTTTCAGGCAACAGGTTCAGGTTCTAAATACCGTCTGGGTAACGAATGTGATACCTACGCGGAAATTAAATTAGGACAGGAAGTATGGAAAGAAGGCGATAAGAGCTTCTATTTTGACAGCAATATCGGCTATGGCTCTGATCAGGAAGGCGATTTTGAGAACACCAATACGCCTGCGATTCGTGAATTTAACGTGGTAGGTAAAAACCTGATTGATGCTCTGCCGGGCGCCAATATCTGGGCAGGTAAGCGCTTCTACCAGCGTCATGATGTTCACATGATCGACTTCTACTACTGGGATATCTCTGGCCCGGGCGCAGGTCTTGAAAATATTGATGTAGGTGTCGGTAAGCTTTCTTTAGCGGCAACCCGTAACACTGAAAGCGGCGGTTCGTCTATCTATAACGACGGTGTAAACCCGGCAACCGGTCAGACCTGGGAAAACAAAGTTCCGAACGATACGTTTGATGTTCGCTGGGCGGGTATTGAAACCAACCCAGGCGGCGCACTCGAGCTGGGCGTCGACTATGGACGCACAAACGTTGGTGACGACTATTATCTGCAACCAGGCGCTTCCAAAGATGGCTGGATGTTCACTGGTGAACACACACAAACCATCGGTACTGGCTTTAACAAATTCGTTGTTCAGTATGCGACGGATTCCATGACCTCCCAGGGTAAAGGTCGTAACGAAGGCGGCAGCATCGATAACGATGGCAGCATGATTCGTATCCTTGACCATGGTTCAATTTCCATGGGCGATCGCTGGGACATGATGTATGTCGCGATGTATCAGGACATTGACCGTGACAACAATAACGGCAACACCTGGTGGACCGTGGGTATTCGTCCGATGTTCAAATGGACGCCTATCATGAGCACCTTGCTGGAAGTTGGTTACGACAACGTGAAGTCTCAGCGTACCGACGACACCAACGACCAGTACAAAATCACCCTGGCGCAACAGTGGCAGGCTGGCGACAGCATCTGGTCTCGCCCGGCTATCCGTGTCTTCGCGACCTACGCCAAGTGGGATGAAAAATGGGGTTATGACAACGGTGTGGCATATAGCGACACTTCCGCCAAAACCTTTAGCCGCGGCGACAGCGATGAGTGGAGCTTCGGCGCCCAGATGGAAATCTGGTGGTAATCACGCGTTATCGTAGTAACAAGGGGGGCGAAAGCCCCTCTGACCCTTCATTGAAAGTACCGATTTTCGGGAAACGCGCTATTGCCTGGCTACCGTTTCCCTTTCTATTCGAGGTCATAAAAATGAAAAAACGTCTCGTCGCATTATGCTTAAGCACAGCGCTGCTCGCGGGCGCGCCTGCCGTCAGCTTTGCTGATGTGAATATCGTGCCGCAAAACACCTCCGCTGCGCCCGCTATCCCGGCCGGTGAGTTACAGCGCCTGACCTGGACGCCTGTCGCGCAGTCGCAAACCCAGACGACCGATCTCGCCGCCACCGGCCAGACCCTCAACGTGCCGGGCATTACCGGCAAAGTCGCGGCGTACAGCGTGCCGGCGAACATCGGCGAGCTGACCATCACGCTCACCAGCCTTGCGAACAAACAGACCGGCATTTACGCGCCCAACGTGCTGGTGCTGGATCAGAACTTAACGCCTGCCGCGTACTTCCCGAGCAGCTACTTCACCTATCAGGAGCCGGGCGTGGTTTCCGAAGACCGCCTGGAAGGTGTCCTTAAGCTGACGCCAGCGCTCGGGCAGCAGAAGCTGTACCTGTTGGTCTTCACCACGCCGCAGGATCTGCAAAAGACCACGACCATGACCAACCCGGCGAAAGCCTATGCCAAAGGGGTAGGTAACGCCGTGCCGGATATCGCCGATCCGGTGGCTCGTCATACGCCTGACGGAAGACTTAAACTGAAAGTAAGCACTAACTCCGCATCCAGCGTATTGGTCGGCCCGCTGTTTGGCTCCTCCGGCCCGTCGCCTGTCACGGTAGGCAATACTGCAGCGCCTGCCTCCGCTTATAGCGCACCAGCGCCAGCGCCAGCGCCTGCCGCTCCGGCTCCGGCACCGGGTGCCGCGCCCGCGCCTGTGGCGAAGAGCGAGCCGGTACTGAATGACACCGAGGCGTATTTCAACCGCGCCATTAAACAGGCGGTCGCCAAAGGGGATGTCGATAAGGCCCTGAAACTGCTGAATGAAGCCGAGCGCCTGGGCTCTACCACGGCTCGCCAGACTTTTATCAGTAGCGTAAAAGGCAAGGGGTGACAGTCGCCCCGCGCTGCTGATGTTTGCAACACCTGGTGCGCGTTCGCGCACCTTTTTTCCCGACGCAGCATGCCGTTCTGTTGCACCCATGTTGCGCTTTTGTTCGTACTCCTTGTTTCCCCGCCCCCGTTTTGCTGGTTCTGCGTTACAATACGTGCACTTTTGGCCCCGGAGAGTCACGCATGTCCCATCCCGCGCTGAGACAACTGCGCGCGTTGTCCTTTTTTGACGATACCAGCACGCTTGATAGCGCCCTGCTGGACTGGCTGATGCTGGAAGACTCCATGACCCGCCGCTTTGAAGGCTTTTGTGAGCGGGTGACGGTGGAGATGCTGTTTGAAGGATTTGTCGGCCCTGAGGCGCTCGCGGAAGACGGCGAGTTTTTACCTCATGAGCCGCGCTACTGGCTGCGGGAAATCCTGCTGTGCGGCGACGGCGTACCGTGGCTGGTCGGGCGCACGCTGGTGCCGGAGTCTACACTGTGTGGGCCGGAACTGGCGTTGCAGCAGCTTGGCACCACGCCGCTGGGTCGCTATCTCTTTACGTCATCCACCCTGACGCGTGACTTTATCCAGCCAGGCCGCAGCGACGGGCTCTGGGGGCGGCGCTCCCTGCTACGGTTATCCGGCAAGCCGCTGCTGTTGACCGAACTGTTTTTACCCGCATCACCCTTGTACGGAGAGGAAAAATAATGGAGTGGAGCCTGACGCAGGATAAGCTGCTCGCCTATCACCGCCTGATGCGCACCGATAAGCCGATCGGCGCGTTACTGCTGCTCTGGCCGACGCTGTGGGCGCTCTGGGTGGCGGCCCCCGGCGTACCGCCGCTGTGGATCCTCGCGGTATTTGTCGCGGGTGTCTGGCTGATGCGCGCGGCAGGCTGCGTCGTCAACGATTATGCTGACCGTAAATTCGATGGTCATGTGAAGCGCACGGCGCACCGGCCTTTACCGAGCGGCGCGGTGACGGAGAAAGAGGCGCGCAACCTGTTCGTGATCCTTGTACTGCTGTCATTTCTGCTGGTACTGACGCTGAATGTGAAAACCATTCTGCTCTCGGTTGCGGCGCTGGCGCTGGCCTGGATGTACCCGTTTATGAAGCGCTATACGCACCTGCCTCAGGTGGTGCTGGGCGCGGCGTTTGGCTGGTCGATTCCAATGGCGTTTTGCGCGGTAAGCGAGTCGCTGCCGTTAAGCTGCTGGCTGATGTTTTTCGCCAATATCTGTTGGGCGGTGGCGTACGATACGGAATATGCGATGGTCGATCGCGACGACGATGTGAAAATCGGCGTGAAATCAACGGCCATCCTCTTTGGGCGTCACGATAAACTGATTATCGGGCTTTTGCAGGTTGCCGTGCTGGCGCTACTGGGTGCCGTCGGCTGGCTGAACGGCCTGGGCGCGTTTTTTTATGCCGGGCTGGCGGGCGCGGGCGCGCTGTTTATCTGGCAGCAGAAAATCATCGCTGACCGCGATCGGGACGCCTGCTTCCGCGCGTTTTTAAATAATAACTATGTGGGGCTGTTGGTGTTTATCGGCCTGGCGCTAAGTTATTTAAAGTTTTAAAAAAAGGCGGGTTTCCCCGCCTTTTTGCTCTCATTTGCCAGAACGTATCACTCGCCCGCTAGTGCGGCCGCACTCTCGATAGTCAACCTGACGTCAGACGTCATCAGCTCCGCCAGCATCTGGTATACCTTCATGGTCTCTGCGGGTTCGGCATCCCCGGTATCGCTGATATAACCTTCGTCACGAAGCGTCAGCACCAGCGTTGAGAATACCGCTTTGTCGAAGAATTCCGGCGCGTTGATGCCGTGCAGCACGGAGAGACGCTGCGCCACGGTACGACTCTCTTTTTCCAGCGTGCCGCGGTTGATAGACGGATTGGCGCTCAGCAGCCAGAAGGTGATCGCGTAGCGTTGCAGCGTTTCGCGAACGCCCGCCGCCAGCAACTGCAACGTGCGGGAGCGCGCCGGGTTAACCTGTAACCAGACATCGTCGGCCAGGATAAGCCCCTGCTGCGCCATTTCGTTAATCAGCGCATCGACAACCGCCGCCACTTCTTCTTTTTCCCAGCGCAGGAACAGCTCTGCCTTGAGCATAGGGAACAGCAGTTCAACCTGCTGTTGAACTGCCTCGCGGCTGACACGGCGGTGCTGCGTCACGATGGCGGCGATAAGCGAAGGCAGCACCAGCATGTGCATGATGTTATTGCGATAATAAGTCATCAGCACCGCCTGCTCGCGCGGCAGGATGATGATATCGCCGATAGTGTCTTTCTCGACCTCGAACTTGTTCATCTGCAGAGCGTGCTCGATGAGCTGCGTCGCCGTGGCGTCCGGCACCGTGGCGTCTGGCGCGTACGGCACGTTGCGCAGCAGGCTCAGATAGCACTCCAGCTGTTCGGTCAGTTGCTCGCGGGTTAACGAGCGCTGACGCGACGCCAGCAGCGCGGTGCAGCAAAGGTTCATGGCGTTAGCTGCGCCTGCGTTGTTGATGCGCACCATCAGTTGGGCGGCAATTTCATTCACTGTCGGCGTCAGCCAGGCCGGACGCACCGCTTCGATCGGGTCGATGGCGTCGCGCCACTCCGGCACATGCTGGTTAAGGAAGGTGATAAGCGGCAGCGGTTCGCCGAAATTCACGTAACCCTGGCCTAAATTACGCAGCTTGCTCAGGCCGCGCAGCATCTGCAGCAGGCTCTCTTTTTCTTTGGTGGCGCCACG
Organism: Cronobacter muytjensii ATCC 51329; assembly: GCF_001277195.1. Taxonomy (NCBI): domain Bacteria; kingdom Pseudomonadati; phylum Pseudomonadota; class Gammaproteobacteria; order Enterobacterales; family Enterobacteriaceae; genus Cronobacter; species Cronobacter muytjensii. Next base: position 146,601 of record NZ_CP012268.1, read on the forward strand.
CAACTCTTTGGCGTAAGTGCCCACTTCCATCACGTGTTCATAGCCGATATAAATCGGCACCAGCGTAATTGGACGCGTGCCGCCGCGCAGCATCGCCTGGATAGTCATGGAGAGCGTGCCGGTTTTCGGGTCAAGCAGACGGCCGGTGCGCGAACGTCCGCCCTCCACAAAATACTCTACCGAATAGCCGCGGCTGAAAAGCTCGCCCAGATATTCACGAAACACCGTCGAATAGAGCTTGTTGCCTTTAAAGGTGCGGCGAATAAAGAAAGCGCCCAGCCGGCGGAAAATCGGCCCGGCTGGCCAGAAATTCAGGTTGATGCCCGCAGCGATGTGCGGCGGCACCAGCCCCTGGTGATAAAGCACATAAGAGAGCAGCAGATAATCCATGTGGCTGCGGTGGCAGGGCACATAAACAATCTCGTGACCATCATGCGCCAGCTGACGCACGCGCTCGGCGTTATGGACGTTGATACCCTGATACAGACGGTTCCAGGTAAAGCCCAGGACGCGATCGGTAATACGAATGGCTTCGTAGGAGAAGTCCGCGGCAATCTCTTCCATCAACGCGACGGCATTCTGCTGGGCTTTCTCATGCGAGATTTTTTTAGTACGCGCTTCATCTTCCACCGCGCGGGCGATGGCTTTTGAAGAGAGCAGCTTGTTAAAGAGATCCTGGCGCGCCGGCAGGCGTGGGCCGACGGCGGCGAGGCGCTGGCGAGCGAAATGCATACGCGCCACGCGGGCCAGCTTCTGGGCGATACGTTTGTCGGTGCCGTGCTCCGTCGCCATGCGACGCAGCGACACGGGCGGCGAGAAACGGACAAAGCTGTCGCGACCAAGCCAGGAGACCGCGAAGAATTTCTGGATGCCGTTCAGCATGCGCAGCGGCGGGTTTTCCACGCCTTTTTCACGGCCCGGCGCACGGCCAAACATCACAGAGACCGGCACCATCTGAACGTCGAGATCCGGGTTGTTGCGGTGCAGGTCGAGATAGTTGTGGAACAGCTTGATCGACTCTTCTTTCGGCGTGTAATAAGTGAACACGCGGGGGCCGCCGTGGATAAACACATAGCGCGGCAGTTCAGTGCCGTCGATAACCAGCGGCTCCAGAGGATCTGGCAGATCGTGCGCCAGGCACTGGGCACGCAGCGTCAGGAGATCCGCCTTCGAGTTATACGGCAGCACATACATGATGGGGCGTGAAGTATCGAGCCCAAGTTCGGGGCAGGGTGCCGCCGGGATGGACTTGCTTTTTACCAGCACGCTTAATGGTAAATTAAGTAATTTGTAGTAAATTCGTGGCCAACCGGACATAAACGATGTAAAGCCTCTGGTTAATAATGCAATTGCGGCGCAAGAATATCAGAAACTCCGTAGAATTTCTGTGGTGCTTCTTTATCGAAGCGCATTAGCATTGACGCCTGAATTTAAAAAAGGTTTCTTGTCATGGCCAATAACACCACGGGGTTAACCCGAATTATTAAAGCAGCAGGCTATTCCTGGAAGGGATTGCGCGCTGCCTGGAAAAATGAAGCTGCGTTTCGCCAGGAGGCGGTCGCCGTTATTGCAGCAATTATTATCGCTTGCTGGCTGGACGTCGACCCGATGACCCGTTTGTTCCTTATTAGCTCCGTTATGCTGGTGATGATCGTTGAGATCCTTAACAGCGCCATCGAAGCGGTGGTGGATCGCATTGGCCCTGAATTTCATGAACTTTCGGGGCGCGCCAAGGACATGGGGTCCGCCGCGGTACTGCTGTCGATTATCCTCGCGCTGGTCGTGTGGGTCACGCTGCTCTGGCAGCATTTGCGATAAGTTTTCCAGAAATTGCTAAAGAAGCGCTTTTTTAACCGGTTATGGTTTTAAAATCGCCTTTAGCTGTATATACTCACAGCATCACTGTATATGCACCCAGGGGGCGGAATGAAAGCATTAACTACCAGGCAACAAGAGGTGTTTGATCTCATTCGGGATCACATCAGCCAGACCGGCATGCCGCCTACGCGCGCGGAGATTGCGCAACGTCTGGGTTTCCGTTCGCCTAACGCGGCGGAAGAGCATCTTAAAGCGCTGGCGCGCAAAGGGGTGCTTGAGATTGTTTCCGGCGCGTCGCGCGGTATTCGTCTGCTGCAGGAAGAAGAAAACGGTCTGCCGCTGGTGGGGCGTGTCGCGGCGGGCGAGCCGCTGCTGGCGCAGCAGCATATCGAAGGCCACTATCAGGTTGACCCGGGCCTGTTTAAGCCGAATGCGGATTTCCTGCTGCGCGTAAGCGGGATGTCGATGAAAGATATCGGAATTATGGACGGCGATCTGTTAGCAGTTCATAAAACGCAGGATGTGCGCAACGGCCAGGTCGTTGTGGCGCGCATTGACGATGAAGTAACGGTAAAGCGCCTGAAAAAACAGGGCAATGTCGTTGAGCTGCTGCCAGAAAATAACGAGTTCAAACCTATCGTTGTCGATCTGCGCGAGCACAACTTCTCTATCGAAGGCCTGGCGGTCGGCGTTATTCGCAACGGCGAGTGGCTCTGACAGCTTTCCCGGCTTCGTAACGCTTCATTACCGTAACTGGCCCGCCCCGGTTACGGTAATGACTCTCCTGCTCCGCTAATTTTATACACGGTTTTCTTCGCGTAACGGCATCGGAACGCCATATGCCTTTTCTGACCTCTACCGACAAAGCCCTCTGGCGCCTCGCGCTGCCAATGATATTCTCCAATATCACTGTGCCCTTGCTCGGGCTGGTGGATACCGCGGTAATCGGCCATCTCGACAGCCCCGTTTATCTGGGCGGCGTCGCGGTCGGCGCGACCGCCACCAGTTTTCTCTTTATGCTGCTGCTCTTTTTGCGCATGAGCACCACCGGCCTTACCGCACAGGCGTTCGGCGCGCGCGATCCGGCGGCGCTGGCCCGCGCGCTGGTGCAGCCAATGGCGCTGGCGCTTCTCGCAGGTACGCTGATTATCGCGCTACGCGAGCCGCTGATTGCTCTGGCGCTACATATCACAGGCGGTAGCGACGCCGTGCTGACGCAGGCACGACGATTTCTGGAGATTCGCTGGCTGAGCGCGCCCGCGTCGCTGGCGAACCTGGTTTTGCTGGGATGGCTGCTTGGCGTGCAGTACGCAAGAGCGCCAGTCATTCTGCTCGTCGTCGGCAACCTGCTTAATATCGCGCTCGATCTCTGGTTTGTGATGGGGCTTGGCCTGAACGTGCAGGGCGCAGCGCTCGCGACCGCCATCGCAGAGTACGCGACGCTTGGCATCGGGCTGATAATGGCAGTCCGTGTGCTGCGCCTGCGTGGTATTACGCTCGCGATGCTGAAAACCGCCTGGCGCGGCGGCATCGGCAGGCTACTGGCGCTGAACCGGGATATCATGCTGCGCTCGCTGCTGCTGCAACTCTGTTTCGCGTCTGTTACCGTTTTCGGCGCGCGGCTCGGCAGCGATATTGTTGCCGTTAACGCGCTCCTGATGACCTTGCTCACGTTCACTGCCTATGCGCTCGACGGGTTCGCCTACGCAGTGGAAGCCCATGCCGGGCAGGCGTTTGGCGCAAAGGATAAATCGCAGCTGCACAGCGTCTGGCGCGCGGCGTGCCGACAGGCTGGAATGGTGGCGCTCGCGTTTGCGTTGATGTACGCCATCGCGGGGCAGCAGATCGTGTCGCTGTTAACCTCTCTGCCTTCGCTGCAGGCGCTGGCGCAACCCTATCTCTTCTGGCAGGTGATCCTGCCTGTTGTCGGCGTCTGGTGTTATCTGCTGGACGGGATGTTTATCGGCGCGACGCGCGGGGCGGAGATGCGCAACAGTATGGCTGTCGCGGCGCTGGGGTTTGGCCTCACGCTGCTGACGCTCCCGAGTCTCGGCAACCACGGGCTGTGGCTGGCGCTCACCGTTTTTCTGGCGCTGCGCGGACTGTCGCTCGGCTATTTATGGCGTCGCGGCCGCCTGCTGCACTAAGCTTTTCCGCTACGATAACGCTGACGTGACAACCGATAGATTATCCGTGTCAGCGCTTCGTTATGGTTAAAGATTCTGAATATCCCGCCACGGTTAAAATTGACGTCTAAAATAAGTAGTACGTTCAGCAAATGATGAAGACAACTCTGGCTGAGCCCCCACAGGAAAACCTGTGAGACTGATTCACTACCGAATGTTAAAGGAGACGTCTATGAACAGAGATGAAGCTGGCGGTAACTGGAAACAGTTTAAAGGTAAAGTGAAAGAACAATGGGGTAAATTAACCGACGATGATATGACTATCATCGAAGGGAAACGTGACCAGCTGGTAGGTAAAATCCAGGAACGTTACGGTTACGCGAAAGATGAAGCCGACAAGGAAGTGACTGACTGGGAATCTCGCCACGATTACCGCTGGTAATCGGCTGGCTACCACCTCAACGGTATTATTTCCCTGAGGCTGCCCTGCCCACCGGTACAAGGATGTACCACCCGCCTGGTTTAACGCGCTTTCTTTTTCACTGTAATGCTGTGGTCATGCCCGCATTGCCCCTGATGGCGACACGCTTCCACTTCCGCGCAGGCCGCGCAAAGACCATGTGCTTCGATAACATTATGGCGCAGCGCAAAGCCCATTTTTGCCGCAAGCGCATGCATAATATCTTCCACCCCTTCTGCCGCTTCTTCTTTCACCACGCCGCAACGCCCACAGATAAACATCGCTGAAGTATGCGCCGGGTTGTCGAACAGATGACACAGCACGTAGCTGTTGGTGGACTCCACCTTATGCACAAAACCTTGCTCAAGCAAAAAATCGAGCGCGCGATAGACGGTCGGCGGTTTCGCCTGCGGTTCGGTTGCGCGCAGTAGATCGAGCAGATCATAAGCACTGATGGCGCCTGGCTGTAGCGTCATTAAACGCAGCACTTCGAGGCGCTGCGGAGTCAGGCGCACATTACGTTGCTGGCAGAGCTTTTCAGCCTGCGCCAGAACTTCCTGCGAAATCGTCGTATCCATCGGCATCCTCTATGAATCATGATTAAGTCATCACTTTATCATGAACCGGCCAAAACACCGACATCCCGGCTGTGTTATACCTTTCAGGTAACTTATCTGGAGGTGTCTATGCAAGCTCGGCCTGATTGTATTTGTCACTGGCAGGATGTGGAGGGCAGCGACGACGCGGCTTATCCCGACAGCAATGAACGCATGTCTGTCGGCGCGCCGCTGGCGAAACGGACGGGCCTGACGCGGCTCGGCATTCATCATGAGCGCCTGCCGCCGGGGCGTCGCACGTCTTACCCACACGCCGAAAGTAGCGAAGAAGAGTTTGTTTATGTGCTGGAAGGGTTTCCGGACGTCTGGCTTAACGGTGAGCTCTGGCCGTTAAAACCGGGTGACAGCGTCGGCTTTCCGGCTGGTACCGGCCTCTGTCACACCTTCATTAATAATACCGATAGTGAAGTACGCCTTTTGGTGGTGGGCGAGGCGAACAAACCGGAAAACCGCATCTATTACCCGCTCAACGGCGCCTATGCCGCCACCCGGCCAGACCGCTGGATCGATCACCCGCCACAATTTTTCGGTCCGCACGATGGCTTACCTACACGAATTAAGAAGCCTAATCTATAAATAATGAGGGCGATCACGAAACGAGCCCGGAATTGCCGTTGAGACAAAGCCTCAACCTCTGGCGTAGTGCGTTCTTCACAACAGAAATCGTCTCTGTCTGGCAAAGGCAGAGGATGTCCTTCATGTTGATAATAAGCGGGTAAACTGTGAAAAATATAATCAAACCTTCAGTGGCAGCCGTCGCCCTTTCTATGGTGATAGCAAATCAGGCGAGTGCGGCAAATACCTGGGCGCAGGCCCGTAACGATGCAATGGGCGGAACCGGCGTCGCGTCAGCCGATTACGGCAGCGGCGTGCTGATTAACCCGGCGTTACTGGCGCGTTCTCAACCGGATGATGACATTACTGTGATTCTCCCGGCATTACAGGCGCAAATTACCGATAAAGACAATCTTGAAGATGAAATCGACCATATCAGCGATCGCGTCGATTATTATCGCGATGTGGTGAACAGCCTGACGCCAGGGGATATCGCCGCCGATCCTATCGGCACGCTGCGCCAGTTCCAGGGCGCGGCGGGCGAGCTTGGCGACGAGCTGGAAAACCTGCGCGGCAAATCGGCCAACGCGCGCGCGGCGGGCGGTATCGCTGTGAGTATCCCCAACGACGTGCTGGCGGTGGCATTTGTGGCGAAAGCCTATGCGCACGCGCGCGTCAGCACCCGGGTGGATCAGAGCGATATCGACTACCTGCGCCGCATTGAAAATGACGATCTTTACGCGGGCGGGCAGATAATCAACGCGGCGATCAATGGCTCCGACACGATAACCGATCGCCTGACCTCCTCGGCGTTTGGCCGTGCGGCGATCGTCTCCGATTACGGCGTGGCGTTCGCTCGCCAGTTCCAGCTGGGCGACGTGCCGGTGTCAGTTGGCGTCACGCCGAAGCTGCAAAAAACCTGGCTCTATAACTACTCGGTCTCAATTTATAACTATAAGAGCAGCGACTGGGACAGCGATCGCTACCGCAATGATGACACCGGCTTTAACGTCGACGCTGGCCTGGCGGCGGATTTCGGCGAAAACTGGACGGTGGGCCTGAGCGGGCAGAACCTGCTTTCGCGCGATATCGATACCAAAGAGGTTAATGGCTTTAAAGATACCTATGAGATCTCGCCGCTGGTAACCGCCGGTGTGGCCTGGCATAACGATCTGGTGACGCTGAGCGCCGATGGCGATCTGACGGAAACCAAAGGCTTTAAGAGCGAAGAGAACTCACAGTTTGTCGGCGTCGGCGCTGAAGTGCGTCCGCTTAGCTGGCTGGCGGTGCGCGGCGGTTTCCGTGCCGACGTGAAGGATAACGAAAGCAATGTGTTTACGGCGGGTGTTGGTTTCGCGCCGTTCAACCGCGTGCATCTCGATCTCACCGGGATCGTCGGCGAAGACGAAACCTGGGGCGCAGGCGCGCAGCTGAGCCTGACCTTCTGATCCTTTGCAGGGGCGCTGTGCGCCCCTGCCTGAAGTTTGTGCTATAGTAGCGCCCCTTTTTCAGCCCGAACTTCGACTCGCTTAGCTACTATGACGTCCACATCCCGTAACGCTTTTTCCGCCCATCGTTTTTCCATCGCGCCCATGCTCGACTGGACCGATCGCCACTGCCGCTATTTCCTGCGCCAGCTCTCTTCGCAGGTGCTGCTGTATACCGAAATGGTGACGACCGGTGCCATCATCCATGGCAAAGGTGACTATCTCGCCTATAGCGAAGAGGAACATCCGGTGGCGTTACAGCTTGGCGGAAGCGATCCGGCGGCGCTGGCGCACTGCGCGAAGCTTGCCGAAGCGCGCGGCTATGATGAGATCAACCTGAACGTCGGCTGCCCGTCTGACCGCGTGCAGAATGGCCGCTTCGGCGCGTGCCTGATGGGCGAGGCGCAGCTGGTTGCCGACTGCATTAAGGCGATGCGCGATGTGGTTTCCATTCCTGTGACGGTCAAAACCCGCATCGGCATCGATGAGCAGGACAGCTACGAATTCCTCTGCGATTTCGTCGGTACTGTGGCGGAGCAGGGCGGCTGCGACACTTTTATAATCCACGCGCGTAAAGCGTGGCTGTCTGGCCTGAGTCCAAAAGAAAACCGTGAGATCCCGCCGCTCGATTACCCGCGCGTTTATCAGCTCAAGCGCGATTTCCCGCAGCTTACAATGTCGATAAACGGCGGCATCAAAACGCTGGACGAGGTGAAAACCCATCTGGCGCATATGGATGGCGTAATGGTGGGCCGTGAGGCCTACCAGAATCCTGGCCTGCTGGCATCGGTCGACCGTGACATTTTCGGGCTTGATACGCCGGACGCCGACCCGGTCGCGGTGGTGCGCGCGATGTATCCGTACATCGAGCGTGAACTGGCGAACGGCACTTATTTAGGCCACGTCACCCGTCATATGCTCGGGCTGTTCCAGGGGATCCCGGGCGCGCGCCAGTGGCGACGCTACCTGAGCGAAAATGCCCACAAGCCAGGCGCAGATATCAATGTACTGGAGCAGGCGCTGAAGCTGGTGGCCGACAAGCGCTGATCTTCGCCATAATATGGTTAATTTCACTAACGCCTCCGGCTGCCACCGGGGGCGTTTCTTTTTAATTCAACAGGTTAATTCTGGCACGAATCTTGTAATAGCAGGGCATAACGTTTCAAAGGAGAACGAGAATGTTTGAACTGCTGTTTGTGGTGGCCTTTTTCCTGATGCTGCTGGCAACGGGCGTATCGCTGCTCGGCATCATCGCCGCGCTGATGGTGGCGACGCTGGTAATGTTTTTCGGTGGCGTATTCGCGCTGATGATTAAAGTGCTGCCGTGGCTGTTGCTGGCAGTCGCTGTCGTCTGGGTGATCCGCAGCGTGAAGGCCCCGAAAGTGCCGGATTATCGCCGCACCTCACGCTATAGCCGGGCGAACCGCTGGCGTTACTGATAAGTTGCGGGGTTGATCACAACCCTGCAACTTTCCGGCGGGCTTTCAGTCGAAAGCCATATTATTTGCTTATTCAATCTGTCAATATGTCCGCCGTATGACAGAATTCATCAGCGCTGTACCCTACAACCAGCGCGACAATAAAAAAGAAAGGGCTTCCTGCGGGAAGCCCTAATTCTTTCAGGGAATCAATAAGCTGGAGCCTTGTGTACTGCGGCTCTCCAGCGTCTGATGCGCGCGCGTAGCCTCTTCCAGCGCGAATTTCTGGCTGTCGGCCACATCCACTTTAATCACGCCGCTTGCGATCAGCGAAAAGAGCTCGTTGCTGGCTTCTTCCAGTTCGGCACGATTCGTTAAATAGCCGTTAAGCGACGGGCGCGTTACGTAAAGCGAGCCTTTCTGGTTGAGGATCCCCAGGTTCACGCCGGTGACCGGGCCGGAGGAGTTGCCGAAGCTCACCATCAGGCCACGCCGCTGCAGGCAGTCGAGCGACGATTCCCACGTCTCTTTACCGACCGAGTCATACACCACGCGCACCTTTTTCCCGCCGGTCAACTCACGCACTCGCTCGGGCACGCTCTCTTCACGATAGTTAATCAGCTCCCAGGCGCCCGCCTGTTTCGCACGCTGGGCTTTTTCCGCCGAGCCGACGGTGCCGATAAGCCGCGCGCCAAGCGCTTTGGCCCACTGACAGGCGATAAGCCCGACGCCGCCTGCGGCCGCATGAAACAGAAACATCTCGTCGGGTTTAATTTCATAGGTTTTGCGCAGCAGATAAAAGACGGTCAGCCCTTTTAAAAAGCAGGCCGCCGCCTGTTCAAAGGAGATAACGTCCGGCAGCACGACGGCTTTGTCCGCCGGGACATTGTGCACTGAACTGTAGGCGCCGAGCGCCGACTGGGCGTAAACCACGCGATCGCCAGGTTTGAGGTGCGTCACGCCGCTCCCGACTTTGGTGACGACGCCTGCGGCCTCAGTGCCAAGCCCTGCCGGAAGCGCTGGCGGCGGGTAAAGTCCGCTGCGAATATAGGTGTCGATATAGTTGATGCCGATGGCTTTGTTTTCCACCTGGACTTCAAGCTCGTCCGGGTCGGCCGGGGTGAACGTCACCGCTTTTAACACTTCTGGTCCGCCATGCTGGCTGAACTCAATACGCGTCGCCATAGGAACTCCTTGTTAAGTGTCGGGCATGAACGCGGGAGCGTGCAAACTGAGTACAAAACGACTCAGATCAGATACACTCCACATTCTCTCTGATGATGATTTTTGGTAACTCCATTCACTATGGCAGGAAATAAACCCTTCAACAAACCTACTGAACCTCGTGACCCGCAGGTCGCCGGGCTGAAAATGCCGCCGCATTCCATGGAGGCGGAACAGTCGGTGTTGGGCGGTTTAATGCTGGATAACGAGCGCTGGGACGATGTGGCCGAGCGCGTCGTGGCCGAGGATTTCTACACCCGCCAGCACCGCATGATCTTCACCGAAATGCATCGCCTGCAGGAGATGGGCAAACCCATCGATCTGATCACGCTGTCGGAATCGCTGGAGCTACAAGGGCAGCTGGAAAGCGTCGGCGGCTTCGCCTACCTCGCGGAGCTTTCCAAGAACACCCCCAGTGCCGCGAATATCAGCGCCTATGCTGATATCGTGCGAGAACGCGCGGTGGTGCGCGACATGATTTCGGTCGCCAATGAGATTGCCGACGCCGGCTACGATCCGCAGGGCCGCACCAGTGAGGATCTGCTTGATCTCGCCGAATCGCGCGTATTCCAGATAGCCGAAAACCGCGCCAATAAAGACGAAGGCCCGAAGAGTATCGATCAGATCCTCGAAGCCACCGTCGCGCGCATCGAAACGCTTTACCAGCAGCCGCATGACGGCGTGACGGGCGTCGATACCGGCTATCAGGATCTCAATAAAAAGACCGCGGGCTTACAGCGCTCGGATCTGATCATCGTGGCGGCGCGCCCATCAATGGGTAAAACCACCTTCGCCATGAACCTGTGCGAAAACGCCGCGATGCTGCAGGATAAACCGGTGCTGATTTTCTCCCTTGAGATGCCCGGCGAGCAGATTATGATGCGTATGCTGGCATCGCTCTCCCGCGTCGATCAGACGCGCATTCGTACCGGCCAGCTGGACGATGAGGACTGGGCGCGCATTTCCGGTACCATGGGTATTCTGCTTGAGAAGCGCAATATGTATATTGACGACTCCTCCGGCCTGACCCCGACAGAAGTGCGCTCCCGCGCGCGCCGCATCTACCGTGAGCACGGCGGCTTAAGCCTGATTATGATCGACTACCTGCAACTGATGCGCGTGCCGTCGCTCTCTGATAACCGAACGCTGGAAATTGCCGAGATTTCGCGCTCGCTGAAAGCGCTGGCGAAGGAGCTTCAGGTGCCGGTGGTGGCGCTCTCGCAGCTTAACCGCTCGCTGGAACAGCGCGCCGACAAGCGCCCGGTGAACTCGGATTTGCGTGAATCCGGCTCCATCGAGCAGGACGCCGACCTTATCATGTTCATCTACCGTGATGAGGTGTATCACGAGAACAGCGATTTAAAAGGCATCGCGGAGATCATTATCGGTAAGCAGCGTAACGGCCCTATCGGCACGGTGCGCCTGACGTTTAATGGGCAGTGGTCGCGGTTTGATAACTACGCTGGCCCTCAGTACGACGACGAATGATTAATTTGGCTATTTTACTTGCGATTGCGGGCTTGGGCAGTGCTCGCCATCCTCACGTATTTCAGTACGCTCCGGTGGCTGCGCGCTGGCCGCACCCGAACTCGCTGCGCCAATAACGCCAAATTGTCTGTAGCTTAAAAGTTAAAACACCAAAACAACTGCAAGGAAAGTCAATGCAAGCGGCAACTGTGGTAGTAAACCGCCGCGCTCTGCGTCACAACCTGCAACGCCTGCGTGAACTGGCGCCCGCCAGTAAGCTGGTTGCGGTGGTGAAGGCAAACGCCTATGGACACGGTCTCCTTGAGACCGCCCGCACTCTTCCTGATGCCGACGCGTTCGGCGTAGCCCGCCTTGAAGAGGCGCTGCGTCTGCGTGAAGGCGGTATTACGCAACCCGTTCTCCTGCTGGAAGGTTTTTTTAACGCCAGCGATCTGCCGGTTATCGCTGCGCAGCATCTGCACACCGCCGTGCATAGCGAAGAACAGCTGGCGGCGCTGGAGCAGGCGGCGCTGTCGGAGCCGGTGACTGTCTGGATGAAACTCGATACCGGCATGCACCGCTTAGGCGTGCGTCCGGAGGCGGCGCAGGCATTTTACGACCGGCTCGCGGCCTGTAAAAACGTGCGTCAGCCGGTGAATGTAGTAAGTCATTTCGCCCGCGCCGACGAGCCAGAATGCGGCGCCACCGAGCGTCAGCTGGATATTTTCAACAGCTTTACGCATGACAAACCCGGCAAGCGCTCTATTGCGGCGTCCGGCGGCATTCTGTTCTGGCCGCAGTCGCACTTCGACTGGGTGCGCCCCGGCATTATCCTTTATGGCGTGTCGCCGCTGGATACGCATCCGTGGGGCGCGGAGCTGGGCTTTCAGCCCGCGATGTCACTCATTTCAAGCCTGATCGCCGTACGCGACCATAAAGCGGGCGAGCCGGTAGGTTATGGCGGCACATGGGTGAGCGAGCGCGATACGCGGCTTGGCGTAGTGGCGATGGGCTACGGCGATGGCTATCCGCGCTGCGCGCCCACCGGTACGCCGGTGCTGGTTAATGGCCGCGAAGTGCCGATCGTTGGGCGCGTGGCGATGGATATGATTTGTGTGGATTTAGGCCCAGGCGCGCAGGAAAAAGCGGGCGATAGCGTCATCCTGTGGGGCGACGGCCTGCCGGTCGAACGCATCGCCAAAGTAACAGATGTGAGCGCTTACGAACTTGTCACGCGGCTCACTTCGCGGGTTGCGATGCGTTACGAGGATTGAACGTCACGCAGCGCGTTAATGGCTGGCGGCAGGCGCGCTGCGCTTAACTATCCCGCGTATCTGGCTAATAGAGTGATAGAGGATTATCGGGCGGGTAAGCGCAGCGCCCCCGCCATCTTCGCTTATCCTCTGTCTGCATTTACCCGCTCTCTGCCGCCCCCTGATCTTTGCGCTGCGAATCAACCATATCCCGCTCGATCTGCCGCGCTATCCGGTTTATTGTGGACAAACATCACACCGTAAATCTGGAGAACCAAGCGTGTTTCAGAATGTTGACGCCTACGCCGGCGACCCCATCCTTTCGCTCATGGAACGCTTTAAAGAAGACTCGCGTGGCGACAAAGTGAACCTGAGTATCGGCCTCTATTACAACGAACAGGGCATTATCCCGCAGCTACAGGCCGTAACGCAGGCTGAGGCACGTCTTAACGCGCAGCCGCACGGCGCTTCGCTTTATCTCCCGATGGAAGGGCTTAACGCCTACCGCGGCGCCATCGCGCCGCTGTTGTTCGGCGCCGATCATCCGGCTCTGACCGCGGGCCGTATCGCCAGCATTCAGACGGTAGGCGGGTCGGGCGCGCTGAAAATCGGCGCCGATTTCCTTAAGCGTTACTTCCCACATTCCCGCGTCTGGGTGAGCGATCCCACCTGGGAAAACCACGTCGCGATTTTCAGCGGCGCTGGCTTTGAAGTAAGCACTTACCCCTGGTTTGATGAGGAAACCAACGGCGTGCGTTTCGACGCGCTGCTGGCAACGCTCAACACGCTGCCTGCGCGCGACATCGTGCTGCTGCATCCGTGCTGCCATAACCCGACCGGCGCCGATCTTACCAACGCCCAGTGGGATGCGGTGGTCGAGGTGCTGAAAGCGCGTGAACTGATCCCATTCCTGGATATCGCCTATCAGGGCTTTGGCGCGGGGATGGAAGAAGACGCGTACGCGATCCGCGCTATTGCCAGCGCCGGTCTCCCCGCGTTAGTCAGCAATTCGTTTTCGAAAATCTTTTCGCTGTATGGCGAGCGCGTGGGCGGGCTGTCGGTGGTCTGTGACGACGCGCAAACCGCCGCGCGCGTGCTTGGCCAGCTCAAAGCGACCGTGCGACGCAACTACTCCAGCCCGCCGAATTTCGGCGCGCAGGTGGTCGCGACCGTGCTTACCGACGCCGCGCTGAAAGCGCAGTGGCTCGCGGAAGTTGAGGCGATGCGCTGTCGCATTCTGGAGATGCGCCAGGCGCTGGTGGAAGTGCTGAAAACCGAAGTGCCGGGGCGTAATTTCGATTACCTGCTGAAGCAGCGCGGCATGTTCAGCTATACCGGCCTCAGCGCCGCGCAGGTTGACCGTCTTCGTGACGAGTTCGGTGTTTATCTCATCAGCAGCGGTCGTATGTGCGTGGCGGGTCTTAACCGCAGCAACGTGCAGCAGGTTGCGCAGGCGTTCGCCGCCGTCATGTAACTTTTCTCAAAGCGCTGCTTCGCAGCGCTTTTTCCTCTTTTAACGCCACCGGGATTGCGTCAATTCTTAATGATTACCCGTTAATTTGTAAGCAGGATGAAATATATTAATTTAATAAGTCAGCCTCAAGTTACTTTCTCAAATTAACGTAAAACTCACCCGCACCCTTTTCGCGAGCTTTAGTGGAGTCTGTTTTACGCATCTGTTTATTTATGGATGCGCTAATCACGCATTGCCGCCTCAATTATTTGCGGCTCTTATTCCCCTTTTTCATTTCTCCGCAGACTTATTCGCACTTTCTTACAGGTTTTCTTTGCGATGCCGGAAGCGGCACTATATATCTGCCGGCTATTTTTTATTACAGGATCAGGGAAGCCGTTTACGTCGCGCGTATAAACGGAAGCCGGGAACAGGGATCGTTAAGGAATTCATGTGAGTGTTCGTCGTTCAAGCGTCTGTATCGCGATTATTTCAGTACTGGCTGGCGTTCATTCCCCGGCTTATGCTGAAGTCATGGCGAACCAGCAGGCATTAAACCAGCAACAACAGAATGAAGCCCGGCATGACAGCCTTGCTACTGAAAGTAAATCCTTACTTTCTGGCTCAAAGGATGAACATAAAGCGGGTCTGAACCTGCCAGATGAAAATCCCTGTTACCCTATTAATAATATTTTGTTTGAAAATAAAAATGCTGTCGCGCACTGGATGACCTTTCGGGATATCGTCCTGAGCGTGAAGGGAAAATGCATCGGTATTAATGGCCTGAAAGCCCTTCGTAACGCGGTGCAAAACCGCCTGATTGAACATGGCTATATCACAACGCGGGTCTTGATCCCCGCGCAGGATCTCAAAAGCGGCACGCTAACCTTTCACATTCTTCCCGGTACGATTAGCGATATTGTCTTCAAAGATGATTCCGGTAAATACATACATGCCATCAATAATTTTCCGGAAAAAAAAGGCGATGTGCTGGATTTACGCGGTCTTGAACAGGGGCTTGAGAATTTACAGCGCACGCCAGGCTCGAACGCCAGTATTCATTTACTTCCCGGTACGAAACCTGGCGAGACGCGGGTAGAGGTTACGCGTACGCAGCCCAAACACTGGCGGCTCGGCGCGTGGGCGGATGATGCCGGCAGCAAATATACAGGACGCTACCAGAGCGGGCTGGCGTTTTACCTCGATAATCTGACTTCACTGAATGATATGTTTTACGCCGCCTATGGCGGAGGGCTAAAAAATCTGGATGGCCGCCGCAGCGATAACGTCTCGGCGTTTTATTCCGTTCCGTGGGGCTACTGGCTGCTTGAACTTTATGGCAGCAAGTACCGTTATACCCAGACTATCCATGACGGCGCGTTTAGTTATCTCTACAGCGGGATCGAAAAATATCGCAGCGCCCAGTTAAGCCGCGTGATTTATCGCAGCAACAGTCAGAAAACCACGCTGGCGTTGAAGGCTTTTCGCCGGGACTCCACATACCTGCTTAACGATGTGGAAATCGAGGTGCAGCGGCGCAAAACCAGCAACTGGAAACTGTCGCTGGAGCACCTGGCGTATCTTTCTTTCGGCCAGATAAAAGCCCGTCTCGGCTACCAGAAGGCCGCGCACTGGTTTAACGAACAGGCGGATGCCGAAGAGGAAGTGGGCAATGCCGATGCGCAGGCGCGTATTCTCACGCTGGGCGTTGATGGCTCGTTTCCGTTCCGCGCAGGTAACCTCTCGATGAGTTATGAGCCGCATTTTATGTCGCAGACTTCGCCGGATCGCCTGACGCAGCCGGATAAATTTACCATCGGCAACCGCTGGACGGTACGCGGCTTTGACGGAGAGACGACACTGTATGCGGATAAAGGCTGGTATTTGCGCAACGATATCAACCTCAACCTGCCGCTGTGGGGCGTACAGCCTTATATGGGCGTGGATTATGGCGAAGTTAAAGGCTCGAAAAACGACTACTGGAGCGGAAAGCGCATCGCGGGCGCTGTGCTCGGCGTGCGGGGAGTGAAAGGCAAATTCGGGTACGATCTTTTCGCTGGCGCGCCGCTCTTAAAACCTGACAACATGCATACCAGCCCGTTCACGCTAGGCTTTGCAATGCAGTGGCAATACTGAGCGCCGCGCCAGATTTACGCTTCTTGCGAAAGTGATGTGTAAAATGACAGCATAACGCCAGCGGAATTTTGCCTTTTGCCGCGTAGTCTGCACACTTAGAGGGTAACGATTTTTAAGGGAGCAGCGTATGTGGTTTCAACAAACCCTGACATTAACAGCCAGACCGCGGGGTTTTCACCTTATTACTGATGAAATCGTCAGCCAGCTTCCCGCGCTTGCGCAGGTGCAGACGGGGTTGCTGCATCTGCTGCTTCAGCACACCTCAGCCTCTCTGACGCTCAACGAAAATTGCGATCCCTCGGTACGCCGGGATATGGAGCGCCATTTTCTTAAAGCCGCGCCTGAAAACGCGTCCTATGAACATGACGACGAAGGGCCGGACGATATGCCCGCGCACATTAAATCCTCCACCCTGGGGGTTTCCTTACTGTTGCCGGTAAAGCAGGGACGCCTGCTACTCGGCACCTGGCAGGGGATCTGGCTTGGGGAACATCGCAATCATGGCGGCTCGCGCAGGGTAGTCGCGACGCTTCAAGGAGAATCCTTATGACCCATTCTGAATTACTGGATTACTGCATGAAAAAACCGGGCGCTGAGCAAAGCGAGCATCGCGACTGGCAAGCGGCGCAAATAAAAGTCGGCGACGTGATGTTCGCGATGGTGCATGAGGCTGACCAGCGTCCTGCCGTGTCGCTGAAAACGAGCCCGGAGCTGGCGGAGCTGCTGCGCCAGGAGCATAAAGATGTCTTTCCCAGCGCGCAGCTCAATAAAGCGCACTGGAGCACGGTTTATCTTGACGGTAACTTACCGGATTCGCAGATCTACTATCTGGTCGACGCGTCGTATCAGCAGGCGCTCGGGCTGTTGCCTGAACAAACCCGACAGCAGCTTTCGGTATAAGGCATTTGCGCGGGCACAGACCCGCGCATTGGGTTTGAGCGTATGTTTCTGAGCCGCAGAAACCGGCGACGGTTATGCTGCCTGAAGCAGATAAAAATGATGTTTTGTCTGAATATAAACCCGCGCTGAAATTAACGTCAGGGTTGATATGTCTCTTTTGCTGAATGCGTCTGGCCCTCAATGTCAGGCAGTTCCTTTTTTATTGTGAATAAATCAAAAGCGTTCTTAAATACACTTCCTTCCCCTGTTCTCTGATTGTTTTGCAATATATTGAACATTTAGTGCGTCATTAAAATAACTGAGGTTTTTTGTTCGTTGGTTATGTATTCATGTGAGTTATTTGTCTCGGCGAGAATAATTGCGGCTTGTTTTTGGTTTCATATTTAAAAGATATAATTGAAGCGGTAATTATGACGCGCATGTTTTTATTATGAATTGTACGGCATTAATAAATGGCATGAATTTGTACGTCATATTGCCCTGGAATTGAACAGAAAAAGGAAAAGGAAATGAAAAACAGGAAAGAAGTAAAAAGCGTAGCTAAGCATACGCTTTATGCGAAAATGGGCCCGGTTTGCTTCGCGACGCTTTTAGCACTGGGGATGGTTGAATCGGCGAAAGCGGCGATTACCGCAGATACCAGCGCGGCAAATCAGCCAGGCATTCATACTGGCGCAAATGGCGCAACGGTTGTCGATATCAACAAAGCCAGCGAGCAGGGCGTTTCGCACAATATTTACTCTGAATTTAATGTAGACAAAAATGGCGTAGTGCTGAACAACAGCACGGCTAACACCTCTACCCAGCTCGCTGGCAACATCGACGCTAACAGCAATCTCGCCGGTAACAGCGCGACGATTATCCTTAACGAAGTGCGTTCGTCCGACCCAAGCCAGTTGAACGGTATGGTGGAAGTGGCAGGCAAATCTGCTCAGGTTATTATCGCTAACCCGTCAGGCATTACCTGCGACGGCTGCGGTTTCATTAATACTAACCATGCCTCGCTGACGACAGGGACGCCAACTTTTGATGACGATGGGAAACTGACCGGCGTAAAAGTGGACAAAGGCGAAATCGTTATTACTGGCGCAGGTATGGATGTCGGTAATGATGGCAAGCCGGCGTACACCGATATCGTGGCCCGCTCCGTGAAACTGAACGGGGAATTGCAGGCTAAAAATCTCACCATCGTGACCGGCACCAACAGCATTGATGCTAAGGGTAAAGTCACGAAACTGGATTCAGATGGCGATAAGCCGGAACTGGCGCTGGACGTTTCTGCTCTGGGTTCAATGTATGCCGGCAAAATTAAAATGATCGGTACTGAAGAAGGCGTTGGCGTTCGTCTTGATCACGCCAATATCATTGCTGATGACAATTTGAGCATTGATGTTGAGGGGCAGTTAACCAATCACGGCGGCCTGATCGCAGCGGGTAAACAAGGAAATATCAGCGCCGCATCCCTGGTGAATAATAACGCAGAGATTCGCTCTGAAGATGTTTTGAATATTCAGACCAATGAAGGTGGTGAAATTCAAAACCGTGGCGGCGAAATAACAGGTCGTAGCGTTAATATCCGCAGCGCTAATTTTGATAACGAAAGCGGCCATGTAGAGTCAAAAGGCACCCTCTCCATGAACGGTTCAACGCTTAATAATAAAGGTGGCCAGATTCAGAGTGGCGATGATGCCTGGCTTAACTATAACTATCACAACCGGCTTGAACCGGAAGTCATCAGCCTTGATAATGAACAGGGCGTGATCGCTTCTGATGGTAACCTCAGTATCGCTGCCACAGTGCTTAATAATAATGCAGGTTTGATAGAGGCGCATAATACTCTCGCGTTAAGTGGTGTTACCCTGATTAATACTAATAGCGGCGATTTCGTTTCTAAGGAAGACTGGAGCCGTAATTACCATAATGACGGCGGGATCTACTCTGGTGAAGGGGATGTCAGAGACACCCATAATCGTTATGGCGGCCCGACTTCTACTATTGCTTATGGTACTATTAACAATGAAAATGGCCGTATTTTCTCTACAGGCGAGAATACGCAGCTTTATTTAAATGGGAATGGCGCGCTCGATAATAAAAACGGCGAAATAAACTCAGCAAATACCCTGAATATTGTTTATGGCACGACGGTGGATAACAGCAGTGGCGTTATCAAAGGCAAGAAAGATGTCGTCATTGCTGGCAATAATTTTGTTTCAGATTCATCAAGCGTTATTACTGCGGGCCGCGACGCTACTTTTAGCGTCTATAACCGCTTTGCAAACGAAGGCCTGATTCAGGCTGGTAATAATTTTAAACTGGATATGCGTGGTGGGCACGGCCCGGTATCTACCGATAATTACAACAGCGGTAAGATTGTGGCGGCTAACCAGGTTCAGTTTCAGACCCAGCAGCATGACTTCGTGAACCAGGGGGAAATTAACGGCGCGAATGGCATTAGCTGGACGGGTGATAAGGTAACGAACAAAGGTACTATCGCCAGCAATGGCGACGTCTATTTCTCCGTTAAAAAGCTGACGAATGCTAAAGGTGCATCTATCAGCGGCGAAGAAGTGATTACCGCAGCCAATACAATCGTTGATAATCAGGGAACCATTACCCCTGATTACGTTCCGCAACCGCAACCGCAACCAGGCCCGCAGCCGCGTCCTGAGCCGCAGCCACGTCCTGAGCCGCAGCCGCGTCCTGAGCCGCAGCCACATCCTGAGCCTCAACCTCAACCGCGCCCTGATGATTATCATGTCCCGGTTAATCCGCAACCACAGCCACAGCCGCAAGTGCAGCCAGTACCGAGCGATATCGCCCACCCGGCGAACAATAATAGTAGTGGTAGCGCTACTTACTACCGCCGTTAATCCTCTCCCTTAAGAGAAGTTAAATGCCCTGCTTTGCGGGGCATTTTTTATAGGGCAAGAAGACGGGTTAAACGCGGCTTCGGAGAATAAGGGTAGGGGGAATTCAGAATAAAAAAATCCGGGCCTGCTGACCCGGATTATAATTTACTGATTTAACAGGGGCTTAAGGAAGCGTGCGGTATGCGACTCTTTGCACTCCGCCACGGTTTCCGGCGTGCCGGAGACGAGGATCTCACCGCCGCCGCTGCCGCCTTCCGGGCCAAGATCGACAATCCAGTCGGCCGTTTTGATGACATCCAGGTTATGCTCAATCACCACGATCGTGTTGCCCTGATCCCTGAGCTGATGGAGCACTTGCAGCAGTTGCTGAATATCCGCGAAGTGCAGACCGGTGGTCGGCTCATCAAGAATGTAAAGCGTCTGGCCGGTCCCGCGTTTTGAGAGCTCGCGGGCGAGCTTCACGCGCTGGGCTTCACCGCCGGAGAGCGTTGTCGCAGACTGGCCGAGACGAATGTAAGTCAGGCCCACATCCATTAGCGTTTGCAGCTTACGCGCCAGCGCCGGCACCGCGTCGAAGAACTCACGCGCCTCTTCGATAGTCATGTCCAGCACTTCGTGGATAGTCTTACCTTTGTACTTAATTTCCAGCGTTTCGCGGTTGTAGCGCTTGCCTTTACACTGGTCGCACGGCACGTAGATATCCGGCAGGAAGTGCATCTCCACCTTGATAACGCCGTCGCCCTGACATGCTTCGCAACGTCCGCCGCGGACGTTAAAGCTGAAGCGGCCCGGCGTATAGCCACGCGAGCGCGATTCCGGTACGCCAGCGAACAGCTCGCGCACCGGCGTAAAGACGCCCGTATACGTTGCAGGGTTCGAGCGCGGCGTGCGGCCAATCGGGCTCTGGTCAATATCAATGACCTTATCGAAATGCTCCATCCCCTGAATGTCGCGATAGGGCGCAGGCTCGGCGATAGTCGCGCCGTTGAGCTGGCGCTGGGCTATCGGGAACAGCGTATCGTTAATCAGCGTCGATTTGCCGGAACCGGAAACGCCGGTTACGCAGGTAAACAGACCAACCGGCAGCGTCAGCGTGACGTCTTTCAGGTTGTTGCCGCGCGCGCCGGTGAGTTTCAGCACTTTTTCCGGGTCCGCCTTCACGCGTTCTTTCGGCACTTCAATTTTGCGTTTACCGCTCATGAATTGCCCGGTCAGTGATTCCGGCACCGCCATGATCGCGTCAAGCGGGCCTTCCGCCACGACCTGGCCGCCGTGTACGCCAGCGCCAGGGCCGATGTCTATCACATGATCGGCGGCGCGAATGGCGTCTTCATCGTGCTCTACCACAATCACGGTATTGCCGAGGTTACGCAGATGGATAAGCGTGCCGAGCAAACGTTCGTTATCGCGCTGGTGCAGGCCGATAGATGGCTCATCCAGCACGTACATCACGCCCACCAGACCGGCGCCAATCTGGCTTGCCAGACGAATACGCTGCGCTTCGCCGCCGGAGAGCGTTTCCGCTGAGCGGGAAAGCGTCAGATAGTTCAGGCCGACGTTCACCAGGAATTTCAGGCGATCGCCAATCTCTTTCAGCACTTTTTCCGCGATTTTGGCGCGCTGGCCGGAGAGCTTCATGTTGTTGAAGAACTCCATCGCATGACCGATGCTCATGTCGGAAATGGTCGGCAGCGCGGTATTTTCTACAAATACGTGGCGCGCTTCGCGACGCAGACGCGTACCTTCACAAGTCGCGCACGGACGGTTGCTGATAAATTTCGCCAGCTCTTCGCGCACCGCGTTGGATTCGGTCTCTTTATAGCGGCGCTCCATATTATGCAGCACGCCTTCGAACGGATGACGACGCACAGACGTATCGCCGCGATCGTTCATATATTTAAATTCGATCGTCTCTTTACCGGAGCCGAACAGCACCGCTTTCTGTACTTTATCGCTGAGCGTGTTCCACGGCGCTTCCACGTCGAATTTATAGTGGTCGGCGAGCGAGCGCAGCATCTGGAAATAGTAGAAGTTACGGCGATCCCAGCCGCGGATAGCGCCGCCCGCAAGCGACAGCTCGGTGTTCTGCACCACGCGATCCGGATCGAAATATTGCTGCACGCCGAGCCCGTCGCAGGTCGGACACGCGCCAGCCGGGTTGTTAAACGAGAACAGGCGCGGCTCAAGCTCGCGCATGCTGTAGCCGCACACCGGGCAGGCGAAGTTGGCGGAGAACAGCAGCTCTTCCGCTTTTTCATCGTCCATATCCGCCACGACCGCCGTGCCGCCGGAAAGCTCCAGCGCGGTTTCAAATGACTCCGCCAGGCGCTGGGCTAAATCCTCACGCACCTTAAAGCGGTCCACCACCACTTCGATGGTGTGTTTTTTCTGCAATTCAAGCTTCGGCGGATCGGAAAGATCGCACACCTCGCCATCAATACGGGCGCGGATATACCCCTGGCTTGCCAGGTTTTCCAGCGTTTTGGTGTGCTCGCCTTTACGTTCTTTGATGACCGGCGCCAGCAACATCAGACGCTTGCCTTCCGGCAACGCGAGTACGTTATCCACCATCTGACTGACGGTCTGGGCGGCCAGCGTCACGTCGTGATCCGGGCAACGCGGCTCGCCGACGCGGGCATACAGCAGGCGCAGGTAATCGTGAATTTCAGTAATGGTACCCACAGTAGAACGCGGGTTATGGGAGGTCGACTTCTGCTCGATGGAAATCGCGGGCGACAGCCCTTCAATATGGTCGACGTCCGGCTTTTCCATCAGCGACAGGAACTGACGCGCGTACGCGGAAAGCGACTCGACATAACGGCGCTGCCCTTCGGCGTAGAGCGTGTCGAAAGCCAGCGAAGACTTGCCGGAACCCGACAGCCCGGTCACGACGATGAGTTTGTCGCGCGGAATGACGAGGTTGATATTTTTGAGATTGTGGGTGCGGGCGCCCCGAACTTCTATCTTATCCATTCACCTTTCCTGGATTTGAACGCTAATGCCTGGGTGTTTGAAGGACAACCGGTGGCCAGAAACGGTTAATTATGACACAATTTAACCTGAATGGATATCCAGTATTTATTTGCAACCGTGTATACTGTGTGAACATTTCCTGAAGCCGTCTCGCAGCTATCAACATTGAAGGCTGACGTGGTAGAATGGAATGTTTACACTATTAAGAAATGTTTTCAGGAGACACGATCATGGCCAGCAGAGGCGTAAACAAGGTGATTCTCGTCGGTAATCTGGGGCAGGACCCGGAAGTACGCTACATGCCGAACGGCGGGGCCGTGGCGAACCTGCGCCTGGCAACTTCCGAATCCTGGCGCGACAAGCAGACCGGTGAGATGAAAGAAGTGACCGAATGGCACAGCGTGGTGCTGTACGGCAAGCTGGCGGAAGTGGCGGGCGAATACCTGCGCAAAGGCTCGCAGATCTACATCGAAGGCCAGCTGCGCACCCGTAAGTGGCAGGATCAGAGCGGTCAGGATCGCTACTCTACCGAAGTCGTGGTTAACGTCGGCGGCACCATGCAGATGCTGGGCGGCCGTCAGGGCGGCGGCGCACCGGCAGGCGGCAACATGGGCGGCGGCCAGCAGCAGGGCGGTTGGGGTCAGCCTCAGCAGCCGCAGCAGCAGGGTGGCGGCGCGCAGTTCAGCGGCGGCGCGCAGTCCCGTCCGCAGCAGCAGGCTCCGGCGCCTTCCAATGAACCGCCGATGGATTTCGACGACGATATCCCGTTCTGATACGCGGCGCTCCGTCCGGGCGCCCTGTCAGCATGCACCGAAAAGCTCTGCCTCCGGCAGGGCTTTTTCTTTATCCGCGGTTTTATTTCTGCGCTTTCCTGCTTTGTCGCCCTGTGCTTATTCAGCGCGTTATTTATCTTTCTTTTCTGCCGCTTTTCTGCGCGCCTCTCGCTGAACTATGGCTTTATCTGCGCCATTAACCACTGACCTGATGCGAAAACGGTAATATGTAAGCCATTCGGAGGCTTTTTAAGCATCAACCCGTTCCGCCTCTGGCTGGCGATAGAAATAAGCCATAAATGAACGGCATAGCGCTTTTACGTAGTGGCGCGCTAAATCTCGCCGGGCGATTGCCGATATAGCTTTCATGAAGCATCCAGACGCTCTATACGTTTTCGGCAGGGATGCCCCGACTTCAGGTTAGCCCATGTCAGAAAGAGATCGCGACCAACTTCTTAGCCAGGCGACCGACCAATACTGGCAACACATTATCCCGATCGTCTGGCTGGCGTTGATGATTCACGTCGGGCTGATTTTTCTGTTTCTGTCGATGGGGATCCCGACGCTCGCCATTTTTAACATCTTCAGCGTGATGGTTTATATCCATTGTCTGAATGAGATAGAGCATTACCGGTATCTTTATGTCGGCACTCTGATGAGCGTGGAGATCCTGGCGCACGCCATCGCCACCACGGTAATGCTGGGCTGGGAGAGCAATTTTTATCTGTTTGTGTTTTCGCTTATCCCGATTGTGTCGTTCAGCTTTCAGCAGGTGCCGGTGCGGCGCGCGATATTCCTGACGGCTATTGCGGTGCTTGGCACCGTGGGCTATGCCCTGCGCGATCATATGGGGACAGCGTCCGGCTTAAGCGCGCCGGTATTAAATGGCATCGGCATCGCCAATGCTGTGATGGCGATTGGGCTTCTGATGTATACGACGCTGCGCTCGGTTGAATTCACGCACACCATGAAATTCGATCTCTTTAACACCGCCAGCCGCGACAGTCTGACGAATCTCTATACCCGGCGTCACTTTATGCACCAGGTATCGCTACTGGAAAAAGAGTCCGGTAGTCATGATGTGGCGCTGCTGCTGCTGGATATCGACCATTTTAAAGCGATCAATGATAGCTGCGGCCACAGTTACGGGGATATGATTTTGCAGCGCATCGCGCGGGCAATCACCGATAACGTGCGTGAAAGCGATATCGTGGCGCGCTGGGGCGGCGAGGAGTTTCTGGTGCTGATGCCTGAGACCTCGCTGTCGGATGCGAGACGGGTGGCGGAGCGCCTGCTGACGCGCATTCAGGAGTGGGTCGGGCAGACGGACAAGAACCCACGTGAAGTGACCGCCACGCTGGCACTCAGCGCGCTCGGCAAAGAAGAAGGGTTTGAGAGGGCGCTTAACCGTGCCGATAAAATGTTGTACGCCGGTAAGCAGCAGGGGCGAAACCGGCTGGTGATCGCCGATTAACGTGCTGATTACGCATCAAAAAATCATGAAAAGTAACCCCCGGGTACCTCTTAGTTAGCATTTTCCCGGTGATAACGAAGTGACATGCTTTGCGATTCCTTCCTGTGCGACGGCGTTTATTGACGCGCGCGCCAGTTGCCGCCCGCAGGTGAATTTCACACAGGGAACGCACGCGATGACACAGGAAAATAACCCGTTTACCGCCGCCTGGAGCCGTAACGGCAATCTGCTCTGCCACGGCCACTGGATGATTACGTTCGAAGAGCGTCCGGTGACGCTGCCGCCACACTGGCAGGAAAAAGCGATGAACACCTGGGGGATCTATTCGATTATCGATCCGGAAGATGAAATGTTCGCTGACGGACTCAAAGAGGATGAGTGGATTGTCGAAAACGTCGAATGGCTGACCGACTGGTTTTTCGATAACGGCATTCCGCTTGAGGAGTACTACTATCGTGCCTTCTGGCGGGCGGTGAATAAAGCGGACTGGCGCTGCACCAGCTGCGCGGGGTGTATGTAAACGCAGGGCACAAAAAAGCCCCTGGCGCAGGGGCTTTAATCAGCGAGCGGGCAAATCAGGTCACCACCATCGGCCATTCCGGCGGTGTATGACTCATCACTTCCACCATGATGTCTTTCATATTGTGCCAGATGGCGTGGAAGTCGATGCTCACCCCGAGCAGACCGGTGGCGAAGACGCAGGAGGCGACAATGCCCAGACCGCTGCTGATCACCGCCAGCGCCTGGTAGTCAGATTTGCGAAACTGAATATTAAGAGTGCTGGCCAGAAACATTAAAACCGCACCCAGAAGTTGCCAGCGCATCAGTACCATGCTGGCGGTAAGCGTAGCCATGAAACCTGTCCTCAAAACGACCTGCCGCGCGGGTGGCCAGGGAGAGGTGGGCCTGGCGCGGCGTTAAAATTTAACGTGACGGCAAGCATGTAAACTTGCACACTAAGTGTGAACTGTATCACATTTGTTGTTTTATTCGCCAGTCTGGCGGCTGCGCTTTGTTGAAAAAATCACCCTGGCAAGGGGGGCATGATCCCGCATGCGATGAAAATGTTCAGAAATAACGCAATACACAAAAAAGCGGTTTTTTAGATTTAACCGATGCGGGCATTCCCATTTCGACATAAAAAAAGCAGGCCGTACATTTTTTCGGCAATCATGATTAATTTAACTTAAATCGTTTTCTGGAACGGTTGATGAATTTTAGGGCCAGCATTAGCGTAAATATTTCACTTAAGAAAAATTAAATAGCCGTTGGCATTTTCCCTTACGGCAAATTTTAATCTTTCACGCGAAATATTGACCTGGTAACTGGAAAAGGCTATTGCCAATGCCTGCTGATTGATGCAACGTAAACACCTGTTTGCGACGTGTCTCATCAGGTAATAAATGTGACACAGAAAGCAGGGATATGAGGCCATAATGAATTTCAGGGCACGACGGCAGGCGTTGCGAATCTCAGGCATAATCATGGTGGTCTTACTGCCTGTGATGCTTGCGCTTTGGCTCGCCCACCATCGGGCTGTCAACGAAACGCGCGCGCATCTGGATACCTTCGCGCAGCTTGTGCTCAACCGTACCGAACTGGTGCTAAGCCACGTCGAGAAAGCCCGTAATGAAGCCGAAAAATATCAGGGTGAAATATGCTCGCCAGCCCATCAGCGCAATATGCTGGATATTGCTCGCGGTCAGATTTATGTCGAAGACTTAATTTATGCTCAGGGTGATGAGTTATTATGCTCGCCCCTGTTCGATCAGCCTTTTATTCTCTCTCCGGCGAATTATACGCGCACACCGGATATCGCCTTCTATTATTACCGTGACACGCCGTTCTACTCCGGCCACAAAATGATTTATTTGCGTAAAGGCAATTATGTCGCGGTGGTTAACCCTCTCTCTTTTAGTGAAATATTAACGAACGACACCGCGCTGACTTACGGCGTTTATGATACTGCGACCCGGGCGTTTTTTTCATTGAGTGAAAAAACAGACGCCCATACGCTGGCACCGTTCGCGCGCGCGCATAAAACCGATTTTCAAAAAGAAGGCCGCTTCTGGTCGATAGTCGTCTCGGGCAAACGCCCCATCGCCATTGTCGTTTCGACGTCCGAGACCTGGTTCTGGCAGGCGTGGCGGCGTCAGATGTCAGTAATGTTGCCGCTTGGGCTGCTGATGGGCGGCCTTTTGGTGTTTATCAGCACCCGCACTCGCCACCGCTTTAATTCACCGAGCCGCCAGCTGCAGCGCGCCTTGCAAAAGCGCATGCTGCGCCTGCATTACCAGCCGATTATGGATATCAAACACGGTATGTGCGTTGGCGCGGAAGCGCTGCTGCGCTGGCCGGGCTATAACGGTCAGGTAATGAGTCCAGCGGAATTTATTCCGCTCGCGGAAAAAACCGGGATGATCGCGCAGGTAACGGATTATGTAGTCGAAGAGTTATTTAATGACTTAGGCCATTTCTTAGCGACCCATCCGCAAATTTATATCTCCATTAACCTTTCGGCATCCGATTTCCATTCGTCGCGTCTGATTGCATTAATTGAAGGCAAGAATAGCCAGCACGGCGTGCGGGCGCAGCAAATCAAGATAGAAGTGACCGAACGGGGTTTTATTGATGTGCCGCGCACCACGCCGGTTATACAGGCATTTCGTCAGTCGGGCTTTGAGATTGCCATTGACGATTTCGGCACCGGATATTCCAATCTGCATAATCTCTATTCGCTGAACGTCGATATTCTGAAAATCGATAAATCGTTTATCGATACCTTAACCACCAACAGCACCAGTCATTTGATCGCCGAGCATATTATTGATATGGCCCATAGCCTGCGGTTGAAAATCATCGCCGAAGGCGTGGAAACCGCAGAGCAGGTGGCCTGGCTGTTAAAGCGCGGCGTGCAGTATTGTCAGGGCTGGCATTTTTCAAAAGCGCTGTCGCAGCAAGAGTTTATCACCTGGCTGCAACAGGATGACGCCCGGGCGATGCCGGGCTGGCAGAACTGCGTCGTTAACCGTCAGGCGCTTTGACGATAATCGCTCGGCGTGCGGTCAAACTGGCGGCGGAAAATACGCGAAAACGTCTGCTGCGACACATAACCATAATCCATCGCGATATCAAATATCGGCCGCCGGGTCGTGCGCAATTCCTGCGCCGCCAGCTGTAGCCGACGTTTTCGAATGTATTCTCCGAGCGTCTGGTGCATTACGGTGCGAAACATCCGCTGTAAATACCATTTCGAATAGCCCGACTTCTTTGCCACCACGTCGATGTTCAGTGGCTGGTCAATATGCTCCTCAATCCATTGCGTCAGTGCGTGGATAATTTCCTGATGTGACATAAGCCGTCCTCTTCCTCAGTTATGGGTTAGCCGTTCTTCTGAGCGGCGAGTATAATTCCTCAAGTTAACTTGAGGTAAAGCCCCAGATGGAAAAGAAAGCACCCCGAATCAAATCGCTGCTCACGCCGGGCGAAGTTGCGAAGCGCAGCGGCGTCGCAGTCTCTGCGCTGCACTTTTATGAGACCAAAGGGTTGATCAAAAGCACCCGCAACAGCGGCAACCAGCGCCGTTACCGGCGCGATGTGTTGCGCC
The DNA here is from genome assembly GCF_001277195.1 of Cronobacter muytjensii ATCC 51329. Taxonomy (NCBI): domain Bacteria; kingdom Pseudomonadati; phylum Pseudomonadota; class Gammaproteobacteria; order Enterobacterales; family Enterobacteriaceae; genus Cronobacter; species Cronobacter muytjensii. The sequence goes on from NZ_CP012268.1 coordinate 175,212, forward strand.
AGGTAGCGATCATTAAAATCGCCCAGCGTATCGGCATTCCACTCGCGACGATTGGCGAAGCTATCGGCGTCCTGCCGGAAGGCCAAAACCTGAGTCCGAAAGTCTGGAAACAGCTCTCCACCCAGTGGCGCGAGGAGCTGGACCGGCGCATCAAAACGCTGACTGCGCTGCGCGACGATCTCGACGGCTGCATCGGCTGCGGGTGTTTGTCGCACCGCGATTGTCCGCTGCGCAACCCTGAAGACCGGCTCGGCGCGCAGGGCAGTGGGGCGCGACTGCTGGAAGATGAATAGGCACCGGCTAAACAAATCCTGTGCGTCAGCGATGGATTCTCTATAGTTAATGCAATGAAAAGCGAAAGGAAAACGCCATGCTGACGGTCCATCATCTGAATAACTCCCGCTCGCAGCGCATTCTTTTTGCGCTGGAAGAGCTGGGTCTGCCCTATGAGCTGGTGCGTTACCAGCGCGAGCCCACCATGCTGGCGCCGCCTGCGCTGAAGAAAGTGCATCCGCTTGGCAAATCGCCGGTGCTGGAAGATAACGGCCATAAAATTATCGAGTCCGGCGCCATTCTGGAATATCTCCAGGAGACCTATGACGCCACGCAGCGCCTGAAGCCGCAGGATGCCGAAGAAAAAATGCAGTACCGCATCTGGCTGCACTACGCCGAAGGATCGCTGATGCCGCTGCTGATGATGAAACTGGTTTTCAGCAGCCTCGGTAAAAAGCCGGTGCCGATAGGCTTTCGCACGCTCGGCAAAGCGCTCGGGCAGGGCGTACAAAAAGCCTGGCTGAATAAGCAGATCGCCACCCATACGCGCTTTATTGAGGATCATCTGACGCTACACCCGTGGTTTGCCGGACAGAGCTTCAGCATGGCCGATATTCAGATGAGCTTTCCGATTATCGCCCTGCTGGCGCGCAGCGATGCCGGCGAGTTCCGCCAGCTGCGCGCGTGGCTCAATAACCTGCAGGCGCGCCCGGCCTGGCAGCGCGCCATTGAAAAAGGCGGCCCGCTGGAGATCCCCGGCGGCTGACGCTCCCCGGCCTTCCCCGGAAGGCCATTTTTTTGCGCATCGACGATATCGTTTGCGCAGCCTACGCTGAATTATTCATCAGCCAGCGCAGGTTTTTGGCAAAAGCCGTAAAGTTCAGTTGAAAATCCCCGTCCGGAGGCTGGATAATCGTTTGCCTTAAAATTTTGCCGTTTTTTGCGCGTGGAGTTAAACGTTTGCTTTTTGTGGCCATTTCAACACCACAAACAGAACGCAGGGAGTTAACGTTTGATCCGCAGCGGGTTGTTTGCCACGCGCGAGTTATAAAAAATACTCACTTTCAGGGGATGTCTCATTATGTCTACGCCTTCTGCGCGTAACGGCGGTTCGCTCGACGCCTTCTTTAAAATTTCCGCACGCGGCAGCAATGTCCGTCAGGAAGTCGTTGCCGGTCTCACCACGTTTCTGGCGATGGTCTATTCGGTGATTGTCGTGCCGGGCATGCTCGGCAAAGCGGGCTTTCCGCCTGCCGCCGTGTTCGTCGCCACCTGTCTGGTCGCAGGCGTCGGCTCCATCGTCATGGGGCTGTGGGCAAATCTGCCGCTCGCTATCGGTTGCGCCATCTCGCTGACCGCGTTTACCGCGTTTAGCCTGGTGCTCGGCCAGCACATCAGCGTGCCGGTCGCGCTCGGCGCGGTTTTCCTGATGGGCGTACTGTTTACCGTCATTTCCGCGACCGGCATTCGCAGCTGGATCCTGCGCAACCTGCCGCAGGGCGTGGCGCACGGCACCGGTATCGGCATTGGCCTGTTCCTGCTGCTGATTGCCGCCAACGGCGTGGGCCTGGTCATCAAGAACCCGCTCGACGGCCTGCCGGTGGCGCTCGGTCATTTCGCGAGCTTCCCGGTGATCATGTCGCTTATCGGTCTGGCGGTGATTATCGGGCTGGAAAAACTCAAAGTGCCGGGCGGCATTCTGCTCACCATCATCGGCATCTCTGTGGTGGGCCTGATTTTCGACCCGACGGTGAAATTCACAGGCCTGTTCGCGATGCCGTCGCTGAGCGATGAGCACGGCAATTCGCTGATCGGCAGCCTCGATATCATGGGCGCGCTCGACCCGGTCGTGATCCCAAGCGTGCTGGCGCTGGTCATGACGGCGGTATTTGACGCCACCGGCACCATCCGCGCGGTCGCAGGCCAGGCGAATCTGCTGGATAAAGACGGCCAGATTATCGATGGCGGCAAAGCGCTGACGACGGATTCGCTCTCCAGCGTCTTCTCGGGTCTGGTGGGCGCGGCTCCGGCGGCGGTCTACATCGAATCCGCCGCAGGCACTGCCGCGGGCGGCAAAACCGGCCTGACGGCGATCACCGTCGGCGTGCTGTTCCTGCTGATCCTGTTCCTCTCGCCGCTCTCTTACCTGGTGCCGGCTTACGCTACCGCGCCGGCGCTGATGTATGTCGGCCTGCTGATGCTCAGCAACGTGGCGAAAATCGATTTCAACGATTTCGTTGACGCGATGGCTGGCCTTATCACCGCGGTATTTATCGTCCTGACCTGCAACATCGTCACCGGCATTATGATCGGTTTCGCGTCGCTGGTGATTGGCCGCCTGGTTTCCGGCGAGTTCCGTAAGCTCAATATCGGCACCGTGGTTATCGCCATTGCGCTGGTCGCTTTCTACGCGGGCGGCTGGGCAATCTAAATATTCCTTTAACAAAGCGGGCTACGGCCCGCTTTTTCCGGCCCTCACGGCACAACCTGGTTCCTTTTCCGGCGCGTCAATGTTCTATTATCAGGGGTGAGTCTTTCATCACAGATAACAAGGAGCCGCACTGACCGCATGGAAATCTTCTTTACCATCCTCATTATGACCCTCATGGTCTCGCTCTCCGGCGTCGTGACCCGCATGTTGCCGTTTCAGATCCCGCTGCCGCTGATGCAGATAGCCATCGGTGCGCTGCTCGCCTGGCCTACGTTTGGTCTGCACGTTGACTTCAACCCGGAGCTGTTCCTGGTCCTGTTCATTCCGCCGCTGCTGTTTGCCGACGGCTGGAAAACGCCGACCCGCGAATTTCTCGATCATGGCCGTGAAATCATCGGCCTCGCGCTGGCGCTGGTGGTGCTCACCGTCGTCGGCATCGGTTTTCTCATCTACTGGATGGTGCCAGGCATCCCGCTGATCCCCGCGTTCGCGCTCGCAGCCGTGCTGTCGCCCACCGATGCGGTGGCGCTCTCCGGCATCGTCGGCGAAGGTCGCATTCCGAAAAAAATCATGGGGATTTTGCAGGGCGAGGCGCTGATGAATGACGCCTCTGGTCTGGTGTCCCTGAAGTTCGCCGTCGCGGTCGCGATGGGCACGATGGTCTTTACGGTGGGCGGCGCGTCGCTGGAGTTTTTAAAAGTGGCGATTGGCGGCCTGCTCGCCGGTATCGCCGTCAGCTGGCTGTATGGCCGCTCGCTGCGTTTGCTGAGCCGCTGGGGCGGCGATGAGCCCGCCACGCAGATCGTTCTGCTGTTTCTGCTGCCGTTCGCGTCCTACCTGATTGCCGAACATATCGGCTTCTCCGGCATTCTGGCCGCGGTGGCCGCCGGGATGACCATCACCCGCTCCGGCGTGATGCGCACCGCGCCGCTGGCGATGCGCCTGCGCGCCAACAGCGTCTGGTCGATGCTGGAGTTTGTGTTTAACGGCATGGTTTTCCTGATGCTCGGTCTGCAATTGCCAGGCATTATGGAGACCTCGCTCGCCGCCGCCGAACTGGATCCGAACGTGGAAACCTGGATGCTGTTCATGGATATCGTCCTCATTTACGGGGCGCTGATTGGCGTGCGTTTCCTGTGGCTGTGGATTATGAAGCGCTTTAGCCTGCGTTTTCTTAAGAAGAAGCCGCTGACGTTTGGCGCGTACTCCACGCGTGAGCTGCTGGTCGCCTCGTTCGCCGGGGTGCGCGGGGCGATTACGCTTGCCGGTGTGCTCTCGATCCCGCTGCTGCTGCCGGACGGCTCGCCCTTCCCGGCGCGCTATGAGCTGGTGTTCCTCGCGGCGGGCGTCATTCTCTTCTCGCTGTTTGTCGGCGTGATCCTGCTGCCCATTTTGCTGCAACAGGTTGAAACGCCGGACCACGGACTGGCTCATAAAGAAGAGCGTATGGCGCGTGCGGTAACGGCGGAAGTAGCGATTACGGCCATCCAGAAAATGGAAGAGCGTCTGGCTGCCAATACCGAAGAGAACATCGACGATCAGTTGCTAAAAGAGGTTTCGGCGCGTGTCGTCGGGAACCTGCGCCGCCGCGCCGACGGGCGCAACGACGTGGAAAACAGCGAGCTTGAGGAAAACCTTGAGCGTCGTTTCCGTCTTACCGCGTTGCGTGCGGAGCGCGCCGAGCTGTACCACCTGCGCGCCACGCGGCAAATCAGCAACGAGACGCTGCAGAAAATGCTGCACGATATGGACTTGCTGGAAGCGCTGCTGATGGAGCGTAAATAACACTAACCGCCGGGCTTGCCCGGCGGTTTTTTGTTATCGTCCCTGAAGCCGCCGCACCAGCTCGAACTCCCTGAAGTTCACCGGCCGCTGTTGCTGCATTGAGAGATTCCCGGCGATGCCCGTCAGAATCGACATCGCGCCCGCGCGGTGATCGGCGGCGCGTTGCAGCGGGTCATCGCCCGGTTCGCCAAAGAGATCCGCCAGCATCGCATTATCACCGCCGCCGTGACCGCCTTCGCCGAGCGTAAAATCCGCTTTCCAGGGTGCGGCGAACATCGGGTACACCGTGATATCGCAGCGATCGAGGCTCCCTTCGGCTTCGCGCAGCCCGCCGCCGTTAACATAGGAGTTCTCCACCAGCTTCATCTCAAGCCGCCCGCGGCTACCGTTAAACACCACGTTCAGCCCCTCCTGCGGCAGATACGCGTTGAGCGAATACGTCATCTGCGTCTGGTTCTGGTATTTCACCAGCACCGAGAGCGTGTCTTCAATGGTGATACCGTCGCTAAAGACGCTCTGATCGCGAAAGTAGCTATCCTCATGTTCGGCATCCAGATAGAGCGCTTTTAGCTGCGCGCTCTCTTCCATATGCAGCGCGAATGGGTCGTCTTTCGCCGCCGCATAGCCGTGGGCGCGCGGGTAGAAGGACGAGACGCCGCGCTTCTCGGCGTTTTCCCGGCCATAAAAGCGTAGCGCGCCCTCCGCGTATACGCGCTCCGGGTAACTGCCGAGCCAGAAGTTCATCAGGTCGAAATGGTGCGTGGATTTATGCACCAGCAGGCCGCCGCTGTTGCGCTTCTCCCGGTGCCAGCGGCGGAAATAATCCGCGCCATGTTCCGTGTTCAGCAGCCACTCGAAATGCACCGAAAACACGTCGCCGATGGTGCCGCTCATTAGCAGTTCGCGCACTTTGCTGTGGTGCGGCGCGTAACGGTAGTTGAAGGTGACGCGCACCTGGCGGCCCGTCTCTTCGATGGCGTCGAGGATACGCAGCGCGCGCGTTTCATCAATGGTCATCGGTTTTTCGGTAATGACATCACAGCCCGCGTGGAGCGCGCGCACGATATAGTCGTCATGGGTGCGGTCGATCGTGGTGACGATAAGGGTATCGGGCTGCGTCTCCTGGATCATGGTTTCAAACTGTTGCGCAGCAAAGCAGGGCACCGGCGGCGCGCCCGCCTTTTCCAGCAGGCTGTTGGCGTAGCGCATACGGGTGTGGTTGGTGTCGCAAAAGGCGACCATCCGCGCGCTGTCGCGAAATGTCCTGCCGACAGCCTCGATATACATCCCGGCGCGCCCGCCGGTTCCCACCAGGGCGTATTTCTTCATAGCGTCCTCTCAGCAAAAGGGAATGTCGTATGGATAAAATAAAAACGTCGTTTCATTTTGCTAATGTAGCGCTATCGGCAGGTTTGGATATGGCGGAGGGGGAAAAATGTGATCCCCGGCCGCAATGGCCGGGGGAAGGGGTTAGTGCGAGCGGCCCTGTTCGATGCCAAGACCGGTCTGCGAGCGGATAAACTGCGCGCGGAACTGCTCGCGCTCCAGGTTGCCCTCCGGGCTGTTATCGGTCGCCGAGAAAATCCAGATGCCGATAAACGCGACGGCGATGGAGAACAACGCTGGGTACTCATACGGGAACACCGGCGCGCTATGGCCGAGCACCTGCACCCAGACGGTCGGGCCAAGCACCATCAGGATGACGGCCGTCAGGAGGCCCAGCCAGCCGCCAATCATCGCGCCACGGGTGGTCAGCTTCGACCAGTACATGGAGAGCAGAATTATCGGGAAATTACAGCTGGCGGCAATCGAGAACGCCAGGCCCACCATGAAGGCGATATTCTGTTTCTCAAAGAGGATGCCGAGCAAAATAGCCACCACGCCGAGCACCAGCACGGTGATTTTCGATACCCGTAGCTCTTCACGCTCGGTCGCGCCCTTGCGGAACACGTTGGCGTAGAGATCATGCGATACCGCCGAAGCGCCCGCGAGCGTCAGGCCGGCGACCACCGCCAGGATGGTGGCGAAAGCGACCGCCGAGATAAAGCCCAGGAACAGATTGCCGCCCACCGCGTCGGCCAGATGCACCGCCGCCATATTGTTGCCGCCAATCAGCGCGCCGGCGGCGTCTTTAAAGGCCGGGTTGGCTCCCACCAGCATGATGGCGCCAAAGCCGATGATAAAGGTCAGAATGTAGAAGTAACCCATAAAACCGGTGGCGTAAAAGACGCTTTTACGCGCTTCGCGGGCATCGCTGACCGTGAAAAAGCGCATCAGAATATGCGGCAGACCCGCGGTGCCGAACATCAGTCCAAGGCCGAGCGAGAGCGCCGAGACCGGATCTTTCACCAGCCCGCCAGGGCTCATGATGGCGCTGCCTTTCGGGTGCACCGCCATCGCCTCAGAGAACAGATTGTTGAAGCTGAAACCGACATGCTTCATCACCATAAACGCCATAAAGCTTGCGCCAAACAGCAGCAGCACGGCTTTGATAATCTGCACCCAGGTGGTCGCCAGCATGCCGCCGAAGAGCACGTACATCACCATCAGCACGCCTACCAGCACCACGGCGACGTGATAGTTGAGGCCGAACAGCAGCTCAATCAGCTTGCCCGCGCCGACCATCTGCGCAATGAGATAGAGCGCCACTACCACCAGCGAGCCGCAGGCGGAAAGCAGGCGAATGGGCCGCTGCTTCAGACGGTAAGAGGCGACATCCGCGAAGGTATAGCGCCCGAGGTTGCGCAACCGCTCGGCGATTAAAAACAGAATAATCGGCCAGCCTACCAGGAAGCCCAGCGAGTAAATCAGCCCGTCGTAGCCTGACGTGTAAACCAGTGCGGAAATCCCCAGAAAAGACGCGGCGGACATAAAATCGCCAGCAATCGCAAGGCCGTTCTGGAAGCCGGTAATGTTGCCGCCCGCCGTATAATAATCGCTGCGCGAGCGGGTGCGTTTTGAGGCCCAGTATGTGATGCCAAGCGTCAGCGCCACGAAAATCAGGAACATGATTATCGCCTGCCAGTTGGTCGGCTGGCGCTCAACATTACCGGTGAGCGCGTCAGCCAGGACCGCGGGCGACAGGGTCATCAGCAGCGGAAAAAGCATCCTTTTCATCATGACTGCACCTCTTTGAGCACCGCATGGGTCAGACGGTCAAATTCGCTGTTGGCGCGCCAGACATAGACGCCCGTGAGAATAAACGAAATCAGGATAACGCCGATGCCTATCGGAATGCCGCGCGTGACGCTGCTGCCAGGCGAGAGCGGCGTGCCGAGCCAGCCCGGCGCGAACGCGATAAGCAGGATAAAGCCGACGTAGATAATCAGCATGATGATGGACAGGATGAAGGCAAACCGTTGCCGTTTATGAACTAACTCCCTGTAAGGCGCACTGTTCTCTATCTGCTGACAAATATCGTTATTCATCATCGCAGTCTCCAGAAGTAGGGTAGGGGTTTTATTATCAGTAGGGTGATTTCCCCTCCCCGTTGCGGGGAGGGAGCCGCCAGGAGCGGTGTTCGGTTATGACGGCATCGCGATGGACTGCTTCTCTTCGAGCAGTTTTTCCACCACGCCCGGATCGGCGAGCGTCGAGGTATCGCCGAGGTTGCTGGTATCGCCTGCGGCGATTTTGCGCAAAATGCGGCGCATGATTTTGCCGGAGCGGGTTTTCGGCAGCGAATCCGTCCAGTGCAGCACGTCCGGGGTCGCCAGTGGGCCAATCTCTTTGCGCACCCAGTTTCGCACTTCGCTGTAAAGCTCTGCGGTGGGTTCCTCACCGTGATTCAGCGTCACGTAAGCGTAAATCGCCTGGCCTTTGATACTGTGCGGAATACCCACCACGGCGGCTTCGGCGATTTTCGGATGCGACACCAGCGCAGATTCAATCTCCGCCGTGCCGAGACGATGGCCGGAGACGTTCAGCACGTCATCCACGCGCCCGGTTATCCAGTAGTAGCCATCTTCGTCGCGACGCGCGCCGTCGCCACTGAAATACATGTTTTTAAAGGTCGAAAAATAGGTCTGCTCGAAACGCTCGTGATCGCCGAACAGCGTACGCGCCTGGCCTGGCCAGGAGTCGGTAATCACCAGATTGCCTTCAGTGGCGCCCTGTTGGGGGTTGCCTTCGTTATCCACCAGCGCTGGCTGCACCCCAAAGAATGGACGCGTGGCGGAACCGGCCTTGAGCTCGGTCGCGCCCGGCAGCGGCGTTATCATGAAGCCGCCGGTTTCTGTCTGCCACCAGGTGTCGATAACCGGGCATTTTTCGTTGCCGATTTTCTTCCAGTACCACTCCCAGGCTTCCGGGTTGATGGGCTCGCCCACCGAGCCGAGAATGCGCAGCGACGAGCGGTCAGTGCCGTCGATGGCTTTATCGCCTTCGGCCATCAGCGCGCGAATGGCTGTCGGCGCAGTATAGAGAATATTGACCTTATGCTTATCCACCACCTGCGCCATGCGGTTGGCGGATGGCCAGTTCGGCACGCCTTCAAACATCAGCGTGGTCGCGCCGCAGGCGAGCGGCCCGTAGAGCAGATAGCTGTGTCCCGTAACCCAGCCCACATCCGCAGTACACCAGTAAATATCGCCCTGATGGTAATCGAAGGCGTACAAAAAGGTTGTGGCCGCATAAACCAGATAACCGCCGGTCGTGTGCAGCACCCCTTTCGGTTTGCCGGTCGAGCCGGAGGTATAGAGGATAAATAGCGGATCTTCAGCGTTCATCTCTACCGGCTGATGGTGCGCGCTGGCTTTTTCTACCAGCTCGTTCCACCAGAGATCGCGCCCTTCATGCCATTCGGTCGCGCCGCCGGTGCGTTTAAAGACCACCACATGTTCAACGCTGGTCACGCCCGGGTTTTTCAGCGCGTCATCGACGTTCTTCTTAAGCGGGATTGCACGGCCAGCGCGTACGCCTTCGTCCGCGGTGATAACCAGACGGGCGCTGGAATCGATAATGCGCCCGGCAACGGCCTCCGGCGAAAAGCCGCCGAAAATGACCGAATGCACCGCGCCGATACGGGCGCAGGCGAGCATGGCGACTGCGGCTTCCGGCACCATCGGCATATAGATAGCGACAACATCGCCTTTTTTGATGCCAAGATCGGTCAGCGTGTTGGCAAAGCGGCAGACGTCGCGATGCAGTTCGCGATAGGTGATGTGTTTGCTCTGGGTGGCGTCGTCGCCTTCCCAGATGATCGCGGTTTGATCGCCGCGCTCGTTAAGATGTCGGTCAAGACAGTTCGCCGCCAGGTTTAGCGTGCCGTCTTCATACCATTTAATGGAGACATTGCCAGGTGCGAAGGAGGTGTTTTTCACCTTCTGGTAAGGGGTGATCCAGTCGAGGATTTTGCCCTGTTCGCCCCAGAACGCATCAGGGTCATGTACAGATTGCTGATATTTCGCATCATATTGTTCGGGCGTTATCAGGCAGCGTTCCGCGATAGCCGCGGGAATAGGGTGTTTGTGGATTTGGCTCATGGCTTTTTTCTCCTTTTAGATGTTAATGATATGTCACGCAAAAGTTAAGAACAGGCTCGAGAATAGCTTTGTTTACTTTTTGGGCGGCAGATCACGCATTCCCGAAACTGCATGAAAATTCATCAAACGAATCTTTCAAGGAAAATAATTGCTGTTAAGTATTATTTGCTGACTCGATTTTATAATCCTTTTAATAACATTGGCTTATAAGTGATTATCGCGATAAATTAGGGTTATTAAGGCAAATTTCAGTGAATATGCCTGTTCTTAAAGGGTTGCGCAGGATGCCGTGCAAGTGGTACTGATTAAACGCGTTAAAAAACCCCACAATATCACCCAACGTTTGTCATACCCCTTTCAGCTTGCGTCGTTCTCATTCGAGCACGCGTGGGAATGGCGCTGTAATTTAGGAAGTAAAGTCGTTATGAAAAACAGTAAAATCAGCCTGGCCTGGCAGATCCTGCTGGCCCTGGTGCTGGGTATTCTTCTGGGCAGTTTTCTTCATTATCAGACGGATAGCCGTGAATGGCTGGTGACTAATCTCCTTTCGCCCGCAGGCGACATTTTTATTCATCTCATCAAAATGATTGTGGTGCCGATTGTTATCTCCACGCTGGTGGTCGGGATTGCCGGTGTCGGCGATGCGAAACAGCTTGGGCGCATCGGCGCGAAAACCATCCTCTATTTTGAAGTGATCACCACCGTCGCGATCGTGCTTGGCATTACGCTTGCGAACGTGTTTCAGCCAGGCAGCGGCATCGATATGTCGCAGCTGGCAGCGGTGGATATTTCAAAATATCAGCATACGACCGAAGAGGTGCAGAGCCACGCTCACGGCCTGATGGGTACCATTCTGTCGCTGGTGCCGACCAATATTTTCGCCTCGATGGCGAAAGGCGAAATGCTGCCCATCATCTTCTTCTCGGTCCTGTTCGGCTTAGGGCTGTCTTCGTTGCCGGCCGCACATCGTGAACCTCTGGTGACGGTGTTCCGCTCCGTGTCCGAAACCATGTTTAAAGTCACCCATATGGTGATGCGCTATGCACCGGTGGGGGTGTTTGCGCTGATCTCGGTAACAGTGGCGAACTTTGGTTTCGCATCGCTCTGGCCGCTCGCGAAACTGGTCATTCTGGTGTACGTGGCGATTCTGTTCTTCGCGCTGGTGGTGCTCGGCGCGGTGGCGCGGATGTGCGGGCTGCGCGTCTGGACGCTGATCCGCATTCTGAAAGATGAGCTGATTCTGGCCTACTCCACGGCAAGCTCTGAAAGCGTGCTGCCGCGTATTATCGAAAAAATGGAAGCCTATGGCGCGCCTGCTTCCATCACAAGCTTTGTAGTCCCTACCGGCTACTCCTTTAACCTCGACGGCTCCACGCTCTACCAGAGCATCGCGGCGATTTTCATCGCGCAGCTTTACGGTATTGAGCTGTCGCTGGGCCAGGAAATTATCCTGGTGCTGACGCTGATGGTGACCTCAAAAGGGATCGCGGGCGTCCCGGGCGTCTCTTTTGTGGTGCTGCTGGCGACGCTTGGCAGCGTGGGCATTCCGCTGGAAGGCCTGGCCTTTATCGCGGGCGTTGACCGTATCCTCGACATGGCGCGCACCGCGCTGAACGTGGTGGGTAATGCGCTGGCGGTGCTGGTTATCGCCAAGTGGGAGCACAAATTCGACCGCAAAAAAGCGCAGGCTTATGAGCGCGAGGTGCTTGGCCGGTTCGACAGTACCGCCAACGATTAACGTTCTGCGCTGAACGCCTGCAATTTAACGTACTGCAAACCCCGCTCCGGCGGGGTTTTTTATGGCTCCGGCGGCGCGCTGAATGCCGTGTACGAGAGGCTTACGACCTGCCAGCCCGCGCCAACGCTGCCGGCGTAAAACAAGGCGGTGTAAACAAGGTGGCGTACCGCCAGAGGTGATACGCCGATAACCGTAAAAACGGGTGCGTTAAGCACTCAACGCCAGCAAGTCGGGCGGAGCGAACTCCGCCCGGAAAGCATTATCGGTCAGAGCAGGCAAGCCGTGCCGCCACCTCCTTATTTCCGTGCTTTATCGTTAACTCACATAACGTGCCGTGGTTAATTAAAGCGAAAATTAATATCGTGACGCAAAATACAACGAAACATGCGAAAAGATATTTGAGTGGCTTCATGCCTTTTACTCCTTGCCTTTCGGCGAGTAAGCGGCTAATCTCAACTTGTTGGGAGTTGAGGGTTAGCCTCGGGTTAATAGGAATATTGCCCGGGGCTTTCTTCTTTCTGTCCCTCGCGTCGGCTTAAGACAGAAAGTCTTAAGCACCTGACGTCCATCATAATGCTCATCACGCCTGATTTAAATAAAAATCCAAATGTAATTTAACGCGGGTTTGTTGCATTTATTTTGGTGATGGATATTAAATGGCCGCAGAGTAATATGAATATACGTGCCGTTTTTAGCGCAATAAAATCTCATATACCTACGAGCAGACCAAATTATGCGAGCAGAAAAAATGGGTGCGTTAAGTCCTCAACGCCCGGCAAGCCGGGCGAGGAAACCCCGCCCGGGAGAGCCTTACTTGTCCTTACAGGAAAGCTTAGCTGCCACTTCCTGGTTGCCGCTTCTGATGGTAAACTCGCATAACATACCCCGATTCATTAAAGCAAAAATCAAAATAGTTACGCAGACCACTAATAAACAGGCCAGTAAATAACGCAGTGGCATCATGCCTTTTACTCCTTGCAATTCGATGAGTAAGAGGCTAATCTCAACTTGCTGATGGTTGAGGGATAGCCTCGGGTTAATAGAAATATTGCCCGGGGCTTTCTACTTTCTGTCCCTCACATTTGCTTAAGACAGAAAGCCTTAAGCACCCGCGCTTATAATACTCCTCTCCCTCAATTTTTAAATAACAAGCATAATGTAATTCCCAATGCACTGTTTGCAGGGTTTCTGGAATAACGCTCGCACTTTGTAGTCTTTTTAAATAACAGTTCGCTTAACAGAATATTATTACGCGCTCCCGTAAAGGCGGTGATTTACGGTATTTTATTCCCGGGCAGGCGTGCTGAAATGCCCGTATTGCATATTCTTATGAAGAGAGAACGCGTGCGGCGGGCCAGCGGTCCTGAAAACTATCGGGAATGATAGTATACCCCACGCCCGTACACCCTTATCATCTCTCCCTTATGTCTGCCGAAAAGGCGAAGACGCGCTTGCGCGCCGCCCGGCCAGGCCTACCGACAACCACAGCCGGAAAATACAGAGAGTCACAGTGGATAACCTCATTACCGCGCCATTAACAGGACAACACGAGACGCCGGTGAACTTGCCGGGGTTAATGCAGGTGCTCAGCAAACACCTTTACTCCACGCCGATGGTCGCCATCCGTGAACTGGTACAAAACGCGCATGACGCGATTGTCAGACGACGACTGGAAGAGGGCGCTGCGGACCGGCTTGCGGAAATCCGCGTCACGGGCGATACGCAAAACCGCACCATCGTCATTCATGATACCGGCTCGGGCCTGACGGAGCAGGAGATCCACGATTTCCTGGCGACCGTCGGCGTAGGCTATACCCGCCATCTGCGCCAGCAGGATGACGACACCGGGCTTATCGGGATGTTTGGTCTCGGTTTCCTCTCCGCATTTGTGCTGGCGGAGCGGGTCACGGTACACACCACCTCCTGGAAAACGCCCGATGAAGGCTGGCTTTACGCCTCCGCCAGCGGCGAAACCTACAGCGTAACGCCTGCGAGCCCACGCGAGCCGGGCGCCACCGTCACGCTGCATCTGAAAGACGAATTCTTATACCTGGCGAATAACAAGCTGCTCGGCGACGTGCTGGGCCGCTACTGCATATTAATGAAAGAGCCGCTGTTCGTCGGTGACGAGCAGACGGCGGTAAATCACCTGACGCCGCCGTGGCGCGCTACGTCGCAGGAGGGCGTGGCGCTGCATCCGGCGCTGCGTCAGAAGCAGAATATCGAATTCGCCAGCCGCTTCGAGCGCGCGTTTACCCCGCTGTGTACGTTGCTGGTCGAACCTTCGGGCGACAGCGACGCAGTTGGCATGCTGTGGCTGCAGGATGGCGCGACGTATGGCACCAGCGATAACCGCAATCTGTCGCTGTTCCTGCGCGGCATGTTGCTTGACGATCAGGCGCGCGAACTGCTGCCGCCCTGGGCTGGTTTTGTCGGCGGCGTTATCGAGTCTAACCGCCTGACGCCGACCGCCAGCCGCGAGGATTTGCAGCGCGACGTCACCTGGTACGCCACCCAGGCGGCGCTGACCGAGGCGCTGATTAACGGCCTCGCAGAGCTCGCCAGACAGCAACCCGCCGTCTGGCGTCGCGTGCTGGTGCGTCACAATGAAGCGCTGCTCGGCGCGGCCATCTGCGACGATCGTCTGTTCGATCTGTTAAAGGATGAGTTGCTGATCCCGACCTCACAGGGCGATCTGCCAGTGAAGGCGCTGCGCCAGAACAACACGCTGCATGTCATGCTCAGCGAAGAAGGCGGCTTTGAGGAGATGCTGTTCCGTCTCTCCGGGCGTCCGGTCGCGCTGGGCTATCGTTACGCCGTGGTCCCGTTCCTGCGCCGCTGGGCGACGCTTTATGGTGCGCGCCTGGTGGAAGTGGGCACGTCGGCGGGTAACGAGCAGCTTTTTGCGCTGCATGACGTCAGCGAGGAAGAAGCCGCCTGGTGGAGCGAGCAGTTGCGCGACGACGAGGAGTGCGTGATGTCCTCGTTTGAGCCCGCGACGCTGCCGCTGGTGATGGTGGTCAACCGCGACGCCGAGCTGAAAGCCCGGCTGGAGCAGGATGATGCCGATCGTCGTATGAGCACCGCCGCGCTAATGCTGGCGCGCCAGTTCGCCAGCAAGATAGAACAGCAAGCGCCGGTACGGCTCTACATCAATTTTAATAATCCCGCGGTAAAAGCCTTATCACAGGCCTGGCGCGCCGGGCAGCCCATTGCGCCCGGCGCCACGCAGCTGCTGAAAAGCCTCAAAATTATTCTTGCTCTGGCGACGGGAGATTCCCGTGAGTATGACTTCCGTCAGGCGCTGGAGACATTCAGTTGCATCACTGCGCAACTTATTACACCGACAACAAAAGGAAGCAACTAATGGATATCTGGGCATGGTATGAGCAATATCAGCGGGACCTGGAAGAAGCCGGTAAACCCTGGATAACGCAGCATGTCGATAAACTGATCGATTCCGTTGTTGAAGTGCAGACCGGTAAAACCGAAGCGCTGTTGCCGGAAGCGCGCGCGCTGAAGAAAACTTCAGGCAATCCGTGGATCGAAGTCATGGTCGGCCACTGGGAGATGCGCCACCGCATCGGCAACCTTGGTGAAGGCGAAAAAGCGCTGGGCGACGTGGTCGCGCTGTTTGAACGCGCCCATCAGGCCGATGCCGCGGAGTGCCCGCAATCCATTTGCGTCACCCAGGATCTCAGCGCCTGTTACAGCAACGTCGATGGTCCGGGCTGGGCGGATGAACGTATCGCCGTCTGTCAGGAGACGCTCTCTAAAATCACCCCGCTGCGCAGTTGCTTTCTGTGTCTTTCGGAAGAGCAATTCTTTGCGATGATCGACAAAGGCGAAGTTGAGCAGGCGCTGGCGTTTGTTCATCAGCAGATGGAAAAACGCCGCGCGGCAGGCGAAGAAGATGTGAATGGTCTGAAAGAGAACGAAGCGCAGGCGCTGATGCTGCTGGGCCGTTATGACGAAGCGCTGGCGATCATCGATCAGCTGCATGAAGAAGAGATGGAAAACAGCAGTGAGCAGACCCGCCAGGTCATGATGATGATGAAAGCGGAAGTCCTGGCGCTGATGGGCCGCGAAGAAGATGCCCGCGAATGGCTGTTGCCGTGGGATCGTCTCACGGCTTATAACCGTATGCGCTGGGTACGCGTGGTGGAGCAACTGGCGCGCCTCAACCCGGCATACAATAACTGGCAGACCGGCAGCGCGCTGCAACTGATCCTGGAGCAGCGTCTTGAAGCCCAGGCCTGGCGCGAAGCGGTTATCGTCGCGAAAACCCATATCGCGATGGCGCTGGCGCGCGGCACCACCTGGATCGCGCGTCGCGCGCTGTCGCTGGCGAAAGACTGTGCCGCCAGATTGCGCAACCCGCATGACGAAGATGCCGCCCTGGCGGCGTTCGAGCAGCAGATCGCGGCGATGGAAACCCAGGTCGAACTGCCGGTGCCAGCCGAAGCGCTGATGGCCTGGCTTGAGGAGCGCGGCGAGCAGGAAGGCGTCACGCGCGATCCGGAGCAGGAGGCCCAGTGGCTGATGCTGGCGTCTGCGCAGCGCCCTGACGACGAAAACCTGTTGATGCTCGCGGCCTCAGCGCTCGAAGCTTGCCAGGCGCACGGCGAAGCGACAGATCTGCTGCGCGGCTGGCAGAAACGTCATCCGCAGGAGGAGGCGTCGCCGCTGTTCCATCTGCTTTCCGCGCTGCTTAACGCGCGCCATTACGAAGAGATCCAGACGCTCGCCGACACCTATCGCGATGCGCTGCCGCATGTGGCGTTGTGGTTTGAAGTGCAGGTGGCGCAGGCGCAGGAAGACTGGGAAAAACTGGAAACCTTAAGCCAGGCGCTGCGCGCCACGCCGCAGGGCCAGCAGAAAATCGCGCCGCTGATGCTGGCAGGCCAGGCGGCGATGCGCCAGAAAGCGTACGACCGCGCGACAGCTTACTTTAAAGATGCTGTGGCGATGATGGACGCGCGTGAAGAGGACGCCAGTAACATCCTGTGGGATCTGCTTACCGCCGCCAGCGCCAGTGAAGACTGGACGACCGTGCGTGAAGCCGGCGCGCGTCTCGGCATGCAGTTCAGCACCGATGAAGGCCCGGTTGAGGAAGAGTGGGGCACTGTGCGCCTGCGTTTCTTCGAGAATCACGACGAATATTTCTATTTCGCCCAGCGAACCGGCCCGGTGACGGCGCGCGTTTTCCAGCCGTCATGGCGTAAAGCGCCGCAGCATATGAACGAGTCGGTGGTATTTGACGCTAACCTGCTCAACACGCCGCCGGAAGATGAACAAGAGCGCGCGAACTTCATTCCGCTGCATAACGTCGTGAAAACGCTGGCGCCGGGCGACTACGCGCCGAGCTGGTTTATCGACGGCGTCGATCCGGGCGAAGAGACGTTCAACGCGTTTGTGAATGGCGTGCGTCAGCGCGGCGGTGCCGTCTGGGTACATTGCGAATCGGATTACCAGGTCACGGATAGCGAAAGCGGAGAAACCCTGCCGGGCATCTACTTTATGCTCGCGATGCCGCAGTCCGTCTCGCCGCTGGAAGTGGATGCGATGCTTGGCAAACTGACGCAGGGGTGGAAACACCCGATCCACTGGCTGGATGTCGCCATCAGGGGCGGCCTTGATGAAACCCGTCACCGCCAGGTGATGGAGCGCTACCAGCTATAGTCGATATAACGGGCGGCGGTCAGCGCCGCCCGATTTGAGAATCCTCCGCTGTCTGCCTTTCTTTTCCCTCATTATTTTAAGACCAGTCAAACACAGGGCTGGCTTTATGAAATCACATCTTCACGCCTGGCTTTTCGCCGCGCTGTCTCTCTCCAGCAGCCATGCGCTGGCGGACGGTCTCGATTCGGTCTTTGACGATACGGTGAATGCCGTTACAGAAGCGATCAACGACGCGTATCGCCCGGATAGTCGCGACACGCAGGATAACCGTGACTACGACGACGAGAGCCGCACGCGTTATGACGAGAGTCATACACGTTATGAAGAGCGGCGCAGACGTCTGGAGGAGCGTCACCGGCAACTGGACGAGCGCCAGCGGCGACTGGATGAGGAACGCCGCCGTCTTGAGGAAGAAGAGCAGCGGCTGGATGAGGACGCGTATCGCTAGCGGCCGCTGTCGGCGATTTCCACATGGGTCGCGCGCGGGATAGCCAGCAGGCGATCGCCACAGGTGAGCAGCAGATCAATGCCAAGCGAACCCGCATGCAAGCGATCGGCGAGCTGTTCAATAATGCACTCCGGCAGTTGCGGCGCGATCATGCGCTCTTCCGCAATGCCCGCGCCCGTCAGGCGCAGCATCCGTCCACCGCTCAGGCTGTTGACCTGTAAAATCAGCGTGGCGCTGTGTTCAGGCGCAATGGCGCTGCCGTGGGCCAGCCGGTCGGGCAACAACGGGTTGAGGTTGTCATCGGCGACGGCAAACACCGCGTCGTCCGGCGTTTCGGCAATCCGCGTGCCGGTATGAAAGCGCAGGTTGGAGCGCACAATATCATTTGCCAGTGAAGGGGACAGCCACACGGGCGTATCGTTATCGGTCAGCGTGAGCAGCACGCTGGTGGTGGCCACGCTGAGTGGCTGCCAGCCGTGGCGAAGCAACTGCAGCGACACAATTACGCCAGGCTCGCTCATGGCCTTTAGCAGGCGACGAAAGCACTGTTGCGCATCGTGCACCGGTGAATCAAAGGCGGTATTTAACGTCATCAGGATCTCCATACTGCTGCGCATCGCGGCGTGACGTCAGCAGACGTTGCCGGATACAGGTTGCGGCACATCCTGACGGCCTAATATGACCCTAATGTTAAACAAACATGACAGGCCGATGAATTGTGACGCAATAAATGAAGGAGACGATCGCGCTGCCTTTAGCGGAATCATCGATGAGAGAAGGTAATATTCGGCTTAAGTCAGGTAAGAAAAAATAACACCGTCTGGCTTTAAATAAACAGAGCGCGCAGGTGTGGTTATTATTGTTCACTGCATGCACCGCTATTATATATTCGATTGCTAATTTTAATATTATATTGCGTGGCGTCTTTTTTGTATTTAAATGAGAGCCATTAATAATATTCTTAAAATAAACTGGTGAAAAGTTAAGCAGGGCTTAATTTGTGTGTAGGAGTTATTTATTCTGTTGATTTTAAAGGGGATTTATAGAAATGGCTTATCTGTTTTCTATTTTACGCCGCTTTCCTGGTTTTTCTCATTCTTTTTTTAGAATGAACGCGAAAATAAGGGCTGGATCGCAATAACGATAGCGTGGCGACAAAATGTCGTCTTTAAAAATTCAGGGATAAATCGGGCGGGCGCGCTATTTTATTCTGCCCAGAGCTCCGTCCAGTTGGCGTGCGGCTGTGTGGGACCCTGGGCTTGCCGCGCTGGCTGCCAGCCCAGGGGAAATGCGCTCTGGCGGAGCGTCAGCTTTTTTTGACGAACTCAGATTTGAGCTTCATCGGGCCGAAGCCGTCGATTTTGCAGTCGATGTTATGATCGCCTTCCACGAGGCGGATATTTTTCACCTTAGTACCGATTTTCAGCATCGACGAGCTGCCTTTTACCTTGAGATCCTTAGCAATTGTGACGCTGTCGCCGTCGGCCAGCAGGTTGCCGTTGGCATCTTTTACGACCAGCGCGTCGCTCTCAGCGGCGGCTTCGCCATCGCGCCATTCATGCGCGCATTCAGGGCAGACGTAAAGATTATTATCCAGATAGGTATACTCAGAGCCGCATTGCGGGCAGGCTGGCAGTGACATGGTTTCTCCTTAAAATAAACCAACGGGGCAGCAAAAAAAGGCTGCGCAAGAAGCGCTCGCTGACGCGACGCGCGCGAAGGGCGGGATTATACCCTAAAACCTTACCTTTTACGGGCCTGTTTACGCCTGGCACCTCGCCGCTTTGAAGCCGCGCTCACCTTTTTCCTGCCGGGATAAAACATATATCGTGATTTATTGCCAGGCGGTGTTATTCTGAAGCGGTTAATGTAGAGTCGTATTATTAAATCCATCCCCGGAAGTCGGCGCATTTTTGTCAAATGGTCGATGTGAGGATATATTCTTTCACTCTGAAATACCGGTTACCCTCTGGTATCAGAGCGTGATTATTTGGTTTCCTGACGAAGATGAAGGTTCAGAAACGTTTCTCATCGTCTCAAACTTATTTTACCACAACGATGGTATGGCATTTTTTTACGCCAGTTTTCCATCGGGTATCGTTGTGAAACGCAGGATATTTTCCACACGTAATTATAAAAGCCGCATTGAGCTAATAAAAAATTAAGGCAAAAGGTCATTTAATTTGTGTTAAGGAAAGATTTTTCATGCACACACAGACTGTATTTGAAATGAATCAGGAAGCGGAGCGGCTACTTCAACTGGCGTTGCATAATCTCAGCGCCATGAAAAAGGTGCCGCTGGCAGCGCAGGACGATCGTGGGAACACCGTCAGGCAGGCATGCGCAACCGTACATCCTCTTCATTTTTCCGTGCGGGGTATGGAGGCCCAGCAGGAGATGTTGCAAGCTGAGCTGCGAAAAACCACGCATCAGGAGATGGTGTTGGCGATTGTCGGCACGATGAAAGCCGGTAAATCGACCACCATTAATGCGATTGTCGGCAAAGAGGTGTTGCCGAACCGCAACCGTCCGATGACGGCGCTGCCGACGCTTATCCGCCATACGCCGGGCCAGAAGGAGCCGGTGCTGCATTTTTCGCACGCCGGGCCTATCGAAACGCTGATGCAGGCGCTGCGCGCGCGTTTACAAAATGCCTCGCGCGACACCCTGGCGCGGCGTCTTGAAATCGACCGCGATATGGACGCTCTGCTGGCGCGTATCCTGAACGGCACGTCCTTTGAAAAACACTATCTTGGCGCACAGCCGATTTTTCACTGCCTGAAAAGCTTAAACGATCTGGTGCGTCTCTCAGGCGTGCTGGATGTGCCTTTTCCGTTTCGCGCTTACGCCGCCATTGAACATATTCCGGTGATAGAAGTGGAGTTTACCCACCTGGCCGGGATGGAGCGCGGGCTGGGCCAGCTGACGCTGCTGGACACACCGGGGCCGAACGAAGCCGGGCAGCCGCACCTGCAAAAAATGCTTCAGGAACAAATCGCCCGCGCCTCGGCGGTCCTCGCCGTGATGGATTACACCCAGCTGAAATCGACCTCCGACGAAGATGTGCGTCTGGCGCTTGCGGCGGTGGGCGAGTCGGTGCCGCTCTACGCCCTGGTCAATAAATTCGATCAGATGGATCGCAACAGCGACGATGAAGATCAGGTGCGGGCGCTGATCGCCGGCACGTTGATGAAAGGCGCTATCGATCCGGCGCATATTTTCCCGGTTTCTTCCATGTGGGGTTATCTGGCCAACCGTGCGCGCCAGGAGCTCGCACAGCATGGCTGCCTGCCGCCTCACGACGAACAGCGGTGGGTGCAGGATTTCGCCGAGGCGGCGCTGGGTCGCCGCTGGCGGAGCGCCGATTTCACCGATGCCGCGCACCTGCGCCATGCCGCCGATCTGCTCTGGGAAGATTCCCTTTTCGAAGCGCCCATTCGCGCGATTTTGCACACGGCGCACGCTCACGCTTCGCTCTATGCGCTGCGTTCGGCCTGCGCAAAATTAATTCACTATGCGCAATGCACCCGGGACTACCTGGACTTTCGCTGTCAGGGGCTGGATATCGCAAATGACCAACTGGTGGAGAGTATCTCTCAAATGAAGAATGACATCGCACAGCTACAACGTTGCCAGGCAGATGCCAGCAAAGCCATTCAGGAACACGTCGTTCAGGCGCTGGGGCGCGCTTCGGAGAATATCGCAGGTCACGAGCAAAAGGTGCTGGCGGACATCGCCAGTTATTTCGATACCGGCAACGTGCCGCCGCTTTCTCTTAGCAGCCCGGTACGCCGCGCGGTGACCTGGGGCCGCGATTTCGACGCGGGCAGCGAACAGCTGCATCTGGATCAGGAAAGCGACGCGCGGATGCTGCTGCATAAAATTCGCGCCTCCTGCGAGTTGATTCTTTTATCGGTACAGGAAAATCTGACCCGCGACCTGGCGACCCATTTCAGCGAACTGGAAACCGCCCTGGGCGACATCCTGCGCGCCGCGCTGGCGCCGCTGGAACAGCGCGTCACGGAAGGGCTGCGCCGCACCGGTTTTCGCGCGCATATCACGCTGCCGGTATTCCAGCGCAGCCAGCTTAACTTCAACGCGCACCAGCTGTTTAACGATGTGATTGAAGAAGAGAGCGTGCCGGTCGCCAGCGCGCCACGCAACAGCGGCGTGCGCGGCACCGTGGCCCGCTGGCTGAACAGCAGCGATTTGGGCTGGGAAGATTGTACGGCCATGCGCTCGCGCTACGTTATCGACCTGCCGCAGCTCAAACAGACGCTGAGCCGTTATGTCAGCCGGTTCTGTGCGCAGATCCGCCAGGCGATGAACGCGCAGGTCGATATCTCCGTGACGGCGGGCATGGCGACGTTTTTCGCGGAGTTCCAGATGGCGATGGCGGCCATTGAGGCGAACCTCAGGCAGAGCCTGACGGCGCGCCAGCAGAGCGAGTCATCGCGTAACGCGCTGCGTGAGCAGCTTCAGCAGTGCGCGCGAACCGCGCGCGACATTAATGAAGATGCCCGTTCGCTGCGTGACGATATTCAGACGTTGTTTTCCGTGGAGCACTGAACGCCATGAACGGTTCACTCATTGAAGGACCGGGCCGACATTTACACGCGCTGCGCGGGCGCCTGATGGTGGATCTGGCGAAAGGG
Organism: Cronobacter muytjensii ATCC 51329; assembly: GCF_001277195.1. Taxonomy (NCBI): domain Bacteria; kingdom Pseudomonadati; phylum Pseudomonadota; class Gammaproteobacteria; order Enterobacterales; family Enterobacteriaceae; genus Cronobacter; species Cronobacter muytjensii. Next base: position 197,707 of record NZ_CP012268.1, read on the forward strand.
CCGGAAGACGAGCGCCACTGCCGCCCGCACCCGCAGCATCAGAAAGTGCGCGAGCGGCTGCAAAAATCGCTGGTGGTGGCCGAGCCGCCTGCGGCGACGCCGGAAATCCTGGCGTTAAACATGCTGGCGACGCTTGCCCGTCAGAGCCCGCCGGGGCATCTGGCGCTAAGCCTGACGGCGCAGACGCTGGCCTTTCGCCGCCAGCGACTCAGCAAAAAGGGCGCGTCGGCGCCCTTCGCGCAGGCGCTCGACGTCATGGCGTGCCAGTACCAGCACAGCGCCGCGCGGCTGGAGTCGCAATTGCGTCAGAGCGATTTAATGGCGTCAGCGCAGCGTCATATCAGTGACGTGATGGCGCGCTGGAAAAGCGGTGAGTTTAACGGCTGGTCGCCCGCGGGGCGCTGCTATGTGGCGCTGGAGGAGCTGCGCTGGGGCGCGTTCGGCGACGCGTGGCGCCTGGGCGAGCCCCACCTGCGAAGCACGCTGTTGCCACAGGTATATGAAGAGATGGCGCTTCGGCTGGCGCAGAGCGTCAATGCCTCAGCCCATACGCGCCACTTCTGTCAGCAGTGGATGCATACGCCGCCGCAGCCGGGCCTGCTGGAACATAAAGATATGCTCTGCTGGCTGGGCGCGGAATATGACGAGGAACGCCATCCGGTGAGCTGGTCGATAACCCAGACATGGCAGAGCATGTCGCTTGGCATGCCGCGCATCTGCTCTGCACGGCGGCTGGTGAACGCGCTGGTGGAAGAGATTTTCCTGCTCTGAACAAAACACCCCGCCGGAGCGGGGTGTGGGGGTTAACGCGGCAGCGTTCCGACGCTCTGCGCTTTCTGCGCCTCCGGCACCTGTTTCGCCACATGCCGGGCATACAACGCGGTAATAATGGGCACCAGAATCGCCGTCACGATAACGCTCGCGGCCACCAGCGCCGTAGCCGACGCGGCCACCGGTTCAAACGCCGGGTTGATTTGCGCGATGATAACCGGGTTCGCCACTGCGGCACCCGCCGCTGACGACGCCGCCACGCCCGCCGTACCGTTACCGCCGCCCAGGAGTTTATCCGCCAGAATCAACGGAATGCCGGTGATGATGATAACCGCCACGCCCAGCAGGATCCCAAGCAGACCGGTCTCCATAATCACGCTCAGATTAATAGTATTGCCAAGCGCAAAACCAAAGAACGGGATCAGCACCGGCGTGGCTTTACTGAAGAACGCGCGCAGATCGTGGTCAAGGTTACCCAGCGCGAAGCCTATCAGAAACGGCAGCACCGCGCCGATGAAGTGATGCGGCTCGAAAGAGGCGAGGCCCGCAGAGCCTAAGATCACCATCGTCATCAGCGGACCGGACTCCAGCGACATCAGCACAAACGCGCCGGACTCTTCCTTCGTGCCGTACTGGTTCATCAGGCTGGCGTAGAGGCCGCCGTTGGTCATGTCCATCGCAGAGACGATAGCCAGCACAGACAGCCCGGCGAAAAAGCCGGTCTGGATGCCGGTATCCGGAATAAAGGACGCCGCAATCATCGCGACCAGCCAGGCCACGGCAATTTTGGTCAGCACCAGCGTGCCCGATTTACGGAGCACCGTTCCCGTCGCACGCAAATCAATGGACGCGCCAATACAGAAAAACCAGACGGCGAGAATAGGCACCGTTCCGCTAATCATACCTTTTGTAAACGAGCCGAAATAATTCCCGGTCTGTGGAGCCAGCGTATTTAAAATAGCCCCGAGTAACAGCGGGATAAGCATCATCCCTCCCGGAATGCGTTCCATAGTGGCTTTAATCTTCATCATAAACCTCAGCGGTATTATTCAGCCCCTGGCCGAATTAAGGTCAAAAGAGTCCCGCGATAAAAATCATGGATTTTCATCGTGTTAGTTCGTTTTTTTTGTGTAGCGCGGCAGCACAAAGGCAGCTGCGGCTATCATCAGTTTTATGAGTATGGAGAGTCGTCTGTCGTGACTTATCCCGTTATTGAAGTAACTGGTGCTACTATCTCTCTTGTGGAATAATGATTCAATAGAAATGAAACGCTGTTTTGGTTATCTTGATCACATTATTGATTCACGCATTTGATAGCATCAAACTCAGCGAAAATTTATGTAAATTCATTGTTATTTAATTTGGTTTTTTCACGCATATCATACCGGGGGCGACGTTATCCCCCCGTAACGTCACGAGGAGTCAGAATGGACGTTCGTCAAAGCATTCACAGCGATCACGCGAAAACCCTGGATACCGCCGGGCTGCGCAAAGAGTTCTTAATCGAGAAGATTTTTGTGGCTGATGAGTACACCATGACTTACAGCCATATCGATCGCATCATCGTCGGTGGGGTTATGCCGGTGAACCGCACCGTCAGCGTGGGCGGTGAAGTGGGCAAGCAGTTGGGCGTGAGCTATTTTCTGGAGCGCCGCGAGCTGGGCGTTATCAATATCGGTGGGCCGGGGATCATCACGGTGGATGGCACCCGTTATGAGATGAACAGCCGCGACGGGCTGTATGTTGGCAAGGGCGCTCAGGAAGTGGTGTTTGAGAGCGTGGATGCGGCGAGCCCGGCCCGTTTTTACTACAACTGCGCGCCGGCGCATACGACCTTTCCGACCAAACGCGTCACGCCGGCGGATGTCTCGCCGGTGCATCTTGGCGAGGACGTCACCAGTAATCGCCGCACCATCAATAAATACTTTATTCCCGATGTGCTGGAAACGTGCCAGCTCAGCATGGGGCTGACTGAACTCGCGCCGGGCAACTTGTGGAACACCATGCCGTGCCATACGCATGAGCGCCGCATGGAGGTCTATTTCTACTTCGGTCTCGAAGAAAATAGCTGCGTATTCCATATGATGGGCCAGCCGCAGGAGACGCGTCATATCGTGGTGCAAAACGAGCAGGCCGTCATTTCTCCGAGCTGGTCGATTCACTCAGGCGTTGGCACGCGCGCTTACACCTTTATCTGGGGAATGGTGGGCGAAAATCAGGTGTTCGACGATATGGATCATGTCGCCGTAAAAGATCTGCGTTAACGGTTCACGCGTTTACGCGCATAAAAAAAGCCTCGTCACTGACGAGGCTTTTTTGTGGCTTACGCGCCGCGTTTGTCTTCGGTATTTTGCTCAAAATCCGAGGCGTCGTGCCGTTCGTGAAGCTGCTCGTTAAGTGGCCCCCAGGTGCGGTTAACGATACGGCCGCGCTGTACCGCCGGACGTTGCGCCACCTCTTCGGCCCAGCGTTTCACATGTTTGTATTCATCAACCTGCAGGAACGTGCTCGCCTCATACAGCCCGCCGATAACTACATTGCCGTACCACGGCCAGATGGCGATATCGGCGATGGAGTACTCGTCGCCCGCGATAAAACGATGCTGCGCGAGCTGGCGATCCAGCACGTCGAGCTGGCGTTTGGCTTCCATCGTGAAGCGGTTAATCGCGTATTCGATTTTCTGCGGCGCGTAGTGGTAAAAATGACCGAAACCACCGCCAAGATAGGGCGCTGAGCCCTGCAACCAGAACAGCCAGTTCAGCGCTTCGGCGCGACCGGCAAAATCTTCCGGCAGGAAATGACCGAACTTATCGGCGAGATAGAGCAGGATCGCGCCGGATTCAAACACCCGTACCGCCGGGGTCACCGAGCGGTCCAGCAGCGCCGGGATCTTGGAGTTCGGGTTCACATCCACAAAGCCGCTGGAGAACTGATCGCCTTCGCCGATGCGAATCAGGTGCGCGTCATACTCCGCGCCACTGATGCCGAGCGCCAGCAGCTCTTCCAGCAGGATCGTCACTTTCTGGCCGTTCGGCGTGCCGAGGGAGTAAAGCTGTAGCGGATGTTTGCCGACCGGCAGCGTTTTGTCATGCGTCGGCCCGGCGACAGGGCGGTTGATGCTGGCAAAGGCGCCGCCAGATTGCGGTTCCCAGGTCCAGACTTCAGGTGGCTGATATTCGTTTTGAGACATAGTGTTATCCCGCGCGATAAGTAAGTAAAAAACCGGGCGTCCGGTTCGCGTTTTCGAGTGTAGCAGGCGGCGGCGTCTTCACCTGTTATCCGGTTGTGGCATTACGGGCTCAACAACCGGCGGCGATATAGTCGCCATTAGGACTAATGGGGATCACCGTTAAAAACAGCACGACGGCGAACAGCAGCAGCGCCAGCCCGCCGGCAATTTGCAGCAGCGCGGCGATACGCTGCGCCTGACGCGGCGTGGTTTGACCGCCGAACAACCTTGTGGTGGCGCTGCGTGCATACTGCACGCCGAGCGACAGCGCCATAATGGAGAGCGCCGTGCCGAGCGCCATCGTCATCACCGCCGCGATGCCCCAGCTCACCATGCCGAGCGCGTTGGCGAACAGCATAATCATAATGGCGCCGCTACACGGCCGCGCGCCGATGGCGAAAATCACGCCCAGTCGGGCGCGCCAGTCGCTGTCATCCGTCGTCTTGCCGACGCCGTGATGGCCGCAGCCGCAGTCTTCCGGGTGAGAACCGACCGGCGTCAGCGCGCGGATGTGCAACCGGGGGGTACGGAGGCTGCGCACCGCGCGCAGGAGCAAAAATAGCCCGAACGCGCCGATAAGCAGCGCGCTCGCTTTTTCGAGATACCAGCGGCTCTGGCTGAGATCGCCCGAGGCCAGGTTAAAACCTACCGCCAGGATAAACACAAACGCGATGGCGCTCACGCCCTGCATCAGGCTGCCTGCGAGCGGCACCAGCCGCGCGGCGAGAAGGCTTTCGCGGTTGGTGGCGAGGTAGGCGCTGACGATAAATTTGCCGTGGCCCGGCCCGATGGCATGCAGCACGCCGTAAATAAACGCGCCGCTGATAAGCCAGATACCGCCGGTGTATTGATGGTTATTGAGCTGTAAGAGATAGAGCACCAGATAACGGTGCAGGGCGATTTGCAGGCTAAATGCCCACTGAAGAAACGCGCCCCAGTGGCTCCAGAGTAAAAATGCCGCGCCCAGCGCGCAGAGCGTCAGCAGCAGCGCGCCAGGACGTTGCCAGCGGCGATTCAGAATGGCAGTCGACATGCGGATACCCCGTGAATAAGCATCCAGCAAGTATAACGATGTCAGCCGCAGAGGCCAGCGGGGAAGGGGCGAAGCGGGCAAAGGGACAGGGGTATCCAACAACGTTCGATGGTTCGATGGCGATCCCCGATCCCCAAAAGCAAAAACCCGCCTTTTGGGCGGGTTCTCTGAATAAGTGGTGCCCGGACCCGGACAAAACGCCGGGAGCGTTTTTGCACAGCGCGCCGCGCTGCCCGCAGGGCGAGTCGCAGGGATGCGACGAGTGAATCGAACGACGTTCGATGAAGAGTCCGGATCCCCAAAAGCAAAAAAACAGCCCGTAGGCTGGTTTTTCTGAATAAGCGGTGCCCGGAACGGACAAAAACGCCGGGAGCGTTTTTGCACAGCGCGCCGCGCTGCCCGCAGGGCGAGTCGCAGGGATGCGACGAGTGAATCGAACGACGTTCGATGAAGAGCCCGGATCCCCAAAAGCAAAAAACCAGCCCGTAGGCTGGTTTTTCTGAATAAGTGGTGCCCGGACTCGGAATCGAACCAAGGACACGGGGATTTTCAATCCCCTGCTCTACCGACTGAGCTATCCGGGCAACGGGGCGCATTAAACCGTAAAGGCCCGAAGGCGTCAACGGCTTTGTCATAAAAAATCCCTGAAACTGTGCTGACTGGCTGATTTTCAGGCAAAAACGGCCTGTTAGCGCGCCTCAGGTCAGGGCGCCGCCCTGACGGCACTGCGCGAAACGCAGGATATCTTCAGCGAGGCGACGAGCGGTATCCACATCCGCCTGGCTGCGCTTCACCAGCAGGCGGCTCAGGCAACCTTCCAGCACCAGTTCCATCTGTTCGGCGACCATCGCCGGGTCGTCCACCTCCAGTTGCGTCAACAGCTCATGCGTATAGTCATACGCGGCGCGCTTTTGATTATCCGCCAGCTGATGAATGGGGTGGGACGCCTCCGGGTAAAACGTACAGGCGGCGATAAACAGGCAACCCGGGTAGCGGTCCTGGCTGACGCAATCCGTCAGCGCCTGATAGCGCGCCATCAGCTTCTGCTCGGCGCTCAGCGTATCGTCATAAATCAACTGGCGGCGCCAGGCATCCACGCGCTGGCTTAAATAGCGCAGCGCGTCATACAGCAGCGCTTCGCGATCCGGCCAGTAGCGCTGCATCTCTTCCGCCGGACACTGCGCGGCAGCGGCCACCATTTCTGGCGTGGTATTAGCAATCCCTTCCTGTTCAAGCACATGCAGGGCCTGCTCCAGCACTTCTTCACGTTGCACGGTCTACTCCTCTCCGTTTAGCCCAACGGTTTCTCCCACCCAAGTGTTGTTTACCGCAGGCGATTGTGCAAATGCGTGGTGAATGCGGGCGCGTCCATAAAGCCGGTGACGCGGGCGTTCACGATTTCGTTGCCCTGTGCATCGAAGAAAATAATGGTGGGCAACCCGAGGACGTTAAGGCGCTTCAGCAGCGCGACATCCGCCGCGCGATTGGCGGTTACGTCGGCCTGTAACAGCACGGCGCCGTTGAGCGCGCGCTGCACGTCCGGCGCGCTGAAGGTGTATTTCTCAAACTCTTTGCAGGCGACGCACCAGTCGGCGTAGAGATCGAGCATGACCGGTTTGCCTTTCGCCTGCGCCAGCGCCCGGTCGAGATCGCCCACCGTAGCGATGCGCGTAAAGTTCAGATGCGCCTGCGTTTCTGCCGTGGGCGCGCCGAAGGCCCAGTCCTGCAGCGGACGGGCGCAAATCAGCGCGGCGCCCAGCAGCACAATTTGTACCGCGCGCATCCAGGGTTTAACGGCGCTGAGGCTCGTAATAAACGCCCAGCCGAAGAACGCGACGCCAAGTGCGCTCCAGAGCCGCAATCCCCACGGCTCGCCTAACACGCGCTCCAGCAGAAACACCGGCAGAGCGAGGATAACAAAGCCGAACGCGATTTTTACCTGCTCCATCCACGGCCCGCTTTTCGGCAGCAGACGGTTGCCGAACACAGTCACTAGCACCAGCGGCAGGCCCATGCCGAGCGCGTACAGATAAAGCGTGCCGCCGCCAAGCCACAGATTGCCGCTTTGGGCGATGTAAAGCAGGATGGCGCTGAGCGGCGCGGTGGTGCAGGGCGAGCAGATAAGCCCGGCAATCGCGCCCATCGCAAAGACGCCGCCTGGCGAGCCGCCGCGCTGGCGGTTGCTCATTAGCGTCAGGCGCGTTTGCAGCGACGCGGGCAGTTGCAGCGTGAAAAGCCCGAACATGGAGAGCGCCAGCAGGATAAATACCACCGAGAGCGTTACCAGCACCCACGGGCTTTGCAACGCTGCCTGAAATTGCAGCCCGGCGGCGGCGACAATCAGCCCCAGCGCGGTGTAGGTCAGCGCCATACCCTGAACGTAGACAAACGCCAGCAGCAATGCCCGCCCGGTCGAAAGACGTTTCTCGCCGCCAAGCACGATGCCGGAGATCAGCGGATACATGGGCAGCACACAGGGCGTGAAGGCGACGCCGATGCCAATCAGCAGCGCCCAGAGGGCGGAGAAGGGCAGCGTGGCGGCCTTTCTTCCCTCCTTGTCCCCCATGGGGGAAAGGGACTGGCTGGCATCAGGTTCCGCACGCTTTTCGGCAGGAACCGGGGGGGCGTCAGCGCTGTCGTGCGGCTCAACCGCGCTCAATGGCACGCTGCGCGTTTCGGGGGGATAACAAAAGCCAGCGTCGGCGCAGCCCTGGTAGGTGACGGTCAGCATCGCGCCCGTCGATGCCTGCTCTACCGTAAGCGGCACGCTGAGGCGGTCACGGTAAATCTCGCTTTTGCCGAAGAACTCATCTTCATGCCACTCGCCGGCGGGCAGCGCGGGGGAGGCGACGCGCGCGTTCGCGGGCGTCACGCGGATCTGCTGGCGGTAGAGGTAGTAACCGGGCTTAATCTGCCAGGTCAGCGTCAGGTCGTCTTGCTGCTGCTGAAAATCGAATGCAAAGGCCTGGTCTGCAGGAACAAATTGTGAGGCGTGTTGCTGGCTGAAAAGGCCAGCGGAGGCCTGGAGGCTGCAAAAAAGCAGGATCAGCGTAAGGATGCGTTGAGCCATGAGAGGTAGTCTTCGTCTCCGTGAATGACAGGTATGACAAGCAGTTCGGGCGTCTGGTAAGGATGATGGGTTTTCAGACACCTCAGCAGTGCCTGCTGGCGCGCGGTGTCGCTTTTCAACACCATCTGCACTTCGTACTCCTGCTCCAGTTTCCCTTCCCAGTAGTAGAGCGAGGTCGCGCCCGGCAGCAGCGTGACGCAGGCGGCGAGGTTTTCCGCCAGCGCTTTGGCCGCCAGATCCTGCGCGGTGGCTTCGTCCGGCGCGGTGCAAAGCACGACGACCGCCTCCGGCGCGGCGTGAGTAACGGTATTTTCATCCAGCATAGAGCCCTCCTGCCTGAAACGTTCAAACGGTTACTATACAACGGGCGGAGAGCGCGCGTTAGCGACGGAGTGTAAGCGTGGGTTTTGGCGCAGGAAAAGGGGCGCCGCAGCGCCCCGAAAAGGCGTTACAGCAGTACGCTGCCGAGCAGGAAGCCGAAGCAGACCGACAACACGACGCCGAGCGTGCCGGGAATAAAGAACGGATGGTTGAAAACAAAACGCCCGATACGGGTCGTGCCGGTGTCATCCATCTGGACCGCGGCCACCAGCGTCGGATAGGTCGGCAGAATAAACAGGCCGGACACGGCGGCGAACGAGGCCACGGCAGTCAGCGGCGAGACGTTGAGCGCCAGCGCCATTGGCATCAGCGCTTTAGCTGTGGCCGCCTGCGAGTAGAGCAGCGCCGAGGCGACGAAGAAAATCAGCGCCAGCAACCACGGATGGCCCTGAATCACGCTGCCTGCGGTCGCTTTGATCCAGTCGATATTATGGGAAACGAACGTGTCGCCAAGCCAGGCCACGCCAAGAATACAGATACAGGCGCTCATCCCGGCTTTAAATGTGCTGGAGTTCAGAATGCTGTCGGTTTCCACGCGGCAGATAAGCGTGATAAGCGTTGCAACGCTCAGCATGATGATAAGGATAGCGCTGGTGGTGTTCATTAACGGTTTCGCCACCAGACCCAGGCTTGGGCTGTTGATAATGGCGTAAGCCACCACGCAGACCACACCCAGCAGGAACAGCCAGACGGACGTTTTGGCACGCGGTTTGATTTCAACCTGCTTGTCGCCGCGCAGCTCAATTAATCCTTCCGACAGGCGCTTCTGATAAACCGGATCGTCAGACAGCTTTGAGTTAAACAGCACGGAAACCAGAAACGACATGACCAGTACGGCGGCGAGCGTGGACGGCATCACGACCATCAGCAGATGAATGTAGCTGACGCCGTGCCCTTCCATTACAGACGACATATACACCACGGCGGCGGAAATCGGCGAGGCGGTAATGGCGATCTGCGCGGCGACGACGGCGGTCGAGAGCGGGCGGCAAGGCTTCACGCCCTGTTCTTTCGCGACTTCGGCGATAACCGGCAAGGTAGCCAGCGAGATGTTGCCGGTGCCGGCGAAAATGGTCAGAAAATAGGTGACTACCGGTGCCAGGATCGTGATGTATTTCGGGTTCTTGCGCAGTAGCTTTTCCGTCTGGTTCACCAGGAAATCCAGCCCGCCTGCGACCTGCATCGCGGAGATGGCGGCGATCACCGCCATGATGATAGAGATAACGTCAAAAGGAATATTACCGGGTTTAACCCCGATGGCGGCGAGCACCAGCACCCCCAGCCCGCCGGCGTAACCTATGCCGATTCCCCCCAGCCTGGCGCCAAGAAAAATCGCCAGTAAAACGATGATAAGTTCGACAACTATCATGATGGCTTCCTTGATGGTTAATTATTGGATAATTAAAAGTTATAATTTGGTATCCATTAAACGAAAAAGGCACGTCCGCAGACGTGCCTTTTTAGTGTACCCCGAAAGGGGATTACTGTTCGCTTTCATCGGTATAGCGTTTTGCTTTGTAAGCCGGATGCATCAGGTTCTGGACAGAGAAGATGTCGTCCAGCTCCGCTTCCGTCAGCAGGCCGCGCTCCAGCACCACTTCACGCACGCTCTTACCGGTTTCGGCGCAAATCTTCCCGACGATATCGCCGTTGTGGTGGCCGATGAACGGGTTGAGATAGGTGACGATACCGATAGAGTTGTAAACGTAGCCTTCGCACACCTCTTTATTGGCGGTAATGCCGTTGACGCATTTTTCCAGCAGGTTGTAGCAGGCGTTAGTCAGGATGTGGATGGACTCGAACATCGCCTGGCCGATAACCGGCTCCATGACGTTGAGCTGTAACTGACCCGCTTCAGACGCCATCGTAACGGTGGTGTCGTTGCCGATCACTTTAAAGCAGACCTGGTTTACCACTTCCGGCACTACCGGGTTCACTTTGGCGGGCATGATGGACGAGCCCGCCTGCAGTTCCGGCAGGTTGATTTCGTTCAGGCCAGAGCGCGGGCCGGAAGAGAGCAGGCGCAGGTCGTTACAGATCTTGGAGAGTTTTACCGCCAGGCGCTTGAGCGAGCTGTGCACCATCACGTAAGCGCCGCAGTCAGAGGTCGCTTCAATCAGGTCTTCCGCCGGGACGACCGGCAGGTTGCTCACTTCCGCGAGTTTCTGCACCGCCAGCTGCTGGTAGCCGTCCGGGGTGTTCAGACGGGTGCCGATCGCGGTCGCGCCGAGGTTCACTTCCAGCAGCAATTCCGCCGTACGCAGCAGGTTTTTAGTTTCTTCGTTCAGCAACACGGTGAACGCGTGGAACTCCTGACCAAGCGTCATCGGCACGGCGTCCTGCAACTGAGTGCGGCCCATTTTAAGGATGTTTTCAAATTCTACGGCCTTGCGCTGGAAGCCTTCGCCCAGCTCTTTAATCGCGTCGACCAGCTTGACGATAGAGGCGTAAACCGCGATGCGAAAGCCCGTCGGGTAGGCGTCGTTAGTAGACTGGCATTTGTTCACATGATCGTTGGGGTTGAGGAACTGATATTCCCCTTTCTGGTGGCCCATCAGCTCAAGACCAATATTCGCCAGCACTTCGTTGGTGTTCATATTCACGGATGTGCCCGCGCCGCCCTGGTAGACGTCCACCGGGAACTGATCCATGCATTTTCCGTTGTTCAGCACTTCATCGCAGGCCGCGATAATCGTATCGGCAACTTTGCGTGGGATGGTCTGCAGCTCTTTGTTGGCCAGCGCTGCCGCCTTTTTCACCATCACCATGCCGCGAACAAATTCAGGGATATCGCTGATTTTGCTGTTGCTGATGTAAAAGTTTTCAATCGCTCGCAGAGTATGAACACCATAGTAGGCATCCGCTGGAACTTCCCTGGTACCCAACAAATCTTCTTCGATACGAATGTTGTTTAACATGTGAACCTTCTTACTTAAGCTGACTAAGATTGCACCAAACTCACAGGATATATGTGGTTATGGAAGTAAAATGACCGACATTTATGTCCTTAATCGGTCTGGTGCCCACGATCATATGCTGATGATAGCGAAAAGCCGTAACCTGGATCACTTATTCCCGGGCGCGCCTGACGACAATTATTAAACTGTGAAATATGTCACCGCTTAAAAATTTCCAGAAAAAATGTCCGTGCAAAGTGATTGAACTTTGACTAAGGCGTCTCCATCTCAGTGTATATGCGTTTGCACATCTATTTCTAAGGCGCCAGAAGGCGCCTGCTTTTTACAGGAGAACCCGGTGCGCTGGATACCCTTTATCGCCTTCTTTCTTTACATCTACATTGAAATTTCCATCTTTATTCAGGTGGCGCATGTGTTCGGCGTTTTTCTGACCTTACTGCTGGTGATTTTTACGTCGGTTATCGGGATGTCGCTGGTACGCAACCAGGGCTTTAAAAACCTGATGCTGATGCAGCAGAAAATGGCGGCGGGTGAGAGCCCGGCGGCGGAAATGCTGAAAAGCGTGTCGCTGATTATCGCCGGTCTGCTGCTGCTGTTGCCTGGCTTTTTTACTGACTTCCTGGGCCTGCTGTTATTGCTGCCGCCAGTGCAGAAACTCATTACTCTTCGCCTGATGCCGCATTTGCGCTTTAGCCGTACGCCGGGAGGGGGATTTGGCGCCTCTTCGCAGGGCGGGAATACCTTTGACGGCGAATACCAGCGCAAAGATGACGGTCCGAAGCGCCTCGAAGACCACGATCGCGACTCGCGATAAAAAATCCAAAAATTTTTTCTTTTCCCCCCTTGAAGGGGGAAAACCCCAACCCCATCTCTCTGGGCACCAGCCGGAAACCTTAACGGGCCGGCTCAATCCCTAACTGATACGGACTTTCTCAAAGGAGAGCTATCAATGAATATTCGTCCATTGCATGATCGCGTGATCGTCAAGCGTAAAGAAATTGAATCTAAATCTGCTGGCGGCATCGTTCTGACCGGCTCTGCCGCGGGTAAATCTACTCGTGGTGAAGTGCTGGCTGTTGGCAATGGCCGCATCCTTGAAAACGGCGAAGTGAAGCCGCTGGATGTGAAAGTCGGCGACATCGTCATTTTCAACGATGGCTATGGTGTAAAAACCGAGAAGCTGGACGATCAGGAAGTGCTGATCATGTCTGAAAGCGACATTCTGGCAATTGTTGAAGCGTAATCTCACGCGCGAACAAACTGAACGTACGAATTTAAGGGAAATAACGATATGGCAGCTAAAGACGTAAAATTCGGTAACGACGCTCGTGTGAAAATGCTGCGCGGCGTAAACGTACTGGCAGACGCAGTGAAAGTTACCCTGGGCCCGAAAGGCCGTAATGTGGTACTGGACAAATCTTTCGGTGCGCCGACTATCACTAAAGACGGCGTGTCTGTAGCACGTGAAATCGAGCTGGAAGACAAGTTCGAAAACATGGGCGCCCAGATGGTGAAAGAAGTAGCCTCCAAAGCGAACGACGCGGCAGGCGACGGTACCACCACCGCAACCGTACTGGCTCAGGCTATCATCACTGAAGGTCTGAAAGCCGTTGCGGCTGGCATGAACCCGATGGACCTGAAACGCGGTATCGATAAAGCGGTTATCGCCGCTGTTGAAGAGCTGAAAGCGCTCTCCGTACCGTGCTCTGACTCTAAAGCTATCGCTCAGGTCGGCACCATCTCCGCGAACTCCGACGAAACCGTGGGCAAACTGATTGCCGAAGCGATGGAGAAAGTGGGTAAAGAAGGCGTTATCACCGTTGAAGAAGGCACCGGTCTGCAGGACGAGCTGGATGTGGTTGAAGGTATGCAGTTCGACCGCGGCTACCTGTCTCCGTACTTCATCAACAAGCCGGAAACTGGCGCTGTTGAACTGGAAAGCCCGTTCATCCTGCTGGCTGACAAAAAAATCTCCAACATCCGCGAAATGCTGCCGGTTCTCGAAGCCGTGGCAAAAGCAGGCAAACCGCTGCTGATCATCGCTGAAGATGTTGAAGGCGAAGCGCTGGCGACCCTGGTTGTGAACACCATGCGCGGCATCGTGAAAGTGGCTGCGGTAAAAGCACCGGGCTTCGGCGACCGTCGTAAAGCCATGCTGCAGGATATCGCTATCCTGACCGGCGGTACCGTTATCTCTGAAGAGATCGGTATGGAACTGGAAAAAGCCACCCTGGAAGATCTGGGCCAGGCGAAACGCGTGGTTATCAACAAAGACACCACCACCATCATCGATGGCGTGGGCGACGAATCCGCAATCCAGGGCCGTGTAGGTCAGATCCGTCAGCAGATCGAAGAAGCGACCTCTGACTACGACCGTGAAAAACTGCAGGAGCGCGTAGCGAAACTGGCAGGCGGCGTTGCGGTTATCAAAGTTGGCGCGGCGACCGAAGTTGAAATGAAAGAGAAAAAAGCCCGCGTTGAAGACGCCCTGCACGCGACCCGTGCTGCGGTGGAAGAAGGCGTGGTGGCTGGTGGCGGCGTAGCGCTGGTACGCGTTGCGGCGAAACTGACCGAGCTGACCGGCCAGAACGAAGACCAGAACGTGGGTATCAAAGTTGCGCTGCGCGCAATGGAAGCTCCGCTGCGTCAGATCGTATCCAACGCTGGTGAAGAGCCGTCTGTTGTTGCTAACAACGTGAAAGCGGGCGACGGTAACTACGGTTACAACGCGGCGACCGAAGAATACGGCAACATGATCGACATGGGTATCCTGGATCCGACCAAAGTAACCCGTTCTGCGCTGCAGTACGCGTCCTCTGTGGCTGGCCTGATGATCACCACCGAGTGCATGGTTACTGACCTGCCGAAAGAAGATAAAGCCGACTTAGGCGCTGCAGGTATGGGCGGCATGGGCGGTATGGGCGGCATGATGTAATTGCCCACCACCTTACATCTTTAATGATGTAGTGTGTTGAAACCCCGGTCAGCAATGGCCGGGGTTTTTCTTTTGGTCATCTTTTTAGTATAAGGTCTTACCGGGCATACGAAGCCCAGGCTATCACCAGCTCTTCATAATGGGGAATAACATGCGCTTGAAAGTCACTACAGGAATGGTTGTCGCAGCGCTGCTGCTGGCGGGATGCAGCAACGGTAATTCACTCTCTGCCGCAGGCCAGAACGTGCGTTTTGTCGAAGAGCAGCCAGGTAAAGAGTGCCGCTTGCTTGGCACCGCGACCGGCGAGCAGAGCAACTGGCTTTCCGGCCAGCACGGCGAAGAGGGCGGCTCCATGCGCGGCGCGGCGAACGATCTGCGTAATCAGGCTGCCGAAATGGGCGGAAACGTGCTTTACGGTGTAAGCAGCCCGACCCAGAACCTGCTTTCAAGCTTTGTTCCCACGTCCAGCAAAATGGTCGGTCAGGTGTATAAGTGCCCAAATTAATCAGAATTCAGAAGCACTAACGGGTATCTGAAATAAAAAAGGCGGGTGCGCTCGCGCTTGCCCGCCTCACCCAGAAAAAGTGGCGACGTTAAAAAACGGTAGGGTGGGTAAGCGTCACCGTTTTGTATGATGTGATGCCGAAAATCAGCTCTGTCGTAACTGCAAATCAAGCGGCGTTTTGCTCGGTTCACCGCCGATTTCACGCGCCAGTTTTGGCACCAGATAACCCGATACCAGCGATAACAACTCGCGCATAATCGCCCGAGCCTTGTCGTCACTCACCATAAAATGCGCCGCGCCCTGGACTTTATCCAGCACATGCAGGTAATAGGGCATCACGCCCGCATCGAACAGCGCATTGCTGAGCGCCGCAAGCGTCGCGGCGTTATCATTTACGCCCTTCAGCAGCACGCTCTGGTTCAGCAGCGTTACGCCTGCCGCCCGCAGCTTTGCCATACCGGCGCGAAAGGCGTCGTCAATTTCCTGCGCGTGATTGATATGGTTAACCAGCAGCACCTGCAGCCGCGTCTCGCCGAGTAACCGGACCAGACCGTCGGTAATACGCGCCGGGATAACGATCGGCAGGCGACTGTGAATACGCAGGCGTTTTAAGTGAGGAATCGCCTCAAGGCGCGCCACCAGCCACTCCAGCTCATTATCTTTCGCCATCAGCGGGTCACCGCCGGAAAATATAATCTCATCCAGTTCCGGATGCGCGGCGATGTAGTCCAGCGCGGCCTGCCAGTTACGCTTGTTGCCCTGGTTATCGGCATACGGGAAATGCCGGCGGAAGCAGTAGCGGCAGTTCACCGCACAGCCGCCTTTCACCAGTAATAGCGCACGGTTGTGATACTTATGGAGCAGCCCTGGCACCACGCTGTTTTGCTCTTCAAGCGGATCGGTGGTAAAACCGGGCGCCGCCACGAACTCTTCACGCGACGTCAACACCTGTCGCAGCAGCGGATCCTGCGGGTTGCCTTTCTCCATGCGCGCGACGAACGCCCGCGGTACGCGCAACGCAAATAAGCGGCGCGCGTCGCGTCCGGCAAGCAGTTCTTCGTCAGTATCTATATTGAGAAGGTGCAGGAGCTCATCGGGATCGGTGATAACATCGGCAAGTTGCGATAACCAATCTTCTCTGGATGGGGGATTTAGGGTTACAATATGCGCCATTTTGTGGCTTAGCTACCAGTTAACAATTTCAGAGGGCCTTATGGCGACTTATTCTAGCAACGATTTTCGTGCCGGTCTTAAAATCATGATGGACGGCGAACCGTACGCCGTTGAATCCAGCGAATTCGTTAAACCGGGTAAAGGTCAGGCGTTCGCGCGCGTTAAGCTGCGCCGTCTGCTGACGGGTTCCCGCGTAGAAAAAACCTTTAAATCCACCGACTCCGCAGAAGGCGCAGACGTTGTGGATATGAACCTGACTTACCTCTACAACGACGGTGAGTTCTGGCACTTCATGAATAACGAAACCTTCGAACAGCTGGCGGCTGACGCGAAAGCCGTAGGCGACAACGCCAAATGGCTGCTGGATCAGGCTGAGTGCATCGTGACCCTGTGGAACGGCCAGCCGATCTCTGTCACTCCGCCGAACTTCGTGGAGCTGGAAATCGTTGATACCGATCCGGGCCTGAAAGGCGATACCGCGGGTACCGGCGGCAAACCGGCGACGCTTTCTACCGGCGCTGTGGTTAAAGTTCCGCTGTTCGTCCAGATCGGCGAAGTCATCAAAGTGGACACCCGCTCTGGTGAATACGTTTCCCGCGTAAAATAATTCCGACTGTTGTCTGCGGCGTGGTTGCGCCACGTCGCAGGTTACAGGGATCACGATGAAAACCCCGCTGTTACGTCCGTTTCTTGTTTTGTTGCTCTGTTCGCTTGCCTGCGCCTGCAATACGGCTCGCGGCTTTGGCGAAGATATCCGGCATCTTGGCGGCGCGATTGAGCGCGCGGCAAAATAGTTCCTCTGTTCCTAAAAACCGTTGCCTTCCGCCAGTGTGTCAGTTTTTGTCTATGCTTAAATGGCTATACACAAATAACTTAGGCAATAAAAGGAAGAGATTATGGTTAAGAAAACAATTGCGGCGCTCTTTTCAGCACTGGTCCTTTCTTCACTGTTGACGGCCTGTAACACCACTCGTGGCGTGGGCGAAGATATTCAGGACGGCGGCAGCGCGATCTCCGGCGCGGCAACCCGCGCATCGCAGTAATGATGACGACGGTACGGCTCCGCCTGGCGTCGTACCGTTATCTTACGCACATCTCCGGCAGCGGCACGAACAGCGAAAAGCGGTTATCAGCGCCGAGTTTCATGCGAATATTGCGTTTATAGGTGTAAACCGTTTTGACGGCGATCCCCATTTTGCGCGCAATCTCCTCATTGCTCATTCCCACGCCCCACCATTCCAGAATGCGCTCTTCGCGCAGCGTCAGTAATGGCGTAATGCTTTTCGGCTCACCAAATGGCGGACGCGACATCAGCGCTTTGCTAATCAATTGCCCCAGTTCGCGCAGCCCGATAGTTTTATTCGCAATGCGCCAGGTGATTTGCTGCGAGCAATAATCGTCCAGCACGTCCGATACGCCGCTTTGCAGCAGGATCAGACGCGTGGTGTTGCCGCAGGCTGCAAAGATGGAGGAGAACTGATTTACGTGATGAACATCTCCCATAAACCCGTGAAGATCGGCAATCACCATATTGGGTTGCCACTGCATAAGAAGCTCGCGCGCACGCAGTAAATGATCGGTTGCCGTCACGTGGAACGGCGCGGCGAAATCTTCGGAGTGATTGAGCCAGCTTTCGAGCCCGGTACGGCTGAAATGACAGCGGTCAACCAGTAAAATTTTATACATGCTCGGATTCATTATGGAGAGAAAGATGCACCTGCTGTAGCCAGCAGGAAAGTGTTTCATCATAGGAAGATTTATTGCTAACTGAACCCGTGATGTACGCGCACAATCGCGGCTATTTCCTGGCTTAACCCGTGAGGATCCGCTGGTTTAGGAAAAACACGGTTGCAAAATGTGCGCTAAGAAGGGATGATCGCGGCGTTTTAATCACCTGGCCTTGTGGGACGACCTGCAAGCGCGTCACGTTGAACGGGGACGGCCCCGCAAACCTGGAGCTGAGTATGTCCTGGTTCGTTCTGTTAATCGCCGGTCTTCTGGAAGTTGTCTGGGCCGTCGGCCTGAAATATACCCACGGTTTTACCCGTCTTGTACCCAGTCTCATCACCGTTTCGGCGATGATCGTCAGCATTGTGCTGCTCTCGTGGGCGATGAAAAGCCTGCCGACCGGTACGGCCTATGCCATCTGGACGGGCATCGGCGCGGTCGGCGCGGCTATCACTGGCATTCTGCTGTTAGGCGAGTCGGCAAGCCCCGCGCGTCTGGTGAGCCTGGGGCTTATCGTCGCGGGGATCGTCGGTCTTAAACTCAGCACCCACTAACGGGCGCGCTGGTCTACCCAGATCAGTTTCTCCACCGCGAAGCCCTGACGGGTGGCGGTATCCAACAGATCCTCTTTCACTTGCTTGCTGATGGTAGGCGTGCGGGAGAGGATCCACAGATAGCTGCGATCCGGCCCGCAAATCAGCGCATGCTGGTAATCCTTATCCAGCGCAATAATGTTGTAGCCGCCATAGAACGGGCCGAAGAACGAGACTTTCAGCGCGGCGCGGTGCGTATTGCCGGTGAAATAGGCTTTGCCTTCGCTCTGCTGCCATTTATTGCGGTCAGGATTAAAACCGCGGTTAATGACGTTCAGCCCGCCGTCGCCGCGCAGGCTGTAGGTAGCGGTAACCTGTTCCAGACCGCGCTCAAAGCGATGGTCGAAGCGGGCAATCTCATACCAGGTGCCGAGGTAACGGTTGACGTTGAAATCTTCCACGACCGTGACACCGCGCGGCGGCGTGGGTGTGCTACAGGCGACCAGCAGTGCCGCAGTCGCGACGGTAGCAACAACAGGGAGTAGTCGAATACGCATGGCGGGATCCTTCTGTTTTTTAATGCTAAGTGTAGATGCCTGTTGAGCTTTTGTAATTGTGCGAAAGCGAAATAGTGGAGGGAATACGCCGCTTGCGAAGAAGCGGCGCGAGGGCGTCAGAGCGTGATAACGCCAATCAGCGTGACGACCGTCAGAATGGCGGCGAGGCCGTAGAAAACCCATTTGCCGGCGGGAACATGTACTTTCAAATCATGCATGCCGTGATGAATGCGGTGCAGCCCGCACCACAACGGCAGCACAATCATCAGTAGCAGAAACAGACGGCCAACCCAGCTCTGGGCGAACGCCAGGACGCGTTCATAGCTGAACGCGCCTTCGGGCCCGATGCCGAGCGGCAGCAGGATGCCCACCAGCAGGACGATAACCGGCGCGACAACCGCGCACCACATGCCGCCTGCGCCAAACAGCCCCCAGAATACCGGCTCGTCGGAACGTTTCGGGTGTTGATTAATCACGATCTCCTCCTTACCAGAACAGGGCGATAAACAATACGACCACCGTGACGAGCGCCGTCACGCCCCAAAGCGCCTTGATGACCGGTTCAGGCCCCATTTTTTCGTCTTTCACTACCACGATGGCGGCTTTCGGCGCCAGCTCAAACCAGGTTTTGGTATGCAGCAGCGCCGCAAGCAGCGTGATAACGTTGAGCAACACGACAATCGGGTTTTGCAGAAAACCCACAAAGTTGGCCCAACTCTCCGGGCCATGTTTTAGCGCGAACAGACCATAAATCAGCACGATACTGAACCAGACTGCGGGCACGGATGTGCCTTCGCGTAGCATGTAAAAGCGGTAGAATGGCAGCGTTTTCCACCAGCTGGCTTCCATCGTCCGTACATAAGGCTTACGTTTCGAGGTCATTATTCACTCCTTGCGCCGGGTTTCAGCATGGCGATTAAGAAATCCTTCGAGCTCTCCACTTTGCTCTGCTGGATAGCGGCGGCCGGGTCGACATGTTTCGGGCAGACTTCCGAGCAATAACCGACGAACGTACAGGTCCAGACGCCGTTCTGGCTGTTAAGTTGCGGCATACGCGCCTTCTGGCCCTTATCGCGGCTGTCGAGGTTATAGCGGTGCGCGAGCGTAATGGCCGCCGGGCCGATGAACTCCGGGTTCAGCCCGAATTGCGGGCACGCGGCATAACACAGCCCGCAGTTGATGCAGCCGGAAAACTGATGGTATTTCGCCATCTGCGCGGGCGTCTGGGTGTTTGGCCCCTGTTCTGGCGTGCGCGGGTTGCCGATGATGTATGGCTTAATCGCCTCCAGACTTTCGATAAAGTGGGTCATATCGACCACTAAATCGCGTTCGATTGGGAAATTCGCCAGCGCTTCGACTTTCATGCCGGAAGGGTAATCACGCAGAAACGTTTTGCAGGCGAGTTTCGGTACGCGATTGACCATCATGCCGCAGGAGCCGCAAATCGCCATGCGGCACGACCAGCGGTAGCTTAAGTCCGGCGCCAGGTTGTCTTTGATATAGCCCAGCGCGTCCAGCAGCGAGGTCTGTTCATCCCAGGGCACGTCATAAAATGCGCTGTGCGGCGCGTGGTCGGTTTCCGGGTTATAACGCACCACTTCGATGCGCCGCGTTTGCATCTCAGCCATTCGCCGTCTCCTTTTTATCAGCCGCTTCCGATTCTGCGCCATACACGCGTTTCGCCGGAGGCAGAGTGGTAATTTTTACGTCGCTATAATCCAGACGGGTGGTGCCGTCAGCGTCGCGGAAGGCGAGAGTGTGGCGCAGGAAGTTAACATCATCGCGTTCGGTGCAGCCTTCATCCAGACGCTGGTGCGCGCCGCGCGACTCTTTACGCGCCATGGCGGAATGCGCCATGCATTCGGCGACGTTAAGCCCATGACCAAGCTCAATAGTGTAGAGCAGATCGGTGTTGAACACGCTGGAAGTGTCGCTGATGCGCACGCGTTTGAAGCGCTCCTGCAGCTCTGCGAGTTTATCCATGGTTTTCTGCATCAGCTCCGGCGTACGATAGATGCCGCAGCCTTCTTCCATTGAAAGCCCCATCTCGTCGCGAATTTTCGCCCAGCTTTCATTGCCTTCCTGGTTGATAAGCTTATGCAGGCGCGCTTCGATATCCGCTGTTTGCGCGCTCAGCGCGCTGTCGCGGGCGGGTGACGCGGCCATTGCGCGATCCATCGCCTGTTCGCCTGCGAGGCGGCCAAATACCACCAGCTCCGCAAGCGAATTTGAGCCAAGGCGGTTAGCGCCGTGTAGCCCAACAGATGAGCATTCGCCCACGGCGAACAGCCCTTTAATGCGGGTTTCACACCGCTGGTCGGTTTCGATGCCGCCCATGGTGTAGTGCGCCGTCGGGCGCACCGGAATCGGCTCTTTCACCGGGTCGACGCCCACGTAGGCTTTCGCCAGTTCGCAGATAAACGGCAGCCGCTCCAGCAACTTTTTCTCGCCGAGATGGCGCAGGTCGAGATAGACCACATCGCCGCGCGGTGTGGCAATCGTGTTGCCTTTGCGCCATTCGTGCCAGAACGCCTGCGAGACTTTATCGCGCGGCCCAAGCTCCATATATTTGTTTTTCGGCTCGCCGAGCGGAGTTTCCGGGCCCATGCCGTAATCCTGCAGGTAACGGTAGCCGTCTTTATTGACCAGAATGCCGCCTTCGCCGCGGCAGCCTTCCGTCATCAGAATGCCGGAGCCGGGCAGGCCCGTCGGGTGATATTGTACGAATTCCATATCGCGCAGCGGAACGCCGTGTGAGAGCGCCATGCCCATGCCGTCGCCCGTGACGATGCCGCCATTGGTGTTGTAGCGGTAAACGCGTCCCGCGCCGCCGGTCGCCATCACGACCGCGTTGGCCCGGATTTGCACCAGCGTGCCTTCCATCATGTTCATCGCGACCAGGCCGCGCGCCTGACCGTCGTCCACTAAAATATCGAGGACGAAATGCTCGTCGAAGCGCTGAATTTGCGGGAATTGCAGGGAAGTCTGGAAGAGCGTGTGGAGCATATGGAAGCCGGTTTTATCCGCGGCAAACCAGGTACGCTCGATTTTCATGCCGCCAAAGCGCCTGACGTTGACCGAGCCATCCGGGCGGCGGCTCCACGGGCAGCCCCACTGTTCAAGCTGGGTCATCTCGCGCGGACAGTGCTTCACAAAATAGTCGACCACGTCCTGCTCGCACAACCAGTCGCCACCAGCGACGGTGTCGTGGAAGTGATACTCAAAACTGTCATGATCCTGCGCGACCGCCGCCGAGCCGCCTTCGGCCGCAACGGTATGGCTGCGCATTGGGTAGACTTTTGAAATCAGTGCGATTTTAGCGTTGGGATTGCGCTCGGCCGCCGCAATGGCGGCCCGCAGTCCCGCGCCGCCGGCACCGATAATGGCGAGATCGGCTTGAAAAGTTTGCACGACATTCCTCCGGGTTTTAGTTATTCCCACCGCGCGGTAACAAAGGCGAAAACTCGGGGCTGCGCGGGGGTAAAGCGTTCCCCTGCTCCTTTTTGGGTAGCTGAGTATAACCGTACCCCTAAAGGGGAAATTTGATGTGTTCGATTTTTTGGGGCGTTACGACGGCTTTTATCAGCCCGCTTGATGAAGTAGCTCACAAAACGGAAAATTGGCCTCTTCGCAGGAAAAAACTGCGCAAAATTTGTCTGGCGAACGCGATACGAGTAGACTTCGTGCCCTTGTTTCAAGACGGAGAAAGTACCATGAGCGAGACGGCCACCTGGCAGCCGAGCGCATCCATCCCCAACCTGTTAAAGCGCGCCGCGATTATGGCGGAGATCCGTCGCTTCTTTGCGGATCGCGGCGTACTGGAGGTGGAAACCCCCTGCATGAGCCAGGCGACGGTAACCGATATCCACCTGTTCCCGTTCGAAACGCGTTTCGTCGGCCCCGGCCATTCTCAGGGGATCAATCTCTATCTGATGACCAGCCCGGAATATCATATGAAGCGCCTGCTGGCGGCGGGCTGCGGGCCGGTGTATCAGCTGTGCCGCAGCTTTCGTAATGAAGAGATGGGGCGTCATCACAATCCTGAATTCACCATGCTGGAGTGGTACCGTCCGCACTACGATATGTATCGCCTGATGAATGAGGTGGATGACCTTCTGCAACAGGTGCTGGACTGCCAGCCCGCGGAGACGATCTCTTACCAGCAGGCGTTTCAGCGCCATCTGGAAATCGACCCGCTGTCGGCGGACAAAACCCTGCTGCGCGAGGCGGCGGCGAAGCTTGATCTCAGCAACATCGCCGATACCGAAGAAGATCGCGACACGCTGCTGCAACTGCTGTTCACCATGGGCGTCGAGCCGCATATCGGAAAAGACCGTCCGGTGTTTGTTTATCACTTCCCGGCAAGCCAGGCGGCGCTCGCGCAAATCAGCACTGAAGATCACCGCGTGGCGGAGCGTTTTGAGGTCTATTACAAAGGCATTGAGCTGGCGAATGGTTTTCATGAGCTCACCGACGCCCGCGAGCAGCAGCAGCGTTTCGAGCAAGATAACCGCAAGCGCCTTCAGCGTGGTCTGCCGCAGCAGCCGGTGGATTACAATCTGCTGGAAGCGCTGAAAGTGGGCCTGCCGGATTGCTCCGGCGTCGCGCTGGGCGTGGATCGTCTGATTATGCTGGCGTTGGGCGCGGAAAGCCTCGCGGAAGTTATCGCCTTTACGGTAGATCGGGCGTAACGGTCGAGGGCGGGTCTGTGGCGAATGCGCTGCGTTTACCTGCCTTATCCATAACAGGCGCCAGACGTAGGGGGGTTAAGCGACGCGCGCCCACCTTTACTCCACGCCTCACCGCCATAAAAAAGGAGCCTTGCGGCTCCTTTTTCGTTACATGCTTCCCGGCGTGCGGCTGGTGCGGCCGGCAGAGGTTAACGTTCGCGCGGTGCGTTTGCCATCCAGGCTCTCCAGACGCATCTGGAAGGGCGGGAACGGCATTTCGATACCGTGTTCGCGAAAGCCCTGCAAAATCAGCTGGTGGATCTCGTGGCGAAGCGGCATGCGATGCCCCATTTCAGCGGCATGGATACGCAGCTCAAACAGCTGAATACCCTGCTGTAAATCCACCAAAAACACTTCCGGCGGCGGGTTATCTATCACATAGCTGCACTTCTCGGCGGCGCGGTACAGCAGCTGCGTCACCTCTTCACTGTTGGCGTCCGATGGCGCAGGTACCGTCAGCACCACGCGGGTGACGGAGTCAGACAGCGACCAGTTGATAAACTGCTCGGTGATAAACGCTTTATTCGGCACGATAATCTCTTTGCGATCCCAGTCGCTGATGGTAGTGGCGCGGGTATTAATGCGCGTCACGCTGCCCGTTAAATCGCGAATGGTCACGGTGTCGCCGATACGAATCGGTTTTTCAAAGAGAATAATCAGGCCCGAGATAAAGTTAGCGAAAATTTCCTGCAGGCCGAAACCAAGCCCGACGCCGAGCGCCGCCACGAGCCACTGCAGCTTGGACCATTCAATACCAATCATTGAGAAGCCCACCAGTCCGCCAATCAGCATCAGCAGATATTTGGTGATGGTGGTGATGGCATAGCCGGTACCGGGCGTCAGTTCCAGGTGTTGTAGCACGACCAGCTCCAGCAGCGCAGGCAAATTGCGCACCAGCTGCGTGGTGACGATAAACACCAGAATGGCAATCAGAACCGCGCCAAGGGTAATAGGCTCAATGCTCTCCACGCCCTGGACGGTCGACGTCACATCCCACAGGGAAATGTTTTCAAGGAATCCGAACGCCGAGTGGATTTCCGACCACAGCACAATGACCGACAGCAGCGCGATAAGCGTCAGAATGGAGCGCACCAGGCGCAGCGACTGGGCGCTGATGGCGTCGAGATCGAGCTCGGCGACATCCACCTCGACGCTGCCCTCGGTGCTGTGCCCGTGGGGCGGCTCTTCTTCGCCGCGGGCGCGCTGGGCCAGAATTTCCGCACGGCGCGAGCGGGCGCGGTCAAAGGCCAGACGACGGCGCTGAATCAGCATCCAGCGGCGAATAATGTGGTAGATAACCAGCAGCAGGAACCAGATGGCGACGGAAGTTTCCAGACGCGCCAGCAGCGCCTGCGCAGTGGCGAGATAACCTACGGCTGCGGCGAGGATCGCCATCAGCGGCGCACACAGCATCAGGTTCCACAGCAGCCGGTTTACCCAGTTGTCGCCATTGCCTTCGTTATCCAGATAGAGCGGAATGCCTGCGCGCTTGAGGCTGAGCGTCACGATAGCCAGCGCGCCGCAAATCAGCACAAAGCACAAACGGCCCAACGAGCCGGAGAATTCGCGGTCGTTGAGGTTATCAAAGGTGATCAGCGCCATGATCAGCGGCACGATAAAGCCAATGCTCATCAGGTAATAGCGCATCGCGCGGGCGACGCGGTTGCGAGGCCAGCCGAAGTGCGTGGTAAACAGGCCGTTCGGGCGGGCAAAGGTGGCGGAGATCATCACCACCCACAGCAGCGGCACCGTCGCCGTCACGCCGTCGCCCACCGCGACGGCGATAGGCCAGGGCCAGGCTTCACGCAGCCCGTAGCCGAGCGTGGCCCAGAGTACCGGCAGCGGTGAGGCTACCAGAATCGACCAGAATACTGTGCGCAGCGTCAGCCAGAAGTGATCCTGCGTGACCTTACCGACGCGCGCGCTGGAGCGCTCCAGAAACGCCGTGAAATGGCGGCGGGAGCTGATGCTGAAGCCCACCAGCAGCAGCGCGCCGAACAGCGGCAGCAGCGTCTCTTTGCTGGTGACCATCATCACGGCGGCTTTGCCGAGCTGGCCGAAAAAGTCGAGCGAAATAAGGCGGCGCAGATCCTGCACGATATCCACCGGCCAGCTGATGCTGAGCGGGCTGACATCCGAGGTCCAGAACAGATAGCGGTGCGTCGCTTCGTTCACTTCCTTAAGCGCGTCTTCAAGCTGGCTGTTGGCCACTTTCAGCTTGGTGAGTTCAAGGATTAACGTATCGCCGCCCTGCAACAGGGAGCCGAGGAGTTCGCGCTGGGTACGCAACTGCGCTTCCAGGATGCGATTCTGCTCCGCCGTCAGCGGCGTGCCATCGGCCTGGCGCAGCTGGCGCAGTTGCGGCTGCTTGTTAAGCTGATCTTCATAACGCAGGCGATGCACGCGCAACTGGGCCATTTCGGTATCCAGCTGTTGCAGTTTCGGCATCTCCGGCAGGCGCGAGACCTGCGCGCGCAGCGCCTCGCCAAGTACGTTGGAGACGCCAAGCCACTGCGACTGTTCGCGCAGCGTCGTTAACGCCTGACGCACCTGCATCGTCTGGCTGGTGGCCTGACGCTGCTGCGATGCGACAAGATCCATACGCTGCGCCTGCTGGTTTAGCGCGCGGGAGAGCTCGCGGTTGACGTTGAACTGCTCGACGATAGCCGGAGGCAGGTTGGCGCTGTTCTCGGCCAGGAGCTCGGTGCTTTCAAGCGCGCGTTCGGCCTCCTGCTGGCGCTGGCTGTTGAGCTGATTACGCAGCGCCTGCAGGTAAGTATCGAGCTGCTCGCTCTGCTTTTGCGCCAGCTCCGCACGCAGGCGCGCCAGCTCCTGACGGTTGCTCGCGGAGAGCTGCGCGAGTTCCAGTTCATCAACGCGCGCTTTGAGCTGTGCGGATTCCGCCTGCTGGGCGAGAAGCTGGGCGGCGCCGAGCGCGGTAGAGCCTGACGACGCGCCCGAGCGGCGTTCCATCTCGTTAAGCTGGCGGCGCGCGTCGGTTTGCTGCTGGGGAAGCTGGCTTAAGGAGTCGGCGATTTCGCGGGCGCGATCCTGCTCCTGTTGCGCTTCGCGGCTCTTTTCCAGCAACTGACTGCTGACCTGGAGGATCTCCTGATTGAGCGCGTCGGTGGTAAGCCCTGTGGGCACCCGGCGCGGCTCGTCGCGCAGGTTATTGAGTTGCTGGCGCAGCGATTGCGACAGCTTCGGGAAATTATCGATAACCTGTTGATACTGTCTGGCGCGCTCAAGGGAGGCTTTTCTCTCCTCAAGCGCGTTTTGCGCGGACTGAAGGGTTTCAACCACTTGCGCCTGATCGGGCTGGTTTTTGGCCGCTTTGGCTTGCTCCAGCTCCTGGGCTATCTGTTTTTCATCGGGCGCCGTCGCGGCGTTCGCCCAAAAGCTCAGGCTCCAGGCCAGCAGCACGTAAAGAATCAGGCGCACGTCATTTTACCTTTGCATTAACGGTCCTGGTCGTTATCGACCAGCGGGTTAGCCTCGCGTTCGGCTTCGATCTCTTCCGGCGCAATCACCGCAGGCGCGACATCCGCCGTCACCGCGTCGGTAGATACCGCCAGCGGCTCGCCGAGGCGAGTGACGGAGAGACTTTGCAGATGTTCAACCAGCTCGACGCTACCCGGCGCAAACAGGTTGATAACCGTGGAGCCCAGCTTGAAGCGGCCCATCTCCTGGCCTTTCAGCAGCGCTACGGCGCCGTCGCTTTCGCCCGCCGGGTACGTCCAGCGTTTGATAATGCCTTCGCGCGGCGGGGTGATAGTGCCAGCCCAGACGGTTTCGATGCTACCCACAATCGTCGCGCCCACCAGGATCTGCGCCATTGGCCCAAATTCGGTATCGAACAGGCAGATAACGCGCTCGTTACGGGCGAACAGGTTCGGCACGTTCTGAGCGGTCAGATGGTTTACCGAGAAGAGATCGCCCGGTACGTAGATCATTTCACGCAGGATACCGTTACACGGCATATGCACGCGGTGGTAGTCACGCGGCGACAGGTACGTAGTGGCGAAGCTGCCGTTACGGAACAAATCGGCCATCAGATAGTTGCCGGCAAGCAGCGCTTCCAGCGAATAGTTGTGGCCTTTGGCCTGCAGGATCTTATCGCCTTCGATACGGCCAAGCTGGCTTATCACGCCGTCCGCCGGCATTACCAGCACGTTCGGGTCGGTGTTGAGCGGGCGGACTTCATCGCGCAGTGGGCGCACGAAAAATTCGTTAAAGGTGCGGTAGCTGGCGGTATCGGGCTTTTGCGCCTCGCTCATGTTGACCTTGTAGTATTTTACGAACAGGTCGATGACCAGTTTGGTCAGCCAGCCCGCGCGTTTACTCGCGCCCCAGCCAGCAAGGCGAGTGAGCCACTGTTTAGGCAGAATATATTGCAGCGAAAGTTTGATTTCGTTTAACAAGGTAGCCTCCAGGCCAGTGTTTCATCATTCCTGACCCGGCTGCGCGCCGGGCCTGTCAGAAAAAGGGGCTGATTCTAACGACGCACAGCTTAATTGTCAGTCGTCGCTATCAGAAAAGTTTTTACGCGTTTTTACCTGCGCCATGCTTTCCAGAATGCGGTGATAGTTGTCGAAACGGCTTTCGGCAATGTCGCCGCGCTCAACGGCCTCGCGAATGGCGCAGCCGGGATCGTTGCCATGTTTACAGTCGCGGAACTTGCAGAGCCCCAGATAGTCGTGAAATTCGATAAAGCCCTGCGTTATCTGTTCCGGCTCAAGGTGCCACAGGCCGAATTCACGCACGCCCGGCGAGTCGATGACTTCGCCGCCGCCCGGAAAGTGGTACAGGCGTGAGGCGGTGGTGGTGTGCTGACCAAGCCCGGAGTTGTCAGAGACGTCGTTAACCAGAATCTGGTTATCCTTCAGGCCCAGCAGATTGTTCAGCAGGCTCGATTTACCCACGCCCGACTGTCCCGCAAAAATACTGGTGCGGTCGATAAGTGCCTGCTCCAGCTCCTTCAGCCCTTCGTCTTTGTAGCTGGACACCAGCAGTACGCGATAACCAATACGACGATAGATATCCATCTGCTCGTTGACGAAAGCGAGGTCGTTTTCATCAAGCAGATCAGTTTTGTTGAGGACCAGTAAAGGTTCAATCTCCAGCGTTTCGCAGGCCACCAGATAGCGGTCGATAATGTTCAGCGACAGCTCCGGCAGGATGGCCGATACGATGATTATCTGGTCGATATTCGCGGCGATAGGCTTCACGCCGTCGTAGAAATCCGGGCGCGTCAGTACAGAGGTACGCTCGTGTACCGCATCGACAATGCCTTTGCCCTGAACATTTTCTTTCGCCGGGCGCCAGACGACGCGATCGCCGGTCACCAGCGAGCGGATGGTGCGGCGAATGTTACAGCGATGCACCCCGCCGTCTGACGATTCGACGTCGGCATGCTGACCAAAGCGACTGATCACGCGACCTTCGCGAGGCTCGCCAAATTGCGAGTCGTCCGGATCGGCTTTCTCCGTAGTCTGTTTGAGCCGGCGCTGATGGTTCGCTGACACGCGGCGCTGCTGACCTTTGGAGAGTTTATTTTTGCTCAATCTTAATGGCTCCTGGTCGCCCCTGGTGGGCAAAACCTCTATGATATCAGCTATTGTAAATGAATTAACTGCCTGTCACCCCGGTGTGACGCGATAACGGATGGAAAATAGCATGAGTGCCAATGAAAACAACCTCATTTGGATCGATCTGGAGATGACCGGACTCGATCCGCGACAGGATCGCATCATTGAAATCGCCACCCTGGTGACCGACGCCGATCTGAATATTCTCGCGGAAGGCCCGGTTATCGCTGTGCATCAGGCCGATGAGCAGCTGGCGCTGATGGATGACTGGAATGTGCGCACGCATACCGCCAGCGGCCTGGTGGAGCGCGTTAAAGCGAGCACGATGGGCGAGCGCGAGGCGGAGCTGGCGACGATTGAATTCCTTAAAGAGTGGGTGCCTGCGGGCAAATCGCCTATTTGCGGTAACAGCATCGGCCAGGATCGCCGCTTCCTGTTTAAGTACATGCCGGAGCTGGAAGCCTATTTCCACTATCGTTACCTGGACGTCAGTACGCTAAAAGAGCTGGCGCGCCGCTGGAAGCCGGATGTACTGAATGGCCTTAAGAAACAAAATACGCATCAGGCGCTGGACGATATCCGCGAGTCGGTGGCGGAGCTCGCCTATTACCGCGAACATTTCATTAAATTGTGATGGCGAAGAGGGGCTAAGCCCCTCTTTTGCTGGTAAAGTGATCACTTTGGCGAATAAAAAAGCAGTCAGATAAAAATCACAAAAAAAAGCGTTTAAGGGGTTGCGGTAGAAATCATTTCTCGTATAATGCGCCTCCCGTAACGACACAGAAATGTGAATTACGCAGAGCGGGAATAGCTCAGTTGGTAGAGCACGACCTTGCCAAGGTCGGGGTCGCGAGTTCGAGTCTCGTTTCCCGCTCCAAAATTTGAAATCGCCGAAAGGCAGCACCACCCAAGCGGGAATAGCTCAGTTGGTAGAGCACGACCTTGCCAAGGTCGGGGTCGCGAGTTCGAGTCTCGTTTCCCGCTCCAAAATTTGAAATGCCGAAAGGCAACACCACCCAAGCGGGAATAGCTCAGTTGGTAGAGCACGACCTTGCCAAGGTCGGGGTCGCGAGTTCGAGTCTCGTTTCCCGCTCCAAATCTCTTCGATTGTACAAATTATCCACAGCGACAAAGCGCGCTGCTGCTGGTTTTTTGCGTTTATCCAAAAAGTTTCTGAACAGACTTATCCACAGTTTGCGTAAAGTTATCCTGTACGTCTGAATGATAACTTTGATCACATCTTTTTTGTAACCATCTGATTTTCATAAATAATAATTTATTACTAAATGTTATTTATGAGGTTTTTTGATAAATCTGGCCTTTGAATGGCAAGACTTTTTTAATTTTATTCACAGCGAAACGCGTCTACGCGTCACGCGGCAGCCCTTTCTCAATTACTCTGACCAGCCGTTGCTTTTGCGGCAACTGCACTTCCACCACACAGGCGTTACGTTTGTCTGTTTGTTGCGCAATCGCCCAGTCTATGTGCTCGTCGAGAAGCGGGTGCTCACCTTTGCGCTGACGAAGCGCAACAATATTGGCTTCATCCCAGGGCGCGTTGCCGAGCGCGACCGCAATATTACGCAGCCAGCGTAAGTGACCAATGCGGCGTATCGCCGATCCTTCGGTGACTTTCAGAAAGTGCGCCTCGCTCCAGCCAAACAGTTCAATCAGCTTCGGCGCGTGCAGCGCCTGTCGCGGGCTGAAATCCGCCTCGTCGGTGAGCTGTGAAAAGCGGTTCCACGGGCAGATCAGCTGACAATCATCACAGCCGTAGATACGGTTGCCCATCAATGGACGAAATTCTTCCGGGATAGCGCCTTCCAGCTCGATGGTGAGATACGAGATACAGCGGCGCGCATCCACCGTATACGGCTCGACAATCGCGCCGGTCGGGCAGATGGTCATACAGGCCACGCAGCGTCCGCAGCCTTCTTCAACGGGTTTATCCACTGGCAACGGCAAATCGACCAGCAGCTCGCCGAGAAAGAAAAATGATCCGGCGTCGCGGTTGAGGATGAGCGAATGTTTGCCTGTCCAGCCGAGACCGGCTTTTTCCGCCAACGGGCGCTCAAGAATGGGCGCGGAGTCGACAAAGGGTCTAAAATTCAGCGACGCGCAATGCGCTTGCAGCGTTTCGCCGAGTTTTTTCAGCCGGTTTCTCAGGAGCTTATGGTAATCGCGCCCCAGGGCGTAACGGCTTACATAGCCGAGCGAGGGATCTTTTAGAGTGCGCGCAAAGGCGGCGTTGGCGGGCAGATAATTCATCCGCACGCTGATGACGCGAAGCGTGCCGGGCAGCAGTTCATGCGGGCGCGCGCGCAGCATGCCGTGACGGGCCATCCACTCCATCTCGCCGTGATACTGTTTATCCAGCCACGCCTGAAGCGCGCCTTCGCTGGCGCTCAGATCGGTATCGGTAATACCTACCTGCTGAAAGCCAAGCTCGGCGCCCCATTGTTTAATTTTTTGCGCTAACTGATTGAGATCGAGGGGTTCAGACATGACGGACCACGGGATGAACAAAAACGGCGCCAGTATACCACACTCCGTCTGGCCTGCGGACTGGCTGCGCACGGCGGAGCGGGAGGCGGCGGACAGTTTTGGGTTGACGCTTTACGAGCTGATGCAGCGCGCCGGCGACGCAGCGTTTCAGGTGGCGCGCGCGGCGTATCCGCATAGCCAGCGCTGGCTGGTGCTTTGTGGCCACGGCAACAACGGCGGTGACGGCTATGTCGTGGCGCGTCTTGCGCAGGCGGCGGGTATCGACGTTACGGTGGTGGCGCTGGAGCGCGACAAACCGTTGCCGGAAGAAGCGCAAGCCGCGCGCGACGCGTGGCTCAACGCGGGCGGCGACATTCATGCGCCGCACACGCCGCTGCCGGAAACCTGCGATTTAATCATCGACGCACTGCTGGGCACGGGGCTGACCCAGGCGCCGCGCGAAGATGTCGCCGCGCTGATTCACCAGGCCAACCGCCATGCCGCGCCCGTTGTGGCGCTGGATATTCCCTCCGGACTGCTGGCGCAAACCGGCGGCGCGCCGGGCGCGGTCATTCACGCCGCGCATACGGTTACGTTTATCGCGCTCAAGCCTGGCCTGCTCACGGGCCGGGCGCGCGATGTGGTCGGGCGGTTGCACTACCACGCGCTGGGGCTTGAGGCGTGGCTTGCCGGGAAGCAGGCACCGTATGCGCGGTTCGACACGGCGCAGCTTTCCCAATGGCTTACGCCGCGCAGGCCCGGTTCGCACAAAGGCGATAACGGCAAGCTGGTGATTATTGGCGGAGATCACGGGACTGCCGGTGCTATCCGCATGACCGGCGAGGCGGCGCTGCGCGCGGGCGCAGGTCTGGTGCGAGTACTTACTCGCGCGGAAAACATCGCGCCGCTGGTGACCGCAAGACCGGAACTGATGGTGCATGCGCTCACCGACAATGCGCTTGATGAGAGCCTGGCCTGGGCCGATGTCGTGGTCATCGGACCGGGACTCGGACAGCAGGAATGGGGGAAAGCGGCACTGGAAAAAGTTCGCCGCTGCGACAAACCGATGCTGTGGGATGCGGACGCGCTGAACCTTCTGGCAATCGCTCCCGATACACGTCACAATCGCATTCTTACGCCGCACCCTGGCGAGGCCGCGCGGTTGCTTAATCGCCGCGTGGCAGAAATTGAGAGTGACCGCTTACTTAGCGCCAGAGAGCTGGCGCAGCGCTACGGCGGCTGCGTGGTGCTGAAAGGCGCGGGCACAGTGGTGACAGGCCAGCAAGGCGAATGCGGCATTATCGATACCGGCAACCCGGGCATGGGCACGGGCGGCATGGGCGATGTGCTGTCAGGCATTATCGGCGCGTTGCTGGCGCAGCGGCTGAACCCGTATGATGCCGCCTGCGCGGGCTGTGTGGCCCACGGCGCGGCGGCGGATGCGCTCGCGGCACGCTTTGGCACGCGCGGCATGCTGGCGACCGATCTGTTCTCCACGCTCTATCGTTTTGTTAACCCGGATATAGACAGACCAGAATCATGATGAATCGCGTTATACCATTACCCGAAGAGCAGGCGACCCTCGACCTCGGCGCACGCGTGGCGCGCGCCTGTCGCGGTGCGACCGTTATCCATCTGTACGGCGATTTGGGCGCGGGCAAAACCACGTTCAGCCGCGGGTTTCTCCAGGCGTGCGGCCACCAGGGCAACGTTAAAAGCCCGACCTACACGCTCGTCGAGCCCTATACGCTTGAAAACATGATGATCTATCACTTCGATCTCTATCGCCTTGCCGATCCGGAAGAACTTGAATTTATGGGCATCCGCGATTACTTCACCGATGACGCTATTTGTCTGGTGGAATGGCCGCAGCAAGGGGCGGGCGTCCTGCCGCCGCCGGATATCGAAATCCACTTGTCATGGCAGGATCAGGGGCGTGAAGCGCGGGTGAAAGCGGTCTCCGCTGCCGGCGACGCGCTGCTGGCGCGCCTCGCCTGAACGCAAGGACGATGGGATGATCACATGCATGAAAAACTGGGTCGCGGCGCTTCTGCTGGCGATATGCGCGCCAGCGTTCGGGGCGACGCTTTCCGATATTCAGGTTTCCAACGGCGACGGCCAGGCGCGGATCACCTTGAGCTTTATGGGCGATCCGGAATACGCGTATTCGCAACAGGGCAAACGCAGCGTCGCGCTCGATATTAAACAGACCGGCGTGATTCAGGGTCTGCCGCTGCTGTTCAGCGGCGAAAATCTGCTCAAAAGCATTCGCGCCGGGCAGCCGAAAGATAATCAATCTCTGCGTCTGGTCGTCGAGTTAACCAAAGACGGCAAGGCGCGCGCCGTGAAGCAGCAAAAAGGCGCGGGTTATAACGTGATCTTCACCATCGAAGCGGACGAACCGCCGCCACCGCCTGTCGTGGCGCAACGCGAACCTGTTTCCGCGCCGGTGCGCCCGTCAGAACCTGCGCGTAACCCGTTCCGCTCGGATAATGACCGTATCACAAGCGTCGTGGGCAGCAATACCGTGACCCGGCCCGGGCGCAGCGCGAGCGGTGCTGTTTCTGACCGTGTGATTGTGGCGATCGACGCCGGGCACGGCGGACAGGACCCTGGCGCTATCGGCCCCGGCGGCGTGCGCGAGAAAAACGTCACTATCGCCATCGCCCGCAAGCTGCGTACGTTGCTGAACGACGATCCGATGTTTAAAGGCGTGCTGACGCGCGACGGCGACTATTTCATTTCCGTGATGGGCCGCTCTGATGTAGCGCGCCAGCAAAACGCGAATTTGCTGGTGTCGATTCATGCCGACGCCGCGCCGAACCGCGATGCCACCGGCGCGTCCGTCTGGGTGCTATCCAACCGCCGCGCCAACAGTGAAATGGCGAGCTGGCTGGAGCAGCATGAGAAGCAATCGGAACTGCTGGGCGGCGCGGGCGACGTGCTGGCCAACAGTCAGGCGGACCCTTACCTGAGTCAGGCTGTGCTGGATTTGCAGTTCGGCCATTCGCAGCGCGTCGGGTATGATGTCGCCACCAGCGTGCTGGGGCAGTTGCAGCGCGTCGGTTCGCTGCATAAGCGCCGTCCGGAGCACGCCAGCCTTGGCGTACTGCGCTCGCCGGATATTCCATCGCTGCTGGTCGAGACCGGTTTTATCAGTAACAACGGCGAAGAACGCCTGCTGGCGAGCGATGACTATCAGCAGCAGATCGCCGAGGCTATCTACCAGGGGCTGCGCAATTACTTTATTGCGCATCCGCTCCAGGCCGCGCCAAAGAGTGACGGCGGAACGGGGCAGACCGCCCGCTCCGCTGACAGCGCTTCAGGTCAGGTCACTGTGATTCAGTAAGGAGAATTCATGCCGATTCAGGTTCTGCCGCCGCAGCTTGCGAACCAGATCGCCGCTGGCGAGGTGGTGGAGCGCCCTGCGTCGGTGGTGAAAGAGCTGGTCGAAAACAGCCTCGATGCAGGCGCCACGCGTATCGATATCGATATCGAGCGCGGCGGCGCGAAGCTTATCCGCATTCGCGACAACGGCGGCGGCATCAAAAAAGAGGAGCTGGCGCTGGCGCTGGCGCGTCACGCCACCAGTAAAATCGCCTCGCTGGATGACCTGGAAGCTATCATCAGCCTCGGTTTTCGCGGCGAGGCGCTGGCGAGTATCAGTTCGGTCTCACGCCTGACGTTGACCTCCCGCCCCGCCGACCAGCAGGAAGCCTGGCAGGCCTACGCCGAGGGGCGCGACATGGACGTGACCGTCAAACCGGCGGCGCATCCGGTCGGCACCACGCTGGAGGTGCTGGATCTGTTTTACAATACCCCCGCGCGGCGCAAGTTTATGCGCACTGAGAAAACCGAGTTCACGCACATCGACGAAGTGGTGCGGCGCATAGCGCTGGCGCGCTTTGACGTGACGATTAACCTCAGCCACAACGGCAAAATGATGCGCCAGTACCGGGCAGTGCAGGGCAACGCGCCGCGCGAGCGTCGCCTTGGCTCGATTTGCGGCCCCGCGTTTCTGGAGCAGGCGCTGGCTATCGAGTGGCAGCATGGCGATCTGGCGCTGCGCGGCTGGGTCGCGGAGCCGAAAGGCACCACTGCGGCGCTTGCCGAAATCCAGTACTGCTACGTGAATGGCCGCATGATGCGCGACCGGCTGATCAACCACGCGATTCGCCAGGCCTGCGAAGATAAGCTCGGCATCGATCAGCAGCCCGCCTATGTACTTTATCTGGAAATCGATCCGCATCAGGTGGATGTCAACGTCCATCCCGCCAAGCATGAAGTGCGCTTTCACCAGTCGCGACTGGTGCACGATTTTATCTATCAGGGTGTAGTGAGCGTGCTCCAGCAGCAGGGAGCGAATCCGCTGGCGTTAGAAACACCGGCGCAAGACGCTCCGCGCTGGCAGCCGGAAAACCGCGTCGCGGCAGGCAAAAACCAGTTCGCCGACCCGACGCCGCGCGAGCGAACCCCCGCGAGGGAAAACGACGCGCCGCGTTATACGGCATCGGGCGGCTCGTCCTCCGGCGGGGCAGGGCGCAGCGGCGCCAGCAACGGCGGCTGGCCTCATGCGGCGCCGGGTTATCAGAAACAGCAGGGCGCGCTGTATAAGCAACTGCTGGAAACGCCTGCCGTTACTACGCCGCCCGCAGCCCCGGCGCGGGAAGTATCGCCGCCCGCGCCTGCGCTTGACGGCCATTCGTACAGTTTCGGACGCGTGCTGACGCTGGTGGCGGAAAGCGTGGCGCTGCTTGAGCGCGACGGCACACTAATGCTGCTGGCGTTAAGCGTGGCGGAGCGGCATCTTAAACAGGCGCAACTGCTGCCGCGCGATGAGAAGCCCTGCGCGCAGCCGCTGCTCATCCCGGTGCGTCTGAAAATCTCCGCCGATGAGCGGGAGATAGTGACGCGCGCGCAGCCGCAGCTTCAGCGATTGGGTATTGAAATCGTGCTGGATGCGCAACATGTGACGATTCGTGCAGTGCCTTTACCCTTACGCCAACAAAATTTACAAATCTTGATTCCTGAACTGATAGGCTACCTGGCGCAGCAGACAAACGCTGACGACGCCGCTGTGGCTGGATGGCTTGCCCGCCATCTGGTTAACGCGCAACCGTGGAGTGTCGCGCAAGCCATCGCGACGCTCGCGGAACTCGAAAGGCTGTGTCCGCTGATGGTGAAATCTCCGCCGGATGGTTTATTACAACTTATCGATTTACAACCGGCGATGAATGCCCTGAAACATGAATGACGTAAGCAATACTGGCCTTCCAAAGGCGATTTTTCTGATGGGTCCGACGGCGTCGGGCAAAACGGCGTTAGCCATTCGTCTGCGCCAGACGCTGCCGGTAGAGTTGATAAGCGTTGATTCCGCGCTGGTTTATAAAGGTATGGATATCGGCACCGCCAAGCCTGACGCGCACGAATTGTCGCAGGCGCCGCACCGGTTACTGGATATCATCGACCCGGCACAGACGTATTCGGCGGCGGACTTTCGCCGTGATGCGTTGAAGGAAATGGCGGAGATTGTCGCCGCCGGGCGGATACCGCTGCTGGTGGGCGGTACCATGCTTTACTTTAAGGCGCTGCTGGAGGGGCTTTCCCCGCTTCCGTCAGCAGATCCAACCGTCAGAGCGGAGATTGAACGACAGGCGGCAGAGCAGGGGTGGGACGCGCTGCATCGCAAGCTTCAGGAGATAGATCCTGTCGCGGCACAGCGAATCCATCCCAACGATCCGCAAAGGCTTTCCCGGGCACTGGAAGTTTTTTTCATTTCGGGTAAAACTTTAACGGAACTGACGCAAACGTCAGGAGAAGCTCTGCCCTATCAGGTGCATCAGTTCGCCATCGCCCCGGCGAGCCGTGAACTGCTCCATCAGCGCATTGAGCAGCGTTTTCACCAGATGTTAGCTTCAGGTTTTGAGGCAGAAGTCCGGGCGCTATTTGCCCGTGGAGATTTGCATACGGACATGCCTTCCGTTCGTTGCGTGGGATACCGGCAGATGTGGTCTTATCTGGCGGGCGAAATCTCATACGACGAAATGGTTTATCGAGGTATTTGCGCCACGAGACAGTTAGCGAAGCGCCAGATGACCTGGCTGCGCGGTTGGGAAGGGGTACACTGGCTCGACAGTGAGGCGCCTGAACAAGCGTACAGTGATGTATTACAGGTTATTGGTGCGAAGCAACAATGAATGTGTACAATTGAATCGTATCGTGCGCGGATTTTTACGCAGTTTTTCAGAGCCCAAGGGTTCAAGAGTATAAACAACAAGCATATAAGGAAAAGATAGAATGGCTAAGGGGCAATCTTTGCAAGATCCGTTCCTCAACGCTCTGCGTCGGGAACGTGTTCCAGTTTCTATTTATTTGGTGAATGGTATTAAGCTGCAAGGTCAGATTGAATCTTTTGATCAGTTCGTGATCCTGTTGAAAAACACGGTCAGCCAGATGGTTTACAAGCACGCGATCTCGACCGTGGTGCCGTCTCGTCCGGTTTCTCACCATAGTAACAACGCGGGTGGCGGTTCTAATAACTACCATCACAGCAACAACGCACAGCCATCTTCCGCTGCCTCTCAGGATAGCGAAGACGCCGAATAAGGCCAGGCTGTTGCTCCATGTCGGGGGACCAGTTCGTCTGTGTTCCCCGCTGGTATTTTAAGAGGGTTTACGCTTGTTTGACCGTTATGATGCCGGTGAGCAGGCGGTGCTGGTACACATCTATTTTACGCAAGACAAAGATATGGAAGATCTCCAGGAATTCGAATCCCTGGTCTCTTCCGCCGGTGTCGAAGCATTACAGGTGATTACCGGTAGCCGTAAAGCGCCGCACCCAAAGTATTTTGTTGGTGAAGGTAAAGCCGTTGAGATTGCCGATGCAGTCAAAGCCACTGGGGCGTCTGTTGTCCTTTTTGATCATGCGTTGACCCCGGCTCAGGAACGTAACCTTGAGCGCCTGTGCGAGTGTCGCGTTATCGACCGCACCGGGCTGATTCTTGATATTTTCGCCCAACGTGCGCGCACCCATGAAGGGAAGCTGCAGGTTGAGCTGGCGCAGCTGCGCCATTTAGCCACGCGACTGGTGCGCGGCTGGACCCACCTTGAGCGCCAGAAAGGCGGTATCGGCCTGCGTGGGCCGGGTGAAACCCAGCTGGAAACCGACCGT
The DNA here is from genome assembly GCF_001277195.1 of Cronobacter muytjensii ATCC 51329. Taxonomy (NCBI): domain Bacteria; kingdom Pseudomonadati; phylum Pseudomonadota; class Gammaproteobacteria; order Enterobacterales; family Enterobacteriaceae; genus Cronobacter; species Cronobacter muytjensii. Next base: position 236,513 of record NZ_CP012268.1, read on the forward strand.
CGCTTACTGCGTAACCGTATTACTCAGATCCTCTCGCGGCTGGAGCGCGTCGAGAAGCAACGAGAGCAGGGACGTCGGTCGCGTACCAAAGCCGATATTCCTACCGTCTCACTGGTGGGCTACACCAACGCCGGCAAATCCACCCTGTTTAACCAAATCACCACGGCCGAGGTGTATGCAGCCGATCAGCTGTTTGCGACACTCGACCCGACGCTGCGCCGCATTGATGTCGCAGACGTTGGCGAAACGGTGCTGGCGGATACCGTAGGGTTTATCCGCCACCTGCCGCATGATTTAGTGGCGGCGTTTAAAGCGACACTGCAGGAAACCCGTCAGGCGACGTTGCTGCTGCACGTCATTGACGCGGCGGACGTGCGGATGGCGGAGAACATCGAGGCGGTAAATACCGTACTCGAAGAAATCGACGCCCATGAAATCCCGACGCTGCTGGTAATGAATAAAGTCGACATGCTGGAAGATTTCGAGCCGCGTATCGACAGAAACGATGAGAATGTGCCCATCCGCGTGTGGCTTTCCGCGCAGACGGGGGCGGGCGTGCCACTGCTTTTCCAGGCCCTGACAGAACGTCTTTCCGGCGAAATCGTCCAGCATGCGCTGCACCTTCCGCCAGAAGCCGGACGTCTGCGGAGCCGGTTTTACCAGCTTCAGGCGATAGAAAAAGAGTGGATGGAGGAGGACGGTTGCGTCGGGTTGCAAATTCGCATGCCGATTGTCGACTGGCGTCGCCTCTGTAAACAGGAACCGGCATTGGTTGACTACGTGGTCTAACCGGCTGGCCGAAGCCTGAAAATATTCCCCTTTGGGGGGTACCCGGATGGACCCCGGTCGCGTTATGCCGCCCGCGTGTGTTTCTCTTTCGCAGAATGAAACACGCGCCTGGCATAAGGCGGCCTGGAGAACGAAAGGTATATCACCGCATAACAAATATGGAGCATAAACATGGCGTGGAATCAGCCCGGTAATAACGGACAGGACCGCGACCCGTGGGGAAGCAGCAAGCCTGGCGGCAACTCTGGGGGAAATAAAGGCGGTCGCGAGCAGGGGCCGCCGGATCTGGATGATATCTTCCGTAAGCTCAGTAAAAAGCTGGGCGGGATTGGCGGTGGTAAAGGCGGCGGTTCTTCGCAGGAGCCGCGTGGTCATATCGGCGGCCGCGTGGTAGGCATTGTCGCGGCGGCTGCGGTCATCTTATGGGCCGTCACCGGGTTCTATACCATTAAAGAGGCCGAACGCGGCGTTGTGACGCGCTTTGGCAAATTCAGCCATCTGGTTGAGCCGGGTCTCAACTGGAAGCCAACCTTTATCGATGAAGTGGTGCCGGTCAACGTGGAAGCCGTGCGTGAGCTGGCAGCCTCCGGCATCATGCTGACCTCTGACGAAAACGTTGTGCGCGTGGAAATGAACGTGCAGTACCGCGTGACCGATCCGCAGCGCTACCTGTTTAGCGTCGCCAATGCGGACGACAGCCTGCGTCAGGCCACTGACAGCGCCCTGCGCGGTGTTATCGGCAAATATACGATGGACCGTATTCTGACGGAAGGGCGTACCGTTATTCGTAGCGATACCCAGCGCGAGCTGGAAGAGACGATCCGTCCGTACAACATGGGCATTACGCTGCTGGACGTCAACTTCCAGGCGGCTCGTCCGCCGGAAGAGGTGAAAGCGGCGTTTGACGACGCGATTGCCGCACGTGAAAACGAGCAGCAGTATATCCGTGAAGCGGAAGCGTACACCAACGAAGTGCAGCCGCGCGCGAACGGCCAGGCACAGCGTATCCTTGAAGAGGCGCGTGCGTACAAAACCCAGACTATCCTGGAAGCGCAGGGTGAAGTGGCGCGTTTTGCGAAGATCCTGCCGGAGTATAAAGCCGCGCCGGAAATCACCCGCGAGCGTCTCTATATCGAAACCATGGAAAAAGTGCTTAGCCACACCCGTAAAGTGCTGGTTAACGACAAGGGCGGCAACCTGATGGTCCTGCCTCTCGACCAGATGCTGAAAGGCGGTTCCGCGCCTGCCGCCAGCGACGACAGCAACAGCGGCAATCCACTGCTGCGTCTGCCGCCGGTTTCCGGCAGCGGCAACAGCGGCGCGAGCAACAGCGTGTCCTCTGGCCGTGGCGATATTATGGATCAACGCCGTGCCAACGCGCAGCGTAACGATTACCAGCGCGAAGGGAGTGAATAACGATGCGTAAGTCAGTCATTGCGGTAATCATCATCGTGCTGGTGGTGCTTTACACCTCAATTTTTGTGGTGAGAGAGGGTGAGCGCGGCATCATCCTGCAATTCAGCAAAGTGGTACGCGACAGCGATAACAAACCAAAAGTGTATGAGCCTGGCCTGCACTTCAAGATGCCGTTTATCGAGTCGGTGAAGACGCTGGACGCCCGTATCCAGACTATGGATAACCAGGCGGATCGTTTCGTCACCAAAGAGAAAAAAGATCTGATCGTCGACTCCTACATTAAGTGGCGCATCAGCGATTTCAGCCGTTACTACCTGGCGACAGGCGGCGGCGATGTTTCTCAGGCGGAAGTACTGCTTAAACGTAAATTCTCTGACCGTCTGCGTTCTGAAATCGGTCGCCTTGACGTGAAAGATATCGTCACTGACTCCCGTGGTCGTCTGACGTCTGAAGTGCGTGAAGCGCTGAACTCTGGTTCCGCGGGTACGGAAGATGAAGTCGAAACCCCGGCAGCCGATGACGCTATCGCATCAGCGGCCAAGCGTGTTACGGAAGAGACCAACGGCAAAGTGCCGGTGATCAACCCGAACAGCATGGCAGCGCTGGGTATTGAAGTGGTTGACGTGCGTATCAAGCAAATCAACCTGCCGGCGGAAGTCTCCGAGGCTATCTTCAACCGTATGCGCGCCGAGCGAGAAGCGGTAGCTCGTCGTCACCGTTCGCAGGGTCAGGAAGAAGCTGAAAAACTGCGCGCTGCGGCGGATTACGAAGTGACCCGTACGCTTGCGGAAGCGGAGCGTCAGGCGCGTATCCTGCGTGGTGAAGGCGATGCCGAAGCCGCGAAGCTGTTCGCCGACGCGTTCAGCCAGGATCCGGATTTCTACGCCTTTATCCGTAGCCTGCGCGCCTATGAAAGCAGCTTCAACTCCAATCAGGATGTGATGGTGCTGAGCCCGGACAGCGATTTCTTCCGCTATATGAAAACGCCGGCCAATAGCGCTCGCTAAGCCCTAACCCTTAAACAAGAGCCGGTCATTACCGGCTCTTTTTTTATCCAGGTTTTACATACCATGAATACAACAGTTTTGCTGGCGCTCGCGCTGGTGCTGGTGGTTGAAGGGCTCGGCCCGCTGCTTTTTCCGCGCTTATGGCGACGCATGATAGTCTCGGTAGCGCAATTGCCGGATACCTTACTGCGTCGTTTTGGCGGCGGTCTTGTGGTGGCCGGGATAGTTATCTACTACATGTTGAGGAAAACGATTAACTGAATAAAATTCGGGCATAATCGACGAAATTTGTATACAAAAAGGGCTGAACATCAGGAAAGCTGGTGTTAGAATCCTTTTTTAAGCAAACGGTGATTTTGAAAAAATGGGTAACAACGTCGTCGTACTGGGCACCCAATGGGGTGACGAAGGTAAAGGGAAGATCGTCGATCTTCTGACTGAACGGGCTAAATATGTTGTGCGCTACCAGGGTGGTCACAACGCCGGCCATACTCTCGTAATCAACGGTGAAAAAACCGTCCTCCATCTTATCCCCTCAGGTATTCTTCGCGATAACGTCACCAGCATCATCGGTAACGGCGTTGTGCTGTCGCCTGCGGCGCTGATGAAAGAGATGAAGGAACTGGAAGACCGCGGTATCCCGGTTCGCGAACGACTGCTGTTATCTGAAGCCTGCCCGCTGATCCTTGACTACCACGTCGCGCTCGACGTGGCGCGTGAGAAAGCGCGTGGCGCCAAAGCCATCGGCACCACGGGTCGCGGCATCGGCCCGGCCTACGAAGATAAGGTGGCACGTCGTGGTCTGCGCGTAGGCGATCTCTTTGATAAAGCGACTTTCGCCGATAAGCTGAAAGAAGTCATGGAATACCATAACTTCCAGCTGGTGAACTTCTACAAAGTTGACGCGGTCGACTACCAGAAAGTACTGGACGACGTGATGGCGATTGCCGACGTGCTGACCAGCATGGTCGTTGACGTTTCTGATCTGCTGGATCAGGCGCGTAAACGCGGCGACTTCATCATGTTTGAAGGCGCGCAGGGTACGCTGCTGGATATCGACCACGGCACCTACCCGTATGTGACCTCCTCCAACACCACCGCCGGCGGCGTGGCGACCGGTTCCGGTATTGGCCCGCGTTATGTGGACTACGTGCTCGGCATCATCAAAGCCTACTCCACCCGCGTTGGCGCAGGCCCGTTCCCGACTGAGCTGTTCGACGACATCGGCGAATTCCTGTGCAAAAAAGGTAACGAATTCGGTGCCACCACTGGCCGTCGCCGTCGTACCGGCTGGCTGGATGCGGTCGCGGTACGCCGTGCCGTGCAGATCAACTCCCTTTCTGGCTTCTGCCTGACCAAACTGGACGTGCTGGACGGTCTGGAAGAGGTGAAAATCTGCGTCGCTTACCGCATGCCGGATGGCCGTGAAGTCACCACCACTCCGATGGCGGCGGATGACTGGGAAGGTATCGAGCCGATTTACGAAACCATGCCGGGCTGGTCTGAATCCACCTTCGGCGTGAAAGAGCGTAGCGGTTTGCCGCAGGCGGCGCTGAACTACATCAAACGTATTGAAGAAGTCACCGGCGTGCCGATCGACATCATCTCTACCGGTCCGGATCGTACCGAAACCATGATCCTGCGCGATCCGTTCGACGCGTAAGACACCCAGGGCGCGGCGATCGCGCCCTCTGTTTTTCCCGGATTTTACCCGCCTTTTTCAAATAAATTAGCCGCCTGACATCTGGCTGGTTTATCATCAACATATCGCCCTGTGGGCGAACCGCGTTTTTCCCCTCCCATACTCTGAGGTTGATGTGCAGTTAACGAGTTTTACCGATTTCGGGCTACGGGCTTTGATCTATATGGCGTCTCTGCCGGAAGGCCGCATGACCAGCATTTCTGAAGTCACTCAGGTGTACGGCGTCTCCCGCAATCATATGGTCAAAATTATCAACCAACTGAGTCGTGCGGGCTACGTAACCGCCGTGCGGGGTAAAAACGGCGGGATCCGCCTTGGCAAACCGGCCGCGACCATCCGCATCGGTGATGTCGTGCGCGAGCTGGAACCCCTGTCTATAGTGAACTGTAGCAGCGCGTTCTGTCATATCACGCCCGCGTGTCGCCTGAAACTGGTGCTGGGTGGGGCGGTAGAACGCTTTCTTCAGGAACTGGATAACTACACGCTGGCCGATTTAGTGCATGAAAACCAGCCGCTCTACAAATTATTGCTGGTGGAATGACGCATTCGCGCCACAGATGACAACGGAGGAACCGCCATGTCACAAGATCCTTTTCAGGAACGAGAAGCTGAGAAGTACACCAATCCCATCCCGAGCCGGGAATTTATCCTCGAGCATTTAACAAAACGTGAAAAACCGGCTAACCGCGATGAACTGGCGAACGAACTCGGCATTGAAGGCGAAGAGCAGCAGGAAGCGCTGCGTCGCCGCTTACGCGCGATGGAGCGCGACGGCCAGTTAGTCTTTACCCGCCGCCAGTGCTACGCGCTGCCGGAACGTCTTGATCTGCAAAAAGGTACCGTGATCGGTCACCGCGACGGTTACGGTTTTTTACGCGTCGAAGGACGCAAAGACGATCTTTATCTCTCCTCAGAGCAGATGAAAACCTGCATTCACGGCGATATCGTGCTGGCGCAGCCGCTCGGATCGGATCGTAAAGGTCGCCGTGAAGCGCGTATCGTGCGTGTGCTGGTGCCAAAGCAGAGCAATATCGTCGGCCGCTATTTCACGGACGCCGGCGTCGGCTTCGTGGTGCCAGACGACAGCCGTCTGAGCTTTGATATTCTTATCCCGCCGGAAGAGATTATGGGCGCCCGCATGGGCTACGTCGTGGTCGTCGAGCTGACCCAGCGTCCTACCCGTCGCACCAAAGCAATCGGTAAAATCGTTGAAGTGCTTGGCGACAATATGGGCACCGGCATGGCCGTGGATATGGCGCTGCGTACCCATGAAATTCCCTACGTCTGGCCGAAAGCCGTCGAAGAGCAGATTGCGCACCTGAAAGAAGAGGTGCCGGAAGAGGCGAAAGTCGGACGCGTCGATTTACGCAACCTGCCGCTCGTCACCATCGACGGCGAAGACGCCCGCGACTTTGATGACGCCGTCTTCTGTGAGAAGAAACGCGGCGGCGGCTGGCGCCTGTGGGTGGCTATCGCCGATGTCAGTTACTACGTGCGTCCCCCGACGCCGCTTGATGACGAAGCGCGCAACCGCGGTACGTCGGTTTACTTCCCGTCGCAGGTCGTTCCGATGCTGCCGGAAGTGCTCTCGAACGGGCTGTGTTCGCTTAACCCGCAGGTTGACCGTCTCTGCATGGTCTGCGAGATGACCATCTCCGCCAAAGGCCGCCTGACTGGTTATAAATTCTATGAAGCGGTGATGAGTTCGCATGCCCGTCTCACCTATACCAAGGTGTGGCACATTTTGCAGGGCGATGAAGATCTGCGTAGCCAGTATCAGCCGCTGGTGAAACATCTTGAAGAGTTGCATCACCTCTATAAAGCGCTGGAAGAGGCGCGCACCGAGCGCGGCGGCATCTCGTTTGAGAGCGAAGAGGCGAAGTTTATCTTTAACGCCGAGCGCCGTATCGATCGCATTGAGCAGACCCAGCGTAACGATGCGCACAAGCTCATCGAAGAGTGCATGATCCTCGCCAATATTTCGGCGGCGCGCTTTGTCGAGAAGCACAAAGAGCCGGCGCTGTTCCGTATTCACGATCGTCCGACCAACGAGGCGATTACCTCATTCCGTTCGGTGCTGGCGGAGCTGGGTCTGGAGCTGCCGGGCGGCAGCAAGCCGGAGCCGCGCGATTACGCCGAACTGCTGGATTCTATCGCCGATCGTCCCGATCACGAGATGCTGCAAACCATGCTGCTGCGCTCGATGAAACAGGCGATTTACGATCCGGAAAACCGCGGCCACTTTGGCCTGGCGCTGCAATCTTATGCGCACTTTACTTCGCCGATTCGCCGCTACCCGGATCTTACGCTGCACCGCGCGATTAAATATCTGCTGTCGAAAGAGCAGGGCCATGAAGGCAACACCACCGAAAGCGGCGGCTACCACTACACGATGGAAGAGATGCTGCAACTGGGCCAGCACTGCTCCATGACCGAGCGTCGCGCCGATGAAGCCACCCGCGAAGTAGCGGACTGGCTTAAATGCGACTTCATGCAGGATCAGGTCGGCCAGACTTTCTCCGGCGTGATTTCCAGTGTGACCGGCTTTGGCTTCTTTGTACGTCTCGCGGATCTCTTTATCGACGGTCTGGTGCACGTCTCCTCGCTTGATAACGACTACTACCGTTTCGATCAGGTCGGCCAGCGGTTGATCGGCGAGTCCGGCGGGCAGACGTACCGCCTGGGCGATCGCGTCGAGGTTAAAGTCGAAGCGGTGAACATGGACGAGCGTAAGATTGATTTCTCGCTTATCTCCAGCGAACGTGGGCCGCGCAACGTGGGTAAAACCGCGCGCGAACGCGAGAAGAGAGGCGGTGGCGGTAAAAATCGCAGCCGCCGCCAGGTTGGCAAACGCCAGAACTTCGAGCCTAACGACGCGTTCCGTAAAGAGAAAGGCAACGGCAAGGCGAAGCCTGAGAAAAAAGCCAAAAAGCCGTCGGAGAAAACCGCTAAAATCGCCGCCGCCACCAAAGCGAAGCGCGCGGCGAAGAAAAAGCGCGACAGCTAATCGCGGGGCCTGTGCGTCAGGCCCAACGCATCATCGTATGCTTTATATTTGTTGCTGAAAACCGGGCGGCTCGCCGCCCATAACGAGTACCATTCATGAGTGAAATGATTTACGGCATCCACGCGGTGCAGGCCCTGCTGGAGCGCGCTCCCGAGCGTTTTCAGGAAGTGTTTATTCTGAAAGGGCGTGAAGATAAACGTCTGCTGCCTCTTATCCACGCGATCGAAGCGCAGGGCGTGCCGGTGCAGGTGGCGAACCGCCAGTGGCTGGATGAAAAAGCCGACGGCGCGGTGCATCAGGGCATCGTGGCGCGCGTGAAGCCGGGGCGTCAGTATGGCGAAAACGATCTGCCGGATCTGCTGGCGGCGCATGCTCAGCCGTTCCTGCTGATCCTGGATGGCGTGACCGATCCGCATAACCTCGGCGCCTGCCTGCGCAGCGCCGACGCCGCGGGCGTCCATGCGGTGATTGTGCCGAAAGACCGCTCCGCGCAGCTCAACGCGACCGCTAAAAAAGTCGCCTGCGGCGCGGCGGAAAGCGTGCCGCTGATCCGCGTCACGAACCTGGCGCGCACCATGCGTCTCTTGCAGGAAGAGGACGTCTGGATAGTCGGTACGGCGGGCGAGGCGGATCATACGCTGTATCAGAGCAAAATGACCGGCCCGCTGGCGCTGGTGATGGGCGCAGAAGGCGAAGGCATGCGCCGTCTCACCCGCGAGCACTGCGACGAGCTTATCAGCATCCCAATGGCGGGCAGCGTTTCTTCGCTGAACGTCTCGGTGGCGACGGGCATCTGCCTCTTTGAAGCCGTGCGTCAGCGCAGCTAATTTTCAAACCCTCTGCGGAGGGTTTTTTTATTTCCGCTGCGTTTTTTCGCATCCCTGCCGATAACTCCCTGGCCTGTGTAAAGTTTTATTAAAGCATCAATAACGCTAAACTCCGCTGCTACTATAAGCGCCACAGGCTATTCACCTGTTGAATAAATACCTCTAACTGGATTCAGGAGAAGAAATCGTGCAGACATTCCACGGACTGATGGCGTTTTGCGCTTACTTTTTTATCGGGCTGGCGATGATCAATTGCTTTATGTTCATCTACACCCGAATTACGTCCCACGACGAGTGGCAGTTAATTAAAGAGAATAACAGCGCGGCGGCTATTACTTTCGGCGGCGCGATTTTAGGTTATGTCGTGCCGCTCGCCAGCGCTGCGATCAACTCCGTCAGCATTATCGACTATCTGATTTGGGGGGCGATCGCGCTCGTCGTCCAGCTTATAATCTACGCTGGCGTGCGTTTATACATGCCGAAACTGAGCGAAAAAATTATTAACCGCAACGTTGCGGCCGGTATTTTTATGGGCGTGGCGTCGCTGGCTGGCGGTATTCTTAACGCGGCCTGCATGACCTGGTAAAAGAGAGAAAACAAGGAAGAACATGGCGGCAGCAAGGAAAAAACGCGGTAAGAAAAAACCGTTCAATCCGGTGGCGCAGGGCGCCGATTTAAAATCGTATTCGCGCCCGGAGCCGGACAGGAAAGGGCCGAAAATATTAACCCTCGCCATTATGGGCGGAGCGGCATTTTTCGGTCTTAAAGCCTGTCAGGATGATGGCGATAACGACAATGACGGCGACGGGGTGTATTACGCGACGCCGCAAGAGTGCAGCGCCGACGGTCATCCGGCAGACATGTGCACGAATGCGTGGAACACCGCTAAAGCCGAATTCGAAAAAGATATTCCTCCGAATCTCACCTGGGATGCCTGCAGCACCCGCTACGGCAACGCCTGCTACTACGACGGCGCGGCGAAAACCTGGGTGCCGATGATGGCCGGCTTTCTGCTGGCCAGCAACGCGAATAAAAAGCGTGAGCTGGATGACTCTTCTTCGACGTATTACACCTCCAGCACAGGTTATCACTATTACTACACGCGCCCCGTGTGGCAAAATGGCTCTGGCGACTATGTCTGGCGCGGCAGTAAAAGCACGACGGCGAGCAGCCACGGCCTGGTGACCCGTAGCGCCACGACGATTTCCCGCGGCGGCTTTGGCCGCTCATCAGGCTCCCGCAGCAGCTGGGGAGGCTAAATGCTCCGCCATCAGACACCGGTACGGCCCGATCTCGCGCGTATCGCCCATGAACACGGCTTTCACTTTCACATCATCGATGATGAGATCTACTGGGATGAAAGCCGCGCCTATCGCTTTACGCTGCGCCAGATTGAAGAACAGATAGAAGCGCCCACCGCCGAGCTGCACGAGATGTGTCTTGAGATAGTCGATCGCGCCGTGCGCGATCAGGCGATGCTTGAGCGTCTTGCGATCCCCGAGCTGTACTGGGATGCCATCGCCGACAGCTGGAAAGCGCAGGATCCGTCCCTCTACGGACGCATGGATTTTGTCTGGACCGGGCAGGGGCCGGTGAAGCTGCTGGAGTACAACGCCGATACGCCCACTTCGTTGTATGAGTCCGCCTATTTTCAGTGGCAGTGGCTGGAAGACGCGCGACGCCACGGCACGATCCCGCGCGACGCCGATCAGTTCAATTCTATCCAGGAAAAGCTGATCGCCCGTCTGGCCGGAATAACCACACCCGATCCGCTCTATTTCAGCTGCTGTCAGGCGTCCGAAGAGGATCGCGGCACGGTGCTGTATCTGGAGGACTGCGCGCGTCAGGCGGGGCTGGAGACGCGCTTTATCTATATCGAGGATATCGGGCTGGGTCTCGGCGGCGTGCTGACGGATCTGGACGATAAGGTGATTCGCCAGGCGTTTAAGCTCTATCCTCTGGAGTGGATGTTGCGCGACGACAACGGCCCGCTGCTGTGCAAGCGTGCCGAGCGCTGGTATGAGCCGCTATGGAAAAGCATTCTCAGCAATAAAGGGCTGCTGCCGCTGCTCTGGGCGCATTTTCCGGGGCACCCAAACCTGCTGCCGTCCTGGTTTGCCGACGATTTTTCACGCGAGCGGCACGAGGTGGCGCAGGCGCTTTCCGGCTACGCAGGCTATGTGCGCAAGCCGCTCTTCTCACGCGAAGGCGGCAATGTGACGCTGTTTGATAACGACGCGCGCGTGCTGGCGCAGGAAGACGGCGACTACGGCCATGAACCGGTGATCTGGCAGGCGTTTCAGGCGCTGCCGCGCTTTGGCGACAGCTATACGCTGCTTGGCAGTTGGGTCGTCGGCGACGAGCCTGCCGGTATCGGCATCCGTGAGGATGGCTCGCTCATCACCAAAGACACCTCACGCTTCGTTCCGCATTACATCGCCGGCTGACGGCTTTTCGCTTTTGTGAAGCGCGCGGGCGGTTTCTTTTCCCTCGCCATCCATACTTACTGGCGTTGCCACAGGTAAGGAGAGGGAATATGCACTGGCAAACCCATACGGTGTTTAACCAGCCCGTCGCGCTCAATAACAGCAATCTTTTTCTTTCCGATACGGCGCTGCGCGAGGCAGTGCTGCGCGAAGGCGCAGGCTGGGACGCGGAGCTGCTCGCCAGTATCGGCCAGCAGCTCGGTACCGCTGAATCGCTGGAGCTGGGACGGCTCGCCAACGTCAACCCGCCGGAGCTTCTGCGCTACGACGCCCGTGGCGAGCGCCTCGACGACGTGCGCTTTCACCCGGCCTGGCACCTGCTGATGCAAGGGCTGTGCGCCAACCGCGTCCATAATCTTCCCTGGAGCGAGACCGCGCGCGAAGGCGCGCTGGTGGCGCGCGCCGCGCGCTTTGTGCTGCATGCGCAGGTCGAGGCGGGCACGCTCTGCCCCATAACCATGACCTTCGCCGCCACGCCGCTGCTTCAGGCCCAGCTGCCGCCGCTGTTCGCCGACTGGCGCGCGCCGCTTGCCAGCGATCGCTACGATACCCATCTGCTACCCGGCGCCCAGAAACGCGGGCTGCTCATCGGCATGGGAATGACGGAAAAGCAGGGCGGCTCGGATGTACTCAGCAACACCACCCGCGCGGAGCCTGTTTCCCGGCGCGGCGCGGGCGAAGCCTACCGGCTGGTGGGGCATAAATGGTTTTTCTCGGTGCCGCAAAGCGACGCGCATCTGGTGCTGGCGCAGACGAAAGGCGGGCTCTCCTGCTTTTTCGTGCCGCGGTTTCTGCCGGACGGGCAGCGTAACGCAGTGCGGCTGGAGCGCCTGAAAGAGAAAACTGGCAATCGCTCAAACGCCAGCAGCGAGGCGGAGTTTCTGGACGCGCTCGGCTGGCTGCTGGGGGAAGAGGGCGAAGGCGTGCGCCAGATCCTGCGGATGGGCGGCATGACGCGCTTTGACTGCGCGCTCGGCAGCCACGGGCTGATGCGCCGCGCGCTGGCGGTGGCGCTCTATCACGCGCATCAGCGTCAGGCGTTCGGCAAAAACCTTATCGACCAGCCGTTAATGCGGCAGGTGCTGGGGCGCATGGCGCTTCAGCTGGAAGGCCAGACCGCGCTGCTGTTTCGTCTTGCGCGCGCCTGGGCGCAGCGCGAATCGCCGCATGAAGTGGCTTTTGCGCGGCTTTTTACGCCAGCGGCGAAATATAGCGTCTGCAAAGGCGGCATTCCGTTTGTGGCGGAGGCGATGGAAGCGCTGGGCGGTATTGGTTATTGCGAGGAGAGCGAACTACCGCGTCTCTACCGGGAGATGCCGGTCAACAGTATCTGGGAAGGCTCCGGCAATATCATGTGTCTTGATGCGCTGCGGGTGCTGGCGCGCCAGCCGGGCGTGATGGAGATGCTGAGCGACGAGTTTGATGCGGTGAAAGGGCAGGACCGGCACTTTGATCGCGCGTGGCGGCAACTGGCCGGGCAACTGCGTCGCCCGGATGAAGCGGCCGGGCGCGCCATTACCGGCCAGCTCTTTTTACTGGCGACCGGCGCTCAGGTGCTGCGTTCGCTGACGCCGCCGCTGGCGCAGGCCTGGTGTCGGATGATGCTGGATACCCGTGGCGACAGCCCGCTACCGGAACCGGTGCTGGCGCAGGCGCTGCTGCGCGCCACGGGCGGGGCAGGCTGATCAGGCCTTGAGGCGGAACAGGCTCACCAGCTCGTTCAGGTGATGACCTTTCTCGCGCAGCACCTGTGCGGTCTGCTCGCTGCGCGTCACGCGCTCGGCATTGATGTGAGTGGCTTCGCCAATCTGATGCATGGCGATATTCACCTGACCAATACCCGCAGACTGCTCGTGCGAGGCGTGGTTGATCTCCGTGACCAACTGGTTGATCTGGCCGATACGGCCGATGATCGACTCCATCGCCTGGCGCGTCTGCTCAGACAGCGCATGGCCTTCGCTCACTTTGGCGAGCGTGTCGCTGATGAGCTGCTCTATCTCTTTGACCGCGTTGGCGCTGCGTGCCGCCAGCGCCCGCACTTCCTGAGCCACCACCGCGAAGCCCTTGCCGTGCTCGCCCGCGCGCGCCGCTTCCACCGCGGCGTTTAACGCCAGGATGTTGGTCTGGAAGGCGATAGATTCAATCACGTGAGTGATATCCGCGATGCGCTGGGAGGCGCTGCGGATGTCGTTCATGGTGGTCACCGCGTTGCTGACGGTCGCGCCGCCTTGCTGTACGGCGTCGGACGCTTCTTTCACCAGGCCCTGGGTCTGCTCCATGTTCGCGGCGTTCTGCTGTACCGTGGCCGCCAGTTGCTCCATGCTTGCGGACGTTTCCTCCACGCTGCTGGCCTGCTTGTTGATCTGCTCGCTGATCTCGCCGCTGTCGGACGCCAGCGCGCGGGTACCCTGGCTGATTTCGCCTGCGGCATCGCGCACCTGCGTCACGATCTGCTGTAAGCCGTTGCCGATGCCGTTAATGGCATCGATAAGCTGGCCGACTTCATCGTGACGACGGGTGTCGATGGTATCGCGCAGATCGCCTGCGGCGTACTGGCGCGCGAGCGTGATAACGTTACGCAGCGGTGTGGTGAGCCAGCGGCGAACGGTCCAGACAAAGGCGGCCGCAAAGAGCAGCGACACGATCACCCCGGCGGCGAGGAACTGGTTGCGCATGCTGTTCACGCCGCTGAGCAGCGTCGCTTTGTCTACTTCGCCCACAATCGCCCAGTTCCAGCCCGGCAGTTGCGTAAAGCTCAGCAGCGCGGTGCGGCCATCCGGCTTTTTCATCTCCAGCGTGCCTTGCGGCTGCGTCAGCACCGGGGTCAGGATCGCCTCCGGCCATGCCGGACGTTTGCCTTCTTCGCTCGGATGAAAAAGGAACTGGCCGTAGGTTTTGCCTGGCGCGCGGTTGATAACGTAGAAATGCCCGCTCTCACCAAGGCGACGGCTCAGGATTTTATTGCGCATCACCTGCCAGGAGTTGGTGATATCGACCCCGACGAAGAGGATGGCAATCACCTGGCCGCTGGCGTTTTTTACCGGTTCATACTGCGTGATGTAGCGTTTTCCGAACAGCAGCGCCAGGCCGCGGTAGGTTTCGCCTTTCATCACAGGCGCGAATGCCGGGCTTGCGGTGTCGAGCTGTGTGCCGATAGCGCGGCTGCCGTCTTCTTTGCGAAGCGAGGTCGCCACGCGTACGAAGTTATCGCCGCTGCGCACAAACAGCGTAGCGATAGCGCCGGTACGGGCCAGAAAGTCGTCAGGCAGCGCGTTGTTTTCATGCAGGGACGTCTCGCCGCCCTTAAGCATCGGCACGCTAATGCCGTTAATGCTCTGCATCTGGCTGTCGTCGCGGCTGACAGGTTGCGGAATAAAGCTGTTAAAGAGTTTTGTGAAGCTCGCCACCTCTTCATTGAGGCTGCTGTCGAACATCTGCGCCATATCCACCACGCTGGTGGTCTGGTTATGCAGATCTTCGAGCGCCAGCGCTTCCAGCTGCTGGCTGGCTTTGTGACTTAAAGCAAACGTGAATAACAGGAAAAGCGCCGCTACTGCGACGCCCGTGAGGAAGGAGAGCTTCGCGCCCAGTCCCCAGCGTTGAAATGAAAGTGTCATAAATTAGCCCATGTGCGCTTAATATTCCGCACCTTCAACGGCACGTGAGCGCTAACATTTAGTGGCTAAATGTAACCATTTGTTTCAAGTTAAATTGATTTAGATCATTGCAAGGATAAATAAAATACAAAATTTAGCTAAAGAACGTTCAACTATAGATAATTGCCTGCACCCGCCAGTTATCGGGGCGGTGATTTTCATGCATCTGAATAATTCGATAATACGCCGCGCCCTGCTCGTCCGCTTTATAAGCGATGACTTTTTCTATCTCCTGCGGCGTGCCGGAAATATCATTGACCGAAATAACGCCGATTTCATTTAAGCCAGTGACCCGATCGGCGTTCACCTCTTCAGCGGACTGCGCGGAAGTGGTAATCAGACCCGCGGATAACAACAGCGACGTTAAAGCCAGCGATCGTTTCATTGTCAGCTCCCTTACACCTGTTTCGATAAACGCAGCGCTCCGGTTCCCGGCGCAGTCCGAAAGCTATTGTGCAGCAGGTACGATCAATGCACGCAAAGCAGTGTAAATTTTGCTAAATAAAACGACGGCTTACGCTTACTTTCGGTACAAAATGGCTTGCGCGTGCCAGCGGCCCGGCAACAGGGTGTCGTCATTAGAGACCACCTGATAGTAATCCGCGCCAGCGGCACCCGCTTGTGCGGCGATATCGCGCAGCGCATCGTCTGGCGAGCCATATTGCAGGGTGGTGACGGTGCCCATTTTCGTGAGCCCCTGCGTCTGGTAACGCTGGATCTCCTGTGGGTGATCCGCCACCGGCGGCGCAGGTTGCGGCGTGCCCTGCAGGGCGCTGCACGCGGTGAGTGTCGCCACCATAAATAAAGGAATGAGCCGTCGCATAAGCATTCTCGTTACCTCAGGCTTAGAGTGTAGTGAGTGTAAGGGAATCAGGGCGTTGAATATCCCGGTTTTGCCAGGTAAAGCGCGCTTTTTTCACTATAAAATTGCAAAAGCGTAATCCATCTCTCAACCCGCTAAAAACCCTTACGCGTTGCGCTCGTCTGTACATCATGGCATACCTGCCGAATGACGTTGCGCAGGAGATAAGTATGATCGAAATTTCAACACGGCGGTTTGCCGGCATCGAAGCGCTGCATGCCGCACCGGCAGGCGCGGATGCAATGGCGCTGCCGACGGTACTGTTTTATCACGGCTTTGCCTCGTCCAAAACGGTCTATAGCTATTTCGCCGTCGCGCTGGCGCAGGCCGGGTTTCGCGTAGTGATGCCGGACGCGCCCGATCACGGCGCGCGCTTTAGCGGTGACGCGGCGCGCCGCATGACGCAGTTCTGGCATATTCTTCACGCGGCCATCACGGAATATCCGCGGCTTTATGACGCGCTGCGAGAAGAAGGGCTGGTGGCGGAAGGCAAATTCGCTATCGGCGGCGCGTCGATGGGGGCGATGACCGCGCTCGGCATTATGACGCATCACCCCGAAGTGCGGGCAGTCGCGGCGCTAATGGGCTCCGGTTACTTCACCTCGCTCTCCCATACGCTCTTCCCACCGGATGCCGGTGAGGCTGACGCCATTCGGGCCGCGCTGGCGCCCTGGGATGTCGACACGCAACTGACGCGCGTCGCGGATCGCCCCTTGCTGCTCTGGCACGGCGAAGACGATGATGTAGTGCCTGTGGCGCAGAGCCAGCGTCTCGCCGACGCGCTGCGCGGGGGCGGGCTTGATGCGCATCTCACGTGCGCCTGGCAGGCGGGGGTTAAACACCGCATCACGCCCGAAGCGCTGGAGGCGGCAGTGGCCTTTTTCCGCCGCCATTGTTAAGCGCCGCGCCAGGCAAAAACGCCATTGCACTTTTTTTTACCAATTACCTTGAGTTTACCGGGGTGCGAAAGTAGAATGACGCGTCAATTTTTCAGCCGCCCTTTAATCACGTTCCTTGCCTCCCCGGGCCGCGGCTGACCCAGACAGGAGGCTGAATAATCCGTAAGGAGCAATTCGATGCGTCATTACGAAATCGTTTTTATGGTCCATCCTGACCAGAGCGAACAGGTTCCGGGCATGATCGAGCGCTACTCTGCTGCCATCACTGGTGCAGAAGGCAAGATCCACCGTCTGGAAGACTGGGGCCGCCGTCAGCTGGCTTACCCGATCAACAAACTGCACAAAGCACACTACGTTCTGATGAACGTTGAAGCGCCGCAGGAAGTTATCGATGAGCTGGAAACTACCTTCCGCTTCAACGATGCCGTTATCCGCAGCATGGTTATGCGTACCAAGCACGCCGTAACTGAAGCCTCTCCGATGGTTAAAGCGAAAGACGAGCGCCGCGAGCGTCGCGATGATTTCGCTAACGAAACCGCAGATGATGCTGAAGCTGGGGATTCTGAAGAGTAATTCTGATGGCCAACCGTCTGGTGTTGTCCGGCACCGTGTGCAGGGCACCCCTTCGTAAGGTCAGCCCATCAGGAATTCCTCATTGCCAGTTCGTGCTTGAGCATCGTTCTGTGCAGGAGGAGGCCGGTTTCCACCGGCAGGCGTGGTGTCAGATGCCTGTAATAATCAGCGGGCATGAAAACCAGGCCATTACTCACAGTATAACGGTCGGTACGGCAGTCACCGTTCAGGGGTTCATCAGTTGCCACAAGGCAAAGAACGGACTGAGCAAAATGGTGCTGCATGCCGAGCAGATTGAATTGATAGATTCTGGAGACTAGCCAAATGGCACGTTATTTCCGTCGTCGCAAGTTCTGCCGTTTCACCGCGGAAGGCGTTCAAGAGATCGACTATAAAGATATCGCTACGCTGAAAAACTACATCACCGAAAGCGGTAAGATTGTCCCGAGCCGTATCACCGGTACCCGTGCAAAATACCAGCGTCAGCTGGCTCGCGCTATCAAACGCGCTCGCTACCTGTCCCTGCTGCCGTACACTGATCGTCATCAGTAATCGGTCACGGTCCATTAATACGACTTTGAGAGGATAAGGTAATGCAAGTTATTCTGCTTGATAAAGTAGCAAACCTGGGCAGCCTGGGCGACCAGGTAAACGTTAAAGCGGGCTACGCTCGTAACTTCCTGGTTCCGCAGGGCAAAGCTGTGCCGGCTACCAAGAAAAACGTTGAGTTCTTCGAAGCACGTCGTGCTGAACTGGAAGCCAAACTGGTTGACGTTCTGTCCGCTGCTGAAGCTCGCGCAGAGAAAATCAATGCGCTGGGCACCGTTACCATCGCGTCCAAAGCGGGCGACGAAGGTAAACTGTTCGGTTCCATCGGTACTCGCGACATCGCTGACGCTGTCACTGCAGCTGGCGTTGACGTGGCTAAGAGCGAAGTTCGTCTGCCGAACGGCGTTCTGCGTACCACTGGCGAACACGAAGTGGACTTCCAGGTTCACAGCGAAGTATTCGCTAAAGTGATTGTAAACGTGGTTGCTGAGTAAGTTCTTACTCGACTGCACGTAAAAACGCCGGCCTCGCGCCGGCGTTTTGCTTTTCTGAGCCGCTGAAAATATTCAGCGTACGCGTAAGAAACTGCCGTCCGGCTGGCGGGTAAACAGCACCTGCTGGTTATCGCCCGTATCAATGGTCAGCGCCGTCACGACGCCGCTGGCATTCTGACGCACCTGTACCATCTGCCCCTGCTGAAGATTACTGAGCGGCTTCCCGTCGCCTTCCACTTTTGCCATCGCATAGACATCTTCCGGCGGAAGATTATGGTCGCGGAACAGTTGCGCCAGCGTTTTGCCGGACTCTACGCGATAGGTGCGCCACTGCTGCTCAATATCGTTATTCTGGAAGGGTTGTACCGGCGCGCCGGAAGCGGGCTGCTGAACGTTCGCCTCAGGCGTTTCTGCGGGAGAGACAGCCTGCGGCTGGACGGGCGGCTCCGGCGTGCGGTTGAAATCGAGTTCGGCGTCGCGTCGCTGCGGCGTATTCGGCGCGTCGGGAGAAGGCCATAGAAAGCACAGCACGATGACTATCGCGCAAAGAATAATGCCGCGTCGGTGTGCCGGGGGCAGCGGATCCATCAGCCGGATACGGTCCGGGGCGTGCCATATCTGCGCCAGCAGCGGTTTAATTCGTCCGGGCATGTCTTCTCCTCATTTACTCCAACGCTATCGCCGCGCCAGTGTACCATTATAGCGCGCTAACTGTTTGATGCCGGTAGTAAAGCGCGCATTCGTGAGCGCCACGGCATCCCGCGCGCCGGAGGATTATTTTACCCGACGTGGCGCTGCTGTTATGCTGCCCGCTAATTTTCCCATTGAGAAAGGATAACCCCATGACAACCCCTTCTTTTGACACCATCGAAGCGCAGGCAAGCTACGGTATTGGCTTACAGGTCGGACAGCAACTGCGCGAGTCAGGCTTACAAGGGCTGCTGCCGGAAGCGCTGGTGGCGGGGCTGCGTGACGCGCTGGAAGGCAACCAGCCTGCCGTGCCTGTTGATGTCGTGCATCGCGCGCTGCGTGAGATCCACGAACGCGCCGATGCAGTGCGCCGCGAGCGCCAGCAGGAGATGGCAGTAGAAGGCCAGAAATACCTGGACGAAAACCGCGAGCGCGACGGGGTAAACAGCACCGAATCCGGTCTGCAATTCCGCGTGCTGACCCAGGGCGAGGGGCCGATTCCTTCTCGTAAAGATCGCGTCCGCGTGCATTACACCGGCAAGCTTATCGACGGCACCGTATTCGACAGCTCCGTCGCGCGCGGCGAACCGGCGGAATTCCCGGTGAGCGGCGTTATCGCAGGCTGGATCGAGGCGCTGACTCTGATGCCGGTCGGCTCTAAATGGGAACTCACTATTCCGCACAACCTGGCTTACGGCGAGCGCGGCGCGGGCGCGTCCATTCCGCCGTTCAGCACGCTGGTATTTGAAGTCGAACTGCTGGAAATCCTGTAACGGTTTCCTGATCCCCGCTGCGGCGGGGATTTGTTTTCCCGTAAGTGAAATGACGCGATTTTATTTTGATAATAAGCGGATTGCGGGTATTTTTGTGATGCATTTCGCGAAGTGAAAGTGATTTGCCACCCATTTTAAACATAAAATTAACATTATATTTAAATCATAGTATTCAACCCTCCGATTCTTACCTAATATCGATGATGTTTTGCCAAGGACATCGTCATTTCGACGCGTAAATAGAGGCCAGCAGAGCCTCAACAACACAGACAGGTACAGGAAACGAACATGTCAGATCAAATCAAAGTGGCTGACGCTGCTGAGGCGCCGGCCGAGCAGTCGCTACGGCGTAATCTTACTAATCGTCATATACAGTTGATTGCTATCGGCGGCGCTATCGGCACCGGGCTGTTTATGGGTTCCGGCAAAACCATCAGCCTCGCCGGCCCGTCGATCATTTTTGTGTATATGATTATCGGCTTCATGCTCTTCTTCGTCATGCGGGCGATGGGCGAGCTGTTGCTCTCCAATCTCGAATATAAATCCTTCAGCGATTTCGCCGCCGATCTGCTCGGGCCGTGGGCGGGATACTTTACCGGCTGGACGTACTGGTTCTGCTGGGTGGTCACCGGCATGGCCGATGTCGTGGCGATCACCGCCTATGCTCAGTTCTGGTTCCCTGGATTATCAGACTGGGTCGCCTCGCTGGCGGTCGTTGTGCTCCTGCTCTCCCTTAACCTCGCGACCGTGAAAATGTTCGGCGAAATGGAGTTCTGGTTCGCGATGATTAAAATTGTCGCCATCGTCGGGCTTATCGTGGTGGGGCTGGTGATGGTGCTGATGCACTTTAAATCGCCGACCGGCGTCGAGGCGTCATTCGCGCATCTGTGGAATGAGGGCGGCTGGTTCCCGAAAGGGCTGAGCGGCTTCTTCGCAGGCTTCCAGATAGCGGTCTTCGCCTTTGTCGGTATTGAGCTGGTCGGCACCACCGCCGCCGAAACCAAAGACCCGGAAAAATCGCTGCCGCGTGCGATCAACTCCATTCCAGTCCGCATCATTATGTTCTACGTCTTCGCGCTGATTATTATCATGTCCGTGACGCCGTGGAGCTCGGTCGTCCCGACCAAGAGCCCGTTTGTGGAGCTGTTTGTGCTGGTGGGGCTGCCGGCGGCGGCGAGCCTGATTAACTTCGTGGTGCTGACCTCTGCGGCATCCTCTGCTAACAGCGGCGTCTTCTCTACCAGCCGTATGCTCTACGGTCTGGCGCAGGATGGCGTGGCCCCGAAAGCCTTCGCCAAACTCTCAAAACGCGCGGTACCGGCAAAAGGGCTGACCTTCTCCTGTATCTGCCTGCTGGGCGGCGTCGTGATGCTCTATATCAACCCGAACGTCATCACTGCTTTCACGATGATCACCACCGTGTCGGCTATCCTGTTTATGTTCGTCTGGACCATCATCCTGTGCTCTTACCTGGTATACCGTAAGCAGCGCCCGCACCTGCATGAGAAGTCAATTTACAAAATGCCGCTCGGCAAGGTGATGTGCTGGGTTTGCATGGCGTTTTTCGTATTTGTTATCGCCCTGTTGACGCTGGAAGATGACACGCGACAGGCGCTGATGGTCACGCCGCTGTGGTTTGTGGTGCTCGGCGTGTGCTGGCTGTTTATTGGCAAGAAGCGTCTCGCGAACTTTCGCCGCTAAGCCATAAAAAAGGGCCCACGTATCGGGCCCAAAAGGTCAAGTTACCGGGGCGCTCGAAAGGGCGCCTTTATTTTTCGCCAGCGAGGGCACGCGGGAATAAATTATTGTTCTCCAGACTGATGTGATTCATCAGATCGTCGATAAGCTCGTTAATGCTGTTGTACATCGCGCGCCACGTGGTGCAGGCTTCCGGCGGCGGCGTCACGTTATTCGTCGTGTGTTTAATCACCTCCAGCAGTTCGCCCGCCTCGTCGTGCTCGCTTTCCATCACGCTAATTGGCCCCATCGCCTGGCTGCCCATGCCCTGTTTAATCATCGGGAACAGCACGCGCTCTTCTTTCATCATGTGGCGGGTCAGCTCCTCATGGAGCATCGTCAGGTACTTAGCAAGCCCTTTCGGCACGCCCGGTTTATCGGCGTGGACGCGCTCCACTTTGGTCGCCTGCAAAATCAGCTCCGGCAGCTGTTCGCGGTGACGGTCGTGGTAGCGCACGATGATGTGATCGATGATTTCCGCAAGCGGCGCGGTTTTCCAGTCCTTTTCCAGCGGCGCGTCGGCAAGCATCGCCAGCTCGCGTTCAATGGCGTCCAGGTCGAGAGCCTGGCGCTCTGCGGCGCGCAGCAGCGTCTGTTTGCCGCCGCAGCAGAAATCGAGATGGTATTTACGGAACAGCGCGGAGGCGCGGGGGATGGTTAACGCCAGTTCGCCAAGGGGTTGGTCGCGGAAGGCCATAGCAGTACCTCACTCATCATTTGTATAAGATGCATATTAAATGCATCTTTATCGGCAGGCTATAACCCTTTAGAGGAGGGGGATTAAAATGAGAGGTGCGTCACAAAAATATTTTCATGACTAAACTACTGATAGCTATCAGGAAATAACTGGAAACCGCATCGTATCGCGGCCTGCGCGTTAAATAACCCGAATGACCTGCCGATAGATACACATCAGTTTACACCTGCACTAAGGTCATTCATGTTTAAACGTATAAAAGTCATTACTCTTTTAATCACCGTGTTGATCGTTCTGGGCGCCATGCAGCTTATCGCGGCAGGCGTTTTCATTAGCGCGCTCAACAATGACAAAGACAACTTTAACGTGTCGCAAATTTCCAGCCAGAACGTGGCGGAATTTACCGACGCCTGGATTAGCCTCAACCAGACGCGCGTCACGCTGAACCGCGGCATGTTGCGCCTGCAAAGCAGCATGGCGAATCAGATTAACGGCGGCCAGCTTAATGAACTCGTTGCCACGGCCAACAAACTGCTGGCGGACGCGAAAAGCCATTACGACACTTACTATGCGCTGCCGGAAACGCCGGGCATGAATGAGCAGGTCGTTGACCGTCTGGAAGAGCAGTATCGCATCTACTCCTCGACGCTCGCGCAGATGAACAAACTGCTGGCCGCAGGCGATCTGGAAGGGATGTTCAAGCAGAACGCCGAGCAGAAGCAAAACGCGATGCAGGTGGTCTATCACGAATGGCGCGCCGAGCAGGCGAAGCTCTCCAGTCAGGGCGTGAAAGATAACGAAAGCGACTACCAGCGCATTTTGTGGATCCTTTCTGCCATTATGGTACTGGTGCTGGCTGTGATTATCGTCAGTTGGGTGGCGATGCGTCGCGTCCTGCTGCTGCCGCTGCATGACGTCATGGGCCACATCCGCGCGATTGCCGCAGGCGATCTGACGCAGCCTATCGATGCTCACGGCAATAACGAAATGGCGCTGCTGGCGCGCAATGTGCACGACATGCAGCAGTCGCTGGCCCGCACGGTCAGCACCGTGCGCGACAGCACCGACACCATCTTCACCGGCGCGAGCGAAATCTCCGCAGGCAGCAACGATCTCTCTTCCCGCACTGAGCAGCAGGCCGCGTCGCTGGAAGAAACCGCCGCCAGCATGGAAGAGCTCACCGCGACGGTGAAACAGAACGCCGATAACGCTCGTCAGGCGACCCAGCTGGCACGTACTGCGTCGGAAACCGCGCTGAAAGGCGGTGAGGTTGTGGATGGCGTTGTGCGCACGATGGATGAAATCGCGGCCAGCTCTAATCAGATTGCCCAGATAACCAATGTTATCGACGGCATCGCGTTCCAGACCAATATCCTCGCGCTTAACGCGGCGGTAGAAGCCGCACGCGCCGGCGAGCAGGGCCGCGGTTTCGCCGTCGTGGCCGGTGAAGTCCGCACGCTGGCAAGCCGCAGCGCCCAGGCCGCGAAAGAGATCAAAGCGCTTATCGAGAACTCCGGCAACCGCGTTGACGCAGGCTCGCAGCTGGTGCGCGAAGCGGGCGAAACCATGAAAGAAGTGGTCGGCGCGGTGACCCGCGTGACCGATATCATGGGCGAAATCGCCTCCGCGTCCGACGAGCAGAGCCGCGGTATCGATCAGGTCGGCCTTGCGGTCTCCGAAATGGATAAAGTGACGCAGCAGAACGCCGCGCTGGTGGAAGAATCCGCCGCGGCGGCCGCCGCTCTGGAAGATCAGGCGGGCAAGCTGAACGAGGCGGTCGCGGTCTTTAAACTCAACCGCGCCCAGTCTCGCATGGCGAGCGCTGCGCCGAAGGCGCCGTCCTTCAGCACGCCAGCGCCGACGGCGAGCCTGAAAGCCGCTCCGGCGGGCGGCAGCGACAACTGGGAAACCTTCTGAGCCTTAAGGCCCGTCACCGACGGGCCTTTTTTTATCGCGCCTCCTGTGGCGCGCGTTCCGCGACCGGCACCACTTTCACCCGCACCGCCATCACCACGCCCAGCGCCAGCAGGGCAATGCCGGTCAGGGTCAGGAGCGGCGGCATACTCTGCCGCAGTAAAAAGGTATAGAGCAGCCCGGCCAGGGTTTCGAAAACGATAAGCGGCCCGAGGATCACCGTCGGCAGACGCTGGCTCGCAATATTCCAGCACAATGCGCCAATCCATGAGCAAAACAGCGCGATAGCCACCATCAGCGCGATAAACACGCCGGGACGCGGGCCGAAGGGCAGCGCGAAACCACTGTCGCCTGCTGCCAGCCACAGGCATGCCGCAATATAACCCGCCAGTGAAACCGGCAGCGTCACCAGCCCCTGGGCCGTCGCCCACATCATCGGGTGTTTGTCAGGGTTTTCTCGCAGCCAGCGCGCGTTGCGCAGCGCATACCAGGCCCAGCAGATAACCGAAATGACCGCCAGCGCGATGCCGCTCCCGTAACGGGCGGGCGTGAAGCCCGGCAGGCCCTGACGCAGCTCGGCGAAGTTTACGCAGATAAGCCCGCAGAAAATGGCCGCCAGCGCCGGAAAGAGGCGTCGCCAGGGCAGACGGCCATCGCGTCGGCTGTAAAGCAAATTAGCGAAAACCGGGATGACCACCGGCAGCGTGCCGATGATCATCGTGGAAACAGGCGCACCGGTGCGCTGAATGGCGCTCGCGAGGCACACGTAATAGATAAGATTGCCCATCATGGTCAGCGCCAGCGCGGTCAGCCAGTCGCGCACGCTGAGCTGTTTTAACCGCTTGCGTCCGGCCCACGCCAGCGGTACGGCCAGCAGGCCCAGCGCGAGATAACGCCCCATCGACTGCAACACCGCCGGGTATTCCGGTACGATTAACGGGCCGACAAAAATCAGCCCCCACATCAGCCCCGCCAGCAGGGCATAAAACACGCCTGTTAACATCTCCACCACCCACTTTGCTGTACAGCGGGCAAGTGTAGCGGGGCGCAAAAACGCGCGTCTTGTACCAGCTTGCTGCGCATTAGCTCAGATCGTGCAAATCTTTACCGTTCGGCGGCCCGAGGCGGAAATCGGAGAAAGTGACCTCCAGCCCGGCGCGCGTCGGCGTACAGCACATCGCGCCCAGAAAATAGCGCTGCGCATCCGGGAACGGACACAGGCGCAGCAGCGGCCAGGTTTCGCCATCGGTGGAATATTGAAGCCGCAGGCAGTGATTCTGGTGCGTCAGGCGCAGCCAGAAGTGTTGCTGGGCGGCGGGGAAAATGCCGGTCGCCCAGTCGGAGCGCTCAAGCGTCAGCACGCTGCCTATCATTGGCTGCGCGTCGTTATACTCAATGCCTGCCTTCAGCCAGTGGTGTTCATCTGCCATCAGCAGCAATCCTGCCTGGTCATACAGCGTGGTGAAGGCGCCTTCGACGCGGACCTGAAACGTAAAATCGCCCGTCACCTCCACGCCGAAAACATGCCCGGAATGGCGCTGAAAGCCATACCAGGTGGTTTGCCAGAAATCCGTTTGCGCGTCAGTAGTGACATGCAGTGCGTTATTGTCAAGCCGCCAACTGGCCGGTTCGTTCAGCCAGCGTCCGTTCGCCAGAGTTTCCATTTATGTTCCCCGTTCCCGAATGTGCCTGAATTATAGCCGGGCGAGACGCGAATGCGCGCTTAACGGGCCACCTGTTTCTGGTAGCGTGCGGGGGTAATGCCGTAGCGGCGGGTGAACGCGCGGGTGAGGTGCGCCTGGTCGGCCAGGCCTGCGGCGGCGGCCACTTCGGCGGCGGGCATCCCGGCGGCGAGAAACTGCTTGGCGCGCCATAGCCGCACTGCCATCAGCATCTGATGCGGCGTCACGTGATAGCGGGCTTTGAACTGGCGCTGGAAATGATAGGGGCTGAGCGACGCCTCGGCGGCGATGTCATCGAGCGTCAGCGGCTGCATGTAATTGTCGTAAAGATAGTCGCGCACCCGGTCGAAACGGTGCGCGCCGTCGGTTGTCGCCTGTGGCGCATGGCGTGCGTAGGGGCGGAACGTGTCGATGATATCGAGCAACAGCCCCTGCTGCGCCAGCGTATCCGGCGCGGACCAGAGCGCAGCGATAAGCTGACCTGTCTGGCGCGCGCGCAGCGGGTCATGACGTTCCACCTCGCCAAACCACCAGCAACGCTCGCCGGTGAGTTGCTCCAGCGTCCGTGGCTCCAGATAGATCATCCGGTAGCGCCAGCCCTGCTGAGTGGCCGCCTCGCCGGTGTGGAGCTCATCGGGGTTCATCGTGACCAGAGAATTCACTGCCGCCACATGCTGCGCGCCGCGATAGCGAAAGCGCTCGGCGCCGAGTTCGATAGCGCCGATACCGAAGGCTTCATGCGTGTGAGGCTCAAAGGCGTAACGGGCGATATGGGCGTGATACAGCTCAACGCCCGGCAGCGCGGGCAACTGTCGGAAGCGGGCGCTGTCGCGTTCGTCGAAGAACTGCTCGGGTACGCCTTGCACGGTGGCTCTCCACTAAAGGTGAAGCCTCATTATAAGAACAACTGCGGGCTTAGCCACCGGTATTAACAATTAATTAACCTGACGGTTATTCGATGCGGGAGAGATTGGCGTCGTCGCAGCCGGAGTTACGGCACTCGCGCTCGATGCTTTTCAGCAGCGCGATGCGGGCGGCCATTTTTTCATTCACGCAGCCGAGCAGCAGCGTGGCGTCTTCCGCGCACTCGTGGTCACGCACTTTCAGCCAGGAGATCTGGGCGTTTTTCACGATCTGTTTCTGCGCAGGCGAGAGCGCCGCCATGGTGTTTTTGTACTGCTGGTTGAGGTCGCGGTCGCCCTGCACCATTTCCAGCGCGGCGCAGTAGGTGGTGTCATACGGGCTGCGCGGGTTGTCGCAGCTCATCGACCATGCGGCGGCGCTGCACAGCAGCAGCGGGAGAGCGAGAATATGTGCTTTCATGAAGATCCCTGTTTTCAGTTTATTGTTGTGAGCGCCTTCGGCAGGCGAGCGCATTGTATCTGGCAGGCCCAGGGAAATCAGCCTGCCAGATTTGGCGCGTGCGAAATATTACTTTTCGAGCGCCGCGCGCAGGCTGGTCGCAAGCGGCGTCGTGGGGCGGCCAATGAGCGCGCTGAGCTGATGGCTGTCGTCAAACAGACCGCCTTTGGACGCGCCGATATCAGAATCCGCCAGCAGTGCCGCAAAGCTTTCCGGCAGGCCCGCGCCCGTAAGTGCCGCAGCGAAATCCGCCTCGCTCAGGTTCTGATACACCACGTTTTTGCCCGTAGTCTGACTTAACAGCGCGGTGAGATCGCCAGGCGTCCAGGCCTCGTCGCCCGCCAGTTCGTACACGCGCCCGGCCTGGTTATCAAGCGTTAATACTTTGGCGGCGGCGTCGGCATAATCCTGACGGCTGGCGGACGCGATTTTCCCGTCGCCAGCGCTGCCAATAAACACGCCATGTTCAAGCGCAGGCGGCACGCTCGCCAGATAGTTTTCGGTGTACCAGCCGTTACGCAGCAGCACGTAAGGGATGCCCGCGTCGGCGAGCATGTTCTCGGTGGCGACGTGTTCATTGGCAAGCCCGAGCGGCGAGCGGTCGGCATGCAGCAGGCTGGTGTAGGCGATGAGCTGTACGCCTGCGGCTTTGGCGGCCTCAATAACATTTCGGTGCTGCGCCACGCGCTGGCCCACTTCGCTTGAGGAGATGAGCAGCAGCTTTTCCACGCCCTGTAATGCGCAGGTCAGCGCCGCGACGTCGCTGTAGTCGGCGGCGCGTACCTGCACGCCTTGTTCCGCGAGCGCGGCGGCTTTCGCCGGGTTGCGAACGATAGCGACAATGTTCTGCGCCGCAACGGTTTTGAGGAGGGTGTTGATAACGCGCTGGCCAAGCTGGCCGGTAGCGCCGGTAATCGCGATCATGGTCTTTTCCTTTGTCTCTGGTGTGTGTTGTGGCACACTATCACTCAAACTCACTTTTAGTAAGTACGCACAAAAAGGTAAGTATCCTTATGACGATCCCAACCCTGAGTGAACAGCTGCGCGATGGCAATCTGTTCGCCGAAGCATGCCCGTCACGCGACGTGCTGAAGCATGTGACCAGCCGCTGGGGCGTGCTGATTCTGGTGGCGCTGCGCGACGGTACGCACCGTTTCAGCGATCTGCGCCGGAAAATGGGCGGCGTCAGCGAAAAAATGCTGGCGCAGTCGTTACAGGCGCTGGAGCAGGACGGCTTCGTGGATCGCGTCTCCTATCCGGTGGTGCCTCCGCATGTGGAGTACAGCCTGACGCCGCTCGGCGTGGAGGTGAGTGAGAAAGTGGCGGCGCTTGCGGACTGGATAGAAGTGCATACGCCGCAGGTCGTGGCGAACCGGGGCGAGCGGGCGGCGTAAAGACCGGGCGTTATGCAGGATGCCGGGTGCGGCTGCCTTACACGGTCAGTCACACCCGGGCTAATACTGCAACGACGCGGTGGATGATATCCGGCCCGTATTTACGGGCCGGGAAGGGGGTTAGCGGTTTAAGTCGAGCTGATAGACAGCAAAACCGATGTCGTCGTTGCCGACCTTTTTCAGCGGATATTGCGCTTTCTCTTTGATAAACGCGGCGGCTTTGTCAGAGGGCGAGGTTTCAAAGCGGATATCCAGTTTCTGGCGGCTATTGATAGGTGCCAGACGCCAGTTGTTATCCGCCGCCGGGTGGATTTCGCCCGCGCGTTTGGTTTCCGCGCCTATCCACGCTGCCAGCACCGCGCGGTTTTCGTCCGGCGAGGCGAAGGCGATATGGCTGTCGCCCGTGCCTGCGAACTTCCCGCCGTAAGCGCGATAGTTATTGGTCGCTACCAGGAAGGTTGCTTTTGGATCGATGGGCTTGCCGTTAAACGTCAGATGCTTAATGCGTTCCGCTTTTGGGTTCACGGTCTGGCATTCGCCGTCATATTTCGCAGGCTGCGTGATATCTATCTGGTAATTCACTCCGTCTATCACATCGAAGTTATAGGTGCGAAAGCCGTCCCAGTTCAGCAGCGGCTGCGGCGTCGTGCTGTTGACGTCGATCTGGTTAAACTGCCCGGCGGAACACTCCAGCCACTCTTTCACCTCGGCGCCCGTCGCTTTTACCACCACCAGCGTGTTGGGGTAGAGATAGAGATCGGCGGCGTTGCGTAGCGTCAGCTGACCTTTTTCCACTTCCACAAAGCTCGCCGGATCGTTTTTGCGCCCGCCCACTTTGAACGGCGCGGCGGCGGAGAGCACTGGCAGTTGCGCCAGATCCGGATCGCCCTGGATAAAGTGTTCGACATACGCTTTCTGGGCGTTATTCACCACCTGCACGGTCGGATCGTCCTGCACCAGCGCCAGATAGCTGTACATCGGATCGGCGGATTTGCCGACCGGCTGACCGACAAACTCGCGCGTGGCTTCGTGATCGGCTTTCAGCACTTTCACCAGATTCTGATCTTCCGCGGCGAGCGATTTCTTCGCCTGGGCGTCATAGATGGGGCGAGCTTCGGCTTTGCTTTGCGCGACTTTCCATTTGCCGTCGTCGTTATTGAGCACCAGATCGACGATCCCCAGATGATCGCCCCACATGCCCGGCATCACGGCCGGTACGCCGTTCAGCGTGCCTTTCGCAATATCCGCGCCTTTGATGGCCGCAAAATCTTTGCCCGGGAAGACGGCGTGCGCGTGGCCAAAGAGGATCGCGTCGACGCCTGGCACCTGGCTTAAGTAGTAGACGGAGTTTTCCGCGAGCGCCTTGTAGGGCTCGGCGGAAAGCCCCGAATGCGCCACCACGACCACCAGATCCGCGCCTTCTGCGCGCATCTGCGGCACATATTTGCGGGCGGTTTCGGTAATATCGCTAACGGTAACTTTGCCGCTCAGATTCGCCTTATCCCAGGTCATGATTTGCGGCGGCACAAAGCCGATATAACCGATTTTCAGCGTGTGCGGCTTACCGTCTTTGTCTTTCACCTGGGTTTCTTTGATCAGATAGGGAGTGAACAGGGGCTTCTGGGTCCTGGCGTCGATAATATTGGCGTTGACGTAGGGGAAATTCGCGCCGGCCAGCGCTTTGTGCAGGTAATCAAGGCCGTAGTTGAATTCATGGTTGCCGAGGTTGCCGACGGCGTAATCGAGCGTGTTCATCGCTTTATAGACCGGATGCACATCGCCGTCTTTCAGCCCTTTGGCCGCCATGTAATCGCCAAGCGGACTGCCCTGGATCAGATCGCCGTTATCCACCAGCACGCTGTTAACGGCCTCCTGGCGCGCGGCGTTGATTAAGCTTGCGGTACGCACCAGACCAAATTTTTCCGTCGGCGCGTCTTTGTAATAGTCAAAGTCCATCATATTGCTGTGCAGGTCGGTGGTTTCCAGAATACGCAAATCCACCGTGGCGGCGTTCACGCTGGCGGCGACCAGCGTGGCTATCATCGTTGCACTAAACTTAATCATTATGCAGGTCCTTTTTCAGAGCGAAGCCACAAAAGTTTATGTATCTATCGTTTGTTGCTTACAAAAGTGTGAATCCTGCCAGAAAAAAGGGCGGGGAAACCGGAATCGCTTCACAGATAGCGGAACACGCCGCAATGCGATATAAAAATCATATCGATAAAACAAGGTGTTAAATCCGCAGCCGGGACGGACTGCGAAACGAGAAAGAGGTGGATGACAATGTTAGAACAGATTTGCCAACTGGCGCGCGACGCAGGCAGCGCCATCATGGAAGTCTACGAGGGTCACAAGCCGCTGGAAGCCACCCATAAGGTTGATGATTCGCCGGTAACGGCGGCGGATATCGCAGCGCACGCGGTGATTGTCGCCGGGCTGAAAGCGCTGACGCCGCAGGTGCCGGTGCTCTCAGAAGAAGATCCGCCAGGCTGGGACGAACGCCAGCACTGGCAGCGCTACTGGCTGGTGGACCCGCTGGACGGCACCAAAGAGTTCCTGAAGCGCAACGGCGAATTTACCGTCAATATCGCGCTGATTGAAGACGGCAAGCCGGTGCTTGGCGTGGTTTACGCGCCGGTGCTGAAGGTGATGTACAGCGCGGCGGAAGGAAAAGCGTGGAAAGAAGAGTGCGGCGTGCGCAAGCAGATTCAGGTGCGCGACGCGCGTCCGCCGCGCGTGGTGATTAGCCGCTCTCACGGCAATAACGCCGAGCTTCAGGATTATCTGCAACAGCTCGGCGAGCATCAGACCACATCCGTCGGATCGTCGCTGAAATTCTGCCTGGTGGCGGAAGGCGAGGCGCAGCTCTATCCTCGCTTCGGGCCGACCAACACCTGGGATACCGCGGCAGGCCACGCGGTGGCGATTGCCGCCGGGGCGCAGGTTCACGACTGGCAGGGCAAAACCCTGGATTACACGCCGCGTGAATCCTTCCTGAACCCCAGCTTCCGCGTCTCTATTTACTGAGTAACTGTTGCAGCAGGCTAATCACCTGCTGCACTTCGTCCTGCGTCAGCCCGCCGTCTTTAGCGAACCGTACCCGTCCGTCTTTATCCAGCACAACAATTGCCGAGCTTTCCGACTCCAGTTGCCAGGCTTTCTGCGCCACGCCGTTACTGTCGACAATAAACTGCGACCATGGATACTGCTGTTTATTGCTCTCAATACTGTGGCGTACGAACATGCCGGTGCCGGGAATGGCGTCGTCGCTGTTGACCACGGTGGTCGTCTGGTAGCGGTCATGCGGGAATTTTGCCGCTTTGATGGCTTCAATCAGCCCCGCATTTTTCTCTTTCGCCGAGGTGCGTCCGGCAATATGTTGCAGCACTCGCACTTTTCCAGGTAACTGCGCGCTGTTCCAGTTTTTGTAGCTAAACTGATCTTTATTCAGCATCAGCTCGCCTTTGTCATTGATGCCTACCGGTGGGACGCGCTCGTTCTCTTTAAAATTATGTGCTGAGGCCATCATCGGCAGCAGCAGACAGCTCAGCGCCAGCATTCCGCGCAGGGTCATAGGTGGCTCCTTCTTCTCATTTGCAGGTGATCGGACCACTTGAGTCCATTGCTTTTTAGCTTAAGTGTTAATTTTCTGTTTTCACGCAACCAGAGTGCCAGTTTGCGGGCGAACGCACAGAACCCGTGAAAAAAAGCGGCATTCTCCTGTGGTTTTTCGAGTTTTGAAAAGAAAATTCTGAAAGATTGTAATAAAAGGGTAAATAAAGTCAGGCAGAGTGGGTGCTCTCGCAGTTCTGGTCTATAGTCATCTGGCAACAAATTTTGCGCCTTAATGATGCTGGTCCAAATGTGGTACCGCAGGGCGTAATCTTCAGCAGGAGAGAACAATGAAAATTTTCCAACGTTACAACCCGCTTCAGGTGGCGAAGTACGTGAAGATCCTGTTTCGTGGACGGTTGTATATCAAGGATGTTGGCGCTTTCGAGTTTGATAAAGGCAAAATCCTCGTCCCGAAAGTGAAGGACAAGCAGCACTACTCCGTCATGTCCGAAGTCAACCGTCAGGTTATGCGTCTCCAGACTGAGATGGCGTAACGACAGCGTTGTGCGTAGGCAGTAAAGACAAACGGCCCCGATGGGGCCGTTAGTGTTTTGAGGCTCAGGCGGCGGTTTGCTCGTCCGGTAGTTTGGGCGTCAGGACACCCGGCTTGTTATCGATACGCGTCACCAGCAGCTGGTCGATGCGGTAGTTATCAATATCCACCACTTCGAACTTATACCCGGAGAATTTCACCGAATCGGTACGTTTCGGGATTTTTCGCAGCATAAACATCATAAAGCCGCCGATGGTTTCGTAGTTTCCGGATTGCGGGAATTCGTCGATATCCAGCACGCGCATGACATCGTCAATCGGCGTGCCGCCATCGATAAGCCATGAGTTTTCGTCGCGCGCGACGATCTGCTCTTCCAGCCCCTGTCCAACCAGATCGCCCATCAGCGTGGTCATTACGTCGTTGAGCGTGATAAGCCCTACCACCAGCGCATATTCGTTCATGATAACCGCAAAATCTTCGCCCGCTGTTTTGAAGCTTTCCAGCGCTTCGGAGAGCGTCAGCGTATCCGGCACGATCAGCGTGTTGCGAATCTGCACGCCGCTATTGAGCGCCAGGCTCTGGTTGCCCAGCACGCGGTTCAGCAGCTCTTTGGAATCGACATAACCGACGATGTGGTCGATATCCTGATTACACACCAGGAATTTTGAATGCGGATGGTCGGCGATTTTCTGCTTCAGGCTGTGCTCATCTTCGTGGAGATCGAACCAGACGATGTTTTCGCGCGAGGTCATAGAGGACGGCACGGTGCGCGACTCCAGCTCAAACACGTTTTCGATAAGCTCATGCTCTTGCTTGCGCAGCACGCCCGCGAGCGCGCCGGCTTCCACCACGGCGTAGATATCATCGGAAGTGATGTCGTCTTTGCGCACCATCGGCAGCTTGAAGATGCGGAAAATCACATTCGCCATGCCGTTAAAGAACCACACCAGCGGGCGGAAGAGGAACAGACAGAAGCGCATCGGGTTGATGATACGCAAAGCCACAGCTTCAGGCGCAATCATACCGATGCGTTTCGGGGTCAGGTCGGCGAAGAGAATGAACAGGCTGGTGACAAGCGTAAAGGAGAGGATAAAGCTGACCTGCTCGGCGGCTTCCGGCGAGATAAACCGGACCAGCAGCGTATAGAACGCCGGCGAAAACGCCGCATCGCCCACGATACCGCCCAGAATAGCGACAGCGTTCAGGCCTATCTGCACCACGGTAAAGAAGGTGCCGGGGTTTTCCTGCATCTTCAGCACCCGTTGGGCGTTGATGTTGCCTTCATCGGCCAGCAGCTTGAGTTTGATTTTACGGGAGGCGGCAAGCGAGATCTCGGAAAGCGAGAAAAACGAGCTGACGCCAATGAGACAAAGTATCAGTAAAATACTGTTTAACATATCTTATCCAGCCATCGCCGGATCCTCGGAAGGGAAGTTGATTATTGTGTGAAAACACTGTGATTGCGGGCCCGTAGAGAAGGAGGCCTGCAAATTCAAAGGGTAGTATAGCGTAAGCCCCAGCGGGGCTGCCAGAGGGTTGCGCAACGCGTGAAGAAAGCCCCCGCCGCCCCAGGGCAAGACTGCGGGGGAAAGAGGTCAGATTTCCGGGGTATTTTTATAGCCCACCAGCATCAGCAGCAGATTTTCTTTGCTGCCGGCCGGGTTGAAGCTGTAGTTATTGCCCTGACGGTCGCCGCCGATATACCAGGCGATTTCCGTTTTCCCGGCTGCCAGCGCGGCCCGCACGGCTTTATCGACATCCACGTAGCGATAGACACGCTGTTTATCGAGATAAAGTATGCCATCCGAGCGGTAATTGCAGGCCGGACGATTGTTCCAGTTCACCTGATGCTCGTCCCACTGCGTGTCCGTTGGATAAAAGAAGATCTGATCGGCCCCTTCGGCGTTTTTGCCGCCATAGATACGAATTTTATATTTAAACAGCGCGGCGTCGGCCTCGGAATAGCCCTCCGGCAGCGGCGGGATAGAAAATTTCACCAGCGACATGATTTCGGTATTGGCGGTGCGGCCGCCGTTGCGCCAGTCATCCTGCACCTGCAACGTGGTATCGTCGCCAAAGTTGCGCTGCGGCTCGGCGCTGCTGACCCAGGTGTCGGCTATCGCGCGGGTATAACTGAAGGGAATATTGGTGCCGCAGTCCATATTATTATTCATGCACTCTTCGGTCATAAACTGCGCCGATTCCACCGGCCAGCCGTTCATAAAATCGCCGTGCGCGGTGTAGATGCTGCCCCATTTTTCGGTGCGCGTTTCACCGTTCATCTCCGGATCCATCGAGAGTTCGATTTTTGCGGTATCCAGTGAGGTGATTTGCGGCAGTACCCAGGCGACATTCATATTAACCGTCGGGATTTTCACCGGGAATTGCGCAGGGCACGCGCCCGCGTCGCTGGCGTAAGTCGCGTTCATCCTGCCGCGTACCGGTTTGAGGTTGATGCCGTCCCAACAGTTGGGAAACTGAATGCCGATGTTAAATTGCACCGCGTCGCCTTTTTCA
Organism: Cronobacter muytjensii ATCC 51329; assembly: GCF_001277195.1. Classification (NCBI taxonomy): domain Bacteria; kingdom Pseudomonadati; phylum Pseudomonadota; class Gammaproteobacteria; order Enterobacterales; family Enterobacteriaceae; genus Cronobacter; species Cronobacter muytjensii. The sequence goes on from NZ_CP012268.1 coordinate 271,654, forward strand.
CGCAGCCCGCACACTTCCCCCGCCGTGTTGGTGTAGCCCTTGCCGTTGCCGCACAGAAAAGTGATGCGTTTGTTCGGCCCGGTGCCGTGATGGTCGCCGGCCAGCAGCTCCAGCCCGAGCGGAAAGGGCGTCAGCGGGTATTTATCGACGTTCGTGCTCTGATAATAGGTTTTCTGGTAGGCGGGCCTGACGATTTGCCCGTCGGGCAGCTTCATGGTGGGCGCCCACCAGGCGGAGCTGTCCGCTTTGTTATTGCAGGTGGTTTCCGGCTGATGGCGCAGTCGCGTGTAGTCAGAATACGCATCGGTATGGGTATTGCCGAAAAAGTCATGCAGCATGGCATGGTTCGGCATTCCATACATCATGATGGCGTCATCGCCCGCGGTATGGTGGAAGGAGCAGACTACATCCGCCTGGGGGCCAGCCCAGGCGGAGAGGGCGCTAAGGCCAGTTACAACCGGAATAAACGTGCGCAACAGCGTTGTGGTTTTCATGGTATGTCTCCGCAGCCAGGTTCGGTCGAGACATACCATGTACGCGCCGCTTATCGCCTCTCATCACTTATCAAAAAGTCTGATAAGACGGGAATTGATAAATCGTTAGGCCTCGGGCGGCAGGCAGACGCCGATCCCACCAATGCCGCAGTAGCCATACGGATTTTTATGCAGATACTGCTGGTGCTCATCTTCGGCGTAGTAGAACGGCGAGGCCGGCGCGATTTCCGTCGTAATGTGGCGATAGTCGCCCGCCGCTTCCATCGCCGCACGGAACCGATCGAGGCTCGCCAGCGCGGCGGTTTCCTGCTCCGGCGTCAGCGGATAAATCGCCGAACGGTATTGCGTGCCGACATCGTTACCCTGACGCATCCCTTGCGCCGGATCGTGGTTTTCCCAGAACACCTGCAGCAGCTGGTCATAGCTGATAACTTTCGGGTCATAAACGACACGCACCGCTTCGGCGTGTCCGGTCTGACCGCTACATACTTCGCGGTAGGTCGGGTTCGGCGTATAGCCGCCGGTATAGCCCGCTGCGGTGCTGTAGACGCCCGGCAATGGCCAGAATAGCCGTTCCACACCCCAGAAGCAGCCCATCGCGAACAGCGCCACTTCCATACCCTCCGGCACGTTGGTCATTGAGTGACCCGTCACGGTATGCAGTGACGCCACCGGCATTTTGGTGTTTCGCCCGGGCAGGGCATCTTCCTGGGTAACTAGCTGTTTCTTATCAAAAAAACTCATGGCGCCGACCTCCTGAAAAATGTTGAGCGCGCAAATTTTCGCCTGCGGTTGTCACGAAGCGGCTCTTTGCCCACAATAAAGCGTTTAAATGCGACTAAATTAAACATAAGAAATATTTGGCTGATCGTCTTTTTTTCAACTCCATTTAGCGGAGTTTTGTCAGGCCGCGGAGCGGCATCAGGTTTCCTTCCAGGGGTGGGAATAAGGGATATTCAGGAGAAAACGTGCCACAAATCCGTAACTTGTGCTGGGCCGCACTGCTGATGGCGAGCGCCTCGACTGCGGCGCCCGTGCGTTTGCAGGTAGAAGGGTTGTCCGGCGCGCTGCAAAAAAACGTTCGCGCTCAGCTTTCCACCATTCAGGTTGATGAGGTCACGCCGGACCGCCGCTTTCGCGCGCGCGTCGATGACGCCATCCGTAACGGGCTGAAAGCGCTGGGCTATTATGAACCCACCATTGATTTTGAACTGCGCGAGCCGCCGCCCGGCGGTCGCCGTCAGGTGCTGCTGGCGCGCGTTAACCCCGGCGAGCCGGTGCGTATCGGCACCACCAATGTCATCCTGCGCGGCGGCGCGCGCGATGATAAAGAGTATCTCGCGCTGCTGAAAAAGCGTCCCGCCGTCGGCACCGTGCTGAACCATAACGACTACGATAGCTTCAAAAAAGGGCTGACCAGCGTGGCGCTGCGTCGGGGCTATTTCGACAGCGAATACAAAAAGAGCCAGCTCGGCGTGTCGGTCGAGCGTCGCCAGGCGTTCTGGGATATCGATTATGACAGCGGTACGCGCTATCGCTTCGGCGACGTGACTTTTGCGGGCTCGCAAATCCGCGAGGAGTATCTGCAAAACCTCGTGCCGTTTAAAAAAGGCGATGACTACCAGTCGAGCGACGTAGCGGAGCTAAGCCGTCGATTATCCGCCACCGGCTGGTTTAACTCGGTGGTGGTGGCGCCGGAGTTTGAAAAATCCCGTAAGACGAAAGTGCTGCCGCTGCGGGGCGTGGTCTCGCCGCGCATTAAAAACACCGTCGAGGTGGGCGCCGGGTATTCCACCGATGTCGGGCCGCGCCTGAAAGCGAACTGGCGTAAGCCGTGGATCAACTCTTACGGCCATAGCCTGACCACCTCGACCAGTATTTCCGCGCCGGAACAGCAGCTCGATTTCAGCTATAAAATGCCGCTGCTGAAGAACCCGCTGGAGCAGTATTACCTGCTGCAGGGCGGTTTTAAGCGCACCGATCTCAACGACACCGAAGCCGACTCAACGACGCTTGCGGTTTCACGCTACTGGGATCTCTCCAGCGGCTGGCAGCGCGCCATTAACCTGCGCTGGAGCCTCGACCACTTTACCCAGGCCAACGTCACCCACACCACGATGCTGCTCTATCCTGGCGTCATGCTGAGCCGCACCCGCTCACGAGGCGGCCTGATGCCGACATGGGGTGATTCGCAGCGCTATTCCATCGACTACTCGGACACCGCCTGGGGCTCGGATGTCGATTTCGTCGTGTTGCAGGCGCAAAACGTCTGGATCCGCACGCTCTATGACAAACACCGCTTTGTGGCGCGCGGCAATCTCGGCTGGATAGAGACCAATGATTTTGAGCGTGTGCCGCCGGATCTGCGTTTCTTCGCGGGCGGCGACCGCAGCATTCGCGGGTATAAATACAAATCGATTTCGCCTGAAGACGACGACGGCAAGCTGACGGGCGCCTCGAAACTCGCCACCGGGTCGCTTGAGTACCAGTACAACGTCACCGGTAAATGGTGGGGCGCGGTGTTTGTCGATTCCGGCGAAGCGGTTAACGACATCAAACAGAGTAATTTCAAAACCGGCGCGGGCGTCGGGGTACGCTGGCAGTCGCCGGTCGGCCCCATCAAGCTCGATTTCGCGGTGCCGGTAGGCGACAAAGAGGAGCATGGTTTGCAGTTTTACATCGGTCTGGGGCCTGAATTATGAGTCGTGTAAAAAAAATCAGCCTCGCCGTACTGGCCGTCATAGTTCTGCTTATCGCTACCGTCGGGTTTCTGGTGGGCACGACTACCGGCCTGCATCTGATTTTCAACGCGGCGAACCGCTGGGTGCCGGGGCTGGATATCGGCCGCGTTACCGGGGGCTGGCGTAACCTTACCGTCACCTCGCTGCGCTACCAGCAACCGGGCGTGGACGTTAACGCCGGTGAAATCCATCTTTCTGTGAAGCTCGCCTGCCTGCGCGACAGCAGCCTGTGCGTGAACGATTTCTCACTGAAAGATGTGAATGTGGTGGTGGATACCAAAAAGATGCCGCCTGCCGCGAAAGTGGAAGAAGAGGAGAGCGGGCCGCTTGATCTCTCCACGCCGTACCCGATTACGTTGAGCCGGGCGGCGCTGCATAACGTTAATATTAAAATCGACGACACGCTGGTGTCGGTGATGGATTTCAGCTCGGGCCTCGCCTGGGAGAGCCGTAACCTGACGCTCAAACCCACTTCGTTGCAGGGGCTGCTGATAGCCCTGCCGAAAGCGGCGGATGTCGCGCAGGAAGAAGTGGTTGAACCGAAGGTCAACAACCCGCAGCCGCAGGAAAAACCGCTTGGCGAGACGCTGCGTGACCTGTTCTCAAAACCGGTGCTGCCGGAGATGACCGACGTGCATCTGCCGCTGAACCTGACGGTGGAAAGTTTTCGCGGCGAACAGCTGCGCCTGACCGGCGACACCGATATCACGGTTAATAATATGCTGGTGAAAATCAGCAGCGTGGATGGCGTGACGAAGCTCGACACGCTGGATATCGACTCGAACCAGGGCACGGTGAACGCCACCGGCAGCGCCGAGCTGCGCAATAACTGGCCGGTGGATATCACCCTCAACAGCACGCTGAACGTCGAGCCGCTCAAGGGCGAAAAGGTGAAGCTTAAAGTGGGCGGCGCGCTGCGCGAGCAGCTGGAGTTCGGCGTTAATCTTTCCGGCCCGGTAGACGTGGTGCTGCGCGGCCAGACGAAGCTTGCCGAAGCCGGGCTGCCGCTTAATCTGGATATCACCAGCGATCAGCTCTACTGGCCGCTCACTGGCCCGCGTCAGTATCAGGCGGATGATCTGAAGCTGAAGCTTTCCGGCAAAATGACCGACTACGCGCTGTCGTTTCGCACCGCCGTCAAAGGGGAACAATTGCCCCCCGCCGCCATTACGCTCGATGGTAAGGGCAATGAACAGCAAATTAATATCGACAAGCTGGATGTCGCGGCGCTCCAGGGCCACACCACGCTGACGGCGCTGCTCGACTGGCAGCAGGCCATCAGCTGGCGCGGCGAGCTGGCCCTCAAGGGCATTAACACCGCGAAACAGTATCCAGAATGGCCGTCGAAGCTCGACGGGCTGATAAAGCTGCGCGGGAGCCTTTACGGCGGTACCTGGCAGCTTGACGTGCCGGAGTTGAAACTTGCAGGGAACGTCAAACAGAACAAAGTGAATGTTGACGGTAAGCTGAAGGGCAACAGCTATCTGCAATGGACGATTCCGGGCCTGCATCTGGAGCTTGGGCGCAACAAAGCAGACATCAAAGGCGATCTCGGCGTAAAAGATCTCTCGCTTGACGCGACGATCGACGCGCCCGCGCTCGACAACGCGCTGCCGGGCCTCGGCGGCACGGCGAAAGGGCTGGTGAAAATTCGCGGCAACGTCGACGCGCCGGAGCTCAACGCGGATGTGACCGCACGCAATCTGCGCTGGCAGGAACTCTCTGTGGCCCAGGTGCGTCTGCTGGGCGATGTAAAATCCACCGATCAGATTGGCGGCACGCTGGATCTGCGTGTCGAGCGTCTTATGCAGGGGGATATCAATCTGCGGCTGATTACGCTTGCGGCCAAAGGCAACGAGAAATCGCACCAGATGGCGCTGCGCGTTCAGGGCGAGCCGGTCTCCGGCCAGCTTGACCTGCGCGGCAGTTTTGACCGTCAGGCCATGCGCTGGCGCGGTGAGATTGATAATACCCGTTTCGCCACCCCGGTGGGCCCGTGGGCGCTGAGCCGGGCGCTCACGCTCGATTATCGCGGTCAGGAGCAGAAAATCGCCATTGGCCCGCACTGCTGGCGTAACCCGAACGCCGAACTGTGCGTGCCGCAAACTATCGACGCGGGCGCCAGCGGCCGCGCGCAGGTTAACCTCAACCGCTTCGATCTCGCGATGATTAAGCCGTTTATGCCGGAAGAAACGCAGGCGAGCGGGCTTTTTACCGGTAAGGCGGACGTCAGTTGGGACACAACGAAAGAAGGGCTGCCGCAGGGGCAGGTGCAGCTGGCCGGGCGCGGCGTGCGCGTCACGCAGCTGGTTAACGGCAGTCCGCTGCTGGTGGCATTTGATACGCTGAATCTTAACGCGGAACTGCGCAATAACCGCGCACGACTTAACTGGCTGATTCGGCTGGCGAACAACGGGCAGTTTGACGGCGATATTCAGGTGGCGGACCCGCAGGAGCGTCGTAACCTCTCCGGGAACGTGAATATCCGTAATTTCTCGCTCGCTATCGCTAATCCGGTCTTTTCACGCGGTGAAAAGGCGGCGGGCATTCTGAGCGCCAGCTTGCGGCTTGGCGGCAACGCGCGTCAGCCGCAGCTTTTCGGTCAGATGCAGCTCAATGGTGTCGATATCGAAGGAAACTTTATGCCCTTCGATATGCAGCCAAGCCAGCTGGCGATGAACTTTAACGGTATGAGCTCGACGCTACAGGGCGTGGTGCGAACGAAACAGGGCGAAATCGCGCTCGACGGCAACGCAGACTGGAGCCAGATCGATAACTGGCGCGCCAGGGTGGCGGCGCGTGGCAGCCGGGTGCGGATCACCGTGCCGCCGATGGTGCGACTGGATGTCTCGCCGGATGTGGTGCTGGAAGCGACGCCGAGCCTTATCACGCTCGATGGCCGTGTGGATGTGCCCTGGGCGCGTATCGTGGTGCATGACCTGCCGGAAAGCGCGGTGGGCGTCTCCAGTGATGAAGTTTTGCTCGATGAAAATCTGAAACCGGAAGAAGAACAGCGCGCGTCCATTCCTGTTAATAGTAATCTGATTGTTCACGTTGGAAATAACGTGCGGATAGATGCTTTTGGGCTGAAGGCACGCCTTACCGGCGACCTCAAAGCCGCGCAGGATAAACAGGGCCTGGGCCTGAACGGGCAGATCAATATTCCGGAAGGGCGCTTCCACGCCTATGGTCAGGATTTGCTGGTGCGTAAAGGGGAGCTGCTGTTCTCCGGTCCGCCGGACAGGCCGCTGCTGAATATTGAGGCGATCCGTAACCCTGAGGCGACAGAAAACGATGTGATCGCTGGCGTGCGTGTCACCGGCGAGACTGACGAGCCGAAGGTGGAAGTCTTCTCCGACCCGGCGATGTCGCAGCAGGAAGCGCTTTCTTATCTGCTGCGCGGACAAGGGCTGGAGAGCGGCCAGAGCGACAGCGATGCCATGACTTCCATGCTAATTGGCCTGGGGGTTGCACAAAGTGGGCAGGTTGTGGGTAAAATCGGCGAGACGTTTGGCGTAAGCAATCTGGCGCTGGACACCGAAGGGGTAGGGGATTCCTCCCAGGTGGTGGTCAGCGGCTATGTACTGCCGGGTCTCCAGGTGAAATATGGCGTGGGCATTTTTGACTCGCTGGCGACGCTCACGCTAAGGTATCGCCTGATGCCTAAGCTATATCTGGAAGCGGTGTCTGGCGTAGACCAGGCACTTGATTTGCTCTATCAGTTTGAGTTTTAGCAATGCGAATATTTGTCTACGGCAGTTTACGACGCAAACAAGGCAACAGCCACTGGATGACCAACGCCCAGTGGCTGGGCGATTACGACATCGAAAACTACCAGCTCTTCAGCCTGGGCCACTATCCGGGCGCAGTGCCGGGAGAGGGCTCGGTCGTGGGCGAGGTGTATCGTATCGATGCCACGACGCTTGCCGAACTGGATGCGCTGCGCACTGCGCGCGGCGAGTATAAACGCCAGCTTATCCAGACGCCGTACGGCAGCGCCTGGATGTATGTGTATCAGCGTCCTACAGAAGGGCTTACCCGTATCGAGAGCGGTAACTGGCTCGACAGGTAACGTCAATATCCTTTGAAAACCACGCTTCGGCGTGGTTTTTTATTGTCTGTAGTTTAATTAAATATGCTTTTTAATGGATGTTAATTGCTTTTTATTAATTATGGGGCCAAAAACGTTCATGGAGAATTGAGCGAGCCTGCATTGATAACCAATGTTATTTATCAACCGTGTTTAAATTCCTGATTAATGCATTTTTATTTTGTTTTTCAGAGAATTGGTTTCATTCCTTTCATGAAGATAATTCTGTTCTTTTTTTAGACTTTATATTTCTTGATGACTCCTGATGCGGAACATAAAATTCCCATGAATTCGAGGTGTGGCAAATATAAGTGGCATTACATATTTGTGTAGTGAATATTATATTGATCACTTTGAAGATTTTTAAAGGAACCCGTTAATTTAACTCAAGGAAAAATCATGAAATTCAGCAAAGTTTCTCTGGCAGCGGCAATGGGTCTGATGCTGGCGGCAGGTATGGCTAACGCAAAAGATCAGGGCCACGGAAAAGTGACTTTCACTGGTTCTATTATTGATGCGCCGTGCTCTATCAACCCGGACAGCATCGATCAGACCGTGAGCATGGGCCAGGTTTCTAACGTTGCGCTGAAAGCAAACGGTAACACCGGTACTTCCGTACCGCGTAACTTCGAAATCAAGCTGGAAAACTGTGATGTTTCCACGCTGAAATCCGTTAAAACCACGTTTACCGGCGCCGAAGGTGCAACGGACGGTTCTCTGGGTATTACCGGTACAGCGAAAGGCGCCAGCCTGATCCTGACCAACGGCAACGGCGAGCAGATCAAACTGGGCGAAGCGTCTGAAGCGCGTGAACTGCAGAATGGTAATAACACGCTGCTGTTCTCCGCTTACCTGCAGGGCGACGGCGCGTCTGCAACCGTGACCCCGGGTGACTTCACCGCTGTAGCTGACTTCACTCTGGCTTACGAATAAGTTTAGCGTTACCAGGGAACATACGTCCGCCCTGGCGGGCGTATGGTTTCCCCCTCTTTCAGAGACGGATCTCATGACCAAAATCAGGTGTTATGCAATAGCTTTGGCCCTGGGATGTACAGCGTTGGCCGCGCAGGCATCGCATCAGGCTTCCGAATTTGATATCGGCTTAAATGGTCGAGTGAGTATGCAAGGCTCCATTGTTTCCAGAGCTTGTGATATCGCCATGGAGAGTCGTTACCAGTCTATCGAAATGCCGGCAGCATCGATGAATGTGCTGAAGCGTGCAGGCGAAAGCATTGCACAGCCGTTTTCCATTCATCTGGTGAATTGTACATTTGATACCGGAGAGCCAGGCGACGCGCCATGGCAGTTTTTGCAGGTGACCTTTGATGGTGCTGACGATGACGGACTGTTTCAGGTAACAGGCGAAGCAGGCGGCGTGGCGCTGGAAATTGCCAGTAAAAACGGGGATGAGATTCACCCTGGCCAGCCATTGCCTTATACAGAAATCTCTGGTGACGATATTAAACTGGATTATGAGCTACGTCTTAAAGCAAATGATGATGGGCTACGTCCAGGCGAATACTCATCGGTAATTAAATATCGTATTGATTATTTTTAAGCACCTTCTTTATTGCTGATTTTTTTGACAGAGATTGCCCGTAAACCGGCAAAAGGGATATGGCCAGACAACATAATAAGCATGCCACTCTATCAACACTGATGGTGCCGTCAGCGCTGGCGTTATGCATCTGCGCGTGTTTACGGACCCCCGCAATGGCGGCGGATGATATCCAGTTTAATACGGACGTATTAGACGTAAAAGATAAGCAGAATATCGATCTGAGTCAGTTCTCAAAGCGCGGCTATATTATGCCGGGCGATTATACCTTTACTATTAAAGTTAATCAGAACCAGCTTGAAGAACAGCCTGTCAGCGTTCTGGCTGACGAAAATGACAAAAGCCAGACGCGCATCTGTTTTACGCCGGATCAGGTGAAGAAATTCGGTTTTAAAGAGAAATATTTTACACAGCTGAAAACCTGGCATAACGGCCAGTGCGTGGATGTGACGGCGCTGAACGGCGTAGAGGCGACGCCGGATCTGGGCAGCGGTACGCTAACGCTGAACGTACCCCAGGCGTACCTGGAATATACCTCTGATGACTGGGTGCCCCCCTCAATGTGGGACGACGGTATTCCGGGCCTGATTGCGGATTACAACGTTAACGCCCAGACGCGCCATAACGAAGGCAGCCAGGGCGGCGATGATAAATCGGTCTCCGGCAACGGTACCGTTGGCGCTAATGTCGGGCCGTGGCGCTTACGCGCCGACTGGCAGGCTAACTATGACGATCAATCGGAAAATACCAGCGGCCAGAAAAAGTGGACCTGGAGCCGTTTTCAGATGTACCGGGCGCTGCCAAAAATGGGCGCGAAATTAACGCTCGGCGAAGACTATATGAACTCGGATCTGTTCGACAGCGTGCGTTTTGCAGGCGCGAGCGTGGTTTCCGACGACAATATGCTGCCGCCGAACCTGCGCGGTTACGCGCCTGAGGTCACCGGCGTGGCGAAAACCAACGCTAAAGTGACGATTTCTCAGCAGGGGCGCGTGATATATGAAACTCAGGTCGCGGCGGGGCCGTTCGCGATTCAGGATCTGAATAACTCGGTGTCCGGCGCGCTGGATGTGCGCGTGCAGGAGCAGGACGGCTCGGTGCAGGAATATAAAGTGAACACCGCGTCGATCCCGTATCTGACGCGCCCCGGCAGCGTGCGTTACAAAATGTATGCCGGGCGGCCGAGTACTTACGATCACCATAGCGAAGGCAGTGGTTTCGGCTCTGGTGAATTTTCCTGGGGTATCAGCAACGGCTGGTCACTCTATGGCGGTCTGGTGGCAAGCCGCAACTATCTTGCAACGGCGCTGGGTGTGGGCCGCGATTTGATGGCGCTGGGGGCGCTGGCATTCGATATTACCCGCTCCGGGGCGAAGCTCGACGGTGGCGAAGAGCGTCACGGTCAGTCTTATCGCGTGAGCTATTCGAAGCGCTTTGATGAAACCGGAAGCCAGGTGACCTTCGCAGGTTATCGCTTCTCAGAAAAAGACTTTATGAGCTTTAACGATTATCTGAATTACAAAGCGGATAACGGCGATTTCATGCAAAGCAAGGAGATGTACACCGTCTCCTTCAGCCAGCAGTTTGAGAGCATCGGGCTGAGCGCGTACCTGAACTATTCGCACCAGACCTACTGGAATAACCCGGCGGAAGATCGCTACAGCCTATCGCTGTCACGCTATTTCGATATCGGGAAAATGAAAAATATTAGCGCGTCGCTCACAGCGTACCGCAATAAGTTTAACGGCGAAAACGACGACGGCATGTATATGTCGCTCTCCTTACCGATGGGCGATACCGGCACGCTGGGGCTTAACTCGTCATACAGCGCGGACACCAGTAGCCATAACCTGAGCTATTACAACCGGTTAGATAATGGCGATAACTACCGTATCGCGGCGGGCGGCAGCGATGACGGCGGCAACCTGAGCGGCTATTACGATCATCCGGGCGAACTCGCCGAGGTGAGCGGCAACCTGGATTACCAGCATGGTCAGTACAGCTCAGCGGGCGTATCGCTGCGCGGCGGGATGACGGCAACGGCGAAAGGCGCCGCGCTGCACCGTTCTAACGTCATGGGCGGAACGCGCGTGCTGTTAGATACCGGCGATGCGGCGGATATCCCGGTACAGGGTTATGCCAACGCCACCACTACCAACCATTTCGGCAAAGCGGTGGTGACTGAGGTTAGTGATTACAGCAAAAACAGCCTGAGCATTGATATCAACAAGTTGCCAGAGGATGCGGAAGCGACTGCATCGGTGGTGCAGGCAACGCTTACCGAAGGCGCGATTGGCTACCGCAAATTTAATGTGATTTCCGGCCTCAAGGCGATGGCGATTATCCGTCTCGCGGATGGCACTTTCCCGCCATTCGGCGCCAGCGTGCGTAACGCGGAAAATCAGGAAGTCGGCATCGTCAATGACGAAGGCCAGGCCTGGTTAAGCGGTCTGAAGCCGGGCCACAAATTACAGGTGAACTGGAATGGCGCAACGCAATGTGCGGTCACGCTGCCAGAAAACCTGCAGGGAACGAGTGAGAACGGAAATCTGCTGTTGCCGTGCCGTTAAGGCGCGGCGGTAAACCGATTAAACCTCAACGGGTCATTCATTATGTTAAGTATGAGAAACACAATTTTTACCGCCGCACTGGCGCTGACCGGTGTTATGGCGACTCAGCAGGCGTTTGCCGCTATCGCGCTCGATCGCACCCGCGTGGTCTATAACGGCGAGGAGAAATCCATCAGCCTGAATATCAGTAATGAAAATAAAAACCTGCCTTACCTTGCCCAGGCGTGGATTGAAGATGCGCAGGGCAACAAAATCACCGGCCCGCTGACGGTGCTGCCGCCAGTACAGCGCATAGAAGCCGGAGCGAAAAGCCAGGTGAAAGTGCAGGCATCGTCTGCGGCGGGAACGCTGCCGCAGGACAAAGAAACGCTGTTCTACTTCAACCTGCGCGAGATCCCGCCGCGCAGCAATAAACCGAATACGCTGCAAATTGCGCTGCAGACACGCATCAAGCTCTTTTATCGCCCGGCGGCCATCGCACTCGACAAAACCCAGGCGGCGGAAGGCGACTGGGTAGAGAAAGTAACGCTAACGCGCCAGGGCGATAAATTTGTGGTGAATAACCCGACGCCGTATTTCCTGACGATTGTCGAAGGGGCCCCGTCAGCTAAAGGAAAACCGGTAGGTTTTGAACCTGTGATGGTAAGCCCGAAAGGCAGCGCAACGATTGCCGCCTCCGCAGCCGCGTTTGGCAACAGCCCGGTGCTCACTTACGTGAACGACTACGGCGGACGTCCGAAAATCCAGTTCAGCTGCGGCGGTGCAACCTGCACGGCAAAACTGCTGAAAGATAAAAACTAAGCGGCGGCAAAGGACTCGTTTATGAAAAGGATGGCTCACATTTTCGCGCTTAGCGCAGCGCTTGGCTTTATCGCGCCAGTGATGGCGGATGAGCCGGTCTCGGCGGATGGCGGCGCGCTCTATGTACATGGTGTTATGCGTGAAAATACCTGCCGGTTAGAGATGGATTCCGCCTGGCAGGATGTTGACCTTGGCGATATCTCCCGCGCGGATGTAAGCCTTGTCGGCAAGATGGCGAAACCGGTAACGGTGACGCTTTACCTGCGCGACTGCCCGGAAATCGCGACGCGCAGCGCTAACCTCACGGCATTAACGCACACCCATAGCGCGGAGCAGCCTGCGTATCAGGCGCGGTTTGTGGCGCCGACCGATGCGTTCAATCCGGATCTGATTAAGGTCACGGGCGCCTCCGGTATCGGGCTGCGGTTGAAAGACAGCCGCGGGCAAACGGTAAAAATGGCCCGGCAGAGCGATACGGTGCTGCTCAATCCAGGCCAGGACCAGGTGACTTTCACGCTGACGCCCGAGCGCACCGCCGCACCGTTCACGGCCGGGCCTTACCATGCGTTGATTAACTTCAGCATGATCTACCAGTAAGGAGCAGGTAATGAAGAAACGGATGCTGTTCCTGCTGCTGGTCTGTACCACGCAGGCGCTGGCGGCGGCGGATAACGTGCATTTCTCCGGCACGCTGGTGGCGGAGCCCTGCACCCTGCCGGACGCCGATACAGATATCAGTCTGGATTTCGGTACGGTGGTGACGAAATACCTCTACCAGTATCAGCGGACAAAAAGCCAGCCGTTCGCTATCCATCTGCAGGAATGCGATCCGGCCATCATGAGCACGGTCGGCGTGACTTTCCAGGGCACAGTCGATACCGAATTGACAGACCTGCTGGCGCTGGATGCATCAAGTACAGCGAAGGGCGTGGCGATAGGCATTGAACGGCAGGACGGTACGTTGCTGCCAGTGAATAAAGCCAGCCCGGAGATGCCGCTGGTGAGCGGCAACACCACGCTGAACTTTAACGCCTTCGTGCAGATACAGCCGACCGTACTGGCAAACAAGTCGCTGACCGAAGGCAGCTTCACGGCCATCAGCACGTTTATCCTGAGCTATCAGTAAGGGGATGAAGTTGAAAAGGACGACAGACGGCCTGACCGGAGCCAAAGGGCGGCGGTGGGCCACCCGTGCGGGCAGAGCACGCAAACTGCTGTTAGCTGCGTTATTGCTGTTGCCTTGCGGCATCATCCGGGAAGCCGCGGCAAAAGCTGGCGACCAGCTCTCCATGAACATTAATATCACAGGAACGGTACAGGCGAACGGGCGCTGCATGTTTAACCATGGCGGAGCGTTGCAGGTAGATTTCGGCCCGGTCCGGCTGAAAGAAACGGGCGAGGCTTCTGTCCAGTTGGATGGTAACTATGAGCAGCCGCTCGCCGCCAGCTTTACCTGTTCAGGCGATAGTGCGGGTTTATTACAGATGAAATTCACCTCGTCTTCCGGCAGCTATGAAACTTATAACGGCACCAAAGTGCTGGGCACAGACAAGGGCATTGTAGGAATTGAGTTAATGGTGAACGGCACGGCGCAGACCATGGACACATGGTTCAATATTGATCAACAAAATCCGCCCAGCCTGCAGGCGAAGCTGGTGCAGGTGAGTACCGAAAACACTCAAAATGTCGTTAACGGCGATATTTTCACCGCCTCCGGCTCGCTGGTAATGGCGTTTAACTGAGAGGGTGAAGGATGAGAAATGAATGCATCGCCATGCTGCTTGCCGGTTCCAGTATATTGACATCCGCGCTGTTACAAACGGCGCGGGCAGAACAGACCGGTGACACCATGAGCGTGAATTTTCGCGGTGAATTTGTAATGGCTACTGCCTGCACTATTAATAATGACCAGGTCATTGATGTGATATTCGGTCAAGTGGGCGTGAACAAGGTGAACGGCACTAACTACCGACAAATAATCCCTTTTACGGTGGACTGCCAGGGGAGCACCGATGATTCCTCGCTGAGCCTGACGATGAGCGGCACGGCGACGGGCTACGACGACGCGGCGGTCACCACCAGCGCGGACGGGCTCGGTATTCGGATAGAAGCCAACGGCCAGCCGCTGGCGCTGAACACGCCGCTGGAGACCACGCTGGGTGCGCTGCCGTCGCTGAAGCTCACGGCGGTCCCGGTGCAGGATCCGGTTAAAACCCTGGCTGAAGGAACCTTCAGCGCCACGGCGACCCTGACGGCGAGTTATCAATAATACCAAACACCTTTATAAGAATGACGTCTGCGAAATATAGACAGGATTATTTCGCTCACGACAGGAATATAATACGTAGATCAAAAATCCAACTCTTCCGTAAAATACAGGGAGGATGGTGCTGATAGTGAGAGAATATATGTGTAAGTATTTGTCTTTATTAATAATAGCGCTGTCTTTTTTAATGTCTGTGCCGCTTGTTCAGGCAGGAACAATCAGTGGGATCCCAGGGGTGCGTAGCCAGGGGGTAGGATCTACGCAGTGTCCGGATGGAGTTAATCCCATTTCAGTGGGAACTAATCCCTCTTGGGTGGCTGGTGCGTGCACCATACCAATTCCTTCAGGAAATTATGTTCCTGTCTCTGGGAATTATTCTGTGATGGTACAATTATACCCGTACCAATGGGATACTACCGGGGATTTTACCACAACGAATTCTTTATGGATTGATGCCTCTAAACCTTTGGGCGAACAGAACTTAAATTTCTCTGGCGGCTCGAGGCCTTTCGTTTCATCCGAATTTAATAATATAACCGTGGCACGGTACTGTGTATACATTCAAAATAGTATGGGTAACCAATATTCAATAAATGGAGGTGGAACTTATGGCACAAAAATTTGTGGAACTCCACTGCCTACAACACCACCCCAGCCAGTAATATCCTGTAAGATTAACAATGGTAACAATCTGGATGTCAATTTAGGTACGCTTGACAGATCAAGCATCTCCACCGTACCTGGCTCGGGGCAGCCGCAGGCGGTGCAGTTTCCGGTAACCTGTACTGGAGGAGCGGCCACCATGAAAATGCAGCTTAACTATACTCCATTAACTGTGAGTGGTAGTCAGGTAGTCAACTCATCGATTAATGGATTGGGCGTGGCGGTAAGCTATGATGACAAAGTACTGGCACCATCAGACGTGACGACTATGAATTTGATTGAAGGAACCAGTAACGTAACACTAAATTTTGAGGCAGTGCGTAACCCGTCCATAGATATTGGGGATATTGAAACTGGACCATTTACCGCCAGTGCGGTACTTGTAATGACTCAGCAATAATTTACACGTGGCGCTTAATGAGTGCAATTGTTACATTTTTTGCTTTATGAATTATTATATTGAAAGAAAAGGTTGATTTTATTAAAGCCAGCCTGTTATGAGCTGGCTTTTGTTTTATACCGGATTATTAAGGTTTATTGGTTATTATTTTTTAATATGGTCGGGAAGGTTAAAACTTATAATAAGCCGCTACCTTCTGGCTGATGTTATCCTGTTTGTCATTTTTTGTACTGTGAAAGCCAGATGAAAACCCTTCTTTTATTATTACTCTGCCTGACGCTGTTTTATATCCCCGACTCCGGCGGGTCCGGCGTGGCGTTGCCTTTTAACCTCACGTTTCTCTGCTGGCTGGGGCTGGTGATGATGGTGCTGGCGTGGCGGCATAGCAAAGGCGGGGCGGAGCGTCAGCCGCTGCTGCTGGCGGGTGGGCTGCTGCTCCTGCTACCGTGGCTTTTGCAGGCGCGCGGCAACCCCGGCGTGTGGGTGCTGCTGGCGGCGCTCCTGCTGTGGCAGGCGCTGCTGCGCCTGCCGTTCACGCCACGCCACCGGCGCGCGGCGCTGCTGGCGGTGTTTGTGCTGGCGCTGGGCCAGGCGGGAAGCGGCCTGCTGCAGGCTTTCTGCCCGCACCTCGCCGCCCGGCTGTATGAGTTCGACTGGCTGCACAACCAGGGCCGCCCCTACGGCATTTTCCAGCAGGTCAATCTGCTGGCGAGCTTTCTCGCTACAGGCGTCGGCTGCGGTTTTCTGCTGTTACTGACGACGCACCGCCGTCAGGTGTGGCTGCTCACGGCAGGCCTCGGCGTGCTTGCGTTTGTGCTGGCGCTCAACCAGTCACGCGCTGGCGCTATCGGCGCGGTCGTCGTTATTGCTGCGCTCTGCGCCGTTGCCGGACGTGGGAAAGCGCCTCGTGCAGGCGCGGCGCTGGCCATGATGGCGCTCTGCGCCGGGGCGGGCTGGTACATCACGCAGCACGTCACGGTAATGGTCAACGGCGAGCCGTATCTGATGGCGCGTGACTATGCCGGATCCACCCGCGAGCGCTGGCATATTCTGGTGATTACCTGGCAAATGATCATGGAAAAACCGTGGCTCGGCTGGGGCTACGGCACCTTTGAATATGCTTTCAGCCGCTGGGCGCTGGCGCATCCCGGGTTGGGCTACCGCTATGCTGTGCCAATCACCCATCCGCATAACGAGCTGCTCTTTATGTGGTTCCAGGGCGGCGTGGTGGCGCTCGCCGGTATGCTGTTGCTGGTGGCGGGCTGGCTATTGATGCTGAAAAACGCCTGGCGGCGCGGGCGTGAAGCCACGGCATTTGCGCTGCTGGTAGTACCGCTGCTGGTGCATCTGAATCTTGAGTACCCGTTTTATCAGTCCTTTGTGCATTTCGGGCTGTTTATCCTGCTGCTGCGCCTCGGCGCGGTGGAGTCGTCACTACCAGCACCGGCGCCTGTCAGTCTGTGGCGGCGCGTCCTGTGCGGCGCTCTGGCGCTCACGCTTATCGCCTTCAGCGCGACCGGGCTTTATGCGAATCACCAGCTCACGCGCCTTGAGCGCAGCGGCCTGGCAGGCTTTCCTGCGCCTGCGCCCTGGTATTTCGCCACGCAGTTTGAGCGAGCAAGATTCGACGCGATGGTGGCGCTCTTAATCGACTACAACCGCACCCATAACGAGGCGAATCTGGACGAATTTATGGCGCAGGCGCAGCGCTGGTCGCAGCGCCATAACGATAAAAATCTCTGGCAAAGTCAGATAATGATTGCGCAGCATCGCGGCGATATGGCCGCTGCGGCCCGCCTGCGCGCGCAGTATGAGCGCCTGTTTCCTGCTGCGCAAATAAGCAATGTGCCGTAAATCTGCGCTGTCATAAAACTGCCATAAATGTTTTAGCGTGGCTAATTAACAACTTAACCAGTGCTACTCTTTCTGCTCGCTTACGCCCCATAAAGCCTGCATTTTGCAGGCCGATAGATCTGACGCGTCCCTTTCAGGCGCGCTTACACCATGGGAAAGACAGAGTATGAAATTAAACCACCTGACTATCGGGCAACGGCTCGGTCTGCTGGCGGCGTTACTGCTTGTCGCGGTGCTGTTTATCGGCATTCGCGGCCTGACTATCAACGCCGACGGGCTTGAGCAAAATAACCAGATTATGGCCACGGAAAAGGTGATAGCGGAGAGCATCGACACCGCGCGTAATGCGCAGGTGCAGTTCAAAATTCAGGTTCAGGAGTGGAAAAACACCCTGCTGCGCGGCTCTCATGGGCAGGCGGACTTTGATAAATACAAAGCCGCGTTTATTGCTCAGAGCGATAAAACCCAGGCGCTGTTAAACCGCCTGACGACGCTGCTGCCGCAACTGGGGCTGAACGCCGATGAAGTACGCCAGACCATCACGCTGCACGACGAGCTGGAAAAAAGCTATCTGGCGGCGATTGCGCAGTATGACATCGCCGATGTGACGAGCGCCCAGCGCGTCGATAAGCAGGTCAGCGGCATTGACCGCGAGCCGACCCGGATGATTGACGAGGTGGTCGCCAAAACGCTGAAACAGGCGGAGTTGCTGACCCGGCAGACCGAAGCGCGCAATCTTGAGCAGTATCAGCAGACCCGCACCATGCTGCTTATCACGATGGCGCTGACGCTTATCGCCAGCATCATCATCACGTTCTGGCTGGTGCGCAGCATTACGCGCCCGCTCGCGCAGGCGGTCACTATCGCGCGCAACGTCGCCGCAGGCGATCTGCAAACGCCGATCACCGTCAGCGGGCGTGATGAAACCGCCGAACTGATGGGCGCGCTCCAGGAGATGAATGCGAACCTGACCCGCATCGTTTCCGGCGTGCGCAGCGGTACGGAGACCATCGCTACCGCGTCGGCGCAAATCGCCACCGGCAGCCGCGAGCTTTCGGCACGTAATGAGGCGCAGGCGAGCGCGCTGGAAGAGACCGCGGCGTCGATGGAAGAGCTGACGTCGGTTGTGAAAAACAACGCCGAAAACTCGCGTTTTGCGAGCAACATCGCGCGCGACGCGTGTCAGGTGGCCGGGCAGGGCGGCGAAGTGGTTGAGCGCGTGGTGCAAACCATGAGCGAAATCCACCAGTTCTCCACTGAAATCAGCAACATTATCAGCGTCATTGACGGTATCGCCTTCCAGACCAACATTCTGGCGCTCAACGCGGCGGTAGAAGCGGCGCGCGCAGGCGCGGAAGGGCGCGGCTTTGCGGTCGTGGCGGCGGAAGTGCGCGCGCTGGCGCAGCGTTCCGGCTCGGCGGCGCAGGATATCCGTAACCTCATTGACCGTTCGGTCAGCCGTATTGATGAAGGCAACAGTCTGGTGAAAGGCGCGGGCAGCGCGATGGAAGAGATCCTGAAAAGCGTGCAGCGCGTGAGCGAGCTGGTCGAAACCATTTCGATGGCGAACCGCGAGCAGAGCACCGGCATCGATCAGGTGAATATCGCGGTCACCCAGATGGACGCTGCGACGCAGCAGAACGCCGCGCTGTCGCAGGAATCCGCCGCGGCGGCGCAGTCGATGCAGTATCAGGCCGAGAAGCTGCTCGACTCCGTCAGCGTTTTCCGTCTGGCCGCGCGTCAGGATGAAGCGCTGGCGTAACGCCCATAAAAAAACACCGCCCGGAGGCGGTGTTTTCTTCGCGGCGAATTACTTCTTCGCGCGTTCGAAAGAGGCGCGGATCTCTTCTTTAGCGGCTTCGGCGTTATCCCAGCCTTCCACTTTAACCCACTTGCCTTTTTCCAGATCTTTATAGTGCTCGAAGAAGTGAGCGATCTGCGCTTTCAGCAGTTCCGGCAGGTCATTCACGTCTTTGATGTGATCGTACTCTTTAGAGAGTTTGGTGTGCGGTACCGCAACCAGCTTGGCATCTTCGCCTGCTTCGTCAGTCATTTTCAGCACGCCGACCGGACGGCAGCGGATCACAGAGCCCGGCTGCAGCGGGTACGGCGTCGGGACCAGTACGTCAACCGGGTCGCCATCCAGAGACAGGGTGTGGTTGATGTAGCCGTAGTTGCACGGATAGAACATCGCGGTGGACATGAAACGGTCAACAAACAGCGCGCCGCTCTCTTTATCCACTTCGTATTTGATCGGGTCCGCGTTAGCCGGAATTTCGATAATAACGTAGATGTCTTCCGGCAGATCTTTGCCCGCAGGTACGTTCAGTAAGCTCATGTCTGTTTCCTTAAAAATGTATGGCAAACAAGTGCCCGGTATTATAGCCAACTGCAATGGAAAGTCGTGGACTCTTTTCTTTCGCCCGCGCGCCTGGTGGTGCTTTCAGCGTTTTCCCATAACAAATTAATCCATAAAGCCAGCTGCATCCTCAATAAATTACTGAAACCGTTTACAAAGCGTCGTTAACGGGCATTTTTACGCTAAAAATTTTTGCCCGATGCCGCCCTGCCGCCCGCCGCGCTGTCTCCCGGCTGGCGTGAAATCAAGGTCATCCTGTTTTTTAACCTTTTCGTTACTTTTTTGAATTGTGATGTAACGCATTCAGTTACATCCACGCTTGTCTATAGTTTCGCCACAGGTGGACCTTACCCAACAATAACCCGACGAGGATACCTTTATGTGGAAGCGCTTACTTGTTGTCACAGCAGTTTCGGCAGCCATGTCGTCTATGGCGCTGGCGGCCCCGTTAACCGTGGGATTTTCTCAGGTCGGCTCTGAATCAGGCTGGCGCGCGGCGGAAACCAGCGTTGCGAAAAGCGAGGCGCAGAAGCGCGGTATTACGCTCAAAGTCGCCGATGGCCAGCAAAAGCAGGAGAACCAGATCAAAGCGGTGCGTTCGTTTATCGCCCAGGGCGTGGATGCTATCTTTATCGCGCCGGTAGTCGCGACAGGCTGGGAGCCGGTGCTGAAAGAGGCGAAAGACGCGGAGATCCCGGTTATCCTGCTGGACCGCTCCATTGATGTGAAAGACAAGTCGCTCTACATGACCACCGTCACCGCCGACAACGTGCTGGAAGGCAAGCTTATCGGCGAGTGGCTGGTGAAAACCGTCGCGGGCAAACCGTGTAACGTCGTGGAGTTGCAGGGCACCGTCGGCGCGAGCGTGGCTATCGATCGTAAGAAAGGCTTCGCCGAGGCGATTTCGAAAGCGTCCAACATCAAGATTATCCGTTCGCAATCCGGCGACTTTACCCGCTCCAAAGGGAAAGAAGTCATGGAGAGCTTTATCAAAGCCGAGAACAACGGCAAAAACATCTGCATGGTTTATGCCCATAACGACGACATGGCGATCGGCGCCATTCAGGCCATCAAAGAGGCCGGGCTGAAGCCGGGCAAAGATATCCTCACGGGCTCTATCGACGGCGTGCCGGATATTTTCAAAGCGATGGTAGACGGCGAGGCGAACGCGAGCGTGGAGCTGACCCCGAATATGGCCGGCCCGGCGTTCGACGCGCTGGAGAAATTCAGGAAAGACGGCACGCAGCCGGAGAAGCTGACCATCACCCAGTCGGTGCTCTATCTGCCGGATACCGCCAAAGAGATGTTAGAGAAGAAGAAAACGATGGGGTATTAAGCCGCCGCGCGTGACCGGCTTCTGGCGAGGGGGCCGTGAGGGCACTGCCCCTCACCCCGGCCCTCTCCCTGGAAGGGAAAGTGGGCGATTAAGCGCACCCGCCGCAACGACCAGCGCGCCCGCTATAACGGCCGGCGCACTCACGGCATCGCACGACACCCGGCCCGGGGCCACAGGAGAGTCCGACAATGCATAACGATAATCACCAGGAAATCCTGCGAACGGAAGGCTTAAGCAAAACGTTTCCTGGCGTAAAGGCGCTCGACCATGTCGATTTCAGCCTGCGGCGCGGGGAAATTATGGCGCTGCTGGGGGAAAACGGCGCCGGCAAATCGACGCTGATTAAAGCGCTCACCGGCGTCTATCAGCCTGACGGCGGCACGATTTATCTCGGCGGCGAGGCGGTGCGGCCGCGCAACACCGCGCACGCGCAGCAGCTCGGCATCGGCACCGTTTACCAGGAGGTTAACCTGCTGCCTAATATGTCGGTGGCCGATAACCTCTTTATCGGTCGCGAGCCGCGCCGCTTTGGCCTGCTGCGTCGCAGGGAGATGGAAAAGCGCGCCACGGCGCTGCTCGAATCTTATGGTTTTCATCTCGACGTGCGCGAACCGCTCAACCGCTTTTCGGTCGCGATGCAGCAGATCGTCGCTATCTGTCGCGCGATCGATCTCTCGGCGCGCGTATTGATCCTCGATGAACCCACCGCGAGCCTCGATGCCAAAGAGGTCGAAATGCTCTTTACCCTGATGCGCCAGTTGCGCGCGCAGGGCGTCAGCCTGGTGTTCGTCACCCACTTTCTCGATCAGGTTTATGAAGTCACCGATCGCATCACGGTGCTGCGCAACGGAAAATTTGTCGGCACGCGGGAGACCGCCGAGCTGCCGCAAATCGAGCTGGTGAAAATGATGCTTGGACGTGAGCTGGAAAGTAACGCTCTCCAGCGCGCCGGTCGCACGCTGCTTAGCGAAAAACCGGTCGCCGCGTTCCAGGATTACGGTAAAAAAGGCGTCATCGCGCCGTTTTCGCTGGAGGTTCGTCCCGGTGAGATCGTGGGCCTGGCGGGACTGCTCGGTTCCGGGCGCACCGAAACCGCCGAAGTGATCTTCGGCATTCACCCGGCGGACAGCGGCACCGCTACCATCAAAGGTAAACCGCAGACGCTGCGCTCGCCGCAGCAGGCGTCGCGGCTTGGCATCGGTTTCTGCCCGGAGGATCGTAAAACGGATGGGATCATCGGCGCCGCCTCGGTGCGTGAAAACATCATTCTGGCGCTTCAGGCCCAGCGCGGCTGGCTGCGCCCGATCCCACGGCGCGAACAGGATGAGATCGCCGCGCGGTTTATTCGCCAGCTCGGCATTCGTACTCCAGGGCCGGAACAGCCCATCGAATTGCTCTCCGGCGGCAACCAGCAGAAGGTTCTGCTGTCGCGCTGGCTGCTGACAAAACCGCAATTTCTCATCCTTGATGAGCCGACGCGCGGCATTGACGTTGGCGCGCACGCAGAGATTATCCGGCTTATCGAAACGCTCTGCGCCGACGGGCTGGCGCTGCTGGTTATCTCGTCGGAGCTCGAAGAACTGGTGGGCTACGCCGACCGGGTGATTATTCTGCGCGACCGCCAGCAGGTGGCGGAGATCCCGCTCGGGGAGCTCTCGGTTGGCGCCATTATGAATGCCATTGCGGCATAAGGAGCAACGCGTGATGTCTCGTTCATTACCGGAAACGGGAGCGCCGAAGCGCCGCTGGCGGTGGCCGCCCGGCATGCCGCAACTCGCGGCGCTGCTGCTGGTGCTGCTGGTTGATGGCCTAGTGGCCGATCACTTCTTCCAGATAGTTTTACAGGACGGGCGACTTTTCGGCAGCCCGATAGATATCCTCAACCGCGCCGCCCCCGTGGCGCTGCTCGCTATCGGCATGACGCTGGTGATAGCTACCGGCGGCATCGATCTTTCCGTCGGCGCCGTCATGGCGATAGCGGGCGCGACCGCCGCGACGCTCACGGTGCAAGGGCACAGCCTAGCGGTGGTTATCCTGGCCGCGCTCGGCGTCGGCGTGCTGGCGGGGCTGTGGAACGGCATTCTGGTCGCCGTACTGAAAATCCAGCCGTTTGTGGCGACGCTGATCCTGATGGTCGCGGGGCGCGGCGTGGCGCAGCTCATTACCTCCGGGCAGATCGTCACCTTTGATTCGCCGTCGCTCGCCTGGCTTGGCAGCGGCTCGCTGCTGCTCTTCCCCACGCCGGTCATCATCGCGCTGGTGACGCTGCTGGCGTTCTGGCTCTTCACCCGTAAAACCGCGCTCGGCATGTTTATTGAAGCGGTAGGGATTAACATTCGCGCCGCGAAAAACGCGGGCGTCAGTACCCGGCTTATCGTCATGCTCACCTATATGCTGAGCGGGCTGTGCGCGGCTATCGCCGGGATTATCGTCACGGCGGATATTCGCGGCGCGGACGCCAACAATGCCGGGCTGTGGCTTGAGCTTGACGCCATTCTGGCGGTGGTGATTGGCGGCGCGTCGCTGATGGGCGGGCGCTTTAATCTGGCGCTGTCGGTCGTCGGCGCGCTGATTATTCAGGGGATGAATACAGGGATTCTGTTATCCGGCTTCCCGCCGGAGCTGAACCAGGTGGTGAAAGCCGTCGTGGTGCTCTGCGTGCTGATTGTCCAGTCGCCGTGGTTTATTGGTCTGATTAAAGGAGTGCGCCGCCATGATAAAACGTAACCTGCCGCTCACTATCACGCTGGCGGTGTTTGTGCTCGGCTACTTCTACTGCCTGACGCAGTTTCCGGGGTTCGCCTCGACGCGCGTGATCTGCAATATCCTGACTGATAACGCCTTTCTCGGGATCATCGCGGTCGGCATGACGTTTGTGATCCTCTCCGGCGGTATCGATCTGTCGGTCGGCTCGGTGATCGCGTTTACCGGGGTGTTTCTCGCCAAGGCGATCGGCTTCTGGGGCATGTCGCCACTGGTGGCGTTTCCGCTGATCCTGATGATGGGTTGCGCGTTCGGCGCGCTGATGGGCTGGCTTATCGACGCGCTCAAAATTCCGGCGTTCATCATCACGCTCGCAGGCATGTTCTTTCTGCGCGGCGTCAGTTATCTGGTTTCTGAGGAATCTCTCCCGATTAACCACCCGATCTACGACACGCTCTCAAGTCTCGCCTGGAAAATACCGGGCGGCGGACGGCTCAGCGCGATGGGGCTGTTGATGCTCGGCGTGGTGATTATCGGGATTTTCCTCGCGCACCGCACCCGCTTCGGCAACCAGGTTTATGCCATCGGCGGCAGCGCCACTTCCGCGAATCTGATGGGGATCTCGACCCGCAGCGTCACGGTGCGTATCTATATGCTCTCAACCGGCCTTGCCACGCTCGCGGGCATTGTCTTCTCCGTTTACACCTCGGCGGGTTATGCGCTGGCGGGCGTGGGCGTTGAACTCGACGCCATCGCCTCGGTAGTGATTGGCGGCACGCTGCTCTCAGGCGGCGTCGGCACGGTGCTCGGCACGCTGTTCGGCGTGGCAATCCAGGGGCTTATCCAGACCTATATTAATTTCGACGGTACATTAAGCTCCTGGTGGACCAAAATCGCCATCGGCCTGCTGCTGTTTATTTTTATCGCGTTGCAACGCGGGCTGACGGTACTGTGGGAACGCCGACAGAGCGCTGAAGTGACACGTGTGACGCCGCACTAACTTTTCAGATATAAGATCTTGATCTGACTGAACTGTCTAAACTTCCCCCGGTCATTGCCGATAGTTTTTTATTCAATGGAATAAGCTATCGCGATTACCGGGACCCCACCATGTTGAGAAATCTCTCTATCCGTACTGGGCTGCTGACGCTGTTGGCGGTCATGGCTTTTCTGCTTCTGCTCGTGAGCGCCATGGGCATTTATTCACTCACACAAAGTTCTGCGTCCTTACAGCGCATTAACGCGTTGCAGGGCGAAAA
This sequence comes from Cronobacter muytjensii ATCC 51329, assembly GCF_001277195.1. Classification (NCBI taxonomy): domain Bacteria; kingdom Pseudomonadati; phylum Pseudomonadota; class Gammaproteobacteria; order Enterobacterales; family Enterobacteriaceae; genus Cronobacter; species Cronobacter muytjensii. The sequence continues at coordinate 296,748 of NZ_CP012268.1, forward strand.
AATGATGCGTCTGAACGAAGGCTATACGCTGCTGTTGCGCGCGCGTAACGAGGCGGGGCAGGCGGTGCGCCTGATGGAAATCGGCATGGTGGATGACGCGGCGACGTCGATTAAAACGATCGCGGGCGAGCTGGTCAGCGGCCAGCAACTGCTGAAAACGGTACTCACCAGCGATGTGGACGACGAACAGGGTGCGCTGTTGCTGAGCAAACTCAACCAGAGCTTCAACGCGCTGAACAGCCAGGGGCTCGCGCCGATGATGGCCGCGCTCAACAAGCAAAGCCCGGACGATTATTACGATCTGCTCGGCAATGGGCTTATCCCGCTCACCCGCGCGTTTGATAACGATGTACACGCGTTCCAGCGCTGGGGCGAGGCGCGCGGCAGCCGGGAAGTGGAGCGCGTACTGGCGCAAAAACAGGTGATGCTGGCGCTGATAGGGCTGGTGGCGCTGCTTACCGCCGCGATGATGACGCTGGTCTGGCTGGCGCTGCGCCATCTGCTGTTAAAGCCGCTGGCGCAGTCTGTAGAACAGCTGGAACACGTGGCGGCGGGCGATTTAACCCGCGCCCTGACCGCCAGCAGTAATAACGAGCTGGGGCGTCTGGTCAGCGCTATCGAAACCATGCGTTTGTCACTCGCCGGGTCGGTAATGCGCGTGCGCGACGCCAGCGCGCAGATAGACACCGGCAGCCGCGAGCTGGCGGCGGGCAACGTCGATCTGGCCCAGCGCACCGAATCCACCGCCACGTCGCTTGAGCAGACGGCGGCGAGTATGGAGCAGATCACCGCGACGGTGAAACAGAACGCCGATAACGCCGGGATGGCGCACCAGCTGGCGAAAGCGGTCTCCGAGACTGCCGATCGCGGCAGCGAGATGGTGTGTTATGTCATTGAGAAAATGCGTGATATTTCCGGCAGTTCAAACCGTATCGGCGACATTCTGAGCGTGATTGACGCCATCGCCTTCCAGACCAATATCCTGGCGCTGAACGCGGCGGTGGAAGCCGCGCGCGCGGGCGAGCAGGGGCGCGGCTTTGCGGTGGTGGCCGGCGAAGTGCGCACGCTCGCCAGCCGCAGCGCCGAGGCGGCTAAAGAAATTCGCACGCTGATCAGTAATTCGCAAAGCCAGGTAGGCGAGGGCAGCGAGCTGGCCCAGCAGGCCGGGGAGACAATGGATGAGATAGCCGAAGAAGTGTTGCGAATGACGAAGCTGGTGCGCGAGATAGCCGATGCGTCGCTGGAGCAGAGTCGCGGCATTGAGCAAGTGAATATCGCGGTGAGCCAGATGGACGAAACCGCCCAGCAGAACGCGGCGCTGGTGCAGCAATCTTCCGCTGCGACCCGCTCGCTGGAAGAGCAGGCGCAGCAACTGGTGGAAGCGATGGCCTCTTTCCGGTTGCAGACGGTACAGTAATATTGCGGCGTTTGCGGCGAAGCAGGCGGCAGGGCGGGGCGGTCAATAATGTGGTCGGTGCGCTGCGCTGACCCGCCTTACGAAAAAGGGCAGATAAAGGGGTTGTGGAGCACGTACGCAAAGCGCACCCGCCGTTTATGCCGTTTCCCACGGTTCTCCATCAACAACAAAGGCAGCCGTGGCTGCCTTTGTTGTTACCGCTCAACGCGCGCTTACGCGTCCGGGAATTCGCGGATAAACCGCTCGACGTCATTTACCATCTGTTCGGTGCCGACGAAGAACGGACGGCGCTGGTGCAGGCTGTCCGGCTTGATGTCCAGAATACGCTGTTTGCCGTCGCTCGCTTTACCGCCCGCCTGTTCGGCCAGGAACGCCATCGGGTTGCATTCATACAGCAGGCGCAGCTTGCCTTCCGGGTGGCTCGCGGTGCTCGGGTAGAGGTAAATACCCCCTTTCAGCAGGTTACGGTGAAAATCCGCCACCAGCGAACCGATATAGCGCGAGGTATACGGGCGCTGAGTCGCTTTGTCCTCTTCCTGGCAATATTTAATGTACTTCTTCACGCCCATCGGGAATTTAATGTAGTTCCCTTCGTTAATGGAGTACGTATTGCCGCTGGCCGGGAAGCGCATACGTTCCTGACACAGGCAGAACACGCCGAGCGACGGATCGTAGGTAAACGCGTGCACGCCGCATCCGGTGGTATAGACCAGCATTGTGGAGGAGCCGTAGACCACGTAGCCTGCGGCGACCTGCTGGCTGCCAGGCTGCAGGAAATCTTCCATCGTTACCGGCGTGCCGACCGGCGTCACGCGACGGTAAATAGAGAAAATGGTGCCGACAGAAACGTTAACGTCAATGTTGGAAGAGCCGTCCAGCGGGTCCATCAGTACGACGTACTTCGCATGTTCGCAGCCTTCGAAAACCACGATTTCGTCCTCTTCTTCGGAGGCGATGCCCGCCACGATATCGCGTGCCTTAAGCGCGGCTTTCAGCTTTTCATTGGCGAACAGATCGAGTTTTTGCTGCGTCTCGCCCTGCACGTTTTCGACGCCGCTGGCACCCAGGATATCGACCAGACCGGCCTTATTGATATCGCGGTGGATGATCTTCGCGCCAAGCTTTATTGCCGACAGCAGCGCCGTCAGTTCCCCGGTGGCGTGAGAAAATTCGTGCTGCTTTTCAACAATAAATTCACCTAACGTTTTCATAACACTTTCCCTGCATCCTGAAGTTGAGTAAAGCGATCGCAACAATCTTAACAAAGATTCAAATTGTAGCGCACAGGTGAATCGCGCCAGCAAAATGCGGATTATCCTGAAATGCATTTATTCGCCCCGCTGCATACAGGTAGAATGTCCCCCAGTTTTAATAAGGACTGTACCTATGCGTATTCATATACTGGGAATTTGCGGCACATTTATGGGCGGCGTGGCGATGCTGGCGCGCTCGCTGGGTCATGAAGTGACGGGCTCGGACGCCAACGTCTATCCGCCGATGAGCACCCTGCTGGAAAAGCAAGGGATCGACCTGATTCAGGGCTATGACGCCTCGCAACTGGAGCCGCGCCCGGATCTGGTCGTGATTGGCAACGCCATGACCCGCGGCAACCCGTGCGTCGAGGCGGTGCTGGAGCAGGGCATTCCTTATATGTCCGGCCCGCAATGGCTGCACGATTTCGTCCTGCGCGACCGCTGGGTTGTGGCGGTGGCGGGCACCCACGGGAAAACCACGACGGCAGGCATGGCGACCTGGATTCTGGAAGCCTGCGGCTACAAGCCTGGCTTCGTTATCGGCGGCGTGCCGGGCAATTTCGATGTCTCCGCGCGCCTCGGCGACAGTTCGTTTTTTGTTATCGAAGCGGATGAATATGACTGCGCGTTCTTTGATAAACGCTCCAAGTTTGTTCACTACGCGCCGCGCACGCTGGTGCTGAACAACCTTGAATTCGACCATGCTGATATCTTTGACGATCTCAAAGCTATCCAGAAGCAGTTCCACCATCTGGTGCGCATCGTGCCGGGGCAGGGAAAAATCATCTGGCCGGAAAACGACGTCAACCTTAAACAGGTGATGGCGATGGGCTGCTGGAGCGAGCAGGAGCAGCTCGGCGAGCAGGGCCGCTGGCAGGCGAAAAAACTCACCAACGATGCCTCGAAATGGGAAGTGTGGCTGGACGGCGAATGCGTGGGCCAGGTGGAATGGCAACTGGTGGGCGAGCACAACATGCAAAACGGCCTGGCCGCCATCGCCGCGGCGCGCCATGTGGGCGTGACGCCGGCTGACGCCGCCCAGGCGCTCGGCGCGTTTGTCAACGCGCGTCGTCGCCTTGAGCTGCGCGGCGAGGCCAACGGCGTCACCGTGTATGACGATTTTGCGCACCACCCGACGGCGATTCTCGCGACGCTTGCTGCGCTCCGCGGCAAAGTGGGCGGCACCGCGCGCATCATCGCTGTGCTGGAGCCGCGCTCCAACACCATGAAAATGGGCGTCTGCAAAGACGATCTCGCGCCGTCGCTCGGTCGCGCTGATGAAGTGTTCCTGTTCCAGCCGCACCATATTCCGTGGCAGGTGGCGGAGGTGGCGGACGCCTGCATTCAGCCCGCCCACTGGAGCGCTGACATCGACACGCTGGTAGAGATGATTGTTAAAACCGCGCAGCCGGGCGATCACATTCTGGTGATGAGCAATGGCGGGTTCGGCGGCATTCATCAGAAACTGCTGGACGCGCTGTCGAAAAAAGCTGAACAGGCGCAGACGCATTGAGCCGTTTTCGCTGATAAAAAAAGCCTCCGCATGCGGAGGCTTTTTTACAGGCAACGATCACTCTTTGGCGATCGGCGTCTCTTCCTGGAGGGGCTTTTTATCCCCCTGAATCTCGGCCACGCGTTTTTCCACTTCCGACACCTGCTGCGCGTTATGCAGCAGCGTATAGGTCAGCTCAAAGCGCGTGCTCTCGCCAGGGGCAAGCTGTTTCACGCGTTTCTGCTCGCGCTCAATCGTCACCGGGTAGGCGTAGCTGGTGCCGGGCTCAATGCCTGTGACATAGCCCTGTTTCAGCGTGTCGGTGTTTTTCCACAGCGTCAGCACCGGCAGCTGTTTCAGGTTAAAGCTCATCGCCGCCCCTTTATCGCCCGCTTTGTTCACCACGGCGGCGACGGTCTGCTGGCTGGCGTCGCCGAGCGGCGTCAGGTTAAACACCATTTCGTCAAAGCCTTTGGTCGGCCCGCTATAGGTGTTCCAGCCGTTCAGGCCGCCTTTGGCGTAGTCATTAAACGGGCTGACTTTTTCCACCGGGGCGATAAAGCGCGAGCCCTCTTCCAGAATCGGCTGGCCGAAGTTGCTGTGATAGATTATCTGGTAGTCGTGCGGGTAATCCGCGTGGTTAGTCAGCACATCGTTCAGGCTGAAGCTGTTGCTGCCCGGCACGTAGCGCAGTTCGGTCAGCGTCTGCAAATCGGCTTTCTTGAACGTGCTCTCTTTGAGCAGCCCGCGCACTTTGATTTCATACGGCGCTTTCTCGCTCACTTCCACTTCCACACGCGAGGCGGGCGTGTTGCCCGCTTTGCCGTGCAGCGTGTACAGCTGACCGTCAGCAGTGGTCGGATGGCCGGTCCATTCATAGCCGCAGCGCACCATCATCTCGTTGAAGCCTTCCAGCCAGCCGAGCCCGTTGCGGCTTTCCAGATTAATAAACGCCGGGTTCACCACCTCTTTTACCGGCGAATCCCAGCCCATGCGCACGCCAAACCCGTCGGCGCGCAGCAGGTTCATGCCGCGCGTCGGGCTTAAGACAATAGTCAGACCGTCTTTGCTGGTAATAGTGATGATTTTGCTGCCTTCCTGTTTGCCGCCGTGCAGCACTTTCTGCTCAATGCTGAACGGCGCGCCCTGTAACTTCAGCTTTTGACTGCTGATTTGCCAGTTTCCTTTCTCGACGCCCTGTTCAGCATCGGTCAGCACCCAGGTTTGCGCGCTCGCCTGGGCGCAAATCAGCAGGGCAAGCGGGGTAAGCCATACGATTTTGTTCATCTTTTCGTCCTTTTAGCTGAATCGATTTTTGTTTTGCTCATGCAGCCTGGCGTATCGGTTGAAAAGAAAACGTGATCGTTTTCAGCTGTCCAAAAAAAGCTGTTTTTTACACGGTTAACTGTGATTGGTGTGGCGTTTACTGCGAAAATGTATTGAATTTCGTGTTTGAAAATGTGAAGGGATGCAATTTTAGCTTTAACGATTCAGCTAATGCGTGTCGATAAAATGACGGTGTGTAAAATCGCCGCTGACGCTGCGGTAAAGCATCAATAAAAGAAATGGAAAACAGAAAAACAGCTCAGGCAGCGCCTGAGCCGCGGGGAATTACTGCTCGCCTTCCGCCAGTTCGCGCAGATACTGGAAGATCAGACGTGAGGATTTCGGCGGTTTATTGCCTTCTTTCTCTTTTTTGGCGTTGCGGATGAGCGAACGCAGCTGCTGGCGATCCGCCCGCGGCCACAGGTTCAGCACATCCGGCACCGCGTCGTCGCCTTCTTCAATCAGACGATCGCGCAATTGCTCCAGCTTATGAAACAGCGCCACCTGCTGATTGTGACGGTTTTTCAGCTTATCCAGCGCCTGACGGATCGGCTCGTCGTCACGCTGACGCAACATTTTGCCGATAAGCTGCATCTGGCGGCGGCGGCCTTCTTTCTTAATACGCTGCGCCAGTTCAATGGCCGCGCGCAGATCGTCATCCAGCGGAATTTTATCCAGCGCGTTTTTACCGAGATCGACCAGTTCAGCGCCAAGGCGCTTCAGCTCTTCGGCGTCGCGTTTAATTTCACTTTTGCTGACCCAGATAATCTCATCATCATCGTCGTCGTTTTCGTTATCGGGCACTTCATCGAGCCAGTCATCGGGCTGCTTTGTCATCTCAGGCTCCTCAAAAAAAGAGGCTAATACTACCAGTTAAGGCGCGCACTGCGAAATGGTTCTCTGTTAGACTCACAAAATGTGGCTTTGAAGTTTCACCTTACATTATGGCACTCGCGATGAAAGTAATCACACAAGTTGAAGCGCAGCGCAAAGCGCTGGAACAGGCGGTTTCTCAGGCGCTGGAGCTGGCGTCCGGCAAGTCGGACGGCGCGGAAGTGGCGGTCAGCAAAACGACCGGCATCAGCGTCAGCACCCGCTACGGTGAGGTGGAGAATGTGGAGTTCAACAGCGACGGCGCGCTTGGCATCACGGTTTATCATCAGAACCGTAAAGGCAGCGCCTCGTCGACCGATTTAAGCCCGGACGCTATCGCCCGCACCGTACAGGCGGCGCTGGATATCGCCCGTTATACCTCGCCGGACCCGTGCGCGGGCGTGGCGGAAAAAGATCTGCTGGCCTTTGACGCGCCGGATCTCGACCTCTTCCACCCGGCCGAAATCGAGCCGGAACAGGCTATCGAATACGCCGCGCGCGCCGAACAGGCGTCCTTAAAGGCGGATAAACGCATCGCCAACACCGAAGGCGGCAGCTTTAACAGCCATTACGGCATCAAAGTCTTTGGCAACAGTCATGGCATGCTGCAAAGCTACAGCTCGACGCGCCATTCGCTTTCAAGCTGTGTTATCGCCGAAGAGAACGGCGATATGGAACGCGACTACGCCTACACCATTGGCCGCGCGCTGAAAGACCTGGAATCGCCGGAGTGGGTCGGTGAAGAGTGCGCCCGCCGCACCCTGTCGCGCCTTTCGCCGCGCAAACTGCCAACCATGAAAGCGCCCGTGATTTTTGGCCGCGAAGTGGCGACCGGGCTGTTTGGCCATCTGGTCGGGGCTATCAGCGGCGGCGCGGTCTATCGCAAATCCACGTTCCTGCTCGACGCGCTCGGCAAGCAGATCCTGCCGGACTGGCTCACTATTGAAGAGCATCCGCACCTGCGTAAAGGGCTCGCCTCTACGCCGTTTGACAGCGAAGGCGTGGCGACGTCGCGTCGCGACATCATTAAAGACGGCGTGCTGCAGCAGTGGCTGCTCACTAACTACTCCGCGCGCAAGCTGGGCCTGAAAAGCACCGGGCATGCGGGCGGCATCCATAACTGGCGCATCAAAGGGCGCGGCCTGAGCTTTGAGCAACTGCTGAAAGAGATGGGCACCGGTCTTGTCGTGACCGAACTGATGGGCCAGGGCGTCAGCGGCATCACCGGCGATTATTCGCGCGGCGCGGCGGGCTTCTGGGTGGAGAACGGCGAAATCCAGTATCCGGTGAGCGAAATCACTATCGCCGGCAATCTTAAAGAGATGTGGCGCAATATGGTTACCATTGGTGACGATATTGAAACACGCAGCAATATTCAGTGTGGTTCAGTATTACTGCCGGAGATGAAAATCGCCGGTGAGTAAGGCAAGGGCGCCCGGCGAGGCGCCTTTTTTTCGTCATAACAATAAAAAGGTGAGTCAATGCGTAAGCAAGCGTTAGCGATGTTAGCGGTCTCCTCTCTGTTGTTCACCAGCGCCGTGGCGTGGGCGGATCTGGAAGACAACATGGACACCCTGAATGAAAACCTGAAAGTCGTACAGAAAACCAGCGACGCGGCGGAGATGAAAACCGCGCTGACGAAAATGCGCGAGGCGGCGCTGGATGCCAAAAAAGAAACCCCGCCGAAGCTCGAAGATAAACCGGCGGACAGCCCGGAAATGAAAGATTTCCGTCACGGTCTCGACACGCTGGTGGGCCAGATTGACGGCGCGCTGAAGCTTGTCGATGAAGGCAAAATCAAAGAGGCGCAGGCCAGCGCCGAAGCATTCAAAACCACCCGCAACACCTACCACAAAAAGTTCCGCTAAGCCCTTTCTGCGCGGCGGTGTTCCGCCGCGCTCCCGACGTCTCAACGGCCATAAGCAACGCTTATTCACTGCTGTTTTTCGCGCGCGACGTCGCAAGCCCGATATTTTCTTTTCCTTTCTCCCGGCGTGACCGCCAGTGATATTCATCACATTTATTTAGTGGTTTATATCTATTCACAGCTTTTATGTGGAACAGATCACTGCCGCCGTTCTCCTTTCCACTTCGAAGTGGAAAACAACTCGCTACAAACCTTTAACACCCGCCGTTACTGTGACTTCAGCGCAATCAACCAGGTATGCAGAGTGAATAACGGAGCGGTAATGAACAACGCCGGATGTCAACACGCGGAAGAGACCGCGACGCTTGCCGGGCGGATGCTGGATGAAGTTTACGCGCTCCTTGAGCGCCACCAGATAATGCCCAACGCCGTGCAGCGGCAGATGCTCAACTCGCACGTGCGGGCCATGGCGCACCGCTCGGTAACGGGCGAACCGCTGCCGGAGGTCGAGGAGAGTCTTTTTGAGGAGATCTCGCCCGACGCGATGGCGCTGGCGCGGGAAGTCGTGGCGCAGTTCGGCAATTTGCCTGACGAAGAGGCCTGGCTTTTGTCGGTGCACTTCGAGGTAGCGAAAGAAAATCTTTAACCTTCAGGAGCGAACCATGGAACAGATTACGGTAGTGATTGGCGATCGTCTGGGCAAAGGCCAGAAGGTGGCGGCGGGTGTGGAAAAAGCGGGCGGGCGCGCCGTTGTGGTGCCTGGCGTGGCGGCAGACATGAAGCTTGGCGACGTGATGAAAACCGAAGGCGCGACGTTCGGCATTTCGTTTTGCGGCAGCGGCGGCGCAGGTGCCATCACCGCCCAGACCAAACATGGCTACAAAGCGAAATATGGCATGCGTTCCGTGGAAGAGGGCGTCACTGCGATTAATGAAGGCTGCAACGTGCTGGGCTTTGGCTTTATGGACAAAGAAGAGCTGGGCGAGCGGCTGGTGGACGCCTGGAAAAAGAAATATGGCGCATAACGCATGAAAGAACAGTTCACCACCACGGTGAGGGTAAAAGGCAAAGGCGAGGCCAAAGCGCGCGCGTTTGCCGATGCCCTGAATCAGGTTCAGGCGGCGGTGATGAAAGCCTCGCCGCATATCTTACTGCGCATTGAGCCACAGGAGGTGCAGGTTGTTCATGCGCGGGAAACGGTGCGCAAAGAAGCGTTTCTGTTTTTCTTTTTGCGCCGGGAAAGACGGGCTTTCAGCGTGGAGCTGGACGTTACCGTCAACGTGACCGCCATCAATCTCGACAAGGTGGATTTCGTCACGCAACACAGCTGATTGTTACTATAAGGGCAGACGAATGTTCCTGATAATATTAATAAAATCGCTCATCATCGGCGGCCTGGTCGGCGTTGGCGTGGGCGCCGGGGCCGCACGCATGTTTCATGCGCCCACCACGCAGGGGATGGGCGCCTTTCGTACATTAGGCGAGTTAAACTCCTGCGAAGGCGATCCGGCCTCGCACTTCTCCTTTGGGTTAGGGTTCTTCTTTAACGCCTGGGCCTCGTCCGTCGCGGCGGGCTCGTTCACGCAGGATGTCGACCACCGCATTATCCCCAACTGGGGCGCGGCGGCGCTGATGGTGAAAAACCGCAACCTCGGCGAAACCCTGCACAATCCGAAAAAAATGGCTATCGCCTGCGGACTTATCGGCATGGCGGTCGTCACCTTCCTCAACACCACGGCCTCCGCCGTGCCGGAAGCCTTACAGGTCACCGCCGTCAAAGTACTGGTGCCTGCCGCCAACCTGCTGGTGAATACCGTCATGCCGGTGATTTTCTGGCTGGCCGCTATCGACGCCGGTAAAAAATCGGGCTTCTGGGCCACCGTTTTCGGCGGCGCGGCGCAGTTGATTATGGGCAACGCCGTACCGGGCCTGGTGCTCGGCATTCTTATCGGCAAAGGCATCGAAGAGAGCGGCTGGAACCGCGTCACTAAAGTGATGATGGTCGCCATCGTGTTGCTGTTCGTGCTGAGCGCCTTCTTCCGCGGCTTCGATATGAAAATGATCGAATCTTTCCATCTGACCGTGCCGGACTGGCTCAGTCTTATCCACAACTCCCTGAGCGGCAAATAAGGAGCGCGTGATGGAAGAGAATAAAGGTTTCTGGTACGCCGACTGGTCATTCCCGATCTTCGTCGGCCTGCTCTCCTCCGGCGTGTTCGCCGGGACGCACATGTATTACCTCTACGGCATCGGCGCGTTTAACGAAGTGGCGTTCGTGGCGATGCTCAAAGCCGGGATCGATACAGGAGTTTACGGCGCAGTGGCGGCGTTCGGCGCGAGTTTTCTCTTTGCGCGCATTATCGAAGGTTCGCTGGTGGGGATCCTGGATATCGGCGGCGCCATCCAGACCGGCGTGGGGCTTGGCGTCCCGGCGCTGCTGCTGGGCGCGGGGGTTGTCTTTCCGGTGGCGAACTTCGCCGCCTCGCTGGTGACCGGGCTGCTGATAGGTCTCGCTATCGGCTACGTCATCATTCTGGCGCGCAAATTCACCATCAACCAGAGCGACTCCACCTACGGGGCGGACGTGATGATGGGCGCGGGCAACGCCTCCGGACGCTTCCTCGGGCCGCTGATTATCCTGAGCGCGATGGCGGCCTCGATTCCTGTCGGCATCGGCTCGCTCGTCGGCGCGCTGCTGTTCTACCTCTGGCAGAAGCCCATCACCGGCGGCGCTATTCTCGGCGCGATGATCCTGGGCTCGCTGTTCCCGGTGGCGATCGGTTAACCGCGCGGGCGCTACGGCGCCCGCCCTTAAGGAGTGCCTATGTTTGATCTGATCCTGCGTCAGGCGCGGCTGGTGGATGACACGCTGGCGGATATCGCCATGAAAGACGGCGTCATCGCGGCGCTCGGCGAGGTGTCCGGCGCGGCGCGCGAAACGCGCGACCTCAACGGCGAGCATTACGTCAGCCCAGGCTGGATAGACCTGCACGTTCACTGCTACCCGAAATCGCCGATTTATCACGACGAGCCGGACGCGGTCGGCATCGCGACGGGCGTCACCACGGTTGTGGATGCGGGCAGTACCGGCGCGAACGATATCGACGATTTTTACGCGCTGACGCGCGGCGTCGTGACCGACGTGCTGGCGCTGCTCAATATTTCGAAGGTCGGGCTTATCGCCCAGAACGAGCTGGCGGATATGGCGAATATCGATGCCGCCGCCGCGCGTGACGCGATTGCCCGCCACCCCGGCTTTATTGTCGGCCTGAAGGCGCGCATGAGCAGCAGCGTGATCGGCGATAACGGTATCGCGCCGCTTGAGCGCGCCAAAGCCATTCAGCAGGAGAACGGCAATCTGCCGCTGATGGTGCATATCGGCAACGGCCCGCCGCCGCTCGATGACATTGCCGCGCGGCTGTGCGACGGCGACATCATCACCCACTGTTATAACGGCAAGCCGAACCGCATTCTGACGCCGCAGGGCGCGCTTCGCGCCAGCATCAGTGACGCGCTGCGGCGCGGCGTGCGGCTGGACGTAGGCCACGGCAGCGCCAGCTTTAGCTTTGACGTGGCGCGTCTGGCTATCGCGCAGGGCATTGTGCCGCACACTATCAGCTCGGACATTTACTGCCGCAACCGCATCAACGGCCCGGTGAAAAGCCTTGCCCATGTGATGTCGAAGTTTCTCGCCATCGGCCTGTCGCTGCCGCAGGTGATTGACTGCGTGACGCTGCATGCCGCGCAGGCGCTACGCCTTGAACATAAAGGCCGTCTGACGCCAGGCGCGGACGCCGATCTGACTATTTTCGACCTGCGCCGCCAGCCGGTGCGGTTTACCGACGCCGACGACCATAACCTGCATGGCGAGCGGCGACTGGTGCCGCTTGCCGCCGTGCGCGCGGGCGTCTGGCACATGACCGAACAAGGGAGCGCGGAAAATGCCTTCAGTGTATGAAAAATATGATTTAAAACAGGTGATTAACGCTTCAGGACGCATGACGGTATTAGGCGTCTCCACGCCGCGCCAGGCCGTGGTCGAAGCCATGTCCGAAGGGCTTAATCACTATTTCGAGATGAAAGATCTGGTGAATAAAACCGGCGCTTACATCGCAAGGCTGCTGGAGGTGGAGGCGGCGACGATCGTCTCCTGCGCGTCGGCGGGGCTTGCCCAGTCGGTGGCGGCGGTGCTGGTAAAAGAGAGCGACTGGCTGCTGGAAAATCTGCATACCACGGCGATTGAGCAAAACGAAATCGTGCTGCCGAAAGGCCACAACGTGAATTACGGCGCGCCGGTCGGCACGATGGTGGCGCTGGGCGGCGGAAAGCTGGTCGAGGCGGGCTACGCCAATGAATGCTCGGCGCAACAGCTGGCTGCCGCGATCACGCCGCGCACGGCGGCGATCCTGTATGTGAAATCCCACCACTGCGTGCAGAAAAGCATGCTGAGCGTGGCGCAGGCCGCCGGGGTGGCGCGCGCGCATGGGCTGCCGCTTATTGTCGATGCCGCCGCGGAAGAAGATTTGCAGTGCTACTACCGCGCCGGCGCCGATCTGGTGATTTACAGCGGCGCGAAAGCCATCGAAGGGCCGGGCAGCGGGCTGGTCATCGGTAAAACCCGGCATGTCGAATGGGTGAAACGTCAGGCGAACGGCATCGGGCGCGCGATGAAAGTCGGTAAAGAGGGCATTCTCGGCCTGACCTGCGCCATTGAACACTACCTCAGCGCGCCAAAAGAGAGCGGGGCGGAGATGGTCGCTAAGATGACGCCGTTTATCGAACAGCTCAACACGCTTAACGGCGTGACGGCGCGTGTGGTGTGGGACAGCGCCGGACGCGACATCGCCCGCAGCGAAATCAAATTCGACGAAGCCGTGACCGGCGTACCGACCGGCGAACTGGTTAACGCGCTCCGGCAGGGCGAATACGCTATCTATTTTCGCGGCTACAAGGCCAACGAAGGCATCATCGAAGCCGACGTGCGCAGCGTCAGCGCCGCGCAACTGGATATTGTTTTCCGCCGTATCCGCGACGAGCTGAATCAGGAGGCTGACGCATGAAACTGACACCGAATTTTTACCGGGACCGCGTCTGCCTGAACGTGCTGGCGGGTTCCAAAGAAAACGCCAGCGCGGTGTATGAAGCCGCCGAAGGGCATGTGCTGGTGGGCGTGCTCTCTAAAAACTACCCGGACGTGGCGAGCGCCGTCGCCGACATGCGCGACTACGCGGCACGCATTGATAACGCGCTGTCGGTAGGGCTTGGCGCAGGCGATCCGAACCAGTCGGCGATGGTCAGCGCCATCGCGCGCGAGTTACAGCCGCAGCATGTGAATCAGGTGTTTACCGGCGTGGGCGCGAGCCGCGCGCTGCTGGGGCAAAACGAGACCGTCGTCAACGGGCTGGTGTCGCCGACCGGCACGCCAGGACAGGTGAAAATCTCCACCGGCCCGTTGAGCAGCGCCGCGCCCGGCGGCATCGTGCCGGTAGAAACCGCTATCGCCCTGCTGAAGGATATGGGCGGCAGCTCGATTAAATATTTCCCCATGGGCGGGCTCGCCTGCCGCGAGGAGTATCAGGCGGTGGCGCAGGCGTGCGCGCGTCACGACTTCTGGCTGGAGCCGACCGGCGGCATCGATCTGGATAACTTTACGGAGATCCTGCGCATTGCGCTGGAGGCGGGGGTGAGCAAAGTGATCCCGCATATTTACAGTTCGATAATCGACAGCGCCAGCGGCGACACGCGCCCGCAGGATGTGCGACGTCTGCTGGCGATGACGCGCGAGCAGGTAGGCTAAGCCGTTTTACGTCAGGGCTGGAGAATATATTTATCACCGTGATAAATATAAGCCCTGCCTGATGCCATTCGCGGGCGCGATGGCGCGCCCGTTTAACGAGAGGAAACCGGTGTGCGATTCCCGAGTCAACGTCTGTCCCGGCTGTTTGATCTGCTGCAAAACGAAGCGCTGCCGCAGGATGAGCTGGCGCGCCGGTTAAACGTCACCACGCGCACCGTGCGCGCCGACATCAGCGCGCTCAATGCGTTACTGCGCCAGCACGGCGTCCAGCTGGTGCTTAATCGCGGCAGCGGCTATCAGCTCAACGTGGACGACCCGGGGCGTTATCAGGCATTGCAGGCGAGCCGTCCGAAGGCGCTGCGCATTCCGCGTACCGCGCCGGAGCGCGTTAATTACCTGGCGGTGCGCTTTCTGACGGCCGCGTTTTCCCTGAAGCTTGAGGATCTTGCCGACGAGTGGTTTGTAAGCCGCGCCACGCTGCAAAGCGATATGGCCGAAGTGCGCGAGCTGTTCACCCGCTATAACCTGACGCTGGAGACCCGCCCGCGCCACGGCATGAAGCTTTTTGGCAGCGAGATGGCGCTGCGCGCCTGCCTGACTGACCTGCTCTGGCAACTTGCCCAACAGGACAGCGCCAACCCGCTGATTACCGAAGAGGCGCTGAACGCCGGCGTGCAGGAGCGCCTCGGCGGCGGGCTGCCGGCGATTTTCGCACGCGCGCGACTGCGCTTTACCGACGAGGGCGAGCAGTTTATTCAGCTTTACTGCGCCGTGGCGGTGCGGCGCATCAGCGAGGGCTACCCGCTGCCTGAATTCGTCGCCGACGATGTGGACGACAATGTGCGCGAGGCGGCGCGCGATATTGCGGCTCTGCTGCAGGCGCTGTGCGGCAAACCGCTATCGGACGCCGAAGAAAACTGGCTGCGGGTACATATCGCCGCGCGTCAGGTGCAGGAGCTGGAGCCCAGCGCCATCAGCGCCGATGATGCCGAAGCGCTGGCGAGCTACATCCTGCGCTATATCAACACGCATTATAACTACAACCTGCTGACCGATGAGCAACTGCGCGCCGACCTGCTGACCCATATCCGCACCATGATCACCCGCGTGCGCTACCAGATAAATATTCCTAACCCGCTGCTCGGCAATATAAAACAGCACTATCCGATGGCCTGGGATATGACGCTCGCGGCGGTCTCCGGCTGGGGCAAATATACGCCCTATACCATCAGCGAAAACGAGGTGGGGTTTCTGGTGCTGCATATCGGCGTCGGGCTGGAGCGCCACTATAACGTGGGCTATCAGCGCAATCCGCGCGTGCTGCTGGTCTGCGACACGGGGAACTCCACGGTGCGTATGATCCAGTCGATGTTGCTGCGCAGATATCCGCAGCTGGAGGTGAGTGAAATCGCCACGCTGCGCGACTACGAACAGCGCGCCGCCATCGCCGAGGATTTTGTGATTTCCACCGCGCGGGTGGCGGAAAAAGATAAGCCGGTGGTGGTAATGTCGCCGTTTCCCACCGATTTCCAGCTTGAGCAGATAGGTAAGCTGGTGCTGGTGGATCGGACCCGGCCCTGGATGCTGGAGAAATATTTCGACGCCCGGCATTTTCGCGTGGTGGACGGGCCGCTGACCCAGCAGGAGCTCTTTACGCAGCTGTGCGCAGAGCTGGAGCAGGAGGGCTATGTCGGTGCCGATTTCCTGCCTTCGGTGGTGGAGCGCGAGGCTATCGTCAGTACGCTGCTTGGCGACGGGATAGCCCTGCCGCACTCCCTGGGGCTGATGGCGTGCAAAACCGTGGTTTATACCGTGCTGGCGCCGCAGGGGATAGCGTGGGGCGAAGAAACCGCGCATGTGATTTTTCTGCTCGCCATCAGCAAGCGCGAATATGAAGAGGCGATGACGATTTACGATCTGTTCGTGACGTTTTTGCGGGAACGCGCGGCAGAACGGCTGCAAACGTGTCGCGATTTCGCCAGTTTCCACGAGGTGGCGATGGCGTGTCTGAGCCGGTTTTAGTCGCTCTCCTGCGGGGGGAGCCGCTGCGATCAGCGCAGCCGGTGGACAACCTGATTGCTGCTGCCGCGCCAGATAAGCGCAGGATCTTTGAGATCCTGCACAAATTTACCATCGACCAGCACATTAATGAGCGCCACCACCTCGCGCTGGGCGTCGTTAAGCTCATCGATTTTATACCCCGTCCAGACCCAGATATCTTTGCCGGGGCATTCGGCCCGTACCCGCCGTACCAGCCGCAGGATAGTCGGCACGTTTTGCGGGTGCAGCGGATCGCCGCCTGAGAGCGACAGCCCCTGGCGTCTGACGCGGGTGTCGTTAAGGTCGCTGATGATGCGGTTTTCCATGTCGTCGGTGAACGGCACGCCGGAATTAAGCCGCCAGGTACTTTTGTTATAGCAGCCCGGGCATTCGTGGACGCAGCCTGCGACAAACAGCGTACAGCGGGTGCCGGGGCCGTTGACGACATCGACCGGGTAGTATTGGTGATAATTCATTTCGCTTCTCAACTGGTGCCATCGCTGCGTTGGCTGCGCGCATTCGCCCCGGTCACTGACTGGCGTCAGCTCCCGGGGACTCGTTTGCTTGCCGCCTTGCTCTGACGCCAGTTGCTTTGCGAAACCGCTTCTCCACTGACGCCATCGCTGCGTTGGCTGCGCGCATTCGCCCCGGTCACTTACCCAATCTGGCCGTTGCCGAGGTGCTTCACGCGGCGTTTTACCTCTTCCTGCTTACCGGCGTTGAAAGGGCGGGCGTCGGGGCTGCCGAGATAACCGCATACGCGGCGGGTAACGGAAACGCGCGTGGCGTCGTGGTTGCCGCATTTCGGGCAGGTAAAGCCCTTACTGGTGCATTCGAATTCGCCGGTAAAGCCGCACTCATAACATTCATCAATCGGCGTATTGGTGCCGTAATACGGCACGTGGTGATAGCTGTAATCCCACACGTCCTCCAGCGCCTTGAGGTTATGCTGAAGATTCGGGTATTCGCCGTAACAGATGAATCCGCCACTGGCGAGCGGCGGGTAGGGCGCTTCAAAATCGATTTTGTCGTACGGGTTAACCTTTTTCTCCACGTCCAGGTGGAAGCTGTTGGTGTAATACCCTTTATCGGTTACGCCCGGCACCACGCCGAATTCGGCGGTATCGAGGCGGCAGAAGCGATCGCACAGGTTTTCGCTCGGCGTGCTGTAGAGGCTAAACCCGTAGCCGGTTTCGTCCTTCCACTGATCCACCGCCTGACGCAGACGCTCGACGATGGCTATCCCTTTGGCGCGCAGCGCGTCGCTGTCATAAACGTGTTGATTGCCGCAGAGCGCGTTAATGGTTTCGTGAATACCGATATAGCCGAGTGAAATCGACGCGCGGCCATTTTTGAAGATCTGTGCGATATCGTCATCGGGTTTAAGCCGCACGCCGCATGCGCCTTCCATGTACAGAATGGGCGCCACGCGCGCTTTCACGCCTTCGAGGCGGGCGATACGCGTCATCAGCGCTTTGCGGGCGAGCGTGAGACGCTGGTCCAGCAGCGCCCAGAATGCGTCTTCATCGCCTTTCGCTTCCAGCGCGATGCGCGGCAGGTTAAGACTGATAACCCCGAGATTATTGCGCCCGTCGTGGATCTGCTCGCCATTTTCTTCATAAACGCCGAGGAAGCTTCGGCAGCCCATCGGCGTTTTGAACGAGCCGGTGACTTTCACCACCTGATCGTAATTGAGGATATCCGGGTACATGCGCTTACTCGCGCACTCCAGCGCCAGCTGTTTGATGTCGTAATTCGGATCGCCCGCTTTGTGATTCAGCCCGTCGCGGATGGCGAACACCAGTTTCGGGAACACCGCCGTTTTATGGTTTTTGCCAAGCCCGGCGATGCGGTTGCGCAGAATCGAACTCTGGATCAGGCGGGATTCCCAACAGGTGCCGAGCCCGAACCCAAACGTGACGAACGGCGTCTGGCCGTTGGCGGTGTGCAGCGTGTTGACTTCATATTCCAGCGACTGGAACGCGTCGTAACACTCTTTTTCGGTACGGGCACGGGCGTAGCCTTCCACGTCCGCAATCTGCCACTCTTCGGCCACCTGACGATGCTTGTTGTAGCTCGCCGTCACAAACGGCGCCAGCACTTCATCGATACGGTTGATGGTGGTGCCGCCATAGATATGGCTCGCGACCTGGGCGATGATTTGCGCCGTCACCGCGGTCGCGGTCGAGATCGATTTCGGCGGTTCAATCTCGGCATTGCCCATTTTAAAGCCCTGCGTCAGCATGCCTTTTAAGTCGATAAGCATGCAGTTGAACATCGGGAAAAAGGGCGAGTAGTCGAGATCGTGATAGTGGATTTCGCCGCGTTCATGCGCCCGCACCACATCGCGCGGCAGCAGATACTGACGGGCGTAGTGACGTGCGACGATGCCCGCCAGCAGGTCACGCTGGGTGGGGATGACTTTGCTGTCTTTATTGGCGTTTTCGTTCAGGAGCGCCGGGTTGGTTTGCTCCACCAGGCCGCGGATCTCTTTGTTAAGGCGGCCCTGTTTCTCGCGGGCGATATCGCGGTCGTGGCGATACTCAATATAGGCGCGCGCCAGCTGCTTGTAATTGCCCGCCATCAGCTGATTCTCCACCGCCGTCTGGATCTCATGAATATCCACTTCACGACGATGCTGCATCTGATTGCTGACGATTTGTGCGACGGTGGCGCAATAGTCTGCGTCATCGACTCCCGCTGCCTGCGCCGCACGAAGAATCGCTTCGTGAATGCGCGCTGAATTGAAAGGTACTTTACACCCGTCTCGTTTCACTACATGCGGTGTCATGATCACTCCATATTAAGCACAGGTTATCCACAGAAACTCCGTCGCGCGGCATGTGGGCTATCTTCTGAATAAACCCTCAGTAACGGCGAAGCCGGCCCGTTTTATCCACAGCTTTGTGTCGGTTTCAACAAAGCCTGACTGGTGAAAGGGTAGCCTGAAATAACAAGATGTTGGGCCGCGGTGGATTTTAATGTCTATATATAGTGATTTGCATCAAACAAGTTTGCGATTTTATTGATGCAGGACAAAGCAAAGCGGCGAGCGCGCTCAACATCTGCGCTGACGGATGCGAAATATTTACGCCGTGAATTTTTCGATTAAAAAGTCGACGAATGCCCGCACCCGTGGGGCCAGGCGGTGGTTGGGATACTTCACCCACAGCGGCTGCGGCATGGGCCAGTAGGGCTCCATGAGCGGCACCAGGCGGCCTGCTGCGATGGGCGGCGCCAGATACCAGTCAGCGAGCGAGACGATGCCCATATCCGCCAGCGCCGCGTCGACCAGCACGTCGGGAAACGTGCTGATAAGAAACGCGTGCTGCTCTTCCATCGCCAGTTCGTCAGTAAGCCAGCTTTGCAGCTTGCCGTTGCCGGGGTTGCGGTGAACGAGGCAGCGATGATGCAGCAGCTCCTGCGGGTGCTGCGGCGTGCCGAAGCGCGCCAGATAAGCGGGCGAAGCGGCGAGCATCATGCGCATCGGGCGGATCTCGCGCGTCACCACCCGGCTGTCCTGCACGGTGCGCTGGCCGACCGCCACGTCTATCCGCTCGCCAATGAGATTGACGCGGCGCGGGTCCATCGCCAGATCCAGCCGTACCTGCGGGTATCGCGCCTGAAACGCGGGCAGGGCTGGCATCAGCAGATAGCGACCAAAACCGGGGATAACGCTGACGCGTACCAGCCCTTGCGGCTCGTCGGCGGGTTTTTCCAGCGCCTGATTTAACGCGTGCCACAGCGGCGCCACCTGGTCACGCAGCGCCGCGCCTTCTTCCGTCAGGACTACAAAATGGGTGTTGCGCTGAAACAGCACGCGGCCAAGCCGCGCTTCCAGCTGGCGCACGCTTTTGCTCACGGCGGCGGGCGTCACGCCCAGCAGGCGCGCGGCGGCGGAAAAACTCTGGCTCTGCGCCGCGGCCAGAAAAGCTGGCAGCAGGCGATGCACGTCGGAAGTCAGCGTCATGGTTGATACCTTTGGTTGAAACAGATATGCCCGGAACCGCGCTACAGGTTAATCCTGCGTCGTGCCAACATTACCTCAACATCACCGTTGAGGAGAGAAAAAATGAAAAAAGTGCTGGTGCTGGCCGGGCACCGTTACCCGGATGAATCACGCGTTAACCACGCCGCTATCGAAGCGCTGAAGGCGCTGCCGCAGGTGACCGTGCATGAGCTGATGCGCGAATACCCGGATTTCCGGATCGACGTGAAGCGCGAGCAGGCGCTGCTGCTGGCCCATGACGCGGTGGTGATGCTGTTCCCGTTCTGGTGGTACAGCGCGCCCGCGATTTTAAAAGAGTGGCAGGACCACGTGCTGGAGCACGGTTTCGCGTATGGCAGCGGCGGTGACCGCCTGCATGGCAAACCGTTTATGCTGATGGTGTCGACCGGCGGCAACGCCCAGGCGTATTCGCCAGAGGGCTACAACCGGTATCCGATAGAGGAGTTCTGGCTGCCGTTCCACGCGATGGCCAATATGACCGGCATGGTCTGGCAGACGCCCGCGCTGATTCAGGGCACGCATGTGCTGAGCGATGCCGATCTCGACGCGGGCGTGGCGCAGTGGCTCAGCCGCGTGAACGCGCTGGTCAGCTGATGCCCGGCGGGTGCCGGGCAAGGTTCAGGGTTGCAGCCAGATAGCGGCTTCGAACGGGCGCAGGTTCGTTTCTGCAGGTTTAGAGGCCGCGTCCGGGTAGTTGCTCATTAACAGCTGCCATTCGCCGCTGAATTCGCCCGGCGTACACCAGTGCGTTTCGCGACTGAGGTTAGCCATCACCACCAGCTGCTGGCCCTGCCATTCGCGGCGGTAACACCAGAGGTAAGGGTGATCCGCCAGCAGATCCTGATAGTCGCCCCAGGTAAAGATGGGGTGGGCCTTACGCAACTGGATAAGCTTCTGATAGGCGTAAAAAACGGAATCCGGATCGTCGAGCGCGCGCGCGGCGTTGATTTCGCGATAGTTATCGCACAACCCTATCCACGGCGTGCCGGTGGTAAAGCCGCCATTTTCGCTGTCGTCCCACTGCATCGGCGTGCGGCTGTTGTCGCGCGATTTGCTGGCGAGGATCGCCAGCAGCGTCTCCGGGCTTTGTCCCTGCGCGCGCCGCTCCGCAAACATGTTATGACTTTCCACATCCCGGTAATCGATGATGCGTGTGAAGTGCGGGTTGGTCATGCCGAGCTCTTCGCCCTGATAGATATAGGGCGTGCCCTGCATGCCATGCAGCACCATCGCGAGCATTTTTGCCGCCGGGACGCGCAGTTCGCCCTCATCGCCGAAGCGCGAAACGATACGCGGCTGGTCGTGGTTACACCAGAACAGCGCATTCCAGGCGACATTATGCATCCCCTGCTGCCAGTGGTTGAAGATGGCTTTCAGCGCCACGA
This sequence comes from Cronobacter muytjensii ATCC 51329, assembly GCF_001277195.1. NCBI lineage: Bacteria > Pseudomonadati > Pseudomonadota > Gammaproteobacteria > Enterobacterales > Enterobacteriaceae > Cronobacter > Cronobacter muytjensii. The sequence goes on from NZ_CP012268.1 coordinate 318,207, forward strand.
AATCGGGCTGCGCCAGCGTCCACTTCTGCCCGTTCGGGTAATCCACTTTCAGGTGGTGAAAGTTAAAGGTCATCGAAAGCTCGTGGCCCTCCAGCGCGGCGTAGCGCTGGCAGTTATCGAGCGTGGTGGAGGACATTTCGCCCACGGTCATCAGCCCGCGCGGCGTAAAGACGTCGCGGCTTAGCTCCTGCAGATAGTCATGAATGCGCGGCCCGTCGGTGTAAAAACGCCGCCCGTCGCCCTGGTCATCGGAGGGGAAATCCTGGTCTTTTGAAATCAGGTTGATGACATCAAGGCGCAGGCCGTCCACGCCGCGATCGGCCCAGAATTCGCAAACCTTTTTGACTTCGTCGCGCACCTGCGGATTTTCCCAGTTAAGATCCGCCTGCTCGGGCGCAAACAGGTGAAGATAGTACTGGCCGCTCTCCGCGTGCCAGCGCCACGCGCTGCCGCCGAACTTCGAGCGCCAGTTGTTCGGCGCCTCTTCCGGCGTGCCGTCTCGCCAGATGTAAAAATCGCGGTGCGCGCTTTCGCGGGTCAGCGCGTCGTGAAACCAGGCGTGCTGGGTCGACGTATGGTTAAACACCATATCCAGAATCAGCCGGATGCCGCGGGCGTGCGCTTCGGCTACCAGCGTGTCGAACTCCTCCAGCGTGCCGTAGGCCGGATCGATGGCGGTGTAGTTCGCGACGTCGTAGCCGTTATCGACCTGCGGGGAGAGATAAAACGGGGTGAGCCAGATGGCGTCGACGCCGAGCGTGCGCAGATAATCAAGACGCCGGATAACGCCCGCCAGATCGCCCGTGCCATTGCCGGACGTATCCTGAAAGCTCTTTGGGTAAATCTGGTAAATCACCCCGTTTTGCCACCAGGGCAGAGTTTTAGTCATAACGCATTCCTGCCGTTGCTGAAAGGGAGCGCCGCAGCGCTCCCCGTACCACTCTAAAAGTTAGACGACTAATAGCGTTCCCTGGCGGGATTTACGCTTATAAAGGAACGTTGTGAGGATAAAAGGCACGATAATCGCCACCAGCATCGCCATGCCATACACCTCCCAGTAACTGGTCTGGATGGAGAGAATGGCAGGCAGGCCGCCGACGCCGATACCGTTCGCCATCACGCCGCTTAAGCCGCACAGCAGCCCTGCAATGCAGGAACCCACCATGCCGCACAGCATCGGGAAGCGGTATTTCATGTTAATGCCATACATCGCAGGCTCGGTGACGCCAAGGTAAGCGGAAATCGCCGCCGGAACGGAAATTTCACGCTCGTTGTGTTTGCGGCTGGTCATAATAATGCCCATCACCGCTGAGCCCTGCGCGATATTCGACAGCGCAATCAGCGGCCATACCGGCGTTCCGCCGAGGCTCTGGACCATCTGCATATCGATGGCGAGCGTGGTCTGATGGACGCCGGTTATCACCAGCGGCGCATAGAGGAAGCCAAACAGCGCCGCTCCGACAGGCGCGAAGCTGCCAGTCATCAGGTGACGCACCGCGAACGCCACGCCGTCGCCGATAAGGCGCCCGAACGGGCCGATAAACGCGTGCGCCAGAAACACGGCGAGCAACAGCGAGCAGACCGGCACGACCACCAGATAGAGATAATCCGGCACCAGTCGTTTTAAGCGTATCTCAATCATGCCGAGCGCGAGGCCAGCAAGCAGCGCAGGGATCACCTGCGCCTGATAACCGACTTTGGCGATGGAAAAGAGCCCGAAATTCCAGACTTCCGGCGTTTGCTGGCCGAGGAGGTAGGCGTTCATCAGTTGCGGGGAGACCAGCGTGATGCCGAGCACGATCCCAAGGATCGGCGTGCCGCCCATTTTGCGCACCGCCGACCAGCAGATCCCGACCGGCAGATAGAAGAAGATAGCCTCGCCAATCAGCCACAGGAAATCGTTCACCGTCTGCAATACCGGGAACATCTGCGCCAGCGTTTTGCCGCCGCTCATCGGCACGTCGCCTATCACATTGCGAAAACCGAGCACCAGACCGCCGCTAATCAGCGCGGGCAGCAGGGGGAAAAAGATTTCGGCGAAGTGGGAAATGAGCCGCTCGTGCCATTTCATGTTCTGGCGCGCGGCGAGTTTGGCCTGATCTTTACTGGCGGCGCTGTGACCGCTGGTGGCGATCAGCGCCTGATAGTAATCGCCGACGTTGGTGCCGATCACCACCTGGAACTGTCCGGCATTGGTGAAACAGCCCTTGACCATCGACAGTTCTTCGATGGCTTTCGGATCGGCTTTGGCTGGCTGGTTCAGTACAAAGCGCAGGCGGGTAATACAGTGGCTGACGGTCGCGATATTCTCACGGCCGCCCACCAGTTCTATCAGCTTATCGATATCCTGTTGGTTTACTTTGCTCATGATGAAGCCCTGTCGCAGAGGTAGGTACGAGGCTCGGATGGCCTGTTGCGCAGAGTAGCGAGTAACCGCCCGAACGTGAAAGGGAACGTTCCCGAAAACGGAGGGCGATCACAATAAACGTGGCTGCGGGCCACAGTCAGTCAAGATGAGCGGGGATCACTATCTGGCGCGGATCGGCGCGGCGGGTAATCTGATCGATAAGCTGTTTCGCTGCCGCGCGACCGGCTTCGCCATACCCCGGATCGACAGCGATCGTCTCCGGGTGGAGGAATTTCAGCAGCGGCGTATTACCGACGCTCGCGAGCTGCAACGGCGCGCCGCCGCGCTGCTGGAGGTATTTACTGGCGCCAATGGCCAGGGTATCAGTGGCGCAAACCAGCGCGGTAGTGTCGTCGCAAAGCACCTCGGCGGCGTGCTCAAAGCCCTGTTTCATCGCAAGCCCCGGCAGCGTGTCGCGGGGCGTCAGCCCGTACTGCTCGCAAAAGGCGAGATAGGCTTCGTGACGGCGTTTGCCGGTGGTGATATCGCTGTGCGGCACGCCAAGAAAACTGATGCGCCGGTGGCCTTTTTCATACAGACGCTGCATCAGAAGCCGTATCGCGCCTTCGTCATCGAAACAGACCGACGCGAAGCCCGGCGCGTCGCGCGCCATCAGCACCAGCGAATCCTGCCAGGCGGCGCTCAGCGCCTCGTTAACGCCGGTAAAGCTAAATAAAATCACGCCGTCGATATGGCGTCGGCTCAGCACGCCTAAATGCTCCCGCACCAGCGCTGGCGAAAAGCGGCTCTCCAGCATAATAGGGTCATATCCCTGCTCATAGAGTGCCGGCAGCATCGTCTGCACCGCCAGGTTTTCCGACAGCGAATCCAGGCGCGTGACCATAATCGCCACCACTTTATCGCTCTGCCCGCGCATCGCCCGCGCCGAGCGGGAAGGAGAAAAACCGTGCTGGCGCATCACTGCCTCCACCTTTTCGCGGGTGCGCTCGCTGACGCCGCTCTCGTTATTGAGCACGCGCGAGACCGTGGATTTCCCCACGCCGCTTAAGCGCGCGATATCTTTGATGGTGAGACGGGTTTGCATCGTCCATTCCTCTGGCTGGCGATCGAAAAGGTGTTATGCGTTAAGGTAATGCGCGCCGCGCCGCGCGCAATGGGCAAAATCTGGTTCAGGCAGATTCCGGCGAACGGCGATGATTTACCGTCGTTTTATGCGGGTAAGCGAAGCGGCGGCTATCTTCGCCGATGGCAGGTGGCTTATCAATCGGGCAGCGGCTAAATTGTGCGCCCGTCGTCTGTCTGGCGGGCGAGGGAAGAGACGCGATCAGGCGTCTGATGCCTCGTGAGGCGGATGGCGCACCCAGATCCCTTCGCATAAGAGTTGCGCGCAACCTGAGGCCAGCGTGTGCGGCGTCGCGTCGTCGGCCGGGACGCGCGCCATCTGATCGACCATGCCGACGATGCAGCGGGCCATGTGCAGCGCGTCGATATCGCGGCGAAACACGCCGATAGCCTGTTCTTTGGCGATATTGCTGGCTATCCATTTCGCCAGCGCCGCTTTGGTCTGTGTACAACCGGGCGGCTGGAAAAAGCCAATTTCAGTCAACGCCGGATCTTCTGCCAGAAATTCCAGCAGCTTGATAATGCTCTGCTGGACGCTTTTCACCAGCGCTACGCCCTCCACGCGGGTGCGGATCAGCAGCGTTTCGGTGAGCCGTTCCAGGCGCTGGCGGAACTCGCCCACCAGCTCTTCATAAGCCGCTTCTTTGCTTTCGAAATAGAGATAAAACGTCGGCTGGCTCAGGCCGCTCGCCTTGACGATATTGCTGACTTTCGTGCTGTGATAGCCAAGCCGCGCGAACTCGGCGCAGGCGTGCTTCAACAGCCGACGGCGGGTAGCGGCGCCCCGTTTCGGTTTCTGGCGTTCCGGGTTGTCAGCGTCTGTCTGCAAATCCACTCTCCTGCATGCGGCCTAAAGGGCGCTAGCTTACTGTAAGGCGTGGGGCAAGGGTATCGCGAGGGGCGATTTCGTTGGCCTTGTCACGCCAGTGCGTTATGTTACTATCGAGTAATGTTACTCATCAGTAGTACTTTTTGCGAGCGATAAACACTGCCGTCGCCGCCTTCCATCATGGAGAATTGCATGAAGCTGCATATCTACGAGCACTGCCCGTTCTGTGTCCGCGCCCTGATGATTTTCGGCCTGAAAAAGCTGCCTTTCGAGGTCTCGGTCATTATGGAAGGCGACGCCGAAACGCCGACCCGCATGGTCGGGCGCAAAGTGGTGCCGATTCTCGAAAAAGATGACGGCACATATATGCCGGAGAGCATGGATATCGTGCGTTATGTCGACGGCCTTGCCGGGCCGCGCGTTGCCGATGCGCCGGTTGATGAGGCCATCAAACAGTGGTGCGAGTCAGTCTCGACTCCGCTTTTTGATCTGGTTATCCCGCGCTTTACCGAGGGCGACTTCGCCGAGCTGGCGACACCGGAAGCCCGCCGGGCCTATACGGCGCGTGAAGAGAACGCGTTTGGCGATTTAGCCGCGCTGCGCGCGCAGACCCCGGCGCTGCTTGAGCAGGTGAACGCGCAGCTCGCGGCGCTTGAGCCGCTGGTGGCTGAACGTCACACTGTCGATACCACCGATTTCATACTCTTCCCGCTGCTGCGCTCGCTCACCATCGTCAAAGGCGCGGCGTTTGGCCCGCAGACGCAGGCGTATATCGCGCGCGTGTCGGCGCAAACGCAGGTGGCGCTGTTAAGCGACCAGGCGAAATAACCGTAACGGGCGTAAGCGCCGCCTGTTTATTCAACATCACTTCAGGAGTACATCATGACCGTTCCAGTAGTCGCTGTTTTCGTCAGTAAGCCTGGCAATGAAGAGACGCTTGAGCAGCTGTTTCGCGGTGTGATTGAGAAAACGCACGCGGAAGAGGGCTGCATTGTGTATCAGCTAAACCGCGACAGTGAAAACCCGCGCCGTTTCGTCTGGACTGAAGAGTGGGAGAGCCGCGAGCTGCTGCAAAAACATTTGCAGTCGTCGCACATCGTTCATCTGTTCTCTGAGCTGCCGAAATATATCGAAACCTCAGACGTGATGCTGCTGGACAAGCTCGCAGGCGGCAAAGCGAAGTAAAACGGCATTAACAAATAAAAACGGCGTGCCAGGGGCATGCCGTTTTTTTATTGCGCGCTATCGCTATCAGGGCGAAACCGCGTCGCTGTTGGTGCGGTCGGCGCGGAGCTGCTGGCTGCTCTCCTGCAGCGACTGATACAGGCTGCCGTTGCCGTTCATGATGTCGTCGATGCGCCAGCGGCCTTTTTCATTAATAAGCGCGAAGCTTTGCGTGGTGGCGTCCGGCGAGCTGCGGAACGGGCGGAAGGTGACCGTGGCTTTGGCATGGGTCGCGTCGCTGCTGGTGACATTGATTTTGTCTACCGCCAGATCATCCCAGTCCTGGCAATAGCAGATGGGATCGTAATCAAGAAAGCCCACTTCGCCGCCCGCGAGACGCGTGTCTTCGTCCACCAGATTCAGCAGGCGGTCGGAGAGGATCTGCTGCTCGCCAGTGCTTGCGAAATCTACCGGTTCATTGCCTTTGGCGTAACTCTGATAGAGCGCTTTCAGAAATTGCGTGGGGGTCTGCGCGGCCCCTTGCGCCAGCGCGCTGGCGGAAAAAAACAGCATAACTAACGCTAAGCGGTGCTTCATCGGAACTGGTCCTCAAACGTCCGTAAACAGGCTTGCGTAGTATGCTGTTTTTTCTTTTTGCCGCCAACAGGCGCGATTAACCGCCGAACTGATCCGGGTCGGGGCCGAGGCGTTTGCCCTGGTCGAGTTTCGCGATTTCACTCAGCTCGTCTTTATCCAGCCGGAAATCCCAGACGTCGAAGTTTTCGGCGATACGCGACGGCGTGACGGATTTCGGAATGACCACCAGCCCGCAGTCGAGATGCCAGCGGATGACAATCTGCGCCGGGGTTTTACTGTATTTATCGGCAAGCGCACGGATGATTTTCTGATCAAACACGCCTTCGCCGCCCTGCGCCAGCGGGCTCCAGGATTCCGTCTGGATCTTATGCGTGGCGTTCCAGGCGTGGAGCTGGCGCTGTTGCAGCAGCGGGTGCAGTTCAATCTGGTTGATAACCGGCGTCACGCCCGTTTCATCCATAATGCGTTGCAGATGCTCAACGTTAAAGTTACACACGCCGATGCTCTTGATAAGCCCTTCCTGCTGGAGTTCGATCATGCCTTTCCACGCCTCGACATAGCGGTCGATAGCCGGCACCGGCCAGTGCATCAGATAGAGATCCACATAGTCGAGCTGCAGCTTTTCGAGGCTCTCTTCCAGCGCCTCGCGCGGGCGCTTCTGGTCGTCATTCCACAGTTTGGTGGTGATAAACAGTTCGTCGCGCGCGATGCCCGCGCTTTTCAGCGCGTCGCCCACGCCTTGTTCGTTTTTATAGGCCGCCGCGGTATCGATGGAACGATAGCCCACCTCCAGCGCTTTATGGATAGCGGTGACGACCTCTTCGTTACTCGCTTGCCATACGCCGAGGCCGAGCTGGGGCATCAGGTTGCCGTCATGCAGCTTAATTACGCCTGGATTTGCCATATTTCCTCCTTTCGAGCTAACACACCGGGGCTGTTGCCCCGGTGCAAGTCAGGTGAGTTAAGTCTGGTCGAAATAGCCAAAAACGAAAGGTCGCGCGCAAAAAGCTTAGCGGGCGGCTTCGTAAATACGGCGGCTCACGTCGAGCGTAATATCCTGATGTTCGCCAAGCGCGGTAAGGCCGTGCTCTTCAAGTTTCGCCAGCAGCGCCGGGATGGAACTGCCGTCCAGGCCGTAATCGCTCAGGCGGGTCGGCGCGCCCATGGTTTCGAAGAAGCGGCGGGTGGCGGCAATGGCGGCGTCGATGCGTTCATCGTCGCTGCCTTCGGTGATATTCCACACGCGCTCCGCGTATTGCAGAAGTTTGGCGCGCTTCTCGTTACGCTTTTCATTCCACAGCGCTGGCAGCACTACCGCCAGCGTCTGGGCGTGATCCAGCCCGTGCATCGCGGTCAGCTCATGGCCGAGCATATGCGTTGCCCAGTCCTGCGGCACGCCCGCGCCAATCAGGCCATTCAACGCCTGGGTGGCGGCCCACATCAGGTTGGCGCGCACGTCGTAGTTTTCCGGCTCTTTCAGCGCCTTCGGGCCTTCTTCGATAAGCGTCAGCAGAATGCCTTCGGCGAAGCGATCCTGGATTTTCGCGTTCACCGGGTATGTAACGTACTGCTCAACGGTGTGCACAAACGCGTCCACCACGCCGTTCGCCACCTGGCGCGGCGGCAGGGTATAGGTGTAAACCGGATCGAGAATGGCGAAACGCGGCTGCACGAACGGCGAGTGGAACGCCTGTTTATCGCCGGTGGCGCGACGTGAGACGACCGCGCCTTTATTGGATTCCGAGCCGGTCGCAGGCAACGTCAGCACCGAGCCCATCGGGATGGCATCGGTGATATCGCTGCCGCGGGTTTCGAGGATATGCCACGGATCGCTGGCGGCAGCATAGTGCGCGGCAGCGGCAATAAATTTAGTGCCATCCAGTACCGAACCCCCGCCGACGGCCAGTAAAAATGTCACGTTTTCTTTACGCACCAGTTCGACCGCGTTCATCAGCGTTTCATAAGACGGGTTCGGCTCGATACCGCCAAACTCCAGCACGTCGAGACCATTCAGCGCGCTGTAAACCTGATCGAGCACGCCGGTTTTTTTAACGCTGCCGCCGCCGTAAGTGATAAGCACGCGGCTGTCAGCCGGAATGAGCGCGCGTAGTTCGCTGATAGCGCCTTTACCAAAGGCGATGTGGGTCGGGTTGTGGAGGTTGAAATTGTTCATCGAAAACTCCTTCTGGAATAAGCGTCACGCCGGGCGTGAAGGGATGACGACTATTGTCGGCATGGGGCGGCGCGGCCTCAATGCTCATTCCTGCCTTTCTCTTGCCCATTTCTCTTTGCCGCTGGAGGAAACGCGTTTTTTTGCGCACAATGGAGGCCGGATTAAAGCGCATCAGGAGCCGTGATTGATGAACCGTGACAGCGTCTGCCGCAAGATTGCCGACGAGATTAGGAGACTGAAAGAGAAAGAAAAATCGCTGGCGTTTCTGCCGCCGGAGGTGCGACTCCTGTACGGCACGACGCCCGGCGCGCGCACGCCGGTGATTTATCAGCCCGGCATCATATTTCTCTTTTCCGGCCATAAAACGGGTTATCTCAACGATAAAGTGTTCCGCTACGATCCGCGCGAATATCTGCTGCTGACGGTGCCGCTGCCGTTCGAGTGCGAAACATTCGCCACCCCGGAGGAGCCGCTGGCGGGCATTCGCATTAATATCGATCTGTTACAGCTTCAGGCGCTGGTAATGGAGATTGGCGAAGATGACCACTTCCGGCCCGCGCCCTGTTCGTGCGGCATTAATTCCGGCGTGCTGACCGATGAGATCCTCTGCGCCGTCGAGCGGCTGCTGGAGGTGCTGGAAGAGCCGCTCGACGCGCGTATTCTCGGCAAACAGGTGGTGCGCGAGATCCTCTACCACGTCCTGAAAGGGCCGGGCGGCGGGGCGCTGATGGCGCTGGTGAGCCGTCAGACCCATTTCAGCCTCATCAGCCGCGCGCTGCGGCGCATCGAAACGCGCTATGCCGAAAGCCTGACGGTAGAGCAGCTTGCCGCCGAGGCCAACATGAGCGTGTCGGCGTTTCACCATAATTTCAAAGCGGTGACCAGCACCTCGCCGCTGCAATACCTGAAAACCTGGCGGCTGCAAAAAGCGCGGTTGCTGATGGCGCATAACGGCATGAAAGCCAGCGCGGCGGCGATGCAGGTGGGGTATGAGAGCGCGTCGCAATTTAGCCGGGAGTTTAAACGTTATTTCGGGGTGACGCCGGGAGAGGATGCCGCGCGCCTGCGCGCGCTGTCGTGAGCGGAGCTGGCGCTCCGCCCGCAGAACATTAGTGCGTTTTTTTCTTCAGCACCACCAACACGGCGCCGAGCAGGCCAATCACGAGCAGTGCAATTGGCAGGATCATCAGAAACGTCATGACCTGATCTTCGTGACGCTTCACGAACGGGATCATGCTGAGCGCATAGCCAAAACCGGTGACCACGCCGACCCAAATCAGCGCGCTCAGCCAGTTGAAAATCTGAAAGCGGCGGTTTGATAGCCCGGAAATGCCCGCCATCGTCGGCAGCAGGGTACGTACAAAAGCCAGGAAACGCCCGGTCAGCAGCGCCAGCAGGCCGTGACGGTCAAACATGCAGGTGGCGCGATGGTGATATTTCGCCGGTAACTGCGCGAGCCAGCCGCGCACGACGCGCGTATTGCCAAGCCAGCGCCCCTGAACATAGCTCAGCCAGCAGCCGAGACTCGCCGCCGACGTGAGGATCACGAGCGTCGGCACAAAATCCATGACGCCCTGGGCAATCATCGCGCCCGCCAGCAGAAGCAGGCTGTCACCCGGCAGGAAAGAGGCCGGCAGCAGACCGTTTTCTAAAAACAGCGTGGCAAACATCACGCACCAGACAACGCCAACGACATGCGGGTCCGCCAGCGCGGCAAAATCGTGATGCCAGAGCGCAGCGATAATATCCTGGATAACAGCCATGGGAGATCCTGTGGAACAGCGGAATTGCCACTATTGTACCTCTAAATGTACCGGCGCATCTGCATTACAGGTTCAACAAACCCTCTCTTTTCCCGTGATAATGGCGTTTTTTTTCACTTCAGGCGATGCGATGAAAGCCTGCTTCCAGATCGGCGATTAAATCTTCGACATTTTCAAGCCCGATGTGCAGCCGCACCAGCGTGCCGGTGAAGTCGACGCCACCCGCCGGACGTATCGCCGCCAGCTCTTCCGGCTGATTGGCGAGGATCAGCGATTCATAGCCGCCCCAGGAATACGCCATGCTGAAATGGGTGAAGTTATCCAGATAGCGCGCGAACTCCGCCTCGCTCAGCCGCCTGTCGAGAATAAAAGAGAAGAGGCCGCTGGCGCCGCTGAAATCACGCTTCCAGAATTCATGGCCTTTGCTGCCCGGCAGCGCAGGGTGGTTGACGCGCGCCACCTGCGGATGCGCCGCCAGCCACTGCGCGACTTTCAGCGCGCTTTCGTGATGCTGGCGCAGGCGCACGGCAAGGGTGCGCAGGCCACGGCTGGTAACATACGCGGTGTCGGCGTCCACCATCTGGCCCATCAGATAGGCGTTCTCACGAAGCGTATCCCAGCAGCGCGCATTGGCGACGGCGGTGCCGATCATCGCGTCCGAATGGCCAACCAGATATTTGGTGCCCGCCTGAATGGAGATATCGACGCCGAAATCGAGCGCCTTAAACAAAATGCCCGCAGCCCAGGTATTGTCCATCATGATGATGGCCTCCGGCGCGATGCGGCGCACCGTGGCGACAATTGCGGGCACGTCGTGGACTTCCATCGTAATCGAGCCTGGCGACTCCAGAAACACCACTTTGGTATTGGGCCGGATCTGCTGTGCGATATCTGCGCCCGCCAGCGGATCGAACCAGCTGGTGGTGACGCCGAGCTTCGCGAGAATTTTGGTGCAGAAATCCTGCGTCGGCTCATATGCGCTGTTGGTCACCAGCACATGATCGCCCTGTTCGACAAACGCCAGAATCGTATTGGCGACTGCCGCCGCGCCGCATGGAAACAGCGCGCAGCCCGCGCCGCCTTCCAGCTCGCACATCGCCTCCTGGAGCGAAAAGTGGGTCAGGGTGCCGCGACGGCCATAAAACAGCTCGCCCTGCGCGCGCCCGGCGGTGGCCTGCTTTTTCGCCTCGACGCTGTCAAACACCAGCGAGGACGCCCGCTGGATCACGCTGTTGACCGACCCCTGCGTATAACGTTTCGCGCGTCCGGCATGGATAAGCGTCGTCTCGATGTGTTTGCTGGTCATGGAAGTCCCCTGTCTGAACGTCTGGATGTCTAAAACTACGTTACCACGGAAAACGGTCGCCGCCTCGCGCTGTTTTGCGTTTGTCGGGAAAGATGAAAAAACGTCATCTGCGCCGCTTTCCTGTCTGAGCGCAAAGAAAAAAATGTGCGCTGGCGCACCATGCAAATACTAATGAGAACTACTATCAATTCGATGTCATTTTGATATCATTGTGAGCAGTTTTGTGACTTTCGTCCTGGAGATGCAGAGTGGGAAATAATTTGATGCAGACGGATCTCTCCGTCTGGGGCATGTATCAGCATGCCGACATCGTGGTGAAAATCGTCATGATCGGTCTTATCCTGGCGTCCGTTGTGACCTGGGCGATTTTCTTTAGCAAAAGCGTTGAGCTCGCCGGTCACAAGCGCCGCCTCAAGCGCGAACAGCAGGAGCTGGCAGGCGCCCGCACGCTGAACGACGCACGCGACATGGCCGAGCGTTTTGGCCCGAAAAGCCTCAGCGCCCGCCTGATTGAAGAAGCGCAGAACGAGCGCGAACTCTCGGCAGGCAGCGAAGATAACGAAGGCATTAAAGAGCGCACCGGTTTTCGTCTTGAGCGTCGCGTCGCGGCGGCAGGCCGTCACATGGGGCGCGGCAACGGCTATCTCGCCACCATCGGCGCTATCTCCCCGTTTGTCGGCCTGTTCGGCACCGTATGGGGCATCATGAACAGCTTTATCGGTATCGCTCAGTCGCAGACCACCAACCTCGCGGTTGTGGCGCCGGGTATCGCTGAAGCGCTGCTGGCAACGGCCATCGGTCTTATCGCCGCTATCCCGGCCGTGGTTATCTATAACATCTTCGCGCGTACCATCGGCAGCTATAAAGCGACGCTTGGCGATGTCGCGGCACAGGTGCTGCTGCTGCAAAGCCGCGATCTGGATCTCGAGGCAAGCGCTCAGGCGCAGCCGGTACGTACTGCTCAGAAACTGCGTTTAGGTTAATGCCCTATGGCGATGCGTCTTAACGAAAATCTCGATGATAACGGCGAAATGCACGAAATTAACGTCACGCCGTTTATCGACGTGATGCTGGTGCTGCTGATTATCTTTATGGTGGCCGCGCCGCTGGCGACTGTCGATGTAAAAGTTAACCTGCCGGCGTCGTCAAGCCAGCCGCAGCCGCGGCCGGAAAAACCGGTCTATCTGTCGGTGAAAGCGGATAAAACGATGTTTATCGGCAACGACCCGGTCACCCGCGACACGATGGTCAGCGCGCTGGACGCGCAGACCGGCGGCAAGAAAGACACCACGATTTTCTTCCGCGCTGACAAAACGGTTGACTACGAAACCATGATGAACGTGATGGATACGCTACATCAGGCGGGTTATCTGAAAATCGGCCTGGTCGGCCAGGAAGTGACGAAAGCGAAATAAGCTTTCGGCGCTGGCAAAAAAAAGCGCGGCATTCGCCGCGCTTTTTTATTGTCCGCGTCGCGGGCGCCAGGGGTTAGCTTAAATGCTCACCGCCGGTTACGCCGTGGACTTCGGCAGTCACGTAGCTCGACTCCTGGCTTGCCAGGTAGACGTAAATCGGCGCCAGCTCGGCGGGCTGGCCGGCGCGTTTAAGCGGCGTCTGCTGGCCGAACTGCGGGATTTTCTCCTGCGGCTGACCACCGCAAATCTGCAACGGCGTCCAGATGGGGCCAGGGGCGACGCTATTCACGCGAATGCCTTTTTCGGCCACCTGTTTCGCAAGGCCGCGGCTGTAGTTCAGGATAGCGGCCTTCGTGGAGGCGTAATCCAGCAGGTGCGGGCTCGGCTGATACGCCTGAATGGACGACGTCGTAATAATGCTCGCCCCCGGTTTCAGGTGCGGCAGCGCCTCCTGGGTTATCCAGAACAGCGCGAACACGTTGGTCGCGTAGGTTTTCTGGAACTGCTCGCTGGTCAGATCCGCAATCTGCTCAACCGCCGTCTGTTTACCGGCTACCAGCGCCAGGATATCCAGGCCGCCGAGTTCGTCAATGGCGCGATGCACCAGTTCACGGGCGAATTTCTCATCGGTCAGGTCGCCTGGGATCAGCACCGCTTTGCGGCCTGCCTCTTCAATCAGCGCTTTGACCTCTTCGGCGTCCTGCTGCTCGTCCGGGAGGTAATTCAGCACCACGTCTGCGCCTTCTCGCGCGTAAGCAATGGCGGCAGCGCGCCCGATACCGGAATCGCCCCCTGTCACCAGTGCCTTACGATCCTGAAGACGACCGCTTCCCTTGTAGGTTTTCTCGCCGCAGTCCGGCACCGGCTCCATTTTTGCCTGAATGCCCGGCGCAGGCTGTTTCTGCTTTGGATATTCCCCGGTGAAGTACTGGGTCGTCGGGTCCTGGATCTTGTTCTGGTCGTTCGCCATAAGTTCCTCCTCGTTATCAAAGCGTATTTCTAAGGGTAGTGCCTTATGCTGCGCTGTCGAAAATTATCAGGATTTTCTGTATTTCCGGCGCGGTCTGGTTCTCCTTTGCGACGACCTGCTGCAATAATGAAACGGCGCGTCACCCAGGCCATCCACCGACGGAGCAGCATGATGAAAACCGAGCGACAGCAGAAGATTATCAGGCTCTTATGGGCGCATGAGGCGCTGACGACCCAGGCGCTGGCGAGCCGTCTTAACGTCAGCCAGGAGACGATCCGGCGCGATTTAAGCGAGCTGCAACGCGCCGGGAATATCCTGCGCAGCCACGGGCGGGCGCGGGCGCTGCGTCGTGATGTGGAAAACCATGACGATCCTTTCCAGACGCGGGCGAAAAGCCATCATGCGCATAAAATGGATATCGCGCGCAATGCGCTAAACTGGCTGGATGCGGGAATGGTGGTGGCGCTCGACGCCAGCTCGACCTGCTGGTATCTGGCGCGCCAGCTCCCTGACGTGCCGCTCACTATTCTTACCAACAGCGTGCGGATAGGGCAGGAGGTCGCGCGACGCGAACAGGTGACGCTTATCAGCACTGGCGGCATTCTGCACCGGCAGGCAGCCTGTTATGAAAACCCGTCGCTGCCAGCGTTGCTCAAACATATCGATATCGATCTGTTTCTGTTTTCGTGCCAGGGCATTGATGAGGCGGGCGGCATCTGGGACGCGCGCTCGTGGAATGCGGAGTATAAAACGCTGTTGCTGCGCCGGGCGGCGCAATCGCTGTTGCTTATCGACCGCAGCAAACGCAATCGTACCGGCGAAGTGCAAATCGGAACGCTGGAGCAGGTAACGGAGGTGATAACGCAGGAGGAAAACGGCAGGCAAAAAGCGGGCGCGCTATTTGTCGGTTGAGGGAGCGGGCGGTTGCGCAAGCGGCGTTACGGATGAGGTCAGGCAGTTACCATCGGCAAGCTGACGGCTCAACATCAGCGTTGCGGCTTCCTGCGCTTTAATCTGCTGATAATGTTCTTCAATCGCCGCCATAACTGGCGCACGCAGCTGCGGATGCCGGTTCATGATTTCTTCAAGCACCGCGCCATACACCTCTTCTTTCACCAGAAACGGATAGATTTCGCGGCGATTGTGCCATTTCAGCTGAACCAGGGCCGCCGGGATCGTCAGCACTGCCCGGGTATAACCCGCAATGGCTTCATTCTTTTCATTAATCAGCGCCTGCAAATTCTGACTTAAGATAAATTTCTGTTCTTCTTGCTTATCTAAAGTGAAATATTGGTGGCTGGAGGTAATTTCCGTCACGCCAGTTAATCCTCGAACTTATAAAAAACAGGGGCGTCTTTTTCCTGGGTAATGAGATTAAGCCAAATTTTATTACCCGCCTCATTAATCTGCGCGGTTTTGGTGGCGATCAGTTCTGCCAATTCTTCAGCGCTAATAGCATTATCTTCGACCAGTTTATTCAGGACTTTAGTGTAAGCCTCAATTTTAACCACACTCAGCAGGCGTGCTTTAATATGACGGTCGCGTTCTTCAAGCAGTACGTTGCCGCTCTGACCCGCCAGAGATTTGCCACTCAATATGTCGGTTTCATATTCTTCGAGCTTTGGCTTTCCCTGAGTTAAATTTTCGCTATTTTGTTCGCCGGAGGGTTGGTTGTCTGGTGTGGGAATACGATAACGCGCCGGCACAAGATTGTCGGGCAACATTGATGTTATTTCCTTTTATATCAGAAGGATAAAGAAATAGGCTGGATGGTTTTCGTTGACAATAACATGCCGTAAAATTAAAATCAAAAAAAACGGAGCCTGCGCATGAACAGTATTTTTTATTCTGTCATTACCTTGCTGCTACTTTTAAGCGGCGTGCTTTTCTTTATGAAAGAAAATGGTGGCAATAAACCAGAAAACGGCTCTGGCGCAGAGCCCATGCCGCCGCGCAACAAAGAAGAGGGTGAAGACCATTTCTCTGCGCTCCTTAACGCAATTACGCCGTTGTGGTACTGGCGCGTTAATCATGAATATATTGATTTTACTAATGCCACTATTAAAAAAATGACATTTGAAGAGCTGAACGCGACGCCAGGTTTATTTGAGGCGCAGCGCCGTTGCAGTAATCTTAATTCCGCGGTTTATAAATATTACGATAATTTAAAAAAACGCTGTCTGAACGGCGAGTTAGTCACTTTCTCTGATATCGAAGTCCTCAACCTGCGCCACTGCTTCCATGAATTCAGTCAGGAGGCGTACCCGCAACTGGTGGCCATCGTCTGGCCGGAATATCAGCGTCCGCAGGTCGACATCACTCAGGTGTAACCGCCTTTCTGCGTGTTTATCTTTTGTTTGCGGTTGTTACGCGCGGCTGGCGGGGTGGTTGCCAGACAGTAACGTCTGTGCGTTATACTGAAAAGCCATTATGGCTATTTTTCAGGACGCTATGGAACGCTTTATCGAAAACGCAATGTACGCTTCGCGCTGGCTGCTGGCCCCGGTTTACTTTGGGCTGTCGCTGGCTCTGCTGGCGCTCACCGTCAAATTCTTCCAGGAAATCTTCCACGTTCTGCCGAACATTTTATCGATAGCGGAAGCGGATCTTATTCTGCTGTTACTGTCGCTGGTGGATATGACGCTGGTCGGCGGGCTGCTGGTGATGGTGATGTTTTCCGGCTATGAAAACTTTGTCTCCCAGCTCGATATTCACGAAGGTAAGGAAAAGCTGAGCTGGCTTGGGAAAATGGATGCCAGTTCGCTGAAAAATAAAGTCGCGGCGTCGATTGTCGCTATCTCTTCGATTCACCTGTTACGCGTCTTTATGGACGCGAAAAACGTGCCGGATAATAAACTGATGTGGTATGTGATAATCCATCTCACGTTTGTGCTGTCAGCGTTCGTGATGGGGTATCTGGATAAAATCTCCCGCAACGAGCACAAATAATTCCCAACGGTACGCACCGTCAGACGCTGTGCAAGAATGCGCCCCTTACGATGAAGGGGCTTTTTATTATTTGTCGGACGACGCCTGCCAGAGATTCAGTTCGCCATCGGCGACATGTTTATCAATCGTCTCCAGCTCCTGCGGCGTAAAATGGGTATTCGCCAGCGCCTGCACGTTCTCTTCCAGTTGCTGCGGGCGGCTCGCGCCAATTAACACTGACGTCACGCGATTATCCTTAAGCAGCCAGCTTAGCGCCATCTGCGCCATGCTCTGTCCGCGGCTTTGCGCCATCTCGTTTAACAGCTTCAGGCTATTGAGATTCGCCTCGGTCAGCATATTTTCCGTCAGGCCGCGCACCTTTTTCCCTTCACGCTGCATACGCGAGCCTTCCGGAATACCGTTGAGGTATTTGCCGGTCAGCAGCCCCTGCGCCAGCGGCGTAAAGGCGATACAGCCGACGCCGTTCTGCTCAAGCGTGTCCAGCAGGCCGCTTTTATCGACCCAGCGGTTTAGCAGGTTATAAGACGGCTGATGGATTAACAGCGGGATTTTCCACTCGCGCAGTAGCTGCGCCATTTTTTCGGTGCGCTCTGGCGAATAGGACGAAATGCCGACATAGAGCGCTTTGCCGCTCTGTACCGCCTGAGCCAGCGCGGCGGCGGTCTCTTCCATCGGCGTGTTTTCATCAACGCGGTGCGAATAGAAAATATCGACGTAATCCAGCCCCATACGCGTCAGGCTCTGATCGAGACTCGCCAGCAGATATTTGCGTGAACCGCCGCTGCCGTAGGGGCCTGGCCACATGTCGTAACCCGCTTTCGTGGAGATAATCAGCTCGTCGCGATAGGGCGCGAAATCGGTTTTGAGCAGGCGGCCAAAGTTCTCTTCGGCGCTGCCCGGCGGCGGCCCGTAGTTATTAGCGAGATCAAAATGCGTAATGCCGAGGTCAAACGCTTTGCGCAGCAGTTCGCGCTGCGACTCCAGAGCGGCGACATGGCCGAAGCTGTGCCACAGGCCGAGCGAGAGCGCCGGCAGGCGTAGACCGCTGCGGCCGCAGAAGCGATATTCCATCTGTTCGTAACGGGCGGGGTTGGCAAGGTACGGCATGGTTTCTCCTGTCTGTTATTTTCATAATCTGAAACGCCGTTTCTATATTAACGTACCCCGGCGTGCCGACAAGTGAAAACGCGGCGCGCGGTATTCATCAATTTGTCATCTGCCCGTGCATAACCCTATGAAAAGAGCGTCCTTAGCGATGGTCTATACTCAGATTTCACTTTAGGGCTGCCAACCACGGAGGATGAATGGAGTACATTCTGCACACCAATTTTTTGCGGCTGATGACCTCGTTAACGTTCTGGGGAAATGTCTTGCTGGTCCTGGCGGTTACCGCCATCACCTACTGGGTCGTGAATAAAATCCTGGCGCTGCTGCACAAGCGGATCGCCCGCTGGGCGGAAGAGCACAACAACAGCACCGCGTATAAAGTCTTTCTCGATGTGCTGAAAAAGACGCGGCGGATCCTGATTTTATTTGCGGCGTTCCTGTTCAGCCTGCAGTTCGTCAGCCTGCCTGACCGTCTGCACAGCACGATTTCCCACGCCTGGTTCCTGGTGCTGGCGTTGCAAATCGCGCTGTGGTTCGATCAGGCGGTGCAGTCGTGGCTGCGTCATTCACTGATGCGCCCCGGCGCGCACCGCAATCCGGTGACGACGATTATTCTTGGGCTGATGATCCGCGCGCTGATTTGGGCGGTGATGCTGCTGTCGATTCTTGCCAACGCCGGCGTCAATATCACCGCGCTGGTGGCGAGCCTTGGGGTTGGCGGTATCGCCATCGCGCTGGCGGTACAGACGGTGTTAAGCGACGTCTTCGCCTCGCTCTCGATTGGTTTCGATAAACCGTTTGAGATTGGCGATTTCGTGGTGTTTAACGATGTGTCCGGCACTATCGAGCATATTGGACTCAAAACCACGCGTATCCGCAGCTTAAGCGGCGAGCAGATCGTCTGTGCCAACGCCATTCTGCTTCAGCAGACTATCCATAACTATAAACGCATGCAGACCCGCCGCATCGTGTTTACGTTCGGCGTCTCGCTTGCCACGCCGCCAGAGAAACTGCGCAAAATCGGCCCGATGGTGAAATCGATCATTGAGCAATATGGCGAAACCCGCTTCGACCGCGCGCATTTCGCGACGTTCGATCAGGATCGCCTGACCTATGAAGTGGTGCACATTCTCAATACGGCGGATTACAACCAGTACATGGATCTGCAGCAGGAGATTAACCTGCGCATTATGGAAGGGTTACAGGAGCTTGGCGTGCGTCTGGCGCTGCCAAGCCGCGTGATTATTCAGCCTGACGCGCCAGAGGAAGAAAAGACTCAGGACGGTAAACCACAGGACGACTCGCCGCAGGCGGCAAGCCCGGCGTAACGGTTTACCTGCGCACAGAGGCGCTAAAACCCGCCCCGGTTTTCCGGCGGCGGGTTTTTTATACGTGCCGCACGTCAGCGCCGCGCGGTGGTCGCCTTACCACCAGGCTTCCCACATAGCGCCGATGTTGAGCGAATCGAGCTGTGATTCTTCGGTATTGTTCACGCGCGCGGTGCGTTTGTTATCCACTTCGCCGCCGGTCACGTAGAAACGCAGCATCGGGCGGAATTCCGGCCCCATCGCGATAGACATATTCTGCGAGAGCGTCACTTTCCAGCCGTCATTGTCGCCGCCTTCTTTATAATCGACGCGCTGCCAGCCCGCTTCCAGCCAGGTGGAGTGAACGTCGTTCCAGAAATACATCGGGCGCACAATCGCGTTGTAGTTGCGGCGATTATCGCGGTTGTCGGCGTCGTTATCGTAGTCATGGAACGCCAGCAGATATTCTATCTGCGCCTGCTGCGTGAACTTATGCAGCCCTTCGAAGCTCGCATAAACGGCAGTCAGATCGTCGGTTTTGTTATACACGCTGTTGTCTGAGTTATCAGAGTAGCGGGCGATAAGCTTGTTTACGCCGCTGTCGGTGGTGTGGCTCAGCACCGCGCCGCCCTGCCAGGCTTTCAGGCGTTCGTCGCGGTCCACCGCTTTCGAGTCAAAGCCGTAGTTGGCATACAGCTCCAGATCGAGCGGGCCAATTTTCATGCCGTGCAGTTTCGACGTGGCGGCGTAGTTGCCTTTATCGCCGGTGCCGGAACCGCCGGTACAGGTGATGCGCGACGGGTTCGCTTCATCTTCCATCACTTCCGGGCTACAGGATTCCACGGCGGCGACCACGGCCAGATCGAGCTGCACGCCACCGAGATCGAAGTTTTTCACCCCGGCGCCCTGGCCGTCGTGGTTCATCCAGAAGTAGTCGTTGATGCCCTGTTGCGGACGCTGGTGGAAATCACGGCCAGCCCAGAAATAGGCGTTCGGGTTGGAATCGAGCAGATTCGTTACGCCCGCGTAGGCTTTTTTCAGGTTCACTTCGTCGCCCCAGTGGTCAAACATCACGTTGACGTCCCAGATAGCGCCATTGCTGCCCTTAAACGCTTTGGAGAGCTGGAATTCACCGCCATTGCCTTCGTTACCAAGTCGGCCAATGGCGGAGGCGCCGTTATAAGAGCCGTCGACCGCAATAAACTTCTGGTCGCCACTCTGATAATGCGCGCCGTAACGGGCGTAGCCGGTGAATTTCACACCGAACGGAATCGCCAGGTCCGGCGTCTGGGCCGCGGATTGCGGTTCGGTGATGACATCCGCTTTCTTGTTCATCGCGGCGTCGATTTTCGCCTGACGTTCGGCCAAGGCTTTGTCCACCGCTTTTGCCACCATGGCGTCGATTTGTTCCTGCGTGTATTCCTGAGCGAGCACAGACAGCGGGCAAAGCGCGGCGATAACCGCCATGGTTAATGGAAGTTTTTTTAACGTAGTCATAATTATCTCTTTATCGTCACTATTATTAAGACAACAGTTTCCCCTTCTGGCGGGCCAGAATTTATGCGCTATCATCGGGAAAACTATTTACGTCGTTTCAGGTACAGCTATTTATCGCAATCCGGAAATTATTCCGGAGGAATGGTTTTTACTGACGCTGATATAAATGCATCAGCTCTTCAGAAAATTCGCGCGCGAGCAGGGAATTCATTAAATGATCCTGCGCATGCACCATAATTAACGTCATCGGCTGGCGGCCTTCACCCGCGTCCTGCTCAATCAGCTTTGTCTGCATCTGGTGCGCCTGTCGGGCGTAGCCGTCGGCCTCGCGCAGGAGCTGTTGCGCTTCGGTGAAATTTCCAGCGCGGGCGGCGTGCAGCGCTTCAAAACAGAGGCTGCGCGACTGCCCCGCATTAACGATGATTTCCATTACCGCTTCTTCCAGTGCAATCATTCTTTATTACTCTTTCTGTTAAAGGGAAATAACAGGGGCGCAGCCGCCCCCGCATGGCGTAATACGCCACGCGTTTATTTCGGGTGACAATTCCCGACACCGTTATTCAGACGCGCTGTCCGTAGCGCGACGGTGATTATCCGGTGACGGTTTGCGCCGTCGGCGCGGCGTTACGGGCCTTCAGCTCTTCGGTTTTAATCAGTGAACGCTCATAGGCGCGCAGGAACGGCAGGTAGATCAGCGCTGACATCACCATGCAGAGAAGGCACATCACCACCGGGGCGAAGGCCCAGTTGGCGGCCCAGGAGGCGCCGATGGGCGCAGGCGTCGTCCAGGGCGTGAGCGACACCACCTGTTCAATCAGGCCCAGACGCGTGGCGGTCCAGGCGAGCACGGCGTTCACCAGCGGCACGCAGACGAACGGGAGGAACATCATCGGGTTCATGATGATGGGCGCGCCAAACAGAATCGGCTCGTTAATATTAAAGAAGCTCGGCACGACGCCCATCTTGCCGATAGTGCGCAGGTGCGTGACGCGACTTTTCAGCAGCAGGAACGCCAGCGGCAGGGTAGAGCCGACGCCGCCAATTAGCAGATAGTGATCCCAGAAGCCCTGCAGATAGGTGTGCGGCAGCGCGGCGCCTGCGGCGAGCGCAGCCTGGTTGGCGGAGAGGTTCGCCATCCAGAACGGGTTCATAATGCCAGTGACGATGAGCGAGCCGTGGATGCCGGCGAACCAGAAAATCTGGCACAGCAGTACCGAGAGCAACACCGCGGGCAGGGAATCCGAGGCGGAAACCAGCGGCTCCAGCAGATGCATAATCGCCTGCGGCATAATCATGCCGGTTTGCGCTTCGATAAACAGGTTCAGCGGGTGCAGCGTGCCCATGACCGCCATCACCGGGATGAGGATTTCAAAAGAGCGCGCCACGCCGGTCGGCACCTCTTTCGGCAGCCGGATCGTCACTTTATGCTGCTTCAGCCAGGCGTACACGCGCGTAGAGTAAATGGCGGTGATAAGCGCCGTAAAAATCCCCTGGCCGGAGAGATATTGCGTAGAGATTTTGCCGTCGGAATAGGGCGCGGCGACCAGCAAAAACGCCATAAAAGCCAGCAGGCCGGACATCACCGGGTCAAGCTGGAACTGCCGTCCCAGACTCGCGCCGATCCCGACCGCGATAAAAAAGGTCATCACGCCCATGCTGAGGTTAAACGGCAGCATCAGTTGCTCGCGGTAAGTCTCGGAGAAATCGAGCCAGGCGCGGGCGAAGCCGACCGTGGTATCGGCGGAGAATGGCGGGAAGATAAACACCAGCATAAACGAGCCGATAATCATAAACGGCAGCGCCGCGGTGAAGCCGTCGCGAATGGCGATAACGTATTTCTGCTGGCCGAGCTTGCCGGCGAGCGGGGTGATCGTCTGTTCAATGACGGCAATCATCGACTGATATAAAGAACTCATGGGCGAGATCCTGTTTCTAATGCGCCGCTTCGATGAGCGAGAGCGCGTAGTCCAGCACTTTGTCGCCACGCTGCATTCCGTAATCCATCATATCGATGGCCTGCACGGGAATGCCGTGAGCGGCAGCCTTTTGCGACAGCGTCGGTAACATATACTTCACTTGCGGCCCGAGCAGCACCACCTGATACTTTGGAAACTGCGTATCAAATTCGGCCACGCCCCAGGCTTCGATCTGCACCGGAAGATCCCGTTCTTCCGCCGCGTCTACCATTTTCCTCACCAGCAGACTGGTGGACATCCCCGCAGAGCAACACAGCATAATCTTGTACATGACCTCATCCTTAAATGTAAAAACTTATTGCGGAGATGATTGGATAGGATATGGAAACCGATTTCCATTTATAAAAAATGGAACTGTGAGCCCTATCAAGATCTCCCGCTTATCGCGCGGATTAATTGGATTTGCATCACAGCTTTTCACGCGGAATGGGTAGTACGGATACGAAATGGAAAATCGGTTTCCATGATTTCGGGAAACGGATATACTTCAGCCGGTTATCATCTGAACAATTTTTGATGAAAGTTTGACGCAGAAAGCCAGGTTTCTGTCAGGGGAAAAAGATGTCAACAATCAACGACGTATCGCGTTTGGCCGGGGTGTCGAAAGCCACGGTGTCACGGGTGTTGAGCGGATCGCGCGGCGTGAAGGAAGCCAGCCGTCAGGCGGTGCTGAAGGCGGTGGATGAACTCAACTACCGGCCTAACGTCATCGCCCAGTCGCTGCTGAGCCAGAGCACCGGCTGCATCGGCGTGATTTGCGCGCAGGATAATATTAACCAGACCACCGGCTACCTCTACGCGCTGGAAAAACAGCTCAGCCAGCATCAGAAACACCTGCTGCTGCGCTTCGCTAACAGCAAACCTGAAGTGATGCAGGCGCTCGACGAACTCACCAGCGGCCTGTGCGACGACGTGCTTATTATCGGCGCGCGGTTTCCGTTAAACATCACGCAGGAAAATGTCATTCTGGTGGACTGTATGGAGAGCGAAAACGCCCCCAGTCTCCAGTACGACCACGCGTTCGCTGTGGAAACCGCCTGTAATTATCTGATTCGCCAGAGCCGCCGCCAGATTGCGCTTATCTATCCGCACGGCAACGGCTTCGCCGATCAGGTGCTGCTCGGCTATAAGCTGGCGCTGGAGCGCAATTTCCTGCCTTTTAACCGCAATCTGGTATTTATGGACGCCACCTCCTCGTCGGTGGCGTTGCAGGAGCTGCTGAATAATGCCACGACGGTGAACTTCAATGCGCTGCTGGTGGCAGACGATCAGGAGGCGCAGCGGGTGATCCCGCAGCTTCAGGCATTCAACAAATCGGTGCCGGACGAAATCATGGTCTTCAGCCTGGCGGGCACGCTGCATATGCCTGGCATCCCGACAATCCCGGCTATCGAATATTCGATGGACGTGATGGCCGCGCGTATTGTCGGCTGGCTGAATGAGAAAACGCAGGATGTTCTGGGCAGCGGCGTGCTGCGCGGCGACTTATTCCTGCCGGAAATGCATAAACGCTAAAAATAAAAAGCCGCCTCCGGGCGGCTTTTTTAATGGCGGCATTAGCGCAAAAAGCGTCGCAGCTGGCGCGTATGCCAGCGCCCCAGCACGAACACCGAAATAAACGCGCCCACCAGCGCGCAGAGCATATCCGCCTGCGTATCCCATTCATCGCCCTGGGTGCCGAGGAAATCATCGGCGTCTTTACCGAGCGCCAGCGCCACCCACCACTCAATCAATTCATAAAACGCGCTGATGGCAAGCGTCACGCAGCAGACCAGACACGCCAGCATTTTCGCGCCGAGCCGGTAGCCGCCGCGCGCCAGCACTTCCCGCGCCGCCATCGAGATAACCAGCCCCTGCAATACATGCCCGAAGCGGTCGTAAGGGTTGCGCGAGAGTCCGAACCACTCCTGCACCGCAAACCCGATGGGTACGCGCGCATAGGAATACATCCCGCCGACGATAAGCGACGCGCAACCCAGGAAGATCAATGTATACAGCAGCGGCGTCAGCGGATAGCGCTTCGCGGTGACCCATAACACCGGCGCCACGATAAGCACCGGCATTACTTCCATAAGCCAGGTCAGCCTGCGCCCGGTGGTCAGCGCGGTGATGACCAGCAACAGCGCCAGCAGCGCAACGCCTGCGGTGAGATAAAAGGGACGAGAGGTTTTCATCAGCGATCCTTCACAAAAGCCAGGTGAAAAGCGTAAACCAGCAGCATTGATACTGCGCCGCGCGGCCACCTGACGGCGCCAGGCCACAATGCCACAAACGTTATCTTATTCATTTTAGATGGATTACGGCGCGGCTCATGATGAAACGCGTGCCGCGTGGGATCGGGCCGCAGAGGAGAGGGCGTATCGCGAAACGGGAGAGGGGGGATGTGGTACGCCTGAAATAAAAAACGGGGCCGCGTGGCCCCGTGAGTTTTCAGGGTAATGCTCAGAACGATTTGTTCAGGCGCAGGCTGAAGGTGTGCGCCTGGTAACGCTCGGCAGCCTGGAGGTCATAACGCGCGTCAACGCTCAGGTCGCTGGCGTTAAACAGCGTGCTGCCGACTGACAGACCCGCCATATCCTTAACCGGCGCGGCACCTTTGGTGGTGAACTGCGTCTCGCCAATGGTATCGGCGGCGTAGGTCGCGGTGTTGCTCGCCCGGCGGTTGTCGTACTGGTGGATCCAGGAGACCTGCGCGAACGGCGTCAGGCGGCCAAGACCGGTGTCGAAGCCTTTCTCAATGCGCGCGCCAAGATCGCTTGTGACCGATTGCGTGTGCGATGAGCCCACCTCCAGCGCCATGCCGTTGCCGCCGCTCTCTTTATAGCCATCAACGTGCTGATAACCGTAAGTCAGGCCAGCCATCGGCGTGAGAACAACCTCAGCAGGCAGCGTGAACGGGTAGCCGAATTCGCTTTGCAGGGTCACGGACTGGCCGTTGAACTTGCCGTTTGCCGCGCCGGAGAAGCCGGTAAATTCTGCGCGACGCACCGTGTCGTAGTTCTGACGGGTCAGCGCGGCGGACAGGTTCACAAACCACGGGTCGCCAGCGTAGCCGGCATAGCCAATCACACCATAGTTATTCGCGGTTGAGTTGTTGCCGGTCAGGTTGTCTTTACCGTGTACGGAGGTGTTGCTGTAGTTCAGCGCCGCACCCACGCGCCAGTCTTCTGCGATGGCACGGTCTGCGCCAAACAGCAGGCCGCCGAATTTCGCACTGTAACCGCTCACTTCGCGGGTGCTGTCCTGGCGGGTATAGCCGCCGTACGGTTGCGCCCAGACTATCCAGTCGCTGTAGCCGTCACCGGTTGACACACCGCTCAGGCCCGCCGTTTGCGGACTGCGGATGGTATCCAGATGGTTGCCGACGACACCCATTGCGGTGGATGTCGCCACGCCGCTCGCCGTGCTGACATTGATGTTCTGGCTGGTAGAAAGACGCTCGCCCACGCGGTTGGCTTCTTTCGTGCCTTCAATCGCCAGCGACGCGTTATAAAGCTCAAGCAGTTGCGGCGCGATGCCGAAGTAACTGGCGAGGCCATTCAGCGACGACGTCGCGTTCGACGTGGTGGCCCGCTCAGGCCCGGTCACCGGCGACACAGGCGGTTTTACGACGACTGGCGGCTTAACTGGCGCGGTTGGCGTTCCGGGCGTTGCAGGTTTACCAGGCGCGGTTGGCGTTTCTGGCGTCGCAGGTTTACCCGGTGCGGTTGGCGTTTCTGGCAAAGTCGGCGTCGGCGCTTTTTCGAGCCTGACGACCAGCGCGCTGTTGGTCTCGTCAACATAGGTTGAACCTGTAACCTGGCCGGTATAACCCACAGCCTTATACGTCAGTTTGTCCGCGTTATAGTTAGTGCCGTTGCTGTTGGCGTTGATAACGACATAACGCTGGCCAGGCGCGAACTTATAGGTGTTGCCGGTACGGGCAAGCGACACGGTGGAGCCTTGATCCACGGTGGCGGCGCCTGTGACGTTCAGGCGGCCATAGCCGGTGTCCTGGGCGATATCGCCGCTGGCGGACGCGGTATTGCTCACGCCGAGGATAAGCGTCGCGCCCGCGTTTTGATGATAGTTGCCGCTGATAGCGATCGGAGCGTTAACCTGTAGCTGCGCCGCATCGTTAATCACGGTGCCAGCGGTGGCGCTGCTCTCATCGCCTGAGAGGCTGTTTGTCTTGAGAGTCGCAATATTGATGTTGTCATTCAGCAGCATCGCGCCGGAGCGGAAGATAACGTCACCGTTGCTGGCAATCGTACCGATGCCGTTAGTGCCGGAAACAGTTTCGTCGTCGCTGACGATGCGAGCCCCCGTAAGAACGCCCTGCTTATCCGTACCGCCGATAAATTCCAGCGCCGCGCCGTTGCTGGACGTAATATTGCCTTCAATGATGCCGCTGTTGGTGATAGTCAGCGTAGATTCAGTGGTGCCCCGGATGTAAATCGCGTTATTGCTGGTAATCGTGCCGTTATTGATAATGGCATTTTTAGCGCCGTTGCTGCCATCGATATAAATACCGTAGTAGTTACCGGTAATGGCGCCGTTATTAATCAACGACGTGGCTGCCGCTTGAGTATTATAATTCGAAGTATAAACACCATAATTGCCGCTGATGGTGCCGTTATTAATAATGGTGCCGGCGGAAACCACAGTGTTGGTATAGTTACGGTTGAAAACCCCTACCACAGAGCCAGTGATATCGCCGTTATTAACCAGCTTCTCTATCTGACCGACGTTATACACGCCGAAATAGGCGCTGGAAAGTTTACCGTCGTTGATTAATGATTTAATGACGCCTGTGCTGTTATTAAAAATAGCGGAATCATTATAATGAGAGGTGTTGTTATTGGTGCTGGCGATAGTGCCCGTGTTATGCAACGTATTAATGGTGCCGGAGTTATATATCGCGCCGCTGTTATAATAATAGCCATTGGTATTGCTGATAATCGAGTTAATAACGCCCGCGTTTTCCAGCAGGTCGATAGTCCCGCTGTTATTCACGCCGGTTTGGCCACTAATCACGCCTGCCGAAAGGTTATTAAGGGTGCCTATTGCGCCGCTGTTAGTAATACCGCCGCCAAAGTTGGTGTAATCAGTATTGCTGTAATACGTGGTGGATTGCGGGCCGGCAATCGTGCCGCTGTTGGTTAGCGTGCCAACATGGCTGGTGCTGGTCAGGTTAATGGCGCTGCTTGAGTAATTACCGCTGTCGCCCGTGACTTTAATGCTGCCGGTATTATTAATCGTGCTAATGGTTCCCTGGTTTTGCAGGGCGTGAAGGGAAATATTGCCGAGTTCGCCGTTAATCGCCGAAATCGAGCCGTCGTTAACCAGTGAATTGAGGTTAGCTTGCTGGCTGACATCCAGCCCTGCGGCCCCGTCACCCGTGGCGCTCCCTTCATTCGTAACGCGTACCGTCTCAGATTCAGCAGGGATCTGAACGTTAAATTGCGGGCTGGAAATGACATAGTCGGCCGAAACCGCAAAGGCATAAGGTGCCAGCAGTCCCTGGGCAGAGGTTAACGCTACCAGCCATGTTCCCTGCTGGTTAAACCGTGATTTCTTCATGATGTACCGTGCGTTATCGCGCTTGTGATTAACGAAAGAAGCCAATGTGTTATGTTCAAATTCGTCTGCTTACATTCCGTTGCGATAAACGAGGCGTTTGCAAAGAAAACGATAAGCAAGGCTTAACGATTTTCGGCGCAGGCCGCGCGATACTTTATAGTTTCGGTTAAATAAAATTCTGCTGGACAATAAAAATGCCTAAGAAAGACCTGATGTCTGCACGCGTATTATTGATTAGTATGATTTTATTGTTAGCGGGATGCGCCAGTGAAAATTTTCGTGAAAGCGCACAAGCGCAGGCAACACGCGGCGGTTTAATCAGTGAAGAGATTGTTGCGGGTGGGATATCTCTTCGCACCTGGCAGCGCATAACGCCGCCGGTCACGCGTTTGCGCGTTTACATCGAGGGTGACGGGTTTGCGTGGGTGAGCCGTACTCGCCCCTCCGACGACCCGACGCCGCATAACCCTCAGGGGCTGAAGCTCGCAGCGGCCGATCCGTCGGCGAACGTCTTGTATATGGCGCGCCCGTGTCAGTTTATCGGCCCGCCGTTACCGCCCGCCTGTAACGTTCATCTCTGGACCGATCAACGCTTCTCCTCTTACGTGATTCAGACGATGGATGAGGCATTAAGCCTGGTAATGCAACGCTACCCGCAGGCCCGCATTGAACTGACAGGCTATTCCGGCGGTGGCAACATCGCCGCGCTGCTTGCGGCCAGGCGCACGGATGTGGTTTCGCTGCGCACGGTGGCGGGGAATCTGGATGTCGCGTATGTGAACGCGCTGCACCGCGTTTCCGCCATGCCGGATGCGCAAAGCGCGAAAGACGTGGCGCCGGCGCTTGCGAACCTGCCGCAGAGGCATTTCAGCGGCGCGGATGACGACACGGTGCCGCCCGCTGTCGCGGCGCGTTTTCAACAAGCGACAGGCGGGCGCTGCGCGCAGGTTGAGGTCATGCCAGGCATGAACCATGGTTCGGACTGGGCGGCGCTGTGGCCAGACTTGCTTTCGAAAACGCCGGTTTGCAAGTGAGAAAAGCCAATAAGGCGTGCGAAAGAGGCCGGGAGAGGGAGTCGGATATGTCATACCACCCCCTGACATTATCAACGGCGAGTCGCAGGCATGCGACGAGTGAATCGAACGACGTTCGATGAAGAGTCCGGATCCCCAAAAGCAAAAACCCGCCTTTTGGGCGGGTTATTTAGAATAGTGGTGCCCGGACCCGGACAAAAACGGCGGGAGCGTTTTTGCACAGCGCGCCGCGCTGCCCGCAGGGCGAGTCGCAGGGATGCGACGAGTGAATCGAACAACGTTCGATGAAGAGTCCGGATCCCTAAAAACAAAAACCCCCGCCGAAGCGAGGGTTATAAATGAGTGGTGCCCGGACTCGGAATCGAACCAAGGACACGGGGATTTTCAATCCCCTGCTCTACCGACTGAGCTATCCGGGCAACGGGGCGCATTAAACCCGATTCATCTGGCGGCGTCAACGAAATTCCGTGAATTCTGCGCCGCCCGCCCATTCCTGCGCCACTTTGCTCGCGAAATAGCCATTTTGCCGCGTTACGCGAAGAAATGCGTCCAGAGGGCCGAAAGCGGCATCGAAAGCAGCAGCGCGGGCAACATGTTGACCACGGCAAACATCTTAATGCCGCAGATGCGCAGGCCCGTCGCCAGCAGCAGCAGGCCGCCCGTCGCGGTGAAATCGCCCATCATCGCGGGCGTGGTGAGCGGCAGGATAAACACCGCGCCCGCGGCGAGAGTCAACTGAATCAGCAGCATCGGGACGGAAATCGCCGCCACGGCGGCACCAAGGGTGGTAGCGAAAATCGTGGCGGTAAAGAAATCGAGAAACGCTTTCGCGATAAGCACACTGTTATCGCCCGTCATGCCTTCGCGCATCGCGCCGAACACGCCGGTGCCGCTTGCGCAGAACAGCACAATAATGGCGACGAAGCTCTGCACAAAATTGTCCTGCGCCGGACGCGCGTTTGTCGCGGGCCGTAACCGACGCGCCAGCCCATGCAGGCCATGCACCAGGTTACCGATGCCTTTTTCGAGGTAGCAGAGCTCGCCAATCAGCGCGCCAAGCAGCGTTGAGAGCACCATCACCGGCAGGTTCACGCATTTCATCACCAGTAAAATGCCGATGCCAAGCGACGCCAGCCCGAAAATAGACGGCATTGAGCTGCGCAGCCGCTCAGGAAGACGCTGGCTTAACGCCGCGCCGAGCAGCCCGCCCAGCAATACAGCCGCCGCATTAATAAAAGGTCCGGTTACCACATTGCGCTCCTGCTAAAGGTTGTCGTCGCTCTGTCAGCATAGGCCCGTTGTCGGGTGGGCGAAAGCGCCGCCGCGTTGAGCATGCTTATGCGAATATGATGATTACTTATTTTATGGTTTTATTTTATAATATAAAAATCAATGAAATATAAAAATAAGACAGTTAATCGAGTGCTTAGAAAATCACTTTTTAACCGCGCTGTCTTGCCCCTGCGGGCGTAAGGTGACATGATTGCGCGACTTTTCTCCATCAGACAGGGTGTGCCGCTATGACCGCGCGTTTGTTATCAGCCGTCATTTCTTCGCGACATTACGCAATGCCGCGCGCCCGTCACGTCTGTCCGCCATACTTCCCTGTGCCCACCATGCGGTGAGGCGACCGCACGCTCACTGCAGGACAACAGTAAAACCAGGCGTGGTCTGCTTTTACTGATGTCTCGCGGTCGGAGCTGGTTACCAGTCAGACCATCATTATTTCGCCGGGATCCCGTCCCGTTGCCGTGCCCGAAGGCGCTTACACCGACACTCAGGGTTTTTGTGCTTATGAAATCGTTAAAAATTGCCGCCAGCCACGCCGTGGCTCCTCTGCTTTCGACCTCCCGCGATGTGGTCGCGCTCGACAGCACCGACTTTACTGATGTCGCCGCCGTCGTGCTCAGCGTGGCTGATACTCGCAGCGGTATCCTTGCGCTGCTCAAACGTACCGGGTTCAACCTGCCGGTGTTTGTTTTTCTCAAGGATGGCGAAACCTGCGCGCTGCCTGTCAGCGGCACGCTCACAGGCAGCGCGCAGGGGTTTCTGGCGCTCGAAACCGCGGCGCTTGCTTATGAAGAGAACCTGCTGCCGCCGTTTTTCGACACGCTGACACAGTATGTGGAGATGCAAAACAGCACCTTTGCGTGCCCTGGCCACCAGCATGGCGAATTTTTCAGAAAGCATCCGGCGGGCAGGCAGTTTTACGATTTCTTCGGCGAAAACGTCTTTCGCGCCGATATGTGCAACGCTGACGTCAAACTGGGCGATTTGTTGATCCACGAAGGCTCCGCCAAGCATGCGCAGAAATTCGCCGCGAAGGTGTTTCACGCGGACAAAACCTATTTCGTGCTCAACGGCACCTCGGCGGCGAATAAAGTCGTTACCAATGCGCTGCTGACCCAGGGCGACCTGGTACTGTTCGATCGCAATAATCACAAATCCAACCATCACGGCGCGCTGATTCAGGCGGGCGCGACGCCGGTCTATCTTGAAGCGGCGCGCAACCCGTTCGGTTTTATCGGCGGTATCGACGAGCGCTGTTTTGAAGAAGCTTATCTGCGCGAGCTGATTGCCGAAGTGGCGCCGTCGCGGGCGCAGGAGGCGCGCCCGTTCCGCCTGGCCGTCATTCAGCTTGGCACCTATGACGGTACCGTTTATAACGCCCGCCAGGTGGTGGATAAAATTGGTCACCTGTGCGACTACATCCTGTTTGATTCCGCCTGGGTCGGCTATGAGCAGTTTATCCCAATGATGGCCGACTGCTCGCCGCTGCTGCTGGAGCTTAACGAAAACGCCCCCGGGATTTTCGTTACCCAGTCGGTGCACAAGCAGCAGGCCGGGTTCTCGCAGACTTCGCAAATCCACAAAAAAGATAACCATATCCGCGGTCAGGCGCGCTTTTGTCCGCACAAGCGGCTCAATAACGCGTTTATGCTGCACGCCTCCACCAGCCCCTTTTATCCGCTGTTCGCGGCGCTGGACGTCAACGCGAAAATCCACGAAGGGGAGAGCGGCAAGCGGCTCTGGGCCGACTGCGTGGAGCTTGGTATCGAGGCGCGCAAAGCGATCATCGCCAACTGCCGGATGATCAAACCGTTTATACCAGACAGCGTGGCCGGACGGCCGTGGCAGGATCACCCGACTGAGGCGATCGCCCGCGAGCGGCGCTTTTTCAGCTTTGAGCCAGGCGCCGCGTGGCACGGTTTCGCAGGTTATGCGCGCGAGCAATATTTCGTCGACCCCTGCAAGCTGCTGCTGACCACGCCCGGCATCGATGCTGAAACGGGCGAGTACAGCGATTTCGGCGTTCCGGCGGCTATCCTCGCGCATTACCTGCGAGAAAACGGCATCGTGCCGGAAAAGGCGGATCTCAACTCGATCCTGTTTCTGCTCACGCCTGCCGAGAGCGCAGAGAAGATGGCGAATCTGGTGGCGATGCTGGCGCGCTTTGAACAGCATATCGAAGACGACACGCCGCTTGCCGACGTGCTGCCGACTATCTGTCAGAAATACCCGGTGCGCTACAAAGGCTACACGCTGCGCCAGCTCTGTCAGGAGATGCATAACCTGTATGTGAGCTTTAACGTGAAGGCGTTGCAGCGCGAGATGTTCCGCAAAGCCGGGTTGCCGCCGGTCGTGATGAATCCGCAGCAGGCGAACGTGGAGTATATTCGCGGCAATGTGGAGCTGGTGCGACTCAGCGAGGCCGAAGGGCGCGTGGCGGCGGAAGGCGCGCTGCCGTATCCGCCGGGCGTGTTATGCGTCGTGCCAGGCGAAGTGTGGGGTGGCGCGGCGCTGCGCTATTTCCTGGCGCTGGAAGAGGGTGTGAACCTGCTGCCGGGCTTTTCGCCAGAGTTACAGGGGGTTTACAGCCAGACCGATCCGGACGGCATCAAGCGGTTATACGGGTATATGTTGCGCGAATAAGGTGTATAGCAGGTTCATGTGGGCGGGCGCGTTACTTACCCGCCCTGCCTTTAGCGCGATGCCCGAATGGCAGGGCGGGTAAGCGCGGCGCGCCCGCCGTTAAATCACGCGGTTTCATCCGCCCGACGGTACAGCCGTCGCGGATGCCCAATCCTGCCGTACAGCATCTCCACCCTCAGAAAACCGCTCTCCACGCAATGCTCCAGATACCGCCGCGTGGTGGTTTTGCTTAAGCCCGTCGCGCTGACCACATCATCGACCGAAAAAATCTGTTCGCCGCGTTCGGTAAAGAGTCGCTGCACCAGGGTCAGCGTATTCTCTTCAATTCCTTTCGCACCGGAGTCTGGCCGGAAGCTGCGCGCCTGAAGCTGATAGAGCGAATCGACGTTCTGCTGATCGACAATCTTCCACACGCGCTGCTGCTCGCGAAACTGCACAAAGCGCTCCAGCGAGTGGCTCAGGCGCTTCCACGAGACCGGTTTTAATAAATAATCGAACGCGCCGTTGCGTATCGCCTGGCTACAGGTATCCATATCGCTCGCGGCGGTAATAAAAATCACCGAACAGGCGCTGTTCTTGAGCGTCAGGCTCTCTGTCAGCGTAATGCCTTTGCCGTCCGGCAGATAGTTATCCAGCAGCACCAGATGCGGGCGCTTGTCGCGGATCTGCCGCTCGGCGTCGGCAAGCGTCGCCGCCATGCCCACCAGCCGCAAATGCGGGTGCTGCTTCACCATTTCGGCATGCAGCGCCGCCAGCTGGTTTTCATCTTCCACAATCAGTACGTCAGTCATCTCAGGTGGCATAGTCAGGTTCTCCCTGCGGTTGGGCCGGACAAACGTCGGGCGCGTCAGGAATAAAAAGTGAGAAAATCGTGCCGCGCGGCGTATTGGCTGATACTTCCAGCGTGCCGCCGGCAAGCTTCACATAGCTGGCGATAAGATGCAGGCCGATACCATGATCGCCGCGGCGCTTGGTGGTAAACCCCGGATCGAAGATCCTGTCGCGAAGCGCGGGAGCGATCCCCACGCCGCGATCCGCGACTTCGATGATCAACTCCCGTTCGTTCAGGCGGATCAGCACCTCAACCGGATCGTGCGGCCCTTCGGCGCGCTGGGTGGCCTCAATCGCGTTATCCAGCAGATTGCCGATGACGGAAATCAGCTCCGCCTCGCCAAGCCCCCGGAACGCGCGCGTCATTTCGCAGGCCGGGTCGAAGGTCAGCGTCACGCCTTTTTCCCGCGCTCTGGCACATTTGCCAATAAGCAACCCGCAGAGTGTGGGGGAGTGAAACCGCCCGGAGATAAAATCGAGGAGTTCCTGAGTGTGTTCGGTCTGGGCCTGAATATAGCCCAGCGCCTGGTCGTAATGGCCCAGATGCAGCAGCCCGGCGAGCGTCGACATCCGGTTTAGCTGCTCGTGGCGCAGAATGCGCAGGTTATCCGCGTAGCGCTTCACCTGGCTTAGCTGCACGCTCAGGCTGTCGATATCCTTGCGGTCGCGAAAGGTGATAACCCAGCCCTGGAGCTCGCCTTCCAGCAAAATACGCACCCGGCTTGCGATCACTGTGACATGGTTAAACACGCAAATCTCATCATGCGTGTCGTTTTCCAGCATCACCCGCGGCGAGAAAAAAGCGACCGGGTTAATCACCGCCTCCAGCGGCTGTCCGCGCAGCGCGCGTGACGATACATTCAGCCCCAGCAGCCGCTTGGCGGCGCGGTTGATAACCGCGATGCGCGAATGCTCGTCGATGGCGATAACGCCTTCGTAGATGGATTCCATCAGCGCCTTTTGCTGGCGCACCAGCAGCCCGATTTCCCGCGGCTCCAGAAAAAACATCTGTTTTTTAATACTGCGGGTAAAGAACCACGAAAAGATAAACAGCGCCAGCAGTAGTAATAGCGCGCCAATGAGGATATTCACCACTTTGCCGAGCGTAATCGTATCGAGATAGCTGGTCAGATAGCCGACTGACACAATGCCAATGACCTTGCCCTGCTCGTCAAAAATCGGCGCTTTGCTGCGCAGCGACACCCCAAGCCCGCCCCGGCGAATGCTGGTAATGGTTTTTCCTTCCAGAACCTCCTGGTTATCGCCGCCAATAAGCGGCATGCCGATGCGGTCATGAAACACGGAATGAAACAGGTGCAGACCTTTCTTATCGCCAATAACCATAAAGCTGGCGTCGCTGTGGCGCGCCATGCCTGTCATAAAGGTATTAATCGCCGAAATATTCCGTTGTCTTACGGCTTCACGTAATGAAGGGATAAGAGAAATCTCTTCTGCCTGTATTCTCGCGCGGCTGCTCATCTCCTGATAAAGCTGGCGGCTGACGTCAAGATAATAATAAACGCCGAGTGCCGTAAACAATACGGAGAAGAATATGATGAGATGAATAAATAACTTTATACGAAACGAAAGCTTCATTGGATATTGACGCGCCGGCATGCAAACAATAGATAACTGTACCATTTTTTCAGCGGCTTACCGGGGCGGCAGCGGAAACTTGTGATCCCCTCCACAGGGCATGCCGCATAGCGGTAACTGCTTAGCAGAGTTAGCGTTTTACGCAGAAAATAGCGCGTTCAGAATTAACGCCATAAAAACCACGGCCGTAAATTACGAGCCGATCACATCGTGTTAATTAAAACCATAAACACCATAGGCGCCATTAAATTACCGGTGCCAATTCGGCCTTCCTCACAATTTGTAAGGGTAAGCTCTTTTAGGCTAAACGGGAAATATAACTACGGAGCTTAATTAAATGAGCACAACCGATGATTCTTACGTTGTACCCCATAACCCGTCTGCGGCGAAGCCAGTATCCCTGAAAGAAAAGTGGTGGCATATCATGGATTCCTGGAAAATCGGGATTATTCCATTGCCGCTGTTTGTTCTCTCGGGCGCGCTTATCGCCATTGATTGCCTGGGCGGCAAGCTGCCGAGCGATATCGTGGTCATGGTCGCCACGCTGGCGTTCTTCGGCTTCGCCTGCGGCGAGTTCGGTAAACGCCTGCCGGTGATAGGCAAAATGGGCGCGGCGGCTATCTGCGCGACGTTCATTCCTTCCGCGCTGGTCTATTACGGCTGGCTGCCGGATGTGGTGGTGGAGTCGACCACCAAATTCTACAAATCCACCAACATTCTCTATCTCTATATCTGCTGCATTATCGTCGGCAGCATCATGAGCATGAACCGCACCACGCTAATCCAGGGGTTTCTGCGTATTTTCTTCCCGATGCTGTGCGGTGAGGTTGTCGGGATGCTGGTGGGAATGGGCGTTGGTATCGCGCTCGGCATGGAGCCATTCCAGATCTTCTTCTTTCTGATCCTGCCTATCATGGCGGGCGGGGTGGGCGAAGGGGCTATCCCGCTTTCCATCGGTTACGCGACGCTGCTGCATATGGATCAGGGCGTGGCGCTGGGCCGCGTGCTGCCTATCGTCATGCTCGGCAGCCTCACCGCGATTATCATCGCCGGTTGCCTGAACCAGCTCGGCAAACGCTATCCGCACCTGACCGGCGAAGGCGAACTGATGCCGGATCGCGGCGACAAACCGCAGACCCAGACGCTGACCACCGCCTTTAGCGGCAAGGCGGACGTTACCACTATCGCCTCCGGCGCGCTGCTGGCGGTCCTGCTCTATATGCTCGGTATGCTCGGCCATAAGGTAATTGGCCTGCCCGCGCCGGTTGGCATGCTGTTTATCGCCGTCTTTATCAAGCTGGTGCACGGCGTCTCTCCCCGCCTGCTGGAAGGCTCGCAGGTGGTCTACAAATTTTTCCAGACCTCGGTGACCTACCCGATCCTCTTCGCCGTTGGCGTGGCCATCACCCCGTGGGAAGAGCTGATGCACGCCTTTACGCTCAATAACCTGCTGGTGATTGTCAGCACCGTGTCGGCGCTGGTGGCGACGGGCTTTTTCGTCGGCAAGAAAATCGGCATGCATCCGATTGATGTCGCCATCGTCTCCTGCTGCCAGAGCGGGCAGGGCGGCACCGGCGATGTCGCCATTCTCACCGCGGGCAACCGCATGACCTTAATGCCTTTCGCTCAGATTGCCACCCGCATCGGCGGCGCGATTAACGTCTCGCTCTCCCTGCTGGTGCTGGGCAATTTTCTCGTTTAATCATCAGGATACGCTGTTATGAAACTTGCGAGTTATCTTCATCAGGGCCGCCGCAGCTACGGCATTGTCACGGATAAAGGCGTGGTGGATCTTGGCTCCCGTCTCGGCGCGCGCTATGCGGATCTCAAAACGCTGCTGGCGCGGGACGCGCTGGACGAGGCGCGCCGCCACGCCGCCGCGCCTGCTGATATCGCGCTTTGCGACGTGACGTTTTTGCCGGTCATCGAACAGCCGGAGAAGATCCTCTGCGTGGGCATGAATTACGCCGAGAAACGCAAAGAGTTTGACCAGCATAACCCGGCGCCGACGCTGTTTGTCCGCTTTCCGGATTCCCAGACCGGCCACAACGCGCCGGTGCTCAAGCCGCGCCACTCCAGCGAGTTTGATTACGAGGGGGAACTGGCGGTGATTATCGGGCGCGGGGGCGAAAACATCGCCCGCGAGGCGGCGCTCTCGCATGTGGCGGGTTACAGCTGCTACATGGATGGTTCGGCGCGCGACTGGCAACACACCTGGTTTACGGCGGGTAAAAACTGGCGGCAGACCGGCGCGTTCGGCCCGTGGATGACGACTGCCGACGAGATCCCCGACCCGCACCAGCTCGCGATCCGCACCTGGCTTAACGGGCGCATGGTGCAGGAGGACAACACCCGCAGCATGATCCATAGCGTGGCGGAGCTTATCGAATACATCAGCACGTTTACCCGCTTAAGCGCCGGCGATGTGATCATCACCGGCTCGCCGGGTGGCGTCGGTAAAAAACGCACGCCGCCGCTGTTCATGAAGCCGGGCGACAAAATCGAGGTGGAGATCGAGCGGATCGGTCATCTGTGCAATGTGATCGCCGAAGCGCCCGTCGCGCAACCGGCGCCCGCCCACTAAACGACGCCGGACGGACGTATGAGTACTCTGGAACTGGTCACCGTGGCGCTCGCCCGCCAGCCGCAGGAGAAAACGCGCGTCGCCGCGTTTCTCGCCAGCCATCAGCTGGGGATGGATGAGGACGTCACGCATGTCGTTATCGCGTTCGCACAAGGCGACATCGCGGGCTGCGCCGGGCTTGCGGGCAACGTCATTAAAGGCGTGGCGGTGGATGAGCGCTGGCGCGGCGAAAACCTCAGCGCGCGCCTGCTG
The DNA here is from genome assembly GCF_001277195.1 of Cronobacter muytjensii ATCC 51329. Lineage (NCBI taxonomy): Bacteria > Pseudomonadati > Pseudomonadota > Gammaproteobacteria > Enterobacterales > Enterobacteriaceae > Cronobacter > Cronobacter muytjensii. The sequence continues at coordinate 356,542 of NZ_CP012268.1, forward strand.
GTGGAGGTCGAAAACCTGGCGATAAGCCTCGGCCACTTTCATCTGTTCCTCTGCACGCGTCCGTCTAACCTGGAGCGCTTTCGACGCTGCGGTTTCTGGCCGCTCGCGCAGTGCGATGACGTCGCCGCGCTTCTTGAAAACACGCCCTCCGGCATCCGCCGTTACTGCCAGCAGCTTGGCAGACTGAAGCAGCCCGGCGAGCGTATCGGCGCGGTGGTGATGAACGCCAATCCCTTTACGCTCGGCCACCGCTTCCTGGCCGAACAGGCGGCGAGAGAAAGCGACTGGCTGCATCTCTTTGTGGTGCGCGAAGACGCGTCGTTTTTCCCATACCGCGAACGGCTTGCGATGGTGCGGGCGGGCGTCGCGCATCTGCCGAACGTCACGGTGCATGAAGGCTCCGCGTATCTCATTTCACGCGCCACCTTTCCGGGCTATTTCCTCAAGGAGCGCGGGCTGGTGGATAAGGCCTGGAGCGGGCTGGATTTGCAAATTTTCCGCCGCTATATCGCGCCGGCGCTTGGCATTACCCGGCGCTTCGTCGGCAGCGAGCCGTTCTGCCCGGTCACGCGCGCCTATAACCAGGCGATGCACGCGTGGCTTGAACACGCGCCGCTGATTGCCCCGCCGGTCAGCGTTATCGAAATTCCACGTCTGAGCCACGCGGCGGGCGAGGCCATCTCCGCGTCCGAAGTGCGCCGCCTGCTGCGCGCGCAGCGTTTCGCTTCGATTCGCGAACGGGTGCCGGACAGCACTTACGCCCTTCTTGCGCAACGTTATCGCGCCGAAGTGGCCTGAATTCTTCTCTGACAGGACGACCGTAATGAAGATAGTCAAGGAGGCGCTGGCGGGAACCGCCGAGTCCAGCGACCTGATGGTAAAAATCGCCCCGGCGGCGGGCGAGCTGGAGATAGAAATCTACAGCGATGTGATAAAGCAATTCGGCGACCAGATCCGTCGCGTGGTGCGAGAGACGCTCGCCGCCCTGGAGGTGGATGAAGGGCTGGTGATTATTGAGGATAAAGGCGCGCTGGATTGCGTGATCCGCGCCCGGCTGCAAAGCGCCATTCTGCGTGCCTGCGAGGCGCAGCCGCTGCGCTGGGAGACGCTGAAATGAGCAAACTTCGCCGCAGTATGCTGTTTTTACCCGGCGCCAACGCCGCCATGCTCTCCACCGCGTTTATCTACCGCCCCGATTCCATCATGTTCGATCTCGAGGACGCCGTGGCGCTGCGCGAAAAAGACACCGCGCGCCTGCTGGTGTTTCACGCTCTGCAACACCCGATGTACCGGGATATTGAAACCGTGGTGCGCATCAATCCGCTCAGCACGTCGTTCGGGCTGGCCGATCTCGACGCGGCGGTGCGCGCAGGCGTGGACGTGATCCGCCTGCCGAAAACCGACTCGCCTGAGGATATCGACGAGCTGGAAGGCCACCTGGCGCGCATTGAGCGTGAATGCGGGCGCGAGCCAGGCTCGACGCGCGTCATGGCGGCGATTGAGTCGGCGGTAGGCGTTATTAACGCTGTGGCGATCGCCCGCAGTTCGCCGCGGCTTATCGGCATTGCGCTCGCGGCGTTCGACTATGTGATGGATATGCAGACCGAGCGCGGGGACGGTACCGAACTTTTCTACGCCCGCTGCGCGGTGCTCCATGCCGCGCGGGCGGCGGGGATCGACGCGTTCGACGTGGTGTGGTCTGACGTTAATGACGAAGCGGGTTTTTTAAAAGAGGTGGAACTCATCCGCAAGATGGGCTTTAACGGCAAATCGCTGATTAACCCGCGCCAGATAGATCTGCTGCATAACGCCTACGCGCCGACGCAGGAGGAAGTGGATTATGCCCGCCGCGTGATTGCCGCCGCAGAGGATGGCGAGCGCAACGGGCTTGGCGTGGTGTCGCTCAACGGCAAGATGATTGACGCGCCGATTATCAACCATGCGCAGGTGGTGCTGGAACGCGCAGCCGCCTCCGGCGTGCGCCGTTAAGGAGAGAACCATGAATCAGACAGAACTTCTGCATTTACAGTTTCCGCATCTGCGCGACCTGGCGCCGTTCGACACCGCGCATACCGCCACGCCGTGGCTGGCGGACAACGAGTGTAAACACACCCGCAAGCTGTGCGCGTCGCTGGAAGAGGCGGTGCGCAAAACCGGTCTGCGTGACGGCATGACGATTTCTTTCCACCACGCGTTTCGTGAAGGCGACCGGGTGATTAACCAGGTAGTGGCGACACTCGCGCAGATGGGGTTTAAAAATCTGACGCTGGCGTCCAGTTCGCTGATGACCTGTAACGATCCGCTTATTGAGCATATCCGCAGCGGTGTTATCACGCGGATTTACACTTCCGGGATGCGCGGCAAACTCGCGGAGGCGGTCTCCCACGGGCTGATGGCCGAGCCGGTGCAGATCCACTCCCACGGCGGGCGCGTCAGGCTGTTGCAGGACGGCGAGCTTGCGATAGACGTGGCGTTTCTCGGCGTGCCGTGCAGCGATGAATATGGCAATGCCAACGGCAGTCACGGGAAATCCTGCTGCGGCTCGCTTGGCTACGCGATGGTGGACGCGCAGTTCGCCCGCAACGTGGTGCTGTTGACCGAAACGCTGGTGCCTTACCCGAACATGCCCGCGAGCCTGTCTCAGGATCGGGTGGATTTTGTCGTGCCGGTGGAGAGCGTGGGCGACCCGGCGAAAATCAGCGTGGGGGCGGCGCGCGTGACCAGCAACCCGCGCGAGCTGATGATTGCCCGCTACGCCGCGGATGTCATCGAACACGCCGGCTATTTCAACGATGGCTTCTCAATCCAGACCGGCTCCGGCGCGGCCTCCACCGCCTGCACACGTTTTCTTGGCGAGAAAATGGCGCGCTGTGGCGTGAAGGCGCGTTTTGCGCTCGGCGGCATTACCGGCAGCCTGGTGGATCTGCATGAAAAAGGGCTGATCGACGTGTTGCTCGACACCCAGTGTTTTGACAGCCAGGCGGCGGCGTCACTGGCCCGCAATCCCAAACACATCGAAATCTCCACCAACGTTTACGCAAGCCCCGCCAGTAAAGCGGCCTGCTGCGACAAGCTCGATATGGTTATCCTGAGCGCGCTGGAAATTGACGTCGGGTTTAACGTCAACGTGATAACCGGCTCCGATGGTGTGATGCGCGGCGCGTCCGGCGGTCACTGCGACGTGGCTGCGGCGGCGAATCTTACCATCGTGGTGGCGCCGCTGTTACGCAGCCGTATTCCCACGGTCGTCAAACGCGTCACTACCCGCCTGACGCCGGGCGAAAGTATTGATGTGCTGGTCACCGATCACGGCATTGCGGTCAATCCCGCGCGGCCGGAGGTGCGCGAACGGCTGGTTGCAGCGGGGCTTAACGTTGTTGATATCCACGCGCTGTGCGAACGCGCCGTGGCCATCGCCGGCGAGCCGAAACCGATTGAATTTACCGACCGCATCGTCGGCGTGGTGCGCTACCGCGACGGCAGCGTCATCGACGTGGTGCGTCAGGTTAAGGAGTAAAGCATGGAACCCGATACGCCCGTTTATCCGGGCGTCACGCTTGAGGAACTGCTGGCGGCGAAAGAGACGCGCGCGGGCCGACAGCAGGCGTGGCTTGCCCGCTATGGCCTGCCGGTGATTTCGCTCTCGCTGGTGACCCCCGGCCCGGTGAAAGACAGCGTGCGCTATCGCAACGCGTTCGCCGTGGCGGTACAGGCCTGCGATCAGCTGCTCTGGCAGCATCGCTGGCCGTGGCGCGCGCGCGAGGTGTTTCACGCCCGCACCGGCCCGACGGCGCTCTGGAGCGTCGCGCACCCGGCGAGCGAAATCAAAGCGCTATGTGTGGAGCTTGAGCAGACGCACCCGCTCGGCAGGGTATGGGATTTCGACATTCACTGCCCGCAGGCGGGCCAGGTGGGGCGCGCGTCGCTTGACCGTCCGGGGCGGCGCTGTCTGCTGTGCGACGAACCGGCTCACGCCTGCGCCCGTTCGCGCCGTCATCCGCGGGATGCGGTGGTCGGGCGCGTGGAGAAGATGATCGATGACTGGTTTGCCCGCGACTGAGCCGCGCCCGGCGCGCGTGCCTGATGTGCCGTCGCTCGCTGTGGCGGCGCTGTACGCCGAACTGAATCTGACGCCAAAGCCCGGGCTGGTGGATTGCGCCAACAGCGGCGCGCACGAGGATATGGATCATGCGCTGTTTGTCGCGAGCATCAAGGCGATCGCGCCCTGGCTGCGGGTGTTTTATGCGCAGGGCGCGCAGGACGCCGGGCATCCGGAAAGCGATATGCTGCGGCGTTTACGTCCGACGGGGCTCGCCTGCGAACAGGCGATGTTCAGCGCCACGGGCGGCGTGAATACGCATAAGGGCGGGATTTTCTCGCTCGGCCTGCTGTGTGCCGCCGCAGGCAGGCTGGCGGCGCAGGGCGAGCCGCTGACGGCAGCCACGCTCTGCATGACGGTGAGCGCGATGGCCTGCGGCATCGTGGCGCGCGAACTGGCCCACGGACGACGGGCCGCGACGGCGGGCGAGCGCCTGTATCGTCAGTTTGGCCTGACCGGCGCGCGCGGCGAGGCGGAAAGCGGCTTTGCAACGGTAAGACGCCACGTTTTGCCGTTCTGGCAGCACGCACCGGGAGACAAGGGGCTGCATCAGGCGCTGCTGCGGCTGATGGCAGTCAATCCGGATACGAATCTGGTCTCTCGCGGCGGGCTTGAGGGGCTGCGTTACGTGCAGGAGTACGCGAGTGGTCTGCTGGCGTGCGGCTGGGATAACAGGGCGCTGCGGGCGATGGACAAGGCGTTGATCGCGCGTCGTCTCAGCCCCGGCGGCAGCGCGGATTTGCTGGCGGTGAGCTGGCTGCTGGCAGCGTTGCCTGGATGATGTTGCGTAGAGGGTTTTTTTGCCAAAAGGCGCTTACCCGCCCTACGACAGGGGCTGTATTTTTGTGGGGCGCGTAAGCAACGCGCGGTAAAACGAAAGAGCAGGGGAAGCGCAGCGCCTCTCACCACGAGCGGCGCTGCGCCATTGTCGCGTTATTTGCGGCGGTAGCTCTTCTGCGCGGTATTCACCTTGTAGAGATACCGGCGTGATTCCGAGGACGGATGGCGAGTGGTAAGCGTCTCGTAGACCTCTCCTGGCGACATGCGGTTAATGATATTCACCGCCTGATCTTTATCGCTGGAGAACACGCGTAACACGCTGCCCGCGCCGCCGTTGTAGGCGGTTATCACGGCGTAACGACGCGAGGTCGGGTTGGCGATACCGCCCAGGTAGACATTGTCGAGCATCGCGAGATATGCGGTGCCGGTGTCAATATTGCTCTGCGGATCGAACAGGTAGCTGCGGCTCGGCGTACCCCATTTTCCCTGCGAGCGGAACACATCCTTACCGGCGCTGTGTTGCACAACCTGCATCAGCCCGAGCGCGTCGGCATGGCTCACCGCATACGGGTTGAACGACGATTCGGTCTGCATAATCGCGAGGATCAGCGATTCATCGACGCCATATTTGCGCGACGCCTGACGCACCATGCCAATATATTTATGGGCGCGTTTATCGAGGTGGTTCGGCACCAGGTTGATGGTCACGCTGTAGATAATGCGCAGGCCGTTGCTGCGACTCTTAAGGCGCGTTTGCAGCAGGTAGTCGGCGAATTTCGACGCGCGGCCTTCCCAGCGGATCGGCTGGCCGGTGTTGTCCACCACCTGGCCGTAGAGGAACGGCTCGCGGGAGATCTGAATATCGTTAACGTCAGAGTAGAGATCGATAGAGCCCGGATCGTCGCCCATAAGCAGCGTCGTGATGATCGCCTGACGCAGGCGCGCCGCCGGTTCGGTTCCGGCGATCGTCTCTACCGTAATGGTACCGTCGTCGAAGTTAATGTGGCTGCGAGTCTGATACTGATCGGTATATTTCACGTAGTCCTTCGGACCCGCGATTAAAACTTCGTTAAATCCCCAGATGTTTTCAATGTTATGGGCAAACTGACCCATCAGAATGTCAAACCCGTTGGTGTCCTTAATCCAGGCCTCGTTATAGGCGTTTTCGGCGTTTTTTTTACTGGAACAGGAGATGAGCAACGGCGCAATCAACGCGAGCGCAAATATTTTTTTCATCATTCCGGGTGTGCTGTTGGGTTAAGTGAAAGGGCCAGAGGCCCTTACTGTTGTTCCGGCGGCGTGTAGCCTTCGATATGCACTTCTTTGCCTTCAAACAGGAAGTTCACCATCTCCTGCTCCAGCAGCTTACGATGCTCAGGGTTCATCATATTGAGTTTTTTCTCGTTGATAAGCATGGTTTGCTTCTGCTGCCACTGCGCCCAGGCTTCTTTAGAGATTTCGCTATAGATACGCTTACCCAGTTCGCCCGGATAGAGCTGGAAATCCTGGCCTTCGGCGTCGCGCTGAAGGAAGGTACAAAAAATGGTTCTGCTCATCATTAATCCTCATGAATGGCGCGAGCGGGGCGGGACGCCACCGGCTCTGCGCGCACTTGCTGTAACAGGCGCTCAACGGGAGCGGCAAGGCCCACCGCTGGCGGCTGGGCTAAGTTATACCAGAGACCTGCCGCTTCATCCATGCAGGCGGCTGTCTGCTGCACGCCAAGCCACATCGGCACAATATCCAGATGGAAATGGCTGAAGGTGTGGCGAAACGCGGTAAGCTGCGTCAGGCCGTCGGCGGCAATACCGCGAGCGTGCAGCCACTCGCGCAGCGCGGTTTCGCTGTCAAACTGCGGAAAACAGTACAGGCCGCCCCACAGCCCCACCGGCGGGCGCTGCTGTAACAGCAACGCCTCCTCATGCTGGAGCAGCAGAAAATAGCCGGTTTTTTCCGGCAGCGTCTGCCTGGGCTTTTTGCCGGGATATTTCGCATAGCTGTGATGCGCATACGCCTCGCAGCCGGTATTGAGCGGGCAGATCTCGCATTTCGGCTTCGAGCGGGTGCACACCATCGCGCCAAGGTCCATCATCGCCTGGTTAAAACGCGCGACGCCTTCAGCCGGGGTGACCGTCTCGCTAATTTTCCACAGGCGGTTTTCCACCTCTTTTTTCCCGGGCCAGCCTTCGACCGCGTAACAGCGCGCCAGCACGCGTTTCACATTGCCGTCGAGGATCGGAAAGTGTTTGCCAAGCGATAACGAAAGCACCGCGCCGGCGGTCGAACGACCGACGCCTGGCAGCGCCGCCACGTCTTCAAAGGTTTCGGGGAATTTGCCGCCGTGCAGCGTCGCCACCTGCTGCGCCGCTTTATGTAAATTGCGGGCGCGGGCGTAATAGCCAAGACCAGTCCAGAGGTGCAGCACGTCGTCGAGCGGCGCGTTGGCCAGCGCCGTGACGTCAGGAAAGCGCGCCATAAAGCGCTCAAAATAGGGAATAACCGTCGTAACCTGCGTTTGTTGCAGCATCACTTCCGAGAGCCATACTTTGTAAGGGGTTTTTTCCTGCTGCCAGGGGAGGGTTTTGCGCCCATATTTGTCGTACCAGTCGAGCACCTGGCGGGAGAACTGCTGTGCCTGCATCATTAACGCGTGGCTTCCGGCTTGAAAAAATCAGGGGCTGTGATTCCAGCACAGGCCCCGCGGGCTGTAAACAGGAACTTTCCTGTGCTTGCATCGGGCAACTATCTTTGGATAATGCCCGTTTCCCGAACCACTACTCAAACAGACTAATCGCCATGAATAACGACGTCATTTCACCGGAATTTGATGAAAACGGCCGCCCGCTGCGCCGTATTCGCAGCTTCGTCCGCCGCCAGGGGCGCCTGACCAAAGGGCAGCAGCACGCGCTGGACCACTACTGGCCGGTGATGGGCGTTGAATACACCGCAGAGCCGCTGGATTTCGTCGCGCTGTTTGGCCGCGACGCGCCGGTCACCCTGGAAATCGGCTTCGGCATGGGCTCATCGCTTGTGGAAATGGCGAAAACCAACCCGCAGCAGAATTTTTTAGGCATTGAAGTGCACTCGCCGGGCGTGGGCGCCTGCCTGAGCGCCGCCCATGACGAGGGCGTCGAAAATCTGCGCGTGATGTGTCATGACGCGGTAGAGGTGCTGGAGAAAATGATCCCTGACGGCTCGCTGCATATGGTGCAGCTCTTCTTCCCGGATCCGTGGCACAAAGCGCGTCACAACAAGCGCCGCATCGTGCAGGCGCCGTTCGCGGAGCTGGTGCTGCGCAAATTGCAGCCCGGCGGCGTGTTCCATATGGCGACCGACTGGGAACCTTATGCCGAACATATGCTCGAAGTAATGTCCTCGGTGGAAGGTTATGAGAACCTGTCCCAGACTCAGGATTATGTACCGCGCCCGGCTTCGCGCCCGGTAACCAAATTTGAACAGCGTGGCCATCGTCTTGGTCACGGCGTATGGGACTTAATGTTCGGGAGAGTAAAATAATGGCGAAGAACCGTAGCCGTCGTCTGCGTAAAAAGATGCATATCGACGAATTCCAGGAGTTGGGTTTTACGGTGACCTGGCGTTTCCCGCAGGGCGCCACGGATGAGCAGATCAATACCACGGTTGATGAGCTGATCAGCGAGGCTATCGAGCCGAACGGTCTGGCCTTTGGCGGCAGCGGCAACCAGGCCTGGGAAGGGCTGGTGTTCCGTCAGCAGATCGGTAAGTGCACCGATGAAGACCGCGACGTGGTGCGCAAATGGCTGGAAGCGCGCGGCATGACGGATGTCCAGGTCAGTGAACTGGTCGACATCTGGTGGGATTAAGTGAAAAAAACGGGTCGGTTCTGCCGACCCGTTGGCATTTCAGGAGCGAGTATGATGCGTAAAGCGCTGCTGGGCGTATTGCTGGTGACGGCGATGCAGGCCCAGGCGGAATACAAATGCAGCGTCACGCCGCGCGACGACGTGGTGCTCAAGCCCCAGACCGTTCAGGTGGTGGGCGAAAACGGCGATCTGGTGATCGGCCCGGATGGCGCGGTGAAGTTTAACGGCAAGGCTGTCACGCTCTCCGCCGCTCAGCGTCAGCAGGCGCTCGACTATCAAAAAGCGCTGCGCGCCACGCTGCCGTGGGTCGATCAGGGCGCGCTGTCGCGCGTCGAGAAAGGCCGCGTCGCGCTGGATAAAATCATCGCTAAAGAGGTCGGCGAAAACAGCAGCATGCGCGGACGCCTGACCAAACTTGATGCCCAGCTGAAAACGCAGATGAACCGGATCATCGAACATCGCGACGACGGGCTGACGTTTCACTATAAAGCCATCGATCAGGTACGCGCTGATGGCCAGCAACTGGTGAATCAGGCGATGGGCGGCATCCTCCAGGACAGCATCAACGAAATGGGCGCCAAAGCGGTGCTGAAAGGCGGCGGCAACCCGCTGGAAGGCGTGCTCGGGAGCCTGGGCGGCCTGCAAACCGCGATTCAAAACGAATGGAAAAACCAGGAAGCGGATTTCCAGCAGTTCGGTCGCGAAGTCTGCACCCGCACCATTCAGCTTGAAGAGCAGCGCCAGGCGCTGGTCGGCAGCTTCAATTAAGCCTGAACGGGAGCCCGGCTCCCGTTCTGTTTTACGGCGCGCCCCTCTCCAGATACATTCCGTTACACAGAATCACAATCGCTTCCTCTTTGTCTTACTTTTTATCACTACGCTCTACGGGTGACTTCATAATCGGCGGGGATGCAGATGAAACGGGATATTTCAGCAGGAAGCCTTATTTCTCTCTTTTTGCTCGCCATCATTACCCTTAATGTCGCGGTGCTCTGGACGCAAAATTATTCGCCCGCAAGCGACGCCGCGAGCGCGTCGGCGAACGGCTGTGCGCCATCGGCGTTTGGCGTGGCGTATTGCGACGGCGAGCCGCTGTCAGGGCTCAGTGCCACGCCCGGCGGCCCGCTGCCCGGTGAGCCGCCGCTGCACCTCGCCCGCAACGCGCAGCCGCTCTTCTCCCCTGCGCAGATTGCGCTTTATCGCGACGCGCCCCCTGACCTTGAGCGCCTGGATTTTCCCTATGACTTCCCCGAAGACGCTCCCTGGATGGAGGATGAGGGGGAGGGTGCCTGGTAATCAAAAATCGGTGCCTGACGCAGAGTATTTCTGAACACGCCTCGCAGCGTGTTCGCGCCGTTCAGCACGTCTCCTGAAAAACGCGCATAGTGCGCGCAAAGGTCTGCCGGGGCCGCGCGCTGGCAGATTGCCCTTGTGTGTATGCGTGTGTATATTAATCAGGCCAGGAGGGCGGATGAGATCCAGCGATCTTATCAGGCGGCTACAGACGGCGGGCAGTGAATGCGTCAGGCACAACGGCGGCAGTCATCAGGTTTGGTGGTCGCCGTTGACCGGTAAAACATTTCCGGTGCCGCACCCGAAAAAGGATCTGCCGCCCGGCACGTTGAACGCCATTCTGAAAATGGCCGGACTGAAATCGTAAAACGCGGGAGGCGCACATGTTTTTTTCTGTAGGCGTTGAAACGCCCGACAGTGACGCTATGGCGTGGGGCATCGTGGTGCCCGCGCTGTGTAATGAAGCGTTTGGGTGTTATTCAGCGGCGGACGATCGCGCGAACATCGCGACGGCGGCGCGCGAGGCGATTCTGCTGGTGCTGGAGGAGATGATCCGCAGCGGTAAGTACCGCGCAGAGACGATCGCGGATGCGGGGCATCTTGTCTATGCCGCGCATCCGGATTATCGCGCTTACGATAGCTGGTTTGCGATCGAGGTCGATCTTAGCGGGCTCGAAGGGCGTCAGCAGCGGATTAATATCACGCTGCCGGATACGCTTATCCAGCGCATCGACAACCGGGTAAAAGCGAGCGCCGGACGATACCGGGACCGCAGCCACTTTCTGGCGCAGGCGGCGCGCCACGAATTACGCGAAGAATAAACGCCTGCCGGGCGGCAGGCGTATAACGGCTTTCCTCAGGGGCGAAGGGAAAATCAGGCTTAACGTTCCTTCGGCGCAAGCGCCGCGAAGGCGGCGCGGATCTCCTCTTCAGGCAGACGCGCGCCGATAAACACCAGCGTGCTGCGCGGTGTTTCGCCAGGTGCCCATTCGCGGTCCCAGTCGGCGCTGTAAAGACGCTGAACGCCCTGAAACAGCAGGCGGCGCGGCTCATTCTCAATAAATAACATTCCCTTGTAGCGCATGAGATTCTCATTGAAGCGCAGCAGCAACCCTTCCATAACGCGGGAAATCGCATCGAGCGCGACCGGGTAGTCGAAGCTCACCACGATGGAGGCGATATCGGTCTGCGTCGGGGCGGCGAAGTGAAAACGCGGCGCGGGCTCGACGATGCGCTCTTCCAGCATAAAGCCCTGGGTGTCGAAAATGAGCCGCAGGTCAACCTCGCCATGCACGACGCGATGCACCGGCGCGCGGGCGTTAATGCGCCGCAGGCGGGCCAGCAGGGCGTCGTCTTCGCCTGCGATATCGGTTTTGGTCAGCAGAATGCGGTCGGCGTAGCCGATTTGCGACTGCGCGAGCGCGTAGCGATCCATCTGCTGCCCGGCGTGGACCGCGTCCACCAGCGTTATTACGCCATCCAGCAGATAGCGCTCGCAGATGGTTTCATGAGAGAAAAATGCCTGCACAATCGGGCCGGGGTCGGCCTTGCCGGTACATTCGATAATCACCCGGTCGAACGTCGACGCGCCGCAGTCCCGCAGCGCCAGCAAATCGAGCAGCGTCGTTTCAAGCTCCTGCGAACGCGTACAGCAGATACAGCCGTTGCTTAACGTCTTTACCTGGGTGGCGCGGTTGCCGAGAAGTTCGCTGTCGATGGGCGTTTCGCCGAATTCGTTTTCAATGACTGCGATTTTGTAGCCGTGCTCAGCTTCCAGAATATGACGCAGCAGCGTGGTTTTTCCGGCGCCAAGAAAGCCGGTTAGCAGCGTGACCGCAACGGGTTGCATTTTTACCTCCGCAAATTGTCAGCAGCAGCGCATGCCGCCTTCACCGCTTCCGCCGTAGCGCGCATCCTGGCGCTCGCGGAAGAACTCGTCGTAGGTCATGTACGGTTTATCCGGATGGTTGGTTTTCATATGCTCAACGTAGTTGTCATAGTCCGGAATGCCTATCAGCATTTTCGCCGCCTGACCCAGATATTTTTTCGCCTGCCCTAAGTTACCAAACATGATGTTGTCCAGACAGAAAAAGTCCGGTGGCGTGATGCGCGCCGGGACTTTGGATGGTGTAGATGTCAGGCGGGTGCGCTTCGCGCACCCGCCGTTTACAAACTGTATTCCCCTTACATCAATGGTGTGATGTGGTTTTCACACCGCCTTCCGGTACCGGCACGTAAGGGGTTTCTCTGGCGATGGGCTGCGGCGAGCGGCGCGCTATCATCACGGTGCGAATGCCGTAGAAAATGATGCTGTACACCACCACCAGGAACAGGATGCTCAGGCCCGCATTGGTGTAGTTGTTAATAACGATATGGTGCATATTGGCAATCTGCTGTTCGGTCAGCTCAGCGCCGCCTGCGGCGATCCGCGCTTTGTACTCATTCGCCATGTAGAAGAAGCCTTCCATCTGCGGGTTGTCGCTAAAAAGCTTCATCCCGAGCGCCCAGGTGGTGCAGATAAGCAGCCACACCGCCGGCACCATTGTCACCCAGACGTAGCGGGTGCGCTTCATCTTCACCAGCACCACGGTTGCCAGCACCAGCGCCACGGCGGCCAGCATCTGGTTAGAGATGCCGAACAGCGGCCACAGGCTTTTCACGCCGCCAAGCGGGTCCACCACGCCCTGATAGAGCAGATAGCCCCACAGGCCGACGCATCCCGCAGTGCCGACGATACCGGCCACCAGCGAATCGGTTTTCTTCAGGAATGGTACGAAGTTGCCCACGAGATCCTGGAACATAAAGCGGCCGGAACGCGTACCGGCGTCCAGCGCAGTCAGGATAAACAGCGCCTCGAACAGAATGCCGAAGTGGTACCAGAAGCCCATATCCGCTGCGGGCAAGATTTTGTGGAACACATGCGCGATACCGACCGCGAGCGTTGGCGCGCCGCCTGCGCGGTTGAGCACCGACGGCTCGCCGATATCTTTGGCGGTCTGCATGATCTGCTCAGGCGTTATCACAAAGCCCCAGGCGCTTACGGTCGCCGCCGCGTGCGCGGAGACATCTTTCAGCTGCGCCAGAATCAGGGGCGCATTGCCGGTGCCGAGCTCATGCAGGTTCGGCATGGTGATGCCAAGCCCGGCGGGCGGGGTGTTCATTGCGAAATAGAGACCCGGCTCAATGATAGACGCGGCCACCAGCGCCATGACGGCGACGAATGACTCCATCAGCATCGCGCCATAGCCGATAAAGCGCGCGTCGGTTTCGTTCGCCAGCAGCTTCGGCGTGGTGCCGGAGGCGATAAGCGCATGGAAGCCGGAAACCGCGCCGCAGGCGATGGTGATAAACAGGAACGGGAACAGCGCGCCTTTCCACAGCGGCCCGGTGCCGTCGATGTACTGCGTCACCGCAGGCATTTTCAGTTCCGGGTTCAGGATAACGATGCCAATGGCGAGGCCGACAATGACGCCGATTTTCAGGAAGGTCGCCAGATAGTCGCGCGGGGCCAGGATCAGCCACACCGGCAGCAGGGCGGAGACAAACGCATAGCCCACCAGCGCGTAAGTGATGGTAGTGTCTTTAAAGGTCAGCGCCGGGCCCCAGTACGGGTCGGCTGCGATCACGCCGCCAAACCAGATAGACGCCACCAGCAGCACCACGCCGATCACCGAGACTTCGCCCACGCGGCCGGGGCGTAAAAAGCGCATATAGATGCCCATAAACAGCGCGATCGGCACTGTCGAACAGACGGTAAAGACGCCCCACGGGCTCTCCGCCAGCGCTTTCACGACGATCAGCGCCAGCACCGCCAGGATAATAATCATGATAAGGAAGCAGCCGAACAGCGCGATGGTGCCCGGCACCGGGCCCATCTCCTCTTTTATCATCTCGCCGAGCGAGGCGCCGTTACGGCGCGAGGAGATAAACAGCACCATAAAATCCTGCACCGCGCCCGCCAGCACGACGCCGGCGAGCAGCCATAGCGTGCCGGGCAGATAGCCCATCTGTGCGGCCAGCACCGGGCCGACCAGCGGGCCCGCGCCTGCAATCGCGGCAAAATGGTGGCCGAACAACACGTAGCGGTTGGTCGGCACATAGTTCAGCCCGTCGTTATTCATCACCGCCGGCGTCGCGCGCGTCGGGTCGAGTTTCATGACGCGGCTGGCGATATAAAAGCTGTAGTAGCGGTAAGCGACCAGGTAGACGGAGACGGACGCCACCACAATCCACAAGGCGCTGACGCTCTCGCCGCGGCGTAGCGCCACCACGGCAAGACAAAAGGCCCCGATCACGCCAAGAAGCGCCCAGGGCAGGTGTTTCATTACTGTTTTTTTGTCCATATAAGACCTGCTTGTCAGACAGAGATAAAACCGCCTGTAACGACATCCATAACGTACAGGCGGCGGATAACCGGAAAGATCTAAACGCGCTCAATGATGACAAAACGCGCGAAATAGCGAGTGACGAAATGATTAAGCGGCGTGATTGCCGCCCTGAATGGTCATATAGCGGGGCGAGCGGTTAGCCGCGCTCACCAGGCGGCGGATTACTGTGAAGCATGTCACGCGCGCAGACGGCAGACATAACGCGCGAACAGTGCCAGCAGACATAGCGGCGCTGAAGAACGCTTCCGGCGGCATTGCTGGCGCAGGAAAGGCGTCGCAAAGCCAGGTAAAAGCCGCCTGCGTTTTTCAGGACGGCCAGCTGGCGTCACGCAGATGCAAAGCGCATTGCGAGCACATAAATAATCAGGGGATAAACATCCTTGCCAAAAATACGGCTGGTTTCGCAGGGCAATTATTCGCCCTGGCTTAACAGTTATACATGATATATCTTTACGTGCACGTCACAATCTCAGTGTGATACCCGTATCACCATCAACAGGGGTGAACGACGCCACCATCTCGAATTTCCCCTGAAATAAATGGCTTAGTTAAGCTTCACTAAATATCTATTTAGCCTTGTTAAATTAACAAGGTTGCCGGCAAAAAAATTCCAAAAAATAAAAGCGGATAAATATCAACCCGTTAAAAACAGGCGCTGAAGGCCGCATTGCGCCTGCAACAAAAATTTGCGTTAAAAGGAAATATGGAAATGTGTGTACTGATAACAACCTATTGCGCTTAAGTGTCTACTTTTGCACCCTATTAAGGTGGGGATACGCTTTTTGTGAACGGGTATGGAGTATTCCCGATATGTATATATTACAAGCTTAATAAAACTCGTTGAATTTTTTTGAACGCTGTGTCGGGCCTGCTCTCGCTAAAGAATCATTCTTTCACTGACGATAAACAATTAACAATTTTTATCATTCCAGATTGATGGTGATTGCAATGGCTTTAGTGACGTCGTTTGGCGAGAAAGTGAATAACCTCAGCGTCGGCAAAAAACTGACGTCGAGCTTTATTATTGTTTTAGTGATTATGCTGCTGATTGCGGGCGCCGGGATATACGGCTTCCGGCAGGTGGATGAGAACTCCCGGAAGGAAACGCTCACCGTCAGCATCGTAACGGCCCTTAACGAAGCGCGTATCAACCGTACGCTGTTTCAGCTGACCAGCGATGAAAAATATGCCGAGCTGAACGCGCAGGCGCTGCGTCAGGTCGAGGCCCAGCTGGCTACGCTCGCAGAATTTAATATGGATACCGAGGGGCGCACCCGGCTGGTTGCCATGCAGACGGATCTGCAAACCTATCTGCGCGCGCGCGATAAGTACATTCAGACGCTGCGTCAGCGCAACACGCTCGCGGCCGATCTTCACGCGCAGTGGCCGTCGCAGTTTATCGAGCAGGCCTCTGCGTTCAGCGAACAGGCTGACGCCAGCCCGCAGGCGGCGATGCTGGCTGCACGGCTTGCGGCGAAAGCGCAGCAGGCGCAGAGCGTCATCGACGCGCTGGTGACGCGTGGCGATCGCGAGACGCTGGATCAACTCAACGGCATCCTGAGCACGATTGACGCGACCGCCGCGCTGCTGGCCTCCGCCACCCGCGATGCGCCGCTCTCCTGGCTGCCCGCGCTGGCCGATCAAACCCGGATGCTGCATAGCAGCGCCGCGCTGTTTGCGTCCGCTTTCGCGGACCAGCAGACGCAGTCGACCACGCTCAGCGCCGCCGCAGGCGAGCTAAACCAGACTGTGAACGACTTCCATGAGTTTCGTAAAATGCGCATGGCGAAATCCATCAGCCATGTCGAAACGCTGATGGTGACGGGCACGCTGGCTGGTGTGCTGTTCGGGCTGCTTATCGCTGCGTTTATTACCCGCAATATTACCCGTCCGCTACGCGAGACGCTGGATGTGGCCAAACGCATCGCGCAGGGCGATCTGACCGTGACGGTCTCCTCGACGCGTCGCGACGAGCCGGGTCTGCTGATGCAGGCGGTCGGCACCATGAACGACAGCCTGAAAAGCATCATTACCCGCGTGCGCCACGGTGTGGATAACGTCTCGCGCGCTTCGTCGGAAATCGCCGCCGGGAATATCGACCTCTCCTCACGCACCGAGGAGCAGTCTGCCGCCGTCGTGCAGACCGCCGCCAGCATGGAAGAGCTGACGTCTACCGTGAAAGAGACCGCCGGCAACGCGCAGCAGGCGAGCATGCTGGCCGCGCAGGCCTCCACCAATGCCGACCGGGGCGGGAAAGTGGTGAACGAGGTTGTGGAGACGATGCGCAACATCCAGGCGAGCTCCGGGAAAATCGCTGACATCATTAGCGTCATCAACGGCATCGCCTTCCAGACCAACATCCTGGCGCTGAATGCCGCGGTGGAAGCGGCGCGTGCCGGTGAACAGGGGCGCGGGTTCGCGGTGGTGGCGGGCGAAGTGCGCACGCTGGCAAGCCGTAGCGCCACGGCCGCCAAAGAGATAGGCGCGCTGATCACCGAGGCCAACCAGCGTGTGGAAAACGGCGCGCAGCTGGTGGCGAGCGCGGGCGAGGCGATGGAAGATATCGTCGGCTCGGTCGCAAAGGTGCGCGAGATTATGGATGAGATCGCCCGCGCCTGTACCGAACAGAGCCGCGGTATCGCCCAGATTGGCCAGGCGATGTCGGAAATGGATACCACCACCCAGCAGAACGCCGCGCTGGTGGAAGAGTCGTCGGCCGCCGCCTCGTCGCTTGAAGAGCAGGCGCGCGAGCTGGAGCAGATGGTCGCCGTGTTTAACGTCGGCAGCGGCGCGTCTCAGCGCACGAAGCCCGTCATCGCGCCGATCGTTGTAAGCGACATGTCCGCCCCGAAAAAGCTCGCCGTCGCGGGCGGCCAGGGCGACTGGGAACACTTTTAAGCGTTAGCCCTGCAATATTCTTACCCCGGCCTGCCGGGGTTTTTTATTCTGGCGCCCGGTAAGCGAATCGGTCAGGCATTTGCGCCTGGGTTGCTATACTCTCTGGGTTGCGGCGCGTATTGCGCTTCCGTTTCCCGGCAACAGGACGTTTCCTTCCACCGGGCCCAGGAGAAATTATGACGGTGCTGTATAACGTGGCGATCGTGTTGCTGACGGTCGCCGTCATGGAAATCGTGGCGACGCTGACGCACAAATATGTCATGCACGGCTGGGGATGGGGCTGGCATCTGTCCCACCATACGCCGCGTAAAGGCTGGTTTGAAGTTAATGACCTCTATGCCGTGGTGTTTGCCGGCGTGGCGATAGCGCTTATCGCGCTCGGCGCGGGCGGCCACTGGCCGCTGCAATGGATTGGTGCGGGGATGACGCTCTACGGCGCGCTCTACTTTATTGTCCATGACGGGCTGGTGCATCAGCGCTGGCCGTTTCGCTATGTGCCGCGCCGGGGTTACCTGAAGCGGCTCTATATGGCGCACCGGCTGCACCACGCGGTGCGCGGACGCGAAGGCTGCGTCTCTTTTGGTTTTCTCTACGCGCCGCCAGTGGCTAAGCTGCAGGCGGTGTTGCGTGAGCGTAACGGTCGTCCTGCGCGGACGGACGCTGCCAGAGCATCGCAGGGCGGGGCGTCGACGTCGCGCCGCGAGAACTGACGGCCATCGCCGCGCCTTTCGCCAGCAGGGCCAGTTTCTCCGCCTTGCTGGTGCCCTGACGCGTCTCCCAGGCGTTCGCGCCTGCGCGCTTCACCTTCACGCCGATTTCCCGGTATACCCCATGCGCGGTGGCGATAGCCCAGGCGCTGCGTAGCGGCAGCCCGGCGAGCCCGGCGCGCGCCGAGGCGTAGTAAGGCTCCGCTTCATCCACAAGCCTGGCGGCAAGGCGCGCAAGGGCAGGGCGATGTTCGCGCGCCGCCAGCGTCTCGCGGCGCAGTCCTTCCTCAGTCAACCATTCGTCCGGCAGATAGCAGCGCCCGATGGCGGCATCCTCAACGAGATCCCGGGCAATGTTGGTGAGCTGAAACGCGAGGCCCAGATCGCAGGCGCGATCCAGCACCGCCTCGTCGCGCACGCCCATCACGCGCGCCATCATCAGCCCCACCACGCCCGCGACGTGATAGCAGTAGCGCAGCGTGTCGTCAAAGGTGTGATAGCGCTCGTCGCGTACGTCCATCGCAAAGCCTTCCAGATGATCGAGCGCCAGCGACGGCGGGATCTGGTGGCGTAACGCCACCTCCTGGAACGCGGCGAAATTCGGCTCAGTCATCGGCGTGCCTGCGTAAGCCTCAAGCGTCAGCGCGCGAAGCCGGGCGATGCGCGCCTGCGGGCTGTCGGTGGGCGCGTCCGGCGCGTGAAAACCGAGCGTCTGGCCGTCGGTAACGTCATCACAGTGGCGGCACCAGGCGTAAAGCATTAGCGCGCTGCGACGCGTATCGGCATCGAACAGTTTTGAGGCGGTGGCGAAGCTTTTCGAGCCCGCTTCGATGGTTTCGGTCGCGTGCGTCAGCAGCGGCTTATCATTCATGCGCGCCCCTCCAGCATCAGCCCGGCGGTAGCTTTCGCCGAGCCGATAACGCCCGGAATGCCCGCGCCAGGGTGCGTGCCCGCGCCGACCAGATAGAGATTGTCGATACGGCTGTCGCGGTTATGCGGGCGGAACCAGGCGCTCTGGGTGAGGATAGGCTCTACCGAGAACGCCGAGCCCTGATACGCGCCGAGCTGGTCGCGGAAATCAAACGGCGTGAACATCCGGTGCGTCACCAGCTGGTCGCGCAGGCCCGGCATGTAGTGCTGCTCAAGGTAGGCAAAAATGCGGTCGCGCAGGCGCGGACCTTCGATATTCCAGTCGAGATCCGCCGTACCGAGATGCGGCACCGGCGCCAGCACGTAATAGCTGCCGCAGCCCGGCGGGGCGAGAGAGGGATCGGTCACGCACGGGGCATGGAGATAGAGCGAGAAATCCTCCGCCAGCGCGTCGCGGTTGAAGATATCGTCAATCAGTTCTTTGTAGCGCGGCCCGAAGCAGACGGTGTGGTGCGCCAGCTGGCTGTGATGATGATTCAGCCCGAAGTAGAGCACGAACAGCGAGTTGCTCATGCGTTTGCGGCGCAGCGACGCCGCCTGCGCCACGCCGCGCGGGTGGTGGCCCAGCAGGTTATTGTAGGTATGCACCACGTCGGCGTTGGAGGCGACGGCGCTGGCGGCGATGCGTCGCCCGTCCGCCAGCGTGACGCCGCAGATTTTATCGCCCTGGGTCTCAAGGCGCGTCACCTGCGCGTTCAGTTCGGTCTCGCCGCCCAGATCGGTAAACAGTTTCACCAGCCCCTGCACCAGCGCGCCGGTGCCGCCGCGCGCGAACCAGACTCCCCACTGGCGCTCCAGCGCGTGGATAAGCGTATAAATGGAGGAGGTTGCGAACGGGTTGCCGCCGACCAGCAGCGAATGGAAAGAGAACGCCTGGCGCAGATGCTCGTCTTCAATGTATTTCGACACCATGCCATAGACGCTGCGCCACGCCTGCAAACGCGCCAGCTGCGGCCCGGCGCGCAACATATCGCGAAACGAGAGAAACGGCACCGCGCCAAGCTTCAGATAGCCTTCCTTAAACACCGCCTGCGAATAGGCCAGAAACTGTCGGTAGCCTTCGACGTCGCGCGGGTTAAAGCGTGCGATCTGCGCCTCAAGGCTCGCCTGATCGTTATCGTAATCAAAGACCTGGCCGTTCTCCCAGCAGAGACGGTAAAACGGCGTGACGGGTAAGAGCTCGACGTAATCGGCAATGTTTTTACCGGCAAGCGTAAACAGCTCTTCGATGGCGGAAGGATCGGTGATAACGGTCGGGCCGGCGTCAAAGGTAAACCCCTGGTCTTCATAGACATACGCCCGCCCGCCATGTTTATCGCGCTGCTCCAGCAGTAACGTGGGAACGCCCGCCGCCTGTAAGCGGATAGCCAGGGCCAGGCCGCCAAAGCCGGACCCGATAACAACAGTTTTAGTCATGATGAAAAGCTCGCAGCCGGGGTGTTTGCTTCAGGACGGCCTGCAGGGCTTCGCCCACCGGAACCGGTGGTTTGCCCGTCAATAGCCGCGCCATATCCAGAGGGGTCAGTCGCCCGGCGTAAAACCGGCCGATAAGCCCCGCGTTAAGTCCATAAAAGCGCTGCATCACCTGCCAGCGTTGGTCCGGTTTCCCGGCCAGAAACAGCATCCGGTTCAGCAGCCGGAAAAAGCGCTGACGCCGCCACTGGCGCTGCGCGTAGCCCGCCGTCAACGCATATAACGCCTGCGGCGTCGCGGGCGGTTGCGACGCGATAAGATCGGCAAGCGCCGCCGCGTGCGGCAGCGAATAGCCGGTGGTCGCGTGAAACAGCCCGGCGCGCAGGCCGCAGCGCGCAATGCCCTGCGCCTCCTGCCAGAACGCCTGCGGCTCGCCGGTAAGCGTAATCGGCAGGTTGCCGCGCTCCTCGCGCTCAAGGGTCATTAATCGCCAGCCCTGCGCGCGGGCATAGTCGGCGATGTTCACCCGCGCGCGGTCAGGATCGAGCGTCGCGTTATCGATATAGTGCGTATCTTCAATCAGCAGCGTGTCGGGCGTGAGCGGCAGCGTGTAGACAAACCGGTAGCCGCCCTGCTGCGCCACGGTGGCGTCCATCAGGACAGGACGCGTCAGGCCGTGAGGCGCGGCGAGCTGCCACTGCTGCCCGAGAAACGCCTGCTGGCCGACGGTCAGGTGCGGGCTTGCGCGCCAGCCGCGACCATCGATAACCGCACGGGCATGCAGTGTGCGCCCGTCCGCCAGCGTGACGGACTGCGGCGTGAGCTGCGCCACCGGCGCGTTGCGCCAGAGGTTTTCGCCAAGCGTCGTATGCAGAACGTCAGCGAACCGCTCCGACGTCACGCTGTAGTAGCCGCCGTCGAGCGTGCGCTTAAGCGCCGGGAAGCGTACGTCGTAGCCGTCCCAGCGATGCGCCACCAGCGGTGTGAGCCAGGCGTGCTGCGCCGGCGTGATATCGTCGCCATGAAACGACCAGGTATGGTTGCCGCCAGGCGCGTCGTCCGCCTCCAGCAGCAGCACGTTCAACGCCGGTTGCAGCACGCGCAGACGCAGGGCGATAAGCCCGTTTGCGAGGCCGCCGCCTGCAAGTATCAGATCCCATGCGGTCGTCATGGCCGGGCCTGCGCGATGACGGGGCGCCGCTCTTGCAGCGCCTGTTCGGTGACCTGCGCCGCCCGCGTCGCGCCGCCCGCCTGCGCCAGCGTGCGCTGCATCGCGGCGAGGCGCGTGCGGCAACTGGCGTCGCCAAGCAGCGCCTGCAACTGGCGGGTAAACGCGCGACGTCCGGCGAAGCGGGAGACGCGCCGCCCGATGCCGCAATACTCCACGCGCGCCGCCACGCCGGGCTGATCGAACGCCAGGGGCACCACCAGCAGCGGCGTGGCGCTGGCGACGGCGTCCATCACGGTATTGAGCCCACCGTGAGTAATGACGGCATGCGACTGGCTGAGCGCCAGCGGCTGATCGGTAAACGCGGTCACCCGCGTCGCGCCGCAGGCTTCAAGCTTTGCCGCCTGCGCAGGGTTAAGCCCGCCGCAGTGCGCCACCAGCAGCTCGGCGCCCGCGTCGCGACAGGCGCGGGCGATAGTGCGAAACAGCCCGTAGCGGTGCCCCTGGAGCGTGCCGAGCGAGGCGAAAACGCGCGGGCGCGCCGCATCCGGCAATGGCTCTGACACTGTCGGCTGCGGCGGACGTAGCGGGCCGACGGCATGAAAACAGGCGGGCAGCGAATGGCGCGGAAAATCGAGCGCGCCGAGCGTCTGGCTAATCTGCGCCAGCGGCGAGAGGCAGTCATGCAGGCCGTGGCGGGGCGCGAGTCCGAAGCGTTGCGCGTGATGTGCGATCACAGCGCCGTGGCGGCGCATCAGCCAGTCATGTACCTGCTGGCTGGCATGATAAATCTTGCGGGCGCGCGGCGTCTGCGCGTAGCGAAACGGCATGACTGGCAGCGGCAGCCCAGGCTCGCGGTTGACCGGCAGCGCGCAGGCGACCGAGACAAACGGCAGGCCGAGCGCCTCGGCGACAATGCCGCCTGCGGCTTCCATCTGGTCGACAATCAGGCCATCGATGCCAAGCCGCGTCAGCGCGTCGGGCAGCTCCCGGCACAGCATGTTGGTGGTGCGCGCCAGATCGTGAATCAGGCTTAACATCGCCGGGCCGCCAGGATGCGCGGTCAGGCGTAACGTGCGGGCGAGGCTGCCGGGCGGGTGGCTCTGCTCGCCGACCGGGTAAAAGCCGATGCGCGGATCGTCAAGCAGCGTGCGCGCCTCCGTCTGCTGAATAAAAGTGATGCGATGACCGCGCGCGAGAAGTTCCTGCGCGAGGGCCTGCATGGCGTGAACGTGACTGTAAAGCGGGGGCGTGATGACGGCGTAGTGGCTCATTCCTCATCCCCGGCGCGAACCAGACGGGCGTCTTTCAGCGCGCTGAGGCTGGCGCTGCCGGTACAGAAACAGGCGACCCGTAACTGTTCGATAACCACCGTGAAATGCGCCAGAACCGCGCTGGTGGACGTCGTGGCGCTGCCAAGCACCGCCGCAGCCTGACCGACCAGACTCGCGCCCATCGCGATCGCTTTGGCGGCGTCAATGCCGTCGCGAATACCGCCGGAGGCGATAAGCGGCATCGTCGGAAGCGCCTGATGCAACTGGCGCAGCGCCTGCGCGGTGGGAATGCCCCAGCCTGCGAAAGCCATCGCCACGTTGCGCGCATGCGCGCTGGCGGCGCGTTCGCCTTCCACCGCCGCCCAGCTGGTGCCGCCTGCGCCCGCGACATCCAGCATCGCGACGCCAGCGTCGGCGAGCTGGCGCGCCACGGGTACGGAGATCCCGGCGCCCACTTCTTTCACCACCACCGGCACGGGCAGGGCGCGCGCAACGCGCGCAATGGCCGCCAGTACGCCGCGCCAGTCGCGGTCGCCGCCGGTCTGGAGCGCCTCCTGGAGCGGGTTGAGATGGATAATAAGCGCGTCTGCCTCCACCATCTCGACGGCGCGCCGGGCGTAATCCAGCCCCTGCGCGCTGCTGATCTGCGCGGCCCCGAGATTCGCCAACAGCGGGATATCCGGCGCGTACCGGCGAAGCTCGCCGGTCAGCCCCCAGTTATCGTCACTCTCCAGCGCCACGCGCTGCGAGCCGACACCCATCGCCAGCCCAAGCGCCTGCGCCGCCTCGGCCAGGTGCCGGTTGATATCGCTCGCACGGCGCGCGCCGCCGGTCATCGAGCTAATCAGTAACGGCGCTTTCATTGGGCGGCCAAACAGGCGGGTGCTGAGGTCGATATCGTCAAGCGAGAGCTCCGGCAGGGCGCAGTGCTCGAAACGCCACTGCTCAAAACCAGTACGCGTCGTCTGTTTCGCGCGCTCCGGGTGCAGCACGATATCCAGATGATCGTTCTTGCGTTGGCTCAGTTCCTTGTCCTTCATTCATACTCCAGTAACGGTCGCTGTCAGCCGCGCAGCCGCGCGCGTTCAGCCAAACATGGCCAGCTGTTTATCAAACCAGGCGTACATAAAATGGCGGGTGGACGCGCCGCGCGAACAGGCGCAGGCGAGATGTTCGTCGGCGCGCAGCAGATGATCGCGCAGGCGCTGGTGCACGGCTTCCGGGCCGAGCATCGCCACGAGCGTGGATTTCCCCGCGTCTTTATTGATGTCTTTGCCGGTGTTATTGAGGCCGTCCGCCAGGTCATCAAGGAGCTGAAACGCCTGGCCGAGATGGCGCGAAAACTGGCGCAGCTTCTGGCGTACTGAGGCGGAGGCTCCGGCGGCGATCGCGGCGATTTGCAGCGTGGCGTCAAACAGCACGCTGGTTTTAAGATCGTTGGTCGCGAGGATAGCCTCCGCGCTGCGGGTCTGGCTGCCTTCGCTGAGATCGCGAAACTGCCCCTGCACCAGCCCCTGGAGACCCACCGCGCTGGAGAGCTCGCTGACCGCCTCGGTTTTACAGCTGTCGGGCAGCGATCGTGCCTGCGCCACCACGCCGAAGGCGCGGCTCAGAAGCGCGACCGCCGCGAGGATCGCCACGCTTTCGCCAAACTGACGGTGAATGGTGGGTTTGCCGCGACGCAGCAGGGCGTTATCCATACAGGGAATATCGTCAAGCATCAGCGACGCGGCGTGCACCATCTCCACGGCACAGGCGAGATCCAGCAACGCGGGCTGGCTCGCCTCACAGCCGAGATCGCGCGCGGCCAGAATCAGCAGCAGCGGGCGCACCCGTTTACCCGGGGTGAGCGCGCCTTCGCGCATCGCGGCGCAGACCAGATCGCGCTCCTGGCCTGGCGGCAGAAGCTCGTCAAGGCGGGTTTGCAGGGCGTCGCGCAGCGCCTGCAATTCGTTTTCCTGCCCTGAAGATTTCACGGCGTTAGCGTTCATGGTTAGGGCCTCTGCTGGTGGTCGCAAGCGGTGGAGTGGAAGACGTCAACGCGCAACAGCGCGCCGAATGTCGCCGTCAGGCGGGCAACATTCGTCGCATCAGGCGGAATATGGAATTTTCTCTGTATGAACAACTGATTATCTTCACGGGTCTTTGTCCGGATGTTCTCTTAAAAAGCGTAGCGCAATACCGGAAAATTTCTTCGGCTAACGTAATGCGTCACAAAACTTTACATTCAGGCAACGCGTTGTACAAGTTTATGCCAATAAAGTATGCAATAAGGTCATCACCTGACGCACTTCATCTTCGGTGAGTGCGCCATCTTTCGCAAAGCGTATACGGCCTTCTTTATCCAGCACCACGACAGCTGAACCGCCCTGCTGCAGGTGCCAGGCGCGCTGCGCGGCGCCTGTACTGTCGAGTACGAACACTGAGTCCGGGTACGCTTTTTTGGTGCTCTCCAGACTGCGGCGCACAAAGATGGCGCTGCCCGGAATGGCGTCGTCGGTGTTGATTATCGTGGTGGCCTGGAATTTATCCGCCGGCAGACGGGCTGCGGCAATCGCATCGCTGATGCCTTTATTGAGATCTTTGGCCGACAGCCTGCCTGCCACATGCAGCACCACGCCCACCTTGCCGCTAAGACGCGCGCTGTTCCAGTCGCGATAGCCGATTTCGCCCTGGCGGAGCGTCAGCTCGCCGCGCTCCGCCACACCGACCGGCGCGACCCGTTCGCCCTCTTTAAAATTATGCGCGCAGGCGAAAAAGGGCAGCAGGGCGGAGAAAAACAGTAACGGGCGCAGCATAGGGGTTCCTCAAAGCGGAAGCGGTGATGTTGGGGAAAGTGTAGTGGAGATTCGCGGGTTGAGTTACAGCAGGCGCTCAGGGGAGCCGGGGGCAGGAGGGCAGGTTTGCGCGCGCGAAGGCATTATTATTTTGCAGTGTGAGGAAAGAGGGCGGGGGCAGCAGGGAGGCATCGTCAAAATAAAAGCCACCTGTAGGTGGCTTCGGTGTTACCCGCGAACGTCCTGATTACTCGATTTCAGGTTTTGTTTGGACATCATTTCGAGCGTCCAATAGGCGCACATGTTTAAGCTGCTCTTGCAGTAATCTTTAATAACGTCATCCAGCACTTTGTGTCTTTCGCCTGCATCAGTGTTTTAAACGTATTCAGATTCTGCTTTTCCATCATGCGCAGCGTTGTCGGCTGGCATCTGTTCCGCAGGCCGTCGCAGTAGCCGCCATTTTATTGACACCCGGTGACCAGCCAACAAAAAAGCCACCCTCGCGAGGTGGCTTAATTATATGATTTTAAAGCTAAAATTTGGTGGCCCCTGTTGGGTTTGAACCAACGACCAAGCGATTATGAGTCGCCTGCTCTAACCACTGAGCTAAGGGGCCGTGGCGCTGGATTATAAAGTAACTGGCGACGTCAATCCAGTCTCGGCGTCTCGGCTGCTGAATTTGTAAGCAAGGGCGGCGTAAGGCTTTATACTTTACAGATCCGTAAGTTAACAGGGGATAACATGATCAACGATATTCTTGAACCGGGTCTGCGCGTGGTGTTTTGCGGAATCAATCCAGGGAAGTCGTCAGCGCACACCGGTTTTCATTTCGCGCATCCGGGTAACCGCTTCTGGAAGGTGATTCATCTGGCGGGGTTTACGGAGCGCCAGCTGAAGCCTGAAGAGGAGCGGCATCTGCTGGATACGCGTTGCGGCATCACAAAACTGGTGGAACGTCCGACAGTGCAGGCGAATGAAGTGGACGTGAGAGAGCTGCATGAAGGCGGGCGTAACCTGATTAAAAAAATTGAGGACTTCCAGCCGGACGCGCTCGCGGTGCTGGGCAAAAAAGCGTATGAGCAGGCGTTCAGTCAGCGTGGCGTGAAGTGGGGCAAACAGAAGCTGAAAATCGGCGAGACAGAAGTTTGGGTGCTGCCGAACCCGAGCGGGCTTAATCGCGCGTCGCTGGATAAGCTGGTCGAAGCCTATCGGGAGCTCGACGAGGCGCTGGTGGCGCGCGGCAGATAAAGGTACGGCGCAGCCTGCGCCGCGCCATACGAGGAGAGCCGGTGGCTTAGCCGCCTGCCTGCTCGATAATCAGTTTACCGAGCGAGGACTGAATGCGGAAGCAGAGCGTCTTGATCTGCGACTGATACATCGTGATGACGATATCGTTCAGCTCCGGCGTCAGGCCCTCTTTAATCGAGAGGAATTTGCCGGTTTTCGCAGTCAGGGCATCCATCTCAGCGGCGTAGCGGCTGTAAGTTTTCGGGCCATAGTGCTTGAGCGCCTCGAGCTCTTTACGGCAGGTCGCCATGCTGTTAGTGCTTTCCGAGGCGGCAGCGAACGGTTTGCTTTCCGGTGCCTGTTGTACAGGTTGCGGCTGAGCGACCGGTGCGGGCGCTGGCGCGAGCGGCGTTACCTGGCTTTTTGGCGGCTGGCTGGCGCATCCCGCCAGTAAAACGCATGTCATGAATAACAGCGACTTGTTCATCCCGGGTCCTTGCTGTGTTATCAACACTTTGTTTATTTTTAGACGCAAATCTTCCAGCAAATTACTCACAATCGATATCTGTGACAAATTGTTTTTTCTGATTAATCCACACACATCACGGCAATTTATCGTTGTATGACAGTTTGTTGACGCCTGACGTCATTAAGCCGTATCGCGCGGTGCGGCTTTCCTGCGCCCATAAAAAAGCCCTCCGGAGAGGGCCTTTAAATGGATTAGCGCAGACGATTAATCGTCGAGGAAGCTGCGCAGCACTTCAGAACGGCTCGGGTGGCGCAGCTTACGCAGCGCTTTCGCTTCGATCTGACGGATACGTTCGCGGGTAACGTCAAACTGTTTACCTACTTCTTCCAGCGTATGGTCGGTGTTCATGTCGATACCGAAACGCATACGCAGCACTTTGGCTTCGCGCGCGGTGAGGCCCGCCAGCACGTCATGCGTCGCCGCACGCAGGCTTTCGGTGGTCGCGGAGTCCAGCGGCAGTTCGAGGGTGGTATCCTCGATGAAATCCCCCAGATGCGAATCTTCATCGTCGCCGATCGGCGTTTCCATGGAGATAGGCTCTTTGGCGATTTTCAGCACCTTACGAATTTTGTCTTCCGGCATCAGCATGCGCTCGGCCAGCTCTTCCGGCGTCGGCTCACGGCCCATCTCCTGCAACATCTGGCGGGAGATACGATTGAGCTTGTTGATGGTCTCAATCATATGCACCGGAATACGAATGGTGCGCGCCTGGTCCGCGATAGAGCGGGTGATGGCCTGACGGATCCACCAGGTAGCATAGGTGGAGAACTTATAGCCACGGCGGTATTCGAACTTATCTACCGCTTTCATCAGGCCGATGTTGCCTTCCTGAATCAGGTCGAGGAACTGCAGACCACGGTTGGTGTATTTCTTGGCGATAGAAATTACCAGACGTAAGTTCGCCTCAACCATCTCTTTCTTCGCACGACGGGCTTTCGCTTCGCCGATGGACATGCGACGGTTGATATCCTTCACCTGCTCGATGGTCAGGCCGGTTTCTTCTTCGATCTGCTGCAGTTTTTGCAGGCTGCGGTGTACATCTTCCGCCACGTCGTGGAGCTTCTCAGACCACGGTTTGTTCATGGCGATTGCCGCGTTAAACCAGGTTTCGCTGGTTTCGTTGCCGGTAAAGAGAGTGATAAAGTTCTTCTTCGGCATTTTGCACTGCTCAACGCACAGCTTCATGATGATGCGTTCCTGGGTGCGCACACGATCCATCATGGTACGCATGCTGTTTACCAGGTAGTCGAACTGTTTCGGCACCAGACGGAACTGTTTGAACACGTCGGAAAGCTTCAGGATCTCTTCCTGAGACGCCGCGTTGCTGCGGCCTTTGGCTTTGATGGTGTCGCGGGTGACTTCGTACTGGGTACGCAGCTCGCCGAATTTCTCGCGCGCCAGTTCCGGGTCGATGCTGTTGTCGTCATCGCTGCTGTCGTCGTCAGACTCTTCGTCTTCATCTTCGTCATCATCCATCTCTTCCTGAGAGAGTTCAGAGCCGACGTGCGTCGCGGTAGGGGCCAGGTCTTCTTCGGCGTTCGGATCGACAAAACCGGTGATCAGATCGGAAAGACGCGCTTCGCCCGCTTCCACACGATCGTACTGCTCCAGCAGATAGGTGATCGCTTCCGGATATTCGGCGACAGAGCACTGAACCTGGTTGATCCCGTCTTCGATGCGTTTGGCGATGTCGATTTCGCCTTCACGGGTCAACAGCTCAACGGTGCCCATTTCGCGCATGTACATGCGAACCGGATCGGTGGTGCGCCCGATTTCAGATTCCACGCTGGACAACACCTGGGCCGCGGCTTCTTCCGCATCTTCATCGGTGCTGTTCGAGTTTTCAGCAAGCAACAGATCGTCGGCGTCCGGCGCTTCTTCCATCACCTGGATGCCCATATCGTTGATCATTTGGATGATGTCTTCGATCTGATCGGAGTCGACGATATCTTCCGGCAGATGGTCATTGACCTCGGCATAGGTCAGATAGCCCTGCTCCTTACCACGGGTGACAAGAAGCTTAAGCTGTGACTGCGGGTTTTGCTCCATAAGACGGTATCCACACTTATTTCATGAGGTTGGTGTCGTAGGCGTTGCCGCCAACAATAACGTGTGCCCGGGGTTTCATATCACGGCGTGTTATCAGCGACGGCAATAACAATGCCTGAACGCTTTGACAGCGACATGAACTCCACAGGGCGTTGCGGGCTGTTTTATTATTGCCGCTGCCCGGCAGTACGGCTCTCGGGTGCACCCGATCGTCAATCGGCAATTAAGCCGCGGAATTTATTTTTTTGCGCGCGCCTCGGTAATGATGCGCACTTCTTCGCGCTCCGCCGCGCTAAGTCCCTGGGTGCGTGAGCGGGCTATTAATTCTGTTAATCTCAACTCCAGTACCGAATCAAACAGGTGATCCAGCGCGTCGGTGAACGTTTTTTCTGCGATATCCTTATCTGCTATATCGTCCCACGTTGAGAGTTTTTCAAGGGTAGCGGCTTCTTTTGTGCCGCGATAATGTTCGAGCAACTGCCCGGTGGTCAGACCAGGCTGCGAAAGACAAGTATTGACCAGCTCCGAAAAGAGCTCCAGTCCAGGCAGCTTTGTTTTATCTAACGCCGCCAGAGAGGGCACTAATGGCGCCAGCTCAGGATTCTGGACCAGTAATCCTATCAGTATACGCATGGTTGTACGCTTTAGCGTCGGCGCGGCCCGCGTTTGCGAATTATCTGCCTGCCGGGTCATCAACCGCTCGAGCTGGCTGTCATCCAGAATACCGAGCTTATTGCCTAACTCCTGACGCAGATAGATGCGCAACGTTTCACCTGGCACCTGGCTGATTAACGGCAGCGCCAGTGTGCTCAGCTGCGCGCGCCCGTCCGGCGTACTCAAATCCACCTGCGGTAACAGGCTGTTGAACAGGAACGTAGAGAGCGGCTGAGCCTGCTCCATCCGCGCCTCGAACGCCGCTTTCCCTTCCTGACGAACCAGCGTATCCGGGTCTTCGCCATCGGGCAGAAACATAAAGCGTAGCTGACGTCCGTCCGTCATGTAAGGCAGCGCGGTTTCCAGCGCGCGCCACGCGGCGCTGCGGCCTGCTCTGTCGCCGTCGTAACAGCAAATGACGTTGTTTGTGACACGAAAGAGCATCTGAATATGCTCCGCCGTGGTCGCAGTGCCGAGCGAGGCAACCGCATAGTTGATGTCATACTGCGACAGCGCCACGACGTCCATATAGCCTTCCACCACCAACAGGCGGGGCGGGTTCGGGTCACTCTGCTGCACTTCATAAAGGCCATACAGCTGGCGGCCCTTATGGAAAATCTCGGTTTCCGGGGAGTTTAAATACTTGGGCAGCGCATCGCCTAAAACGCGCCCGCCGAAGCCTATTACTCGCCCGCGCTTATCGCGGATGGGGAACATCACCCGTTCGCGGAAGCGGTCGTAACTGCGGCCCTTATCGTTGGTCACCAGCATGCCGGCGTCGATAAGCGACTGGCGGTTTTCGCTATTGTTACCAAAACGCTTGAGAACGTTATCCCAGCCCGGCGGCGCATAGCCGATGGCGAAGCGCTCAATGACGGATTCGCTCAGCCCGCGTTTCGCCAGATACTGACGTGCCGGCTCTGCGTTTTGCGCCTGTAAGGCCTGACGATAAAACCCGTTCAACCCATCCAGCAGTTCGTACAACGTCTGGCGCTGATGGCGCTCAATTTGCGTCGGTCCGCTGCCCGCTTCGAACGGAACTTCCAGATTATGCATGGCCGCCAGTTCTTCGACGGTTTCAACGAATTCGAGCTTGTCGTAATTCATCAAAAAGTCGATAGCGTTGCCGTGCGCGCCGCAGCCGAAGCAGTGATAAAACTGTTTTTCGCCGTTTACGGTGAAAGAGGGGGTTTTTTCATTATGGAAGGGACAGCACGCGTGGTAGTTCTTGCCCTGCTTCTTGAGCTTTACCCGTGCGTCTATCAGGTCGACGATATCGGTGCGAGCCAGCAGATCATTGATAAAGACACGTGGGATTCGTCCAGCCATAAGCCCCGTTTTTATCAGCCCATAAACGAGAATAAGCCGCGCATTCCTTTCGGAAGCACGGCCTCTACAACTACTACTCTGTCTGTGTCAGGGGACAATATCCCCTGAGGAATTAGTACAGACGAGTACGGCGTGCGTTTTCGCGAGCCAGTTTCTTCGCGTGACGTTTCACTGCGGAAGCTTTGGCGCGTTTACGTTCGGTAGTCGGTTTTTCATAGAATTCACGACGACGAACTTCCGCCAGAACACCCGCTTTTTCGCAGGAACGTTTGAAGCGACGCAGTGCTACGTCGAACGGCTCGTTTTCACGTACTTTAATTACCGGCATGTGCCTCTCACCTTTGATTAATTCGGTTCTGCTGGCATCAGATAGCCAGCTTATTTCAAAATGGTGCGGAATTTTACTGCAACTGCTGCTGCTTTGTAAAGCACCGCCAGGACCAGAAACGCGGTTTTTGTGCGGTCTATTCCAGGGGCACGCATTATACACTATCTGGCCGCCCGGGTTGAGCAAAGTTTTACATCCGCAGCCGTTGGCCCTACACTGCGCGGCAGGCGAAAGAGGTAAAAAAACCATGCGTGTACTGGGAATTGAGACATCCTGCGATGAAACCGGCATCGCCATTTATGACGATGAAAACGGGTTATTAGCCAACCAATTGTATAGTCAGGTAAAACTGCATGCCGACTACGGCGGCGTAGTGCCTGAGCTGGCCTCGCGCGATCACGTGCGTAAAACCGTGCCGCTGATCCAGGCCGCTATAAAAGAAGCGGGCCTGACGGCGCAGGATATCGACGCCGTGGCGTATACCGCGGGGCCGGGCCTGGTGGGCGCGCTGCTCGTCGGCGCGACGGTCGGCCGCGCGCTGGCGTTTGCCTGGAACGTGCCGGCGGTGCCGGTACACCATATGGAAGGCCATCTGCTGGCGCCGATGCTGGAAGAGAATCCGCCCGAATTCCCGTTCGTGGCGCTGCTGGTTTCCGGGGGGCATACGCAGCTTATCAGCGTGACCGGTATCGGCCAGTATGAACTGCTCGGCGAATCTATCGACGACGCCGCGGGCGAAGCCTTCGATAAAACCGCCAAGCTGCTGGGCCTTGATTACCCTGGCGGCCCGATGCTGTCGAAGATGGCGGCGCAGGGCATTGCGGGGCGCTTTACGTTCCCACGCCCGATGACCGACCGTCCGGGCCTCGATTTCAGCTTCTCCGGCCTGAAAACCTTCGCGGCGAATACCATTCGCGATAACGGCACCGACGATCAGACCCGCGCCGACATCGCGCGCGCGTTCGAAGACGCCGTGGTGGATACGCTGATGATCAAATGCCGCAGGGCGCTGGATCAGACCGGTTTTAAGCGTCTGGTAATGGCGGGCGGCGTGAGCGCCAACCGCACGTTACGCGCGCGTCTGGCGGAGATGATGCAAAAGCGCGGCGGCGACGTTTTCTATGCGCGCCCGGAGTTCTGCACTGATAACGGCGCGATGATCGCGTATGCGGGTATGGTGCGACTGAAAGCGAAAGGCGAAGCGGGGCTTGGGGTGACGGTGCGTCCGCGCTGGCCGCTGGCGGAGCTGCCTGCGGCGTAACGTATTCAGGCAAGCGTCATAAAGAAAAAGGAGTGAATCATCACTCCTTTTTTTCTGGCCGTTTTTTGCGAAACCGGCTCCAGATTTTGGTTTCCTGGCCGCGCCACAGGCGCTGAATATTGTCGTGATGACGTAATAAAATCAGGCAGGAGAGCATCGCCACCGGGAAGGTAAACTGCGGTTTAAACCACCAGACGTAGAATGGCGCCACCAGGGCGCTGACAATCGCGCCCAGCGATGAATAGCCGCTCAGCAGCACCGTCAGAAACCAGGTGCCCGCCATCACACCCGTGAGATCCCAGCCGATAGGCGCGATGGCGCCAAACGCGGTCGCGACACCTTTGCCGCCGCGAAAATGGAAAAAGACGGGCCAGATATGGCCAAGACAGGCGGCGATGGCGATAAGCCCCAGCCAGAACGGCGTCACGCCCAGCGCATACGCGCCCCAGACCGGGAGCATGCCTTTCAGCACGTCGAAAATCAGTACCGCTACGGCTGCTCCCTTGCCGCCAATCCGCAGGACGTTGGTCGCCCCGGGGTTGCCGGAACCGCTGTCACGAGGATCGGGCAGACCAGCGATGCGGCAGACCAGAATGGCGCTGGAAATCGAGCCGCAAAGGTACGCGAGGAGGATCATTCCAGGCGCGATTGCACTCATAACGCTGTTCCGTTGTGAAAATGTCGTTGTATTCTCTGCATCTGTGGATAATACGCATATTTTGCCGGAAGTGGTATCCGGCGGGGCTAAAAACAGGCAGGGCCGTGATGGACATAGTATTTATAGAGCAACTTTCGGTAATCACCACTATTGGCGTTTACGACTGGGAACAGACTATCGAGCAGAAGCTGGTGTTCGATATCGAAATTGGCTGGGACAACCGCGCGGCGGCGGCGAGTGACGACGTGCGCGATTGCCTGAGCTATGCCGACGTGACGCAGGCGGTGCTGGAGCATGTCGGCAACGGTCGTTTTGCGCTGGTGGAGCGTGTGGCGGAAGAGGTCGCCGACCTGATTCTGACGCGCTTCAACGCCCCCTGGGTGCGCATTAAACTCAGCAAGCCAGGCGCGGTCGCGCAGGCCGCGAATGTCGGCGTAATGATTGAGCGTAGCAATAATCCGAATTAAAACATTTAAATTCATAATGATTAAACCAAACGCGGGTATACCGGTCATAATGCAGGAACTTTCGCGGCCGTTGCGCTAATGGCCGCGTTTTTAGCGCTTATTTTGGGGTACGAGGGTTTACTGAATGACTGATATGCACTCGCTGCTGGTGGCGGCGATCCTGGGCATTGTGGAAGGACTCACTGAATTCCTGCCGGTGTCGAGCACCGGACACATGATCATCGTGGGCCATCTGCTGGGCTTTGAAGGCGACACCGCGAAGACCTTTGAAGTGGTGATCCAGCTGGGCTCCATCCTGGCGGTGGTGGTCATGTTCTGGCGCCGTCTGTTTGGGTTAATCGGCATTCACTTCGGCCATCCGCCGCATGAAGGCGTCGGCAAAAGCCGTCTGTCGCTTGTTCACATTCTGCTTGGCATGGTGCCAGCGGTGGTACTGGGGCTGTTGTTCCACGATTTCATTAAATCGCTGTTTAACCCAATCAACGTGATGTACGCGCTGGTGGTCGGCGGCGTGCTGCTGATTGCGGCAGAACTCTTCAAACCCAAAGAGCCGAAGGCGCCGGGCCTTGACGATATGACATACCGCCAGGCGTTTTTCATTGGCTGTTTCCAGTGCCTTGCGCTCTGGCCGGGCTTTTCACGCTCCGGGGCGACCATTTCCGGCGGTATGCTGGTCGGCGTGAGCCGCTATGCGGCCTCGGAGTTCTCTTTCCTGCTGGCCGTACCGATGATGATGGGCGCCACCGCGCTCGATCTCTATAAAAGCATGGGCTTTCTGACGATGGCGGATCTGCCGATGTTCGCGGTCGGTTTTGTCACCGCCTTTGTTGTGGCGCTGGTGGCGATCAAAACCTTCCTGCACATCATCAAACGTATCTCGTTTATTCCTTTCGCTATCTATCGTTTCATCGTTGCTGCCGCCGTTTACGCGGTCTTCATGTAATCGTCTTAGCCCTCAGCCGCTGGCTGGGGGCATCTCGCCTCCTTCCAGGCAGCCACCGCGCGAATACGCCGTTTGGTCAGCTCATCACGGATCGCCGGGCCGGTAAAACCCGCCTCCACCACGTCTTTAGGCGACACCGCGCGCGCCACTTCCCACGCCTCGCGCAGCAGACGCGCCTGCGGATAGTCTTTCGCCTCAAACCCGGTGCGTCCGCGCACATCCGCTTCGCTGGTGATCGCTATTTGCTCGACGCGCTGCGGTTTGCGCCAGGCGTCTATCGAGTCGAACAGGCCCACGATAGTGCGCGGTTTCAGCACCGGGAAGGTATGAATAAGGTCGTGAAATTCCGCCACCAGCTTTGCGAGATCGCGAATGTCGTTCGGCACGCGCAGCCGTTTGCACACCTGTTCGACAAGCCGCACGCCCGCCGGGCCGTGGCCGTGATGGCGCGGCCACAGATGCGGCGGCGTCAGCCCTTTGCCTAAATCGTGACACAGCGCGGAAAAGCGTACATCCACCGCCGGGCTGAGCATCGCGGCCATTGAGAGCGTCATCAGCGTATGAATGCCGGTGTCGATTTCCGGGTGCCACTTCGCTGGCGCCGGAACGCCAAACAGCTTGTCCACTTCCGGGAACAGCACTTTCAGCGCGCCGCACTCGCGCAGCATCAGGAAATAAATTTGCGGATTACGGGTGGTGAGCGCGTTTTCGGTTTCTTTCCAGACGCGCTCCGCCGTCAGGTGTTCCAGCTCGCCGTTCTCCGCCATCTCGCGCATCAGCGCGAGCGTTTCCGGGGCGATGCGAAAGCCGAGATGCGCGTAGCGGGCAGCGAAGCGCGCCACGCGCAGCACGCGCAGCGGATCTTCGTTAAATGCTGGCGAGACGTGGCGCAGCAGGCGCGCTTTGAGATCGGCGCGACCGTGGTAAGGGTCGATAAACTCGCCCGCGTCATCCTGAGCGATGGCGTTAATGGTGAGGTCACGGCGCTGTAAATCCTGCTCCAGCGTCACGTCCGGCGCGGCGTAGCAGGTGAAGCCGGTATAACCCTGGCCGGATTTCCGCTCGGTGCGCGCAAGGGCATACTCTTCATGGGTCTGCGGGTGCAGAAACACCGGGAAATCTTTCCCGACCTGCTGATACCCCAGCTCAAGCATTTCGGCGGGTGTGGCACCTACCACCACCCAGTCCCTGTCCTTTACCGGCAGC
Source organism: Cronobacter muytjensii ATCC 51329 (assembly GCF_001277195.1). Classification (NCBI taxonomy): domain Bacteria; kingdom Pseudomonadati; phylum Pseudomonadota; class Gammaproteobacteria; order Enterobacterales; family Enterobacteriaceae; genus Cronobacter; species Cronobacter muytjensii. Next base: position 392,762 of record NZ_CP012268.1, read on the forward strand.
CCTAACAGGGCGTCACGCACCGCACCACCAACCAGATAACTCTTCACGCATTCCACTCCGACTCATATTTAGCCGACAGATAATACGTTAAGTGTAGAGGAGATGGGGAGCGAAAAGGGCAGCGGGCGCTGCCCTGAGAGGTTTAGTTCATCCAGCGGTCTTTGCGCTTGCGGCTTGGGATCATATGCGGGAGCAGCAAACCGAGCAGCAAACCAACGCCCAGCACGCCGCCGCCATACATAAACCACTGCATGATGATGGTGCGCTGTTTATCATCAATCTGAATATTGGCGGCGTTCACTTTTTTCTGCGCCACGATAAGCTCGTTTTTAAGCTTCTGATTTTCATCTTTCAGGCCGTTGATAATACCGTCGCTGGCGGCGACTTTCTTCTGCATCTCCGCCGTGCGCTGATTCCATGTGGTGTCGATATTATTCAGCTTATCCGTCAGGGTCTTAACCTGATTTTCCAGCTCCGGCACGCGGGTGCGCAGGCTGGGTTCGCTCTTGAGCTGTTCCAGCGGGATCCAGGACGTGCGGCCACTGGTATCACGAATCTGTCCATATTTGCCGTTACTTTCCAGCAGTGCGACTTCTTCGCCGGCATTCACCGTGCCGACCAGGCGGTAATTGTCACCCGGACCGCTACGTACCCAGGTGTTGAGTTCATCCGAAACATAGCGTTTTTCTTCGGCAGCGGCCTGGAAAGAGACGCTAAGCGCAAGCAGGGAAAAGCAAATCAGACGTAATTTGTGCATCAGTTGGTCGTTATTGTCGTTGAAAGTGGAACGATAGTAGTGGCATCAGTCTGACGATGCAAAGCGTAAACCTGAATGGGAATCTTCCTGGTCAGCCCGTCGCCCGCCACCGCGGCAAATTTCGCTTTTTGCGTGCGTCAAAAAGCCTCAAACGTGGCAATTTTTCGCAAAATACTATCTACTGACAGATACCAGGCTATTAAGTTCGCTGGAGTTTTCTTCAGTGTGACCCAACCAGAAAGCAGAGACATGGCTCAGGAAATCGAACTCAAATTTATCGTCGACCCGGAACAGATTGACGCGCTGCGCGCCGCGCTGAACGCCCTTGAGGCTGAACACAGCGCCCCGCGCCAGCTGCTCAATATCTATTACGAAACCGCGGACAACCAGCTGCGCCGTCACGATATGGGGCTGCGTATTCGCGGGGATAATGGCCGTTATGAAATGACCATGAAAGTCGCTGGCCGCACGACTGGCGGGCTACATCAGCGTCCGGAATATAACATTGAACTGGAAACGCCCGAGCTTGCGCTGGCGCGTTTTCCTGCGGAAGTCTGGCCGGAAGGCCTGTCGCCCGAAGCATTGCAGGGCGCGGTACATCCACTGTTCAGCACCGATTTCGCCCGTGAAAAGTGGGTGGTTACTCACGGCGAAAGCCGCATTGAACTTGCGCTCGACCGCGGCGAAGTGAAAGCCGGCGAGCTGGCGGAGCCCATTTGCGAGCTGGAGCTTGAACTGCTCGAAGGCCAGGCGGCGGACGTGTTGAAATTCGCCCGTCAGCTTGTGGCGAAGCCGGGTCTGCGTCAGGGCAGCCTGAGCAAAGCGGCGCGCGGCTACCATCTGGCGCAGGGCAACGCTGAACGCCCGCTGCGTCCGCTAACGCTGCTGAAGATGCCGGCGAAAGCTCATGTGGAGCAGGGGCTTGAAGCGTCGCTGGAATGGGCGCTTGATCACTGGCTCTATCACGAGGAGCTGTGGCTGCGCGGCAACGGCAAGGCGAAACAGCAGGTGCGCGAGGCCATCGCCCTGGTGCGCCATACGCTGGCGCTGTTCGGCGGTATCGTGCCGCGAAAAGCGAGTACTCGCTTACGTGACCTGCTAACCCAGTGCGAAGCGACGCTCGCGACCGACGCTTCGGCCCAGACGGTCGCTTTCAGCGCCATTCAGGCCTCCGCCCGCCTCGCGCTCACCGAATGGCTGGTGTTCCGCGGCTGGCAGCCTTTCCTCGACGAAAGAGGCCGTCAGAAAATGGCGGATTCCTGGAAACGCTTTGCCGATATCAACCTCTCGCGCCACGCCGCTGAACTGAAAGCCGCCTTTGGTCAGCCGCTCGGCGACCGCTATGTCGATCAACTGCCGCGCCTTTCGCGCGAGCTTGACGCGCTGCGTCTGCTGGCGGGCGTCTATGACGAAACCGTCGCGCTGTTCTGGCTCGACAACTGGCAGGGGCTGCGTCACGCCATCGAAACCGGCCAGCGTATTGAGATTGAGCATTTCCGCAATGAGGCTATCTCGCAGGCGCCGTTCTGGCGGCACAGCGGGAAACCGTAAACCACGACAGGAAAACCCGCATGACGCCGCTCTCACTCCCTTTGCAACAGCACTGGCAAGCCGTGGTGGAGCGGCTGCCTTTCGATGCCGCCGCGCTCAGCGATGACGCGCGCGCGGTGCTGACCTTCAGCGATTTCGTGCGCGAGGCGATAAGCGCGCACCCCGACTGGCTTAACGAGCTTGAGGCGACGCCGCCTGAGGCGGATGAGTGGCGCCATTATGGCGCCTGGCTGCAGACGGCGCTGGCGGACGTTCACGACGAGGCGGCGCTGATGCGTGCGCTGCGCCAGTTCCGCCGCCGCGTCATGACGCGCATCGCCTGGAGCCAGACGCTTGCGCGCGTCACCACGGGCCAAACCCTGACGCAGCTCAGTGAGCTTGCGGAAACGCTGATTGTCGCAGCGCGCGACTGGCTTTACAGCGCATGCTGTCGCGAATGGGGCACGCCATGTAACGCCCAGGGCGTGCCGCAGCCGCTGATGATCCTCGGTATGGGGAAACTGGGCGGCGGCGAGCTTAACTTCTCTTCCGATATCGATCTGATTTTCGCCTGGCCGGAAAGCGGTTCGACCCAGGGCGGACGGCGCGAGCTGGATAACGCCCAGTTTTTTACGCGCCTCGGCCAGCGGCTTATCAAAGCGCTCGACCAGCCTACCCAGGACGGCTTTGTGTACCGCGTCGACATGCGTCTGCGCCCCTTCGGCGACAGCGGCCCCCTGGTGCTAAGCTTCGCCGCCCTTGAAGATTACTATCAGGAGCAGGGGCGCGACTGGGAGCGCTACGCGATGGTCAAAGCGCGCATCATGGGCGATAACAACGACGCCTGGAGCCAGGAGCTGCGCGCGATGCTGCGGCCCTTTATCTTCCGCCGCTATATCGATTTCAGCGTTATCCAGTCGCTGCGCAACATGAAGGGCATGATTGCCCGCGAAGTGCGCCGCCGGGGGTTGACCGATAATATCAAGCTCGGCGCGGGCGGCATTCGCGAAACCGAATTTATCGTGCAGGTGTTTCAACTGATCCGCGGCGGGCGCGAACCGTCGCTACAGCAGCGCTCGCTGCTGCCGACGCTTGAGGCGATTGAGCAATTGCATCTGCTCTCGCCGGACGATGCCGCCTGCCTGCGCGAGGCTTATCTCTTTTTGCGGCGGCTCGAAAACCTGCTGCAAAGCATCAACGATGAGCAAACCCAGACGCTGCCGGGCGACGCGCTGAACCGTGCGCGACTGGCGTGGGCGATGGGCGAGGCAGACTGGGCGACTCTCACGGCACTGCTTGAGCGCCATATGGCGGGCGTGCGGCGGGTCTTTAACGAGCTTATCGGCGATGAAGAGCCGACCGGCGGTGAGGAGTCGCTGACCGAAGGCTGGCGCGAACTGTGGCATGACGCGCTGGACGCCGACGACGATACGCCGGTGTTGAGCGCGTTAGGCGCGGAGAGCCGGATGCGGCTGCTGGCGACGCTGGCTGATTTTCGCAAAGAAACAGAGAAGCGAACCATCGGGCCGCGCGGGCGTCAGGTGCTCGATAATCTGATGCCGCATCTGCTGAGCGCCGTCTGCGCCAGCCCTGATGAGGCGGCGCTGGCGCTCTCCCGCGTCACGCCGCTGCTGACCGGCATCGTTACCCGCACTACCTATCTGGAGCTGTTAAGCGAATACCCCGGCGCGCTCAAGCATTTGATTCGCCTGTGCGCCGCCTCGCCGATGGTGGCGAGCCAGCTGGCGCGCTATCCGCTGCTGCTTGATGAACTCCTTGACCCGAACACGCTGTATCAGCCGACGGCGATGGACGCTTATCGCGACGAGCTGCGCCAGTATCTGCTACGCGTGCCGGACGATGACGAAGAGCAACAGCTTGAGGCGCTGCGCCAGTTTAAACAGGCCCAACTGCTGCGCGTGGCGGCGGCGGATATTGCCGGTACGCTGCCGGTGATGAAAGTGAGCGATCACTTAACCTGGCTTGCCGAAGCGATTATCGACGCGGTGGTTCAGCAGGCGTGGGGGCAAATGGTGGCGCGTTACGGTCAGCCGAAGCATCTGCGCGATCGCGACGGCCGCGGCTTCGCGGTGGTCGGCTACGGCAAACTGGGCGGCTGGGAGCTGGGCTACAGCTCTGATCTCGATTTAGTCTTTCTGCACGACTGCCCGGCGGAGGTGATGACAGACGGCGAGCGAGAAATCGACGGGCGTCAGTTCTATCTGCGTCTCGCGCAGCGCATCATGCATCTGTTCAGCACCCGCACGTCGTCGGGCATTCTCTATGAAGTGGACGCCCGGCTGCGTCCGTCCGGGGCGGCGGGGATGCTGGTGACAACAGCGGAAGCTTTCGCCGATTATCAGAAAAACGACGCCTGGACGTGGGAGCATCAGGCGCTGGTACGCGCCCGCGTTGTGTATGGCGATAAACCGCTACAGGCGCAGTTTGACGCCATCCGCCGCGACGTGCTTGCCACGCCGCGCGACAGCGACGCGCTGCGAACCGACGTGCGTGAAATGCGCGAAAAAATGCGCGCCCATCTCGGCAACAAACACCGGGATCGTTTTGATATCAAAGCCGATGAAGGCGGTATTACCGATATCGAATTTATTACGCAGTTTATGGTGCTGCGCTACGCGCCTGAACAACCGAAGCTGACGCGCTGGTCGGATAACGTGCGTATTCTGGAACTGCTGGCGCAGCACGACATTATGCGTGAGGACGAGGCGAAAGCGCTGACCCACGCCTATGTCACGCTGCGTGATGAGCTGCACCGGCTGGCATTGCAGGAGCAACCAGGACACGTGGCGCAGATCGCCTTTGAACAGGAGCGCGAACAGGTGCGTGACAGCTGGCGGCGCTGGCTGGCCCCGGCGTAAAAGTGCGATTGCGCGTAACTGTGCTATCATCGCGCGCAAATTTTGGTGTCTCTCAGGAGAGTCAGGAATGAAAGTAACGCTGCCCGATTTTGAACGCGCAGGCGTCATGGTAGTCGGTGATGTGATGCTGGACCGCTACTGGTATGGCCCGACGAGCCGCATCTCACCGGAAGCCCCGGTGCCGGTCGTGAAAGTGGAAACTATCGAAGAGCGCCCGGGCGGCGCGGCGAACGTGGCGATGAATATCGCGTCTCTCGGCGCCAGCTCGCGTCTGGTCGGTCTGACCGGCATTGACGACGCGGCGCGCGCGCTCAGCCAGTCGCTTTCCCAGGTAAACGTGAAATGCGATTTCGTGTCGGTGCCGACGCACCCGACCATCACCAAGCTGCGCGTGCTGTCGCGCAACCAGCAGTTGATCCGTCTCGATTTTGAAGAAGGTTTCGAAGGCGTTGATCCGGAGCCGCTGCACGAGCGTATCAATCAGGCGCTGGGGCAGATCGGCGCGCTGGTGCTCTCTGACTACGCCAAAGGCGCGCTCGCAAGCGTTCAACAGATGATCCAGTTGGCACGTAAAGCGGGCGTTCCGGTGCTGATCGACCCCAAAGGCACCGATTTCGAACGCTATCGCGGCGCGACGCTGCTGACCCCAAACCTCTCAGAATTTGAAGCGGTGGCGGGTAAATGCAAAAACGAGCAGGACATTGTCGAGCGCGGCATGAAAATCATCGCTGATTTCGAGCTTAGCGCGCTGCTGGTGACCCGCTCCGAACAGGGCATGACGCTGTTGCAGCCGGGTAAAGCGCCGTTCCACCTGCCGACGCAGGCGCAGGAAGTTTATGATGTCACCGGCGCGGGCGATACCGTGATCGGCGTGCTGGCGGCGACGCTGGCGTCCGGCAATTCGCTCGAAGAAGCCTGCTTCTTCGCGAATGCGGCGGCGGGCGTGGTGGTTGGCAAGCTCGGCACCTCGACCGTGTCGCCGGTAGAACTGGAAAACGCGGTGCGTGGTCGTTCAGAAACCGGCTTTGGCGTGATGAGTGAAGCGGCGCTGAAAGACGCTGTGCTGGCGGCCCGCAAGCGCGGCGAAAAGGTGGTGATGACCAACGGCGTGTTCGACATCCTGCACGCGGGTCATGTGTCCTACCTGGCGAATGCCCGCAAGCTTGGCGACCGTCTGATTGTGGCGGTCAACAGCGACGCCTCAACGAAGCGCCTGAAAGGCGATACCCGTCCGGTGAACCCGCAGGAGCAGCGTATGACGGTGCTGGCCGCGCTGGAAGCGGTAGACTGGGTGGTGCCGTTTGAAGAGGACACGCCGCAGCGCCTGATTAGCGAAATCCTGCCCGATCTGCTGGTGAAAGGCGGCGACTATAAGCCTGAAGATATTGCGGGCAGCAAAGAGGTGTGGGCCAACGGCGGTGAGGTGATGGTGCTGAACTTCGAAGATGGCTGTTCCACCACCAATATCATCAAAAAGATCCAGAAAAACAGCTAAGGCGGTTTGGCTGGCGAACGCCCCTTGCCAGGCAGGGGGCGTTGTCACCGCGGTTAGTCCTGTTTGTCGAGGCTATCGACCGGCGGGATAGCGGGCGGCGGGGTGACGGCGGTAACCGGCGCGCTGGCGCTGCCTGCCGTTGACGCCGCAGGGTTTTCTGCCTGAGTGGAGGCCGCCGTACCGCGGGATTCCAGCGCAGCCAGACGTTGCTCCAGCGCCGTGAGTTTTTCACGCGTGCGCAGCATAACCTGCGTCTGTACGTCAAATTCCTCGCGGCTCACCAGATCCAGGCGAGACAGCTGGGCCTGCAATACTTGGCGGATTTTCTTCTCAACATCTTCCCCGATCTCACGGATCCCTTTTGGCATCGATTCATGGACCTGACGGGCGATCTGTTCAATTTTCTTCGGGTCAATCATAGCGGTTTCCCTGATCTGGTATGGTCTGAAGAGTAATTGTAATCGCTGATCGGAAGGGTATAAACCGGAAATGTTTGAATCTCATGCATTGCCGACGATTATCAATGGCGTTATAGTTATCTCGCTTATTCTCAGGGCGGGGCGAAATTCCCCACCGGCGGTAAATCAGGCTTACATGCTTTTGCGCGAAAGCGAGAGGCGAAAGGTAAACTGAAAGCCCGCGAGCGCTTCAGAGTTTCTCTGAAGGTCAGCAGATCCGGTGTAATTCCGGGGCCGACGGTTAAAGTCCGGATGGGAGAGAGTAACGATCTGCCTGGGCTTACGCCCACTCACGTTATTTTGCTTGCCGCTTGCCGGCACTCCTAAGACCGCCCTGATTCTGGTAATCCATATAATTAATGAGGTTTCTTTACCATGAATCAGACGCTTCTTTCTGCTTTTGGCACCGCTTTTGAACGCGTGGAAAACGCGATCGCCGCACTGCGCGAAGGGCGCGGGGTGATGGTGCTTGATGACGAGAACCGCGAAAACGAAGGGGACATGATTTTCGCCGCCGAAACCATGACCGTTGAGCAGATGGCGCTGACCATCCGTCACGGCAGCGGTATCGTCTGCCTGTGCCTGACCGAAGAACGCCGTAAACAGCTCGACCTGCCGATGATGGTGGAAAACAACACCAGCGCGTTCGGCACCGGCTTTACTGTCACCATCGAAGCGGCGCACGGTGTGACCACCGGCGTTTCCGCAGCCGATCGCATTACGACTATTCGCGCGGCGATTGCCGACGACGCGAAGCCGTCCGATCTGCATCGTCCGGGCCACGTCTTTCCGCTGCGCGCGCAGCCGGGCGGCGTGCTGACCCGCGGCGGCCACACCGAAGCGACCATCGATTTAGTCGCGCTGGCGGGTTTCAAACCGGCAGGCGTTCTGTGCGAGCTGACCAATGACGACGGCACGATGGCGCGCGCGCCGGAGTGCATCGCGTTTGCCCGCGAACACAATATGCCGGTAGTGACTATCGAAGATTTAGTGAGCTATCGCCAGGCGCAGGAGCGCAAAGCGAGCTGACAAAAAGCCCGGCGAGCGCCGGGCCTGAATCCATATCTGCAAAGCCCGGTTTGACCGGGCTTTTTTATTAGCCGCTCAGCCCGCTGGTTTGCAGCAGCGTCAGGCTGAACCCCATCACAGACATGCCGCACAGCACGCCGTAGCTCGGGTTGTTATGCGGATCGATCTCTTTGGCGAGCGGCATCAGCTCATCTACCGACAACGCCACCATGATCCCGGCGACCGCCGCCATAATTGCCGCCATCACTACCGGCGAGACCATCGTACCCAGAATAAGCCAGGCCAGAACGCCGCCAAGGATCTCCGCCATCCCGGAGACGCCAGCCCAGATAACCGCTTTACGGCGCGATCCCGTGGCAGCGTAGACCGGGCCCGCCACCGCCAGCCCTTCAGGAATATTGTGCAGCGCTACCGCCAGCGCGATACCGAACCCCAGCTCCAGATTATTGCTGGCGGTCACGTACGTCGCGACGCCTTCCGGAAAGTTATGCAGGCTGATGCCGAGCGTCAGCAGCAGCGCGGTGCGTCGCAGGCTGCGCGGCGAGTGGCGATGCGCGGCACGTGGATCGACGAGATCCTGTGGATGCGCATGCGGCAACAGACGATCAAGCGCAAAATACCCCAGCAGGCCGACAATAAACATGCCGTAGCCAAGCACCGGCGACATACCTTCTTCATTAAGCGCGGCAGGCAGCATTTCCATCAGGGAAATCAACAGCATAATGCCCGCGGCAAACCCCAGCGAAAAGGCCAGCAGGCGATTAGAGGGCTTCTGCCCCAGCACGCCCAGTACCGCACCGATAAACGTGGCGCCGCCCGCCAGCAGGGTCAGGATCAGAGGCACAGACATCGAACACTCCTTTTGATAATGATTATCATTAATGTTAACGAGCGGAACGGAAAAGTCGAGGCCCGTCCGTGGCTTTTACAGAACACTTACATTCAATTTTTCTGATGATCTTCATCACCCTTATCTCCGTTCTTTAAGCAGGCAATCGGCGTAAGGTAATGGCATTGATGATACCGATTCAGGGTAAAAATAATGATGCATCTCCCTCGTATGCCTGCACTTTTTCTGGGCCACGGCAGCCCGATGAACGTGCTGGAAGATAACCGTTATACCCGCGCCTGGCGCGCGCTTGGCGAAACGCTGCCGCGCCCGAACGCCATTGTCATGGTCTCGGCCCACTGGTTTACGCGCGGCACCGGCGTCACCGCGATGGAAAAGCCGCAAACTATCCACGATTTTGGCGGCTTCCCGCAGGCGCTCTATGATACCCGCTATCCTGCGCCCGGCTCACCGGCGCTGGCGCAGCGCGTGGTTGATCTTCTGGCGCCGCTGCCGGTCACGCTCGATAGTGAAGCCTGGGGTTTTGACCACGGCGCCTGGGGCGTCCTGATAAAAATGTATCCGCAGGCCGATATTCCACTGGTGCAACTGAGTATAGATAGCACTAAACCGCCGCTCTGGCACTACCAGATGGGGCGTCGTCTGGCGTCGCTGCGCGATGAAGGCGTCATGCTGGTGGCGAGCGGCAACGTGGTGCATAACCTGCGTACTGCCCGCTGGCATGGCGAAGGCGAGCCGTATCCGTGGGCAGAATCTTTCAATAACTTTGTAAAAGATAACCTGATGTGGCGCGGCGATGATGCTGCACACCCGCTGGTCAACTATCTGGCTCACCCCGGCGGTAGCCTGGCAAACCCCACGCCGGAGCATTTCCTGCCGCTGCTGTACGCGCTCGGCGCATGGAACGGCGACGAGCCGGTAACGATACCGGTCGATGGCCTGGAAATGGCGTCGTTAAGTATGCTGTCGGTGCAGGTGGGGTAAGCATGGCGCGCAAGCGCGCCATCGGTGTTATTCCACAAACAGATGCGGATAAAAGCGCGACAGATCCTGAGTTATCAGTGCCTTGTCTTCGCGAATGCCGATCCCGGCAGGCTGGTCGTTGATAAGCCAGCTGCCAATCAGCGTATAGCTGTCGCCGAATTTCGGCAACGGGTGGAACTGCTGGACGATGGTGCCTTCCTCGCCGTAAGGGCCGTCCACCTGCGCGACGGTCTGGCCGTTTTCAATGATGGAAACGTTCGCGCCTTCGCGGGAGAAAAAGGGTTTCACCACATATTTTTCCATCGGCGGTGGATTGTCTTCGCTAAAGTACGCCGGCAGCAGGTTAGGGTGATTCGGGTAGAGCTCCCAGAGCATCGGCAGTAGCGCTTTGTTAGAGATAATGCTCTTCCAGGCGGGCTCCAGCCAGCGCACGCCCGCGTCTTCCAGCTTGGTGGAAAACGTCTCGCGCAGCATGTATTCCCACGGATAGAGCTTAAACAGATTGCTGATCACCTGATCCTGCAGATCGGTAAACTGGCCCTTTTCGCCAAGCCCGATATCTTCGATAAACAGAAAATCGTTCTCGATCCCGGCTTCGCTGGCGCAATCCTGCAGATATTGCACCGTGCCGCGATCTTCCACGGTATCGCGACAGCAGGCGAGATGCAGGCGGTTAAAGCCATACTGCGCTTTGAGTTCGGCGAAGCGCTCAATGATCTTTTCCTGCAGGCTGTTGAACTGATCGCTGCCCTGCGGGAGATTGCCGGCGCGCAACTGATCTTCCAGCCAGATCCACTGAAAGAATGCCGCTTCATACAGCGAGGTTGGCGTGTCGGCGTTGTTTTCGAGCAGTTTCGGCTCGCCGCGTCCGTCCCAGGCGAGATCGAGACGCGAATAGAGTGACGGCTGACCGCTGCGCCACGACTGGCGAACAAACTCCCATGTATGCTTCGGAATGCGGAATTTGGCCATCAGCGCATCGCTGGCGACCACTTTCTCCACCACCTGCAGACACATCTGGTGCAGCTCGGCGGTGACTTCTTCCAGCTTTTCCACCTGCGCGAGCGTCAGGCGGTAAAAGGCGTCTTCACACCAGTAGGGCTCGCCATACATGGTGTGAAAATTAAAGCCGTACTCGGCGGCTTTTTCGCGCCAGTCCGGGCGCTCGCTAATCGCGATTCTTTCCATGTGTTAACCGCCCATTGAACGAGAAGAAGAGCCGGCAGCGCTGCGCTGCATGGTGGCCTGTTTCGCGACCGAATCGCCGAAGCCGCCGCGGGTGATGGTCGAGGTGGTCGCCGGTTTCGGCGCCATCGCGGATTTCGGTACGGTCATGGTGCGACCCGGCTGCGCGGCACCGTAGTTGCGGCCACTGGCATCGGTATATTTACCGTAGGCCGGGCTCGCCGGGTTGCGCGAGCTGAACAGCGGCTGCTGCGCGAATCCCATGCCGCCGCCCATCAGACGGCCCATCATGTAGCCGGCCATCAGCGGCATCCACATGCTGCCGGTCTGCTGTGTGGCCTGGCTGGTGTTCGTATTGCTCACCTGCTGACACTGATCTTCGCCGAATTCCGCCACGCAGTCTTCGCGCGTCGCATATTTTGGCGCGGTGCGCTCCGCCTCTTTCAGGGCGTTATTGTAGGAGGTGGTGCATTCAGCGCTTTTGCCGGGGTTAGCGGCCGCACAGTCGTCGGCGTTCTGATAGAGCTGGACGGTTTCGTCGCTCTTCTCACAGCCCGCCAGCATAAAAGCTGCCGTGACCGCGAACGCGACCGGCGTTAAATGACGCGCGTTCCAGCTTTTGCGAAACATCGCGCGGTTAATGTGTTTTGTCCGTTTCATGCCTGCATCCTGACCCAGTGGTATTGCACAGTTATGGTGCTCAGGATAGTGGATGAGTGGTCGAAATTAAAGCGGAGAGCCGGATGGCGCGGGGATCTTTACGTTGACTTACGTTCAGGCGGGAAGCGCGCTGGCGCCTCCCGCCGGAGGAGTTACTGACGGAACGGATTGCTGCTGTTGCCGTTGCTGCTGCGGGTCGCCGCGGCGGGCTGAACGGCCGGGGCTGCGCCGCCGCCATTCGCCATGTTATTCACGGCGGCGTCCTGCTCCGGGTTTTCCGGGGCGACGCTTTCCGGGGCGGTAGAGACCGGTTTGCCCAGCGAGTTGTTCAACGCGACCAGATCCTGCTCGTTGAGCGTACCCAGCGCAGATTTAATATTGAGCTGGTTGATCAGGTAGTTATAACGGGCGCTTGAGAGCTGCTGCTTGGCGTTGTACAGCGTGGTGGTCGCATCCAGCACGTCAACGATAGTACGGGTGCCGACAGAATAGCCGGCTTCCATCGCGTCCAGCGAACTCTGCGCGGAGACCACGGCCTGCTCATACGCTTTGATGCTGCTGATGGACGCGTTCACGTTGTTGTACGAAGAACGCACGGTCTGCACCACGTTACGATGCGCGCTTTCCAGTTTCTCGCTGGCGCCAACGAAGCTGTACTGCGCCTGCTTCACCTGCGAGGTAACCGAGCCGCCACTATAGAGCGGCATGCTGAAGCTCAGGCCGACGGAGTTCTGACCCACTTTGCTGTCGGCGTAACGGCTGGCTGCCGCCGCGCTGCTGGTTTTGCTGCCGCTGTAGTCGGTGTCAGAAACGCTGCTGGAGGCCGTTAAGCCGAGCGTCGGCATATGGCCGGTTTCCGCATAGCGAATCTGTTCGCGCGCCAGGTCCTGGCTCAGACGCGCCTGCAGCAGCGTCAGGTTGCGCTGTTCTGCTTCTTTCAGCAGCGCGTTAACGGCGGCCGGCTTGTTGGTTTTAAAGCTGTCGACGTTCAGCGAGGCGAGTTGCGGGTAGTAGTTGCCCGTCACCTGACGCAGCTGCTCCAGCGCGTTGTCGAGGTTGTTGCGCGCGGTGACTTCGTTCGCCAGCACATTGTCATACTGAGCGCGGGCGTTCTGCACGTCGGTAATAGCGACCAGGCCCACGTTAAAGCGCTGGGTGGTTTGATCGAGCTGGCGGTAAATCGCCTGTTTTTGCGCTTCGGTATAGGAAAGCGCGTCAATCGCGCTCAGCACCTGGAAATAGGCCGTCGCGGTATTGAGCATCAGCGTCTGCTGATCGGTCTGATAAGTCACGTCCTGGATGCCTGCGGTTTTTTCCTGCAGCGTCAGGGCGCGCCATTTAGACATATCAAAAATGGTCTGGGTTAACTGTAACGAGGCGCTCTTGGACGTGGTGTCGACGCCGTCGTTATCGCGAAAACCGCTGTTATAGGTGTAATCTGCACCCAGGCCGAGCTGCGGAAGTAAAGGACTGCGGGCTTCGTTAATTTTTTCGAATGCGGCGTCGCGGTCAGCAGCGGAGCTGCGCAGGTCCGGGTTGCTTAAACGTGCCTGCTGGTAAACCTGCAACAGGTTTTCTGCCTGGCTCATGGCGCTGAAGCCCGTCAGGCTCAGGCCGATAAGGATGGGGAGCAGTTTCTTCATTTGCATTCCTTGTTGTGAAGCATAAAGAATTTATTAGCGCTGTCAGAAGCCGAAAAATTGATCGCCGATTCTACCAGAGTCAACCCGCCGTCAGGCTTGGCGTAACGTGCCTTCTGCCGCTAAATTTCCACAATCTATCACATGGGCAATGAAACGGCAGGTAAACTGGCTTGAAATGCCCAGATTCGGCACCATCTTGAACCGGAAACTCTCATGAGCAAATCAACCAAAAGCCCCGTTACTTTCACCAAAAACGATGTAGAAATTATTGCACGGAAAAAGCTATATCGCGGCTTTTTTTCACTCGATCTCTACCGCTTCCGCCACCGCCTTTTTAATGGCGAAATGAGCGGTGAAGTGCGGCGCGAAATTTTTGAGCGCGGTCATGCCGCAGTCCTGCTACCCTTTGACCCTGTGCGCGATGAGGTGGTGCTCATTGAGCAGATCCGCATCGCCGCTTTCGACACCAGCGACACCCCGTGGTTGCTGGAACTGGTCGCCGGTATGATTGAGCCTGGCGAAACGGTGGAAGAGGTCGCCCGCCGCGAGGCGATGGAAGAAGCCGGGCTCGCCGTCGGGCGCATAAAAAAATTCATGAGCTATCTGGCAAGCCCCGGAGGCACCAGCGAGCGCCTTTCATTAATGGTTGGCGAAGTGGACGCCACGACCGCGCAAGGCATACACGGTCTGGCTGATGAAAACGAAGATATTCGTGTTCATGTGGTAAGCCGGGAACAGGCATACCTTTGGGTAGAAGAGGGGAGAATCGACAACGCGGCCTCGGTCATCGCACTGCAATGGCTGCAGTTACATTATCAAGCATTGAGAAACGAGTGGAACACCTGAATATGAAGCGTTATACACCTGATTTTCCAGAAATGATGCGCCTGTGCGAAACCAACTTCGCGCAGTTGCGCCGCCTGTTGCCGCGCAACGACGCGCCAGGCGAAGCCGTAAGTTATCAGGTGGCGGGCGCGCAATACCGTTTAACTATCCTGGAATCAACCCGGTACACTACGCTTGTGCAGATAGAGCAAACCGCGCCGAAAGTGAGCTACTGGAGTTTGCCGTCGATGAGCGTAAGGCTTTACCATGACGCTATGGTCGCGGAAGTGTGTTCAAGCCAGCAGATCTTTCGCTTCAAAGCGCGTTATGATTACCCAAATAAAAAGTTGCATCAGCGCGACGAAAAACATCAAATTAACCAGTTTCTTGCTGACTGGCTACGCTACTGTTTAGCGCATGGAGCAATGGCGGTTCCGGTTTGTTAGCGTCGTGAAACCTAAGGACACCATTTGGAAAGCCTGTTAAACCTTCCTGTTGCTGGTGGGGCCAGCGTCAGGATCTTACAAATTACCGATACTCACCTGTTTGCCGGAAAGAACGATACGCTGCTCGGGGTTAACACCTGGGAGAGCTACCAGGCTGTGCTGGCGGCCCTCCACGCCGGGCAGCGTGAGTGCGATCTGATTGTCGCGACAGGCGATCTCGCGCAGGATCATACGCCTGAGGCCTATGCGCATTTCGCAGCGGGCGTCGCAACGTTACCTGCGCCCTGCGTCTGGCTGCCGGGAAACCACGATTTCCAGCCCGCCATGTACAGCACGCTGCAGGACGCCGGCATTTCGCCCGCCAAGCGCGTGTTCGCGGGCGACCACTGGCAGGTGCTGCTGCTCGACAGCCAGGTCTTCGGCGTGCCGCACGGCGAGCTGAGCGACTACCAGCTGGAGTGGCTGGAGCGCATGCTTCAGCAGGCGCCGGAGCGCCATACTTTGCTGCTGCTGCACCATCACCCGCTGCCGTCCGGCTGCGGCTGGCTCGACCAACACAGCCTGCGCAACGCGCAGTCGCTGGATGACGTGCTGAGCCGCTATCCGCAAGTGAAGCATCTTCTCTGCGGTCATATTCATCAGGAGCTGGATCTCGACTGGAACGGGCGCCGCCTGCTGGCCACGCCGTCCACCTGCGTTCAGTTCAAACCCCACTGCGCCGGCTTTACGCTCGACACGGTCGCCCCCGGCTGGCGCTGGCTGAATCTGCACCCTGACGGCTCACTCACCACGGAAGTGTGCCGCCTGGAAGGCGCGCAGTTCCGCCCCGACACCGCATCAGAAGGATACTGATGTCTACGCTTCTTTATCTCCACGGTTTTAACAGTTCACCTCGCTCCGCGAAGGCCACCAGCCTGCAGCGCTGGCTGGCGCAACAGCACCCTGACATCAACATGGTCGTTCCTCAACTGCCGCCGTATCCGTCCGATGCCGCGGAGCTGCTGGAATCGCTGGTGCTTGAGCACGGCGGCGAGCCGCTCGGCATCGTGGGCTCATCGCTCGGCGGCTATTACGCCACCTGGCTTTCGCAATGTTTTATGCTGCCTGCGGTGGTGGTTAACCCGGCGGTGCGTCCCTTTGAGCTGCTGACCGATTTCCTCGGCGCTAACGAGAACCCCTACACCGGGCAGCAATATGTGCTAGAGTCACGCCATATTTACGATCTGAAAGTGATGCAAATCGAGCCGCTCGAAGCCCCCGATCTCCTCTGGCTGTTGCAGCAGACCGGCGACGAGGTGCTGGATTACCGCCAGGCAGTGGCGTACTACGCGCCGTGCCGTCAGACGGTGGAAACCGGCGGCAACCACGCTTTTGCAGGCTTTGAAGATTATTTCACGCAGATTGTCGATTTCCTTAGCCTGCATTAATGCTAAGGCAACGATCCCGTTTTGTGACCTGACGATAAAATCATGACCCAATCCTATAATGCCGATGCCATTGAGGTGCTCACCGGGCTTGAGCCGGTGCGCCGCCGTCCGGGGATGTACACCGATACGTCCCGTCCCAACCATCTGGGCCAGGAAGTTATTGATAACAGCGTCGATGAAGCGCTGGCGGGCCATGCCAGACGCGTCGACGTGATCCTGCACGCCGACCAGTCGCTGGAAGTCATCGACGACGGGCGCGGCATGCCGGTGGATATCCACCCGGAAGAGGGCGTTCCCGCCGTGGAACTGATCCTCTGCCGTCTGCACGCGGGCGGTAAATTCTCGAATAAAAACTACCAGTTCTCCGGCGGCCTGCACGGTGTGGGGATCTCGGTGGTCAACGCCCTGTCAAAACGCGTCGAAGTGAACGTGAAGCGCGACGGGCAGGTGTACAACATCGCCTTCGAAAATGGCGAAAAAGTCAAAGAGCTGAGCGTGGTCGGCACCTGTCCGAAACGCCAGACCGGCACCAGCGTACATTTCTGGCCGGATGAAAAATTCTTCGACAGCCCGCGCTTTTCGGTCTCCCGCCTGACGCACCTGTTAAAAGCGAAAGCGGTGCTGTGCCCGGGCGTGGAAATCAACTTTAAAGACCAGGTTAACAACACCGAGCAGCGCTGGTGCTATCAGGATGGTCTCAACGACTACCTGTCTGAAGCGGTGAACGGGCTGATTACGCTACCGGAAAAACCGTTTATCGGTAATTTCTCCGGCGAGACGGAAGCCGTGGACTGGGCGCTGCTGTGGCTGCCGGAAGGCGGCGAGCTGCTGACCGAAAGCTACGTCAACCTGATCCCGACGATGCAGGGCGGCACCCATGTCAACGGCCTGCGCCAGGGGCTGCTGGACGCCATGCGCGAATTCTGCGAATACCGCAATATCCTGCCGCGCGGCGTGAAGCTCTCGGCGGAAGATATCTGGGAGCGCTGCGCCTACGTGCTGTCGGTGAAAATGCAGGATCCGCAGTTCGCAGGGCAGACCAAAGAGCGCCTGTCGTCGCGCCAGTGCGCGGCGTTTGTCTCGGCCGTGGTGAAAGACGCCTTCAGCCTGTGGCTGAACCAGAACGTCCAGGCGGCGGAGCAGCTCGCGGAACTGGCGATCGCCAGCGCCCAGCGTCGTCTGCGCGCCGCCAAAAAAGTGGTGCGTAAAAAGCTCACCAGCGGCCCGGCGCTGCCCGGCAAGCTGGCGGACTGCACCGCGCAGGATCTTAACCGCACAGAGCTCTTCCTGGTGGAAGGGGATTCGGCAGGCGGCTCCGCTAAACAGGCGCGCGATCGCGAATATCAGGCGATCATGCCGCTTAAAGGCAAGATCCTGAACACCTGGGAGGTCTCATCCGATGAAGTGCTGGCCTCGCAGGAGGTGCACGACATTTCGGTTGCGATCGGCATCGATCCGGACAGTGAAGATCTCAGCCAGTTGCGCTACGGCAAGATCTGTATCCTCGCGGATGCGGACTCCGACGGCCTGCATATCGCCACGCTGTTGTGCGCGCTGTTTGTGAAGCACTTCCGCTCGCTGGTTAAAGGCGGCCACGTCTATGTCGCCATGCCGCCGCTCTACCGTATCGACCTCGGCAAAGAGGTCTACTACGCGCTGGATGAAGAAGAAAAAGCGGGCGTGCTGGAGCAGCTCAAGCGTAAAAAGGGCAAGCCGAACGTGCAACGCTTTAAAGGCCTCGGCGAGATGAACCCGATGCAGCTGCGTGAAACGACGCTCGATCCGAATACTCGCCGTCTGGTGCAGCTCACCATCAGCGATGACGACGACGCGCGCACGCTGGCGGTCATGGATATGCTGCTCGCCAAAAAACGCTCCGAAGACCGCCGTAACTGGCTCCAGGAGAAAGGCGACATGGCGGATATCGAAGTCTGATCGCGGCTTACATGCAACCCTTCCTTTCAGCGGCGCCTCTCTGGCGCCGCTGCTTTTTTCGCCACCTCTTCCTGCAGTTTTCTACCACGTAGCACAATGTCTGGTTTTCTTTGCGACTGAGATCAAATTCTGCCGCTTTAATCATTACTCTGGGAGTAATGATTCATCCGTTAACTTAATTGATGCTTTTTTCTCCTGGGCGCAGACTTGTTTTAGCGTTAAGCAAATCAAAAGATTCGCTGAATCAGGAGGTTAATAATGACGGCTAATCAAACGCCGGGGCGTGTCTGGAACACGCGCCGCACGGAGAAACAGCGGCGTCTCGCCTCAGTTCCCGTGCAGGGCAAAGTGCTCCCCACCGCCGATCTCACGGCCATGCTCGAAAAACTGATAGCCCCGGGCGACCGGGTGGTGCTGGAAGGTAATAACCAGAAACAGGCGGATTTTCTCTCCCGCATGCTGGCTGAAGTGAACCCCGAAAAAGTCCACGATCTGCATATGATCATGCCGAGCGTCGGGCGCAGCGAGCATCTCGATATTTTTGAAAAAGGCATCGCCCGCAAGCTCGACTTCTCGTTCTCCGGCCCCCAGAGCCTGCGTATTTCGCAGCTGCTGGAAGATGGTCAGCTGGAAATCGGCGCTATCCATACTTACATCGAACTCTACTCCCGTCTCTATGTCGATCTGGCCCCGAACGTGGCGCTGATCGCCGGTTATAAAGCCGACCGCAAGGGCAACCTTTACACTGGCCCGAGTACGGAAGATACCCCGGCGCTGGTGGAAGCCGCCGCGTTCCATGACGGCATCGTTATCGCTCAGGTCAACGAACTGGTGGATGACGAGTGCGATCTGCCGCGCGTCGATATCCCTGGCTCCTGGATTGACTACGTCGTGGTGGCGGATAAACCGTTCTTTATCGAACCCCTCTTTACCCGCGACCCGCGCCTTATCAAACAGGAGCATATCCTGATGGCGATGATGGCGATCAAAGGCATCTACGCTGAACACCAGGTGCAGTCGCTCAACCACGGTATCGGCTTTAACACTGCCGCCATCGAACTGCTGCTGCCCACATACGGCGAACAGCTCGGCCTGAAGGGCAAAATCTGTAAACACTGGACGCTCAACCCGCATCCGACGCTGATCCCGGCGATTGAAAGCGGCTGGGTCGAAAGCGTGCACTGCTTCGGTGGCGAACTGGGGATGGAAGAGTACATCCGCGCGCGTCCTGACATCTTCTTCACCGGGGCGGACGGCTCGATGCGCTCCAACCGCGCTTTCTGCCAACTGGCAGGGCAGTACGCGGTCGATATGTTCATCGGCTCCACCTTACAGGTGGACGGCTACGCCAACTCCTCAACCGTCACCCGCGGCCGTCTCTCCGGCTTCGGCGGCGCGCCGAATATGGGGCATGACCCACATGGTCGTCGTCACGCCACCCCGGCCTGGCTCAACATGATCACCGAGCCTGACCCGATGCAGCGCGGTAAAAAGCTGGTGGTGCAGATGGTCGAAACCTTCCAGGCGGGCGTGAAACCGACCTTTGTGGAAAAACTCGATGCCGTTGACGTTGCGAAAGCCTCCGGGATGCCGCTGGCGCCGGTCATGATTTACGGCGATGACGTCACTCACGTGCTTACCGAAGAGGGCATCGCGTACCTCTACCGCGCTTCAAGTCTTGAAGAGCGCCGGGCGATGGTTGCCGCTGTCGCGGGCATCACCGACATCGGTCTTGGCGTCGATGCCGCACGCGTGGCCGAATTGCGTAAGAGCGGCAAAGTGGTTTACCCGGAAGATATCGGCATTCGTCGCGCCGACGCCACCCGCTCACTGCTTGCCGCAAGCAGCGTCGCGGATCTGGTGGAATGGTCCGGCGGTCTCTACAACCCACCTGCCAAATTCCGGAGCTGGTAATGAACCGACAGCCACAGACTCACGCCGACGGTACCGCAGCCGCGCTGGCGCGCATCGCCACCGCCTGCCTGATAGATGAAGCGAGACTCACCCCGAAGCCGGGTCTGGTGGACTGTCGGGGGAGCGGCGCGCACCACGATTTAACGCTCGCGCTGATGGAGCGCTCGGCTCGCAGCCTGACGCCGACGTTTCACGCGCTGGCGCAGCAGAGCTGGCGGCGCCCCGCAGAGATTGCGCTGCGTGAAACCATCGGGCGTCTGGGCCGTGAGGGCGAGGCGCAGATGATGGCGGCCACCGGCGGGGTAAATACCCACCGCGGCGCTATCTGGGCGCTGGGGCTGCTGGTGAGCGCCACCGCCATGTGCGGCGCTGAGGCTGACCGCGACGCCATCGCCGCGACCGCGGCGCGGCTCGCCAGTCTGCCTGACGCCGCCGCGCCGAAGGGCTTCAGCAAAGGTCTGCGCGCTACCCGCCGCTATCGGGTGCCAGGCGCGCGCGAAGAGGCGCAACAGGGGTTTCCGCACGTAATGAAACTCGCGCTTCCGCAACTGCACGGGAGCCGCCGCCGCGGCGCGAAGGAGACTGAAGCCCGTCTGGACGCGCTGATGGCGATCATGACCTCGCTCAGCGATACCTGCGTGCTCAACCGCGCGGGTCTGACCGGTCAATACACCATGCAGCGCGGCGCGCGCGCCGTACTGGCAGCGGGCGGCACAGCGACCGTCGAGGGGCGTCGCGAACTGGCAAAGCTTGACAGCGAGATGCTGGCGCTCAACGCCTCGCCGGGCGGGGCTGCCGATCTGCTGGCCGCCACGCTCTATCTCGACCGCGTGGGCGCGTCATCCCGAATAACTGATTAAGAGGGTGTTATGGAACAGATTACATTGTCATTCCCCGCGAGCCGCACGCTGAGCGGCAGAGCGCTGGCGGGGGTGGTCGGGTCCGGTGATATGGAAGTCCTGTTCACCGCCGATCAGCAACAGGCGCTCAACGTCACCATCACCACATCTGTGGACAACAGCACCGCGCGCTGGAACGCGTTGTTCGACCGCCTCAACATGCAAAACGGCCTGCCGTCCGGCACGCTGATTATCCATGATTTCGGCGCGACGCCCGGCGTGGCGCGCATTCGCATCGAACAGGTTTTTGAGGAGGCGAACCATGCGTAACGACCGCAGCTTTATCGAACTCCGTGCGCGTGACCGTGCAAAAGCGCTGCTGGATGAGGGCAGTTACCGCGAACTGCTCGATCCGTTTGAACAGGTGATGTCACCGTGGCTCGGCAAGCAGGGCATCGTGCCGCAGGCTGATGACGGCATGGTGGTGGCGAAAGGCACCATTAACGGTCAGCCCGCCGTGGTTATCGCCATCGAAGGCACTTTCCAGGGCGGCAGCATGGGCGAAGTTTCCGGCGCGAAAATGGCCGCCGCGCTGGAGCTGGCGGCGGAAGATAACCGCAACGGCATTCCAACCCAGGCGGTGCTTTGCTTAGAGACCGGCGGCGTGCGTTTACAGGAAGCTAATCTCGGCCTCGCGGCGATTGCCGATATCCATGCAGCGATTGTCGATCTGCGCCGCTACACGCCTGTCGTTGGGATCATTGCCGGCACCGTCGGCTGCTTCGGCGGGATGTCTATTGCCGCCGCGCTGTGCAGCTATCTCATCGTCACCCGCGAGGCGCGCCTTGGCCTCAATGGCCCGCAGGTTATAGAACAGGAAGCAGGCGTCGAAGAGTACGACTCCCGCGACCGTCCGTTTATCTGGAGCATGACCGGCGGCCAGGTGCGCTATGAAAGCGGCTTTGTCGACGCGCTGGTGGGAGATGGCGTCAACGCCGTGAAAACCGCCATGAACGAGGCTATCGCGAAAGGCGTACCGGCACAGCACCGCAGCGACAACTACGCCTGGTATCTCGACCGCCTCAGCCGCTTCGACACCACGAAACAGGCGGATGCAGAGCAGATCAAACAGGTTTTTGCCCGGGAGGATAAATGATGACTAACGCAGTAAGCCGGGGCGCCTTATGGCTGGAAAAACTCGCGCCCAACGCGAAACGTCAGGAGGGGCTCTGCCCGTCCGTACAGGTAGCCGATGCCGACTTTAACGGCGAACCCGCGCGATTTATCGCCGTGGTGCCGGACGCCAGTAACCACTATCCGCGCGCTGCGAAAGGCGAAGTAGGGCTGCTGGAGGGCTGGACGCTGGCGAAAGTGGTCAGCGAAACCATCAAAGAAGACGCTGATAAGCGCGTGAAGCGCCCGATTATCGCGGTGATTGACGTCCCAAGCCAGGCCTATGGCCGCCGCGAAGAGGCGTTTGGCATTCATCAGGCGCTGGCGGGAGCGGCAGGGGCTTACGCCAACGCACGCCTCGCCGGGCATCCGGTAATTGGGCTTATCGTCGGCAAGGCGATGTCCGGGGCATTTCTCGCCCACGGCTACCAGGCCAACCGGTTAATCGCCTTTAACGACAAAGGCGTGCTGGTGCATGCGATGGGCAAAGAATCCGCCGCGCGCATTACGCTGCGTACCGTTGACGCGCTGGAGAAACTGGCGGCGACCATCCCGCCGATGGCTTATGACGTGGCGAACTACGCGACGCTGGGGCTGCTCTCCGATCTGCTGGATATCAGTAACCCGGATGCGCCGACGGCGCAGGATCTCGCCCAGGTCAACGCCACGCTGCAACGCGCTATCGATGACGCGCGTCGCGATCCGAGCCTGAAAACCCGCCTCGGCGCCGACAATCGCCGTAGCTCACAGCTGGTTCGCGAACGCCTGCGCGCCAGCTGGTAACAAAACCCCAAAAAAACCTGCCGGATAGCGATTTACAAGGGCGTAGCGATACGCCCTCTGGCCCAACGCATCCGTAAAAAATAAAGCTCACCACGCTTCAGGCCGCGATGCGCGCCTGAGGGTGTAAGGGCCACCATCGCACCAGTGTTGATTTTACTTTCATTACAGGTGACTTATGACTTACGTGATTATTCATGCTCTTGCACCGATTTTTGTGATCATGCTGCTCGGCTTTATGGCGGGCAAAACAAAAATGGTCGATAACCAAAACGTTGCTTTACTCAATATCTTTGTGATGGATTTCGCGCTCCCGGCCGCGCTCTTCAGCGCGACCGTTCAGACGCCGTGGGCGGGTATCGTCGCGCAAATGCCGCTGATTGCGGTGCTGGTGCTGGCGATGTGGGTGACCTATGCCGCTATCTATTTTCTGGCCGTCGGGCCGTTTAAAAAGTCGCCACAGGACGCCGCCGTGCTGACGCTGACCGTGGCGCTGCCGAACTACGCCGCGCTCGGCCTGCCTATTCTCGGCAGCGTGCTGGGCGAAGGGCCGTCCACGTCGCTCTCTGTCGCCGTTTCTATCGCCTGTGGCTCCGTGCTGATGACCCCGTTCTGTCTGCTTATCCTGGAGCGTGAAAAAGCGCGCGCCAGCGGCGAAAACAGCGGTTCGACGCTCGCGATGCTGCCGGTGCTGATGTGGCGCTCGGTAAAAAAACCGATCGTCTGGGGGCCGCTGCTGGGTGTGGTGCTCTCCGCCATCGGTATTAAAATGCCGGAACTGGTGCTGGCCGCCATTAAACCGCTCGGTCTTGCCGCTACCGCTGCCGCCCTGTTCCTGACCGGCGTGATCCTCTCCGCCCGTAAGCTCAACATCAACGCGATGGTGAGCGTGGCGACCCTCACCAAACTGCTGATCCAGCCGTTTATCGCCTGGGGTATCGTGCTCGCGCTCGGCCTGAGCGGCCCGGTCGCTATCACCGCTATTCTGATGATTGCGCTGGCGGCGGGCTTCTTCGGCGTGGTGTTCGGTAACCGTTTCGGCGTACAGTCGCCGGACGCAGAAGCCGTGCTGCTGTTAAGCTCGGTACTGAGCATTCTTTCACTGCCGCTTTTCATCACCTTAACCCAGGGACTCTGAACCATGACCACGCCACGCCCCCACGATTTACTCTGGCTTTCTCGTCGCGATGCGCTCCAGGGCGTTGACGCTCCGTGGGTCAGCGACCAGTGGCGCAGCGAGCTTCCTGTGGTGGTGCGGCGTGACGTCAGCGACTGCGGGCGGATCCCGGTCGGCGTGCGCGGCATGAAGCGCGAGCAGCGCGCCGCCGGTTGGGTGGACGCGCGGGATATCGTCCGCGTGGCGACGCCGGAATCGCTCGCTGACCTCCACCGCCTGCTGCGATCGCCGTTTGTCTCCCAGCAGCCGGTGCAGGCGGCAATCCAGCTGGCCCAGCGGCAGTGGCCGTGGGCATGGGGCATTACCGGCTCCACCGGTTACGCGCTGGCGACCGAAGTGCCAGTGTTGCATGCGGCAAGCGATCTCGACCTGACCGTCCGCGCGCCTGCGCCCATTGCGCCTGCCGCATTCGCCGGCTGGCAGCGCATGGTTACCCAACTGCCGTGTCGCGCCGATACGCAGGTCGAGACGCCGCTCGGTGCGTTTTCGCTCACCGAGTGGCTGCGCGACGGGCGCGCACTGTTAAAAACCAACCGGGGGCCGCAGCTTGTGAGCGACCCCTGGCGCAGGGAGGACGCATGAAGATTATTTTCACCTTTCCCGGACAGGGCGCCCAGCGCCCCGGCATGCTGCAACAGCTGCCGGATGAGGAGACGCTGCGCGAGGCGCGTGACGTTTTAGGCGATGAGCTCGCGACGCTCGACACGCCGCAGGCGCTGCGCCACACCCGTGCGGTGCAGCTGGCGCTGCTGATTGCGGGGGTCGCCAGCGCCCGCGCGCTGATGGCGCAGGGCGTCATGCCGGATATGGTCAGCGGACTTTCCATTGGCGCGTATCCGGCAGCGGTGATGGCGGGGGCGCTTGATTTTCGCGACGCTTTAACGCTGGTGGCGCTGCGCGGCGACCTGATGGAGCAGGCGTACCCGGAAGGCTACGGTCTGACGGCAATTATCGGTCTGCGCCTCGATCAGGTAGAAAAACTGACCGCGGCGCACGGCGCGTTTATCGCTAACCTTAACGCCGAAACGCAGATTGTGATTGCCGGGCGCGATGACCAGATGGCGGCGGTGGGGGAAGCGGCGCTGGCGCTGGGGGCCACTAAAGTGAACCGGCTGGCGGTGAGCGTGCCGTCGCACTGCGCGTTGCTGGATGAACCGGCGCGCAAGCTGGCGCAGGCGTTTTCAAACGTGACGCTACGCCGACCGCAGCGCGCTTATCTCAGCGGCAGCAGCGCCCGCGTGCTGTGGCAGCCAGCGCGTATCGCTGACGATCTGGCGTTCAACATGGCGCGCACCGTGCGCTGGCAGGAGGCGATGATTGCCGCCCGCGAGCGCGACGCCAGGCTCGCCATAGAGATGCCGCCCGGCGGCGTGCTGACCTGTCTGACCCGACAGGCCGGGTGGGAAGGCGAGAGTATTTCGCTGGAGCGCAGCGGCATGGCCGTGGCGACGCACCTGGCCGCGCGGCTGCCCCGCGATTAACTTTTACTGAGGCTCAGCGCGTACATGCGGCACTCCGCCGCCAGCGCCAGCAGAGTCGGGTCGCGCTCGCGGCTGCGGGCAAACACCAGCGCTATCTGCTGGCGCATCTGGTAGGGCTCTGCAAGCTTCAGCAGTTGCAGATCGTTTTCATACAGCTTTTTCATCCGCCCCGGCACCAGCGAGAAGCCGACGCCTGCCTGCACCAGACTTAGCATTGAGAAAATATCATTGACGCGGGTGACGATATCCGGCTCGAAGCCAGCCACATGAAACGCCTCCTGAAATCCGGCGTAGGTGGCAAACCCTTCCGCCAGCGAGACGAATTTACGGTTTTTATAATCGCGCAGATCCGCTTCGCGGCGGGTATCAAGCGCCTCTGACGCCGGGGCGGCGAGATAAATGTCATCGTTAAAGAGCGGCGTCACTTCCAGCATTTTGCGATCGATCTGCGCTTCCGAAACGGAAATCAGGATCGCATCCAGCCCGTTGTCCTCCAGCATATTCAGCAGCACCTGGTTGGAGCCCATCGTCAGATCGAGCTCCAGATCCGGGCGGCGCAGCTTCATCCCCATCAACAGGCGCGGCACGGTTTCGAGCGTGAGCGAATAGAGCGTGCCGACGCGCAACCGCCCCTGGCCGACGCCCGCGGTGCGTCGCGTCTCTTCAATGCCGCGCACCATCAGACCGATGGCTTCCTGACAATATTCCAGCAGCGTTTCGGCGGCGGGCAGCGCCACCAGGCTGCGTCCTTTATGCACGAACAGCGGGCAGCGCACGCCTTCTTCGAGGCTGTGCAACGCGCGGTGCACGCTGACGGTACTTAAGCCCAGCGCTTCAGCCGTGCGGGCGATATTTCCCTTCTCCATAAACGCCATGAAGATGGAAAGCTTGCGAAACGTGATGTCGTCGTCAATGGCTAATTTCATGCGGGCCTGGTCTTAAAGAACGGGAGCAGGGAGCTTAACGGCTGGGGACGGCGGGGTAAACCCTCACTGGACGCAGGCTATTTTTAAGCAAGGCTCAGGCTATCGAATCCGTAGACTATTACAGGTATGACTTATCAAACGACGGGGCTATCGTAGCGGGAAAACGGAACACGGAGCGAAACATGAGCACGCCATCTGAACAACACAATACGTTATCTGCGGGGAAATGCCCCTTCCATCAGGGCAACAACAATCAAAGCGCCGGCGGCGGTACCGCCAGCCGCGACTGGTGGCCGAATCAGCTACGCGTGGAGCTGTTGAGCCAGCACTCAAATCGCACCAACCCGCTGGGTGAAGATTTTAACTACCGCAAAGCCTTCAGCGAGCTCGATTACGCCGCCCTGAAAGGCGATCTGAAAGCGCTGTTAACCGATTCGCAGCCGTGGTGGCCTGCCGACTGGGGCAGCTACACCGGGCTTTTCATTCGTATGGCGTGGCACAGCGCCGGCACCTACCGCTCCGCCGACGGACGCGGCGGCGCGGGTCGTGGGCAGCAGCGCTTCGCGCCGCTCAACGCCTGGCCGGATAACGTCAGCCTCGATAAAGCGCGCCGTCTGCTGTGGCCTGTCAAACAAAAGTATGGCCAGAAAATCTCCTGGGCCGACCTGTTTATTCTTGCGGGCAACGTGGCGCTGGAAAATTCCGGCTTCCGCACCTTTGGTTTCGGCGCCGGGCGTGAAGACGTCTGGGAGCCGGATATGGACGTAAACTGGGGCGATGAGAAAAACTGGCTTGAGCATCGTCACCCGGAATCCCTGGCGCAGGCGCCGCTCGGCGCGACCGAAATGGGCCTTATCTATGTTAACCCGGAAGGGCCGAACCATAGCGGCGACCCGGCCTCTGCCGCGCCCGCTATTCGCGCTACCTTTGGCAATATGGGGATGAATGATGAAGAGACCGTGGCGCTGATCGCAGGCGGCCATACGCTCGGCAAAACGCACGGCGCAGGCGCGGCGAGCCATGTCGGCGTTGACCCGGAAGCGGCGCCCATCGAAGCGCAGGGCCTCGGCTGGACCAGCAGCTTCGGTAGCGGCGCGGGCGCGGATGCGATTACGTCCGGTCTGGAAGTCACCTGGACCCAGACGCCGACCCAGTGGAGCAACTACTTCTTTGAGAACCTGTTCAAATATGAATGGGTGCAGACGCGCAGCCCGGCTGGCGCTATTCAGTTTGAAGCGGTAGACGCGCCTGAGATCATTCCGGACCCGTTCGACCCGTCGAAAAAACGTAAGCCGACCATGCTGGTGACCGATTTGACGCTGCGTTTCGATCCGGAATTCGAGAAAATTTCGCGTCGTTTTCTTAACGATCCGCAGGCGTTCAACGAAGCGTTCGCCCGCGCCTGGTATAAGCTGACGCACCGCGATATGGGGCCGAAAGCGCGCTACATCGGGCCGGAAGTACCGAAAGAAGATCTGATCTGGCAGGATCCGCTGCCAGCAGCGATTTATCAGCCGACGCAGGCGGATATCGACGCGCTGAAAGCGGAGATCGCCAGCGCCGGGCTGTCTGTCAGCGAGCTGGTTTCCGTTGCCTGGGCCTCGGCCTCCACCTTCCGCGGCGGCGACAAACGCGGCGGCGCTAACGGCGCGCGTCTGGCGCTTGCGCCGCAGCGCGACTGGGAGGTCAACGCCTCCGCCGCTCGTGCGCTGGCGAAGCTTGAAGCTATACAGCGCGCGGCCAATAAAGCCTCGCTGGCTGACCTTATCGTGCTGGCGGGCGTTGTCGGTATCGAACAGGCGGCGAAAGCCGCGGGCGTGGATATCACCGTGCCGTTTGCGCCGGGCCGCGTCGATGCGCGTCAGGATCAGACCGACGTTGCGCTGTTTGAGCTGCTGAAACCGGCGGCGGATGGTTTCCGTAACTACCGCGGCGCGCGTAACAGCACCTCCACGGAAGCGCTGCTGATCGACAAAGCGCAGCAGTTAACGCTGACCGCGCCGGAACTTACCGTGCTGGTGGGCGGGCTGCGCGTACTGGGCGCGAACTTTGATGCCAGCGCGCATGGCGTCTTCACGGACCGCGTGGGCGTGCTCAGCACCGATTTCTTCGTGAATCTGCTGGATATGCGTAACGAGTGGAAAGCGAGCGACGCGACGTCTGAGCGGTTTGAAGGCCGCGACCGCGTGAGCGGCGAGGTGAAGTTCACAGCGACCCGCGCGGATCTGGTGTTTGGCTCCAATGCGATTCTGCGTTCAGTGGCGGAAGTCTATGCAAGCCATGACGCCCGTGAGAAATTCGTGAAGGATTTCGTGGCGGCGTGGACCAAAGTGATGAACCTCGACCGTTTCGATCTGCGTTAATCACAAGGCCCGCGTTATCGCGCGGCGAGTGAACCAGGCAGGCATAACAAAAAAGGCGATGAGTTATCATCGCCTTTTTTATGCTTTCCGGCAGCGCGTCAGACGCCGCTTTCCAGAATGCGGATGGTCGTATCCAGCACGTCGCCTTTTACCGCGTCACGAAAACCCAGCATATGCGGCGTTTCCAGGTGCGCTTTCAGGTGCTCTGCGCTGGCCCACTGTTCTACCATCACGATGGAATCCGGCGCGCTGGTCTGGAAACCGAGGCCCGTGGCGCTGTCGACCATCGGCGCGTACCCGTGGCAGCCGGCTTCCGCCAGCACCGCTGGAATGATCTTCTTGAACTCTTCCAGCACCGCCTGGCGATGATGCGCGCCAGGACGGGTACGAATTTCTGCTATTACTGTCAGCATGGTTAACTCCTTTTGTAAAACCGTCTGACAGTTAAGCAAAAATTTTCGCCAGATGCTCGCGATATTCTGCAACGTAGCGCGGCACGTCCGGCATTTTAATGACGTCGTTGGCGATATAAGTCGGCAGCGCCGTCAGGCCCAGAAACTCATTGGCTTTGTGGAACGGCAGGTAAACGCCATCCACGCCCACGCCGTGGAAGAACTGATCTTTCTCAGTGAACGCTTCCATCGGCGCGTTCCAGGTGAGCGACAGCATATATTTTTTGCCCTGAATCAGGCCGCCGGAGCCATATTTTTTGGACGCGTCGGAGCGGGTGCGGCCATCGCTGGCATACAGTGAGCCGTGCCCCTCGGTGAAAACGTCGTCGATATACTTTTTCACAGTCCAGGGCGCGCCCATCCACCAGCCCGGCATCTGATAAATAATCACGTCGGCCCAGAGATATTTCTGCACTTCTTCTTTAGCGTCATAGTCGCTGTCGGCGCGGGTGACTTTAACATCATGCCCGACGTCGCGCAGGAAGCTTTCCGCGACCTCAGTCAGGGTGTCGTTGAGCTGGCCATTGGAGTGGGCGAACTGTTTCGCACCGTTAATGATAAGTACGTTGCTCATTATTTGTCCTCTAATTATCGCGTTTGTCATTAATATTACCGCATCTGGCGACACGGTAATATTGGCAAAACGCGCAAAGACTTTTGCAATATGAGCAATAATCGGGCGTGCATGACATTCATCGCGACTATCATTCATCGCACAGAGATGTCACCGGATTGAGGTGTGGGTGACCCGTTTATCCGTTTAATGATGGGTTAAACACGCCATGCTTGCGGCGCCAGGTTTACAGGCATTGTAACGCGCGCGAAAAAAGCCTGATCGTTTATACAACGCTGTGACAGAAAGGGGCCGGATAAGGTACTATCGCGGCAAACATCTGCCGCGTCCGGCAGGGATTGATGCGTGTAAAGACAACGCCACGGTCTGAGGAAATGTATTAATGAGTGATATAACTCATGATGGTGCAGAGCGTCTTGCGCTGCATGAATTCACTGAAAACGCCTATCTGAACTATTCCATGTACGTCATCATGGACCGCGCGCTGCCGTTTATCGGCGACGGGCTTAAGCCTGTTCAGCGCCGCATCGTCTATGCCATGTCGGAACTGGGACTGAACGCCAGCGCCAAATTCAAAAAATCCGCCCGTACCGTGGGCGACGTGCTGGGTAAATATCACCCGCACGGCGACAGCGCCTGCTATGAAGCGATGGTGCTGATGGCGCAGCCATTCTCTTACCGCTACCCGCTGGTAGATGGTCAGGGGAACTGGGGGGCGCCGGACGATCCGAAATCCTTCGCGGCGATGCGTTATACCGAATCGCGTCTGTCGAAATACGCCGAAGTGTTGCTGGGCGAACTCGGCCAGGGCACCGTCGATTATGTCCCGAACTTCGACGGCACGCTGAATGAGCCGAAAATGCTGCCGGCGCGTCTGCCGAATATTCTGTTGAACGGCACCACGGGCATCGCGGTGGGCATGGCGACCGACATTCCGCCACATAACTTGCGCGAAGTCGCCAAAGCGGCCGTCAGTCTGATCGACAGCCCGAAAACCAGCCTCGACGAGTTGCTGGATATCGTGCAGGGCCCGGATTACCCGACTGAAGCGGAAATCATCACCTCGCGCGCTGAAATTCGCAAAATCTACCAGAGCGGCCGCGGCTCGGTGCGTATGCGCGCCGTCTGGAAAAAAGAAGATGGCGCCGTGGTCATCTCGGCGCTACCGCATCAGGTCTCCGGCGCCCGCGTGCTGGAGCAGATTGCAAGCCAGATGCGCGCCAAAAAGCTGCCGATGGTCGATGACCTGCGCGATGAATCGGATCATGAAAACCCGACGCGTCTGGTTATCGTGCCGCGCTCCAACCGCGTGGATATGGATCAGGTGATGAACCACCTGTTCGCCACCACCGATCTGGAAAAAAGCTACCGTATCAACCTCAACATGATCGGGCTTGATGGCCGCCCGGCGGTGAAAAACCTGCTGGAGATCCTCACCGAATGGCTGGCGTTCCGCCGCGATACGGTGCGCCGTCGTCTTAACTATCGTCTGGAGAAAGTGCTCAAGCGCCTGCATATCCTTGAAGGTTTGCTGGTGGCGTTTCTCAATATCGATGAAGTGATCGATATCATCCGCAGCGAAGATGAGCCGAAGCCAGTACTGATGAGCCGTTTTGGCATCAGCGAAACGCAGGCGGAAGCGATCCTCGAACTCAAACTGCGCCACCTGGCGAAGCTTGAGGAGATGAAAATCCGCGGCGAGCAGAGCGATCTGGAAAAAGAGCGCGATCAAATCCAGGGCATTCTCGCCTCCGAGCGCAAAATGAATACCCTGCTGAAAAAAGAGATCCAGGCGGATGCCGACGCCTACGGCGACGATCGCCGTTCGCCGCTGCATGAGCGTGAAGAGGCGAAGGCGATGAGCGAGCATGACATGCTGCCGTCCGAGCCGGTCACTATCGTGCTCTCCCAGATGGGCTGGGTGCGCAGCGCCAAAGGCCATGATATCGACGCTAAAGCGCTAAGCTACAAAGCGGGCGACAGCTGGCTCTCTTCTGCGAAGGGCAAGAGCAATCAACCGGTGGTGTTTATCGACTCCACCGGGCGCAGCTACGCGCTTGACCCGGTTTCGCTGCCATCAGCGCGCGGCCAGGGCGAACCGCTTACCGGCAAGCTGACGCTGCCGCCTGGCGCGGTGGTGGAACATATGCTGATGACCGGCGAGGAGCAAAAGCTGCTGATGGCGTCCGACGCGGGCTACGGCTTCGTCTGCACCTTTAACGATCTGGTGGCGCGCAACCGTGCTGGTAAGGCGCTGATTACGCTGCCGGAAAATGCGCATGTACTGCCGCCGCTGGAAATTGAGCATGACGACGACATGCTGCTCGCCATTACGGCGGCAGGGCGTATGCTGATGTTCCCGGTGGCGGATCTGCCGCAGCTCTCTAAAGGCAAAGGCAACAAAATCATCTCCATTCCTTCCGCTGACGCGGCGAAAGGCGACGATAAGCTCGCTTATCTCACCATCCTGCCGCCGCAGAGCACGGTGACGCTACATGTCGGCAAACGCAAAATCAAACTGCGCCCGGAAGAGCTGCAAAAAGTGCATGGCGAGCGCGGTCGTCGCGGTACGCTGATGCGCGGTCTGCAACGCATCGACAGGGTTGAAGTGGACGCGCCGTCGCGCCCGAAAGCCGACGACGGCGAGGCGTAATCTCCCGACTAACGCAACATCGCAACGCCTGACCGCCGCCGCGCTTTCTGTGACCCTTAACAGGAAGCGCGGCGGCCTCGCTTGCGTAATTTTCCCGCCCACGCCATTGTTTGTTTGCGCGTGACGCATAAAAATAAGTGTTTGAGTCTGCTCAACATGATGAGCCGCCAGGGATGCCTGACCGTGAGCGGTGTGTTTTCCGTTAAAGCCGTTATACTGGTCCGCGGCCGCGGCTTCAGAGGTAGTTTATGTTATCGATCGTTCGAATGATTATTGTTGTTCTCTACAGCATTGTGGTTTGTATCCTGGGATGCATCTGGTGTCTGTTCAGCCCGCGTAACCCTCGCCACGTCGCAACGTTTGGCCATATGTTTGGGCGTCTTTCCACCGTCTTCGGCCTGAAGGTTGAGCTGCGTAAACCGCAGGGCGCGGAAAACTACGGCAACGCGATTTACATCGCCAATCACCAGAACAACTTCGACATGGTGACGGCATCGAATATCGTTCAGCCGCCTACCGTGACCGTCGGCAAAAAAAGCCTGGTCTGGATCCCGTTCTTCGGCCAGCTCTACTGGCTGACCGGCAACCTGCTTATCGACCGCAACAACCGCAGTAAAGCGCATGGCACGATAGCCGAAGTCGTTAATCAGTTTCGCAAGCGCGATATCTCCATCTGGATGTTCCCGGAAGGCACCCGTAGCCGTGGTCGCGGCCTGATGCCGTTTAAAACCGGCGCGTTTCACGCCGCTATCGCCGCTGGCGTGCCGATTATTCCGGTCTGCGTCTCCAACACGCATGGTAAAATTAAGCTGAACCGTTGGAACAACGGTCTGGCCATCGTAGAAATGTTACCGCCTGTCGACACCCAAGGGTGGGGGAAAGAACAGGTGCGGGAGCTTGCCGCCCACTGCCGCCAGTTGATGGAAGCGAAGATCGCCGAGCTGGATAAAGAAGTGGCCGAGCGCGAAGCCGCCGGCAAGGTCTGAGACTGACGGCCTTCGACCGTCATTCATTACCCGTTTTCATGGAGCCATTATGTCACTCAGTCGGCGTCAGTTTATTCAGGCATCGGGCGTTGCGCTCTGCGCGGGCGCGGTGCCGCTGAGGGCACACGCCGCAGGCCAGCAGCCGGCGCTGCCGGTGCCGCCGCTTCTGGAGTCGCGCCGCGGCCAGCCGCTGTTTCTGACGCTCTCCCGCGCCCACTGGTCTTTCGCGCCGGGTACGCGCGCGCAGGTCTGGGGATTCAACGGCCGCTATATGGGGCCGACCATCCGCGTCTGGAGCGGCGACGACGTGAAGCTGATTTACAGCAACCGTCTGCAGGAAAACGTCGCCATGACGGTGAGCGGGTTGCAGGTGCCGGGGCCGCTGATGGGCGGCGCGGCGCGCATGATGTCGCCCGGTGCCGACTGGGCGCCGGTATTGCCGGTACGCCAGGCCGCCGCCACGCTCTGGTATCACGCCAATACCCCCAACCGTACCGGCCAGCAGGTCTATAACGGTCTGGCAGGCATGTGGCTGGTGGAAGATGCCATCAGCAAAGCGCTGCCGGTGCCGAATCACTACGGTGTGGACGATTTCCCGATCATTATTCAGGACAAGCGCCTCGACAATTTCGGCACGCCGGAATACAGCGAGCCGGGCAGCGGCGGTTTTGTCGGCGATACGCTGCTGGTTAACGGCGCGCAGAGCCCCTATGTGGAAGTCTCGCGCGGCTGGGTGCGCCTGCGCTTGCTGAACGCCTCTAACGCGCGCCGTTATCAGCTTCAGGTGAGCGACGGGCGTCCGCTGCATGTGATTGCAGGCGATCAGGGCTTTCTGCCTGCGCCGGTCGCGGTCAAACAGCTCGCGCTGGCACCGGGCGAGCGCCGCGAGGTGCTTATCGACATGACCAACGGCGATGAAGTCTCCATCACCTGTGGTGAAGCGGCGTCCATTATGGACCGCATTCGCGGCATCTTTGAGCCTTCCAGCATTCTTATCTCTACGCTGGTGCTAACGCTGCGGCCCACCGGCCTGCTGCCGCTGGTGACGGATACCCTGCCGATGCGCCTGCTGCCGGATGAGATTATCAACGGCGCGCCGGTGCGCAGCCGTGATATTACGCTCAGCGACGATCCTGGCATTAACGGGCAACTGTGGGATATGAAACGAACCGACGTGCAGACCCAGCAGGGCGCGTGGGAGCGCTGGACGGTGCGCTCGGATATGCCGCAGTCGTTCCATATGGAAGGCGTGAGTTTTCTTATCCGCAGCGTCAATGGCGCCGCGCCGTTCCCGGAAGATCGTGGCTGGAAAGATACGGTCTGGGTGGATGGTCAGGTGGAATTGCTGGTGTACTTTAGCCAGCCGTCCTGGGAGCATTTCCCGTTCCTCTATTCCAGCCAGACGCTGGAGATGGCCGATCGCGGTTCGGTTGGGCAGATGGTGGTAAATCCGGCGCCGTAAGGCGTTGAGAGTGAAAAAAGCCGCTGCGAAGCGGCTTTTTTGTACCTGAGCCTCAAGGTGGATACGCTTTGCTTATCCAGCCGATCAAGGCTATATCCATAAGCAGAGCGGGTAAGCGCGGCGTCACTGCCATTGAGGCCGTAACCCGGCACACCCGCGTTGTCAAAAGCCGTTATTCCGTCAGGAACAGCTCCAGCAGCGAGTTCAGAAACAGCTTACCGTGCCCGGTGATCTGCCAGTTCTCCGGTGTCTCCACCAGATAATTGCGCGCAATCGCCTCGTCAATCTGCGGGCGGATGGCGGCTTCATCAAGCCCCGTATAACGGTGAAACTCGGCGCGCGGCGCGGGCTCCAGCAGGCGGAAACGGTTCATGAAAAACTCAAACGGTTTGTCCTGCGTCTCAACCTCATGCTGCTTATCGAGATAAGTGCCGGTCATATAGCCGCGTGGATGGCGGGTTTTGGCGGTACGCAGAATACGCCCGTCCGCGAGCGTCACTTTGCCGTGCGCGCCGCATCCGATGCCGAGATAATCCCCGAAGCGCCAGTAATTCAGATTGTGCTGGCACTGGTAGCCCGGTTTCGCGTAGGCCGACGTCTCATACTGCTCATACCCGGCGGCGGTTAGTAACTGATGACCCTGCTCGAAGATATCCCATAGCGCGTCGTCATCAGGCAGCACAGGCGGGCGCGAGCCAAACAGCGTGTTCGGCTCAATAGTCAGTTGATACCAGGACAGATGCGGCGGATTAAGCGCGATAGCCTGACGCAGATCGTCCAGCGCCTCGGCGAGCGACTGATCCGGCAGACCGTGCATCAAATCAAGGTTAAAGCTGCGCAGCCCAAGACCGCTCGCCAGCCGTGCCGCGCGCTTTGCTTCTTCCGGCCCGTGAATACGGCCAAGACGCGTAAGCTTCGGCTCGCTAAAGCTCTGCACGCCGATGGAAATTCGGTTCACGCCTGCGCGCTGATACTCGACAAAGCGGTCGGCTTCAACGGTGCCGGGGTTGGCTTCCATTGTAATTTCAGCATCCGCTGCCAGGTTCAGACGCGCACGCACACCGTCCAGCAAGGTTTGCATCGCCGGGCCGGAGAGGAGGCTCGGCGTCCCGCCGCCGATGAAAATCGTCTTCACTTCGCGGCCCTGCGCCCAGGGCGCATCGTTATCCAGATCGCGTAACAGATGCTGGACATAATCGTCGTGCGGCACTTCGCCCTTCAGCGCGTGGGAGTTGAAGTCGCAATAGGGGCACTTCTGTACGCACCAGGGAATGTGGATATAAAGACTTAAGGGTGGCAAATCAGCCATTACGTATTGCTTCCAGTAATAATTTCAGCGCCTGCCCGCGGTGGGAGATAGCGCTTTTCTCTTCACGCGTCAGCTCGGCGGCGGTTTTGCCCTCGGAGGGGACAAAGAAAATCGGGTCGTAGCCAAAGCCGCCGTTGCCTGCCGCTTCACGGGTGATCACGCCCGGCCAGCTGCCGTGACAGACAATCGGTGTGGGATCTTCCGCGTGACGCATATAGACCAGTACGCAGTGGAACTGCGCAGTACGCTGTTCGTCCGGGACATCTTTCAGGGCCACAAGCAGCTTTTCAAGATTCTGCTGGTCGGTGGCGTCCACCCCGGAATAGCGGGCGGAGTAAATCCCCGGCGCGCCGCCCAGAAAATCCACGGCCAGACCGGAGTCATCGGCAATCGCTGGCAGCCCCGTGATCTGCGCGGCGTGGCGCGCTTTCAGAATCGCGTTTTCGATAAACGTCAGACCGGTTTCTTCGGCGGAGTCGACGCCGAGTTCGGTCTGCGCCACGATATCCAGCCCAAACTCCCGCAGTAATGAGGCGAGTTCGCGCACTTTACCGGCGTTGCCGGTCGCGAGGACAACTTTCTGCATAGCTCAATCCTGTAATGATTCGGTGACAGCCGCAACTTCCGTTGGGATCTGTTGGGGGTCGATAATTTTGACTTGCTTATGACGGCCCAGTTCGCCTTTTTCAATCACTACCTGGCTTTTGGCCACGCGAAACTGTTTTGCGAGGTATTTAACCAGGTGGGCGTTGGCCTGACCGTCAACCGGCGGGGCGGTAATGGCGACTTTCAATTCGTCGCCATGTAACCCGATAATGCTGTCGCGGCTGGCTTTCGGCTGGATATACAACCGCAACACCAGCCCGTCGACGGTTTTACTGACGGCACTCACAGCAGATTCCACAGCCCCGGGAAGAGATCCATGCCGAGGTAGTTCAGCAGATAAAGCAGGATAATCACGCCCATGGCGGAAAAATCGATGCCGCCCATCGCCGGAAGAATGCGGCGAACTGGAGCCATCAGCGGCTCGGTAAGCTGGATCAGCACAAATTCAATCGGGCTGCGGCCCTGGCTTACCCAGCTCATCAGCGAGCGAATGATAATCACCCAGAAGACCAGCAGCCCGGCGGATTTCAGCAGCGACAACAAGCCCACCACCAGGTTAAACGGATCGAGCGATAAGCCGCCCGACTGAATTAACAGCAGCAGCGGGAATTTCAGCGTCGAGAGAATAAACGCCACCAGCAGCGAGGCCGTGTCGACAGGCCCCATTGACGGAATAATGCGGCGCAGCGGGCCGATAATCGGCTGGGTAAATTTCACGACCGTCTGGGCGAGCGGGTTATAAAAATCGCAGCGCGACCACTGCATCCAGATGCGCAGCAGCAGCACCATCACATACAGCTCGATCACGGTTTTGACCAGGAAAGTCAACGTCAGCATGGCGTTCCTCAGAAGTTAATGTTGAGCGGCGCGGGCATAATCGCGCGCGCCGAAAATCGCGGTACCAATGCGCACCATCGTGCTGCCTGCGGCGATGGCGGCTTCCATATCATCGCTCATGCCGAGCGAAAGCGTGTCTACCGTCGGGTAGCGGGCCTTAAGCGCGGTGAACGCCGCCGCCATCTCGCTGGCGACGGCAAACTGGCGCTCGTACGCTTTTTCCGGTGCCGGAATGGCCATCAACCCGCGCAGCCGCAGGCGCGGCAGGGCGGCCACCGCCGCCGCCAGCGCGTCCAGCTCGTCCAGGGCGATGCCGGATTTGCTCTGTTCATCGCTGATATTAACCTGAATCAGCACGTTAAGCGGCGCCATCTCGTCAGGGCGCTGCTCGTTCAGCCGGGTGGCGATGCGCAGCCGGTCGACGGTATGACACCAGTCGAAATGCTCCGCGACCAGACGGCTTTTGTTGGACTGCAACGGACCGATAAAGTGCCACGTCAGCCCGTCGACGCCCGTCTCGCGAAAATGCTGGATCTTGTCCACTCCCTCCTGCACATAGTTTTCACCGAATTCACGCTGCCCGGCGTCGATAGCTTCTGCTATCGCGCTCGCAGGTTTTGTTTTACTCACTGCAAGCAGCGTAACTTCTTCTGGAGCCCGGCCGCAGCGTTGTGCAGCCGCTGAGATCTTTTGCCGAACCTGCGCTAAGTTGCGTTCTGTCTCACTCATGGTTAGGGAAGCTATATGGAAATGGATGAATTAGTGGCGCTTAGTGTAAAGCATAATGTTTCGGATCTACACCTGTGTAGCGAGCTGCCTGCGCGCTGGCGCAGGCAAGGGCGGCTGGAGCCGCTTACGCACCCGGTGCCGAAGCCGGAAAACTTGCTGGCGCGCTGGCTCGACGACGCCCATCAGCGCGAGCTTTCCGAGCGCGGGCAGACGGATTTCGCGGTGAGTCTGGCAGGCGGCGTGCGCCTTCGCGGGAACGCGTTTCGCCAGATGCAGGGCGTGTCGCTGGTCTTGCGCCTGCTGCCGCGTGGCTGTCCGCGGCTCGAGGCGCTGGGCGTACCGGCGGCGGTGCCGGGGCTGCTCAATATGCCGGACGGCCTGCTGCTGGTCACCGGCGCGACCGGCAGCGGTAAATCCACCACGCTTGCGGCGATGGTCGGCTACCTGAACGAGACGCTCGACGGCCATATCCTGACGCTTGAAGATCCGGTTGAGTTTTGTCATCAACCCGCGCGCTGTCTCATTCAGCAGCGTGAAATCGGCACCCACTGTCAGAGCTTCAGCGACGGGCTGCGCGGCGCGCTACGTGAAGATCCGGATGTCATTTTGCTGGGCGAATTGCGGGACAGCGAAACCATCCGGCTGGCGCTGACGGCGGCGGAAACCGGCCACCTGGTAATGGCGACGCTGCATACGCGCGGCGCGGCACAGGCCGTCGAGCGCCTGGTGGATGTCTTTCCGGCGGATGAACAGAACAAAGTACGCAGCCAGCTTGCGGGTAGCCTCAAGGCGGTGCTGGCGCAAAAGCTGGTGGCGGACGCGCAGGGCGGAAGGACGGCGCTTCATGAACTGCTGATTAACACGCCAGCGGTGGCGAACCTCATCCGTGAGGCGAAAACGCACCAGTTGCCAGGCCTGATGGAAACCGGCCAGCAGCACGGGATGCAGACGTTCGCGCAAAGTGTCGCGATGCGTCTCAACGAAGGCAGGCTGGCGCTGCAAAAAGAGGCCAGCGCCGCGCACTGGTGCTAATGCACGTGGAGCGCGTAGAGCGCGGGCAGGCCGCCTGCAGTACTGACAATCTCAAGCCGGATAACGCGCGCCGCGCTGGAGGCGTTGAGGCGGTGCTCGCAGACCGAGCGATGGTTATCGGCCACCTCCGCCAGCAGCGCGTCATCAGCCCAGAGGCGGTAATGGGTGACGCAGTGGGGCGTCACGGCGCGGTCATGGCCCATCTGTACCGTCTCCATCGCGTTATCAAAATCGTTATCCAAGATCAGCGTCAGTGCCTGGAACGCCTGGGGTTGCGGCCAGCGCCATTCGACGGCAGGAAGTGGATCGTCCATCGCGGGCACCCAGGCGTTGGTTTGCTGTTCCGGGCGCAGGCGGCCATTGAGCAGATTTTCCGCCGGGTAGCAGCGCAGCGGGGCATCGAGGCGCAGCGCGGGCATAATCTGGTGCGGACGGCGGCGCGGCAGCCAGAAATCGAACTCGTCCACGCCGTAGTCGCCGTCCACGACCTGGCGCGAGCGTTTGGCGACGCGGGCGTTCACGCTGTTAAACACCATCATAATGCCCGGCAGGTGCTGCGCGCTGAGCGCCAGCTCGACCCCGTCGCAGCGATCGAAAACGACAAACACGTAGCAGTCCGCTTCGGCGGTATGGCGCAGCGCCACCCGGTACGAGGCGGCATCGCGAATCTCCAGTTCGCATTCGTCAAGCCAGCGCTCCGGCGTATAGTTGCCCGGCTTGTGACTGGTAAGCAACTGAACGCGCAGGCGCTGAGGTGCGTCAGCCCGCAACGTAAAATGCAGGGTGGGCAGCGATTGCCCGGCCCGCAGCGGCAGCAGCAGCGCGATGCGGGCCGACAGCGGCGCCCATTCGCCGTTCGGCGTCAGCTCAGCCAGTTGATATTCGCTGCTGACGCGAAGCTCTGCGCCGCGCGCCGGGTCGTTCAGCCGCTGGCGCGGAATATAACAGCCCGTCGCCTGCACATGCTGTTGCAGCGCGCCAATGTGCTCGCGTGCTGCCAGCTGGCGCGGCGTGAGCGTCTGTTGATGGCAGATCGCCGCCGCGCGTCCCACGATTTCGCCCAGCAGTCCGCAGGTACACATCACGCGGGCGCTGCCGAAGGCGACATGCGAGGCGGAGATGAGCCGCCCGGTCAGAAAGAGATTATCAAGCGAGCGGCTGTACAGGCTGCGCCAGGGAATGGTGTAGGTCCCTTTGCTGTGAAACTGGCGGCAGCCGTCGTGGGTGCTGTA
Source organism: Cronobacter muytjensii ATCC 51329 (assembly GCF_001277195.1). NCBI lineage: Bacteria > Pseudomonadati > Pseudomonadota > Gammaproteobacteria > Enterobacterales > Enterobacteriaceae > Cronobacter > Cronobacter muytjensii. The sequence goes on from NZ_CP012268.1 coordinate 433,390, forward strand.
GACGCCATCTGCCGGATGCAGATCGATAGACCAGCCGCCGTAAGCCACGGCGTCGTAATGGTCGCGCTGCTCGATAATATCCTGCTGGCAGAGCAGGTAATCTCCCATAAACCGGCGGCTTTCGCGCTTGCCGGGGATGGTGCCGACCCACTCGATAGTCAGATTATCGGCATCGGGAAACTGTCCGGAGTTTTTAATATGATCCCAGACGCCCCAGACGATTTTCCACAGCTCCCATTTGATCTCTTCGCTCTGATGCACGGTGTCGAGGCGACCGCCCCATTCGAGCCACCAGAGATCGCAGCCGTTTAGCGTGGAAGTCAGACGCTGGTAGCGCGGGATGTCGGTGATGTCTTTCAGCGCGAACGACGGCGGGACGAAGCGCACTGGCCCGCTGGTCTGTTTGGTGTAGAAGTAAATTGAGTGGCCGAGTTTATGCCCGAAGCTGTCGCCCGGCGCCATTTTTTCGCCGAGCTCGTCAGCCTCTTCCGCGCCGACGCGAAACTCGGCGCCGGAGAGGTAGCCGAGTACGCCATCGCCGGTGGCGTCGCAAAACTGGCTGGCGGTAAGAGTATAAAACGTCTCGTTGATGGCGTTAAAGCCACGCACGCGTTGAATACGCCGGTCGTTGCTTTCCACCTCAAAAATCGCCGTGTTGAGCAGCAGCGTCAGGCCGGGCTGGGAGCGCGCCAGATCCAGCAACACCAGATCGAACATCACCGGATTGCCCTCTTTATTGCGCCAGAGGTTCTCTTCCAGGATCTCGCCCATAATACCGCCTTCGCGTGCCCAGCGGTTATTGTTGCCCATGTGTGAGGTTGCGCCGTTGGCCCACAGCCGTACTTCGCTGGAGGCATTGCCGCCGAGTACCGGTCTGTCCTGTACCAGGATCACGTGCAACCCATCGCGGGCCGCAGCCAGCGCCGCGCACAAACCGGCCAGCCCGCCGCCCGCCACCAGCAGATCGGCATGAAGATGCTCCTCAGGAAACGTGCGGTCGGCGCTGCGGGGAAAGATGTTCATAAGCTTGTATCCTTCTTAACTGGCATTACACTCATCACATTGTCATGCAACGGAACTTCGCTATGTCCTCACAACCCAACCAGAGTCTGATCGATGGGATCCGCTGTCTGCAGTATCTGGTTTCGAGCGATCGAGCCATCGGTTGTCGCGAACTGGCCCGCCTGATGGGCATCAACACCACGCGCGTTAACCGTCTGCTGATGACGATGGCCTCCATCGGCCTCACCATGCAGGACGAGCAGCGCCGTTATCTGCCCGGTCCCGGCATCCACGCCCTGGCGGCGCAGGCGATCCGCGGCTCCGCGCTCTTCTCCCATGCGTTGCCGCAGCTTGAACAACACGCGCCGAAAGATGTCGTCGTGGCGCTCGGCGTGCTCTGGGAAGATCAAATCATCTATATCTACCACTCGACGCCCGGCAGCCAGATGAGCCAGGCCCTGGCCGGGTTTCGTATGCTGCCCGCCTGGCAGTCGGTTATCGGCATGGCGCTGCTCGCGGCTGAAAGCGATGAGGCGCTGGAAGGGCGCTTCACACCCGAGCAGTGGGCTCAACTGGCACCCCACGTGGCGCAGCAGCGCGAGCGCGGCCAGGTTATCTGGCGCCACGATGACGGCGAAGTCTCAATGGCGAAACCGCTTGGCATTCACAGCGCCGCGCTGGCGTTAGCCGGTATGTGGAATATCAGCGCGCCGGAAATCCACACCCGCCTTGAGCAATTGAATGAACTGACCATGCGGCTGGTAAAACCGGTTTGACGGTCATTCTTTATGTTTCTTTTATAGAAACGATTAGCGGCGCTAGCAAAGGCGTTACGACAGATCTGTGATCCGTGGCGGATTCATTAGCGGAAATAATCCGTTTAAGACGGGAGAAAAGGGCGCAGCGCCAGGCGACGCTGCGCGTGAAACCTTAACCGTGTTGCTCGAAGTAACTTTCCAGAATAACGACCGCAGAGGCGGAGTCGACGCTGCCTTTGTTTAGCGCGCGAAACCCACCGCGCTCGAAGAGCCCGGCCCGGGCTTCCACGGTGCTGAGACGCTCGTCATGCAGCGTCACTTTAACGCCGAAGCGGCCATGCAGCCGGTTGGCGAAGGTGCGGGCGCGCGCCGTGAGCGGCTGTTCCGTTCCGTCCATATTCAACGGCAGGCCGACGATGATGTCATCCGGCTGCCACTCTTTCAGCAGGCGCTCAATGAGCGACCAGTCCGGGTTGCCGTTCTGCGCTTTGATCGCGTTCAGCGGACGAGCGGTGGCGGTCACGCGCTGTCCAATCGCCACGCCGATACTTTTGGTGCCAAAATCGAAGGCCAGCAGGGTACCGCTCATTACGCGTGCCCCGCTTCGCCAGGCATGGTGTGAATGTCTATTCCGATAAGCTTCGCGGCCTCACGCCAGCGGTCGGCGATCGGCGTGCGGAACAGGATGTTCAGATCCGCCGGGGCCGTAAGCCAGGCGTTTTCCAGGATTTCTTCTTCAAGCTGGCCTTTCTCCCACGAAGAATAGCCGAGCGCCACCAGCACATCGGCGGGCTGCTCTGCGGTGCCGAGCGTTTCCAGTACGTCGCGTGAAGTGGTGATAACCGTGTTGTCAGAAATACGAATGCTGGAAGAGAACATATCGGGCGGCGTATGGAGGATAAAACCGCGATCTTCCGCCAGCGGGCCGCCGAGGAATACCGGTTTATCGAGACGAATAGCCGGGTCGCGCGGCTCCGGCGTGATTTTCAGTTTCTGAAGCACACCTTCCACCTGCAGATTTTCCAGAGGCTTATTAATGATAAGACCCATGGCCCCTTCATCATTGTATTCGCAGATATACACCACGGAACGGCGGAACAGCGGGTCCTGAAGGGCCGGCATGGCAATGAGAAAATGATGCTGTAAATTCATCGTCAAAAGTTCTGTAGTCCTGGTTGGAAAATCGGCAGATTCAGTATGCGGGGAAAGTCGCGAGCTGTCACCCCCGGTGGGGTAACGGGCGGGGATCCCCGCCCGTCAGGTTTACTTAGCGAGGCGTTTTTCAATGGCGTCCATCAGCATGCCGGTGATGGAAATCGGGAACTGGGCCTCGATTTCCCGGATGCAGGTCGGGCTGGTGACGTTAATTTCGGTCAGCTTGTCACCGATAATATCCAGGCCGACAAAAATCAGCCCTTTCGCTTTCAGCGTTGGCCCCACGCGGCGGGCGATTTCCCAGTCGCTGTCAGAAAGCGGACGCGGCTCGCCGCGACCACCCGCCGCCAGGTTGCCGCGGGTTTCGCCGCCCTGCGGAATACGTGCCAGGCAGTAAGGCACCGGCTCGCCGTCCACCACCAGCACGCGCTTGTCGCCGTCTTTAATCGCCGGCAGGTAGTTTTGCGCCATGCAGTAGCGGCTGCCAAGCTCGGTCAGCGTCTCCGCAATGACGGACAGGTTCGGGTCGCCTTCTTTTACGCGGAAAATTGACGCGCCGCCCATACCGTCCAGCGGTTTTAAAATGATGTCGCCATGTTTTTCCCAGAAAGCTTTCAGCTGCGCTTTGTTGCGCGTCACCAGCGTGTGCGGGGTAAGGTCGGCAAACCACGCGGTGAACAGTTTCTCATTGCAGTCGCGCAGGCTCTGAGGCTTGTTGACGATAAGCGTGCCTTTTTCTTCAGCGCGCTCAAGGATATAGGTGGCGTAAATGAATTCGGTATCGAACGGCGGATCTTTACGCATCAGCACCACGTCGAGATCGGCCAGCGCGATATCCTGCTCGGTACCGAACTCGTACCATTTGTCGTAGTTCTGCTCAACGCTCACAAGACGCGTGCGGGCGCGGGCGTCGCCGTTGTTCAGGTAGAGGTCCGCCATTTCCATATAGTGGAGTTCGTAGCCGCGGCGCTGGGCTTCCAGCAGCATGGCGAAGCTGGAATCTTTTTTGATGTTAATGCTTGCGATGGGGTCCATCACGATGCCGAGCTTGATCATTATTTTTCTCCTTTAGCCCAGATCGCCAAAGCGCACCTGCAGTGCGGTGATGGCGGTGAGCGCAGTGGTCTCTGTGCGCAAAACGCGTGGTCCTAACAGGATATCAGTAAACTGGTAACGTGCGGTCATGGCAATTTCATCGGCGGTAAGGCCGCCTTCCGGGCCGATCAGCAGGCGCACGCGCCCGACGGGCTGCGGCAGCGTGTTGATGCTGTGCGCGGCGCGCGGGTGCAGATTCAGCTTAAGGCCGCTGTCTGGCTCTGCGCACCAGGCCTCCAGATCCATCGCCGGGCGGATTTCCGGCACCACGTTGCGCCCACATTGCTCGCAGGCGGCGATGGCGATTTTCTGCCACTGCTGAAGTTTTTTATTCAGGCGCTCTTCATCAAGCTTAACGCCGCAGCGCTCGGAGAACAGCGGCGTGATAACGCTGACGCCAAGCTCGATCGATTTCTGGATGGTGAACTCCATTTTTTCGCCGCGCGACATCACCTGGCCCAGATGTAAAAAAAGCGGCGATTCGCGGTTCGCGGGCTCGCTGCTAAGCACATTCACCAGCACGCTTTTTTTGCTCGCCTGGGTGATTTCTGCGGCGAAAACGTGGTTGCTGCCGTCGAAAAGTTGCAGCGCCTGGCCTGCGCTCATGCGCAGCACCCGGCCCACATGGTTGGCGGCGTCTTCATCAAGGGCGATTTCGCGCCCGACGATTAACGGCTCGGGATGATAGATGCGGGGAATTCGCATGGGCTTTTTCCGGTAAACGGGCTTGCGGCATCGCGCGGCAAGCCCTGCGTTAACAATTGCCCGGTAGTGTAGGTTAGCGGTTTTGCCCCTGGCAAGCCTGCTGTACGTAGGGGTTATGGTTGCCCTGCACCTTCGCGATGCGCGCGTCGCGGGTGCATTCCCACGCGGTGACCGGGTAGAGCTTGTTCCAGGCCTCGAAAAGCTGCGTCTGCGCGCGCGACAGATTGAGCTGATATTTATCGCGCATATAGAAATAGGTGCGCGCGATAGCGCCACGGGCGCGGGCAGGCGGCTCGGCCTGTTTATTTTTAAAGTCGACCTTCATTTCACACTGGCCATACTGGCCCTCGCCGCCGCGCCACTGGCTGTAGAGGAAATTCCCACGATCGCCGTTCACCTCGCCAACGGCGGGTTGCAGGTTATGAAGATCGGTTTCCATTTCGCGATAGATCGGGTCTTTATCGCAGTTTTTACGCCCGCCTTCCTGCCAGCACTGGCGCTGGTGGCCGAACTGCCACGCAGGCACCACGTGCTCCCATTCGATACGCGAGGCGCGGTTTTCGTTTTTGCGTACCTGATAACCACACGCGTTGAGGTCGGGAATACCCTTTTTGCCCTGCCAGGTGATGGGGCAGCCGCAGTAGAAATCGCCCGGCGCGTCGGCGTTGATTTTTACGCCAGCGGCTTTGGCCTGGCTGAAGCTGTGGATCCCTGCCGCCAGCGCGGCAGGCGCGACAACGGCGACGCTCAGCGCTGCCGCCAGTAAAATTTTGCGAGACATCTTCCAGTTCCTTATCTGAAGGTGTTCGCAACGTAACGAAGGAGGGCGCCGGAAGCAATCGGTTATTGCCAGAAATTTCCGGAAGGCGTCAGTTTTCCGCCACCAGCGTATCGCCGCAGCGCACGCAGCGGTACTGGGTTTCGCCGCGCACCACGCGGTTGTGGCGGCGGACGGTCAGCTGATGCTGCTGACAGCGGCAGCGGTAGAGGAAGGTGTTGGCGCGCACCGAATTGAGTTCAAACTGATGCGTTCGACGCGCCGGTACGCCAAGCACGCTTTCCATCATCCATTTCCACTCTTTGCCGTGGGGCGGCACACGCCCGAAATGTTTCCAGACCAGCAGATGCGCCAGCTCATGCGGCACCACTTCGTCGATAAACGCCTGCTGGTTTTCCATCAACAGCACCGGATTTAAACGGATTTCATAGCTTTCGAGCCAGGCGGTACCCGCCGCCGTGCCACGCTGCTGATAGACCAGTTTCGGCTCAGGGTAGCTGCAGCCGAGCTTCAGGTTGGCGCGCGCAAGGGCGTCGCGCAGGCTGCGCATGACGGCCTGTTGAATGGCAATGGGGAGGCGTGGGGTTTTCATGACGAAAAGAATAACGTTTCATCTTATCAGTGACAATGCTTACCGTTATTAACGACAGGTTTTATCCGGTAATAAAATGACCGTTGCTAATCCTTTTCTGAATTACTGATGCGTGTTTATTTACCGTCGCGGTTTTGGCGCGCGCCTCTTTTATTAATTCAGTAGATTGCGCTGACAATCACAAAATATAACCTCTCCCGGCATTATATAAGCTGTTGTTAATTTATCTGTTGTAACCACGGCGCGCTTTACGTCACTGGCAGTGCGGGAAATTATTAAGTCATTTTATGAGGCTGGTAGCGAGCGTCATAACGCGATAACGTTAAAGAGATTATCTAAATGAATAAAGGATGGTTATTAGGATTATGCATGGCGGGCATTTCACAGCAGGCATTAGCGCAGGAGGAATATTTATCAGACTGGTGGCATCAGAGCCTGAATGTCATTGGGCGTTATCATACGCGCTTCGGCCCGATATTAACTAACGATCTTTATCCGGAATATACGGCTTTCGGTAAAAAGGACTGGTTTGATTTTTACGGCTATGTCGATATTCCTAAATTTTTCGGCGTCGGTAATACGCCGGACCACGGCGCGTGGGATGATGGATCGCCGCTGTTTCTGGAAATAGAACCACGCTTCTCACTCGATAAGCTGACCGGTGTGCCGCTGGTATTCGGCCCTTTTAAAGAGTGGTATATCGCAAACGACTATGTATATGACATGGGCGATAATCGGGCGTCGCGGCAAAGCACCTGGTATATGGGGTTGGGGACGGATATCGACACCGGATTGCCGGTGACGCTGGCGTTTGACGTTTACGCGAAATACCAGTGGCAGTACTATGCGGCGGCCAATGAAAATGAATGGGACGGGTATCGTGTAAAAGTGAAATATGCCATTCCCATTACCCGCCTCTGGGGCGCGCAGTTTACCTATTCCGGGTTTACGAATTTTGATTTTGGCTCGGAGCTGGGCGACAGAGATAACGCACGCACTAATGACTCTATCGCCTCTTCGCATATTTTTTCGCTCAGCTGGGCGCACTGGAAAACCGCCGTTACGGCGCGTTATTTCCATAATGGCGGCCAGTGGAAGGATAATGCGAAGCTTAACTTTGGCGACGGCGACTTTTACGTCAAGGCGACCGGCTGGGCCGGCTATTTTACGGTCGGCTATTCCTTCTGAAACCAGGGCATAAAAAAGGGATGCCAGGCATCCCTTTGAAAAGACATTGATTAACGAGGCTTAGTCGTTCGAGCCGATGTCGCGCAGTTTGCGGCCCTTCATCAGGTTGCGCTCAATGTGTTCCAGCGACACGTGCTTGGTTTCCGGCACCAGCCAGATAGTCAGCACGATGAAGAACAGGTTGAGACCGGCATAGACCCAGAAGGTCGGCGCGTTGCCCAGCGTGTTGAGCATGGTCAGGAAGGTCGCCCCGACTATCATGTTGGCAATCCAGTTGGTCGCGGTAGAGAGCGTGATACCGAAATCGCGACCTTTCAGCGGCTGGATTTCAGAGCACAATACCCAGATAAGCGGACCGGCGCTCATCGCAAAACCGATAATGAACATCAGCAGCATGGCGACCGCGAAGTACTGGCCTGCCGGGCTGTCGATGCCCATGTGCAGCATGGTGCCGAGAATGCCCATGCCCGCGGCCATCACGATAAAGCCGAGGATAAGCGTCGGCTTACGCCCCCAGCGGTCGACCAGACCAATCGCGATAAATGTCGCCAGCACGTTGGTCAGGCCCACAATTACGGTGCCCCACATCTGTTCGGTGGTATTGGAATACCCGGCCAGTTCGAAGATTTTCGGCGCATAGTACATGATGACGTTCATGCCGGTGAACTGCTGCATGACCTGCAACAGAATGCCGAGGAACACTGCGCGGCGGAAGTTGCTGTTGTCTTTAAACAGCGCCCAGCCGCTCTGCTTCACCTTCAGGCTTTCGCGGATCTCTTCGAGCTCGCGCTTGGCTTCGGCGCTGGAGTCACGCAGGCGCAGCAGCACGCGTTCGGCATCGTGGAAGCGACGTTTGGCAGCGAACCAGCGCGGGCTGTCCGGCAGGAAGAAGACGCCAATCAGCAGCAGAATCGCCGGAATGGTAATAACACCCAGCATCCAGCGCCAGGCGCCGCTGTAGCTGAAGGCGGTGTCGGAGAGATACGCGCCCAGGATACCGATGGTTATCATCAGCTGATACATCGAAATCATACTGCCGCGGATCTTCTCCGGCGCGATTTCAGACAGGTACAGCGGCGCGGTGTAGGAGGCGATACCTACCGCCAGGCCCAGAAGCACGCGGGAGATAATCAGCACTTCCACGTTCGGCGCAAAGGCCGAGCAGAGCGAGCCGATAACAAACAGCACGGAACCTATCATCAGGCTGTATTTACGCCCGAGGCGTGAGGAGAGCCAGCCGCTGCCGACCGCGCCGACGGCGGCACCAAACATCATGGAGCTGACGACCCACTCCTGCTGGTGCGGGGTGATATTAAAATCTTCAGTGATGAAGGGCAGCGCGCCCGCGATCACGCCGATGTCCAGGCCGAAAAGAAGTCCCGCCAGGGCCGCGAGAAAACAGACGAAGAACGTCATGGCCTTGTTTGAACGCCCCTGTTTTTTATTGTCAGGCATACTGCCCTCCAGTTGGGTTATTGGTTTTATCGTGGTAAAGGGTAAGTTAGCGTAACGTAAAAATATGTGATATCAGTCACGTGCGTGTAATCGGTTACACTAGTGTCAACTTGCGTAAAGCGCTTATCCCTTTTTTTATCAGTTAATTAGTGTAGCCAGTAACGAAGCGGCAGAGAGGAATTCAGACTAAACCGAAACGGCATGTAACAGAATGCGGAACGGACGTTCGCGTAAAGACAATTCTGAAAAAGCGCCGGTTTTCCTGCTGATGTAATCGGTTTCAGTGAGTTCCGACCTGCGCAACTGGCAAGAAGTATAGTCGCTGTCGGCTAAATAGAAGGAGCGGGGAGGATCCAGCGCCCGAAAAGCAAAAGGCCAGCACGAGGCTGGCCTTTGAGCGTCACTGCGCAGGGGATTATTTCAGACCGGCAGCATCGCGCAGCAGCTGCGCTTTGTCGGTTTTTTCCCACGGGAAGTGTTCACGACCAAAGTGACCGTAAGCGGCGGTCTCTTTATAGATCGGGTGCAGCAGATCCAGCATCTGGATCAGGCCGTACGGACGCAGGTCGAAGAATTCACGCACCAGCAGGGTGAGCTGCTCGGTCGCGATTTTCTCGGTACCGAAGGTTTCTACCATGATGGAGGTCGGTTCCGCTACGCCAATCGCGTAAGACACCTGAATTTCGCAGCGGTCAGCGAGGCCTGCGGCCACGATGTTTTTCGCGACATAACGCGCCGCGTAGGCTGCGGAACGGTCCACTTTAGACGGGTCCTTACCAGAGAACGCGCCGCCGCCGTGACGGGCCATGCCGCCGTAGGTGTCGACAATGATCTTACGACCGGTCAGGCCGCAGTCGCCCATCGGGCCGCCGATAACGAAACGGCCTGTCGGGTTGATGAAGTATTTAGTCGATTCATTCAGCCATTCCGCAGGCAGAACCGGCTTGATTATCTCTTCCATTACCGCTTCGTGCAGCGCGTGCTGCTCGATATCTTCAGCATGCTGCGTAGAGAGCACGACCGCGTCGATGCCGACAATTTTACCGGCGTCGTACTGGAAAGTGACCTGGCTTTTCGCATCCGGGCGCAGCCACGGCAGGGTGCCGTTTTTACGCACTTCAGCCTGACGCTGCACCAGACGGTGCGCGTAGGTGACCGGCGCAGGCATCAGCACGTCGGTTTCGTTGGTCGCGTAACCAAACATCAGGCCCTGGTCGCCCGCGCCCTGCTCAAGCGGGTCGGTGCGGTCAACGCCCTGGTTGATGTCCGGAGACTGTTTACCGATAGCGCTCAGTACGGCGCAGGAATTGGCGTCAAAGCCCATATCAGAATGGATGTAGCCAATCTCACGAACGGTGTTGCGGGTAATCTCTTCGATATCCACCCACGCGCTGGTGGTGATTTCACCGCCGACCAGCACCATGCCGGTTTTCACGTAAGTTTCGCAGGCCACGCGTGCTTTCGGATCCTGCTCAAGAATAGCGTCCAGCACTGCATCGGAGATCTGGTCCGCAATTTTATCGGGATGTCCCTCTGAGACAGATTCAGAGGTAAAAAGGTGTTTTGCCATGTTTTGTATCACCCTGGATAAATCAATTAGCTCAGCATACCGTGTGTCGGTGCCATCTAAGAAGAAAATTCTGCGGCCATGCAGGTAAACACACAGGAAGGCTAAGTGTTAATCAGTATAGATGGATTAACATCTGGACGGCTATTCTAGGTTAAATCTTAAGCCGATTTCCAGCAGTTTTTGAGGCGGTTCGCATAGCCGTCAACGCAGCGATGGCAATATTTCCTGACAAGGACCGCGCAAGCCGCTTTTTTATTTTGCTTTTTACCCCTGTTCCCGGTATAAAACGGCGCGCGCGGCTCCTGCAAAAAAGCGCACGGAATCAGACTCCGTGTCGCCACTTCCAGCCGGGCTGAGAGTGAATTTTAGCTTTGGCTTATCGCTGGTCACACAAGGGCTGGCGTGGAGGTGATACCAGATAATGAACCGTCGTGATCCGCTTAATCTGCCATGCCGTTCTGGCGTGCGTTTTTCCCCCGCAACCTGCATCTCTTTTTTGCAAACCTGCCGATGTTCTACCCATCTCGGCGCTTCTCAGGATTCCCGGGCCGGTCAAGGCTTGCGATAACTGAACAAGGGCTCTCCTGACGTCAGGAGTTTTCTCGTGGTTTCGCCGACCCGTCATACGGAGTTCGGTTACGTGTTTTACAATGATATGAATAAGAAACCGGTCGCGCGGCAGGGTGGTCAGCACTATGTGCTGGATAACTCTGCTGTTTATGGGTTGTTATCACAGTGTAACGCTGCGATAGTAGTTAACTGTTTTACACTTTCGACAAAAATTTGAGGTTCGCTATGTCTGACGACATCTATTCATCTTCGCCTTCGTCAGCAGGCGAACAGGGTGTACTACGTTCCATGCAGGAGGTTGCAATGAGCTCCCAGGAAGCCAGCAAGATGCTGCGTACTTACAATATTGCCTGGTGGGGCAATAACTACTATGACGTCAACGAACTGGGCCATATCAGCGTATGCCCCGATCCGGACGTCCCTGAAGCGCGCGTCGATCTCGCGAAGCTGGTTAAGGAGCGCGAAGCCCAGGGCCAGCGTCTGCCTGCGCTGTTCTGCTTCCCGCAGATCCTGCAACATCGCCTGCGTTCCATTAACGCGGCGTTTAAGCGCGCCCGTGAATCCTACGGCTATCACGGCGATTACTTCCTGGTCTACCCGATTAAGGTAAACCAGCATCGCCGCGTGATTGAATCGCTTATCCATTCCGGCGAGCCGCTGGGCCTGGAAGCGGGCTCCAAAGCGGAGCTGATGGCGGTGCTGGCGCACGCGGGCATGACCCGCAGCGTGATCGTCTGTAATGGCTATAAAGACCGCGAATACATTCGTCTGGCGCTGATCGGCGAGAAGATGGGCCACAAGGTCTATCTGGTCATCGAGAAGATGTCGGAAATCAAAATCGTGCTGGAAGAAGCTGAACGCCTGAACGTGATCCCGCGTCTCGGCGTGCGCGCGCGTCTCGCCTCCCAGGGCTCCGGCAAGTGGCAGTCGTCCGGCGGCGAAAAATCGAAATTCGGCCTCGCGGCGACTCAGGTACTGCAACTGGTCGAGATGCTGCGCGCGGCGGACCGTCTGGAAAGCCTCCAGCTCCTGCACTTCCATCTCGGCTCGCAGATGGCCAACATCCGCGACATCGCCACTGGCGTGCGTGAATCTGCCCGCTTCTATGTTGAGCTGCATAAGCTTGGCGTGAATATTCAGTGCTTCGACGTGGGCGGCGGCCTGGGCGTGGATTATGAAGGCACGCGTTCGCAGTCCGACTGCTCGGTCAACTACGGCCTGAACGAATACGCCAACAACATTATCTGGGCCATCGGCGACGCCTGCGAAGAGAACGGCCTGCCGCACCCGACGGTTATCACCGAATCGGGCCGCGCCGTGACCGCGCACCATACCGTGCTGGTTTCCAATATCATCGGCGTTGAACGTAACGAATACACCGAGCCGAGCGCGCCTGCCGAGGACGCGCCGCGCCCGCTGCAAAGCATGTGGGAAACCTGGCAGGAGATGGATGAGCCGGGCACGCGCCGTTCGCTGCGCGAGTGGCTACACGACAGCCAGATGGATCTGCACGATATTCATATCGGCTACTCCTCCGGCGCGTACACGTTGCAGGAGCGCGCCTGGGCTGAACAGCTCTATCTGAGCCTGTGCCAGGAAGTGCAAAAGCAGCTTGATCCGCAAAACCGCGCGCATCGCCCGATTATCGATGAACTCCAGGAACGTATGGCGGATAAAATTTACGTCAACTTCTCGCTGTTCCAGTCGATGCCGGATGCCTGGGGTATCGATCAACTCTTCCCGGTGCTGCCGCTGGAAGGGCTGAACCACGCGCCGACGCGCCGTGGCGTGCTGCTCGACATCACCTGCGACTCCGACGGCACTATCGACCACTACGTTGATGGCGACGGCATCGCGACCACCATGCCGCTGCCGGAATACGATCCGGAAAACCCGCCGCCGCTGGGCTTCTTTATGGTGGGCGCGTATCAGGAAATTCTCGGCAACATGCATAACCTCTTCGGCGATACCGAAGCGGTGGATGTGTTTGTGTTCCCGGACGGCAGCGTGGAAGTGGAGCTGTCTGATGAAGGCGACACGGTGGCAGACATGCTGCGCTACGTGCAGCTTGACCCGGATACGCTGCTGACCCATTTCCGCGATCAGGTGAAGCAAACCGATCTCGACAGCGACCTGCAAAAGCAGTTCCTGGAAGAGTTCGAGAGCGGCCTGTACGGCTATACCTATCTGGAAGACGAGTAACCGGATTATGCCTCCTGCTGGTCAGGAGGTTAAAAAACGCGCGATGGAATTTCCTGTTCTATACTGACGAGCATGAGCCGCGCGCTATTGAACCTGAACGAAAATCTGGCGATAATCCGCGCCAACAATGTGTTGCTCAAGAATCCATCCCTTCCTCGTCGGGTTTAACGACGCGGAGGGGATTTTTTTTATCTAACGTCTCAACCTTAACAAGAGGTCAGATTCATGAATACCTTAGGCCATCAGTACGACAACTCCCTGGTTTCCAACGCCTTTGGTTTTTTACGCCTGCCGTTGAACTTCATGCCGTATGAGAGCGACGCCGAGTGGGTGATTACCGGTATTCCGTTCGATATGGCGACATCCGGGCGTTCCGGCAGCCGTTTCGGGCCTGCGGCTATCCGTCAGGTCTCCACGAACCTGGCGTGGGAAGGCAACCGCTTCCCGTGGAATTTCGACATGCGTCAGCGCCTGAACGTCGTGGACTGCGGCGATCTGGTTTACGCCTTTGGCGACGCGCGTGAAATGAGTGAAAAGCTGCAGGCGCATGCGGAAAAACTGCTGGCGGCCGGTAAGCGTATGCTCTCTTTCGGCGGCGACCACTTCGTCACCCTGCCGCTGTTGCGTGCGCACGCGAAGCATTTTGGCAAAATGGCGCTGGTGCATTTCGACGCGCACACCGACACCTACTCCAACGGCTGTGAATTTGACCACGGCACCATGTTCTACACCGCGCCGAACGAAGGCCTGATCGATCCAACCCGTTCGGTGCAGATCGGTATTCGTACCGAGTTTGACAAAGACAACGGCTTTACTGTGCTGGACGCGCCGCAGGTGAATGACCGCACTGTCGACGACGTGGTCGCGCAGGTGAAGCAGATTGTCGGCGATATGCCGGTTTATCTGACCTTCGACATCGACTGTCTGGATCCGGCATTTGCACCGGGCACCGGCACGCCGGTGATAGGCGGGCTGACTTCTGATCGCGCGTTGAAACTGCTGCGCGGCATTCAGGATCTGAACATCGTCGGTATGGATATCGTGGAAGTCGCTCCGGCTTACGATCAGTCCGATATCACGGCGCTTGCCGCTGCGACGCTGGCACTGGAGATGCTCTATATCCAGGCGGCGAAAAAAGGCGAGTAAACTGTGTGCGGCCCGGTAGCGTAATATTTAACGGGCCTGACGGCAGTCATAAAAGAGCCGGACATGTTATTTCCCTGTCCGGCTCTTTTGAATTCATGACCGATGACGATTACTTAATGCCATCCGCCTTCATGCGATCGCGAATATGCTGCGCGCGCGCCTCGGAGGCCGGGTGATCGTCAAACATAGAGCTTTGACGGCCCTTCTCAAGCTTCGCCAGTTTCTCAAAGCTGGTAGCGAGCCCCGACGGATTAATGCCGCGTTTGCGCAGCAGATCGTAGGAGTAATCATCCGCTTCGGACTCCTGACGCTGCGAGAACTGCGCGTTCACCAGCTTCTCGCCGAGTTCGCCGAGATCCGATTGCGACAGGCTGCCGACGATGCCGCCCGCTGATGCCGCCGCGCCGCGGATAGCGTTTGTGCCGAGCGCCACCTGCATTCCACGCTTCACGTGACCCAGCGCAACGTGGCCCATCTCATGGCCTATCACCGCTTCCACTTCGTTATCGCTCATCATATCCATCAGCCCGCTGTAAACGCGGATACAGCCGTTGGCCATCGCGAAGGCGTTAACGTCTTTTTCTTCGTAAACCTTATAGTTCACCGGCTGGCCGTTGATGTTATCGCCGAGCGCGGCAGCAATCTTATTCAGGCGCTGCGTATACTGGCTGTTCGCCGGTGCGATTTTCGCTTTGCTGTCCTGCGATTTACACGCCTCGTCGCTCAGCGCTTTCACCTGCGCGTCGCTTAAGGTGTAGGCCTGGAACGCCTCAGCGCCTGAACTCAGCAGGCCGTTGGAATTCATATTTTGACAACCGCTCAGCAGCGCTGCTGCGGTCATGCTCAGTACTATCGCGCGCATTTTCATCGTTATGCTTCCACGCTCCATTGAGGTTTCATTATTCATCGCCGCGAACCGGGCGGCGGCTGCGGCTAAGTATAAAGAGGTTTGCGCACGCGCGGCGAGCGAGTTGCGCAAACTGCGAGCGGCTTCCAGAGATTTCTTAGCGGACAAAAGGATGCTCCATGTACATGCTTAGCCGCTTGGGTTACATTGTCGGACAATTTTTCGGGCGTAGCCCATAACGCGTAGTAGTCAAGCCGTTAACAAGGCGTGGCCTTCAACTATCCGATCTGGAGTCAAAATGTCCTCTCGTAAAGAGCTTGCCAATGCTATTCGTGCGCTCAGCATGGACGCAGTACAAAAAGCCAAATCCGGCCATCCGGGTGCCCCGATGGGCATGGCTGACATTGCCGAAGTCCTGTGGCGTGATTTCCTGAACCATAACCCGCAGAACCCGTCCTGGGCCGACCGCGACCGCTTTGTGTTGTCCAATGGTCACGGCTCCATGCTGATTTACAGCCTGCTGCACCTCACCGGCTACGACCTGCCGATTGAAGAGCTGAAAAACTTCCGTCAGCTGCACTCCAGAACGCCGGGCCACCCGGAAGTGGGTTACACACCGGGCGTCGAAACCACCACCGGTCCGCTGGGGCAGGGCATTGCCAATGCCGTGGGCATGGCGATTGCCGAGCGCACGCTGGCGGCGCAGTTCAACCGCCCGGGGCATGACATTGTCGATCACTACACCTACGCCTTCCTGGGCGACGGCTGCATGATGGAGGGCATCTCCCACGAAGTCTGCTCGCTGGCCGGTACGCTGGGCCTCGGCAAGCTGGTCGCGTTCTACGATGACAACGGCATCTCCATTGACGGCCACATTGAAGGCTGGTTCACCGATGACACCGCGAAACGCTTTGAAGCTTACGGCTGGCATGTGGTACGCGGTGTGGACGGTCACGACGCTGATGCTATCAAGCGCGCGATTGAAGAAGCGCGTTCTGTTACCGACAAACCGTCTCTGCTGGTGTGCAAAACCATCATCGGCTTCGGTTCGCCGAACAAAGCAGGCACCCACGACTCCCACGGTGCACCGCTCGGCGACGCAGAAGTGGCCGCGACCCGCGAGCAACTGGGCTGGAAACACGAGCCGTTTGTGATCCCGCAAGAGATTTACGCGCAGTGGGATGCCAAAGAGATGGGCCAGGTAAAAGAAAGCGCCTGGAACGAGAAATTTGCGGCTTATGCCAAAGCGTTCCCTCAGGAAGCGGCCGAATTTACCCGTCGTATGAAAGGCGAGATGCCAGCAGACTTTGCGGAAAAAGCGCAGGCGTTTATTGCCGGTCTGCAGGCGAACCCGGCGAAAATCGCCAGCCGCAAAGCGTCCCAGAACGCGATTGAGGCGTTCGGCAAACTGCTGCCGGAATTCCTGGGCGGCTCTGCGGATCTCGCACCGAGCAACCTGACGCTCTGGTCTGGTTCTAAAGCCATCAATGAAGATGCCGCTGGCAACTACATTCACTACGGCGTACGTGAATTCGGTATGACCGCCATCGCGAACGGTATCGCGCTGCACGGCGGTTTCCTGCCGTATACCTCTACCTTCCTGATGTTCGTGGAATATGCCCGTAACGCCGTGCGTATGGCGGCCCTGATGAAACAGCGTCAGGTAATGGTTTACACCCACGACTCTATCGGTCTTGGTGAAGACGGCCCGACTCACCAGCCGGTTGAACAACTGGCGGCGCTGCGCGTGACTCCGAACATGAGCACATGGCGTCCGTGCGATCAGGTGGAATCTGCC
Organism: Cronobacter muytjensii ATCC 51329; assembly: GCF_001277195.1. NCBI lineage: Bacteria > Pseudomonadati > Pseudomonadota > Gammaproteobacteria > Enterobacterales > Enterobacteriaceae > Cronobacter > Cronobacter muytjensii. The sequence continues at coordinate 450,251 of NZ_CP012268.1, forward strand.
GTGGCGTGGAAATACGCCGTTGAGCGCCACGATGGCCCGACGGCGCTGATCTTCTCCCGTCAGAACCTGGCGCAGCAGGAACGTAGCGAGCAGCAGCTGGCGGATATCGCCCGCGGCGCATACATCCTGAAAGATTGCGACGGTCAGCCGCAACTTATCTTCATTGCTACCGGTTCTGAAGTTGAACTGGCCGTTGCCGCCGCCGACAAACTGGCTGCGGAAGGCGTGAAAGCCCGCGTGGTTTCCATGCCGTCTACCGACGTGTTCGACAAGCAGGACGCCGCGTATCGCGAAGCGGTACTGCCGAAAGCGGTTAGCGCGCGCGTGGCTATCGAAGCCGGCATCGCCGACTACTGGTACAAATACGTGGGCCTGAACGGCGCGGTCGTGGGCATGACCACCTTTGGCGAGTCCGCACCGGCGGAGCAGTTGTTTGAAGAGTTCGGCTTCACTGTCGATAACGTGGTAAACCAGGCGAAAGCGATTCTGTAATCGTCATTCGCGGATAAGAGCGAACGGGAGGCCAGCGTGCCTCCCGTTTTTTATGGTTAATCCCCCGGATATTTTTCACGTAATGCGCAGGCGAACGGCGTATGGTCATAATCTGAAATGCGCCAGTCACGGTAATCCAGTAAATCGTCCGCCATCTCCTTAATCACCGTGTTTAGCTCAAGAGCCGCCAGCCAGCGCGGCGGTATCGCCGTCACGCCATATTTCGCGCCAAGTAAATTCCCGGCGATCGCGCCGGTGGAGTCGGAATCGCCGCCGTGATTGACCGCCATCAGTACGCCCTGTTCAAACGAGTCGGCTTTGAGCGTGCAGTAAAGGGCGATGGCGAGCGCCTCTTCGGCAATCCAGCCTTCGCCAAGCGATGATATTGCCTCCTGCGGGGCGATCGGTGCGCGAGCCAGCGCGCGGGCATGCTCAAGCGCTTGCAGCGTTTCGTCGTGCCCAGGGGCGCTTTGCAGCAGGCCGGTAACATGCGTCACCGCGGCGTCTGCGGACGCTCCCTGAACGAGCAGCCACACCAGCGCCGCCAGCACGCCGCCGGTGAGAAACCCGGTCGGGTGCCCGTGCGTGAGCGCCGCGAGCTGGCAGCCAGTATCGAACGCCGCCTGCAACGCGTCATCCGTCGGGTAACGAACGAAAAAAAGCCCCACCGGCGCCACACGCATCACGCCGCCGCAGCCTTTGCTGTCGTTACGGGCAGGTTCGCCGAAAGTGCGCATTTCGCGCAACGCGTTCAGGCAGGTCATGCCCGGCGCGCGTGGGTGGAAGAGGGCGTCGTGCCTGATGAGCCAGCCGGAAAGTGAGGCGGCATTCACCAGCCCGTGACGGTTGCGCTCGCCCTGAGTGACCAGCCAGCGCAGATAGGCATGCGCGGTCACGGAGGTGAACGACGGGCCGATGCCGCGCATCGCCGCACGCGTAAAGGCGCGCAGCAATCCTTCGGCGGTAAATAACGTCATCTGGGTGTCGTCTGTGATTTTGCCCTTACCGCCCCAGGCGTGCTCATAGCCGGTCACGCCTTGCTTACCAAAGCGCGCGGTAATGTCCGGCAGGCTTAAAAACTCCACCGGGCCGCCGAGCGCATCGCCCACGGCGCCGCCCAACAGGCAGCCGCGAAAGCGCGTGCGCAGGTCCATCAGCTTTGCCTGATTTTCGTATTCTTCTGGCGTCGCCATCCTCTTTCCTTTGTTAGTGTGGAGCGGATGGCATTGTAGGACGCAGCCGCAGGCGCGTAACCCCCCATGATTCGCTGGAGTGACCCTCTTTTCTTGTTCGTTATTCAGGAACAGTGGTGTAATGGTGGAATTTATTCCAGAAAAAATGTGACGCAGGTCAGAAGTTGGTTTCATTCCGGGGCGTTATCATTCCTTTTATTCCACGTTTCGCTTATTCTTGCTGAAGCGTTTCAGTCGAATGATTGTTCGACAATCCATCAAACGGTTGTAGTTTGTGACGGGCGAGGATTCCCCTGCGAAGATGGCTGCATTACTCTGTCAGCCTCTTCATTACCGGGATTCTGGCAGGAGATATATGACCTTACGCGTAGCGATTAATGGCTTCGGTCGCATCGGGCGCAACGTAGTTCGTGCGTTGTATGAGTCCGGCCGTCGCGCGGAAATCAGTGTGGTCGCCATTAATGAACTGGCCGACGCCGCAGGCATGGCGCATCTGTTGAAGTACGACACCAGCCACGGCCGTTTCGCATGGGATGTCCGTCAGGAAGGCGAACAGCTCTGGATTGGCAACGATGTTATTCGTCTGCTGCATGAGCGCGAGATTGCCGCGCTGCCGTGGAAAGCACTGGGCGTGGACGTAGTACTCGACTGCACCGGCGTTTACGGCAGCCGGGCCGACGGCGTCGCCCATCTTGAAGCCGGCGCGCGCAAAGTCTTGTTCTCGCATCCCGGCGGCAACGACCTCGACGCCACGGTCGTTTATGGCGTCAACGAAGCGGCGCTGCGCGCTGAACATCGTATTGTCTCCAACGCCTCCTGCACCACCAACTGCATTATTCCGATTATCAAGCTGATGGATGACGCGTTCGGCATTGAGTCCGGCACCGTGACAACTATCCATTCCGCCATGCACGATCAACAGGTTATCGACGCTTATCACCCGGATTTGCGCCGCACGCGCGCAGCCAGTCAGTCCATCATTCCGGTCGATACTAAGCTCGCGGCGGGCATAGCACGTATTTTTCCTAAATTTCATGACCGCTTTGAGGCTATCGCGGTGCGCGTGCCTACCATTAACGTAACTGCCATCGATTTAAGCGTGACGGTGCAAAAAGCGGTAAAAGCCCATGAAGTCAACCTGTTGCTGCAAAAAGCGGCACAGGGAGCATTTCATGGTATAGTTGACTATACGGAATTACCGTTGGTCTCAACAGATTTTAACCACGATCCGCACAGCGCCATTGTGGACGGCACCCAGACAAGGGTGAGTGGGGCGCACCTGATTAAAACGCTGGTCTGGTGCGATAACGAATGGGGCTTCGCTAACCGGATGCTCGACACCACGTTAGCGATGGCAGCTATTGGTTTCAGGTAAGATTTCATACGTAGTAGCCTTCTGGTCAAGCGTATGGCGTCTGCAAAACTTTAAGAATCAACGAGAGGATTCACCATGTCTGTAATTAAGATGACCGATCTGGATCTGGCAGGTAAACGCGTTTTCATCCGCGCCGATCTCAACGTTCCGGTAAAAGAGGGGAAAGTGACCTCTGACGCGCGTATCCGCGCTTCTCTGCCGACCATTGAACTGGCTCTGAAACAGGGCGCTAAAGTCATGGTGACGTCCCATCTGGGCCGCCCGACCGAAGGCGAATACAACGAAGAATTCTCTCTGCTGCCGGTAGTTAACTACCTGAAAGACAAACTGAACGCGCCGGTTCGTCTGGTTAAAGACTACCTCGACGGCGTTGAAGTTGCTGAAGGCGAGCTGGTCGTTCTGGAAAACGTTCGCTTTAACAAAGGCGAGAAAAAGGACGACGAAACGCTGGCGAAAAAATACGCCGCGCTGTGTGACGTGTTTGTCATGGACGCCTTCGGTACTGCCCACCGCGCGCAGGCTTCTACCCACGGCGTAGGTAAATTCGCTGACGTCGCGTGCGCAGGCCCGCTGCTGGCGGAAGAGCTGGACGCGCTGGGTAAAGCGCTGAAAGAACCGGCTCGCCCGATGGTCGCTATCGTTGGCGGTTCAAAAGTTTCCACCAAACTGACCGTGCTGGACTCCCTGTCTAAAATCGCTGACCAGCTCATCGTTGGCGGCGGCATCGCCAACACCTTCGTTGCAGCCCAGGGCCACAACGTGGGTAAATCCCTGTACGAAGCAGACCTGGTGGATGAAGCCAAACGCCTGCTGACCACCTGCGACATTCCCGTTCCGACGGATGTTCGCGTGGCGACTGAGTTCTCTGAAACCGCGCCGGCAACCCTGAAATCTGTTTCTGACATCAAAGATGAAGAGCAGATTCTGGATATGGGCGACGTTTCCGCCGAGAAACTGGCTGAAATCCTGAAAAACGCCAAAACTATTCTGTGGAACGGCCCGGTTGGCGTGTTCGAATTCCCGAACTTCCGTAAAGGCACTGAAATCGTGGCTCGCGCTATCGCAGAAAGCGACGCGTTCTCCATCGCGGGCGGCGGCGACACCCTGGCGGCTATCGATATGTTCGGCATCGCCGACAAGATCTCTTACATCTCCACTGGCGGCGGCGCGTTCCTCGAATTCGTGGAAGGCAAAGTTCTGCCGGCAGTTGCGATGCTCGAAGAGCGCGCAAAACAGTAATTGAAGCAGGCGGGGGGTCCCGCCTGTTTTTCAGCGCGCCTGACAGCTCGCTTACCCTTTTCAACGGTCGAAGATACACATACAGGACAACGAAACATGTCTAAAATTTTTGATTTCGTCAAACCGGGCGTCGTCACTGGCGACGACGTACAGAAAGTATTCCAGGTAGCTAAAGAAAACAATTTCGCGCTGCCGGCAGTTAACTGCGTGGGTACCGATTCCATTAACGCCGTACTGGAAACCGCTGCGAAAGTAAAAGCGCCGGTTATCGTTCAGTTCTCTAACGGCGGCGCTGCGTTTATCGCAGGTAAAGGCATTAAAACCGATATTCCTCAGGGTGCCGCTATCCTCGGCGCTATCTCTGGTGCGCATCACGTTCACCAGATGGCTGAACACTACGGCGTGCCGGTTATTCTGCACACCGACCACTGCGCCAAGAAACTGCTGCCGTGGGTCGACGGCCTGCTGGACGCCGGTGAAAAACATTTTGCCGCTACCGGTAAACCGCTGTTCTCTTCTCACATGATTGACCTGTCTGAAGAGTCGCTGGAAGAGAACATTGAAATCTGCTCCAAATACCTGGAGCGCATGTCCAAAATGGGCATGACCCTGGAAATCGAACTGGGCTGCACCGGTGGTGAAGAAGATGGCGTGGACAACAGCCATATGGACGCGTCCGCACTGTACACCCAGCCGGAAGACGTTGACTACGCATACACCAAACTGAACGCGATCAGCCACCGTTTCACCATCGCGGCGTCCTTCGGTAACGTACACGGCGTTTACAAGCCGGGTAACGTGAAGCTGACCCCGACTATCCTGCGCGACTCTCAGGAATATGTTTCTAAGAAACACAACCTGCCGCACAACAGCCTGAACTTCGTGTTCCACGGCGGTTCCGGTTCTTCCGCTCAGGAAATCAAAGACTCCGTAAGCTACGGCGTTATCAAAATGAACATCGATACCGACACCCAGTGGGCAACCTGGGAAGGTATTCTGAAGTACTACAAAGAAAACGAAGCTTACCTGCAAGGCCAGCTGGGCAACCCGAAAGGCGAAGACCAGCCGAACAAGAAATACTACGATCCGCGCGTATGGCTGCGTGCTGCGCAGGCGAGCATGGTGACTCGTCTGGAGCAGGCTTTCAAAGAGCTGAACGCCATCGACGTACTGTAATCTTTTTTACAGCATCGCCTAAAAGGCCCACCTCTGGTGGGCCTTTCTTTTTGCAAGATCAACGCAATAGGTGTCCGATTCGCGGTACGCTGACTGGCAGAGCACCGAGGTTTTGTTTACCCTTTAACAATCCTCGCTGCCTCAGACTGGCAGTTCATTAATCACCCGACCAGGGGAAAAGGATCGCGAATGGATGATTTACACGTAATAGACAGTATTAATAACGCCGGCGGCTGGCTGGTGCGTAACCAGGCGCTGCTTATCAGCTACGCCGTTAATATTGTGGCGGCGATCGCCATCATTATCGTCGGGATGATCGTAGCGCGCGCCATCTCTAATACGCTTAACCGCGTCATGATCGCCCGTCATATCGATGCCACCGTGGCGGATTTTCTCTCCGCGCTGGTGCGCTATGGGATTATCGCCTTTACGCTGATTGCAGCCCTGGGCCGCGTCGGCGTACAGACAGCGTCGGTTATCGCCGTACTTGGTGCCGCCGGGCTGGCGGTGGGCCTGGCGTTGCAAGGCTCACTTTCCAACCTCGCGGCAGGCGTACTGCTGGTGACCTTCCGCCCGTTCCGTGCGGGTGAATATGTCGATCTCGGCGGCGTCGCGGGTTCGGTGCTCCACGTACAAATCTTCTCGACGACACTTCGCACGCCGGATGGCCGCATCGTCGTGGTGCCGAACGGCAAAATCATCGCGGGCAATATCATTAACTTCTCGCGTGAGCCCGTGCGCCGTAACGAATTTATCATCGGCGTCTCGTACGACGCGGATATCGATAAAGTCCGCGCGCTGCTGACGGAAATTATCGAGTCCGACGATCGTATTCTCAAAGATCGTGAAATGACCGTGCGCATGAATGAGCTGGGCGCATCGTCCGTGAATTTCGTCATTCGCGTCTGGAGCAAGAGCAGCGATCTGCAGGAAGTTTACTGGGATGTGCTGGAGCGCATCAAAAAAACGCTGGATGCCAACGGCATCGGCATTCCTTACCCGCAGATGGATGTGCACTACAAGCCGCTGAAAGGCGACGCGGAAGAAAAGACGCCGCGAGCCGAGCCGCAGCCTGCGATCATCACGCAGCCTCAGGCACCACAGGAAAAACCGGCCGACGGCCAGTAACCTGCCAGACGGCCTGCCATGCGCAGGCCGTTTTTTTAACTCGGTTCATTAGTATTTCTTATTGACGATTAATATTATTCGTTTTTTCTAATGGCAACGGCCCCCTACACTGAGAACCTGACTTCCACTTTATTCGGGAACGTAACGTGTTAAGTTTTTATTTTCAGGGGCTTGCCCTGGGCGCGGCGATGATCCTGCCGCTCGGCCCGCAGAATGCTTTTGTGCTAAACCAGGGCATTCGTCGCCAGTATCATCTGATGATCGCTTCGCTGTGCGCGCTGAGCGATATCGTACTAATTTGTGCCGGCATTTTTGGCGGCAGCGCGATTCTGATGCAGTCCCCCTGGCTGCTGGCGCTTGTTACCTGGGGCGGCGTGGCGTTTTTACTCTGGTACGGTTTCGGCGCGCTGAAAACCGCGCTTGCCGGCAACCCTGAGCTTGCCTCGGCGCAAGCCCTGAAGCACGGCAGGCTGCGAATCATCACCACAATGCTTGCCGTCACATGGCTTAATCCCCACGTCTACCTTGATACCTTTGTGGTGCTCGGCAGCCTGGGCGGGCAGCTTGACGCGCTACCGAAACGCGCGTTTGCGCTGGGCACGATCAGCGCGTCGGTTATCTGGTTTTTCAGCCTGGCGCTGCTCGCCGCGTGGCTTGCGCCGCGTCTGCGCACTGTTCGCGCGCAGCGAACGATTAATCTGCTGGTGGGCCTGGTGATGTGGTTTATCGCTTTCCAGTTGGCGCGAGAGGGGATAAATCACCTGGCGTCGCTCGGCCTCTAAGCCTTCTCTGATGGACATTCCGCGCCGGGGCGCTAAGCTTGCAGGCAGATGCCCGTCTGCCCTGACGGGCGGTTTCACTTGCACGCAGCATGGAGGAATAACAGTGAAGTTTAAAGTGATGGCCCTTGCGGCAATGATTGGTTTCGGCGCGACGTCCGTTCAGGCGAATGAATTGCCCAACGGTCCGCACATCGTCACCTCCGGCACGGCGAGCGTGGATGCGGTACCGGATATCGCGACGCTGGCTATTGAGGTGAATGTTTCCGCCAAAGATGCGGCTGCCGCGAAAAAACAGGCGGACGAGCGCGTGGGGCAGTATCTGACTTTCCTGCAGAACAACGGCGTTGAGAAAAAAGACGTGAACGCCGCCAACCTGCGCACCCAGCCGGAATATGAGTACCTCAAAGATGGCAAGACCCAGCTGAAAGGTTATCGCGCGGTGCGCACGGTGGAAGTGACGTTGCGTAAGCTCGATAAACTTAATGAGCTGCTTGATGGCGCGCTGAAGGCCGGGCTGAACGAAATCCGTTCTGTTTCGTTAGGCGTGGCGCACCCGGATGAATATAAAGACAAGGCGCGCAAAGCGGCTATCGACGACGCTGTGCGTCAGGCGCAGCAGCTGGCTAACGGTTTCAACAGCAAGCTTGGCCCGGTTTACAGCGTGCGTTATCACGTCTCAAGCTATCAGCCGACACCGATGATGCGCATGATGAAAGCCGAAGCCGCGGCGCCGGCTTCCGCCCAGGACACTTACGATCAGCAGACTATTCAGTTTGACGATCAGGTGGATGTGGTGTTCGAACTCCAGCCTAGCGGTACGGCGAGCCAGAACGGCACGGCAAATCAGGGAACCGCACCTGCGGCGACCAACGCGCCCTCGCAACAGTAAACAAAAAACCCGCCATCCGGCGGGTTTTTTAATCCTGACGCAATACCTTGCGCCCATACTCCAGCAGCGCGTCGGTGACCTTGCGCATCATGCGGCTCTCCGGCGCGAAGCGGTGCCAGAACAGCATCCGGCGCTGGTACAGCCCTGGCGTGAGATCGATAAGCTCGCCGCTTTGCAGCTCTTTTTCTATCTGAAGATGCGGGATCATACAGCAGGTGGTGCCCTGACGAGCCAGCTGTACGAATGCCTCTGACGAATTCACGATATGGCAGGGAACGCTACCGGGCGGCAGGTCGAAATTCTGCTGTAAAAAGGCCTGGTGCATATCATCCAGATGGTCAAACGCGACGGCGGGCGCTTTCAGCAGCGACGCGCGGTTGACGCCGTTCGGGAAATAGCGATCGGCGAAAGCTTTCGAGGCGACGAACAGATAGTCCAGCGCGCCCAGTTGATCGACGAGACAGCTCGGCAGGGCCTGGGGCTGAATACTCACCGCGCCTACTACTTCGCCACGGCGTAAACGCTCCTGGGTGCGGGTTTCATCTTCCACCTGCAGATTCAGGCGCACGGGCGAATCGGCCAGCACCGGTGCCAGCGCGGGCAAAAGCCAGGTCGCAAGACTGTCGGCGTTGACCGCAAGCGATAACAGCAGCGGCGTCGAGCCGGTTTGTTCGTCGCCCAGCCACTCCTCCTCCAGCAACTCCACCTGACGCAGCAGCGCCAGCAGCTTTTGCCCCTGTTCAGTCGGGCGCGGCGGCACGGTACGGACCAGCAGCGGCTGGCCGAATGTGTTTTCCAGCTGTTTGATACGTTGCGATACGGCGGACTGCGTAATACACAGCTTTTGTGCGGCGCGCTCAAATCCGCGCTCTCTTATCACCGCATCCAGCGCCTGTAGTGTTCTGTAGTCCGGGCGTTTCATCTCTGTGGTGTGCTCCCTGTCTCGTTATCTGTCGCACTATGACATAAATTTGCGATGGATACAGACCCAAACGCAAACATCGGAGCTGTGCCGCAGAATGACTGACCCACTGGGCTGCGGCTTGTTCTATAATGCGCGACAGTTTTCACACCACAGGCAAAACTCTCATGACGCAGGATGAACTTAAAAAAGCCGTCGGCTGGGCCGCGCTTCAGTATGTCGAGCCGGGCACGATTGTCGGTGTCGGCACCGGCTCCACCGCCGCGCATTTTATCGACGCGCTGGGCACCATGAAAAACGAGATTGAAGGGGCGGTTTCCAGCTCTGACGCCTCGACCGAAAAACTGAAAAGCTTAGGCATCACTGTTTTTGATCTCAATGAAGTCGATACGCTCGGCATCTATGTGGATGGCGCGGACGAGATTAACGGCCAGATGCAGATGATCAAAGGCGGCGGCGCGGCGCTGACCCGTGAGAAAATCATCGCATCGGTCGCGCAGAAGTTCATCTGTATCGCCGATGCGTCCAAGCAGGTGGATGTACTCGGCAACTTCCCGCTGCCGGTGGAAGTGATCCCGATGGCCCGCAGCGCCGTGGCGCGCCAGCTGGTGAAACTCGGCGGGCGTCCGGAGTATCGCCAGGGCGTGGTGACCGACAACGGCAACGTGATCCTCGACGTGTACGGTATGACCATTCTCGACCCGATCGCACTTGAGAACGCGATTAATGCGATTCCGGGCGTGGTGACAGTCGGGCTGTTTGCGAACCGCGGCGCGGACGTGGCGCTGATCGGCACGGCGGACGGCGTGAAAACCATCGTAAAATGATCTGACCGGGGCGTCGCGGCGCCCCGCTGAAAAAAAATTTCCCCGGCGTGAAATTTGGTGACATCTCTCACATTTTTGTTTCCATCCTGTTAATCCTTCCGTCATATTTCTGCCATGCCATATTTTGTCCTGCCTTTTATCTTTCCGTGATATTTCTTCAACATCGCGACGCAAACGTTCATATTGCCGGGAACGCAAATTTTGATATGTTGGCAGAAGGCTGGCTTATTTCAGCTTCATAACAGTTCAGACAAGACAGGGTCGGGAAATGGCAAAAGTATCGCTGGAGAAAGACAAAATTAAATTCTTGCTGGTGGAAGGCGTTCACCAGAAAGCCATCGATAGCCTGCGCGCCGCAGGTTATACCAATATTGAATATCATAAGGGCGCGCTCGACAGCGAGCAGCTGAAAGCGTCCATCCGCGATGCGCATTTTATCGGCCTGCGATCCCGTACTCATCTGACTGAAGAGATTTTCGCCGCCGCGGAAAAACTGGTGGCGGTCGGTTGCTTCTGCATCGGCACCAACCAGGTGGATCTGGACGCGGCAGCGAAGCGCGGCATCCCGGTCTTTAATGCGCCGTTCTCTAACACCCGTTCGGTTGCCGAACTGGTTATCGGCGAACTGCTGCTGCTGCTGCGCGGTATTCCGGAAGCGAATGCCAAAGCGCATCGCGGTATCTGGAACAAACTGGCGACGGGCTCTTATGAAGCGCGCGGCAAAAAGCTGGGGATCATCGGCTACGGCCATATCGGCACGCAGCTCGGCATCCTGGCGGAATCGCTGGGCATGAACGTCTTTTTCTACGATATCGAAAGCAAACTGCCGCTTGGCAACGCCACGCAGGTGCAGCATCTCTCCGATTTGCTCAATATGAGCGACGTGGTGAGCCTGCATGTGCCGGAAAATGCGTCGACCAAAAACATGATTGGCGCGGAAGAGCTGGCGCTGATGAAGCCCGGCGCGCTGCTGATTAACGCCGCGCGCGGTACGGTGGTGGATATCCCGGCGCTTTGCGACGCGCTCTCTCGCAAGCATCTTGCGGGCGCGGCGATTGATGTGTTCCCGGTCGAGCCTGCGACTAACAGCGATCCGTTTAACTCGCCGCTGTGCGAGTTTGACAACGTCATCCTGACGCCGCATATCGGCGGCTCAACCCAGGAAGCGCAGGAAAATATCGGTCTGGAAGTGGCGGGCAAGCTCGCGAAGTACTCCGATAATGGCTCTACGCTTTCGGCGGTGAATTTCCCTGAAGTTTCTCTGCCGTTGCACGGCGGCAGCGTTAGCCGCCTGTTGCATATTCATGAAAACCGTCCTGGCGTGCTGACCGCCATTAACCAGATTTTCGCCGAACAGGGCATCAACATCGCCGCACAGTTCCTGCAAACCACCCCTCAGATGGGCTATGTGGTTATTGATGTCGACGCGTCGGAAGAGGTAGCGAACAAAGCGCTGCAAAGCATGAAGGCCATTGCGGGTACTATTCGCGCTCGTCTGCTGTACTAATGCCGTTCGTCGGGCGGCGTAACGCTGCCCGGCCTGCAATATCGGCGCGTAAGCCGGGTATGCGTAACGCAACCCGGCTTTTCTTTTCCTCAGGTTTTTCTTTTACCAAAGCCAGGTTTTACCCGGCGTCACCACCGCGGGTAGTGGAATATCCCACTCTTCCACCGGCAGGCTTTCCACCTGCTGGCAGTCGTGCGCGTAACCGACCGGGAAGAATCCGTGGTCGCGCCAGTGTTGCAGGGTGCGATCGTAAAAACCGCCGCCCATGCCGAGGCGTTGTCCCGTGCGGTCGAACGCGACCAACGGCGTTATCAAGACGTCGAGGCGGTCTAAAGGCAGCACATGGCGTACATCCAGCGCAGGCTCAAGAATTTTCAGACGATTCGTCGCAAGCAGGCTATCCGGCAGATAGCGCAGGAACAAAAGATTACCGGGGCTGAAAGGGTGAAGCACCGGCAGGTAGACCTGCTTCCCGGCGCGCCACAGACCTTCAATCAGCGGGCGGGTGTCGAGTTCACCATCAAAGGAGAGAAATACCGCGACGGTGCGCGCCTCAACGACCGGGGCGAAGCCCAGCATGCGTGCAGCGGCCCGTTCGGCGAAATGCGCCTGTTGTTCGGCCGTCAGCGCGCGGCGCTGTTGACGTATTGTTTTACGGATTTGTTGTCGAAGGTCGGCACTAACAGGAAGTTGCGTCATGGTAGTAAAGGAAGGGGAATCTCCGAGATGCCGCCGCAGGCTGTAACCCTTGAACCCGCGGTTCAAGGTGAATGCGTCGTCACGGTTTTAAGGCTTCTCGGACGAACCGAGCATGCTCACCAACCGTGGAGCGTCACATTCTTGTTTTTTGAAATATCGGCTCAGGGGACTGGCCCGCTTGCGAACATCTCAGAGAAATTTTTTCTTCACGGTCACTCTACCATAGTAGACCCTGAAGCGTTATTCAAACTTTGGCTCCGCTCTTTCACTTATGCGACCCTGCTCAAGTAATGCTTGCTCAATGGTCTGCTGGAGCATCCGGATACGCTGTTCCATGTTGGCCGCGTAGTCACGGGTTTTAACTTTTTCCTGAGCCAGCTCATAACAGACGTTCAGTGCTGCGATGAAAACTAACTGCTCAGTATTGGTGACTCTAGTGCGAACTTTCAGATCTTGCAACCGTTGATTCAGCTCGTCCGCAGCCTGATTCAGTGCATCTCGCTGTTCAGGCGGGCAATTCACCCGCAGTGAACGCCCAAAAATTTGGATATCGACTGGTTGTGCAGACATTCCACTTTCCTGCTGTTGACTCGCCAACCATTCGCGCCGGGGCTGCGAAGGGGCGACACTATAGCTACCCTGATATGAAGACACAAGCCCTTTTCTGGTATCACCAGGGCACGAAGTGGTAGCATAACACGAACTCATCCTCCCAACGACGACGAATGCGCATGTCTATACAGAACGAAATGCCTGGTTACGACGAAGTCGGCCAGTTGCTCAATCAGCAAGGCGTGGGCCTGACCCCCGCAGAAATGCACGGACTTATCAGTGGAATCCTGTGCGGCGGCAATCATGACAGCAGCTGGCAACCGCTGCTGCACGACCTCACCAATGAGGGGCTGGCGTTCGGCCAACAGCTCGCTCAGGCGCTGCGTCAGTTGCACGCCGCCACCAGCGATACGCTGGAGGATGATGGTTTCCTGTTCCAGCTCTGGCTGCCGGATGGCGATGACGTCTCGGTCTTCGATCGCGCCGACGCGCTGGCAGGCTGGGTGAACCACTTCCTGCTGGGGCTTGGCGTCACGCAGCCGAAGCTCGACAAAATCACCGGCGAAACCGGCGAGGCCATTGACGATCTGCGCAATATTGCCCAGCTCGGCTATGACGAAGGCGAAGATCAGGAAGAGCTGGAGATGTCGCTTGAGGAGATCGTCGAGTATGTGCGCGTCGCGGCGCTGCTCTGCCATGACACCTTTACGCGCCAGACGCTGACCGCGCCGGAAGTGAAAAAGCCTACGCTTCACTAAAATTCGTTTACTCAGGAGGTGCAATGACACAGCAAGAGTTTCTGCGACGCCGTCAGGCGTTGCTGGCGAAAATGGCGCCGGCCAGCGCGGCACTGATCTTCGCCGCGCCGCAAGCTTCACGCAGCGCCGACAGCGAATATCCCTATCGCCAGAGCAGCGATTTCTGGTACTTCACCGGCTTTAACGAACCGGAAGCCGTGCTGGTGCTCATCAAAAGCGATGAGACCCACAGCCACAGCGTTATCTTCAACCGTCTGCGCGATAAAAATGCGGAGATCTGGTTTGGCCGCCGTCTCGGGCAGGATGCAGCGCCGGCGAAGCTCGGCGTTGACCGTGCGCTGGCTTTTAATGAAATCGACGAACAGCTTTATCAGCTGCTCAACGGGCTGGATGTGGTCTACCACGCGCAGGGGGAATACACCTACGCCGACACCATCGTTTTCGCCGCGCTCGATAAGCTGCGCCGCGGTTCGCGCCAGAATCTCTCGGCACCCGCCACGCTCACCGACTGGCGCCCCTGGGTACACGAAATGCGCCTGTTCAAATCGCCGGAAGAGCTGGCTGTGATGCGCCGCGCCGGTGAAATCAGCGCGCTGGCGCATACCCGCGCTATGCAAAAATGCCGTCCGGGCATGTATGAATATCAGCTTGAAGGCGAAATTCTGCATGAATTCAACCGCCATGGCGCGCGTTTTCCCTCCTATAACACCATTGTGGGCGGCGGTGAGAACGGCTGTATCCTCCATTACACCGAAAACGAAAGCCAGCTGCGCGACGGCGATCTGGTCCTGATCGACGCAGGTTGTGAATATCAGGGCTACGCGGGCGATATCACCCGCACTTTTCCGGTGAACGGCAAATTCACCCCGGCTCAGCGCGCTGTTTACGACATCGTGCTGGAGTCGCTGGAAACCGCGCTGCGCCTTTTCCGCCCCGGTACGTCGATTCAGGACGTCACCGGCGATGTGGTGCGCGTCATGGTGAAAGGCCTTATCGGGCTTGGCATTCTGCAAGGCGATGTGGAGCAACTGGTCGCCGAAAATGCCCATCGTCCCTATTTTATGCACGGGCTCAGCCACTGGCTGGGGCTTGATGTGCACGACGTCGGTTTCTACGGCCCGGATCGCTCGCGCATTCTGGCGCCGGGAATGGTTATCACCGTTGAGCCGGGCCTCTATATCGCCCCCGACGCCGACGTGCCGGAGGAGTATCGCGGCATCGGCATTCGCATCGAAGACGATATCGTCATCACCGAAACGGGTAACGAAAACCTGACCGCGAGCGTGGTGAAATCGGCGGACGACATCGAAGCGCTGATGGCGGCAGCGCAGCGCTCATGAGTGTGATTATCGCAGGCGGCGGCATGGCTGGCGCGACGCTCGCGCTCGCGATTTCCCGCTTCACTCACGGTGCGTTGCCGGTTCACCTCGTGGAAGCCAGCGCGCCAGAGTCCGCCGCGCATCCGGGATTCGATGCGCGCGCCATCGCGCTTGCCGACGGCACCTGCCGGGAGCTTGAACGTGTCGGCGTCTGGCAGGCGCTCGCTCCCTGTGCGACACCTATCACCACCGTTCACGTCAGCGATCGCGGTCACGCCGGTTTTGTGACGCTCAACGCACGCGATTACCAGACGCAGGCGCTTGGCAATGTCGTCGAACTGCATGATGCCGGTCAGCGCCTTTTCGGCCTGCTGCGCAAAGCGCCCGGCGTTCATCTGCACTGCCCGGCGCGTGTGGCGGACATTACGCGCCGTGAAGAGGCGGTGAGCGTACGGCTGGACAGCGGCGAGACGCTGGAAGGCCAGTTGCTGGTCGCCGCCGACGGTTCGCGCTCCTCGATTGGCGCGCAGTGCGGCATTGAATGGCGTCAGCAGCCTTACCACCAGGCGGCGATTATCGCGAATGTCGCGACCGCATTGCCGCACCAGGGACGCGCGTTTGAGCGCTTCACCGAACACGGCCCGCTGGCGCTGCTGCCGATGTCCAGTGGGCGCAGCTCGCTGGTCTGGTGCCATCCGCTTGATAAACAGGCAGAGGTACTGGGCTGGAGCGATGAGCGCTTCTGTCGCGAACTGCAACACGCTTTTGGCTGGCGGCTCGGGCGTATCACGCATGCAGGCGCGCGCAGCGGCTATCCGCTCGCCTTAAGCCTCGCCTCACGGGTAATTTCGCATCGCACGACGCTTGTCGGCAATGCTGCCCAGACGCTGCATCCGATCGCAGGGCAGGGCTTTAACCTCGGCTTACGCGATGTAATAACGCTCGCGGAGACGCTGGCGCAGGCGTTCGCGCGCGGTCAGGATATCGGCGCGTATCCGGTGCTAAACGCGTATCAGCAGCGCCGGGAGCAGGATAAAGCCGCGACGATCGGCGTTACCGACGGGCTGGTGCAGCTTTTCGCCAACCGCTGGTCGCCGCTGGTCGTCGGGCGCAACCTTGGCCTGATGGCGATGGATCTATTTACCCCGGCGCGTGACGCGCTGGCCAGACGCACCCTGGGTTGGGTGCCGCGCTAAGGAGTCGAATGTGCAAAGTGTAGATGTAGCGATTGTCGGCGGCGGAATGGTCGGGCTGGCGGTGGCCTGCGGGCTGGAAGGCAGCGGGCTGCGCGTCGCGGTGCTTGAACAACGCGCGCCGCAACCGCTGGATGCCGGAGCGCCGCCAGCGCTGCGCGTATCGGCGATCAACGCCGCCAGCGAAACGCTGCTCAAACGTCTCGGCGTATGGGAGGCGATTATTCGCCAGCGCGCCGCGGCCTATCACGGCATGGAGGTCTGGGAAAAAGACAGCTTCGGGCGCATCGCGTTTGACGATGAGGCGTTCGGCTTCAGCCATCTTGGGCACATTATCGAAAACCCGGTTATCCACCATGCGTTATGGGAAAAGGCGCAGCAGTGCAAATCGGTGACGCTGATGGCGCCGGCGATGCTGCAACAGGTGGCCTGGGGCGAGAACGAAGCATTTATTACGCTCGAAGACGGCAATATGCTGACGGCGCGGCTGGTTGTGGGCGCGGACGGCGCTAACTCCTGGCTGCGCACAAAGGCGGAAATTCCGCTGACGTCCTGGGATTACCAGCATCATGCCCTGGTCGCCACGATTCGCACCGATGAGCCGCACGGCGGCGTGGCGCGCCAGGTCTTTCATGGCGACGGCATTCTGGCGTTCCTGCCGCTCGGCGATCCGCATCTGTGCTCTATCGTCTGGTCACTCTCGCCGCAGGAGGCGGACCGGATGCAACAGGCCCCTGCGTCCGCGTTTAATCAGGCCCTCTGTGTGGCGTTCGATAACCGCCTCGGATTGTGTACGCTTGAGGGCGAGCGACAGGTCTTCCCGCTGACCGGGCGCTATGCGCGTCAGTTCGCCGCGCATCGACTGGCGCTTGTCGGCGACGCCGCGCACACCATTCATCCGCTGGCCGGGCAGGGGGTGAACCTCGGCTTTATGGACGCGGCTGAACTGATAAGCGAACTGCGTCGCCTGCAACAGCAGGGCAAGGATATCGGCCAGCATCTCTATCTGCGCCGCTACGAGCGCAGCCGCAAGCACGCCGCCGCGATGATGCTGGCAGGCATGCAGGGCTTTCGCGAGCTTTTCTCAGGCAATAACCCGGCGAAAAAGCTGCTGCGCGATCTGGGCTTAACGCTTGCCGATAAACTGCCGGGGATCAAACCGCAGCTGATTCGCCAGGCGATGGGGCTGAATGACCTGCCTGCGTGGTTGCGTTAACTGCGTCACACTTCTCTTTCCGGGCGTCGGAAAGAGAAGCTTCCCCCCGTTTGAAATATTCTAATTTCACTCTCTTTTTCGGATTAGTTTTTTTAATCCTTTAATTTTTCCACTGCCATGATTTTTCCTTCAAAACAGCGATTTCTGCCCGGTTATTTTGAAAAGGCGGCAGAGAGTTAGCGTATCGGCTACGCCTGAAACCATTCAGGCAGTGTTTAATTCTGTCGCCAAAAACACCTGTCCCGGTCATAAGCTAATCTGATGACTCAGCTCACCTTATGGTTTACACCTCCGTTCGGTGATAAGTTCAGACGCAAGTTAACGTTTGCGTCGCCGTCGGGATCGGCGTCGGCGCCGGGTTTCACTCAGGGCTGTTCGCCGTCTGAAACCCACACCAACCCGGCTGACAGGATGAGGAAAAGATGGCTCAACAAACCCCGTTGTATGAACAGCACAACCTCTGCGGCGCGCGCATGGTGGATTTCCACGGCTGGATGATGCCGCTGCATTACGGCTCACAAATTGACGAACACCATGCCGTGCGCAACGACGCGGGGATGTTTGACGTCTCTCACATGACCATTGTCGATCTGCGCGGCGCGCGCACCCGCGATTTCCTGCGCTACTTGCTGGCAAACGATGTGGCGAAGCTGACCCAGCCGGGTAAAGCGCTCTACACCGCCATGCTCAACGCCTCTGCCGGCGTGATTGACGACCTGATCGTCTACTTCATGACGGAAGACTATTTCCGCCTGGTGGTGAACTCCGCTACCCGTGAAAAAGATCTCGCCTGGATCAACGAGCATGCCGAGCCTTACGGCGTCGCCGTTACCGTGCGCGACGATCTCTCCCTTATCGCCGTTCAGGGCCCGAACGCGAAGGCCAAAGCCGCCACGCTGTTTAACGATGCGCAGCGTAAAGCCGTCGAAGGCATGAAGCCGTTTTTCGGCGTGCAGGCGGACGATTTATTTATCGCCACTACCGGTTATACCGGCGAAGCGGGTTATGAAATCGCGATGCCGAATGAAAAAGCGGCGGGGTTCTGGAGCCAGCTGGTAGAAGCGGGCGTGAAACCCTGCGGCCTCGGCGCGCGCGACACGCTGCGCCTTGAGGCGGGCATGAATCTGTATGGCCAGGAGATGGATGAAGGCGTTTCGCCGCTCGCTGCCAATATGGGCTGGACGATCGCCTGGCAGCCGGAAGACCGCGATTTCATCGGTCGCGATGCGCTGGAAGCCCAGCGTGAAAACGGCACTGAACAGCTGGTCGGCCTGGTCATGACCGAAAAAGGCGTGCTGCGCAATGAGCTGCCGGTGCGCTTCACCGACACTCAGGGCAACGCGTGCGAAGGCATTATCACCAGCGGCACGTTCTCGCCGACGCTCGGCTACAGCATTGCGCTGGCTCGCGTTCCGGCGGGTATCGGCGATACTGCCATTGTGCAGATCCGCAACCGCGAAATGCCCGTGAAGGTCACTAAACCCGTTTTCGTGCGCGCCGGTAAACCGGTGGCGCAGTAAGTTTTGTTATCAGGAGAGAAGCAATGAGCAATGTGCCAAACGAACTGAAATACAGCAAAGAACACGAATGGCTGCGTAAAGAAGCGGACGGTACTTACACCGTTGGGATCACCGAACATGCGCAGCAGTTGCTGGGCGACATGGTGTTTGTCGACCTGCCGGATGTCGGCGCGACCGTCAGCGCGGGCGACGACTGCGCCGTAGCGGAGTCGGTGAAAGCCGCCTCTGACATCTACGCGCCGGTCAGCGGCGAGATCGTGGCCGTCAATGACGCGCTGAGCGACTCTCCGGAACTGGTCAACAGCGAGCCGTACGGCCAGGGCTGGATTTTCAAAATCAAAGCCAGCGACGAGGCCGAAGTGGCCGCGCTGCTGGACGCCAGCGCGTATGAAGCGCTGTTAGAAAACGAGTAATACACGGGACCGCGCTCCTGGGTAACGCTCAGGGGCAGGCGCGTGCGCCGCATTGCACGCGCCGCTCCCACAAGGGAGCACAACTGACCATCGCATTTATTTGCCTCACTGCACGTTTCAGGAAATATCGCCCATGACCCAGACCCTGAGCCACCTGGAAAATCGCGACGCTTTTATCGGGCGTCATATCGGACCGGGTGTTGACCAGCAGCAGGAGATGCTGCGCACCGTTGGCGCGGACTCGCTGGATGCGCTGATTTCGCAAATCGTTCCGGCGGATATCCAGCTTGCGACCCCGCCTGATGTTGGCGACGCCGCGACCGAATTCGCTGCGCTGGCGGAGCTTAAAGCTATCGCCGGGCGCAATAAGCGCTTCAAAAACTATATCGGCATGGGCTACACCGCGGTGCACACCCCGCCGGTTATCCTGCGCAACATGCTGGAAAACCCGGGCTGGTACACGGCCTATACGCCTTACCAGCCGGAAGTCTCTCAGGGACGTCTCGAAGCACTGCTTAATTTCCAGCAGGTGACGCTGGATCTGACCGGGCTCGATATCGCCTCCGCCTCGCTGCTTGATGAAGCTACCGCCGCGGCGGAAGCCATGGCGATGGCGAAGCGCGTCAGCAAACTGAAAAACGCCAACCGTTTCTTTGTGGCGGCTGATGTGCATCCACAGACGCTGGATGTGGTGCGCACCCGCGCTGAAACCTTCGGCTTTGAGGTGATTGTGGATGACGCGCAAAAGGCGCTCGATCATCAGGATCTGTTTGGCGTGCTGTTGCAGCAGGTCGGCACCACTGGCGAAGTGCATGACTATCGCGCGCTGATTAGCGAGCTGAAATCCCGCAAAGTGGTGGTCAGCGTAGCGGCGGATTTTATGGCGCTGGTGCTCCTGACCGCGCCGGGCAAGCAGGGCGCGGATATCGTCTTCGGCTCCGCCCAGCGTTTCGGCGTGCCGATGGGCTACGGCGGCCCGCATGCGGCGTTCTTTGCCGCCAGCGATGAATTTAAACGCTCCATGCCTGGGCGCATTATCGGCGTATCGAAAGACGCCGCCGGTCGCACTGCGCTGCGTATGGCGATGCAAACCCGCGAGCAGCATATTCGCCGCGAGAAAGCGAACTCCAACATCTGTACTTCCCAGGTGCTGCTGGCCAATATCGCGAGCCTCTACGCCGTGTTCCACGGCCCGGAGGGGCTGAAGCGCATCGCCAGCCGTATCCACCGTTTTGCCGATATTCTGGCGGCGGGCCTGCAACGCAAAGGGCTGAAGCTGCGTCATGCCACCTGGTTCGACACGCTGTGCGTCGACGTCGCCGATAAAGCGGCGGTGCTGGCGCGCGCGCAGGCACAGGAAATCAACCTGCGCAGCGATATTCCGGGCGCGGTCGGCATTACGCTTGATGAAACCACGACCCGCGCTGACGTGCAGGCGCTGCTGCGCGTCGTGACCGGTGACGACGCGCAGGCGGATATCGACGCGCTGGATAAAGAGGTGGCGCACGACAGCCGCTCCATTCCGGCCGCGATGCTACGCGATGACGCCATCCTGACGCATCCGGTCTTTAATCGCTACCACAGCGAAACCGAGATGATGCGTTATATGCACAGCCTTGAGCGCAAAGATCTGGCGCTGAATCAGGCGATGATCCCGCTCGGCTCCTGCACCATGAAGCTCAATGCGGCAGCGGAAATGATCCCGATAACCTGGCCGGAATTCGCCGAACTGCATCCGTTCTGTCCGGCGGATCAGGCCGAGGGCTATCTGCAGATGATTGGCCAGCTCTCCGACTGGCTGGTGAAGCTCACCGGTTACGATGCGCTCTGCATGCAGCCGAACTCCGGCGCGCAGGGCGAGTATGCGGGCCTGCTGGCTATCCGCCACTATCACGAAAGCCGCAACGAAGGCCATCGCGATATCTGTCTTATTCCGAGCTCCGCGCATGGCACCAACCCGGCGTCGGCGCAGATGGCAGGCATGCAGGTCGTCGTGGTCGCCTGTGATAAACAGGGCAATATCGATCTGGCGGATCTGCGTGTGAAGGCCGAAACCGCAGGCGATAAGCTCTCCTGTATTATGGTGACGTATCCGTCCACCCACGGCGTGTATGAAGAAACCATCCGCGAGGTGTGCGACATCGTGCATCAGTACGGCGGTCAGGTTTACCTTGACGGCGCCAACATGAACGCCCAGGTGGGCATCACGTCGCCGGGCTATATCGGCGCGGATGTCTCACATCTCAACCTGCATAAAACATTCTGCATTCCGCACGGCGGCGGCGGCCCTGGCATGGGCCCGATTGGCGTGAAAGCGCATCTGGCGCCATTCGTGCCGGGCCACAGCGTCGTGCAGATTGAAGGCATGCTGACGGCGCAGGGCGCGGTTTCCGCCGCACCGTTCGGCAGCGCGTCGATTCTGCCGATAAGCTGGATGTATATCCGTATGATGGGCTCTGAAGGGCTGAAGAAGGCAAGCCAGACGGCAATCCTCAACGCCAACTACATCGCCAGCCGTCTGAAAGACGCCTATCCGGTGCTCTATACCGGTCGCGACGGCCGCGTCGCGCATGAGTGCATTCTGGATATTCGCCCGCTGAAAGAGGCCACCGGCATAAGCGAACTGGATATCGCCAAACGCCTTATCGACTATGGCTTCCACGCGCCGACCATGTCTTTCCCGGTCGCGGGCACGCTGATGGTTGAGCCGACAGAATCGGAAAGCAAAACTGAGCTGGACCGCTTTATCGACGCGATGCTGGCGATCCGCGGCGAAATCGACCGTGTGGCGCAGGGCGAATGGCCGCAGGACGATAACCCGCTGGTCAACGCGCCGCACGTGCAGCGCGAACTGGCTCAGGAATGGGAGCACGCTTACAGCCGCGAGCTGGCGGCGTTCCCGGCAGGGTTTGAGAATAAATACTGGCCGACCGTGAAGCGTCTCGATGATGTTTACGGCGACCGTAATCTCTTCTGCTCCTGCGTGCCGATGAGCGAGTATCAGTAACGGCTCTTCGCTGTGACCAGCAGGTAAAGACAACCCACAGGGCGCTTCGGCGCCCTTTTTTTATGGCGCGGCGCCGGATGCCACGCTATTGCTACCTGATTTGTAGAGTGTCCCTGCGTTACGCACCGCGGTAAGTTATCGGGAGCACCCCGATGCATGCAGAAAAGCCTGCTGTACCACACCATAAAAAAGGAAAAAGTATGTCCATTGCACTGATTACCGGCGCGAGCCGCGGCATTGGCAGGGCGACGGCGCAGTTGCTGGCCGCGCAGGGCTATACCGTGGCGGTCAATTACCTCAGTAACGCCGCCGCGGCGCAGGAGGTGGTTGACGCGATCACCGCACACGGCGGGCGGGCGTTTCCCGTGCAGGCGGATATCAGCGACGAAAGGCAGGTGATGGCGATGTTCGCCACGCTTGACCAGCAGGACGAGCCGCTGGTTGCGCTGGTCAATAACGCCGGCGTTCTGTTTACCCAATGCATGACGGAGAACCTGACCGCAGAGCGCATCAACAAAGTGCTCGCCATTAACGTCACCGGCTATTTCCTGTGCTGCCGCGAAGCGGTGAAGCGAATGGCGCATCATCACGGCGGGCGGGGCGGTGCGATTGTGAATGTGTCGTCTGCCGCCTCACGGCTTGGCGCGCCTGGCGAGTATGTCGATTACGCGGCGTCGAAAGGCGCGGTGGATTCACTGACCATTGGGCTATCGCTGGAAGTCGCCGCGCAGGGCATTCGCGTCAACGGCGTGCGGCCAGGGCTTATCTATACCGATATTCACGCCTCTGGCGGCGAGCCGGGCCGCGTCGATCGTGTGAAATCGGCGTTACCGATGCAGCGCGGCGGTCAACCGGAAGAGGTCGCCGAAGCCATCGCCTGGTTGCTCAGCGATAAAGCCTCTTACGTGACGGGCAGTTTTCTTGATCTCGCCGGCGGGAAATAACCGGAGCGGATTGACGAGGGCGGAAGAGAGGCAGGCGGGTGGCGCTGCGCTTATCCGCCCTACGGGACAGACAGAAGCCGTATTGCAGGGCGGGAAGTAAAGCGCACCCGCCAGATCTGATGGCGGGCGCCGTTTGGCTCCCTCCCCGCAGGGGAGAGGGCTGACATGAGAGGTCAGAGCGACTCGCCGTTACTCGCAATCACCCCCTGATACCACGCAAAACTCTTCTTACGGGAGCGGGACATATCGCCTGTGCCGTCATCGTGCTTATTCACATAGATAAAGCCGTAACGCTTGCTGTACTGCCCGGTAGTGAATGATACGCAGTCGATGCAGCCCCACGGCGTATAGCCCAGCAAATCCACGCCGTCGTAAGTCACCGCTTTCATCATCTGCTCAATATGGGCGCGCAGATAATCGATGCGGTAATCATCATTAATGCTGCCGTCTTCTTCCACGTTGTCGTAAGCGCCAAAGCCGTTTTCGACGATAAACAGCGGCTTCTGGTAGCGCTCGTAGAGCTCACACAGCGCGTAGCGCAGGCCCACCGGGTCAATCTGCCAGCCCCAGTCGGACGCTTTCACATGCGGGTTCGGCACGCTGCCCTGGAAACCGGTCAGCGCATCGCCGCTGCCGCCCTCGGCCTGTACCGCGTTAGTCATGTAATAGCTGAAGCCCAGATAGTCGCAGCAGCCTTCGCGCAGGATCTGCTCGTCGCCTGCTTCCATCCTGATGTGAAAACCGCGGCGCTGCCACTCGTTCAGCACGTAAGACGGGTAGTAGCCGCGCAGCTGGACGTCGGTAAAGACATAACGCTCACGCATCGATTCCTGCGCATACATTACGTCCTCCGGTTTGCAGGAGAACGGATAGAGCGGCACCATCGCCAGCATGCAGCCGATTTTCATCTCCGGGTTAATGCGATGGCCAATTTTCACCGCCAGGGCGCTCGCTACAAACTGATGGTGCAGCACCTGGTACATCGTCTCTTCCGGGTTGTCGTGTTCGGTATAGACCACGCCGGAGCAGCAGTAGCCGAACAACGGCGCGCGCCAGTTGCGCTGGTTGTTGATCTCGTTAAAGGTCATCCAGTATTTGACCTTATTCTTGTAGCGCTCAAACACCACTTCGGCGAAGCGCACAAAGAAATCCACCACTTTACGGTTGGTCCAGCCGCCATACTGCTGCACCAGATGCAGCGGCATTTCAAAATGAGAGAGCGTAATGACCGGCTCGATGTTGTATTTCAGCAGCTCATCGAACATATCGTCGTAAAACTTAAGGCCAGCCTCGTTAGGCTGCGTTTCGTCGCCATTCGGGAAGATACGCGTCCAGGCGATGGAGGTGCGGAAACATTTAAAGCCCATTTCGGCGAAGAGTTTAATGTCTTCTTTGTAATGCCCGTAGAAATCGATGGCTTCGTGGTTTGGGTAATATTTGCCCGGCACAACGGATTCGGTGATTTCACGCGGTACGCCGTGCGCGCCGCCGGTCAGCACGTCGCAGATGCTCGGCCCTTTGCCGCCCTGATCCCAGCCGCCTTCCACCTGATGCGCGGCGACCGCGCCGCCCCATAAAAAGTCTTTCGGTAATTTAAGCTGTTTCATCGTGTCATCTCATCGAAAATGAATTTGAAGCTGATTAATAACGATAAATTAATAGAGGCTGGCTGCGAGTCTAGCAAAGGAAATACAAAAGTCACGCTATAACAAATAGCGTATGGCGTGACTTGTTACAAATGAAAAACAGGTTGTTTTTTTATGTCAGTTTTTTCGCCAGCTTGCGGCCCAGCGTTTCAAGAATATAGATGACAGGAATTTGCGTGGTAATGTCGTAAACACCAGCGATGCGCGTTTGCGGGACGTGCCAGGAGAGATTGAAATCAGCAAGCTTCGCCAGAGAAGAGTTTTCATGGCTGGTAACAGAGAGCACTTTGCAGCGGTGCAGGCTGAACTGGCTGGCGAAACGCAGGATCTCTTCGGTCTCGCCGGAGACGGAGAGCACAATCGCCAGCGCGTTTTTCGCCATATCGTTTGTGACCGGGAAATAAGGGTCGTCAATATGGTTACTGAATTTTCCGACATTTGAGAAAAATCGCGCGCCATATTTGGCCAGTGCGCCTGAGGTGCCTGCCCCAACAAATATAATACGTTCGGATTCGAGAATAATTTCTACCGCTTTTTCAAGCAGGGCATCGAATTCCTCATTATTGACGCTGCGGAAAAAACTAATAATTTCACTGGCGCCGAAATTTGCCTGCTGTGGCTCATTTTGCTCCAGATATAATTTAAAACGTACGCGGAATTCGGAATACCCTTCGCAATTCAGTTTGCGGCAAAAGCGTAATACGGTTGTGGTGGAAACACCCGCCGCATCCGCCAGTTCGCGAATTGTCATGTACATGACTTTGTCGCGGTTTTTGACCACAAAATTGTAAACCATCATCTCAAGATTATTGAGGCTGGCGACAGCGGAGTGGGTAAACATCGTCACGGCGCAACATCCTTTGGTTAATGCTTTCAGGCTCCGGCGCGGGCGTTGACCGCGGCGTCGGCTCGCTCATGCTGCCATAAATCGCGGCGGCATGCGCCACTCTTTCTGCCGCGCAATGGCGTCTGCCCGCCGCGCGGCTTATGATGGGGCCTTCTTTTTACCAGGACGCGCCATGAAAAACGCTATTACTTTCTATACCCGCTTCCAGCAGGACATTCTCAACGGCACCAAAACTATCACCATCCGAGACGCCAGCGAATCACACTTTAAGCCGGGCCAGCGGCTGCGCACCGGGCGCTACGAGGATGACGGCTATTTCTGCACGCTGGAAGTCCTGAGCGTGACGCCGGTAATGCTGGCGCAACTGAACGAAGAGCATGCTCGTCAGGAGAATATGACGCTGGATGCGCTGAAAAAGGTTATTGGGGACATTTATCCGGGACTCAGTGAACTGTATGTGATTGCTTTCAAAAAGGTTGATGAGTAAACGCACGCATGGGCGGTAAAGGGAAAACTGTTGTCCGGGGCCGTTGCGCCAGGCTGTTACGGGTCGTCACAGATTTATTTTAGCGAACAGGTGTTCACTGGAATCATTCTCAGTTAGGCTATGTGGGCTGCGTTTTTTTTATTCAGTTTTACCGGAGTCGCCACATGGTTCGTAAACCATTACTTGCGCAGGGATATTCACTGGCTGAGGAGATAGCCAACAGCATCAGTCACGGCATCGGGCTGGTGTTTGGGATTGTCGGGCTGGTGTTGTTACTGGTCCAGGCGGTGGACAGCAATGCCAGCGCCACTGCTATCACCAGTTACAGCCTCTATGGCGGCAGCATGATCCTGCTGTTTCTCGCCTCGACCCTTTACCACGCCATACCGCACGCGCGGGCTAAAACCTGGCTTAAAAAGTTTGATCATTGTGCGATTTACTTATTAATTGCAGGCACTTACACGCCGTTTATGTTGGTGGGGCTTAAGTCGCCGCTGGCGCATGGATTGATGATTGTTATCTGGAGCCTGGCGCTGCTCGGCATCCTCTTTAAGCTCACCATCGCGCACCGCTTTAAGGTTTTGTCGCTGGTGACTTATCTTACGATGGGCTGGCTGTCGCTGGTGGTCATCTACCAGATGGTGGTGAAGCTCGCGCCTGGTAGCGTAACGCTGCTCGCGGCAGGGGGCATTATCTATTCGCTGGGCGTGATTTTTTATGTCTGCAAACGTATTCCGTACAACCATGCCATCTGGCACGGTTTCGTGCTGGGCGGGAGCGTCTGCCATTTCCTGGCCATTTACCTCTATATCCGTTAACGCGCCTGCGTTATCGCAATCTCGCCTGATACACCTAATCAACATCCACTGAATTCCCGCCAGGCTGATGGTTACCGGCCTGGCGGTCATGACGGGCGCATTCCGTGCGCCGGGTTTTGGCGGGAAACCGTTACGCCTCTTCGAGCGAGTAGGGCAGCGGCTCGATATGCAGCGTGTGCGCGCCGCTCTCTTCACGAACCCGGAACACGGTGTCGGCTTCCAGATCGTTGTTCATAACCACCTGCGCCAGCAGGCGTCCGTCATCCAGCTGTACTGCCGCCAGTACCGTACCGGTGCGACGCCAGTTCTCGCCCATTTGCATTTCGATATCTTCGCCGGCTTCTGGCACACGGCTGCCATGCCCCGCCAGATACCACAGCGCGCGTTTGTTGGCGCCGCGAAATTTCGCACGCGCTACCATTTCCTGGCCTGCGTAACAGCCTTTCTTAAAGCTGATGCCGCCCAGCGCCTGAATGTTGGTCGCCTGCGGAATAAACTGATTGCTGTTTGGCGCGTCGATGACAGGGAAACCCGCTTCTACGTCCAGCGCCAGCCACTGGGCGCTGGCGTTCAGCTGCGCTTCGCCACGAAGCTTTTCCGCAAGCTGACTGGCAGTTTCCTCATTGGTCATGACAAGAAAACGTTCCTCAGGCAGACCGAGCCACAGCAGGGTGGTAGGGCCGACAGTCACGCGTTGGTTTTGCTCATCCGGCAGCGAGGCGAAATGGTTCGCCAGCGCCGCGCGCGCCTGAAAACCAGCCACGCCCAGCAGCACCGATTCATCGTCCGGCGCGAGGGTCACCTTTGAGAAAACCGCATATTTTTTCATTTCCGCGAGCTGCGCGTCGCGCACGCTGCGTCGTTCGATCCAGGCGAAACCGTCACCGTTGCGGAACAGACGCAGATTGCTCCACATTTTGCCCTTCGCATCGCAGTGCGCCACCAGCAGATGCTGGTTATCGCCAAGCTGGGTAACGTCCGCCGTCACCTGGCCCTGAAGATACTTTTCGCTGTCCGGGCCCGTGATTGTCGCCAGCGCCCAGTCTTCCAGCGAGATGAGCGTCAGCGGCAGGCGCGCACTGGCGGCTGGCTGACGGGGAGGAAATGGAGTAAATGCCATAAATAGATTCCCAATGTGCTATCGCAATAATGGTCCACGCGAGTGGAGAGATAGCTTCATATTGTTAAAGAGCCGACGGAGTTTGCAAGCCTTTTAGCATCCCCTTTTGTGCCGTTAACGCGTTCCTCGAGATAACTCGCAGGGAAAAATGTCGGTTGCACCCAAAAAGTTATATTCAGGATAACGCCTCGCAAATACTCATATAGGACTGAATGATGTGTGCAAAACGGGTTACACTAACCGCCGTCATTCAATAGCGGTTAGCAGGTAAGAGACATGGATATTAACAATAAAGCCCGTATTCACTGGGCATGTCGCAGAGGTATGCGTGAGCTGGATATTTCCATCATGCCTTTCTTTGAGCACGACTATGACGCTCTGAGCGAAGAAGACAAACGCGTCTTTGTCCGCCTGCTGGAGTGTGACGACCCTGATTTATTCAACTGGCTGATGAACCACGGCAAACCTGCCGATGCGGAACTGGCGCGGATGGTGCAATTGATCCAGCAACGGAATCAGGAACGTGGTCCTGTGGCACTCTGATCTTCGCGTCTCATGGCGCTCTCAGTGGGTGTCGCTGCTGCTGCATGGCGCTGTGGCCGTTATTATTTTGTTGCTTCCTTGGCCGCTGCGGTATCTGCCCGTCTGGATGTTGCTGCTGTCGCTGGTGGTGTTTGACTGCGTTCGCAGTCAGCGACGTATCAACGCTTTTCAGGGGGAGGTCAGCCTCACGGCGGACTATCAGCTACGCTGGCAGGGCATCGACTGGGAGATTTGCGCCACGCCCTGGATGTTACGCAGCGGCATGATGATGCGCCTGCGCCATCCCAAAACGACGCGCAGCCACCATGTGTGGCTGGCATCGGACAGCATGACGCCGGCAGAGTGGCGGGATTTGCGTCGACTGTTACTGCAACAGCCGGTGCGGGGTAGCCGTTGACGCCGCCAGTGACACTCAGCACCAATGATACTCAGGAGAAGTGCGCCGCCATTTCGCCGAGGATCTGCTCGCACCAGCTTTCGATACGACTATCGCTCAGGTCGTACTGATTGGTTTCATCCAGCGCAAGACCGACAAACAGCTGACCATCCGCGATGACGGGTTTAGGACTGGTGAACTCATAGCCTTCAGTGGGCCAGTAGCCGACGAACTTTACGCCCTTCGGGCTAAGCTTGTCATGAAGCATGCCGAGCGCGTCAAGGAACCACTCGCCGTAGCCCAACTGATCGCCCATGCCATAGAGCGCCGCGATTTTTCCGTCGAGGTTTAATGCGTCCAGCTGATCCCATATGGCTTCCCAGTCTTCCTGGAGTTCGCCGAAATCCCAGGTAGGAATGCCGAGGATCAGCACATCATACTGTTCCATGAGCGTTGGCGAATCGTCTTTAAGGTTGTGCAGCGTGACCAGTTCAGGACCAATAATATCGCGGATTTTTTCAGCCGCCATTTCGGTGTAACAGGTGCTGGAACCATAAAAAAGACCAATGTTCATAGCGATAACGTCTCATTTCCTATTCTGCAGAAGCGCCAGTGTATCAGATCCCGCCTCCTGTCAGGCATAATGCAGCGACGAGGAGCGTAAGTGAGGTGGCAATGGAACAGGATTTAGCCCGTATCGAACAATTTCTCGATGCGCTCTGGCTGGAGCGCAACCTGGCCGAGAACAGCCTGAACGCGTACCGGCGGGATCTCAAAATGGTGGTCGAGTGGTTGCACCACCGCGGACTCAGTCTCCCGACCGCGCAGAGCGGCGATCTCCAGACGCTGCTGGCGGAGCGCGTTGAGGGCGGATACAAAGCGACCAGCACTGCCCGTATGCTAAGCGCCGTGCGGCGCTTGTTTCAGCATCTGTACCGTGAAAAAATTCGCGATGATGACCCCAGCGCGTTGCTGGCGTCACCCAAGCTGCCGCAGCGCCTGCCGAAGGATTTAAGTGAAGCGCAGGTGGAGCGTCTGCTGCAGGCGCCGACGGTCGATCAACCCATTGAACTGCGTGATAAAGCGATGCTGGAAGTGTTGTACGCCACCGGGCTTCGCGTCTCTGAGCTGGTCGGATTAACCATGAGCGATGTCAGCCTGCGACAGGGCGTCGTACGCGTTATCGGTAAAGGCAACAAAGAGCGGCTGGTGCCGCTTGGCGAAGAGGCCATCTACTGGCTGGAGCACTATCTCACGCATGGCCGTCCGTGGTTGCTTAACGGGCAGTCGCTGGATGTTCTCTTTCCGAGCAATCGCGCTCAGCAGATGACACGACAGACCTTCTGGCATCGTATCAAACATTATGCTCAACTGGCGGGCATCGATAGTGA
Organism: Cronobacter muytjensii ATCC 51329; assembly: GCF_001277195.1. NCBI lineage: Bacteria > Pseudomonadati > Pseudomonadota > Gammaproteobacteria > Enterobacterales > Enterobacteriaceae > Cronobacter > Cronobacter muytjensii. The sequence continues at coordinate 480,630 of NZ_CP012268.1, forward strand.
AAAGCTTTCGCCGCACGTTTTACGTCATGCGTTCGCCACGCATCTGTTAAATCATGGCGCCGATTTGCGCGTGGTTCAGATGCTGCTGGGACACAGCGATCTTTCCACCACGCAAATCTACACGCATGTGGCGACGGAACGATTGCGGCAACTTCATCAACAGCACCACCCCAGAGCGTGAGTGCCGAATTTAAGGACTCGTTATGAAAAAATCTATTGCGCTGCTCTCCGTTACGCTGGCGGCATTCTCAGGCTTTGCCCAGGCGGATGATGCAGCCATCAAGCAGTCGCTGGCCAAACTGGGTGTAGCGAACGCTGAAATTCAGCCCGCCCCGCTGGCTGGCATGAAAACCGTGCTAACCGAAAGCGGTGTTATCTATGTGACCGAGGACGGCAAGCACATTATTCAGGGCCCGCTGTATGACGTCAGTGGCGGCCAGCCGGTCAACGTGACCAACCAGATGCTGATGACCAAACTCAACGCGCTCGAAAAAGAGATGATTATCTACAAAGCGCCGCAAGAGAAACATGTCATCACCGTCTTCACCGATATCACCTGCGGCTATTGCCACAAGCTGCATGAAGAGATGAAAGACTACAACGCGCTCGGCATTACGGTGCGCTACCTGGCCTTCCCGCGTCAGGGGCCGCGCAGCGAACCAGCTAAAGACATGCAGGCTATCTGGTGCGCGAAAGACCGCAACAAGGCCTTCGATAACGCGATGGGCGGCGGCAAAGTCGCGGCGGCCAGCTGCAATATCGACACTGCGAAGCATTATGAGCTCGGCGTGCAGTTTGGCGTACAGGGTACGCCTGCGATTGTGCTGAGCAACGGCGCGATGGTGCCGGGATATCAGGGGCCAAAAGAGATGAAAGCGTTCCTGGATGAGCATCAGAAACAGCTTTCGGCGAGCGGGCAGTAACGAGTGAGCAAACAGACGCAACTTCGCAGGCGTTCGCCGGATGAAGCCATTTCCTTGCCCGAAAATTTACCGCCGCTGCTGCGCAGGCTCTATGCCAGCCGCGGAGTACGCAGCGCGCAGGAACTGGAGCGCAGCGTAAAAGGCATGCTGCCCTGGCAGCAATTGTGCGGTATTGAACAGGCGGTCGCGATGCTGCACAACGCGCTGCGTGAAGGGCTGCGCATTATCGTTGTGGGCGATTTCGATGCCGACGGCGCCACCAGTACGGCGTTAAGCGTGCTGGCGCTGCGCGCGCTCGGCGGCAGCAATGTGGCGTATCTGGTGCCTAACCGGTTCGATGATGGCTACGGTCTTAGCCCGGAGGTTGTCGATCAGGCCCACGCGCGCGGCGCGCAGATGATCCTCACCGTCGATAACGGCATCTCATCGCATGCGGGCGTTGCGCGCGCGCATGAGCTGGGCATTCCGGTGCTGGTCACCGATCACCACTTACCGGGCGATACGCTCCCGGCGGCGGGCGCTATTATCAACCCGAACCTCGCGGAGTGTACCTTTCCGTCGAAATCGCTTGCGGGCGTCGGCGTCGCGTTTTATCTGATGCTGGCCCTGCGCGCGCATCTGCGAAGCGTCGGCTGGTTTACGGAAAAAGGCATTTCCGAGCCAAATCTTGCGGAGTTCCTCGACCTGGTGTCGCTTGGCACCGTAGCGGACGTGGTGCCGCTTGATGCCAATAACCGTATCCTTATCTGGCAAGGGCTGAGCCGCATCCGCGCCGGAAAATGTCGCCCGGGGATCCGCGCGCTGCTGGAGATAGCCAACCGCGAGGCGCACCGCCTGACGGCAAGCGATCTCGGCTTTGCGCTTGGCCCGCGTCTCAACGCGGCAGGGCGGCTGGATGATATGTCCGTCGGCGTGGCGCTCCTGCTGTGCGATAACATTGGCGAAGCCCGGATGCTGGCGAACGAACTCGACGCGCTGAACCAGACCCGTAAAGAGATTGAGCAGGGGATGCAGGCGGAGGCGCTGACGCTGTGTCAGCAACTGGAGCGCAGCGGCGAAGCGTTGCCGAGCGGGATCGCGATTTTCCATCCCGAATGGCATCAGGGCGTGGTCGGTATTCTCGCCTCGCGCATCAAAGAGCGTTTCCATCGTCCGGTTATCGCCTTTGCGCCAGCAGGCGACGGGCTACTGAAAGGTTCAGGCCGCTCCGTTCAGGGGCTGCATATGCGCGACGCGCTTGAGCGTCTCGACACGCTCTACCCCGGCATGATGCTAAAATTTGGCGGACATGCGATGGCGGCGGGGTTGTCGCTTGAAGAGGCTCGCTTCCCGGAGTTTCAACAGCGTTTCGCTGAGCTGGTTAACGAGTGGCTAGACCCGGCGATGCTGCAGGGCGAAATCTGGTCCGATGGCGCGCTCGCCCCGCAGGAGATGACGCTGGAAGTGGCGGAAATGCTGCGCGACGCAGGGCCGTGGGGACAGATGTTCCCGGAGCCGCTGTTTGACGGACGTTTTCGTATTCTTCAGCAGCGTCTGGTGGGCGAACGCCACCTGAAACTGATGCTGGAGCCGGTCGGCGGCGGGCCGCTGCTGGATGGCATCGCGTTTAACGTCGACACCACCTGCTGGCCCGATCCAGGCGTGCGCGAAGTGGAACTCGCCTATAAGCTTGACGTTAACGAGTTTCGCGGCAATCGCAGCCTGCAACTCATTATCGACCATCTCTGGCCTGTTTAGCGCCAGGATGAACTATAAAAGGCGGCGTAAATCCGGTAAACTTTCCGTTTTACGACCGCATTTTGCCCATCTTCATCACTAAAAGATTCTACAGCCATGTTTGAAATTAACCCGGTAAAGAACCGCATTCAGGACCTCACGGAGCGCTCAGACGTTCTTAGGGGGTATCTTTGACTACGATGCCAGGAAAGAGCGTCTTGAAGAAGTAAACGCCGAGCTGGAACAGCCGGACGTCTGGAACGAGCCCGAACGCGCGCAGGCGCTGGGTAAAGAGCGTTCTTCCCTTGAAGCTATCGTCGACACGCTGGACCAGATGTCCCAGGGCCTCGAGGACGTTGCGGGCCTGCTTGAGCTTGCCGTCGAAGCGGACGATGAAGAAACCTTCAACGAAGCGGTAGTCGAGCTGGATCAGCTTGAAGCCAAACTCGCGCAGCTTGAATTCCGCCGCATGTTCTCCGGTGAATATGACAACGCCGACTGCTATCTGGATATCCAGGCGGGCTCCGGCGGCACCGAGGCGCAGGACTGGGCCAGCATGCTGCTGCGTATGTATCTGCGCTGGGCCGAAGCGCGCGGTTTCAAAACCGAAATCATCGAAGAGTCCGAAGGCGAAGTGGCTGGCCTGAAATCCGCCACTATTAAAATCTCTGGCGATTACGCTTACGGCTGGCTGCGCACGGAAACCGGCGTACACCGTCTGGTGCGTAAGAGCCCGTTCGACTCCGGCGGTCGTCGCCACACCTCTTTCAGCTCTGCTTTCGTATACCCGGAAGTGGAAGATGATATTGATATCGAAATCAACCCGGCGGATCTGCGTATTGACGTTTATCGCGCGTCGGGCGCGGGCGGTCAGCACGTTAACCGTACGGAATCCGCAGTGCGTATTACCCACATTCCGACCGGTACGGTGACGCAGTGCCAGAATGACCGTTCTCAGCACAAGAACAAAGACCAGGCCATGAAGCAGATGAAGGCGAAGCTGTACGAGCTGGAAATGCAGAAGAAAAATGCTGAGAAGCAGGCCATGGAAGATAACAAGTCCGATATCGGCTGGGGCAGCCAGATCCGCTCCTACGTGCTGGACGATTCCCGTATCAAAGATCTGCGCACCGGCGTTGAGACCCGCAATACCCAGGCGGTGCTGGATGGCGATCTGGATAAATTCATCGAAGCAAGTCTGAAAGCAGGGTTATGAGGAACCAACATGTCTGAACAACAAGCACAAGGCGCAGAAGCGGCGGTCGATCTTAATAACGAACTGAAAACACGCCGCGAGAAGCTGGCTGCGCTTCGCGAAAACGGCGTCGCGTTTCCAAACGATTTTCGTCGCGACCATACCTCAGACCAACTGCACGCTGACTTCGATAGCAAAGAAAACGAAGAGCTGGAAGCGCTGAACATCGAGGTCTGCGTGGCAGGCCGCATGATGACCCGCCGTATTATGGGTAAAGCGTCTTTCGTGACGCTGCAGGACGTTGGCGGCCGCATTCAGCTGTATGTGGCGCGCGACGATCTGCCGGAAGGCGTTTACAACGAGCAGTTCAAAAAATGGGATCTCGGCGATATCCTGGGCGCACGCGGCAAGCTGTTTAAAACCAAAACCGGCGAGCTGTCCATTCACTGCACCGAGCTGCGTCTGCTGACCAAAGCGCTGCGCCCGCTGCCGGATAAATTCCACGGCCTGCAGGATCAGGAAGCGCGTTACCGTCAGCGTTATCTCGATCTCATCGCCAATGATGAATCCCGCAACACTTTCAAAGTGCGCTCGCAGATCCTGGCAGGCATTCGTCAGTTCATGGTTGGCCGCGGCTTTATGGAAGTCGAAACCCCGATGATGCAGGTGATCCCGGGCGGCGCGTCAGCGCGTCCGTTTGTGACGCACCACAACGCGCTGGATCTCGACATGTATCTGCGTATCGCGCCTGAACTGTACCTCAAGCGTCTGGTGGTCGGCGGCTTCGAGCGCGTGTTTGAAATCAACCGCAACTTCCGTAACGAAGGCATTTCCGTGCGCCACAACCCTGAGTTCACCATGATGGAACTCTATATGGCGTACGCGGATTACAAAGATCTGATTGAGCTGACCGAGTCGCTGTTCCGCACCCTGGCGCAGGATATTCTGGGCACCACGCAGGTGCCTTACGGCGAAGAGACGTTTGATTTCGGCAAGCCGTTTGAAAAGCTGACCATGCGCGAAGCCATCAAAAAATATCGTCCTGAAACCGACATGGCGGATCTGGATGATTTTGAGAAAGCGAAAGGCATCGCTCAGTCGATCGGCATTAAAGTCGAGAAGAGCTGGGGGCTTGGCCGTCTCGTGACCGAGATCTTCGAAGAGGTTGCCGAGGCGCACCTGATTCAGCCGACCTTTATCACTGAATATCCGGCAGAAGTTTCTCCGCTGGCGCGTCGTAATGACGTTAACCCGGAAATCACTGACCGCTTTGAATTCTTCATCGGCGGACGTGAAATCGGTAACGGCTTTAGCGAGCTGAACGACGCGGAAGATCAGGCGCAGCGCTTCCAGGATCAGGTTGCCGCGAAAGATGCGGGTGACGACGAAGCGATGTTCTATGATGAAGATTACGTCACCGCCCTTGAGCACGGCCTGCCGCCAACCGCGGGTCTCGGCATCGGGATCGACCGTATGGTGATGCTGTTTACCAACAGCCACACCATTCGCGACGTGATCCTCTTCCCGGCCATGCGTCCGGTGAAATAAGCCGTCACGCTTGCCGCAAAGCCGCGCGTTCCGCAGGGAGCGCGCGGCTTTTTCATTTCTGCCAGGCCGCCGGGTTTGGGTCAACGAAACGGAGCTGCTAAGATAAGCGCCGTCAAAAGTTATCGTCTGTCATGAGGAGCTGTTTTGAGCACGGAGTGGTCGTCCGCCTTACTGAAAAAGAAAGCGATTTGCCTTATGGTTTGCCTGTTTCTCGCCGCCTGCTCCAGCAATAAGTCAGGCGTTTCGGACGCAACCAGGGGAACTTACAGCGGCTCGACCTATACGGTTAAGCGCGGCGACACGCTTTACCGCATCTCCAGGATGACCGGCAGCAGCGTTGGCGAGCTGGCTCGCCTGAACGGCATCTCTCCTCCCTACACCATTGAAGTGGGCCAGCGTCTGAAGGTGAAAGGCGCGTCGGCGTCCGGTAAGAGTACGACTCGCACCGCCTCGCGTTCCACCCCGGCAAAAACGCTACCGAAAGTGGCTCCGCCGCCAGCCGGGCAGCGCTGCTGGCGCTGGCCGACATCAGGGAAAGTGGTGATGGGCTATTCCGACAGCGATGGCGGCAACAAAGGTATCGATATCGCCGGAAGTCGCGGACAGCCGATTTACGCTTCGGCGGCGGGAAGGGTTGTTTATGTTGGTAACCAACTGCGCGGTTACGGCAATCTCATCATGATTAAACATAATGAAGAATACATCACCGCCTACGCGCATAACGACACCATGCTGGTAAACAATGGTCAGCAGGTGAAAGCCGGACAGAAAATCGCAACGATGGGCAGTACTGGTGCGGATTCTGTGCGTTTGCACTTCCAGCTGCGCTATCGCGCGACAGCGATTGATCCGCTGCGCTATCTGCCGCCGCAGGGCAAATCACCGTCCTGTTAATACGGTTTCGCCCGCCAGTGCGCGGGCGGTTGCTTATAAATCCGTCAGTTAGCGTGCCAGGGGCTTGTCACCTGTAGCCCAGAGCCTATAATGCTTAACGCACCTCTTCGCGGGCGTAGTTCAATGGTAGAACGAGAGCTTCCCAAGCTCTATACGAGGGTTCGATTCCCTTCGCCCGCTCCAGAATTTACTTTCTTGCTTGTTCACTGCGTAATGCCCCCTGTGCCACCTTGATGCAATCACATTGCTTAACCATAAGATGGTTCAGCGCTATGACAGCGGCTTGATTACGCCTGTCATATAGATTGAGATCGGTGGGTAAAGCGAAGGCGCGGCATCAGCATAAACAGGCGGCGCATCGCCTGTTAGTCATGATGCCGGAAAACGATTAATGATTTATGGTGTCCTGGCTGTCAAAGATATTCGCACGGCTGCTGGAAGAGTGGCCGTCACTGTATTGCGTATCCTGACCATCGAAAATATTGGAACGGCTACTGGAAGAGCTGCCATCACTGTATCGCGTATCCTGGCCATCAAAGATATTGGCGCGGCTGCTCGAAGAGCTACCATCGCTATTTTTCGTATCCTGGCCGCCAAAGATATTGGCTCTGCTGCTTGAGCTCCTGCCATCGCTGTATTTTGTATCCTGCCCACCAAAAATGTTAGATCGGCTGCTGGATGTTGTTCCATCGTCGTAGCGGCAATCCTCTCCACCAAAAATGTTAGCCCTGCAGCTGTCAGCCATTGCGCTATTCAGCGAACCAGCTAACAGGAAACAACCTAAAAGCAGCGTCCTTGTGTTCATAACATATCTCTGAAAAATGATGAGTGCAGGAGCCATTCTAATGCTGAATAATTAATGGCGTCACCAGAAATCTGAACCTCCAGGACCGGGCCAGATGTCTGCGTTCTCACGTTCTGAGTTTTGCACTGCTCTGTAAAAATGGCGAACAAGTCCGTTATTTTGTTATGGCGCAGAATATTACGAAAGTAGCGTAAAACGGAAATTTCTGACCGGCTTATTCCGCTATGCGTTTACCTTTTATTTTTCAATTAAATTACATTGCCTTATTATCCCGCCGCGTAATTAAATGCCTGATTGCCGGGCCTGTTTTTCTTCTATAAGATTTTTCTTTTCGGAGGATAAACATGTCTGTCACTGATGCTCTGCTGGCGTATGTTCTTGCGGCGACGCTGTTAACCCTGACGCCAGGTCTGGATACGGCGCTCATTTTGCGTACCGCGGCGGCGGACGGCGGTAAAAAAGCCGTGCAGGCGGCGCTGGGTATCGACGCCGGCTGTTTTGTGTGGGGCGCGCTGGTGGCATTTGGTCTTGGGGCGCTGTTCGCGGTGTCAGAAATGGCGTATTCCCTCCTGAAATGGTGCGGTGCGGGTTATCTCTGCTGGCTCGGCATTCAGCTTCTGCTGCGTCCGCGCACCACCTTTGATCCCCGTGAGAGCAATAAAACGCGCGCGAGCAATAGCTTTTTACGCGGCATGCTTGGCAACGTGCTGAACCCGAAAATGGGCGTGTTTTATGTCTCTTTCCTGCCGCAGTTTATCCCGGCGGGGCATTCGCCGATGCTCTGGACTTTCCTGCTGGTCGGCATCCATGCGCTGATCGGTACAATCTGGTCGCTGACGCTGATTGTCGCCACCCGCTATGCGTCGGGTATATTAAAAAAACCGGGCGTGGTGAAGTGGATGGATCGCGTAACCGGTGGCGTTTTCCTGCTGTTTGCCGTCAAACTGGCATTAAGTAAACGCTGATATCGCCCTTAACCCGGGCGCGGCGGCAAGCGTATTTTCCAAATAAGCTCTTGCTTACGTGTTTTATCGTCGCGGCGTCTCATTCTGAAAAAATGAGGCAGCACGCGATGTGGTTTTTACTATGCTGATAGTTAACGTTATCGCTGGCGTGCGCTATTAACATGGAAACTTATCCGCTCCCCGAACGGCCTGAAGAGGCCATTACCCGCCTTATTACCGCGCTGGAAAATAGCGGCGATCCCCGCCATTTTGCAAACGGCGCGCATATTCCTTTACAACCCGATAATATCGTTGCTATCCAGCGCGGTTCGGTGTCGATGCACCGCATCATGGACAGCCTGACGATGATTGAATCGACCCGGCCGCAGTTGCTCGGTGTCACCAGTAGTCATCAGTTTAGCCAGCATTTCATGATTAAAGCGGAATCGGCCTGTAAGGCGCTCATCATTCCCCGTAACGAATTTGAAGCGGTGATCGAGGGGCAACATCTCTGGCGTGAGTTATTACAGGTAGTCTCCTGGTACTATGACGTGCTGTACTGGAAAAGCTATCACTTCATGGGGCGACAGTCCTATACGCTCATTCGCAATTGTTTAATTGAACTCGCCGCGAAAGATGAGCGGGAGCGCGAAGAAATTAACGCCTGCGATTTTATTCGCAGCAAAACTAACCTTTCCCAGAGTTATATTCTCAAAGTGTTCAGCGACTTAAGGAAAGGCGACTATGTCGATATTTCACGCGGACGTCTGAAAGCCATTAACAGGCTGCCCGAACGGTATTAATGTCTGAACCCCTTCCTGCCTCCCTTAAGGCGCCGCCCGCGGCAGGCGCGGCGCAGATTCCTTGTGATTGCCCTCACCAAATTTTAAACATTTACGAAATTATTTTATAACAAGCGGCTACTATGTCCCGGTTCACTTCCCGGAGATAACCATGAAAGATGTCGTCATTGTGGGGGCCGCGCGTACACCTATCGGCTGTTTTCAGGGCGCGCTGGCGAGCCGTTCCGCGGTGGAGCTCGGCGCGGTCGTTATCGAGGCGCTGCTGGGGCGTACAGGCATCAATCCACAGGATGTCGATGAGGTGATCCTGGGGCAAGTGCTGACGGCAGGCGCCGGGCAGAACCCGGCGCGTCAGACCGCGCTTAACAGCGGTCTCCCGTGGGCTGTATCGGCTATCACTATTAACGACGTCTGCGGCTCCGGGCTGAAGGCGCTCCATCTGGCGACACAGGCGATTCAGTGTGGCGAGGCGGATGTGGTGATCGCGGGAGGCCAGGAGAATATGAGCCGCGCGCCGCATGTGCTGACCGAGGGCCGCACCGGCGCGCCGCCGGAAAATGGCCATCTCATCGACAGCCTGGTGCATGACGGGCTGTGGGATGCGTTTAACGACTATCACATGGGCGTGACGGCGGAAAACCTGGCGCGCGAATATAACATCAGTCGCGAGCATCAGGACGCCTGGGCGCTGGCCTCGCAGCACAAAGCGCGGGCGGCCATCGACAGCGGCCGGTTTCGTGATGAGATTGTGCCGGTGGTCATTGAGCAGTGGCAGGGCGCGCCATTGGTTGTGGATACCGATGAACAGCCCCGCGCCGACACCAGCGCGGAAGGGCTCGCGCGTTTGTCTCCCGCCTTTGCACATCCCGGCAGCGTCACGGCGGGCAACGCCTCATCGATCAACGATGGCGCTGCCGCGGTGCTGATGATGAGCGCCAGTAAAGCGCAAGCGCTTGGGTTGCCGGTGCTGGCCCGTATACGCGCCTTCGCAAGCGTCGGGGTCGATCCCGCGCTGATGGGCATCGCGCCGGTATACGCCACGCGCCGCTGTCTGGAGCGTGCGGGCTGGCGGCTTGATGATATCGATCTTATCGAAGCCAATGAGGCGTTCGCGGCGCAGACCCTCTCGGTCGGCAAGCTGCTGGAGTGGGACGAGCGCAAAGTGAACGTGAACGGCGGCGCGATTGCGCTGGGACATCCGATCGGTGCGTCCGGCTGCCGTATTCTGGTCTCGCTGGTGCATGAGATGGTAAAACGTCAGGCCCGTAAAGGGCTGGCGACGTTATGTATCGGCGGTGGTCAGGGCGTGGCGCTGGCTATCGAGCGCGATTAACCGGCCGTTTCCTTTCCTTCGTTTTCCCCCTCTTTTTCGGTGCGTTTTGCCGCCTACTGGCGATAAAGCGCATTTCCTTTCGCTGCTAATAATGCTGTTGACGTTATTATATCTCCCGAATCGATTGCGTTGTTGATTATTATGGTATTTGAGGTGATTCGCAATTTATTACCTAAAAAATTCGTCGTTATAATTTCACTCAAAATAAATTGTGATTCAAAACGCCTTTTTTCGGTGTTTTGTTGGTTTTTTATTGAAGTAAATCACGCGCTTTGTTTTCGTTATTTTTGAAACAAGGTAATACGATCCGGATCACTAAAATAATATTACCTAAAAAATAAAATGCAGTTTCATAAAAACGAAACGTCATTTTATTAAGGGTACTCTATGTTTAAGAAAGCACTGGCGCTTGCTGTCCTCTGTGGGTCATCCTTCGCGGCACACGCGGTTACCGTCGATTTACGTCATGAGTATATTGATAGCGGCACTAACGCAGATCGCGTTGCCGTTTCACACCGTTTTGATAACGGGCTCGGTTTTTCCGTCGAAGCGAAATGGAAAACCGGCGGCGACGACCAGTCGCGTCCTTTTAATGAAGTGGTCGGCAATGGCCATGAAGATCAGATTAGCTGGCGCTGGAAGGCGACCGACGCCATCGCGGTTACCCCGGCCTTTACAATTGAAAGCGTTGACAGTAAAACCATTTATAAGCCTAACATTCACGTACAGTACAGCTTTGATAACGGCGTCTATATCGCCGCACGCTACCGTTATGAATATACCCGCGTGCCGGAAGGTAAAGATGATGACGATAAAGTTAACCGCGGCGATGCATGGGTTGGCTTTGCGTTGGGCGACTGGCGTACCGAGCTGAACTATGTTTACGCGCAGAGTGAAGAGGGCTTTACTCGTAATAACGGCAAAAAATATTCCAACGAATATAACGCTAAAGTGGCGTATAAAATTGATAAAAACTGGTCCCCTTATTTTGAAGTGGGCAATATCGGCGTGAAAGAAACCGATGAACGCCAGACGCGTTTACGTGTCGGCGTGGCATATAGCTTCTGATAATTTCCCCCCTCATTTTGCCCTCAACATTACGGGGGCATTCATTCTGTTTTACTGTTTCCTGATAGCTTGCTCCTGAGCACAAGCGCACCGCCCATGCAGGGGCGGTTTTTTTTTGCGTTTCGCCCAATATTATTTTCAGCAGAGTTTATCTGTAAGGTGTTCTTTATTTGTTGTGGGTTTTTAATTGCGACAAAGCGCAGCAAAAAAGCCCTCCAGGAGAGGAGGGCAAGATCAGTGATGGAAACAGGACTTTTTTTGTTATTCGACTCTCAGCATTTCACGCTGTTCGGGCAGTTTTGCAATATAGACCGCCGGCTTGCCGTCTTTATCGGTGCTGAAAAGAATAGCGTTGCCGTCCGGGGTGAAGGAGGGGTGAGGATGCGTGACCTGGCGGCTGCCTGCGAAGGTATCCCAGGAGGTGTCGTGGCGCGCGACGCGGTAGTAGGCTTTCTTCGCGACATCAAACACATACAGATAAGGATCGTTGTCGATGGTGTAGCCGCTGGTGTCCTTCACATCCACCGGCGTGCCCGAGCCGTCGCCGACCAGTAACGTGCCGTCGAAATTGCTCATCAGGTGCGAACAGGCTGGCATCGGCATGACTTCTTCATTCACGCCGCTGTCGGGAAGATAACGATAAATGGTGCGGCCCTGCTGACCTTTAAGATAAGAGACATAGACCAGCGCTGAGCCGTCCGGCACCCAGAATTCGTGGGTGCAACTTTCGCCTTCGGCGTGCGCTTTCACCTTGCGCACATTACTGCCGTCTTCATTCACCATCCACATGCGCGCATCCACCAGATCGTGCGGGCCTTCATGGCAGAACGCGACGGTATGGTCGTCGAACGGACGATAAATCGGGTGCCCCAGCCAGATTTTTTCTTCAAGAATGGTTTCGCTGGCACCGGTTCGCAGATCAACACGCACCAGACGGCAGTGCGGCCCCTTGTGGAAAAAATCGTGGAAGATTTTCCAGTCGCTCAGCGGCACATAGTCGCTTTTGGCTATTTCGATGCCGACCAGCCTGTTGCAGTCGCTGTTGGCGACCCAGGTGCCGTAGCCGACCCACGCTTCCGGCACGCGGTAAACATCGCGCTCCTCAAGGGTGGCGAGGTTAACTTCGCGCAGCACGCGATCGTTTTTCACGTAGTAGAGGAATTTGTCGTCCGGCGAGAGGAAGCCGCCAAAGGTGTTGTCTCCCGCGCCTTCGGTGAGCTGCACCGCTTCGGCCTTTTCCAGGTTAAGCAGGTAATAGTTCCAGTGTCCGTCGAACTCGCCGGCAAACAGCAGGTGGCTGCCATCGTTGAAAAAGCATTTCTGGTAGAAATAGTTGCGGTGACAGGTCACTTCCGGTGGGGTTAAACGGGTAATTTCCGCCCCGGTATCCGGATCAATGCTCACCTGATACTGAAGCTTCACCCGCATGCCTTTGGCCATACTCTGCTCCTTTTATTGCCGGCTGGCGTTCGCTGTTAACGTTTCGAAAAGTGAGTAATAAATTATCAAAACACCGTTTCAATGTGTGTGACTGCGGGCGCACTTTTACCCTGGTTTTTTCAAAAAAGCGCATTTATAGACAGTCAGCCGTATAGCAAACGAAAAATCTGACGGTAATTGGCTGCGCCTTTGTAGCCCTGGAAACGATGAGGCGCAGTAACGCATTTATTAATTAACTATTTGATTACTAATCTTTATTTGAAAATTTCTTTCAGCGGCGCGCGCAAACAAAACAAAGTAAGCGTGATCGGCTCATCAATTCTGACAATAGCCTTAATAAAAAATGAAACATTGTTTTATTTAGAATTGAAAACCTGTTTCGCTAAGTTTAAGATGAACGCATTGTTGAAAACGAAACGCTGTTTTGCTGTTTGGCAGGCAATCATTGGCCCTTCTTTCTTAACGCGTGGTCATCGTGAGATGGCGTAAAGCGACCCGTGCCGGGGCTCCTGTACGGGGCGTTTTATGGCATCGATCAGAGGTCGTTAAGAGAGGGCGTAAGCGGCAGACAGTCTTATCCCGGTCACGCCTGTTGACGCAGGCTCGATTAACAAGGAAACACACATGATTCTGGATGCATTTTCTCTTCAGGGTAAAGTCGCGATCGTTACCGGCTGCGATACCGGTCTTGGTCAGGGAATGGCGCTGGGCCTCGCGGAAGCAGGCTGCGATATTGTTGGCATTAACATTGTTGAGCCGACGGAAACCATCGAGCGCGTGACCGCGCTGGGCCGTCGTTTTCTGAGCCTGACGGCCGATCTGCGTAAAATCGACGCTATTCCTGAGCTTATCGAGCGCGCCGTGGCGGAATTCGGCCATGTCGACGTGCTGGTGAATAACGCCGGTCTGATCCGCCGTGAAGACGCGATTAACTTCAGCGAACAGGACTGGGACGATGTCATGAACCTGAACATCAAGAGCGTGTTCTTTATGTCGCAGACCGTGGCGAAGCAGTTCATTGCCCAGGGCAACGGCGGCAAAATCATTAACATCGCGTCGATGCTCTCGTTCCAGGGCGGCATTCGGGTGCCGTCTTATACCGCGTCAAAAAGCGGCGTAATGGGTATCACCCGCCTGATGGCAAACGAGTGGGCGAAGCACAATATCAATGTGAACGCTATCGCGCCAGGTTATATGGCGACCAACAACACCCAGCAGCTGCGCGCCGACGAGCAGCGCAGCGCCGAAATCCTCGACCGTATACCGGCGGGGCGTTGGGGACTGCCGAGCGACCTGATGGGGCCGGTGGTGTTTTTAGCCTCAGGCGCGTCCGATTACATTAACGGGTACACCGTCGCTGTCGACGGCGGCTGGCTGGCGCGTTAAGCGTCACCGGTTGTGAAAAAGCCTCCCGCGTGGAGGCTTTTTTGTGGGTGACCGTTTATGGTGGGTGTGCGCCGCGTACCCACCCTGGAAAATATGAAAACGGTAAGTCAGATGGTTTTGCTCCGGCTAAAAAAAATCGGCCGCGTCGTTTCGCCGCAGGCCGGTGCGAGGGCATGACAATACAGGAGGTATTGCCTTGCCCGACCCGTGACCGGAGGGAAAGAGGTGCGGCTCCCCCGAAGGGGCGATTTTCTGCCGGGAGCCGGGATTGCAGAGGGGGCGGCGGCGAGCCCCCTTTGCACGTTCGCGTGAGGGAAAAGCACATATGGAGAGGGTGTCATGGCGAACGGAACGCTTTCACCGACGCGGCATATTTCCACACCCCGGCGATTTTCCCATCAGAGAGGGCGAAAGCACGTCAACGGCGCGCCCGCCATTCGCTGAATCGCCACTCGCCATCACACCTTCGCAAGATACAGCGCCGGCATGCCTTCAACATCAGAGGTGTAAAGTACCCACTGCTCGTCCGGCGAAAACGACGGGTGCGGGTGCGTCACCTGACGGTCGCCGTCGAGCACTTTCCATGAGGTGTCATGGCGGCACAGCGCCCGCTGCGTATTGTCGTTAAGGTTGAACAGCCAGATATAAGGATCGTTAAGACTGACCGCGCCGGTTTTGTGCGGCGCGCCGTCGCCCACCACGCGCGAGCCGTCGTGGTTGCTCATCAGGTGCGAGCACGGCGGAATAGCCATTAACTGACGGTTTTCTAACGTCGTCGGGTCGGCGGCGCAGAGATAACGCTGCGCGTCGCCCGCCTGATGCGCCACGTAACAAAGCGCCGAACCGTCTGGCACCCAGAATTCATGGGTAAAACTCTCGCCCGGCCCGTGCTGGCGCACCTTGCGCATATTGCTGCCATCTTCGTTAATCAGCCACATGCGCGCGTCTATCACATCGCGCGGGCCTTCATGACAAAACGCGACCGTCGCGTCGTCGAACGGGCGGTAAATCGGGTGCCCCAGCCAGCGTTTTTCCTGCAAAATCACCTGCCGCTCGCCGGTGGTTAAATCGATACGAATCAGCCGGCACTCGGGCTGCGTAAAATAAAAATCGCGAAATTTCTGCCAGTCAGTCAGCGGCTGCCAGTCGCTTTTTTTAATCTCAATGCCGACGAGCGCGGTGCATGCGCTGTTCGCCACCCAGGTGCCGTAGGCCACCCAGGCGTCATCCACTTCGTAAACGACACGCTCTTCAAGGCTTGCCAGGTCAAGCTGGCGCAGTTCGCGCTGGTGTTTCACATACCACAGCGCGCGGTCATCGGCTGATAAAAAACCGCCGAAGGTATTATCGCCCGCGCCTTCGGTCAGTTGCGTCGCCTGCTGCGCATCGAGATCCAGCAGGTAATAATTCCAGTGCCCTTCGAAGGCGCCGCCGAAGATCAGTTTGCGCACGTCGCGGGTAAAGCATTTTTGGTAGAAATAGTTACGGTGGCAGACGATATGCGGGGGCGTCAGGCGAATCACCTCGTTTCCGGTGTCGCGGTCCCTGCGGGTCACAAAAGAGAGGGGAATGGTTTTGCTTTTAGCCATTACGCGTTCCTTATACCGGCAAAAAAATACCCTGCCCGCAGGGGCAGGGTAGCGGGTGAGAAAACCGCCCTTAGCGCATCGCGCGCTTCAGGATGCGCTCCGCCTGGCGCTGGAATTCCGCGGCGGCGTCTTCAACGGATTTTTGACCGTAGTCGATATACTGCAGCGCGGTGCCGAACTGCGACACAATCTGCGGATCGTCAAAATATGGCGAAACCGGCAGCGTCGTCGGCAGCGACTGCGCGAGCTTCAGGCCGGATACCGACGGATCTTCATCTTTGATAACACCTGCTTCGGTCAGTTGCGCCACCGCGGCTTTGCTCAGCGGCACGCCGCGCTCAAGGCCCAGCGCCGCCACGCCCTCTTTACTGTTCAGTAAAAAGTTAATCAGCAGCGCGGCTTCTTTCGGGTGTTTGGTGGATTTGCCAATGGACAGCATCTGCGCCGGTTTAAAGAACAGGCCCGCATCTTTCGCCTCCGGCAGCATCGGATAGGCGCCAAGCTCAAGTTTCGCCGGCGGCTTCAGGTTGTCGGAATATTTGGTGATGGTGGAGTTCCACATGTAGGTACCTGCCCACTCGCCCTGGATCCACGGCTTCATCTCATACATGTTGCTCTTGCCGAACGAGGCGTAGTATTTGGTGTCCGGCATCACGTGGCTGTCGATGAGCTTCTTGTACATACCGAAGAATTCGACCCACTGCTCCTTGCTGTAGGCGAATTTTTTGGTTTTTTCATCTACCGCCGGGATGTTGTATTTCTGCACCATGTAGGAATTCAGCAGCGCCAGCACATCCTGATGCTCCAGCACCACCGGGTAGTATTGCTTGCCGAGTTTCGACTCGAACGCCTTCCCGGCGGCCATCAGCTCATCCCAGGTTTTCGGGTAGGCCACGCCCGCTTTCTTCCAGGTTTCGTTGTTGAAATAGAACACGCGCGCGGTCACGGAGATCGGAATGCCGTTCAGCTTGCCGTTGACGGTGGTGGTCTTCAGCTCTTTCGGATCGAACTGGCTTAAATCAATAACGTCTTTGACCTGGTTTAAGTCGTAAAACCCGTCGCCGTTTTTCGAGAAGATTGGCAGCCAGTTCCAGTTGGTCTGCATCACATCCGGCTCGGTGCCGCCTGCAATCTGGGTGGTGAGACGGGAAAGATGGCCGTCCCAGCCGGTATATTCCGGCTTAACGCTGATTTCCGGATGCTGTTTATGAAACGCTTCCAGCGCTTTTAAGGTCACCTGGTGACGGCCATTGCCGCCCCACCATGACATACGCAATTCGACGTTTTCCGCCGAGTGCGACGGGAACGCGCAGAGAGTGAGGGTAGAGGCTAACGCTGTGCTAACGAGGGCTTTTTTCATTATAAGACTCCTGTCAAAGAGTGAGGTTCTGTTCTGTTTTGGCGTCAAAAATATGACACTTGTTCATGTCGAACTTAAAATACACCTTGCGGTGAAGGCCCTTTTCAATCATTGGCTTAGCTTCATCGGAAGGGATGCGGCAGGTCATTTCGAAATCAGCGACCTTCAGGTAGACGAAAAACTCGTGGCCCATATTTTCCACGCGTACCATCTCGCCGGTGCCGCAGGGCTCGGCGTAAGGCGCATCGGAAATCGTGATGTATTCCGGACGGATGCCAAAATAGACCTGCTGACCGGCCCGGGCGGCTACTTTCTCCTGCTGGCGTGGCGTCAGCGCCAGACGGTCGTCGCCGATGCAGATAAGCAGGCGTCCTGCCTCTTCCACCAGCAGGCCGGGTTTGATGTTCATCTCCGGCGCGCCGATGAAGCCCGCCACGAACATGTTTTTTGGGTAGTGGTAGAGGTTATCTGGCGTATCCACCTGCATGATGTGGCCCAGTTTCATGACGCAGATGCGGTCGCCCATGGTCATCGCTTCGGTCTGGTCATGCGTCACGTAGACCGTGGTGGCCGGTTTGCCGCTCTTTTTGAGCT
Source organism: Cronobacter muytjensii ATCC 51329 (assembly GCF_001277195.1). NCBI lineage: Bacteria > Pseudomonadati > Pseudomonadota > Gammaproteobacteria > Enterobacterales > Enterobacteriaceae > Cronobacter > Cronobacter muytjensii. Next base: position 498,228 of record NZ_CP012268.1, read on the forward strand.
GTTTGTGCAGATCGGAAATGCGGATACGCATCGAGGCGCGCAGCTTGGCGTCGAGGTTCGAGAGCGGTTCATCGAACAGGAACACGTCCGGCTTTTTCACAATCGCACGGCCCACCGCCACGCGCTGCGCCTGGCCGCCGGAGAGCTGGCGCGGCAGGCGGTCGAGCAGTTCTTCAAGCTCAAGGATTTTCGCGGCTTCGTCCACCTGCCGGTTGATCTGATCTTTCGGCAGCTTGCTGAGCTTCAGGCCGAACGCCAGATTCTCGCGCACCGTCATATGCGGATAGAGCGCGTAGTTCTGGAACACCATCGCGATGCCGCGCTCTTTCGGCGCCAGGTTATTCACCAGTTTTTCGCCGATGCGCACTTCGCCGCCGCTGATGGTTTCAAGCCCGGCCAGCATGCGCAGCGTGGTGGATTTGGCGCAGCCCGACGGGCCTACGATCACCATAAACTCGCCGTCCGCGATCTTCAGGTCGATACCATGAACCGCTTTAAAGCCGTTGGAATAGACTTTTTCTAACTTATTGAAAATAACTTCAGCCATGATATTCCCCTGTTAACCTTTAATTCCGCTGCTGGCCACACCCTGTACGAAGTAACGCTGGGCCAGGAAGAAGACGATGATGGACGGCAGAATGGAGATGCTCGCCATTGCCAGAATTTCGTTCCACGGCGCGCCTTCGGTCACGTCGATGGACATTTTGAGCGCCAGCGCTATCGGGTATTTATCCACGCTGTAGACGTAAATCAGCGGCCCGATAAAGTCGTTCATCGACCACATGAACTGGAACAGCGCGACCGAAATCATGGCGGGCTTGAGGATGGGCACAACCACATACCACAGCACCTGGAACGAGTTGCAGCCGTCAATCTGCGCCGCTTCTTCCATGTCGCGCGGCACGCCGCGCAGGAACTGAATCAGCATAAAGACGAAGAACCCCTGGGTGGCGAAGGCCATCGGCAGCCAGAGCGGCAGATAGCTGTTCAGCATGCCCATCTCACGGAACATCAGATACTGCGGGATCAGCAACACGGTGCTCGGCAGCAGCATGGTGGCGATAAGCGTGGCGAACCAGAATTTCTTCCACGGGATCTCAAAGCGCGCGAAGCCGTACGCCACAATGGTGGAGGAGATAACGGTCAGCACCACTTTCGGGATCACATACTTGAACGTGTTCAGCATGTAATGGCCGAAGTTATATTCGGTGCCGGTTTTCCAGCCGTTGATAAAGCCGTCCCAGGTCGCGTGCGTCGGCCACAGGCCGAGCGTGGTAAAAATCTCGTGGTTGGGCTTAAAGGATGCCGAGAACATCCACGCCAGCGGGTAGAGCATCAGCAGGCCGACAAACAGCAAAATCACGTAGCGAATCGCGCGGCTGACTTTTTCGCGACGCAGAGTGCGCGCCACTTCGCGGTCGGCGGCGCTCATCCCGGCGCGCGGCGTCAGCTGCTCTTGTTGGATATCAGCCATTTTTGCCTCCTTTATCGGCGGAGTAGAAGACCCAGTATTTCGAGGATTTAAAGGCGATAGAGGCGAAGAGCGCCACGACCAGGAACAGCACCCACGCCAGCGCCGCGCCGTAGCCCATATCGAAATATTTAAAGGCGGTGTCGTAGATATAAAGCGAGAACAGATAGGTGTAGTAAGTCGGGCCGCCGCCGGTAATGACGTAAGGGCCGGTAAACTCCTGGAACGCCTGAGTGGTCTGCATAATGAAATTAAAGAAGATAACCGGCGTAATCAGCGGCACCGTAACCTTCATAAACATCTGCCACTTCGACGCGCCGTCGATCATTGCCGCCTCATACTGCGACTGCGGCACGTTTTGCAGCGCGGCGAGGAAAATCACCATCGCGGAGCCGAACTGCCAGACGCGCAGCAGCGTGACCGACATCAGCGCCAGCGACGGCTCGCCGAGCCAGTTCACCGGGTCTAAGCCAAACACGCCGATAAAGCTGTTCAGCAGGCCGTCGATGGCGAAAAGCGCGCGCCACAGCACGGCGATAGCGACCGAGCTGCCGAGAATCGACGGAATGTAATAGGCGGTGCGAAAGAAGCCGATGCCGCGCAGTTTAAAATTCAGCACAAAGGCGATGCCGAGCGCGAAGGCGAGCTTCAGCGGAATGGTCAGGAACACATAGGCGAAGGTAACGCCCATCGATTTCCAGAAAAGATCGTCATCCATCAGCATGTAACGGTAGTTTTCGATACCGTTAAACACCGGCGGATTCATTAAATCGTACTCGGTAAAGCTGAGCACGAAAGAGGAAACAAAAGGGAAGGCCGTAAAGACTATCAACCCGATAATGTAGGGTGATATCCAGGCCAGACCCAGGAGCTTGTTTTCATTCATACATACCTACCTGGCATTAAGGGTTCATCAATCGGATTCGGGTCGAGCATCGTGCGACAGCGAAGGCGCGAGACCCGCGAACATGCGGGCGGCCTGTCTGCCGCGCTGTAAATAACGGTGTCGTGATGAAAATGCGCGATCGTAGTGTGATGAAGATCGCGACTTTTATAATTTATTGAACCGTCGTTTCTAGTTTCTAAAACAGCGTTTTAATTTATCTTATTGCTATTTATTTCGCCGTCATTCGATAAATGGCGGAAATGTGATCATGGTCGAAACGCTGTTCCAGATTTTTGAAGCAGCGCTATTTTTCAGGCGGCGGGGTGATACAACTTCTGGTAGGGAGGCAAATTATCGTTTGCGCTGACTTTTAATTATTCGCGATAATGATGAATACGGACGTATGACCTTTCTTCAGAACACGGATATGTTTTTCTTTTTTGCACAACTTTTCTTGTTTTGTCAAAGGGATACCCTTGTGCGCCCGTCAATTTTCTTGATTTTATATATTTGATTGATGAAACAATTCGCATGCATATTGTTTCATGGGAAATAATTACGACTTCATTAACAGCAGCCAATAAAGCGTCTCACTCACTATGTCATCGATAGATATTAAAAATAATCCGCTGACCCCCGCCACGGATTACCCGCTTCTTGACCGCCAGCGCACGGAGATAGATCTGATTGCGTTGATCGAGGTCCTTTTCAAATCCCGCAAAATGATCTTTTCCATCACCGCGCTGTTTATCGTCATGGGCCTGGCGGTGGCTTTTTTGCTGCCGCAGAAATGGACCAGCCAGGCGGTGGTCTCCGTACCGGAGACGCGACAGCTGATAGAGCTGCAGCGTATGCTGGTGAGTCTGCAGGTGCTGGATACGGATGCCGCGATTGATGCCGCGTCGCTGGAAAACATGTTCCTGAAAAAGTTCGATTCGCGCGCGCTGCAGGAGAAATTCCTGCGTACCTCGCCGTGGGTGCAGGAACAGGTAAAAAGCGCGCAGGGCGATACCGAAAGCCTTCAGCGCGCCATTACGATGGTGGCGCAGCGCATTAAAATGCAGTCCAATGACGATCCGAAATCGCCAACCGCCTCGCCTTACAGCTCGTGGACGCTGAGTTTTACCGCGCCGGAAGCGCAGGACGCGCAGCGCGTGCTAAAGGAGTACATCAATTACGCGGCACTGGCGGTACAGCGTGAGGTGCTGGAAAATCTGCGCACCACTATTGAGCTGAAAGTGAAATCGGAAGAAAGCCGCCTGGAGATTGAGCGTAACAACCTGAATAACGAACACAAAATTGCGATTCAGCGTCTTAATTACTCGTTGCAGGTCGCTAACGCGGCGGGCATTAAAAAGCCGGTGTACAGCAATGGGCAGGCCGTGAAGGATGACCCGGATTACTCAATCGCGCTCGGCGCAGATGGGCTTGCGCAGAAGCTGCAAATAGAGCGTTCAATCAGCGATGTCACGGCGCTTAACAGCGCCATCCAGAGCCGCGAATATCGCCTGGCGGAGCTGAAAAAACTGAATCTGGCCGAGGTGGATTTCCTGCCTTTCCACTATCAGATGACGCCGTCGCTGCCGGTGAAAAGCGACGGGCCAGGTAAAGCGCTGGTGGTTATCCTGATGGCGCTGGCGGGCTTAATTATTGCCTGTGCGACGGTGCTGATGCGCGATATGCTCGCGCAGCGCCAGGCGATGGCGGAGCGTGAGACGCACGCCGACGCGCTGCTCCCCTGACGCGCCCTCGCAGACAAAAAAGCCGCCTCTTTGGACGGCTTTTTTACTGGCGCGGTTATTTCAAAAAATCTTCCCGCACCGGCGTAAAGGTGTCGAGCAGCGTGCCGGGCGTAATACAAACGCAGCCGTGCATGATATTCGGCTTTTTATACAGCGTGTCGCCTGCGCTGACGCGGCGGGTTTCTTCGCCGATGGTGAACTCAAATTCGCCGGAAAGCACATAGGTCAGTTGCTCATGCGGGTGGTTATGCATGGGGCCGACCGCGCCGGCGTCAAAATTGACTTCCACCGCCATCATCTTGCCGTCGTGCGCCAGAATGCGGCGGGTCACGCCGTTGCCTAAATCTTCCAGCGTGGTCTCGTTGTGATAAATAAACATGGCTCGCCTCGAATATGTGAAACGTTGTTTCATTTAATCTATCCTGGCGAGAAAAAGAAAAGAACGCGCCACGCCGGGAAATGGCGGGCAGATCACATTTGTTCCTCTTTGCGGGCATGTTATAACCCGGTGTGGACACAAGGAGGCAATGATGAAAACAGTAGGCTTGCTGGGCGGTATGAGCTGGGAATCCACGATCCCGTATTACCGCTTAATCAACGAAGGCGTGCGTGACCGTCTGGGCGGGCTGCACTCCGCACAACTGCTGCTGCACAGCGTCGATTTTCACGAGATAGAAGCCTGCCAGGCGAGCGGCGAGTGGGAAAAAGCGGGCGAGATGCTGGCGCAGGCGGCGCTGGGCCTTGAACGCGCCGGGGCGCAGGCGATTGTGCTGTGTACCAACACCATGCATAAAGTGGCGCATCAGATAGAAACGCACTGTCCGCTGCCGTTTTTACATATCGCCGACGCCACGGGCCGCGCGATTAACGCAGCGGGGCTACGCCAGGTGGCGCTGCTCGGCACGCGCTATACCATGGAGCAGGATTTTTATCGCGCGCGGCTCAGTCAGGGCTTCGGCGTGCAGACGCTTATCCCTGACGAACCCGCACGGGCGCGCATCAATCAGATAATCTTCGAAGAGCTGTGTCTTGGTAAAATCACCGCGGAATCAAAGCGCTACTATCAGCAGCAGATTGATACCCTCGCCGGTAACGGCGCGCAGGGCGTGATTTTTGGCTGTACCGAAATCGGCCTGCTGCTGGGCGCGCAGGAGTGCCCGCTGCCGGTATTCGACACCGCCGCGCTGCATGCCGCCGACGCGGTAAATTTCATGCTGGGTGACCAGGACTCGCCTGCATCGCCTCAAGCGTTACGCTAAGTCCGGCCATCTGCTGCTGCAAATGGCGGCTGAACGCTTCCACCAGCGCGGAAGCCGGGCGGTGCAGCGGGCGGATCAGGCTGACCGTAAACGGCACCGCCACGCTGAAGCGGCGCACCACAATACCCGTCGCCGCATAATCCAGCGCGGTGAGCGGGTTGACTATCGACACGCCGACGCCCGCGCGTACCATCGCGCAGACCGACGCGGCGCTGTGGGTTTCCAGCACCATGCGCCGCTGCACATTATGCTCCTGGAACAGCGAATCAAGCAGTTGCCGGTAGCTGTCAGCGCGCGACAGGCTGATGTAATTCTCACCGGCGAAATCCTGCGGCGTAAGCTGGGGTTTATCGGCCAGGCGATGCCCGGCGGGCAGCACGCACACTTCATTTAATGTCAGCAGCGTCTGGCGCTCGGTGCCGGCGGGCGTGGCGGTGTTTTCCGTTATCCCTAAATCGTGGCGTTGGGCGGAGAGCCACTCTTCCAGCAGCGGCGACTCCTGCGGCACGATATTCAGGCTGACTTCCGGATAGTTATCCAGAAACGGCTTTAACAGCAGCGGCAGCAGCGATTGCGAAAAGACCGGCAGGCAGGCGACGGAGAGTTCGCCCTGGCGGAACTGGCGCAGGCTTTCCGCCGCGCTGACGATGCGGTCAAGCCCGTACCAGGAACGCTGAACTTCTTCAAACAGGCGCAGCCCCTGCACCGTAGGGTGCAGCCGCCCGCGGGCGCGGGTAAAAAGCGACAGCCCGATAAGCTTTTCAAATCGCGCCAGCTCGCGGCTGACGGTGGGCTGCGAAGTGCGCAGCAGCGCCGCCGCCTCCGTAACGTTGCCCGCGGTCATGACCGCGTGGAAAATTTCGATATGGCGAAGCGTGACGCCTGGCATGGAGTTTCCTTGTTCGTAAAGCGTGAATGTTTGTCCCTCCCCACAGGGGAGATCCCGCCTTATTGATGGCGGCGCGGGGGCGGGGCGCTTCGCGTACCCGCTCTCCAGGTCAGCGTCATACGTAGCACCGGTGCGCCTGCCTGCCCAACCGGCCAGGCGCTGTCGGCTTCGCCCTCATAAACCCATATCATATTTGCATAGACTCACGAGAAATCGATATTTTTTCTTCGTTAACGGCTATGGCGTAATAGAGGCATCAGCTTAAAGGAGTCTCGCCATGCCACGTTCTCTTTACCACACCGACAGCGCCCTGAATGCCACTACTTTACTGCCGCTGCCCGCGCAATTTGGCGGCCCCGTCTGGGTCTATGACGCGGCTATCATCCGCGCGCAAATCGATCGCCTGCGTCAGTTCGACGTTATTCGTTTCGCCCAGAAAGCCTGCTCGAATATCCATATCCTGCGCCTGATGCGCGAGGCGGGCGTGAAAGTGGATTCCGTGTCGCTTGGCGAAATCGAGCGCGCAGTCGCGGCGGGTTACGATCCGCGCCAGCATCCGGATGACATCGTGTTTACGGCAGACGTGCTCGACGACGCGACCATCGCCCGCGTGCATGAACTGGGCGTGCCGGTTAACGCGGGCTCGGTGGATATGCTGGAACAGCTCGGCGCGGTCTCGCCTGGGCATCGCGTCTGGCTGCGTATCAACCCGGGTTTTGGTCATGGTCACAGCCAGAAAACCAATACCGGCGGCGAGAACAGCAAACATGGCATCTGGTACAGCGATCTTCCGGCGGCGCTTGAGGTTATGCAGCGTTATCAGCTGAAACTGGTCGGTATGCATATGCATATCGGCTCCGGCGTCGATTATGGCCATCTGGAGCAGGTATGCGGCGCGATGGTAAGCCAGGTGATTGAGTATGGTCAGGATCTGGACGCTATCTCCGCCGGCGGCGGGCTGTCTGTTCCTTACCGGGAAGGCGACGAAACCATTGATACTGATCACTATTACGGGCTCTGGAACCGCGCACGCGAGCAGATAGCCGCGCACTTTGGTCATCCGGTTAAGCTTGAGATCGAGCCGGGCCGTTTTCTCGTGGCGGAGGCGGGCGTGCTGGTGGCCCAGGTACGCAGCGTGAAAGAGATGGGATCGCGTCATTTCGTGCTGATCGACGCGGGCTTTAACGATCTGATGCGCCCGTCAATGTATGGCAGCTATCACCATATCTCCGCGCTGGCGGCGGATGGGCGCGATCTGCGCGATGCGCCGCTGCTGGAGACCGTGGTCGCCGGGCCGCTGTGCGAATCGGGCGACGTTTTTACCCAGCAGGAGGGCGGCAAAGTGGAAACCCGCGCGCTGCCGGCGGTGCGTCCGGGCGATTATCTGGTGCTGCATGATACCGGCGCGTATGGCGCGTCGATGTCCTCGAACTACAACAGCCGTCCGCTGCTGCCGGAAGTGCTGCTGGAAAACGGCGAGGCGCGCACTATTCGCCGCCGTCAGACTATTGAGGAGTTACTGGCGCTTGAGCGCTTTTAACGGCGCGGCGGCGTAAGGCCCCGGCGCGACAGAGTCCCGCAACACCAGCGTGCCGGTAAACGGCGGGATTGCGGCGAGCGGCTCGTCGCGCGACAGCCGGATCGCGCTGTCAATCGCGGTCGTTATCATATCTTCAATCGGCAGACAGACCGTCGAGAGCCCGGGTTCAAGCCACGCGGCGCTCGGCGCGTCGTCAAAGCCGAACAGCGATACATCCTGCGGAATGCGCAGGCCCGCCCGGTAAAGCGCTTTCGAGGCGCCCAGCGCCATATCGTCATTGCAGGCGAAAAGCGCGGTGAAGCGTACGCCACTTTCCAGCAGATCCCGACAACGCGCATGGCCGCCGCTCATGGTGGAATCGCCATTTTTAATCAGCGCCTCGTTGCCGGCGATGCCGTGTTTTTCCAGCGCGCGGCGGTAGCCCAGCAGGCGCGCCTGACCGGTGGGCGTGGCGAGCGACACCGTAATGCAGGCTATCTCCCTGTGCCCCTGTTCAATCAGGTATTCCACCGCCCGGAACGCGGCGTCCTGCTGTTCAAAAAAAACGCAGCGCTCACGCGCCTGGCTGACGTCGCGGTTGATGATAACCAGCGGCACGGGGGTGTGATGAATAAGCTCCATAATCGCGTTTTCACTCATATGGCGGGTGTAGAGCACGATGGCGTCGCACTGGCGGTCTGCCAGCATCTGCACGGCTTCCAGCTCGCGCGCGGGCGTGTCGTGGCCGTCGGTGACGATAAGCTGTTTGCCGTGCGTTTCGGTCTGCCGCGACGCCTGCTGCAACAGACGCCCGAAGTAGAAGCCGTTAAAGCTTGAAACCACCAGACCAATACTGTTGCTGGTGCGGTGCGCAAGCGATCGGGCCAGCAGGTTAGGGCGGTATCCCAACTCCTCCATAGCGCGAAAAACCTGTGTGCGGGTGCTTTCTTTGACCTGGCCGGTGTTATTCAGCACGCGTGATACGGTCGCTTTGGAAACGCCAGCCCGCAGTGAAACATCCCGCATTGTTACCATTCCCTTACGCTCCCGTTGCCATCGCTATTCGAAGGAGTTTAACACACAAGCCGGACGGTAAAGGGGGCGGGCGCGCCGCGCTCTGTCGCCAGGTCGCTGATAGGATTTTATAAAGTTCTGGTATGCCAAATATTGCCGTTTTGATTATTTGGAATGCCAATCTTCGTTTGTGCGAGAAGTGTCACAGATAATTGCGCGTGGCGATCCTATTTTTTGGCATACCAAAAAAGGTGTTCAGCGGTAACCTTTCCGATAAAAAAGCCACATTCAATGAGGGCACACCCTATGGCGTTCCAGGAAAAGTTGATCGACTCTCTGGGGAGTTTCGCGACCAAATTCAACAGCTACCGCTATATCATGGCGATCAAGGCGTCGTTTATCACACTGATGCCGGTGATTATCGTCGGCGCGTTTTCGGTGCTGATCTCCAACATGGTGCTGGATCCGAAAAACGGGCTGGCAAGCTTTCAGGCGCTGTCGTTCCTTGCCGCGTTAAAACCCATCACCAGCGCCATTAACTACGCGACGCTGAACTTTTTAAACATCGGCGCGGTGTTTCTCATCGGCATTGAACTGGGGCGCATCAACGGCATTAAAACGCTGTTCCCCGGCCTGCTGGCGGTGATCTGTTTTATCTGCGTCACGCCGACCACGGTCGAGATGCTGGTGGATGGCGAAATGCACGTGGTGAAAGATGTGCTGCTGCGCCAGTTCTCTGATACCCGCAGCCTGTTCCTCGGCATGTTTATCGCGATCCTGTCTGTCGAGATCTACACCTGGCTTGAAAACCGCGACGGGTTGAAAATCAAAATGCCCGACACCGTACCGCCCAATGTCTCCGCCTCATTCTCGGCGCTGATCCCGGCGATTATCACCACTACCGTTATCGCGACGTTCGGTTTTGTGTTCCATCAGGTGACCGGCATGTACCTTTACGACGCGGTCTACCAGGTCGTCCAGCAGCCGCTGGAGCGCGTCGTGCAAAGCCTGCCGGGTATTCTGCTGCTGATGTTTGTCGCTCAACTGTTCTGGGTTATCGGTATTCATGGCAACCAGATGATAAAGCCCATTCGCGAGCCGCTGCTGCTCGGCGCGATCACCGTCAATATGAGCGCGTTTGAGCAGGGCAAAGAGGTGCCGAACATCATCACCATGCCGTTCTGGGATGTCTACATGAGCATTGGCGGCTCCGGGCTGACCATCGGTCTGCTGATTGCCGTGATGATCGCCACCAAACGCAAAGAGATGAAAGAAATCGCCAAGCTGTCGTTCGGGCCGGGCATTTTCAATATCAACGAGCCGGTGATTTTCGGGATGCCCATTATGCTCAACCCGATCCTCGCGGTGCCGTTTATCATCACACCGCTGGTGACGGGCTCCATTGGCTATTTCGCCACAGTGATGGGCTTTGCCGGTAAAGCTGTGGTGATGGTGCCCTGGACCACGCCGCCGCTTATCAACGCCTGGCTTTCGACCGCAGGCTCAATGGGCGCGGTCGTCACCCAGCTTGTCTGCATTCTGGTTTCCATTCTTATCTATCTGCCGTTCGTGAAAATCGCCTCGCGCCGCGCTGAGCAGGCGCAGCTCCAGGCCGCCAGCGTCGAAACGGCGAAAAACGCATGAGGCAAGCATGAGCGAAAAAACTCTCGTTATTCCGCCGGATTTTATTCTGGGCGCGGCGTCGTCCGCGTGGCAGACCGAAGGGTGGAGCGGTAAAAAAGCGGGCCAGGACTCCTGGCTCGATCTCTGGTATCAGAACGATCGCCACGTCTGGCATGACGGCTACGGCCCGGCAGGCGCGACCGACCTTATCAACCGCTACGAAGAAGACGTGGCGCTGATGAAACAGGCGGGGCTGACCCACTACCGCACGTCGATCAACTGGTCGCGCTTTTTCACCGATTATGAAAAAGGCATTGTCGATGAAGAGTACGCGGCGTATTACGACCGCTTCCTGGACGCCATCCGCGCGGCGGGCGTCGAGCCGATGATCTGCCTTGAGCATTACGAGCTGCCGGGCTATCTCTTTGAAACCTACGGCGGCTGGTCATCCAAAAAAGTGGTCGAGCTGTTTGTGCTCTACGCCGAAAAAGTGTTTGAGCGCTACCATCGTAAAGTGTCGCGCTGGTTTACCTTCAACGAGCCGATTGTGGTGCAGACCCGCGTTTATCTCGACGCGCTGCGCTGGCCGTATGAACAGAACACCGCCACCTGGATGCAGTGGAACCACCATAAAACGCTCGCTACCGCGAAAGTGGTGCGGCTGTTTCGCGAAAAAGGCTATGCGGGCAGCGTGGGCGCTATCCTGAACCCGGAAGTAACCTATCCGCGCTCGCGCGCGCCGCATGATGTCCGCGCCGCGGAAATCTACGATCTCTTCTACAACCGCGTTTTCCTCGACCCCCTGGTCAAAGGCGACTACCCGCCCGAGCTGGTGCAGTTGCTTGAGAAACATGGCGTGGCGTGGGAATACCGCGAGGATGAGCTGGCCATTATCCGCGACAATACCGTTGATGAGCTCGGCATTAACCTCTACTACCCCCATCGCGTCAAAGCGCCGTCGCGCGCCTGGCATCCAGAGACGCCGTTTCATCCGGCGTATTACTACGAGCCTTTTGAGCTGCCGGGGCGGCGAATGAACACATCGCGCGGCTGGGAAATCTACCCGCGCATCATTTACGACATGGCGATGCGCATTAAAAACGACTACGGCAACATTCCGTGGTTTGTGGCCGAGAGCGGGATGGGCGTGGAAAACGAAGCGCAGTTTCGCAACGCCGACGGGGTGATTGAGGATGACTACCGCATCGCGTTTATCGGCGAGCACCTTTACCAGACGCTGCTGGCGCGGGAGGCGGGCGCGAACTGTCAGGGCTATATGCTCTGGGCTTTTACCGACAACGTCTCGCCGATGAACGCGTTTAAAAACCGCTACGGGCTGGTGGAGATCGATTTACAGCGCCAGCGCGCGCGCCGCGCCAAGAAATCGCTGCACTGGTATCACCGCTTAAGCGCGTCGCGGACCCTGACGCTCACTGTTGATGATGAATGGAAATAAGGAACCGCTGATGAAACGTATCGTCCTGTGCTGTTCCGCCGGCATGTCCACATCGCTGGTGGTCACGAAGATGAAAAAAACCGCAGCCGAACGCGGGCTGGAACTGAAAATCTACGCTATCCCCGAGCAGAACCTGCGTGATGAATTACAACATCACGCCAGCGACATCCAGGCGGTGCTGCTGGGGCCTCAGGTGCACTTTAAGCTTGCGGAAAATAAAAAACTCACCGACGCGCATCAGATCCCGATCGCAGTCATTGATTCTGTCGCCTATGGCACGCTTAACGGCGCGAAAGTTCTCGATCAGGCGTTATCTCTGGTAATCTAACGCGCCTTTCCGCCGCCAGGCGGTAAGCTATATTGGGTCTATTCAGAGCACAGGTGATCACGTGGAGAAGGCTGTCGTTCCGCCGGAGAAAAAGCAGTATCAGGAGATTGGCGAGGATCTGCGCGCGCAAATTATCCAGGGCCATTACCCGGTCGGCTCTCGTCTTCCACCGGAGCGCAACATTGCCGAGAAATATGGCGTCAGCCGCACCATCGTGCGCGAGGCGCTGCTGATGCTGGAGCTACAGGGGACGGTGGATATCCGCCAGGGCTCCGGCGTTTATGTGATGCGCATTCCGGCGGAGCATGAAGCCGAAGAGGAGCGCTTTTTCTCAAGCGACATCGGCCCGTTTGAAATGCTCCAGGCGCGGCAATTGCTGGAGAGCAATATCGCCGCGTTCGCCGCCAAAATGGCGACCAAAGCGGATATCGACAACCTGCGACGCATTCTGGAGCAGGAGCAGCGCGCCATCGCCATGAACGACACCACGCAGGACAACAACAAACTGTTTCATCTGGTGCTGGCGGGCGCATCGCAGAACCAGATGCTGCTGGCAACCGTAGAAAGTATCTGGCATCACATGGACAGCAGCCCGCTCTGGCAGCAGCTACGCGCCCATATCGAAACCCGTGCGCATCGCCTGAAATGGCTTGGCGACTATCAGACTATCCTGGCGGCGCTGCGCCGCCGCGACGTGATGGGTGCCTGGCAGGCGATGTGGCAGCATCTGGAGAACGTGAAAAACAGCCTGATGGAGCTTTCCGACGCCGATGCGCCGGATTTCGACGGCTATCTCTTTGAGTCGGTGCCGATTTTCCAGGGGAAACTGCAATGAGCGCGGTGCAAAACGTTAACATCGTGCCGCTGTATGAGGCGCCGCAGCACGCGGAGCAGGTGACCGACTGGCTGTCGCAGGCGTTCGGCGCCTCGCTGCCACGCGCGTTTTTCGCAAGTATCGTCACGCACAGCCAGCAGCCCGGTCAGTTACCGCTTACGTTCGTGGCGCTTGACGGCGAAAAGCTGCTCGGCACCGTCGGGCTGTGGCGCTGCGATTTAATCAGTCGTCAGGATCTTTTCCCGTGGCTGGCGGCGCTCTATATCGACGAGGCGCAGCGCGGCAAGGGGCTCGGCGGCGCGTTACAGCGCGCGGTGATCGACTACGCGCGCGATAACGGCTTCCCGGCGCTGTTTCTCTACTCCGCCTGCCGGGACTATTACGAGCGTTTCGGTTGGGCGTATATCGGCGACAGTCTGGACTACCCGGACCAGACCGTGCATCTCTATCGTTACGATTTATCAGATTCCGCCGGCGCCACCACTGAGTGACGGCGCACCAGCGTCGGGGTGAAGATATTGGTGATTTCCGGCGCCGGGCGGTTATCGGCCAGCGCTAACGCCAGCTCCGCCGCCTGCGTCGCCATTGTCACAATCGGATAACGGACGGTGGTGAGACGCGGACGCACATAACGCGACACCAGCACATCATCAAACCCAATCAGTGAAATCTCCTGTGGCACGGCGATACCGTTATCATTGAGCACGCCCATCGCCCCCGCGGCCATCGAGTCGTTATAACAGGCCACAGCGGTGAACTGTTTTCCCTGGCCCAGCAGTTCAGTCATCGCCTGTTCGCCGCCGCTTTCATCGGGTTCAGCCCAGGCCACCAGCCGGTCATTGCAGGGCAGATCGTGCTCGCGCAGCGCGTCGTAATATCCTTGCAGGCGGTCGTCGGCGTCTGAGATCGCATGATTCGAGCACAGGTAGCCGATGCGCGTATGGCCCTGCTGGATCAGATGCCGGGTGGCGAGCCAGGCGCCGTAGCGGTCGTCGAGCGCCACGCAGCGCGCTTCAAACCCCGGCAGGATACGGTTAATCAGCACCATACCAGGGATCTGCTTCATCAGCGGAATAAGATCGGCATCGGGAATGATTTTGGCGTGCACCACCAGCGCCGCGCAGCGGTGGCGGATCAGCTGTTCAATCGCCTGGCGCTCTTTTTGCTCGCTGTGGTAGCCGTTGCCGATAAGCAGGAAATTCCCGGTGTGATAGGCCACTTGCTCTACCGCTTTGACCATCGCCCCGAAGAACGGGTCGGAAACGTCGCCCACCACCAGACCTATTGTTTCCGTGGTCTGCTGCGCCAGCGCACGGGCGTTGGCGTTGGGGTGGTAGTTGAGCTGTTCCATCGCGCTCAGCACCGCCTGACGCGAAGCGTCGCTGGCTTTAGGAGAATCATTGATTACGCGGGAGACCGTGGCGACAGAGACTCCTGCCAGTCGCGCAACATCCTTAATCGTCGCCATTTAATACCTTCAGGGTAAGCGTTTACACTGCGGTAAGTGTTACGGAAAAGCGCGGCCACTTCAAGGCGCATGCTGGTCGGGCGGGCCCTGGCTCACAAAAGCCCGTCTCTGAATTAAGGAGGCAACAGGCGCGGATGTAACCAGAAAAAGGCAAATAATTTCAGTTAAAACCTTTAGTTACACTTTGCGAAGGGCTGTTGCGATTGGTGGCTGGCGGGCGGTGTCGACGGGTTGCTACATTTGAGATCCCAGAGGTATTGATAGGTGAAGTCAGCGACTTAGCTGATCACAACACTTACACCAACCTGCGCGGATGCGCAGGTTTTTTTTTGCCTCTTTTCCGCCTCACGCTCCCCCTTCAGGCTGCCCATCTCACCGCCGCATTCAGACACCGCGTCTGGCCTGCCAATTTCTCCTGTCGCCCCTGTCCGCCGAGTCGTGTAATCTGCGCTAACTATACTTACCCCCCGCTAAAGGAAAACAAAGGGCGTTGATATGGTTTTAAAATTCTTTCGTTGGCTGTTCCGTTTGCTCTTTCGTATCCAGGTATATGGAGATACCGGGCCGTTGAGTCAGGAGCGCGTGCTGATCACGCCAAACCACGTCTCGTTTCTCGACGGCGCGCTGATGGCGCTCTTCCTGCCTGTACGTCCGGTATTCGCGGTCTATACCTCTATCAGCGAGCAGTGGTATATGCGCGCGCTGAAGCCGATTATTGACTTCGTCCCGCTTGACCCAACCAAACCAATGTCGGTGAAGCAGCTGGTGCGTCTGGTGGGACAGGGGCGTCCGGTGGTGATTTTCCCGGAAGGCCGAATCTCCATCAGCGGCTCGCTGATGAAAATCTATGACGGCGCAGGCTTTGTGGCGGCGAAATCGCAGGCGACAGTGATCCCGGTGCGTATCGAAGGCGCGGAGCTGACCTTTTTCAGCCGCCTGAAAGGCCTGGTGAAACGCCGCCTTTTCCCGCGCATTTCTATTCACATCCTGCCGCCGACGTCCATTCCGATGCCCGACGCGCCGAAAGCGCGCGATCGTCGCAAAATGGCAGGCGAAATGCTCCATCAGGTGATGATGGAAGCGCGTATGGCGGCGCGCCCGCGTGAAACGCTGTTTGAGGCGCTCATCAACGCGCAAAAGCGCTACGGCGAGGGCAAAAATTGTCTGGAAGATATTAACTTCAAGCCAGACACCTACCGCAGCCTGATGATGAAGACGCTATTTGTCGGGCGCATTCTCGATAAATACAGCGCGCCGCGCGAAGCCATCGGTTTAATGTTGCCGAACGCGAGCATCAGCGCGGCGGTGATTTTCGGCGCCGTTATGCGCGGGCGGATCCCGGCGATGATGAACTACACCGCGGGCGTGCAAGGGCTGACCAGCGCCATCACGGCGGCGCAGATCAAAACCATTTTCACCTCGCGCCAGTTCCTGGATAAAGGCAAGCTCTGGCACCTGCCGGAGCAGATAACCTCGGTGCGCTGGGTCTTTCTCGAAGATCTTAAAGGCGAGGTGACGGCGAAGGACAAAGCGTGGATCTTCGCGCATCTGTTAATGCCGCGCCTGGCCCAGGTGGAGCAACAGCCGGAAGATGCGGCGCTGATCCTCTTTACCTCCGGCTCAGAAGGCAATCCAAAAGGCGTGGTGCACAGCCACAAGAGCCTGCTGGCGAACGTCGAGCAGATCCGCACCATCGCGGATTTCACCGCCGACGACAAATTTATGTCGGCGCTGCCGCTGTTCCATTCCTTTGGCCTGACGGTGGGGCTGTTCACGCCGCTGCTGACCGGCGCGGAAGTTTTCCTCTATCCGAGCCCGCTTCATTATCGCGTAGTACCGGAGCTGGTGTATGACCGCAACTGTACGGTGATTTTCGGCACCTCAACGTTCCTTGGCCACTACGCGCGCTTTGCGCATCCCTATGATTTCCACATGGTGCGCTACGTCGTGGCCGGCGCGGAAAAACTTCAGGAAAGCACCAAACGCATCTGGCAGGACAAATTTGGCCTGCGCATTCTGGAAGGCTACGGCGTGACCGAGTGCGCGCCGGTGGTCTCCATCAACGTGCCGATGGCGGCGAAACCGGGCACTGTCGGGCGAATTTTGCCGTCAATGGACGCGCGTCTGGTAGAGGTGCCGGGTATCGAGCAGGGCGGACGTTTGCAGTTGAAAGGCCCGAACATCATGAAAGGCTATCTGCGCGTGGAAAACCCGGGCGTGCTGGAAGCGCCGGCAGCGGAAAACCCGCAGGGCGTCAGCGAGCCGGGCTGGTACGATACCGGCGATATTGTCGCGTTCGACGAGCAGGGCTTTGTGCAGATCCAGGGGCGCGCCAAACGTTTTGCCAAAATCGCGGGCGAAATGGTGTCGCTTGAAATGGTGGAAGGCCTGGCGCTGGCCGTCTCGCCGGAGAAAATGCACGCCACGGCCATTAAACATGATGCCGCCAAAGGCGAGGCGCTGGTGCTCTTTACGACCGATCCGGAGCTGAGCCGCGAAAAACTGGCGCAGCAGGCGCGCAGCAGCGGCGTGCCGGAGCTGGCGGTGCCGCGAGATATCCGCTTCCTCAAACAGCTGCCGTTACTGGGCAGCGGCAAACCCGATTTTGTATCGCTGAAAAAAATCGTCGACCAGGAAGAGGCCCATCATGCCTGATTCGCTCAGCCAGAACGGCTCGCTGTTTTCGCGAGGGATGATGGCGGTTATCGCCGCGCAGTTTCTCTCGGCGTTTGGCGATAACGCGCTGCTGTTTGCCACTCTCGCGCTACTCAAGCAACAGTTCTACCCGGACTGGAGCCAGCCGGTGTTGCAGATGGTGTTCGTTTGCGCCTATATCCTGCTGGCGCCGTTCGTGGGACAGGTCGCGGACAGCTTCTCCAAAGGGCGGGTGATGATGGTCGCCAACGGCCTGAAGCTGCTCGGCGCGGTGGTTATTGTCTTCGGCGGCAACCCGTTTGTCGGTTATACGCTGGTGGGCGTCGGCGCGGCGGCGTATTCGCCTGCCAAGTACGGCATACTCGGCGAAATAACTACCGGCGATCGCCTGGTGAAAGCTAACGGGCTGATGGAGTCTTCGACCATCGCGGCGATCCTGATTGGGTCGATGGCAGGCGGCGTGCTGGCGGACTGGCACGTTGGCGCGGCGCTCGGCGTTTGCGCGCTTGCCTACGCGGGCGCGGTGGCGGCCAACCTGCTTATCCCGAAACTCGGCGCAGCGCGCCCGGGGCAGTCCTGGCGTTTCGGCCCGATGACGCGCAGCTTCTTCAGCGCCTGTCGCGAACTGTGGCATAACGATGAAACCCGCTTTTCGCTGGTGGGCACCAGCATGTTCTGGGGCGCAGGCGTGACGCTGCGTTTCTTACTGGTGCTGTGGGTGCCGGTCGCGCTTGGCATTACCGATAACGCCACGCCGACGTATCTGAACGCGATGGTGGCGGTCGGTATCGTGGTGGGCGCGGGCGCGGCGGCGAAGCTGGTGACGCTGGAGCGCGTGTCGCGCTGTATGCCTGCGGGCATTCTGATTGGCATCGCGGTTATCTTCTTCTCGCTCCAGCAGGCGGCGCTGCCGGCGTATCTGTTACTGCTGCTGATAGGCTTTTTCGGCGGTTTCTTCGTGGTGCCGCTCAACGCGCTGTTACAGGAGCGCGGTAAGCGCTCCGTCGGCGCGGGCAACGCCATTGCGGTGCAAAACCTCGGCGAGAATACCGCGATGCTGCTGATGCTGGGGCTCTATTCGCTGGCGGTGAAGCTCTCGCTGCCGGTGGTAGGGATTGGCGTCGGCTTTGGCGCGATTTTCGCGCTGGCCATCGCCGGGCTCTGGCTGTGGCGACGCAAACAGTAAAAAAAGACCCGCTTCGGCGGGTCTTTTTACAGGCAGCGGTTGAATGCTTACGGCGCCGGGTAGGTATACACCTGATGCACCGCCTCCAGTTCCGCTAACACCTCTTCGTTTAATTCGACATGCAGGCTTTCGACGTTGGTTTTGAGTTGTTGCATCGTCGTCGCGCCAAGCAGCGTGCTTGCGACAAACGGTTGCTGGCGCACGAACGCCAGCGCCATCTGGGCCGGGTCCAGCCCGTGGCGTTTCGCCACGTCCACATAGGCGGCGACCGCTTTCTGCGACTGCTCGCTGCTGTAGCGCGTAAAGCGGCTGAAGAGCGTATTGCGGGCGCCGGCAGGTTTCGCGCCGTTCAGGTATTTGCCGGAAAGCGTGCCGAACGCCAGCGAGGAGTAAGCCAGCAGCTCAACGCCTTCATATTGACTCACTTCGGCAAGACCCACCTCAAAGCTGCGGTTCAGCAGGCTGTACGGGTTTTGAATGGTGACGATGCGCGGCAGATCGTGTTTATCCGCCAGATGCAGATAACGCATTACGCCAAAAGCGGTTTCGTTGGAGACGCCGATATAACGGATTTTCCCCGCGCGCTGGAATTCCGCCAGCGCTTCGAGCGTTTCCAGCAGCGTGATGACTGGCGTGCTGTCAGTCCAGGTGTAACCGAGTTTGCCAAAGCAGTTAGTTGGGCGCTGCGGCCAGTGCACCTGGTAGAGATCGAGATAGTCGGTCTGTAAACGTTTCAGGCTGGCGTCGAGCGCGTCGCGGATATTTTTGCGATCCAGCGCCTGATTGGGGCGGATGCCGCTGTCGCTGTTACGGCTCGGGCCGCTGACTTTCGAGGCGATAATCAACTTTTCGCGATTGGCGCGTTTTTTCAGCCAGTTGCCGACGTAAGTTTCCGTCAGGCCCTGGGTTTCCGGGCGCGGCGGGACGGGGTACATTTCGGCGACATCAATCAGGTTTATGCCCTGGCTTACGGCGTAATCGAGCTGTTCATGGGCGTCGGCTTCGCTGTTTTGTTCACCAAACGTCATGGTTCCCAGCCCCAGCGTGCTGACTTCAAGTGAGCTATGAGGGATACGGTGATAATGCATAGCCAGCCTACCTTCTGTTGTTCAGTCCGCGTCAGGCCATTCCTGACAAAGGAATATAAACATGGCAGAGGGGAGACAAAAGGAAAAGAGGGAAGGGAGAAAAAACCAAAAGGTCAGCGCGATGCTGACCTTTTATTTAGCGCTCAATGATTTGCGAAACCTGATCGCGGTTAATTTGCATCTCATTGCCCTGGGGATCACGATAGCTGACCAGCCCGGTTTCGTCATCCACCTGCGGTTTGCCTTCGGTCAGGATCATACGACCATCTTTTGTCGCCATGACGTAATCGCTGCTACAGCCAGAAACCGCGAAGGCCAATCCGACGGCAGAAATTGCTACAGCCCATTTATTCATTGTTTTTCGCCTCATCAGGAAGGGGTCCACGTAGAGTCTAGTAAAAAACAGCGAGGCGGCGTGAAAAAGCGGCAAATTCTTAAAAGCACAGGGGAATAAACAAAAACGCTCCCGAAGGAGCGTAATGTTTACAGCGGTTTTTTCTTGTTGCGCAACAGATTGAGGCTTTCCACGGCAATCGAGAAAAACATCGCGAAGTAGATGTAGCCTTTCGGCACGTGAATATCGAAACTTTCCAGCATCAGGGTGAAGCCCACCAGGATCAGGAAAGAAAGCGCCAGCATCTTCACGGACGGATGACGTTCGACAAACTCGCCGATAGGGCGCGCGGCGAACATCATCACGCCCACCGCAATCACGACCGCCGCCATCATAATGAACAGATGATCGGAGAGGCCCACCGCGGTGATGACCGAATCCAGACTGAAAATGATATCCAGCAACATGATCTGGAAAATAGCGCCGAAGAAGGAGTGAACATTGGTTTTCAGCCCCTCTTCTTCGCCTTCAATCGATTCATGGATCTCCTTGCTGGCTTTCCAGATAAGGAACAGGCCGCCCAGCAGCAGGATGAGATCTCGCGTTGAGATATCATGACTGAACACCGTAAAGAGCGGGTTGGTCAGTTTCACCACCCAGGCGATCGACGCCAGCAGCGCCAGGCGCATCACCATCGCTGCGCCGAGACCCAGCTTGCGCGCCAGCGCCTGTTGCGATTTCGGCAGCTTCGCCACGACAAGCGAGAGAAAAATGATATTGTCGATCCCAAGTACGATCTCCAGCAGCGTCAGCGTACCGAGCGCCAGCCAGGCGTTGGGATCAGTTATCCATGCAAACAACATTTAAAAAGCCCTGCTCAAAGAAACAAAACGCTAATTATATGCGTCTGTGGAAGGCTGTTGACAAAAATTTAAGGTGTTTATAACAAAAAATGACGCGCCAGCAGGGCGGCGGTGAAGTTCTTCTTCAGATAAAAGCCGCGCGGCAGGGTCAGCACTGGCTCGCCGTGAACACCGAACGCGGGCGTCAGGGCTTTACTGTTAGCGGCTTTTGGACGCAACTGCAGTACTTCGCCGTGGCGGGCAGTAATGCGCTCAACCTGACCTAAAACAATGAGATCCATTAACTCTTCCCAGTCGCGACGCAGTTGCTCTTCCTCCTGCGGCGACGGACTCCAGAGCAGCGGTGCGCCAACACGACGCTCGCCGAGCGGGATCGCGCGCTCACCTTCCACTGGCACCCAAAGCACGCGCTTAAGCTTATGGCGCACATGGCTGGTTTCCCACGTCACGCCTGTATTGCCGGTGAGCGGCGCTACACACACGAACGTAGTTTCAAGCGGGCGTCCCTGGCGGTCTATCGGGATCGTTTTAAGCTCAACGCCGATAGCGGCGAAATCCTGCTCTGGCTTGCTGCCCGCGCTGGCGCCGAGCCAGCGCTCCAGCAGCACGCCTGTCCAGCCCTTATCGCGTCGCAAATCTGCCGGCGTTTCGAGTCCCGCCAGCGTCGCCAGCTCGCCAAGCGTCAGCCCGGCCAGCTGCTGCGCCTGTCCTAACAACTGCGCTTCATCTTCAGGCGGCCGGGTAAGGGGGGCAAGGGAAGCCATAAAAAACACCTTTTGTTTAAAAAATGAACAGTAAAAAACGGGGTTGTGGAAAGAGTTTACCTGCATGTGAGCAAACCAGGCAATTGCATGATTTAAAATGGTTTTTATGATAAAAAAAGAAATTTATCGTGCTTAAAATCGAGGTTGTTCAAATCTGGTCACCGACAATAAACAGGATCTTACACCAGTTTATCCACAGAAAAATGGGATAACTGTGTAAATCCCTCACTACTGTTTCGATTTACAGCCTTGACGGCCAGCGAAAACCCGCTTTTTCAGCAAATTGTGACTAAGTTATTGGCATAATCTGTGGATAAAAACGACGCTGGTCGATCTTTCGTCAGGCTAAGGATCGTCAGTGTGATGATCGTCACGTTATGCGATGGATATCACGCTTTTGTAAATTTAATCGTTTGAATAGCAATACAATTTTATCCATAAGAATTATCCTTAGTTCAGGGTTGTTTTGGGTTTTCCCTGGGAAATAAGACACTTCTTCACAAAGATATCCACAGAAAAAGTGAATAAAAGCGGGCTAAAGCTCTGTTACCTGTTTATAACCCTGCATATTTTTGTGAGTTATTCAAATGTTATTCCTGTCCATACCCGCTAACAGAGTGGTTTACCGTCAATGAGGAGTATGAAACAATCGTTACTATCCAGGTTTATTTTGAGGTAGTCCGGTGATCGATGATGATGGCTACCGCCCGAATGTTGGTATCGTGATCTGTAATCGTCAGGGGCAGGTAATGTGGGCCAGACGTTTTGGTCAGCACTCCTGGCAATTTCCGCAAGGCGGCATTAATCCTGGCGAGTCGGCGGAGCAGGCGATGTACCGCGAGCTTTTCGAAGAAGTCGGTCTACAACGAAAAGATGTGCGTATCCTCGCCACAACCCGCAACTGGTTACGTTACAAATTACCAAAACGTTTGGTGCGTTGGGACACAAAGCCGGTATGTATCGGCCAGAAACAAAAGTGGTTTCTTCTGCAGTTAATGAGCAACGATGCCGATATCAACATGCAAACCAGCAGTACGCCAGAATTTGACGGCTGGCGGTGGGTGAGCTTCTGGTATCCGGTGCGCCAGGTCGTCTCTTTTAAGCGCGATGTTTATCGTCGGGTCATGAAAGAGTTCGCAAGCGTTGTGATGCCGTTGCAGGAGAGCGCGCCACCGCAGCGTAATCCTTCGCCTGCCTGGCGACGTAAAAGAGGTTAAGCCACGCAAATTATGCTCACCCGGTTGCGAGAAATAGTCGAGAAAGTTGCCAGCGCCCCGCGCCTCAACGAGGCGCTGGACATTCTCGTCACGGATATTTGTCTTGCGATGGATACCGAAGTCTGTTCGGTTTATCTCGCCGACCACGACCGGCGTTGCTATTACCTGATGGCGACCCGGGGGCTTAAAAAACCGCGCGGGCGTACCGTCACGCTGGCTTTCGACGAGGGCATCGTCGGGCTGGTCGGCCGCCTCGCCGAGCCGATTAACCTCGCTGACGCGCAAAAACATCCCAGCTTTAAATACATTCCTTCCGTGCGCGAAGAGCGTTTTCGCGCCTTTCTCGGCGTGCCGATTATTCAGCGTCGCCAGTTGCTCGGCGTTTTAGTCGTCCAGCAGCGTGAGCTGCGTCAGTACGACGAGAGCGAAGAGTCATTCCTGGTGACGCTCGCCACCCAGATGGCGGCCATTCTGTCGCAGTCGCAGCTTACCGCCCTGTTTGGCCAGTACCGACAGACACGCATCCGCGCGCTGCCGGCGTCGCCGGGGGTGGCGATAGCTCAGGGATGGATGGACGCCACGCTGCCGCTGATGGAACAGGTGTACGAAGCTTCCACGCTCGACACCGGGCTTGAGCGTGAGCGCCTGACCACCGCGCTGGAAGAGGCGGCGGGAGAATTTCGTCGCTACAGCAAACGCTTTGCCGCCGGCGCGCAAAAAGAGACGGCGGCGATTTTCGATCTCTACTCTCACCTGTTGTCTGACGCGCGGTTGCGTCGTGAACTCTACGACGAGGTGGATAAAGGCTCGGTCGCCGAATGGGCAGTTAAAAAGGTCATTGAAAGATTTGCCGAGCAGTTTGCCGCCCTGACCGATGGCTATCTTAAAGAGCGCGCAGGCGATCTTCGCACGCTTGGACAGCGTCTGTTGTTCCATCTTGACGATAACATCCAGAGCCCCAACACCTGGCCGGAGCGCTTCGTGCTGGTAGCGGACGAGCTGTCCGCGACGACCCTTGCCGAGCTGCCGCAGGACAGATTAATGGGCGTCGTAGTGCGTGACGGCGCGGCGAACTCCCATGCCGCCATCATGGTGCGCGCCATGGGCATTCCGACCGTAATGGGCGCGGATATCCAGCCTTCGGTGCTGCATCACCGTATGCTGGTGGTGGATGGCTATCGCGGCGAATTGCTGGTGGACCCGAGCCCGGTGCTGCTGCATGAATACCAGCGGCTCATTAGTGAAGAGAACGAGCTCAGCCGCCTCGCGGAAGATTACGTCGAGCAGCCCGCTTGTCTTAAAAGCGGCGAGCGCGTGCAGGTCATGCTGAATGCAGGTCTGAGCCCGGAGCACGAAGAGAAGCTTGGCAGCCGTATTGACGGTATCGGCCTCTACCGCACTGAAATTCCCTTCATGCTGCAAAGCGGCTTCCCGTCCGAAGAAGAGCAGGTGGCGCAGTATCAGGGCATGTTGCAGATGTTCAACGACAAGCCCGTTACGCTGCGTACGCTCGACGTCGGCGCCGATAAACAACTGCCATATATGCCGATCAGCGAAGAAAACCCATGCCTCGGCTGGCGCGGCATCCGCATTACGCTCGACCAGCCTGAGATCTTTTTGATCCAGGTGCGCGCCATGCTGCGCGCTAACGCGGCGACGGGTAACCTCAGCATTCTGCTGCCGATGATCACCAGCATCGATGAAGTAGACGAAGCACGTCGGCTCATCGATCGTGCCGGCCGGGAAATGGAAGAGATGCTCGGCTATGAGATCCCCAAACCCCGGTTGGGCGTGATGGTCGAAGTCCCATCGATGCTCTTTATGCTGCCTCATCTGGCCAGCCGCATTGACTTTATCTCGGTCGGCACCAATGACCTCACCCAGTATCTGCTGGCGGTAGACCGCAACAATACGCGTGTCGCCAGCCTCTATGACAGCCTGCACCCGGCGATGCTTCGCGCGCTTAAGATGATTGCACTTGAGGCGCAGCGCCTCGGCATCGATCTCTGCTTGTGTGGCGAGATGGCGGGCGACCCGATGTGCGTCGCGCTGCTGGTTGGCATGGGGTATCACCATCTTTCGATGAACGGCCGCTCTGTCGCGCGCGTTAAGTATCTCCTGCGCCATATCACTCTGGAAGAAGCCGAGACGCTTAGCGCCCGCAGCCTCGAATCCCAGTCTGCCACCGAAGTGCGCCATCAGGTAGCGGCCTTTATGGAGCGTCGCGGCATGGGCGGCTTAATTCGCGGCGGTCTGTAACGCCGCGACAGCACGTGCTCTTACACATCTTTTACAACTTCCTGACCTCGCCCACGCTGGGCTTTATGCTATGATTCGCTGCCTCAGGAGCGTCCGGAAAAGGGCGCAGCATCTCACCCGCTGTCCACTTTCAGCGGGATAACAACAGGTTTTGGTGACAGATGAATAGTGGCTATCTGCATTTTCCCGATTTTGATCCGGTAATCTTTTCGCTTGGGCCGGTTTCGCTTCACTGGTACGGACTGATGTACCTTGTGGGCTTTGTCTTCGCCATGTGGCTCGCCGTTCGTCGTGCCAATCGTCCCGGCAGCGGCTGGACGAAAAACGAAGTTGAAAACCTGCTGTATGCGGGCTTCCTCGGCGTGTTCCTCGGTGGCCGTATCGGCTATGTGCTGTTTTATAATCTGCCGCTGTTCCTTGAAAACCCGCTCTATCTGTTCCGTGTCTGGGATGGCGGGATGTCTTTCCACGGCGGGCTTATCGGCGTTATCTGCGTCATGATCTGGTTTGCGAAGCGCACTAAACGCAACTTCTTCCAGGTTTCCGATTTTATCGCCCCGCTGATTCCGTTTGGGCTTGGCGCTGGCCGTCTGGGCAACTTTATCAACGGTGAATTGTGGGGCCGTGTCGATCCGGGCTTCCCTTACGCCATGCTTTTCCCGGGCTCCCGCAGCGAAGATATCAGTCTGCTGGCATCGCATCCGGAATGGCAATCGCTGTTTAATACTTACGGCGTGCTGCCGCGCCACCCGTCTCAGCTTTATGAGCTGTTCCTGGAAGGCATCGTGTTGTTTATCATCCTTAACCTGTTTATCCGCAAACCGCGCCCAATGGGGGCTGTTTCCGGCCTGTTTCTGATAGGTTATGGCGCCTTCCGTATTATCGTTGAATTTTTCCGCCAGCCGGACGCGCAGTTTACCGGCGAGTGGGTGCAATACATCAGCATGGGGCAGATCCTCTCCATTCCGATGATCGTCGCAGGCGCAGCCATGATGGTCTGGGCTTATCGCCGCCGCCCACAGCAGCAACTTTCGTGAGACGCCATGAAACAGTACCTTGAACTGATGAACAAAGTGCTCCATGAAGGAGCACAAAAAGATGACCGTACCGGCACCGGTACGCTCTCTATTTTCGGCCACCAGATGCGTTTTAACTTGCAGGAAGGTTTCCCGCTGGTCACCACTAAACGTTGTCATTTACGCTCCATCATCCATGAACTGCTCTGGTTTCTGAAAGGCGATACCAACATCGCTTATTTACATGAAAACAATGTCACCATTTGGGACGAATGGGCAGACGAAAACGGCGATCTCGGCCCGGTTTACGGTAAGCAGTGGCGCTCATGGACTGCGCCTGACGGTCGCCACATCGACCAGCTTGAAACCGTACTTAACCAGCTGAAAAACGATCCGGACTCGCGCCGTATTATCGTTTCCGCCTGGAATGTGGGTGAACTTGATAAAATGGCGTTGGCGCCGTGCCACGCGTTTTTCCAGTTTTATGTGGCGAACGGCAAGCTCTCCTGTCAGCTCTATCAGCGCTCCTGCGACGTGTTCCTTGGCCTGCCTTTCAACATCGCCAGCTACGCGCTTCTGGTGCATATGATGGCGCAGCAGTGCGACCTTGAAGTGGGCGATTTTGTCTGGACGGGGGGGGACACCCACCTCTACAGCAACCATCTGGAGCAGGCGCGTCTGCAGCTCACCCGCGAGCCGCGTCCGCTGCCTAAGCTGATTATCAAGCGTAAGCCAGATTCGCTCTTTGACTACCGGTTCGAGGATTTCGAAATCGAGGGTTACGATCCGCATCCCGCCATCAAAGCGCCCGTCGCGATTTAACGCTACCCTGCCATAACCGACGCCAGCGCGCGTCGGTTTTTTTATCCCCTTTGTCGGTTTTTCTGCACATCTTCCGCCGTTTTTGCAACTTTATGCAAAATGACGAGTTTCTTCCGAGACGTCTTCCGGTTCTGTTTATCAACGCTGGTCACGCTTGAGCGAAGTGGCACACTTGCGGCATGAACAGAAAACAGCAGGGCTATAGCCTTATTGAAGTCATGGTCGTGCTGGTCATCGTCATCAGCATGAGCGCGGCAGGCGTTTACGGCTGGCAGCGCTGGCAACAGCAACAGCGCTTATGGCAGACCGCACAGCAAACACGCGATTTTCTTGAACAGCTCAGGGAGGAGGCCAACTGGCGTAACGTTGACCACAAGCTCTGGTTACAGCGCGGCCCACAAGGCTGGTGCCTTGGCACGCAGAACGACAAAGAGCAAACGTGCCGTAAGGGCGCAAAGAATCAGTTTTCTCCGCCCTGGCCGGAGATCGAAATAAGTGAGATGACACCAGGACTGGCCTTTTTTGGCTTGCGGAATACGGCCTGGCCCGGACATCTCATTTTGCGTAATTCCGCAGGCGAATGGCGGCTCATTATTTCCGTCTGGGGACGTATCCGGTTATGTGAACCAGGGGAAGGAGCGTCATGCGTTTAAAAGAGAAAGGGTTTTCTCTGCTTGAAGTGCTTATTGCGCTTGGGATCAGCAGCATCTTGCTAACCGGCGCCGCAAGATTATTACCGGCGCTGCAGCTCGGCGTGCTGCGCCAGGCGCAGCAAACTCTTTTGCAGGAAGAACTCTGGCAGCTGGCGTTCACGATAGGCAAGCAAATACAGCGGGCCGGTTATTGCAACGGCATTTGTCAGGGAAAAGCACTGCAACTTAACGGGGATGGCAGCTGTGTAGTAGTGCAGTGGGACGCAAACAGTAATGGGCGCTTTGAAGGTGCGCCGTCTGCTGATGCAGAGCAGACCGGCTGGCGTCTGCGGGATGGCAGCCTTGAAACGCACCGTGGGGCAATCTCTTGCGAAGGCAAAGGATGGGAAAAAATAACCAATCCCGCGATGGTGCGAATAGACAGATTCGAGGTACAGGAGAAGCGTCGACCCGGTTACGTATCACTGTTTTTAATAAAACTCAGCGCGACAGTGCTCCGCTATCACGGCGAGCCGGTATCGGTTGAGCACAGCGTAAGCGGGTTTAATCTCTGAGTGTGGGGAGAAAAGCATGTCCACCATTTCTATGGTTCTGTCTTTTCTGCTATTGGGCAGTCTGTTGCTGAGCGGGTTGCAGCAACAGCTTGATAGCCGTTTTGGCCGGGCGGCAAACGAAAGCGCAGCGATAAGAGCATTTAATGAATCGCTCTCTGCTCTCGCGCTTTCACAGCATCGGCACTGGCAGTTTACCCCTCAGTGGCAATGTCAGCGGTTGCCTGAAGTAAATGGCCGAGCCTGCGTCAGGCAAACAGAAACGCATGTATTGGTCGCGGCACAGGGTACGCAGGAGAACACAGCGCCCATTACGCTCTGGCGTTGGGCGCAGGCTGACGGAGAGATACTGCATTTTACAGCCCATGGCTGGAGCGACTTTTGTCCGTTGACAGAGGCAAAACAATGTCAGCTGCCATGAATCATTCTCGCCAGGCCGGGTTTAGTCTGCCAGAAGTTCTCGTTTCGCTGGTTCTGTTTATCATCATCATTGGCGCCTTAACGGGGTATTACCAGACGCTGACGCAGGGATTTCTTCATCAGTGGCACTATCGTCAGCTCTGGCGTTTTGCGAGCCAGCAGGCAGAAATCAGCCCGCCACCCTTACCGGAGGGCTGGAAAGCGACGCGGGTGGAGACTTCCGTAGCGGGATGTGTCAGCATTTCGGTTATTGTGTCGAGCCCTGGGGGCAGGCAAGGGCAACTCAGACGTGTACATTGCCCCTCTGAAGAGTAGTAGTCAGGAGTCACTATGTTACGGGTTTATCACTCCAACCGGCTTGATGTGCTGGAGGCGATTATGGAGTTCATTGTTGAACAACAGCCGCTTCCCGATCCTTTCGAGCCTGAAATCGTCCTGGTGCAGAGCACCGGTATGGCGCAGTGGTTGCAGATGAGCCTGGCACAGAAATTCGGCATCGCCGCGAATATTGAATTTCCGCTTCCGGCAAGCTTTATCTGGGACATGTTTGTGCGCGTACTGCGCGATATTCCGCAGGAGAGCGCATTCACTAAGCAGAACATGAGCTGGAAGCTGATGAAGCTTCTGCCGGGTATGCTCGCTTCGCCTGATTTCGACATGCTGCGTCACTACCTTCACGATGACGAAGACAAACGTAAGCTATTCCAGCTCGCCTCGCGTGTCGCGGATCTCTACGATCAATATCTGGTGTATCGCCCGGAATGGCTGACGCGCTGGGAGGCCGGCGATATCGTTGATGGCCTCGGCGAACCCCAACGCTGGCAGGCGCCACTCTGGCAGGCATTGGTCCGGCATACCGCAGAGCTGGGGCAGCCTCAGTGGCATCGTGCCAATCTCTATCAGCGTTTTATTCATACGCTTGAAAATGCGCAAACGCGACCGGAGGGTTTGCCCGCGCGCGTATTTATTTGCGGCATTTCGGCATTGCCGCCAGTTTATCTGCAGGCGCTACAGGCGCTGGGTAAACATATCGATGTGCATCTGCTCTTTACGAACCCCTGCCGTTATTACTGGGGCGACATTCAGGACCCGGCATTCCTTGCGCGCCTGTTAAGCCGCCAGCGGAAACTGCATGCGCGAGAGGGTACCGCGCCGCTTTTTAAAGACAGCGAAGCGGCCCCCGCCTTGTTTAATGAGGAAGGCGAGCAGGAAGTGGGAAATCCGCTGTTAGCGTCCTGGGGCAAGCTGGGCCGCGACTATACCTATCTGCTTTCCGGCCTTGAGCGGTTTGAAGAGATGGATGTGTTTGTCGATATCGAACCCGATAACCTGTTGCACAGCCTGCAATTCGATCTGCTTGAGCTGCGCAATCAGGCGCTGGCTGGCGTGACGCTTGAGGAATTTGAGCGCAGTGACGCAAAACGCCGCCTCGATCCGGACGATCGCAGCATTACGGTGCATGTGTGCCATAGTCCGCAGCGTGAAGTTGAGATCCTGCACGATCAACTATTGCAGATGCTGGAGGCGGATCCGCAACTGACGCCGCGCGATATTATCGTGATGGTGGCAGATATCGACAGCTATAGCCCTTTTATCCAGGCCGTCTTCGGCAGTGCAAGCCAGGAGCGCTATCTGCCATTCGCCATTTCAGACCGGCGCGCCCGTCAGGCGCATCCTGCGCTGCAGGCGTTTATTACGCTGCTCTCTTTGCCTGACAGCCGCTTTGTCTCAGAAGATGTGCTGGCGTTACTGGAAGTGCCGTCGCTTTCTGCCCGCTTTAACGTCAGCGAAGAAGGGCTGCGTTTCCTGCGTCAGTGGGTAAATGAGTCCGGCGTGCGTTGGGGCATGGATGATGACAATGTGCGTGAGCTGGCGCTGCCTGCTACGGGTCAGCACACCTGGCAGTTCGGTCTTACCCGCATGCTGCTGGGCTACGCGATGGAAAGTCACCTTGGCGAATGGCAGTCGGTTCTGCCTTACGATGAATCCAGCGGGCTGATTGCCGAGCTGGTCGGCCACCTCGCTGAACTTCTGATGCAACTGAATCTCTGGCGCAAGGGGCTTTCTCAGCCGCGGCCACTGGCGGAGTGGCTGCCGGTCTGCCGGGATATGCTGGACAGTTTTTTCGCGCCGGATGCCGAGACCGAAGCCGCGCTGGCGCTCATTGAGCAGCAGTGGCAGGCCATTATTGAACAGGGCATTGGCGCGCATTATGAAGACGATGTACCGCTCAATTTATTGCGTGATGAGCTTTCGAAAATGCTCGACCAGGAACGCATCAGCCAGCGCTTTCTCGCCGGGCCGGTAAACTTCTGTACATTGATGCCGATGCGCTCCATTCCTTTCAAAGTGGTGTGCCTGCTTGGGATGAATGACGGCGTCTATCCACGGACGCTGGCGCCGCTGGGGTTCGATCTGATGAGCCAGAAGCCGCAGCGTGGGGATCGCAGCCGACGTGATGACGATCGATATCTCTTTCTTGAGGCGCTGATCTCAGCTCAGCAGCAGCTCTATATCAGCTACATTGGCCGTTCGATACAGGATAACAGCGAGAAGTACCCGTCAGTGCTGGTGCAGGAACTGGTGGATTATCTGGCCCAGAGCCATTACCTGCCGGGGGACGAGGCGCTCAATTGTGATGACAGCGCACAGAGGGTGAAAGCTCACCTGATGCGGCTTTATCCCCGTACGCCTTTCGACGCGGAAAACTTTCAGCCTGCCAGAGAAATCCAGAGCTATGCCCGCGAGTGGCTGCCTGCCGCCAGCGAGCAGGGGGAAGCGCATCCGGAATTCATCAAACCGCTGGAGCCGATTACGCTCGAAGAGCTGCCGTTCGAGCAGTTTCAACGCTTCTGGCGTCACCCGGTACGGGCGTTTTTCCAGTTACGGCTAAAGGTCAACTTCCGCACGGAAGAAAGCGAACTACCGGATGCCGAGCCTTTTACGCTTGATAGCCTGGGTCGCTATCACATGAACCAGCAGTTGCTGAATACGCTGGTGGAACAGCAGGACCCGGAAGCGCTCTACCGGCGTTATCGCGCGGCAGGGGAGCTTCCCTATGGCGCATTCGGTGAACTGTTCTGGGAAAGCCAGTTACAGGAGATGCAGGTGCTGGCGGAGCGTGTGCTTGCCGAGCGGGACGGCGGCGAAAGTCGTGAGATAGCGCTTGAGCTTGGCAACGTAGAAATGACCGGCTGGCTACAACATGTGCAGCAGGATGGCCTGTTACGCTGGCGGCCTTCTGTACTGCGCGTTGAACACGGAATGCAACTTTGGCTTGAGCATCTGGTCTACTGTGCCTGCGGCGGCGAAGGAACCAGCCGGCTTTATGGTCGAAAAGACAGCTGCTGGCGTTTTCCGCCGGTGCCGCGAGAGCAGGCGGAACATTACCTGCGCGAACTCACTGAAGGCTACCAGCAAGGTATGCGCGAGCCGTTGATCCTGTTGCCTCAGAGCGGTGGCGAGTGGTTAAAAGCCTGCTACGACGTAAAAAATGACGCCATTTTGTGGGATGAAGAAACCCAGCAAAAAGCGCGCAACAAATTGATCCAGGCCTGGACGGGCAACCAGATGGTGGAAGGTGAGGGAACGGATATCTGGTATCAGCGCCTGTGGCGCAACCTTGAGCCTGAATATTACGAGGCCATTATTCGTGAAGCCCAGCGTTATCTCTTGCCGCTGTTTCGCCATCACCAGCCCGGATAAATCAGGCGTAGCCGATCGTTTCGACGCCCGAGAGTAACGTAGTAGCCGCACGTCGCCTTGTTAATGATGAATAGCAAAAGTAGTAAATGAGAGGTTTATAAATGCCTGGAAGTCGTAACTGGTACAAAGCGCTGTTGATCTGTTTGGCCTTCTGGGCTCCGTTGTCGCAGGCCGATACCGGCTGGCAACCGCTGAAAGACACGATCCGTAAAAGCGATCGTGATAACCGGGAATATCAGGCGATCCGGCTCGACAACGGCATGGTGGTATTACTGGTGTCGGATCCGCAGGCCGTAAAATCTCTTTCGGCGTTAGTGTTGCCTGTGGGGTCGCTTGAAGACCCCGACGATCACCTGGGCCTTGCGCACTATCTTGAACATATGACGCTGATGGGCTCGCAGAAATACCCTGAGCCCGACAGCCTGGCGGAATACCTGAAACTGCATGGCGGAAGCCATAACGCCAGCACCGCGCCTTATCGCACCGCCTGGTATCTGGAAGTTGATAACGACGCGCTTGAGGGGGCGATGGACCGGCTCGCCGATGCCATCGCCGCACCAAAACTCGATAAAACGTATGCTGACCGTGAACGTAACGCCGTCAATGCGGAATTAACCATGGCGCGCGCGCGCGACGGCATGCGTATGGCGCAGGTGAGCGCCGAAACGCTAAATCCGGCACATCCGGGTTCGCGTTTTTCGGGCGGCAATCTGGAGACGCTGCGTGATAAACCGGGCAGTCCTCTGCATCAGGCGCTGGTGGGGTTTCGCGATAAATATTATTCCGCGAATCTCATGAAAGCGGTGGTCTACAGCAACCGACCGTTGCCCGCGCTGGCGCAGATGGCGGCGGCGACCTGGGGACGCGTGCCGAATAAAAATCTGACGCCGCCGCAGGTCACCGCGCCTGTCGTGACGCCTGCGCAGCAGGGCATTTTTATTCATTACGTACCGGTACAACCTCTTAAAGCGCTGCGCGTGGAGTTTCGCATTGAAAATAACAGCGATAAATTCCGTAGCAAAACCGATGAGCTTATTAGCTATATGATTGGCAACCGCAGTCCAGGAACGCTGTCCGACTGGCTGCAAAAAGAGGGGCTCGCTGAAAGCGTCAGAGCCGACTCCGATCCGGTGGTAGCAGGTAACAGCGGCGTCATGGTCATCTCGGTATCGCTCACCGATAAAGGCCTCGCGCAGCGCGATAAAGTCGTTGCCGCCATTTTCCGTTATCTCCAGACACTGCGTGAAAAGGGCATCGACAAGCGCTATTTCACCGAGCTGTCTCACGTGCTGGATCTGGATTTCCGCTATCCCTCCATTACGCGCGATATGAATTATGTCGAGTGGCTGGCGGACAGCATGCTGCGCGTGCCGGTTGAGCATACGCTGGATGTCGTCAATATTGCCGACCAGTTTGATCCTGAGGCAGTCAAATCGCGCCTCACCATGATGACGCCGGAAAATGCGCGCATCTGGTACATCAGCCCGGACGAGCCGCACAATAAAAAAGCGTATTTTGTCGAGGCACCTTATCAGGTAGAGAAAATCCCGGTAGCGACGCTGAAACAGTGGCAGACGTTGGGACAGCAGATTGCGCTCACGCTTCCTGAGCCTAATCCCTATATCCCGAGCGATTTCAGCCTGATTAAGCCGCAAAAGCCCTATGCGCATCCGCAACTGTTGGTTTCGGAGCCTACCCTGCGTGCGCTCTATATGCCGAGCCGCTATTTCGCGAGCGAGCCGAGGGCGGATATTACGCTGGTGTTGCGTAACGAACAGGCGATGAACAGCGCGAAAAACCAGGTGTTATTTGCGCTTAATGACTACCTCGCTGGCCTTGCGCTCGATCAGCTGAGCAATCAGGCGTCCGTCGGCGGCATCGGTTTTTCCAGCAGCGCCAACAGCGGCCTGATGATTAGCGCAAACGGCTACACGCAGCATCTTCGTAAGCTGTTCCTGACGCTACTGGAGGGCTATTTCAGCTATGAGCCGACGCAAGAGCAACTGGCGCAGGCTAAATCCTGGTATACGCAAATGCTGGATTCTGCCGAGAAAGGCAAAGCGTACGATCAGGCCATCATGCCGGTGCAGATGGTTTCACAGGTGCCTTATTTCCAGCGTGAAGCGCGTCGGGCGCAGCTGCCGGAAATCACGCTTCAGGATATTCTTGCCTATCGAGACAGTCTGAAAGCCCATGCTCGCGCGGAGTTTTTAATTGTGGGGAATATGTCCCCTGAACAGGTAAAGCATTTTGCGCAGGATGCCAAACGTCAGCTGGGGCTCGAAGGGAAAAGCTGGACGCGCACCCGTGATGTCAGCGTAGAAAAAACGCAGCAGGCCATTTTCAACAAAGCCGGGAGCAGTACTGATTCCGCGCTGGCGGCGCTGTTTGTGCCGGTCGGGTATAACGAGGCGACCAGCACGGCCTGTAGCGCTATGCTGGGCCAGATTATTTCCCCATGGTTCTACAATCAGTTACGTACTCAGGAACAGCTGGGATACGCCGTTTTTGCATTTCCGATGCCGGTAGGGCGTCAGTGGGGAATTGGCTTCCTGCTGCAAAGCAGTGAAAAACAGCCCGATTTTCTCTGGAAGCGTTATCAGGCCTTTTTCCCGGAAGCGGAATCAAGATTACGTTCGCTGAACACGCAGGATTTTGCGCATATTCAGCAAAGTATTATCAACGACATGCTCCGCGCACCGCAAACGCTTGGCGAAGAGGCGTCTGCCGTCAGTAAAGACTTCGATCGGGATAATTTAAAATTTGATTCTCGTGATAAAGTTGTCGCCGAAATAAAACAGCTGACGCCACAAAAACTGGCCGATTTTTTCCATCAGGCCGTGCTCGCCCGACAGGGCATGACCATTCTCTCGCAAGTTTCCGGTAGCCAGAGCGCGCAGGCCCATTATGCGACGCCTGAAGGATGGCCGGTTTACCAAAGCGTCAGCGCCCTGCAACAATCTTTACCGCTTCTGAGTGACACGCAATGACCGACGAGCCCGCAGCGTCCCTTGATCCCCTCCGCTTGCCCTTAACGGGCGAGCGGCTGATAGAAGCCTCTGCCGGCACCGGGAAAACCTATACCATCGCAGCGTTGTACCTGCGTCTGCTGTTAGGGCTGGGAGGCGAGGCCGCTTACCCACGCCCGTTAACGGTGGAAGAATTACTGGTTGTAACCTTTACCGAGGCCGCGACGGAAGAGCTGCGCGGACGTATCCGCAGCAATATTCATGAACTGCGCGTAGCCTGCCTGCGCGAACGTACCGACGATCCGCTTTATCAACGCATACTGGATGAAATTCCTGACAAACCCCTTGCCGCCCGTACGCTGTTGCTGGCGGAACGGCAGATAGACGAAGCGGCAATTTTTACTATTCACGGCTTTTGCCAGCGAATGCTGAGTCTTAACGCGTTTGAATCCGGCATGCCGTTTGAACAGCAGCTGATTGAAGATGAATCGCTGCTGCGCTATCAGGCCTGCGCCGATTTCTGGCGTCGCCATTGTTACCCGCTCGCCAAACCGCTGGCGCGCGTGGTCAGTGAACAGTGGGACGGCCCTGAATCGCTGCTGCGGGATGTAAATAGCTTTCTGCATGGCGAAGCGCCGCAGATCAAAGTGCCGCCGCCGGATGACGAAACGATTGAAACGCGCTATGAAAAGGCGATTGCACGTATTAATGAAGTGAAAGCGCGCTGGCGCGACAATGCCGCAGAGCTGGCCGAGTTGATTCAGAACTCGGGGGTAGATAAGCGCAGCTACAGCAGCCGTTATCTGCCTGCCTGGCTCGATCAGGTCTCTGCCTGGGCGCAGGAAGAAACCACCACCTGGCAGTTACCGGGCGCGCTTGAAAAATTCGCTCAAAAAACGTTGCTTGAGAAGACCAAAAAAGGCGAGGCGCCCCGTCATGCGGTGTTTGAGGCTATCGACGCGCTACTGGCCGAGCCATTTACCATCCGCGATTTACTGATAGCCAGAGCGATGGCGGAGATCCGCTATACCGTTGCGCAGGAAAAACGTCGCCGGGGCGAACTGGGATTTGACGATATGTTAAGCCGTCTCGACGAGGCGCTGCATCAGCCGGGCGGCGAGGCGCTGGCGGCGGCTATCCGCGCGCGTTACCCGGCCGCGATGATTGATGAATTTCAGGATACTGACCCGCAGCAGTACCGTATTTTCCGTCGAATCTGGCTTGGCCAGGAAGAAACCACGCTGCTGCTAATTGGCGATCCCAAGCAGGCGATTTACGCGTTTCGCGGCGCGGACATTTTCACCTACATGCGCGCCCGCGGCGAAGTAAACGCTCACTACACTCTTGATACTAACTGGCGTTCGGCACCGGGAATGGTGGAGAGCGTGAACCGCATTTTCAGCCAGATGGATAACGCGTTTATGTTTCGCGATATTCCGTTTCTGGCGGTAAAGCCTGCCGCGCGTAACCAGTCGCTGCGCTTTACGTTTGCCGGAAAACCGCAGCCGGCGATGAAGCTCTGGCTCATGGAAGGCGATGGGGCCGGAGTAAGTGATTACCAACAAACTATGGCGCGCGTCTGCGCGCAGCAGATCCGCGACTGGTTAAGCGCAGGTATGAAGGGCGAGGCGCTGCTGTGGCGTGAAGAGCGGGCGCGGCCTGTGCAGGCGTCCGATATTACGGTGCTGGTGCGTAACCGCATCGAGGCGAATCTGATACGTGAGGCCCTGAACACGCTCAATATTCCTTCTGTCTATCTTTCCAATCGCGATAGCGTATTCGCCACTCAGGAAGCGCTGGAGATGCTCTGGCTGTTACAGGCGGTGCTGGCCCCGGAGGTGGAAACGCGGTTGCGCAGCGCGCTGGCGGCAAGCATGTTGGGCCTGGATGCGCCCGCCATTGAGGCGCTGAATGAAGATGAGAACGCCTGGGATGCGCTGGTAGAGGAGTTTGACGGCTACCGGCAAATCTGGCTGCGGCGCGGCGTGATGCCGATGCTGCGTGCCCTGATGACGCATCGTCAGGTTGCGGAAAATTTGCTTGCCACGCCGGGCGGAGAGCGTCGGCTGACGGATATCCTTCATCTGAGCGAATTACTGCAGGAAGCTTCCGCGCAGGCAGACAGCGAATACGCGCTTGTGCGCTGGCTGGCGCAGCATATCGCCGAGCCGGATGCCAACGCCTCCAGCCAGCAGCTGCGTCTGGAGAGCGATAAACACCTCGTGCAGGTGGTGACCATTCACAAATCCAAGGGGCTGGAATACCCACTGGTCTGGCTGCCGTTTATCGCAGACTTTCGTGAGCAGCGGCAGGCGTTTTACCACGATCGCGACACGTTCGCGCCGATGCTTGATCTCAGCAATGCTGAAGAGAGTCTGGAACTCGCGGAGATGGAGCGTCTGGCGGAAGATTTACGCTTGCTATACGTAGCGCTGACGCGCTCCATCTGGCATTGCAGCCTTGGCGTGGCGCCGCTCTTTCGCCGTCGCGGCGCAAAAGAGGGCGAAACCGATCTCCACCGTAGCGCGCTCGGCAGGCTGATACAGCAAGGCGAAGCACGGGATGCAAGCGGCCTGCGGCGCTGCATCGAAGCACTGTGCGATGAAAATTTAGTGCTGGAGATCCCCGGCGCGCCAGATAATACGCCCTGGATGCCGCCAGAGTCGGCGCCGCCGACGCTTACCGCGCGTGAGCTGCAACGGCGCATCGCTGACGAATGGCGCGTCACCAGTTACTCGGGTTTGCAACAGCATGGCGTGGCGCGCGCGCTGGATCTGCTGCCGAAGCTGGATCTCGACGGTGCGGGCGCCCGCGACGTGCCTGACGAGCCGGTAATGTCGCCGCATACGTTCCCGCGCGGCGCGTCCCCCGGCACCTTTCTTCACAGCCTGTTTGAAGCGCTCGATTTTACTCAGCCGGTGGCGCCGGAGTGGGTGGCGCAGCAGTTGCAGCTGGGCGGTTTCGATGAGGCCTGGCAGCCGGTATTGTGCCGCTGGATTGACGAGGTACTGCGCGCGCCGCTGAACGACACCGGCGTGTCGCTCAATCAGCTGGGCGCGAAAGATAAGCAGGTGGAGCTGGAGTTTTACGTACCGATTGACGCCGCGTTGCGCGCTGAAGCGCTGGACGCGCTCATCCGCGAACACGACCCGCTTTCCGCGCAGTGCCCGCCGCTCGATTTCCGCCAGGTGCGCGGCATGCTTAAAGGCTTTATCGATCTGGTCTTCCGCTGGCAGGGGCGTTATTACCTGCTGGATTATAAATCCAACTGGCTGGGCGACAGCCCGCAAGCTTACACCCGCGAGGCGATGGCACAGGCGATGCAGACGCATCGCTACGATCTGCAGTACCAGCTCTATACGCTGGCGCTGCACCGCTATTTACGCCACCGCCTGCCGGATTACGATTATCAGCGCCACTTCGGTGGCGTGATTTACCTGTTTTTGCGCGGCGTAACGGGGGAGGACGCCAGCCAGGGCATCTTTACCGCGCGTCCTGCGCAGGCGCTGGTGACGGCGATGGACGCCCTGTTCGCCGGTGTGGAGGAGAATGCGTCATGAAAATGCATCAACTGATCCAGCAGGCCGTCGTGCAGAAGCTGCTGCGCCCGCTGGACGCCCAGTTTGCGATGATGGTCGCAAGCGATGACGAGCCGGCGGTGATGCTCGCCGCCGCGTTGGTCAGCCGCGACGCGGGAGAAGGGCACGTCTGCCTGCCCATCTCCCGACTGTGCGCGGCGCACTGCTTTGCCGGGCGTCATGATGAAATGGCGCAGCAACTGTTTGAGGCGGCGGGCAATCCGACATCGTGGCGCGCCCTGTTGCTCGCGTCGCCTGCGGTGAGCGAGGGCGATAATCCGACGCCGCTGAAGCTTATCGGCGAGCGCCTGTACCTGAACCGCATGTGGCGGCATGAGATGGCGGTCGCGGCGTTTTTCCGCGAACGCAACCACACCATTGAACAAGACGAAGCACGTCTGAGCACGGTGCTGGATGCACTCTTTGGCGCGCCAGGTCATGAGGTGGACTGGCAGAAAGTGGCGGCAGCAGTAGCGCTGACCCGGCGCATCTCCGTGATTTCCGGCGGGCCGGGAACGGGCAAAACCACGACGGTCGCCAAACTGCTGGCGGCGATGGTGCAGCTCTCGACCGACAAGCTGCCACGTATTCGTCTCGCAGCGCCGACCGGTAAAGCCGCGGCGCGCCTGACGGAATCGCTCGGCGGGGCGCTGCGTCGTTTGCCGTTGAACGACGAGCAAAAACGCGCGTTACCGGAAGAAGCCAGCACGTTACATCGGCTTTTAGGCGCGCAGCCGGGCAGCCAGCGGCTGCGTTACCATGAAGGCAATCCGCTGCATCTGGACGTGCTGGTCGTGGACGAAGCCTCCATGATCGATCTGCCGATGATGGCGCGGCTTATTGCGGCGCTACCGGAACATGCGCGGGTCATCTTTTTAGGCGATCGCGACCAGCTCGCCTCCGTAGAAGCGGGTGCGGTGCTGGGGGATATCTGCCACTTCGTCAATCACGGCTTTACTGCGGAACGCGCCGCCGAGCTTGGGCGCATCACCGGCTGCGAGATAGACGGCGGCGAGCCCCATCCGGCGGGCGCGCTGCGTGACTGCCTGTGCCTGCTGCAAAAAAGTTATCGCTTTGGCAGCGACTCCGGCATAGGGCAGCTCGCCTTTGCCGTAAACCGCAGCGATCATCGGGCCGCCAGAGAGACGTTTGGCCGCGGCTTTGAGGATATCGCCTGTAAAACCCTGGCAGGCAATGATGACTACGCGCAGATGATCGACGAGACGCTGGCGGGGTATGAACGCTTTTTAACGCTGCTGCGCGAACAGGCCGAACCGCAAGAAATCCTCGCGGCATTCAGTGAATTCCAGATGCTGTGCGCCTTACGTGAAGGGCCTTTCGGCGTCGCGGGGCTGAATGAACGGGTGGAGCACGCGCTGGCGCAGCGGCGTATTATTCGCCGTACGCCGCTGTCGCGCTGGTATGAAGGGCGACCGGTAATGATATCGCGCAACGACAGCGCGCTGGGGCTGTTTAACGGCGATATCGGCGTGGCGCTGGATCGTGGCGACGGGCTGCGCGTCTGGTTTCCGATGCCGGGCGGCAAGCTGAAGCCTGTCGTGCCGAGCCGCCTGCCGGATAACGAAACCGCGTGGGCGATGACGGTGCATAAATCGCAGGGATCGGAGTTCGACCATGCGGCGCTGATCCTGCCGGGGCAGTTTGCGCCAGTCGTGACACGGGAGCTGGTTTACACGGCGATTACCCGCGCGCGGCGGCGTTTGTCGCTGTATGCCGATGAGCGAGTACTGGAGATGGCCATCGCTACCCGAACGGAACGGCGTAGTGGGCTGATGGCCTGTTTTGAATGATGAATGCGGCCCGGCTGAGGCCGGGCCGCGGTTATCGTCAGGTTAAGTCCGCCATCAGCACTTTTGAGCGGCGCTGGTAGTTGTACATCTGCTTTTTACTTTCGGGCAGCAGGTCGATATCTACCGGCGCGAAACCGCGCTCCTGGAACCAGTGGATGCTGCGGGTCGTCAGCACAAACAGTTTCGATAAACCCATCTGTTTCGCCTGGCTCGCGATACGTTGCAACAGCACTTCGCCGCGCGCCGAGCTGCGGTAGTCAGGGTGTACCGCCACGCAGGCCATCTCACCGATTTTTTCTTCCGGGAACGGGTAGAGCGCGGCGCAGGCGATGGTCAGATTATCACGCTGAATAATAGTGAATTTGTCGATTTCCATCTCCAGCTGCTCACGCGAACGGCGCACCAGAATACCCTGTTGCTCCAGTGGACGGATAAGCTCCAGAATGCCGCCGATATCATTAATGGTGGCGCGGCGGATCTGCTCGGCGCTCTCCATGACAATCTGCGTGCCGATGCCGTCGCGGGAGAACAGCTCCTGCAAGAGCGCGCCATCTTCCTGATAACTTATCAGGTGGCAACGACGCACGCCGCTGCGGCAGGCTTTCACCGCGCCGCGCAGGAAGCGCACGGTGCCAGAGTGGTAGTCGCCCGCGGCTTCCAGCGTGTCGAGACGCGTCTGCGCCTCGTTCGGGAAAAGCTCAGAGATAATATCGCCCTCGTCGTTCATCACGCCCTGCGACGAGCAGAAGCCGATCATTTTCTCGGCTTTAAGCTTGATGGCGAGTTGAGTGGCGACTTCTTCTGACGTCAGGTTGAAACTCTCGCCGGTCACCGAGACCGCCACCGGGCCGAGCAGTACGATAGCGCCGCTGTCGAGCTGACGATGAATGGCTTCTTCATCAATGCGACGAATGCGCCCACTGTGGCAGTAATCGACGCCGTCGTCCACGCCGAGCGGCTGCGCGATAATAAAATTGCCGCTCACCACATTAATATGCGCGCCCTGAAGCGGCGTGTTGCCGAGGCTCATCGACAGGCGAGCGGTGATGTCCAGCTGCAACAGTCCGGCTGCCTGTTTCACCAGTTCCAGCGTTTTCGCGTCGGTGACGCGGGTATGCTTGTGATAGACCGGTTCATGATGATGCCCGGCGAGATTGGCGTCTATCTGCGGACGCGCGCCATAGACCACGACCAGACGAATGCCGAGACTGTGAAGTAGCCCGATGTCGTTGACGATACTGGAAAAGTTCTCGTGCTCAATGGCTTCGCCGCCAAGCATAATGACAAACGTTTTACCCCGATGGGCATTAATATAGGGAACGGAATGGCGGAATCCCTGGACCAGTTCGGTTCGACGTTCCTTCACCACGGCAAAACCTCTCAGTGAATGTTTATTCGTAATTTATGTATTTTTATTCTTTTATTATCCTATGCGCAAGTGGCAATTTTATGGCGGCGGCGCGTCATTGCCGCGAAAGCGTGCGCCGGGAGCAATTGTTTACCCTTTTATAGATGACAGTTCCGACACCATTCGCTAAAGTTTTTGGCCGTTTTGGTCGTAATTTGAGTTATTCGCATTAATGCTCGGGAGTGGCATGTCAGGTTCCAGTCATCTTTTTAGTCGTCGCCAGCTGTTACAGGGCGCGGGGGCGATGTGGTTATTAAGCGTCAGTCAGGCAGGCCTGGCCGCGTCGGGCCAGGTTATCGCGGTGCGCGTCTGGCCTGCTTCCGCCTATACCCGCGTGACGCTGGAATCTAACCGTGTGCTGAAGTATCGCCAGTTTGCGCTGAGCAACCCGGAACGCATTGTGGTGGATCTGGAGGGCGTCAACCTGAACGCCGTGCTGAAAGGTGTCGGCAATCAGATCCGCGTCGACGATCCTTTTATAAAGTCCGCCCGCGTCGGTCAGTTCGATCCGAAAACCGTGCGCATGGTGTTTGAGCTGAAGAAAAACGTCACGCCGCATCTGTTCGCGCTGGCGCCAGTAGCGGAGTTTCGCGAGCGTCTGGTTATCGATCTCTACCCGGCCAACGGTGATAACGAGCAGGATCCGCTGCTGGCGCTGCTTGAAGATTACAACAAGGGCGAGCTGGACAAACAGGTGCCGCCTGCCACGAGCGGGCCGCAGCCGGGTAAAGCCGGGCGCGACCGCCCGATAGTTATCATGATTGACCCCGGCCACGGCGGGGAAGACCCCGGCGCGATCGGCAAATATAAGACCCGAGAGAAAGACGTGGTGTTACAAATCGCCCGCCGCCTGCGCGCGTTGATTGAAAAAGAAGCCAACATGAAGGCGTTTATGACGCGCAATGAAGATATTTTCATTCCGCTGAAGGTGCGCGTGGCGAAAGCGCAGAAGCAGCGCGCCGACCTGTTTGTCTCTATACACGCTGACGCCTTCACCAGCCGCGCTGCGCGGGGCTCATCGGTGTTTGCGCTCTCTACTAAAGGCGCGACCAGTACGGCGGCAAAATATCTGGCGCAAACCCAGAATGCCGCGGACCTTGTGGGCGGCGTGAGCAAAAGCGGCGACGTTTATCTCGATCACACCATGTTCGACATGGTGCAATCGCTGACTATCTCCGACAGCCTGAAGTTCGGCAAAGAAGTGCTGGGCCGTCTCGGGCGGGTGAACAAGCTGCATAAGAATAAAGTCGATCAGGCGGGCTTTGCCGTGCTGAAAGCACCGGATATTCCGTCCATTCTGGTGGAAACCGCGTTTATCAGCAACGTAGAGGAAGAGCGCAAACTGCGTACCGCCGCGTTCCAGCAGGAAGTGGCGGAGTCGATTCTCGCGGGGATTAAAGCGTATTTCGCCGATGGCGGCACACTGGCAAGGCGCGGATAACGCGCCTTTTTAACGTGCCGGAAGGCTTCAGGAATAGGTGGCTGGCTGAATTGCGGACATAAAAAAACACCCGTCAGGGTGTTCATTTTATTGGTTGCGGGGGCCGGATTTGAACCGACGACCTTCGGGTTATGAGCCCGACGAGCTACCAGGCTGCTCCACCCCGCGTCCGTCTTACTTCTTCACATTGTCGCGCCGTGCGCGTTAATTGGTTGCGGGGGCCGGATTTGAACCGACGACCTTCGGGTTATGAGCCCGACGAGCTACCAGGCTGCTCCACCCCGCGTCCGTGGATGCGCACTATACTCCGCTGAACTTTCGTTGCAACCTTTTTTTGAAACAATAAGCTGAATCGGCGTCAGCTTGCTGAAATAGTATTCGTCTTGATGATTCTTTGACCCCGTTGTCCGTCTGAAGGGGCTTATGCGTTTCCTTGCGCCCGTCGGTTTGCTATCTTCGCCTGCGGACAGCGCAATAGCGGAGAGAGTCATGAAAGGACGTTGGGCAAAATATCTGGCGGCAGGGGCGATGATTACGCTGCTGGCTGCCTGTTCCTCCAAACCGACCGATCGCGGTCAGCAATATAAAGACGGCAAATTCACGCAGCCGTTTTCGCTGGTAAACCAGCCGGACGCCGTCGGCGCGCCGATTAACGCCGGGGACTTCTCCGAACAGGTAGCGGCTATCCGCAGCGCCTCGCCACATCTTTTCGGCTCTCAGAGTAGCGTCTATAACGCGGTGCAGGAGTGGCTGCGCGCCGGCGGCGACACCCGCTCGTTGCGCCAGTTCGGCATCGACGCCTGGCAGATGGAAGGCGCAGATAACTACGGCAACGTTCAGTTTACCGGCTACTACACGCCGGTCGTGCAGGCGCGCTACACGCGCCAGGGCGAGTTCCAGTACCCCATTTACCGCATGCCGCCCAAACGCGGACGTCTGCCGTCGCGCGCGCAGATTTACGCTGGCGCGCTGAGCGACAGCTACGTGCTGGCGTACAGCAACTCGCTGATGGATAACTTCATTATGGATGTGCAGGGCAGCGGCTATATCGATTTCGGCGACGGCCGGCCGCTGAACTTCTTCGCGTATGCCGGTAAAAATGGCCACCCTTACCGCAGCATCGGCAAAGTCCTTATCGATCGCGGCGAGGTGAAGCGAGAAGATATGTCGATGCAGGCGATCCGTCACTGGGGCGAAACCCACAGCGAGCAGGAGGTTCGCGCGCTGCTGGAGGAGAACCCGTCTTTCGTCTTCTTTAAACCGCAGAATTACGCGCCGGTGAAAGGCGCGAGTGGCGTGCCGCTCATAGGCCGGGCGTCGGTCGCCTCCGACCGCTCGATTATTCCGGCGGGCACGACGCTGCTTGCGGAAGTGCCGCTGCTGGACAATAACGGCAAGTTCAACGGACAATATGAGTTGCGCCTTATGGTGGCGCTGGATGTCGGCGGCGCGATTAAAGGCCAGCACTTCGACATTTATCAGGGGATCGGGCCTGACGCCGGTCACCGTGCAGGCTGGTATAATCATTATGGCCGCGTCTGGGTGTTGAAAACCGCGCCGGGCGCGGGCAACGTATTCAGCGGCTAAACAGGCTATTCTGAACATCTTGTCGCCCGCCAGCGCTGCGCTGGCCGGGCCTGCGGATTACTGAACAAGGGTGAGGGAGAACTCT
Organism: Cronobacter muytjensii ATCC 51329; assembly: GCF_001277195.1. Classification (NCBI taxonomy): domain Bacteria; kingdom Pseudomonadati; phylum Pseudomonadota; class Gammaproteobacteria; order Enterobacterales; family Enterobacteriaceae; genus Cronobacter; species Cronobacter muytjensii. The sequence continues at coordinate 543,130 of NZ_CP012268.1, forward strand.
CACCCTTTTTACATCTGAGGATTTATGGCTGTAGTTATCACAGACGCCTGGCGCAGCCGCTTTGGCGGCACGGCCCGTTTATATGGCGAAGCGGCGTTGCAGCTTTTTGCTGACGCGCATGTGTGCGTGGTCGGTATCGGCGGCGTCGGCTCATGGGCGGCGGAAGCGCTGGCGCGTACCGGCATCGGCGCGATTACGCTGATTGATATGGATGACGTCTGCGTCACCAATACCAATCGTCAAATTCATGCACTGCGCGATACAGTGGGACAGGCGAAATCAGACGTGATGGCCGAGCGTATTCGCCAGATTAACCCCGAGTGCCGCGTTACCGTTATCGATGATTTCGTCACCGTCGATAACGTGGCGCAATACCTGAGCGCCGGTTTTAGCTATGTCATTGACGCCATTGACAGCGTGCGGCCCAAAGCGGCACTGATCGCCTGGTGCCGTCGCAATAAAATTCCGCTGGTGACCACCGGTGGGGCGGGCGGGCAGACAGACCCGACGCAGATCCAGGTGGCGGATCTGGCCAAAACTATTCAGGATCCGCTGGCGGCGAAACTGCGCGAGCGGCTGAAAAGCGACTTCGGCGTAGTGAAAAACAGCAAAGGGAAGCTTGGGGTGGATTGCGTTTTCTCCACCGAAGCGCTGGTTTACCCGCAGGCCGACGGCTCGGTATGCGCGATGAAAAGCACGGCGGAAGGGCCGAAGCGCATGGATTGCGCCTCCGGCTTTGGCGCGGCGACGATGGTAACCGCCACGTTTGGGTTTGTGGCGGTGTCGCATGCGTTGAAGAAAATGATGGCGAAAGCGGCGCGCAGCGCCGGTTAGTCACACGCGGCGGGCGATGTCCTGAACGGCCTGCGCCAGCGCGGCCAGCCCCTGGCTGCGCGAGGCGCTGAGCTGGGCGCGCAGCCCTAACTCATCAAATAACGCCAGCGGATCTTCCGCCTGCAATTGCTGCGGCGTTTTGCCCTCGACGGCGGTGAGCAACACCGCCAGCAGGCCCCTCACGATGCGCCCCTCGCTGTCGCCGTAAAAGTGCAGGCCGCCGTCTGGTTGCGTTTCATGGCCGAGCCAGACCCGGTTTTCACAGCCGGGGATCTCCATCGCCTGCTGCTTTAACGACTCCGGCAGCGCCGGAAGCTGTTTGCCCAACAGGATCAGCTGGCGATATTTATCTTCCCACTGGGTGAGCGGGCCAAACGTCTGACGCAGCGTGTCGGGCATTATTGTGATGCCGAACGGATGCCCGGCCAGATAAGCAGTTGTCATTTAATCCACCAGTATGTCGAGAGCACGATCGATAGCGGCGATAAGCGCGTCGACGTCGCGTTGCGTGTTGTAAGGCGCGAACGAGGCGCGTAGCGTGCCGCTGACGCCAAGCGCCGCCAGCAGCGGCTGCGCGCAGTGCTGACCCGCACGCAGCGCGATGCCCGATTCCGCAAGCAGCGTCACCAGATCGCTGTGGTGTACGCCTGCGAAATCAAACGCCAGCAGGCTGGAATCCTGGCAGCGGAATGAGCGAAAGCCCGGGCGCGTTGACAGTTGCGCTTCGGCAAGCGTTGCGAGCCCGCGGCTGTAGCGCTCGGCTTGTTCCAGATCTATCTCCTCAAGCCAGGCGAGCGCGGCGCTGAGCCCGATAACGCCCGCGACGTTTGGCGTGCCTGCCTCAAAACGGTACGGCACCGGCTGGGTTTTAAAACCCTCGAATGACACTTCGGTGACCATCTTTCCACCGCCGAGCCACGGCGACATTTGCTCAAGCAGTTCGGTTTTGCCATACAGCACGCCGATGCCCGTCGGGCCATAGAGTTTGTGGCCGGAGAAGGCGTAGAAGTCGATGTCCAGCGCCTGGACGTCAGGCGGGCAGTGAACCACACCCTGCGCGCCGTCGACCACCACTACCACATCTGCGGCATGGGCGAGCGCGATAGCGCGGGCGAGATCCGGACAACCGCCGGTGACATTAGACATCTGGCCCAGTGCCAGCAGGCGAGTACGCGCGTTTATCAGCGCAGGCAGCATCGTCAGATCGGGCAGGCGATCGGCGCCTGTCGGGAGTTTGACGACCTTCGCGCCGGTCTGCTCCGCGACCATCAGCCACGGCACCAGGTTCGCGTGGTGCTCCGCTTCGCTGACGATAATCTCATCGCCGGGCGCAAGGCGCGGGCGGGCGTAGCACTGGGCGATAATATTGATGGATTCCGTCGTGCCGCGCGTCCAGACGATATCGCGGCTGTCAGGCGCGTTAATGAAGCGTGCGACGCTGTCGCGGGCGGCTTCATAACGCGCAGTGAGGCGCTGCGCTTCGGCAAACTGGCTACGGTGGACATTTCCCGCGCTCAGCGAATAGAACTGCTGGCTGGCTTCAATAACCGCCACCGGTTTGAGGGCCGTGGCGGCGCTGTCGAGATAAACGGCGTCGTTCAGCGAGGGAAACTGCGCACGAAAAACAGCGGGACTGAATGCTTTCATGATACTCCTCTTTCCAATCCTCCGATCGTGGCTCATTTAACGCACGTAAACAAGGCTATTGATAACCATCGGATAAGTCTGTTTATTCTGGCAATCGGATGAAAGCAGGTTATGCTGAATAGTGTTAGGTGAATATTTCAGCCTGTTAGCAGACGAAGTTTACATAGCATTAAACTCTAAAGGAGAAGAACCATGAATAAACTTGCCGCTGTAGTATCAGCATGCATGATGACTTTTGCTCTGAGCGCCTGTTCCGGTCCTAACTATGTGATGCACACCAACGACGGTCGTTCCATTGTGACCGACGGGAAACCGAAAACTGACGATGATACCGGCATGATTAAATATAAAGATGCCAACGGTAATCAGCAGCAGATCAACCGTACCGACGTGAAAGAGATGGTTGCGCTGGAGAAATAATCGCGCAGGCAAAAAAAAGCACCGCAAAGTGCGGTGCTACATTAATCACTATGGACAGACAGGGTAAATGTACAGGAAGTGAAAAGAGTAGCGTAGCTACGATGGTCTGAATCGCAGACCAAATGCAAACACAACAACACAACATCACAACCGTAAGCCAAAAGCCCTCCAGAACTCTCATTCCTAAAGACTTTTCGTTCCGGCTCAGGAAGTGCCGCCACTATAGGTATTTGCTGGTGTAACCTCAACGGACAAATTATAATGGCTCAGATAAAAAAAACTAATGGGTGACAACTTGTTTCTCGTTTGTTAATACGCATTTACACATAAGCCAAACATCATGTCCAAGCGATTACCGCCGTTAAACGCATTACGTGTTTTTGATGCCGCCGCGCGCCATTTGAGCTTTACCAAAGCTGCCGAAGAGCTCTTTGTCACCCAGGCTGCCGTCAGCCATCAAATTAAATCATTAGAAGATTTTCTGGGGCTGAAACTCTTTCGCCGACGCAACCGTTCTCTTCTTTTAACCGAAGAAGGGCAGAGCTATTTCCAGGATATCAAAGAGATTTTCTCTCAGTTGACGGAAGCGACGCGCAAACTGCAAGCGCGCAGCGCAAAAGGCGCGCTCACGGTCAGCCTGCTGCCAAGTTTCGCCATCCACTGGCTGGTGCCGCGCCTTTCGAGTTTCAACAGCAGCTGGCCGGGCATTGACGTGCGTATTCAGGCGGTCGACAGACAGGAAGATAAGCTTGCCGATGACGTGGATGTGGCGATTTTCTACGGTCGCGGCAACTGGCCGGGGCTGCGGGTGGAAAAGCTTTATGCGGAATATCTGCTGCCGGTCTGTTCGCCCCTGCTGCTCACGGGCGATAAGCCGTTAAAGGCCCCGGAAGATTTGGCCCGCCACACGCTTCTGCATGACGCGTCGCGCCGCGACTGGCAAACTTATACGCGCCAGCTCGGTCTTAATCATATTAATGTCCAGCAGGGGCCGATTTTCAGCCACAGCGCGATGGTGTTGCAGGCAGCGATACACGGCCAGGGCGTGGCGCTCGCCAATAATGTCATGGCCCAGACGGAAATTGAAGCAGGCCGACTGGTCTGTCCGTTCAATGATGTGCTGGTGAGTAAAAATGCCTTTTATCTGGTTTGTCATGACAGCCAAGCAGAACTGGGTAAAATAGCGGCTTTTCGACAATGGATACTGGCGAAAGCGGCGAGCGAGCAAGAAAAATTCCGTTTTCGCTATGAACAATAACGATGATCCGCGCGCGTCTGGCGCGCCTTACTGTAGGGTTACATCATGACCAGCCGTTTTATGCTGATTTTCGCCTCAATCAGTGGCTTTGTTTTCGTTGCGCTGGGCGCCTTTGGCGCGCATGTATTACGTCAAACCCTCGGCGCTGCTGAGATGGGCTGGATACAAACCGGCCTTGAGTATCAGGCGTTTCATACGCTGGCGATTTTGGGACTGGCGGTTGCGATGCAGCGGCGCATCAGCATCTGGTTTTACTGGAGCAGCGTGTTCCTGGCGCTCGGTACGGTACTTTTTAGCGGCAGCCTCTATTGTCTGGCGCTTTCCCATCTGCATTTATGGGCCTTCGTTACGCCGGTCGGCGGCGTAAGTTTTCTGGCCGGTTGGGTATTAATGTTAATTGGCGCGGTGCGTCTGAAGCGTAAAGGTTCGGTTCATGAATAAGGTCATTTTGTACTGCCGTCAGGGTTTTGAGAAAGAGTGCGCGGCAGAGATAACCGACAAAGCAGCGCAGCAAGGCGTTTTTGGTTTCGCCCGCGTGAAAGAAAACAGCGGCTATGTGATTTTCGAATGTTATCAGGCTGAAGAGGCCGATAAGCTCGCGCGTGACCTGCCGTTTAGCTCGCTGATTTTTGCCCGCCAGATGTTCGTGGCAGGCGAGCTTTTGCAGAATCTGCCGCCGGAAGATCGCGTCACGCCGATTGTCGGCATGTTGCAAGGCGTAGTGGAAAAAGGCGGTGAGCTGCGCGTTGAAGTGGCTGATACCAACGAAAGCAAAGAGCTGATGAAGTTCTGCCGCAAATTTACCGTCCCGCTGCGCGCCGCGCTTCGTGAGGCGAAGATCCTCGCGAATTTTGAAACGCCCAAACGCCCGGTCGTGCATGTGTTTTTCATCGCGCCTGGCTGCTGCTACGCGGGCTATTCGTATACCAACAATAACTCGCCATTCTATATGGGCATCCCGCGTCTGAAGTTTCCGGCGGACGCGCCGAGCCGCTCGACGCTGAAGCTTGAAGAGGCGTTCCATGTGTTTATTCCGGCGGATGAGTGGGATGAGCGCCTTGCCAACGGCATGTATGCGGTGGATCTGGGGGCGTGCCCCGGCGGCTGGACGTATCAGCTGGTGAAACGCAACATGTGGGTGTCATCCGTGGATAATGGCCCGATGGCGCAGAGCCTGATGGATACCGGGCAGGTGACGTGGCTGCGTGAAGACGGGTTTAAATACCGCCCGACTCGCAGCAATATCACATGGATGGTGTGTGACATGGTGGAAAAACCGGCTAAAGTAGCGGCACTGATGGCGCAGTGGCTGGTCAACGGCTGGTGTCGCGAAACTATTTTCAACCTCAAGCTGCCGATGAAAAAGCGCTATGAAGAGGTGTCGCAGAATATCGCCTCGATTCAGGAACAACTGGACGCGCATGGCATTAACGCGCAGATCCAGGCGCGCCAGCTCTATCACGACCGCGAGGAAGTAACCGTTCACGTGCGCCGCTGGTGGGCTGCCGTCGGCGGGCGTCGCGACGAGCGATAAGCGCCAGTTTTCCCGGCATAGAGGATTATAAGGCGGTTAAGCGAGAGCTTATCCGCCTTTTTAATGCCGCGGAATTAGCCCTGCAACCGCAACTGCTGCAAATTCCCGTCGAGCTGCAAGTCGGTTTTCAGCGTCGCGACCTGACGGCAGATAAACGCGCTTTCACGGTGCGATTCGAGCTTTTTACGCCACTTCTCCGGTACCTCGTCGAGCCGTTGGTAGAGGGTTTCCAGCGTGCCGAAATCATTAATTAACTGCGTGGCGCTTTTCGGCCCAATCCCCGCGACACCCGGTATTTTCGAACTGCTGATCCCGGCAAGCCCCCAGAAATCCGCCAGCCTTTCTGGCGCGACACCATATTCCCTGGCGATAAACGGCGCATCCAGCCAGCGCTTCTGAAAATAGTCGCGAATGCGAATTTCCGGACGCAGTAGCTGACAGTAGCCCTTATCGGTCGACACAATCGTCGCCTCATGGCCTGCGGCGGCGACTTTCACGGCGAGCGTGGCGGCGAGATCGTCGGCTTCGTTACCCTCGACATGCCAGCAGGGGACGCCACGGCGGGTAAACGCCTCGCGCAATGCAGGCATCTCCTGATGGAGATCCTCAGGCATCGGGGGGCGCCCGGCTTTGTAGTCTGGCAGGAGTTGATGACGCCAGCCCTGCGCGCGGGCTTCATCATCAAACACCGCGACGGCGTGCGTCGGCTGGCTGTTGCCCAGCAGTTGCTCCAGCGCATGCAGGCAGGTATCGACACACGGCGTTCCCTGCACCGCGTGTATCCGGCGGATCAGGTTGAGCGCATCGACAATCAGCAAATGAACAGGCATGGCGGCTTACCTTGCGAACGTAAGAAGCCGTTACCGTAACATTTTCGGCATACGCTCACCAGAAAGGGGTGAGGATTCAGGAAGATAACGCGCAAAAAACCGCCCTGTTCACAGGGCGGCGAGGGAGGGATTAATCGCAGGCGACCACTTTGACCGCCAGGCCGCCGCGGGAGGTTTCGCGGTAGCGGGCGTTCATGTCTTTGCCAGTTTCGAACATGGTTTCGATAACTTTATCGAGGCAGACGCGCGGCTCGCTGGTACGACGCAGCGCCATACGCGCGGCATTGACGGCTTTCACAGAGGCAATCGCGTTGCGCTCAATGCATGGCACCTGAACCTGTCCCGCGACCGGGTCGCAGGTAAGCCCGAGGTTGTGTTCCATGCCGATTTCCGCCGCGATGCACACCTGGGCCGGGCTGCCGCCGAGCAGTTCGGCAAGGCCCGCCGCCGCCATGGAGCAGGCGACGCCCACTTCGCCCTGACAGCCCACTTCTGCGCCAGAGATGGACGCATTCATCTTATAGAGCGAGCCAATCGCGCTCGCTACCAGCAGGTAGCGCGCCAGTGAGTTAGCGTTCACTTCGCGGATAAACTTATCGTAGTACGCCAGCACGGCCGGAACGATTCCGCACGCCCCGTTGGTCGGCGCGGTAACGACACGGCCGCCCGCAGCGTTCTCTTCGTTGACCGCCAGCGCGAACATGTTGATCCAGTCCACCACGTTCATCGGGTCGGCGTCGGTTTTATCATGGCTGACCAGCATACGGCGCAGCGCGGCGGCGCGACGCGGAACGCGAAGCCTGCCTGGCAGAACGCCCTCGGTTGTGGTGCCGCGCTCGATACCGGCGCGCATCACATCCCAGACCTGCGCGAAATGTGCTTCGAGTTCTTCTTTGCTGTGCAGCGCCAGCTCGTTTTTCATCATCAGGCCGGAGAGCGACAATCCGGTTTCGCGGCAGTGACGCTGAAGATCCGCCGCCGTTTGGTACGGGTACGGTACCGGCGTTATGGCGGTTTGCGTCTGGCCAAAATGTGCTTCATCGACGATAAAACCGCCGCCGATAGAGTAATACGTCTGGCTGTAGAGCACGTCGTCATTCGCAAGCGCGGTGATACGCATACCATTTTCGTGCCGCGCCAGATTATCGGCATGGAAATTCATACACTGATCGACCGGGAACGCGACTTCGTGCGCGCCGCCGGCGAGCATCAGGCGGCTGTGCGTATTAACGTCCTGAATGAAGCCTGGGATGGCGTCGATGTCTACCGTGTCCGGCAGATTGCCGGCCAGGCCCATAATAATAGCGATATCGGTGTGGTGGCCTTTGCCGGTCAGTGACAGGGAGCCATACACGTCCACCACCACTTTTGTCACCTTATGCAGCAGGTGTTGCGCGATAAGGTCATCGGTAAACTGCTTGCCCGCTTTCATCGGCCCTACGGTATGAGAGCTGGATGGACCAATACCGATTTTGAAAATATCAAAAACGCTGATCATGATGCATTCCGTTGAATCAATAACTGGGAAGGACTCGCGCCGCCGGGCGGCGGCGCGGACAGAGGATTAGCTGAAGAGCGAATAGAAGATAGCGGAGATAGCGATAAGACCCATCACAGTCACGAACACGTTGCTGATGTGGCCGCTGTATTTACGCATGGCTGGGACTCTTGCAATCGCGTACATCGGCATCAGGAACAGAATCATCGCGATAATCGGACCGCCCAGCGTTTCGATCATGCCAAGGATGCTCGGGTTCAGGGTAGCGACAATCCAGGTGGTTACCAGCATGAACAGCGCGGTGATGCGGTTCAGTTTGCTCACTTCGATAGTTTTGCCGCGGCTACGCAGAGACTTAATCACCATGCCGTTAAAGCCTTCACGCGCGCCCAGGTAATGGCCGAGGAAAGATTTCGTAATGGCGATGATTGCGATGATCGGGCCTACCCAGGCGATAACCGGCACGTTGAAGTGGTTAGCGAGGTAAGAAAGGATAGTGATGTTCTGCGCTTTTGCTTCCGCCAGGTTTTCCGGGGTCAGGCTCAGCACGCAGCTGAATACGAAGAACATCACGGTTACGACCATCATGATGTGCGCATAAGCCAGAATGCGGGAGCATTTTTTCTCGGCGTCCACACCGTACTCTTCACGTTTCGCCACGGCGAAAGCAGAGATGATCGGCGAATGGTTGAATGAGAACACCATGACCGGAATGGCGAGCCACAGGGTCATCAGCAGGCCGTTACCGGTAGAAGCGTGGCTGAAAGAGAGAGTTTCCAGCGCGGCGCCGCTCCAGTTCGGGATCAGGAAGCAGGCCATCAGCATCAGCACGGCCACGAACGGGAACACCAGCACGCTCATCGCTTTCACGATCATCTGCTCGCCGAAGCGCACGATAGTCATCATACCGATGATAAGGATCAGCGAAAGGATCGCGCGCGGCGGAGACGTCAGGCCCAGCTGGTGAGTAATAAAGCTGTCAACGGTGTTGGTGATAGCCACGCTGTACATCAGCAGGATCGGGTAAATCGCGAAGAAGTAGAGCAGGGTGATGACTTTACCAGCGCCAACGCCGAAATGTTCTTCCACGACCTCGGTAATGTCTTCGCCCGGGTTTTTACCGGAAAGGACAAAACGAGTGAGCGCGCGGTGGGCGAAGAAGGTCATCGGGAAGGCAAGGATGGCCATAATAATCAGTGGGATAAGGCCGCCGACGCCTGCGTTGATAGGCAGGAAAAGCACGCCTGCGCCAATCGCCGTGCCGTACAGGCCAAGCATCCACATGGTATCGGTTTTGCGCCACGCGCCGCTTTTCGCTGCGGTAGCGATGTTGCCTGTTTGAGTCGTTTCCATCTGTGTATCTCCTGGAGGAAGCAAAAAATCGAACTTAATAGTCACATTCGATAAAATATCGACGAACTGTAAAACGAAATTCTGTTTAGGGCGCTTTTTTTATAATTTTTTCCCGAAACTGTGGCGGGGCGAAAGATACATTCATGCACTGAATCCTTCAGTGATCCCGATCCCAATTGCAATAATCCACTTTTTTAGCAGGCGATTTTTAGATCATAACACTGGCTTTCGATGCCTGGCCGGCATTAATGCGCGCAGAGCCTGCCATTGACGGCAGATGAGGTAAATAGACCAGGATAAAATGATTAATAATTTCCTGTAAAAACAGACGAAAACAGCACGCTGAAATTCTTTTGGAGAAATTTCCAGGATTATGCGCGGTGAATTTTACAGCGCAAACGTTTCGCGGGGGATGGAGTCTATAAAAAAGGCGGCCCGCAGGCCGCCTGATATCACGTGCAGATTTCGTAACAGGGAATATAAGCGGAGCCCGGTAGCTTCATACGATGCTGGGCGACAAAGCCTTGCAGCAGATCGTCCATGCGCTTCATCATTTGCGCATCACCATGAATTTTATAGCGTCCGTACTGCTCAATGGCCCTGATGCCTACTTCTTTCACATTACCCGCCACAATACCTGAAAAGGCGCGACGCAGATCGGCTGCCAGAATTTCCGTCGGCTGATCGGGGTAAAGCTTCAGGTTCGCCATATTTTCATGGGTTGGCTCGAAGGGCACCTGAAGATCCGGCGAAATGCGGATAGACCAGTTGAAACTGTAGGCATCGCCGGTTTCACGACGGCACTCTTTCACCAGCGGCATCGCTTTTTTCATTTCGCGCGCCACTTCCGCCGGGTCGTCAATGATCACGCGGTAATGACGACGGGCCTTCTCGCCAAGGGTGTTGACGATAAAGTCGTCCAGCACGCGGAAATAGTCGGCGCTCTCTTTCGGCCCGGTCAGGATCAGCGGCAGCACCTGTTCCGCGTTATGCGGGTTCATCAAAATGCCGAGCAGGTACAGCAACTCTTCCGCCGTACCGACGCCGCCCGGGAAGATGATAATACCGTGGGCGATACGCACGAACGCCTCAAGGCGTTTTTCGATATCCGGCATGATGACAAGCTCGTTCACCAGCGGATTCGGCGGCTCGGCGGCGATAATCGACGGCTCGGTCATGCCGATAAAACGCCCTTCTTTGTAGCGCTGCTGGGCGTGACCGACCGCCGCGCCTTTCATCGGCGCTTCCATTGCGCCCGGCCCGCACCCGGTGCAGATATTCAGCTCGCGCAGCCCCAGTTGGGTACCGACGCGGCGGGCGTAGAGATATTCGGTTTCGTTAATAGAGTGACCGCCCCAGCAGACCACCATATTCGGCGCTTCGCCGACATGCAGCGCTTTCGCGTTGCGCAGGATGGAAAATACCAGGTTGGTGATATGAATGGAGTCGCTAAGATTCAGATGCTGAAAGCGCCCGGCATTATGAATCTGTCCGTTCACGAACAAAATGTCGCGCAGCACGGCGAACAGGTTAGCCTGCAACGAGCGGATAATCTGCCCGTCGACAAACGCCTCTTCCGGCGGATTGATAAGTTCAAGCTTTACGCCGCGCTCGCGGCGCAGCACGTTGATATCGAAATTTTCAAAACGCGACAGCAGCGTTTTGCTGTTGTCGGTCTGGCTGCCGGAATTGAGCACCGCAAGCGAACAGTTGCGAAAGAGTTGATACAGGTCGCTGCTGGCTGTGCTTTTGAGCATGTCCACTTCCAGCTGCGACAGCAGATCCATCGAGCCCAGCGGGCTAATATGTGTAATCAAGTAAGCTCCTTACGGGGCGATAAACGCCGCTCCCTCTGATTACAATAGCCCCGCCATGTGACATTTAACAACCCACCCCGCACCGCCCTTGTGACGGATTTGCGGGGTGTTTAGCAATTACTGACGCGCCAGGCGCCCGGTTGCCGGTGTAAAGCTGTCGTTGCTGCGCCACGGATTAATATCCAGCCCGCCGCGGCGGGTGTAGCGCGCATAGACGCTGAGCGCTTCGGGCTGACAAAAACGCTGAATGTCGTTAAAAATGCGCTCCACGCACTGCTCGTGGAATTCGTTGTGATGGCGGAAAGAGACCAGATAGCGCAGCAGCTTTTCGCGACAGATTTTCGGCCCGCGATAGCGGATCTGCACGGAGCCCCAGTCCGGCTGGTGCGTGATGAGGCAATTGGATTTCAGCAGATGGCTGACCAGCGTCTCTTCAACGCGCGCTTCGCCCGCGGCGTCTGTAAGCAGCGCGGCGTCAAATTCGTAATCGGTGATAATCAGATCCTGATTATCGATGCATTCGCCCTCAAAGCGCGCAACCAGCTCGCCTTCAACCTCGTCAAGGCGGCGGAGCGTCACGGACACCTCGCCCTGCGCGCAGGCGCGTAAGTCTCGCTCAAGCGTCTCGCGCACGTCATCAATGCTGGCGAAGCGCGTCTGATTAAAGCTGTTGAGATAGAGCTTAAAACTTTTAGATTCGACAAGATTCACGCTGGCGGCGTTAATCTCCGCCTGGCCTATCGCTACCTGCGGCAGACCGTTCTGATTAAGCCAGGAGAGTTCGTACATCGTCCAGATATCCGCCCCGTGAAAGGGCAGGGCGTCGGCGCGCAGGCCCAGCGGATCGCGGTTCAGACTGCGCGGCACCGGCTGGAGCAGAGAGGCATCGTAGATGTCGCGATAATCGGTAGATTTGCCAAGCGTCAGGCCGTCAAGCGCCTGATGATTTTCATAAGAAGTCATGTGTCACCGTGATAATACAGGTACAATACAGGGTTCAGTGTATCTTACCTGACCTGAAGAGAGAATCTGGTGGAAAACGACGTACAACAGGCGCTGGCGGCATTCAGCGCGCGTTATTGCGAAGCGTGGCGGCAACAGCGGGGCAGCCTGCCCGTCAGTGAAGAATATATCGGTATTTCGTCCCCGTGCATTGTATCCACCCACCCTGACGCGGTAGAGTGGCAACCTCAGCCGTTTACGCCTGAGGATTCTCTCGGCGCGGTTGAGAAAGCGCTTGATATTGTGCTCCAGCCGGACGCGCACGCGTTTTACGTCAGTCAGTACGCAGGCGATATGCCCGCACGGTTCGGCGAGCTGACGTTAACGCTGTTACAGGCCTGGAGCCGGGACGATTTCCGCCGCGTGCAGGAAAACCTGATTGGCCACCTGGTCACGCAAAAGCGCCTTAAGCTGTCGCCCACGATCTTTATCGCTACGCTTGACAGTGAACTGGATGTGGTCTCGCTGTGTAATCTTACCGGCGAAGTGGTGCGGGAAACCCTCGGTACCCGCCAGCGACGCGTGCTGGCACCGGCGCTTAGCACCTTTCTGCATCAACTCGACCCGCTGTTGTAATCCTTTTTTGCTCGCCCCCTTGTAAGAGATCTCTCACAAACCCTGTGAGAGATCGCCGTCAGCGTAAGGGTTTTCTTAGCGCGCTTCGTAATAAATTACTTTTATATTCAATCGGATGTGATAAAAAGCTGCGCTTTCGTATGAAACTTATCTTAAATTGATCCTGTAAGCTGCCTTGTAAGTGCACGCGTAATGCGAGATTCTATTCCTGCCGACACGGAGTGGCGCTGAAGCGAACATCAGGACGATGGCGCTTCAAACAGGATACGCCGGAGGGCGATTCAGGGAAGGCTTCAGGATGAGGCGAAAGGACGGCGCAGGAGCGCTAAGGGACACCTCCAGGAAGGAGAACGTGAGCCGGACAGGATTACCGGTGGGTCAGGAAGACTAAGGACACGCATCGGGACGATGCACCAGTAACATCAGGATGATGTGAGCAGGATGCGTAAAGGGATGTAAGGTCGCAAGACCGCAGGAAAAGTTGTCACGGACGAGCAGGGAGCACCGAAAAGTAGCCGGACTGCTGCGAAACGAACCGGGAGCACTGTGTTATCACAGTGCTCCTTTTTTTATGCTTTTTTTTCTGCTGCCGGGAAATGCTATGCTGCGCGCCCGGTTTTTTGATTCACAGAGGTTGTTATGGAACGCCACCAACGGGTTCGTCAGCAGCTGCAGCGCGTCGAACACGTGTTACGCCACCATCAGCAGTGGCAAAGCGCCGCCCCCCATTCCTCCGCATTTGAAAGTACGCAGCCTTTTTGCATGGATACGCTTGAGCCTTACGAATGGCTGCAATGGGTGCTCATTCCGCGTCTGCATGCGCTGCTGGACGCCGGCTCGCCGCTGCCGCAGGCGTTTGCGGTCGCGCCTTATTATGAAGTGGCGCTTGAGGCCAGCCATCCGGCGCGCGACGCCGTGCTGAAGGTGCTGCTTGAGCTGGATGCGCTCTTTACAGAGGAAAGCCTGTGAGCCTGGAGATCCTCTGGCAGGACGAATGGCTGGTGGCGGTCAACAAGCCATCCGGTTGGCTGGTGCACCGCAGCTGGCTCGATCGCGACGAAAAAGTGGTCGTTATGCAGACCGTGCGCGACCAGATAGGCCAGCACGTTTTCACCGCCCACCGTCTCGACAGACCCACGTCCGGCGTTCTGCTGATGGGCCTGTCGAGCGAGGTCGGGCGGCTGTTATCACAGCAGTTTGAGCATCATCAGATCCAAAAACGCTACCATGCTATCGTGCGCGGCTGGCTCACCGACAGCGCGATACTCGATTACCCGCTCGTGGAAGAGCTGGATAAAATTGCCGATAAATTCTCGCGTCAGGATAAAGAGGCGCAGCCAGCGGTAACGCATTATCAGGGGCTCGCGACCACCACGCAGCCGGTGGCGGTGGGGCGTTATGATTCAGTGCGTTACTCTTTAATCGAGATGCTTCCGCAGACTGGTCGCAAGCATCAGCTGCGCCGCCATATGGCGCACCTGCGCCATCCTATCATCGGCGACTCGAAACATGGCGATCTGCGCCAGAACCGCGCCGCAGCGGAGCATTTCGGCTGCAACCGGCTGATGCTTCACGCCAGTGAGCTTGCGCTCACGCACCCCGTGACCGGCGAGCCGCTCGTCATTCGCGCTGGTCTTGACGATGTCTGGCATCAGGCGCTCGCGCACTTTGGCTGGCAGGCGCATCTCCCCGATCCCGTTGGGGTTGAGTTTCCCGGTACGAACCCTCAGGATGAAAATAGTCTGAATCCACAAGGAGATTAAGCGATGGCAAGCGTAGGGATTTTTGTCGGCACCATGTACGGTAATTCACTGTTAGTCGCGGAAGAAGCGCAGACTATCCTCAAAAAACAGGGCCATGAGGCTACGGTGTATGAAGATGCCACCCTGGCGGACTGGGAGCGCTATAGTGACGGTTACGCGCTTATCGTCACGTCCACGACCGGCCAGGGCGACTTGCCGGACAGCATCGTTCCGCTTTATGAGTCTGTCAAAGACCAGCACGGTCACCAGCCGACGCGGCGCTACGGCCTGATTGCGCTCGGCGACAGTAGCTACAGCCATTTTTGCGGCGGCGGCAAGAAATTCGACGCGCTGCTGCAGGAACACGCAGCGCAGCGCGTTGGCGAGGTGTTATACATCGACGCCGCAGACTATCCGGAGCCGGAAACGCTCTCCAGTCCGTGGGTCGAACAGTGGGGCGCGCTACTCAAATAGCCGGCGCGTCGGCGTCCTGCGCGACATGACGCCGACGCGTGTGTTATTGACCGATAATGCGATGCGCTTCACGCGTTACGTTATCCATCTCATCCAGTAATTCCAGCAGTTCCGGCTCCAGCTCGCTCGCCGCGACGCCGCTGCGCAACTGATGCTCAATCAACTGGCAGAGGTTTTTCAGGCGCGGAACGCCGCTGTAGCCGCAACTGCCATGCAATTTATGAATCAGCTCGGTCAGGCCTTCCGGATTTTCGCCCACCAGCTGTTCTTCCACGCGGTTGCGCACTTCCGGCAAAAACGCCAGTAGCATCTGCAGCATGTCGCGCGCCAGATCGGGCTTGTTCGCCGCCTGACGCAGCGCCAGGCTCCAGTCGAGCGTCGCGTTCAGGTCAACCGTCGGCGGCGCGCTCGCAGGCGTGCTGGCGACCAGCGGCACCGCGTAGCCCGGCTGGTAGCGCAGCAGCAAGGCGCGCAGCTTCTCTTCTTCGATAGGCTTCGCCAGATAATCATTCATGCCCGCGCTCAACAGTTTTTCTTTCTGCCCTGACATCGCATGGGCCGTAACTGCGATAATCGGTGTGTGCTGCTGCTGCGGCAGTTTGCGGATCAGCTCGCACGCATGGATGCCATCCATGTCCGGCATTTGAATATCCATCAAAATAATATCGAATGGCTGAAGCGTGGCGCGCTCTACCGCCTGATGCCCGCTGTCACACAGCACCACATACTGAACGACATCCTCCAGCAATGCGCCGATAAGTTTGAGGTTGGCCGGGTTGTCATCCACCGCCATGACCGTCATCGCCAGTTTGCCCTGATTACCCTCAGGCAACTCCCGGGCGTGGATAAGACGGCAATGCTCCAGCAGCAGCGGCAACAGTCGGGTGCCGGTCACTGGTTTCAGCAGGCAGGCGCTGGCCCCCTCTTTTTTCAGCATCTCGGCGTTAATTTGAGCGTGGCATGGCAGTGCCAGAATCAGACAATCCGTAAGCGTGGCCGCGCGCGCCAGCTGGTCATGGCGCATCGTCAACGGTTCACGATCCGTCACCGGGGCGGCATAGAGCAGGATGTCGTAATGCGCCTGCGGCAGCGTCGCCAGCTCCGGGCTGTAGATCACCGTCAGCGGCGTATTGGCGAGCAGATCCCGCGTGCTTTTCGCCGCGGCTTCGTTCTTCTCGACATACGCAATACGCATGCCCGCCAGCATATCGGTGGCGTGGCGATCCGCCAGCGCGTTAGGGTTCAGATCAAGGCTAATGTGGAACCAGAACGTCGAGCCGCGATGCGGCTGGCTGTGGAACGAGATATCGCCGCCCATTTCGTTAACCAGTTTCTGGGTAATAACCAGCCCAAGCCCGGTGCCGCCGTGGCGGCGCGAAATGCTGGCGTCGGCCTGGCGAAACGCCTGGAAGAGGCGCGACTGATCGCGCTCCGGAATACCGATGCCGGTATCGCGGATTTGTACTTCAATCTGCACTTTGTTGTTACTGATGGCGCGTTTCTCCACCACGATGTCGATATTGCCGTGGTCGGTAAATTTAATCGCGTTGCCCACCAGATTGGTGATGACCTGCTGAAGACGCAGCGGGTCGCCAATCACGTTATCCGGCACGTCATGGCGCACGCTGATGGTCAGCTCCAGGCCTTTGTCGTGCGCAGAGTGCGCCAGCAGCGTCACCACTTCATCCAGCGTGTTGCGCAGTGGGAACGGAATGCTTTCCAGCAGCAGTTTTCCGGCCTCCAGCTTCGAGAAATCAAGCACGTCGTTAATGATGCTGAGCAGGTTATTCGCCGAGCGCTCAATCGTGTTGAGGTGATCGCGCTGAGTCGGCGTCAGGTCGGTTTTCAGCGTCAGGCGGGTAAAACCTATCACGCCGTTTAGCGGCGTGCGCAGCTCATGGGACATATTGGCAAGGAATTCAGACTTAATACGCGCCGCCTCCTGCGCGCGCTTTTTCGCCAGATCCAGTTCAACGTTCTGGATCTCCATCTGTTCCAGGGTTTCACGCAAATCTGACGTCGCCTGATCGATATTGTGCTGCATCTCTTCGTGGTAAGCGGCAAGCGACATCGCCATCGAATTGATGCCGTTTTTCAGCATATCCAGCTCGCCCAGCATAAAGCCTTCGACCCGGCTGTCGAGCTGGCCGCGGCGGATGCGGTCGACGGTATTGACCATATTGCGGATAGGCGCGGTGACGTCGCGCATCAGACGCCAGGCGAATAGCACCGCGCAGACCATACAAATCAGCATCATTAATAGCGAGATAGCGATCTCCTGATACTGCTGAAGCCGCACTGATTTCAGATCCAGCTCCAGCGCCACATAGCCCAGCGTGTTGGCGTTGAGCTTGGCTTCAGAAACTTCAGATTCATCAGGCGAGTAGCGCTCGGAGACCACCGGCGTGCGCAGAATCAAAATATCGTCCCGGCGCGTTACGCTAAGGGCGGTGGGCATGGCCGCGCCGTTCGCAAGCTGCAGTTCGGAAGGCTTAAGCTGATAATTAGACGTTACAAACAGTTTATTGTGGCGATCGTAAACTGAAATGGCGCGTACAATTTCCGAATGCCGACGATGCAGTACGCTGACCAACTGGCGTACCGACTCCTTATTTTGCAGGCTCATGCCATATTCGCTGGCGACCGCCAGCGGCTCAATAATGCTCGCGCCGGCGTCTTCCAGCTGGCGCTGCAAATCATGATAGCGGTGCACAACGAAGAAAACGCTGAGCAGCAGGCCGATGATAAAGGTGGGCGCCAGGATGAGAATCATCATCCGCGCCCGCAGGCTGTAGTTGGTCATGGGGTTCCGTTATGGGACAATCAGCGACATTCAGTTTATGTGAGAAATTTCCTGGCGATGGCGCAATTCTACTCTGCAAAGCGACGCGTGACGACGCGTGAAATGATAACCGTGACGGCCGACGGCCTGGACGCCTTCGGGCAGGGGGTGGCGCGCCACCACGGCAAAGCGCTGTTTATTCCCGGTTTGCTGCCAGGCGAACGCGCAGACGTCGTACTTACCGAGGAGAAAAAACAGTTCTCGCGCGGCGAAGTAAAAAAGCGCCTCACGCAAAGCCCGGAG
This sequence comes from Cronobacter muytjensii ATCC 51329, assembly GCF_001277195.1. Classification (NCBI taxonomy): domain Bacteria; kingdom Pseudomonadati; phylum Pseudomonadota; class Gammaproteobacteria; order Enterobacterales; family Enterobacteriaceae; genus Cronobacter; species Cronobacter muytjensii. The sequence continues at coordinate 561,200 of NZ_CP012268.1, forward strand.
CGCGTAGCACCGCTGTGCCCGCATTTTGGCGTATGCGGCGGTTGCCAGCAACAGCATGCGAGCGTTGACCTCCAGCAGCGCAGTAAAAACCAGGCGCTGGCGCGCATGATGAAGCGCGAGGTTGATGAAGTCATCAGCGGGCCGGCATGGGGATATCGCCGCCGGGCGCGCCTGAGCTTGAATTTCCCGCCGCGCAAACCAGGCTTACAGATGGGGTTTCGTAAGGCTGGTTCGAATGACCTGGTGGATGTGCACCGCTGCCCTATACTTGTGCCCCGTCTCGAGGCGTTGCTGCCCGCCCTTCGCGCGTGTCTTGGCAGCCTCGACGCCGCGCGCCATCTCGGCCATGTTGAGCTGGTCGACGCCGCCAGCGGTCCGCTGATGGTGCTGCGGCATATGAAGCCGCTCAGCGCGGACGATCGCGAAAAACTGGAATGCTTTTCGCATTCCGAAGGCGTGGCGCTGTACCTTGCGCCTGAGAGCGATACCCTTGAACAGCTAAACGGTGACATGCCCTGGTATGAATCGGACGGCCTGCGGCTGACCTTCAGCCCGCGTGATTTTATTCAGGTGAATGACGCCGTAAATCAGCAGATGGTGGCCCGTGCGCTGGCGTGGCTGGATGTTCAGCCCGGCGATCGCGTCCTGGATCTCTTCTGCGGCATGGGCAACTTTACATTGCCGCTGGCGCGCCGCGCGGAGAGCGTGGTGGGCGTCGAAGGGGTTGCGGCGCTGGTTGAGAAAGGTGACTATAATGCCGAACTTAACGCATTGAAAAACGTCAATTTCTTCCAGCATAACCTGGAAGAAGACGTCACGACGCAGCCATGGGCGCTGCAGGGCTTCGACAAAGTGTTGCTCGATCCGGCGCGTGCGGGCGCTGCGGGTGTTATGCAGCATATTGTGAAATTAAAACCGCGTCGGGTGGTCTATGTCTCCTGTAACCCTTCTACGCTTGCGCGTGACAGTGAGGCGCTGCTCGCGGCGGGCTATCGCACCGGAAGGCTGGCGATGCTCGATATGTTCCCGCACACAGGCCATCTGGAATCAATGGCGCTGTTTGAAAGAGATTAAGTAGTCAGGCCGCCGCGCGGTGCGGTCAGGCTGGTCCCGAAAGGAGAGGACGATGGTTGCGGTAAGAAGTGCACATCTTAATAAAGCTGGCGAATTTGACCATGAAAAATGGGTGGCGAGCCTTGGCATCGCCAGTCAGCAGTCGTGTGAACGCTTAACCGAAACCTGGCGCTATTGCGAACAGCAGACTCAGGGCCACCCGCAGGCAGATCTTCTGCTCTGGCGAGGCGTGGAAATGGTCGAAATCCTCACCATGCTCAGTATGGATATCGATACGCTGCGCGCTGCGCTGCTTTTCCCGCTGGTGGATGGCGGCGTGGTGAGTGAAGAGGTACTGAAAGAGAGCGTCGGCAAGTCGGTCGTCGGCCTCATTCACGGCGTGCGCGATATGGCCGCTATTCGCCAGCTCAAAGCCACGCATCACGATTCCGTCTCCTCCGAGCAGGTGGATAACGTGCGCCGCATGCTGCTGGCGATGGTCGATGATTTCCGCTGCGTGGTCATTAAACTGGCGGAGCGTATCGCGCACCTGCGCGAAGTGAAAGACGCGCCGGAAGATGAACGCGTACTGGCGGCGAAAGAGTGCACCAACATCTATGCGCCGCTGGCGAACCGTCTCGGTATCGGCCAGCTCAAGTGGGAGCTCGAAGATTTTTGCTTCCGTTATCTGCATCCGGATGAATACAAACGCATTGCCAAACTGCTGCATGAGCGGCGCATCGATCGCGAGCACTATATTGAAGAGTTCGTTACGCATCTGCGCACCGCCATGAAAGAAGAGGGCGTTAAAGCCGAAGTCTATGGGCGTCCGAAACATATCTACAGCATCTGGCGCAAGATGCAGAAAAAGCATCTGGCTTTTGATGAGTTGTTCGACGTGCGCGCGGTGCGCATCGTCGCGGAGCGTTTGCAGGATTGCTACGCCGCGCTTGGCATTGTACATACGCATTACCGTCATTTGCCGGATGAATTCGACGATTATGTCGCCAACCCCAAGCCGAACGGCTACCAGTCAATTCATACCGTGGTGCTTGGCCCCGGCGGTAAAACGGTTGAGATCCAGATCCGCACCAAACAGATGCACGAAGAGTCTGAGCTCGGCGTGGCAGCGCACTGGAAGTATAAAGAGGGCGCGGCAAGCGGCGGGCGCAACGGCCACGAAGACCGCATCGCCTGGCTGCGTAAACTCATCGCCTGGCAGGAAGAAATGGCGGATTCCGGCGAAATGCTCGACGAATTGCGTAGCCAGGTCTTTGACGACCGCGTCTACGTATTTACGCCGAAAGGTGACGTGGTCGACCTGCCTGCTGGCTCTACGCCGCTCGATTTCGCGTACCACATTCACAGCGATGTCGGGCACCGCTGCATCGGCGCGAAAATCGGTGGCAGAATTGTGCCGTTCACTTACCAGCTCCAGATGGGCGATCAGCTCGAAATCATCACCCAGAAGCAGCCGAACCCGAGCCGCGACTGGTTGAATCCGAACCTCGGCTATGTCGGCACCAGCCGCGCGCGCGCGAAAATTCACGCCTGGTTTCGCAAACAGGATCGCGACAAAAATATTATCGCCGGGCGTCAGATCCTCGACGACGAGCTGGCGCATCTCGGCATCAGCCTGAAAGAGGCGGAAAAGCATCTGCTGCCGCGCTACAACTTTAATGAAGTCGATGAGCTGCTGGCGGCCATTGGCGGTGGAGATATTCGCCTCAACCAGATGGTGAATTTCCTCCAGGCCCAGTTCAACAAGCCCAGCGCGGAAGAACAGGACGCCGCGGCGCTGCGTCAGTTGCAGCAAAAAACCTATACGCCGCAGGGGCGCAACAGCCGCGATAATGGCCGCGTCGTGGTGGAGGGCGTCGGCAATCTGATGCACCACATCGCCCGTTGCTGCCAGCCGATCCCGGGCGATGATATTGTCGGCTTTATTACCCAAGGGCGCGGTATTTCCATCCACCGCGCCGACTGCGATCAACTGGCGGAGCTGCAGTCGCACGCGCCGGAGCGTATCGTCGACGCGGTGTGGGGCGAAAGCTACTCCGCCGGGTATTCGCTGGTGGTGCGCGTAACGGCGAACGACCGCAGCGGTCTGCTGCGCGATATCACTACTATCCTTGCCAATGAAAAGGTTAACGTACTGGGCGTGACCAGCCGCAGCGATACCCGTCAGCAGCTGGCGACCATCGATATGGAGATCGAAATCTATAACCTCCAGGTGCTCGGCCGCGTGCTCGGCAAGCTTAACCAGGTATCAGACGTTATCGACGCGCGCCGTCTGCATGGCGGCTGACGCGTCAGGCGGCGCGACAGGCCGCGCCGTCTTTTTTATTATGCCTCCAGCGTGAGGCGCGCGGCGTACGCGCTTGACATCGCCACGCCTGTTTTTATAAGGATTTTCAATGACTCAAATCGACCGCCTGCTCGGCATTATGCAGCGCCTTCGCGATCCGCAAACCGGCTGTCCGTGGGATAAAGAGCAAACTTACGCCACCATCGCCCCTTACACCCTTGAAGAAACCTACGAAGTGCTGGACGCCATCGCGCGTGAAGACTTCGACGATCTGCGTGGCGAATTGGGCGATCTGCTCTTTCAGGTCGTGTTTTACGCCCAGATGGCGCAAGAGGAAGGGCGATTTAATTTCGAGGATATCTGCGCCGCCATCAGCGATAAACTGGAGCGCCGCCACCCGCATATCTTTGGCGACGCCGCTTTCAGCGACAGTACAGAAGTGCTGGCTAACTGGGAGAAAACCAAAAGCGCCGAGCGCGCGGAAAAAGCGCAGCATTCGGCGCTGGACGACATTCCCGAAAGCCTCCCGGCGCTGATGCGCGCTCATAAAATCCAGAAACGCTGTTCTGCGGTCGGCTTTGACTGGACCTCTCTGGGGCCGGTCGTCGATAAAGTGCACGAAGAGATCGACGAAGTGATGCATGAGGCGCAGCAGGCTGTTATCGACGAGGCGAAGCTCGAAGAGGAAATCGGCGATTTACTGTTCGCGACCGTTAATCTTTCCCGACATCTGGGCGCGAAAGCCGAAACGGCGCTGCAAAAAGCTAACCGCAAATTTGAACGGCGATTCCGCCAGGTTGAGGCGATTATTCGCGCGCAGGGCCTGGAAATGACGCAGGCGAGCCTCGATCAAATGGAATCGGCGTGGCAAACCGTTAAACGCCAGGAAATTGATAGTTAACGCTTTTTCGCAGCAAGCGCTTGTTGTGGACAATTATTTCCAACAAGCGCTTGATTTACGTCAAAAACATTTCTGAGAAAAAGGCTATTTTCTTGCGGCTTGGGTCTGGCGAGGCCAGCCGGTGAACGTGCAGAATGAAAGTTTGTGACCCCCGTCCTGTTCGGGTATACTACTTTCCCGTCCTGGTTATTCCATCGTCTTTAAACCTAACTTCTCAGGTTCAGCATGACAACGAACTATATTTTTGTGACCGGCGGGGTCGTTTCCTCTCTGGGTAAAGGCATTGCCGCAGCCTCCCTCGCAGCTATTCTTGAAGCCCGTGGCCTCAACGTGACTATCATGAAACTGGATCCGTATATTAACGTCGATCCAGGCACCATGAGCCCGATCCAACACGGGGAAGTGTTCGTTACTGAAGACGGCGCCGAAACCGATCTGGACCTGGGCCATTACGAGCGTTTTATCCGCACCCGCATGACGCGCCGCAACAACTTCACGACAGGTCGTATCTACTCTGAAGTGCTGCGCAAAGAGCGTCGCGGCGACTACCTGGGCGCCACCGTTCAGGTTATTCCGCACATCACTAACGCTATCAAAGAACGCATCCTGGCGGGCGGCGAAGGCCATGACGTGGTTCTCGTCGAAATCGGCGGCACCGTGGGCGATATCGAATCCCTGCCGTTCCTTGAGGCGATTCGCCAGATGGCGGTTGAAGTGGGCCGCGAGCACACCATGTTTATGCACCTGACGCTGGTGCCGTACATGGCGGCCGCAGGTGAGGTGAAAACCAAGCCGACCCAGCACTCTGTTAAGGAACTGCTCTCTATCGGTATTCAGCCGGACGTGCTGATTTGCCGCTCCGATCGCGCTGTACCGGCCAACGAACGCGCCAAGATTGCGTTGTTCTGTAACGTTCCGGAAAAAGCGGTTATTTCTCTGAAAGATGTCGATTCTATCTATAAAATTCCGGGCCTGTTGAAATCGCAGGGGCTGGACGATTATATTTGTAAACGATTCAGCCTGAACTGTCCGGAAGCTAACCTGTCTGAATGGGAACAGGTTATTTATGAAGAAGCGAATCCGGCGGGCGAAGTCACTATCGGTATGGTCGGCAAGTACATTGAACTGCCGGATGCCTATAAGTCGGTTATCGAGGCCCTGAAACACGGCGGCCTGAAGAACCGTGTGACCGTTAACATCAAGCTTATCGATTCACAGGACGTAGAAACGCGCGGCGAAGAACTGCTGAAAGGTCTGGACGCTATCCTGATCCCTGGCGGCTTCGGCTACCGCGGCGTGGAGGGCAAAATCGCCACCGCGCGTTACGCCCGTGAAAACAACATTCCTTACCTCGGCATTTGCCTCGGTATGCAGGTTGCGATGATTGAATTTGCACGTCACGTCGCCGGTATGGAGAACGCCAACTCCACCGAATTTGTGCCAGACTGTAAGTACCCGGTCGTGGCGTTAATCACCGAATGGCGTGATGAAAACGGTAATATCGAGACGCGCACTGAAAAGAGCGATCTCGGCGGAACGATGCGTCTGGGCGCGCAGCAGTGCCAGCTGTCTGACGACAGCCTGGTGCGCAAGCTTTACGGCGAACCCACGATTGTTGAACGCCACCGCCACCGTTATGAAGTCAACAATATGTTGTTGAAGCAGATTGAAGCAGCTGGCCTGCGCGTTGCGGGCCGTTCCGGGGATGATCAGTTGGTCGAGATCATCGAGGTGCCGAATCATCCGTGGTTCGTCGCCTGTCAGTTCCACCCGGAGTTTACTTCCACGCCGCGTGACGGGCACCCGCTGTTTGCAGGCTTCGTAAAAGCCGCCAGCGAGTATCAGAAACGCCAGGCGAAGTAAGCAGAGTTAGAACGGCAACGCGCGACTTTTTCGCGCGTTGTTTGTCTGGAGTTTTAGTTAACGTTGTGACTTGAGGAAAATCCATATGTCCAAAATTGTTAAAGTCATCGGTCGTGAAATCATCGACTCCCGTGGTAACCCGACTGTTGAAGCCGAAGTTCACCTGGAAGGCGGTTTCGTAGGTATGGCTGCTGCCCCGTCAGGTGCTTCTACGGGTTCCCGCGAAGCGCTGGAACTGCGCGATGGCGACAAATCCCGTTTCCTGGGCAAAGGCGTAACCAAAGCGGTTGGCGCGGTTAACGGCCCGATCGCTCAGGCTATCGTTGGCAAAGATGCTAAAGATCAGGCTGGTATCGACAAGATCATGATCGATCTGGACGGTACTGAAAACAAATCTAACTTCGGTGCAAACGCCATTCTGGCGGTTTCCCTGGCTGCTGCTAAAGCTGCTGCTGCTTCCAAAGGCATGCCGCTGTACGAGCACATCGCTGAACTGAACGGCACCCCGGGCAAATTCTCCATGCCGGTTCCGATGATGAACATCATCAACGGCGGTGAGCACGCTGACAACAACGTTGATATCCAGGAATTCATGATCCAGCCGGTTGGCGCTTCCAGCGTTAAAGAAGCTATCCGTATGGGTTCTGAAGTTTTCCATCACCTGGCGAAAGTGCTGAAAGGCAAAGGCATGAACACCGCGGTAGGTGACGAAGGCGGCTATGCGCCGAACCTGGGCTCCAACGCCGAAGCGCTGGCTGTTATCGCTGAAGCGGTAAAAGCAGCAGGCTACGAGCTGGGCAAAGACATCACCCTGGCGATGGACTGCGCAGCGTCTGAATTCTACAAAGACGGCAAATACGTTCTGGCTGGCGAAGGCAACAAAGCATTCACCTCTGAAGAATTCACTCACTTCCTGGAAGACCTGACCAAACAGTACCCGATCGTGTCTATCGAAGACGGTCTGGACGAGTCTGACTGGGACGGTTTTGCTTACCAGACCAAAGTGCTGGGCGACAAAATCCAGCTGGTGGGCGACGACCTGTTCGTAACCAACACCAAAATCCTGAAAGAAGGCATCGAGAAAGGCATCGCTAACTCCATCCTGATCAAATTCAACCAGATCGGTTCTCTGACCGAAACGCTGGCTGCAATCAAGATGGCGAAAGACGCTGGCTATACCGCTGTTATCTCTCACCGTTCTGGCGAAACTGAAGACGCGACCATTGCCGACTTGGCAGTAGGTACCGCTGCAGGCCAGATCAAAACCGGTTCCATGAGCCGTTCTGACCGCGTGGCTAAATACAACCAGCTGATTCGTATCGAAGAAGCGCTGGGCGAAAAAGCACCGTACAACGGTCGTAAAGAGATCAAAGGCCAGGCATAATCGCCCGTCCTGACCTCTGAAAAATGCCAGTCGAATGACTGGCATTTTTTTTACCTCAACGAGCCCGCGTCACAGTAAATCTCGCGCCGCGTTCCCCTTTGGGCTACGCGCCTGTCATTACAGCAGCAGAGGCAGCGTCGCGCTGGCGGTTTGCTGGCTGGTTTCACCGTAATCGCTGTCTGTGGCTATCAGCGAGGCGGTTAACAGCTCCACCAGCAGCATCGCCCCTACCTTCGTATCCAGCGCGCCGGCATTCAGCGGGCCTTCCGGTTTGGCCGCCACCAGCAGCATATCGCTGATTGACGCCAGCGGGCTGCGCGATGTGTTACTGAGCGTGAGTACAGGCGCGCCCGACTGACGGGCGAGTTTCACGGCATGCAGCAGATCGCGCGTAGAGCCGGAGCTGGAAATGGCGACCACCAGGTCTGTTTCGTGAAGCGTTGCCGCGTTCATCGACGCCCGGTGCATATCGCTAAAGCGCTGCGCCGGTTTACCGAGCCGCAGCAGTTTGTAATGTAAATACTCGCCCACAATCGCGCTCGCGGCAACGCCGTAAATCTGCACCGAACGGGCATGATGCAGCGCCCGGGCTGCGGCTTCAAGCTTCGCGCGGTCCAGCAGTCGCGCGGTGTCACGCAGCGCCTGTACCGACTCCTCCACCAGCGCGTCCAGCGCGTCGCCGTTTTGCGCGCGGGGCGCCTGAGTGCGCTGGACATCCAGCGCGAGCGCCATTTTAAACTCGTTATAGCCTTTGCAACCCAGCGTGCGGCACAGACGGGTGACGCTGGCCTCGCTGGTGTCGCTCTCGCGGGCCAGTTCCGTAATAGTGAGATAGAGCACGCGCGCAGGCTCGCTCAGCACATATTCGCCGAGTTTGCGCTGCGTTGGGCTAAAGCCAGAAAGCTCCTGACGCAGCTTAAGCAGTAGATTTTCATTGTCAGACATAAAGGATCCTGAAGCACCGACGACCAGCGATGAGTGTGCGTGAAAGCCCACTCGCAACGCCAGCCATTTTAAAAAAGTATGATCGCCTTCGCTATTAATGATGATAATTTTCACTAAACATAATTAAAGTGATAAATATTTTCATCATAACAACGGCGGGGGCTTCACTATGGCATTTTTCAGCGGAACATCTTCAGGGCGCTGGTTTGAGAAGGCGCAGCATTTTGGTAAATCGTTTATGTTGCCCATTGCCGTCTTACCCGCAGCGGGCCTGTTGCTCGGCGTCGGCGGCGCGCTCTCCAACCCCAACACGCTGACGGCTTATCCGTTTCTCGATGTGGGCTGGTTACAGGCGATTTTCACCATCATGAGCAGCGCCGGCGCGATCGTTTTCGCGAACCTGTCGGTGCTGTTTGCGGTCGGCGTGGCCGTGGGTCTGGCGCGCACCGATAAAGGCACGGCGGGCCTCGCCGCGTTACTCGCTTTTCTGGTGATGAACGCTACCATCAATGCGCTGTTGACCCTGACCGGAAAACTCGCGCAAAGCAATCCGGGCGCGGTCGGGCAGGGAACGGTTCTCGGCATCCAGACGCTGGAAACCGGCGTATTCGGCGGCGTGGTTATTGGCCTGGTAACGTGCGCGCTGCATCAGCGATTCAATAAAATCGCGCTGCCGCAGTTTCTCGGTTTTTTCGGCGGTTCCCGTTTTGTGCCGATTATCAGCGCGCTGGCCGCGATCATTGTCGGCGCGCTAATGACCGTCGTCTGGCCGCATTTCCAGAAAGTGATTTTCGGACTTGGCGGGCTGGTGGAGGCGACCGGCTATGTCGGCACGCTGTTATACGGTTTTATCCTGCGTATGCTTGGCCCGTTCGGCCTGCACCACATTTTCTATTTACCTTTCTGGACCACGGCGCTCGGCGGCAGCGAAATCGTCAACGGCCAGCTGGTGGACGGCACGCAGCGTATTTTCTTCGCACAGCTGGCGGATCCTGCCACGCAGCAGTTTTATATCGGCACGTCGCGTTTTATGTCCGGGCGCTTTATTACCATGATGTTTGGCCTGACAGGCGCCTGTCTTGCCATGTACCACACCGCGAAACCGGAAAATAAAAAACGCGTCGCCGGGCTGCTGTTATCCGCCGCGCTGACCTCATTTCTGACCGGTATTACCGAACCGATTGAGTTTTCCTTCCTGTTTGTCGCGCCTGTGCTGTATGTCATCCACGCGTTTTTCGACGGGCTGGCTTTTATGCTGGCGCATATGCTGCAGATAACCATTGGGCAGACATTCTCGGGCGGTTTTATCGATTTTATTCTCTTTGGGGTCTTGCAGGGCGAAGCGAAAACCCACTGGTTGCTGGTGCCGCTCGTCGGCGTGCCCTGGTTTTTTCTTTATTACTTCACGTTTCGCTTCCTGATAACCCGTTTTGATTTTGCAACACCGGGCCGCGAGAAAGAGGCGCAGGAGCCTGTGCAGATTGATGTCAGCGAACGCGCGCAGGCCATTGTCGCCGGGCTCGGCGGGCGGGATAACCTGCACGATGTCGACTGTTGCGCCACACGGCTGCGCGTGACGGTCAATGACGGGCGCAAAGTGAACGAAGCGGCGCTCAGGGCTACCGGCGCTCGTGGCGTGATCCTGCGCGGTAACGGCGTGCAGGTTATCTATGGCCCCCACGTCACGATTATCAAAAACGAAGTCGAAGAGTTATTAAGCTGAGGATAACGATGTTAGAGCAAATCAAAGGCAGGCTGGTGGTTTCCTGCCAGGCGCTGGAAAACGAACCGCTGCACAGTCCGTTTATCATGGGGAAAATGGCGCTGGCGGCGGCGCAGGGCGGGGCCGCGGGTATCCGCGCCAATAGCGTGGCGGATATCGAGGCCATCAAACAGCAGGTCTCGCTGCCGGTCATTGGCATCATTAAACGAGATTATCCGGACAGCGAGGTGTTTATTACCGCGACGATGCGTGAAGTCACTGAACTGATGCGCGCCGCGCCTGAAATGATTGCCCTTGATGCCACCGCGCGAGCGCGCCCTGCTGGCGAGACGCTGGAGCAACTGGTAAAGCGCATTCGCCTCGCTTTTCCTCAGGTACTGCTGATGGCGGATATTTCAGAGGTTAACGAAGCCGTTACGGCGGAGGCGCTGGGCTTTGACTGCGTCGGCACCACGCTCTACGGTTATACTGCGACAACCCAGGGGCATCGGCTGCCCCAGAAGGATTTCGCGCGGCTAAAAGACGTCCTGGCGGCGGTGACTATTCCGGTTATCGCCGAAGGTAATGTCGATACGCCCGAACGGGCGGCGCGTTGCCTTGCGCTCGGCGCGCATGCCGTGGTGGTGGGCGGCGCTATCACGCGCCCGCAGCAGATCACGCGCCGCTTTACCGACGCGCTGGGCTCACCAGTTATCTGACGAGCCGCCGCCGTCGCTTGAGCCGCCATCGCCGGAGCTCACGCTGTCGTGGCTGCTGTGATGGCTGCCACTGTCGCCGCCGGATAAATGATGAAGATTCTGATTCGCAAGCCAGGCTGACCCGTTATCGCCGGATAACGCGCCGCTGCCAGTGCTGAACAGGCGTCGGGGGAAAGCGAACGCCATGATAATCACCATGATTAACAACAGAATCGGCAATGAGAAACTGAGCCATAAAAACGGTACGACCCACGGGACATAATCGCTGGTAATGGCAAGCGCCGGCGTTAGCAGGCAGGAGGTGCCGAAAAAGAGCGTGATGAGCGTTTTCTTTTTGCGCTTCATCAACAGGACAGCCAGCGTAATGGCAAGAAACGGCAGCCCCTGCCAGTAAGAAAACCCCACCAGCCACGGCCTGAGCCATGACCACCACCGCGATGGCGAGGTCGCGGGCGGCAGCGGTTTGCCGCTTAACGCGGCGTCGATACCGGTCAGGCCATGCCGGATGCCTTCGGCCAGTTCGCCCGCGCGGAACCAGGGGAGCATCCGCTCTTTAATGATTTGGCCCGCCAGCGCGTTGGTCAGCGTGGCTTCCAGGCCGCGCCCCACTTCGATGCGCACGTTGCGATCCTCCCAGGCCACCAGAATCAGCACGCCATCGTTACGGCGTGCGTTACCGAGCCGCCAGGTATTGAACACGCGCGTAGCGGCGCTTTCCAGGTTATCGCCCTGTAAGGTCGGCACGATCAGCACTGCGGTCTGGGCGTGGGTGCGGGCATTAAGAGAAGACACATCGTTGATTAACGCGAGCTTTTCCGGTCCCTCCAGGATATCTGCCGGGTCGTTAACAAAACCGCGCATCGGCGGCACGGCGAGCGGTTGCGCCTGAACGGCAAAACCAGCCATCGTCAGCGTCAGAATAAATAACGTCAGTATGCGTACCATCGTTCTCACGTTTCCTTGTTTTCGCAGCGCCGTCCATTGCCATGGTAACCGCCGCCCGGTGGGCCTGCCAGCGACCTGAATTAAGGGGCCATCGCTGATAAGGGCGCGCCGCCGCTGCCATGAAGGCGCAAATGGCACATGATAGTCCGGCGGTTATCTGTAATAATTACCGTTTTGGTAATAAACCGAGTGAATCATGCAGTACCCGATTAATGAGATGTTCCAGACCCTGCAGGGCGAGGGTTACTTTACCGGCGTGCCCGCCATTTTTATTCGTTTGCAGGGATGCCCGGTAGGCTGTGCCTGGTGCGACACCAAACACACCTGGGAGAAACTCGCCGATCGGGAAGTGTCGCTTTTCAGTATCATCGCGAAAACCAAAGAGAGCGATAAATGGGGCGCGGCGAGTCCGGAAGAGCTGCTGGCGGCCATTGAGCGCCAGGGGTATACCGCGCGCCATGTGGTTATTACCGGGGGCGAGCCGTGTATTCACGATCTGCTGCCCTTAACCGAATTGCTCGAAGCGCACGGCTTTAGCTGCCAGATTGAAACCAGCGGCACCCATGAAGTGCGCTGCACCACCGGCACCTGGGTGACCGTGTCGCCGAAGGTGAACATGCGCGGCGGGTACGATGTGCTCGACCAGGCGTTGATGCGCGCTGATGAAATTAAACACCCCGTAGGCCGTATGCGTGATATCGAGGCGCTGGATGAATTGCTGGCGCGTCTGCATGACGAAAGACAGCGCGTGATTGCGCTTCAGCCGATAAGCCAGAAAGACGACGCTACGCGCCTGTGCATCGAAGTCTGTATCGCCCGCAACTGGCGATTGTCGATGCAAACGCACAAGTATCTGAACATTGCATAAAAACATCGCATAAAAAAAGAGGGGCTAAAGCCCCTCTTTTTTCGTTGAGATGTTCGCTATCCCAACGCCACACAGCCTTATTCGCCGCGATAGACGCAACCGGCGGTGCAGGTTTCTTTAATCATTACCGCGCTCAAAAGCGGCATACGGGGCTTCATCTGATCCCAAATCCAGCGCGCCAGCACTTCGCTGGTCGGGTTTTCGAGGCCGGGAATATCGTTCAGATAATAGTGATCCAGGCTGTCATAAATCGGTTTAAACGCCGATTTCAGTTCGGCGAAATCGATAATCCAGCCGGTATGCGGGTCTACCTCGCCCGTGATCTCCAGGCGCACCATAAAGGAGTGTCCGTGCAGGCGACCGCATTTGTGGCCTTCGGGAACGTGAGGCAGTCGGTGAGCGGCTTCGAAGATAAAATCTTTAAACAGGGTGGTAGGCATAACGCAGTCTCAGTCTTGCTAAAAAACCGCCGCATAGTACCGGAATTGACCGTTTTTAGCATTAACTAAAACCGCCGTAAGCGGTAACCGCGTAAAACCTGGCGCGCATCTTTTTAATCCATATGGTTATCAACGGCTTATATAACCGGTTTTTACGTTTACGCTTATAGATAAAAGCGGTTAGTCCGTTTGGTTATTTATTATTTCCATCCCTTCTTTAATTGTTATTATCGCCGCCGTTAACCTTACTTTCTCTTCTGTTTTTGCGATGAAAAACAGCTTTGCTACTGGAACATAACGACGCATGACGACTCAGGCCCCACCGAATGCTTTGCTCCCGCTCAGCCCGGAGCAGCTGGCTCGCCTTCAGACGGCGACTCATGATTTCACCCCCACGCAGCTCGCCTGGCTTTCAGGCTACTTCTGGGGAATGGTTAACCAACAGCCTGGTGCGGCGGTGGTGCAAACCCCCCCGGCGCCTGCGTCGGTCATTACGCTTATTTCCGCCTCCCAGACCGGCAACGCGCGCCGCGTCGCCGAAGCGCTGCGCGACGATCTGCTGGCGGCGCAGCTCAATGTGAATCTGGTTAACGCGGGCGACTATAAATTCAAACAAATCGCCCAGGAAAAACTGCTGGTCATCGTCACCTCCACGCAGGGGGAAGGGGACCCGCCGGAAGAAGCCGTCGCGTTGCATAAATTCCTGCTGTCGAAAAAAGCGCCGAAGCTTGAAGGCGCGGCGTTCGCCGTCTTTGGTCTTGGTGATACCTCGTATGAACGCTTCTGCCAGGCCGGGAAAGATTTTGATACCCGTCTTGCGGAGCTTGGCGGCGAGCGCCTGCTGGATCGCGTCGACGCCGATGTTGAATACCAGACCGCTGCCCAGGAATGGCGCCAGCGGGTGGTTGACGTACTGAAAGCGCGCGTGCCGAAAGAAGCGCCGTCACAGGCGGCGTTGACCGCCAGCGGCGCGGTGAATCTGGTCGATTCCACGCCTTATACCAAAGAAGCGCCGCTCACCGCGACGCTCTCGGTGAACCAGAAAATCACCGGCCGCCATTCGCAAAAAGATGTGCGCCATATCGAAATCGATCTGGGCGATGCCGGGCTGCGCTATCAGCCGGGCGACGCGCTCGGCGTCTGGTATCAGAACGATCCGGCGCTGGTGCAGGAGCTGCTTGAGCTACTGTGGCTGAAGGGCGATGAGACGGTGACGGTAGATGGTAAAACGCTGACGCTCAGCGAAGCCCTCCAGTGGCATTTTGAGTTGACGGTCAACACCGCGGCTATCGTTGAGAATTACGCCACGCTGACCCGCAGCGAAGCCCTGCTGCCGCTGGTGGGCGATAAAGCGAAGCTGCAGCAATACGCCGCCGCGACGCCCATCGTCGACATGGTGCGCTTCGCGCCTGCGCAACTTGAGGCTGAGCAGTTGACAGGGCTGCTACGCCCGCTTACGCCGCGCCTCTATTCCATCGCTTCGTCGCAGGCGGAAGTAGAAAACGAAGTCCACATTACCGTGGGCGTGGTGCGTTACGAGATTGAAGGGCGCGCCCGCGCGGGTGGCGCCTCAGGCTACCTTGCCGATCGTCTGGAAGAAGAGGGCGAAGTGCGCGTATTTATTGAGCACAACGACAACTTCCGCCTGCCAGCCACGCCTGAAACGCCGGTCATTATGATTGGCCCTGGCACCGGTATCGCGCCGTTCCGCGCTTTCATGCAACAGCGTGAAGCCGACGGCGCTACCGGTAAAAACTGGCTCTTCTTCGGCAACCCGCACTTTACTGAAGATTTCCTGTATCAGGTTGAGTGGCAGCGCTATGTAAAAGAAGGGCTGTTAAACCGCATCGACCTTGCCTGGTCCCGCGATCAGGAACATAAAATTTACGTACAAGACAAAATCCGCGAGCAGGGCGCGGAGCTGTGGCGCTGGATTCAGGAAGGCGCGCACATTTATGTCTGCGGCGACGCCAATCGCATGGCGAAGGATGTCGAGCAGGCGTTACTGGAAGTGATTGCGGCTTACGGCGAGATGGATGCCGAGGCGGCGGATGAATATTTAAGTGAGCTGCGCGTTGAGCGCCGTTACCAGCGAGACGTCTATTAATGAGCGAAAAATACCCAGGACCTCTGGTGGTCGAAGGAAAACTTTCCGACGCGGAACGCATGAAGCGGGAAAGTAACTTTCTGCGCGGCACCATTGCTGAAGATTTACATGACGGGCTGACCGGCGGGTTTAATGGTGATAACTTCCTGCTGATCCGTTTTCACGGCATGTATCAGCAGGATGACCGCGATATCCGCGCCGAGCGTGCCGCCCAGAAGCTGGAGCCGCGTCACGCCATGATGCTGCGCTGCCGTCTGCCGGGCGGCATCATGACGCCGCAGCAGTGGCTTTCCATCGACAAGTTCGCCGAGGAAAACACCATTTACGGCAGCATCCGTCTGACCAACCGCCAGACGTTCCAGTACCACGGCCTGTTGAAGAAAAACGTGAAGCCGGCGCATCAGATGCTGCACTCCGTGGGCCTCGACGCGCTGGCGACCGCCAACGACATGAACCGTAACGTGCTCTGCACGTCTAACCCGGTCGAGTCGCAATTACATGCCGAAGCCTGGGAGTGGGCGAAGAAACTCTCCGAGCATCTGCTGCCGCGCACCCGCGCCTATGCGGAAATCTGGCTCGATCAGGAGAAAGTCGCGACCACGGACGAAGAGCCGATCCTCGGCCCGACCTACCTGCCGCGTAAGTTTAAAACCACAGTCGTAGTGCCGCCGCAAAACGATGTGGATCTGCACGCCAACGATATGAACTTCATCGCGATTGCCGAAAACGGCAAGCTGGTGGGCTTTAATCTGCTGGTGGGCGGCGGGCTGTCCATCGAGCACGGCAACAAGAAAACTTACGCGCGTACCGCGACCGAGTTCGGCTACATTCCGCTGGAGCATACCCTGGCGGTGGCCGAAGCGGTGGTGACCACCCAGCGCGACTGGGGGAACCGTACCGATCGTAAAAACGCGAAAACCAAATATACGCTGGAGCGCGTCGGGCCGGACGTGTTTAAAGCGGAGGTTGAGCGTCGGGCAGGCGTTAAATTCGAGCCTGTGCGCCCTTACGAATTTACCGGTCGCGGCGATCGCATTGGCTGGGTGAAGGGCATTGATGATAAATGGCACCTGACGCTGTTTATTGAAAATGGCCGTATTCTCGATTTCCCGGACAAACCGCTGAAAACCGGTCTGAAAGCGATAGCGAAGATCCATAAAGGGGATTTCCGCCTGACCGCCAACCAGAACCTGATCGTGGCGGGCGTGCCGGAAGCCGACAAGGCGAAGATAGAGCAGATCGCCCGCGACCACGGCCTGATGGCTAGCGTGACGCCGCAGCGTGAAAACTCTATGGCGTGCGTGTCGTTCCCGACCTGCCCGCTGGCGATGGCGGAGGCGGAGCGTTTCCTGCCGTCGTTTATCGATAAAGTGGACGGCATCATGGCGAAGTATGGCGTAGCGGACGATCACATCGTGCTGCGCGTCACTGGCTGCCCGAACGGCTGCGGCCGTGCGATGCTGGCGGAGCTGGGGCTGGTCGGCAAAGCGCCGGGACGTTACAACCTGCACCTGGGCGGTAACCGCATCGGGACGCGTATTCCGCGCATGTATCGCGAAAACATCACCGAGTCGGAAATTCTCGACACGCTTGATGTTCTCGTCGGTCGCTGGGCGAAAGAGCGCGAGCCCGGCGAAGGGTTTGGCGATTTCACCGTGCGCGCCGGGATCATTCGCCCGGTACTCGATCCCGCGCGGGATTTCTGGGAATAAGCGTTTCGCGCGCGGTGCGGTAGCGGTGGAGGCGCGGCGCGTATCCACCCTGCGTGCTGGTTAGCAGAGCGTGGCAGCAAAGCGCACCCGCTATCTCTTAACCGCCACCCGTGCCGGGCGCATGGCGCAGGCCAGATAACACTTTTGCAAGCGAGGTTCACATGTCCGTACTCGATCTCCATGCGTTAAATGCACTGGAAAAAGAAGACCGCGCTGATGCGCTCGCCGACACCAACGCGCAGCTTGAGGCATTAAGCGCCGAAGCGCGCGTCGGCTGGGCGCTGGAAAACCTGCCGGGCGAGTTTGTGCTCTCTTCAAGCTTCGGTATTCAGGCGGCGGTCTGCCTGCATCTGGTTACGCAACAGCGTCCGGATATCCCGGTTATCCTCACCGATACCGGCTATCTCTTCCCGGAAACGTACCGCTTTATCGACGAACTGACGGAAAAGCTCAACCTGAACCTGCACATCTACCGCGCCGAACAGAGCCCGGCCTGGCAGGAAGCGCGCTACGGCAAGCTGTGGGAGCAGGGCGTTGAAGGTATCGAGAAATATAACGAGATAAATAAAGTAGAGCCGATGAACCGCGCGCTGAAAGACCTTAACGCGCAAACCTGGTTTGCCGGCCTGCGCCGCGATCAGTCCGGCAGCCGCGCGAACCTGCCGGTGCTGGGCGTCCAGCGCGGCGTCTTTAAGATCCTGCCAATCATCGACTGGGATAACCGCACCGTATATCAGTACCTGCAAAAGCATGGGCTGAAATACCATCCGCTGTGGGATGAAGGTTATCTCTCGGTAGGGGATACGCACACGACCCGCAAATGGGAGCCGGGCATGGCGGAAGAAGAGACCCGCTTTTTCGGTCTCAAACGCGAATGCGGCCTGCACGAAGGCTAACGAAAAGCGCGCCCCGGGGCGCGCTTTTTACTTCTCGGCCTTCGCCAGCGTTTTTACCAGCGGCAGCAGGACGCGCATCACGTCGCGACAGCGCTTATTAATGCGCCCAGGAAGCGCCTGATCCAGGTATTGCAGATTATCCTGACGCGCATTATGCGCCACCGGCCCGACGGCGTGGCGGCCGCGATGGCGGGCGGGATCGTTGACCGCCGAAATCGACAGTACCGGAATGCCCGCTTTATCAAACGCGACGGCGTCATTATCCGCAGGCGTCACGCTGCTGGCGGCGACCGGAATGCCGAAACGTCGCGCGAGCTTCAGCGCACTGTCGCGCGTCAGGGCGCGTACCGCGGCGGGCGTGCTTTTACCGCTGGTAAACGCCAGTTTATCGCCCGCCACCAGATGGCTGAGATTAATCACCAGCAGCGTCTGTTTTTTCTCAAGCGCGCTCATGCGTTTCAGCAGGTTTTCCGCGCCCATGCCGCCTTCTTCTTCGCCGCTGGTGGCGATAAAACGCACGCCGTAGCGCGTCGGCACATCTTTAAGGCGCTCCGCGAGCTCCAGCATTACGCCGACCCCCGCCGCGTTATCATCCACGCCCTGTAGCGTCAGCCCGCCGAGATTATTATCCACATCCGCGTCGGTCAGCGGCGCGTAGGTATCAAGGTGCGCCATCACAATAATCTGCTGCGGCGCCGCGCCCTCATGGGCGGCGATAACCGTGCTGCCGGTGACGTTCTGCCAGTTAGTGCGATGATTTCCGGCGGTATAGACATAACGGCTGTGAAATGCGCGGATATCGCTCTGATACCCAAGGCGTACAAACTGCTGGCGCAGATAATCCGCGGCCAGCATCTCGGCAGGCGATCCGGTCATACGGCCTGGAAATAAAGTGGCGATGTGGCGGGTCTGCTCACTGGCGATATCGCCTGGGTGAAGGGGTTGCGAAAAAGCGGGCAGGGTGAAGCATACGCTCAGCGCCAGGCTCAGGGTGCAGCGGCGCACTGCGGAAAACATAGAACGTCCTTACTCAAAAAAGCGCGACCAGTTAATGGCGCTTAGTATGAAACTGTGACGGCGGTTACACAATTTGATTTGCGGTTAAACGCCCGAAATTTCACGGCTTAAGCACTTTTTGATATTTGCTTATCTGGCGCCTTATTCCTTTGTGGAACTATAAATGCCAATTCGTAATTTCATCTGTTATCTGCCTCCCCCTATAGTCCCCTCTGGTCCCCTGTTGTTAGCGAGTTGTATCGCCGTGGAATATCTCCCGTTATTTGCTCAACTGAAACAGCGCCCCGTGCTGGTCGTCGGCGGCGGCGAAGTGGCGCTGCGTAAAATTGCGCTGCTGCGCCGCGCGGGCGCCTGCGTCTGCGTGGTCGCGAAAAAGCTACATCCTGAGCTCGCGGCGCTGGAGCAGGAAGGCGCGCTGCGCTGGCTGGCGCAGACCTTTGAGCCTTCGCAGCTCGACGCGGTGTTTCTGGTCATTGCGGCGACCAACGACGAGGCGCTTAACCGCCGGGTGTTCGACGAAGCGAACGCCCGACAGCGCCTGGTTAACGTGGTGGACGACCAGCCGCTGTGCTCCTTTATTTTCCCGTCGATAGTCGACCGCTCGCCGCTTATCGTCGCTATCTCCTCCAGCGGCAACGCGCCAGTGCTCGCGCGACTCCTGCGTGAGAAAATCGAATCTCTGCTGCCGGCAAGCCTCGGGCGGATGGCCGAGGTCGCGGGCAGCTTTCGCGATCGTATTAAAGCGCGCATTCCCACGACCGACGGACGCCGTCGCTTCTGGGAAAAAGCCTTTCGCGGCCGCTTCGCCAGCCTGATGGCGGCGGGCGATACCCGCGCCGCCGAAGCGGCGCTGGAGGCGGAGCTCGACGCGCCGCAAACCGCGCAGGGCGAAATTATTCTGGTTGGCGCGGGGCCGGGCGACGCCGGGCTGCTGACGCTGCGCGGGTTACAGGTGATGCAGCAGGCGGATGTCGTGCTGTACGACCATCTGGTCAGCGACGGCGTGCTGGATCTGGTGCGCCGCGACGCCGACCGCATCTGTGTGGGCAAACGTGCGGGCGCGCACGCGGTGGCGCAGCATGAAACCAACCAGATGCTGATTGACCTTGCCCGCGAGGGCAAAACCGTGGTGCGTCTGAAAGGCGGCGACCCGTTTATTTTCGGGCGCGGCGGTGAAGAACTTGAGGCGGCCAAAGCCGCAGGCGTGCCGTTTCAGGTGGTGCCCGGCGTGACGGCCGCCAGCGGTGCGACCGCCTATGCGGGCATTCCGCTGACCCACCGCGATTACGCCCAGAGCGCGGTTTTCGTCACCGGCCACTATAAACCCGACAGCGAGCCGTTCGACTGGGCGCTGCTCGCGAAGAGCCGTCAGACGCTCGCCATCTATATGGGCACCATGAAAGCGGCGGAGATCAGCCAACAGCTAATCGCCCACGGACGAGACGCCGCGACGCCGGTTGCGGTCATCAGCCGCGGCACGCGAGACGATCAGCGCGTGCTGACCGGCACGCTTGATGCGCTCAGTATTTTAGCGAAAGACGCGCCGATGCCCGCCCTGCTGGTGGTCGGCGAAGTGGTGCGGCTCCACCAGCAGCTCGCCTGGTTTCAACATTCAACCGACGCGGAAGCCATTCGTTCTTCCGTGGTGAATCTGGCTTAAGGAAAGGTTATGGATCAAAAACGACTCACTCACCTGCGGCAACTGGAGGCGGAAAGCATCCATATCATTCGTGAAGTGGCTGCGGAATTCGCTAACCCGGTGATGATGTACTCCATCGGCAAAGACTCCAGCGTGATGCTGCACCTGGCGCGCAAGGCGTTTTATCCCGGCACGCTGCCGTTCCCGCTGCTGCATGTGGATACCGGCTGGAAGTTTCGCGAAATGTACGAATTCCGCGACCGTACCGCCAAAGCCTACGGCTGCGAACTGCTGGTGCATAAAAACCCGGAAGGCGTGGCGATGGGCATTAACCCGTTCGTGCACGGCAGCGCCAAACACACCGACATCATGAAAACCGAAGGGCTGAAGCAGGCGCTTAATAAATACGGTTTTGACGCAGCCTTCGGCGGCGCGCGCCGCGATGAGGAGAAATCCCGCGCCAAAGAGCGCATCTACTCCTTCCGCGACCGCTTCCACCGCTGGGACCCGAAAAACCAGCGCCCGGAGCTGTGGCATAACTACAACGGCCAGATCAACAAAGGCGAAAGCATCCGCGTCTTCCCGCTCTCTAACTGGACCGAGCTGGATATCTGGCAATACATCTACCTGGAAAATATCGAGATCGTTCCGCTGTATCTGGCCGCCGAACGTCCGGTGCTGGAGCGTGACGGCATGCTGATGATGATCGATGACGATCGCATCGATTTGCAGCCGGGCGAAGAGATCAAACCGCGCATGGTGCGCTTCCGTACCCTTGGCTGCTGGCCGCTGACCGGCGCGGTGGAATCCAGCGCGCAGACGCTGCCGGAGATCATTGAAGAGATGCTGGTCTCCACCACCAGTGAGCGCCAGGGGCGCGTTATTGACCGCGACCAGGCAGGCTCAATGGAGCTTAAAAAACGTCAGGGTTATTTCTAAGGAGCCGCCATGAATACCACTATCGCACAACAGATCGCCAAAGAAGGCGGCGTGGAAGCCTATCTGCACGCCCAGCAGCATAAAAGCCTGCTGCGTTTTCTGACCTGCGGCAGCGTGGATGACGGGAAGAGCACCCTGATTGGCCGCCTGCTGCACGATACCCGACAGATTTACGAAGATCAGCTCTCGTCGCTGCACAATGACAGCAAACGTCACGGCACGCAGGGCGAAAAGCTCGATCTGGCGCTGCTGGTGGATGGTTTACAGGCCGAGCGCGAACAGGGCATCACGATTGACGTGGCGTACCGCTACTTTTCGACGGAAAAACGCAAATTCATCATCGCCGACACTCCGGGGCACGAGCAGTACACCCGCAATATGGCGACCGGCGCATCAACCTGCGATCTGGCGATCCTGCTGATGGACGCCCGTAAAGGCGTGCTCGACCAGACCCGCCGCCACAGCTTTATCTCGACGCTGCTGGGTATCAAACACCTGGTTGTGGCGGTCAACAAGATGGATTTGGTGGACTTCAGCGAAGAGACGTTTGAACGTATTCGTCAGGATTACCTGAGCTTCGCCGAACAATTGCCTGGCTCGCTGGATATCCGCTTTGTGCCGCTGTCGGCGCTTGAAGGCGACAACGTGGCGATGCAGAGCCTGAACATGGGCTGGTACACTGGCCCGACGCTGCTGGAAGTGCTGGAGAACATTGAAATTCAGCGCGTGGTGGACGAACAGCCGCTGCGCTTCCCGGTGCAGTACGTCAACCGTCCGAACCTCGATTTCCGTGGTTATGCGGGCACCGTCGCGGGCGGCGTGGTGAAAGTGGGCCAGCGCGTGAAAGCGCTGCCGTCCGGTGTGGAATCGAGCGTGGCGCGTATCGTGACGTTTGACGGCGATTTGCAGGAGGCGGGCGCGGGCGAGGCCGTCACGCTGGTGCTGAAAGATGAAATCGACATTAGCCGTGGCGACCTGCTGGTAGACGCTTCGCAAAGCGTGGCCGCCGTGCAGAGCGCGGCGGTGGACGTAGTCTGGATGGCCGAGCAGCCGCTGGTGCCGGGCCAGAGCTACGACATCAAAATCGCCGGTAAGAAAACCCGCGCGCGCGTGGACAATATCCAGTATCAGGTTGATATCAACAACCTGACCCAGCGCGTGGTGGAAAACCTGCCGCTCAACGGTATCGGCCTTGTGGATCTCACCTTCGACGAGCCGCTGAACCTCGATAAATATCAGGAGAACCCGGTCACCGGCGGCCTGATTTTCATTGACCGTCTCTCAAACGTGACGGTGGGCGCGGGCATGGTGCGCGAACCGCAACAGGATGTGTATCAGGAGCCTTCCGCTTACAGCGCCTTTGAGCTGGAGCTGAATCAGCTGATTCGCCGTCACTTCCCGCACTGGGGCGCGCGCGATCTGCTGGGAGGCAAATAATGGCGCAGCATGACGAAAATGTCGTCTGGCACGCCCATCCGGTGACCGCGGCGCAGCGCGAGCAGCTCCACGGCCACCGCGGCGCGGTGCTGTGGTTTACGGGGCTTTCGGGCTCCGGAAAATCTACCGTCGCCGGGGCGCTGGAAGAGGCGCTGCACCAGCTTGGCGTCAGTACGTATCTGCTTGACGGCGACAACGTGCGCCATGGCCTGTGCAGCGATCTGGGCTTTAGCGATGAGGATCGCAAAGAGAACATCCGTCGCGTCGGCGAAGTGGCGAAACTGATGGTGGATGCGGGGCTTGTGGTGCTGACCGCGTTTATTTCGCCGCACCGCGCCGAGCGTCATTTAGTGCGCGAGCAACTGGGGGAAGGGCGCTTTATCGAAGTGTTTGTGGATACGCCGCTTGAGGTCTGCGAAGCGCGCGATCCGAAGGGGCTTTATAAAAAGGCGCGCGCCGGGGAACTGCGCAATTTTACCGGCATCGACGCGGTGTATGAAGCGCCGCAAAACCCCGAAATTCATCTCGACGGCCAACAATTGGTAACAAATTTGATTGCGCAATTGTTAGACCTGCTGCGTCGCGAAGATATCATCAAATCCTGAGACCGCGCCGGGAGTGCTTTTCCCGGCCCGTCACGTCACAGGATAAGCTATGCGTAATACCACGAACATGATTGTCACCCAGGCGGAGACCGCGCCTGCCGTCGAAGAAACCACCTGGGCCTGGCCTGGCGCCGTGGTGGGGTTTATCTCGTGGCTGCTGGCTCTTGGCGTTCCCTTTCTTCTTTATGGCTCCAACACGCTCTTTTTTCTGCTCTACACCTGGCCGTTTTTCCTGGCGCTGATGCCGGTGGCCGTGGTGGTGGGGGTCGCGGTCTTCTCGCTGCTGGAGCGCAGGCTGGTCTACAGCAGTCTCGCGACGCTGATAAGCGTCGGGCTGATGTTCGGGCTGCTCTTTTTCTGGCTGGTGAGCTGACGCCTCGCGTTTTTCACGCTCTCTCAACAGGCGCATGCGCATCGGCGCGCTTTCTGTGGTACATTCTGCCGCTGTTTAATTTCTTAACCTGCACGTCGTAGCAAGCCGGGTAGAGTCCGGCGGGAAGTTATGGGATGATGAAGCCGTTTTTCAGGGGGCAGAATGGGTAAACTAACGCTGCTATTGCTGGCTTTGCTGGTCTGGCTACAGTATTCGCTGTGGTTTGGAAAAAACGGCATCCACGACTATTCCCGCGTAGCCGACGACGTGGCGGTACAGCAGGCCACCAACGCCAAACTCAAAGCGCGTAACGATCAGCTGTTCGCCGAGATAGACGATCTCAACGGCGGTCAGGAAGCTATCGAAGAGCGCGCGCGCAACGAATTAAGCATGACTAAACCTGGCGAAACCTTCTATCGCCTGGTGCCGGACGCAGCCAAACGCGCCGGTGGGTCTGCGCAAAATAATCGATAACCAGAAGCGGATTTTACACATGGCGCCCTCCTTTGCGGACGTGATTGCCGTGGTGCCGGCGGCCGGAATCGGCAGCCGTATGCAGACGGAATGTCCAAAACAATACCTCACCATCGGGAACAAAACGATTCTCGAACATGCGGTCGCGCCGCTGTTGCAGCATCCGCGTATCAGCCGCGTCATCATTGCCATCAGCCCCGCCGACACCGCCTTCGCCCGGTTGCCGCTGGCGTCTCATCCTGACGTTCAGGTGGTGCGCGGCGGCGCGCAGCGGGCCGATTCCGTGCTGGCAGGCCTTCAGGCCGCAGGCGACGCGCGCTGGGCGCTGGTGCATGACGCCGCGCGTCCCTGCCTTGACGCCCAGGATCTGGCGCGCCTGCTGGCGCTGACAGACACCAGCCGGGTGGGCGGCATTCTCGCCGCCCCTGCCTGCGACACCATGAAACGCGCGGAGCCGGGTAAGCCGGCCATCGCGCACACGGTCGATCGCGAAAACCTCTGGCATGCGCTCACCCCGCAGCTCTTCCCGCTGGAACTGCTGCGCGACTGCCTGACGCGCGCGCTCACGGACGGCGCGACCATTACCGACGAAGCCTCCGCGCTCGAATATTGCGGCTTCCATCCGGAGCTGGTCGTGGGGCGTTCGGACAATATCAAAGTTACCCGCCCGGAGGATCTCGCTCTGGCGGCGTTTTATCTTACCCGGTTAACCTCAATGGAGACGGCATAATGCGTATCGGACATGGTTTTGACGTACACGCCTTTGGAGGCGCAGGCCCGATTATTATTGGCGGCGTCCGTATTCCTTATGAGCAGGGGCTGCTGGCGCACTCCGACGGCGATGTCGCGCTGCACGCGCTGACCGACGCGCTGCTCGGCGCTGCGGCGCTGGGCGATATCGGCAAACTCTTCCCGGACACCGATCCGGCGTTTAAAGGCGCCGACAGCCGCGAACTGCTGCGCGAGGCCTGGCGCCGGATTCAGGCGAAGGGCTACACGCTCGGCAACGTCGATGTCACCATCATCGCGCAGGCGCCGAAAATGGCGCCGCACATTCCGCAGATGCGGGTGTTTATCGCCGAAGATCTCGGCTGCCATATGGATCAGGTCAACGTCAAAGCCACCACGACCGAAAGGCTCGGCTTCACTGGCCGTGGCGAAGGCATCGCCTGCGAGGCGGTGGCGCTGCTGATGAAGGCCAACGCATGAGCGAATTCAACACGCTGCGCTGGCTGCACGGCCAGCCGCAAGGGCAGGGGAAACTGAAAGCCAGCCCGACAGACTTTCAGGTCGTTGAGGATTTAGGCTTCGCGCCGGACGGCGAGGGCGAACACCTGCTGGTGCGCATTCGTAAAACCGGCTGCAATACCCGCTTTGTGGCCGACGCGCTGGCGAAATTTCTTGGCATTGCGGCGCGCGAAGTCAGCTTTGCAGGCCAGAAAGATAAGCATGCGGTGACCGAACAGTGGCTGTGCGCGCGTCTGCCCGGTAAAGAGATGCCTGCGATGCGCGCGTTCACGCTGGAAGGCTGCGAGGTGCTGGAGTTCGCCCGTCATCGCCGCAAACTGCGTTTAGGGGCGCTTAAGGGCAACCGCTTCTCGCTGGTGCTGCGCGACATCACCCACCGCGACGAAATCGAACAGCGGCTGAACCTCATCGCCGAAAAAGGCGTACCGAACTATTTCGGTCCGCAGCGTTTCGGGATTGGCGGTAGCAATATTCACCAGGCGCAGCGCTGGGCGCAAACCGGCCAGCCGCCGCGCGAGCGCAATAAGCGCGGCTTCGCGCTTTCCGCCGCGCGTAGCCTGATGTTTAACCAGCTGGTGAGCGCAAGGCTCGAAAAACCCGATTTTAATCAGGTGATTGACGGCGACGCGCTACAGCTTGCCGGGCGCGGAAGCTGGTTTGTCGCCACGCCGGAAGAGCTGCCAGACTTACAGGCGCGCGTGGACAGCGGCGAGCTGCTTATCACCGCCGCGCTGCCGGGCAGCGGCGACTGGGGCACCCAGCGCGCGGCACTGGCGTTTGAGCAGGCAACGCTTGCAGACCAGACCGACCTGCTGACGCTGATGACCCGCGAAAAGGTCGAGGCCGCGCGTCGCGCGATGCTGCTGTTCCCGCGCGAGCTGCGCTGGCAGTGGCAGGATAACGCGACGCTTGAGGTCAGTTTCTGGCTGCCCGCCGGCAGCTTTGCCACCAGCGTTATCCGGGAGCTGTTCACGACAGTGGATGAGCACGCGGATATCGGCGAGTAGCCGTTCCACCTGCGTAGTCACCATGGTGATGCATGAAAAAACCGCCTCAGGGCGGTTTTTTTACGGCCGAACACCCGCCTTTATTTCAACAGCAGAGGCCAGTCGCCAGGCAGCTCCATATTTTCGCGCAGTCGGCCTGCCGCAACGTGGCTTTATCATCAAAAATGAACTAATAACTGATGACGCGAAGCGCGGGACACGGCGTTAAAAGGTGACGGCGCAATTGCAAACATAACGCACGGCCCTGGGCGCGCAAAGCGCATTTCAGGCGAACGTCCTGTAATGTAACGACATGATCTTGCGGAAATCGACCCTACCGGACAGCATCATCGCGCGTTAGAATGCCTGCGAGCGGCTATCCGGCAACCTGCCTGAAGAATGTTCAGCGAAAGCAAAACAGAAAAACCAGGACATGTTTTAAGGGATAACACTTCAATGTTTAACACCAGGAAAGGATTACGCGCTTTATGCGGATATTGTTAAGTAACGATGACGGGATCCACGCGCCGGGCATTCAGGCGCTGGCGAAGGCGCTGCGTGAGTTCGCCGACGTTCAGGTGGTGGCTCCCGACCGCAACCGTAGCGGCGCGTCTAATTCGTTAACGCTTGAATCCTCGCTTCGCACGTTTACTTACCCCAACGGCGATATCGCGGTGCAGATGGGCACGCCCACCGACTGTGTGTTCCTCGGCGTCAACGCGCTGATGCACCCGCGCCCGGATGTCGTTGTCTCCGGCATTAACGCCGGGCCGAATCTGGGCGATGACGTGATTTACTCCGGCACCGTGGCTGCGGCGATGGAAGGCCGTCATCTTGGGTTGCCTGCGCTGGCCGTGTCGCTGAATGGTCATGAGCATTACGACACCGCGGCCGCTGTCACCTGTACGCTATTACGCGCGCTGGCGCGCGAGCCGCTGCGCACCGGGCGCATTCTTAACGTGAATGTGCCCGACCTGCCGCTTGAGCAGATCAAAGGCATTCGCGTCACCCGCTGCGGCAGTCGCCATCCGGCGGATAAGGTCATTCCGCAGGAAGATCCGCGCGGCAACACGCTTTACTGGATAGGGCCGCCGGGCGATAAACTCGACGCTGGCCCGGATACCGATTTCGCTGCGGTGGATGAAGGCTATGTTTCCGTAACGCCGCTGCATGTCGATTTAACCGCGTACAACGCGCAGGATGTGGTCGCCCGTTGGTTGACCAGCGCCGGAGTGAACGGGCAATGGTAAACAATCGTGTTCAGACCCTTCTCAATCAACTGCGTGCTCAGGGCATCAAAGATGACCGCGTACTTGAGGCAATTTCGCGCGTGCCGCGTGAAAAGTTTGTCGATGAAGCGTTTGAGCACAAAGCCTGGGAAAACGTGGCGCTGCCGATTGGCTCGGGGCAGACCATTTCTCAGCCTTATATGGTGGCGCGTATGACGGAGCTGCTGGCGCTGACGCCCGCCTCAAGGGTGCTGGAAATCGGCACCGGCTCTGGCTACCAGACGGCGATTCTGGCTCATCTGGTGCATCACGTCTGCTCGGTCGAGCGCATCAAAAGCCTGCAATGGCACGCCAGACGGCGTTTAAAGCAGCTCGATCTTCACAACGTTTCAACCCGTCACGGGGATGGCTGGCAGGGGTGGCAGGCGCGCGCCCCGTTTGACGCTATTATTGTGACGGCCGCGCCGCCTGAGATCCCGACAGCGCTCCTGTCGCAACTGGACGAGGGCGGCATTCTGGTTCTTCCCGTGGGCGATGAGCAGCAGGTATTAAAGCGTGTTCGTCGGCGGGGGAGCGAATTTATTATCGACACCGTAGAAGCTGTGCGCTTTGTTCCTCTGGTGAAAGGGGAACTGGCGTAAACCAGGAATTTTTCCTGTGTTTTTAGCACGCTTTCAGCGTATGGTGAGCGAAAATCGCGTCGGCCAGACGCTGAAAAGAGCGGTCGTCATCGTATTTATTAAGAAGTAAACCATTCCAGGGGGATAAATGAGCGCGGGAAGCCCAACCTTCACAGCACGCCGAGTCGCGGCGCTGTCACTGATTTCGCTTTGTCTGGCGGCATGTAATTCAAATAACTCCTCCGCACCGGCGCCCGTCAGCTCTGTTGGCGGCAGCGCAAGCAGCAGTAGCGCAGGCACCAGCGCAGGCGGCGGAGGGATGATTATGCCGCCTTCGAACATGTCGACGCAGAGCCGCCCGGCGCAGAGCCAGCCGGCACCCGTTCAGCCGCAAATCAGCTCGCCGCGTCAGGCGCAGGTCATCCCCGAACAGCCGGTTCAGACCCAAAATGGCCGCATTGTTTACAACCGTAAGTATGGGAATATTCCGAAAGGAAGCTATACCGGCGGCAGCACCTATACCGTGAAACGTGGCGATACGCTGTTTTATATCGCCTGGATAACCGGGAACGATTTCCGTGATTTGGCCCAGCGTAACCACATTGAAGCCCCGTATGGCCTCAATGTCGGGCAAACCTTGCAGGTGGGCAACGCATCTGGTACGCCGATCACAGGTGGCAATGCAATTACGCAAGCTGATGCAAGCGCACAAGGAATAGTCTCAAAACCTGCGCAAAATACCAGCACGGTGGTTGCGTCGAAACCGACAATTATTTACTCTGAGGATTCAGGTGAACAGAGTGCTAACAAAATGTTGCCTGGGAATGTGAGCTCTGGGGCAGTCGTAGCTCCTTCCACAGCACCTGCTGTTAGCACGACAGAACCGACCGTAAGCAGCACGACCAACAGTGCACCTGTCGCTACCTGGCGCTGGCCGACTGAAGGCAACGTTATCGAGAACTTCTCCGCCGCAGAAGGGGGGAACAAAGGGATCGATATCGCAGGCAGCAAAGGACAGGCTATCGTCGCAACCGCAGAGGGTCGCGTCGTGTACGCCGGTAATGCGCTTCGCGGTTACGGTAATCTTATTATCATCAAACACAACGATGATTACCTGAGTGCCTACGCCCATAACGACACTATGCTGGTCCGGGAACAACAAGAAGTTAAGGCGGGGCAAAAAATCGCTACCATGGGTAGCTCCGGAACCAGTTCAACACGCTTGCATTTTGAAATTCGTTACAAGGGGAAATCCGTAAACCCGCTGCGCTATTTGCCGCAGCGATAAATTGGCAGAGTGCGCTTCTTCAGGCGCTTTGCTCAGGGATCACGGGTAGGAGCCACCTTATGAATCAGAATACGCTGAAAGTTCATGACTTAAATGAAGACGCGGAATTTGATGAGAACGGAGTTGAGGCTTTTGACGAAAAAGCCTTGGTAGAAGAGGAACCCAGTGATAACGACCTGGCTGAAGAAGAGCTGCTGTCGCAGGGTTCAACACAGCGTGTATTAGATGCTACTCAGCTGTATCTGGGCGAGATTGGTTATTCTCCGCTGTTAACGGCTGAAGAAGAAGTTTACTTTGCGCGCCGCGCTCTGCGTGGTGATGTCGCCTCCCGCCGTCGCATGATCGAAAGTAACCTGCGTCTTGTGGTTAAGATTGCCCGTCGTTACAGCAATCGTGGTCTGGCGCTGCTGGATCTGATTGAAGAGGGCAACCTGGGGCTGATTCGCGCCGTTGAGAAATTTGACCCGGAACGCGGGTTCCGCTTCTCAACCTATGCGACCTGGTGGATTCGTCAGACCATCGAACGGGCAATCATGAACCAAACCCGTACGATTCGCCTGCCGATTCACATCGTGAAGGAGCTTAACGTCTATCTGCGTACCGCGCGTGAACTGTCCCATAAACTGGACCACGAGCCGAGCGCAGAAGAGATTGCTGAACAGCTGGATAAACCGGTTGATGACGTTAGCCGTATGCTGCGCCTGAACGAGCGCATTACCTCTGTCGACACCCCGCTGGGTGGCGATTCAGAGAAAGCGCTGCTCGATATCCTGGCCGATGAAAAAGACAACGGCCCGGAAGACACCACGCAGGACGATGATATGAAACAGAGCATCGTCAAATGGCTGTTCGAACTGAACGCCAAACAGCGTGAAGTCCTGGCTCGTCGTTTCGGCCTGCTCGGTTACGAAGCGGCAACGCTTGAAGATGTCGGTCGTGAAATCGGCCTGACTCGTGAACGCGTTCGCCAGATTCAGGTTGAAGGCCTGCGCCGTCTGCGTGAAATCCTGCAGGGTCAGGGGCTGAACATCGAAGCGCTGTTCCGCGAATAACCACCTGTCCCCTCAAAAAAGGCCAGTCTTTGACTGGCCTTTTTCTTTTATATCAACTGCTTAAACCTGGCGCGTTTCATGCAGATGACGCCAGCACGGCTTCCCTTCATGCAGTTCAAACACCACGGTAGACCAGCGCACCGTGATCTCCTGCCCCGTTTTTTGCGTTTCCCGATACCCGACGACTGCGCCCGCAGGCCATTCGGCGATAAGGGACAGACTATCGACCTCAATCGCGAGCCCCGGTCGGCTGCCGCGCGCGGCGCTGAAAAAGGCGCGTAAGGCTATGGCATCGAGCGGCGCGCCGTTTAATGGGATCATCGAATAGTCAGCGCGAAAGCGGGCCAGCAGCGCCTCAACGTCGCCTTCACCCTGACCGAGCCAGCGCTCAATCGCCACATGGGCATCCACGACTTCCGTAAACCAGCGGTTCATTACTTCTCCTTCTCTGATAAAAATGACAGGACGACCGCCGCAGAAGGCAGCCGCCACGCGAAAAAGATCGGCAGCAGCGTCATCGCCGCCGCAAGCGCAAAGGTGGCGCGCCAGGCGGCGGGCGGCACGAGCAGATGCATCAGCACGTTCAGCACGACGCTGATAAGCGTAACGCCAAAGCAGAAGCTGAGCTGGCGGTTAATATTCCACAGCGCGCTGGCGTCAGGCAGATCTGCGTGCGCGGTATGTAAAAACGCGCTGCTTTGCGCCGTACTGCTGCACAGGCTGCCGCCTGCACCCATCAAACCAAAGGCGGCGACCAGCAGCGCCCACGGGGTATCTGGCCCGGCCTGCGTCAGCAGCACGATACCGCCCGCCTGCAACAGGCATCCGGTGATAAGCAGCGGGCGCGGGCCGAGACGGTTAAACAGCCGGGCGGTCGCGGAGATAGCCATAAACGATGCCACCGACCACGGCACCATCAGCGCGCCGCTGGCGGCCGGAGAGCGCCCGGCGACCGTCTGAAGCCAGAACATGCCGACCACATTCACGCCAATAAACATGCCGGGAACGCACTGATAGACCAGCATAGATAAGCGCATTAGCGGCTCGCCCATGAGACGCACCTTCAGCAGCGGCGCCGGGTGATTTCGACAGCGACGCAGCATCCACGCGAGAAGCGCCACGCCGCCCGCGAGGCAAATTACCGCCAGCAGCGGCTGCGTGTTCTCGCTAAGTCCGCTCAGCCCGTACAACAGTAGCAACAGCCCGCCTGCGCCAGAAAGCGCGCCCGGGATATCAAGCGGACGGCGAACGGCAGGTGCCGCGTCGGGTTTCAGCCAGCACCAGGCCATCAGGAGTGCGGTAAGCGAAAGCGGAAGGCTTGCTAAAAAGACCCCATGCCAGCTGGCGGCCTGCACCATCACGCCGCCGAGCGCCGGCGACAGCGCAGGCGCCAGCAAGCCCGTCAGCATCACGGCAGACGCAAGCCTTGCACGCTCATGTTTCGCGAAAAGTTGCCACGCCAGCGCCTGGCCTGTCGGGATCAGCAAACCGCCGCCCGCGCCCTGAATCACGCGCCAGAAGATAAGCGACTCCAGCGACGTCGCCATGCCGCAGGCGGCGGTAGCGAGGCTGAAGATCGTCAGCGAGAGTAAAAATACGCGGCGCGCGCCCAGACGCTGCGTCAGCCAGGCGCTGAGCGGTATAACGACCGTCAGCCCGGCAATATAGCCGTTGCTTATCCAGGCAAGCTGCGTCACGGTCGCGTTCAGCGCCTCGCCGATAGCCGGAAAAGCCACTGCCGCGATAAACATATTGATTAAATCGAGAAAAAAGCCCAGCAGATAAATCAGCGTGACTCGGTTGCGGTAGCTCATGGTATGCCCTCTGTGGAAGAGAGGCACTGTAAACGCCCGGCGCGTCAGGAAAAACCGCGTCCGGGTTGATATACTGTCAAAACTTTTTTGACAATCGGCCTAATGACGATGCTTAACTTAACGCGGCTTGCGACCTTCGTCGCCGTCGTGGAGGCGGGGAGCTTTACCGCCGCCGCCGCCGCCCTCGGCCAGACCAAAGCGGTGGTGAGTGTTAATATCCGCCAGCTTGAGGCTGAGCTTGGCGTGACGCTGCTGCTGCGCTCGACGCGTCGCCTGACGCTGACCGACGCCGGCGAGCGGCTTTATCAGCGCAGCCTCGCGCTTTTGAAAGACGCCGATGCGCTGCGTGAAGAAGTGCAGGCCAGCCATCAGGGGTTTAGCGGCGAGCTGCGCGTCACCACGACGCCGGAATACGCCAGCCATGTGGTCGGCCCGGCGCTGGCGGCGTTCAGCCGCGCGCATCCGGCGCTGCGAGTTCGCCATTTCTCCTCATCGCAGCCTGCCGATCTGATTTCGCAGCGCGTCGATGTCGCTATCCGGCTCGGTACGCTGCAGGACTCCGCTTACCGGGCGGCGCTGATCGCGCGTTTTGCGATTATGCCTGTCGCCTCGCCAGCGTGGTTACAGCGCCACCCGGTGTCGTCACTCGAAGCGCTCAGCGAGGCTGACTGGCTGGTGCATACCCGGCTGGCGTCCCCGCTGCGCTGGGAGCTCACCGGTCCGGACAACGCGCCGGCGCGGTTTGAAATCACGCGCCCGCCCGCCATTGCCGCCGACAGCGCAGGCGCGTTAATGACTTTTGCGCTGGAGGGCTGCGGCGTGGCGCTGCTGCCGGAATGGCTGGTGGCCGACGCGCTGGCGCGGGGGCATCTGATGCGCCTGCTACCGGCGTACCGTTTTCCGGCACAGGGCGTCTATGCGGTCTACCCCGATGCGCGGCATGTTTCCGGCAAAGTGCGGGGGTTTATCGATTTCCTGCGCGCCCGCGTCGCGGGCGAGCCATAGCGTTACGCCTCGTCAATCATTCTTGCGATAAGCGCCGCGAACTGCGCGCGCTCCTCTGCGCTCAGCTTGCCCAGAAATGCCTCATCCACCGCGTCGCCCTTCGGAATGCTGGCGCGCAGCAGCGCCTCGCCTTCCGGGGTCAGGAAAATAAACCGGCGGCGCTTATCTTCCGGCGCGCTTTCACGGCGCACCAGCCCGCGGCTCTCCATGCGGCTCAGCATCTCCGCGAGCGTCGCTTTGGTGCTGACGGCGGCTTCCATCAAAGCCACCTGTTCAATGCCGGGGTTTTCGGCGATAGAGCGCAGCACGGCGTATTGCGGCTTGGTCAGCTCAGGCAGCGCCAGCTGCCACTGCGCCGTATGCCGCTGAAAAAGCTGACGTAATAAATGAAACGCGTGTTGTTTAACGGCCATGCGTTCTCCTGGCTCAGGATTTTCTCACCATCATAACCGCTCTGCCTCTGAAAGCTAAGGCGGCAGTTTTTAACAAAAAGTGTGACTGCATACGAACGATCTTGCCAGCTTCCTTAACCGGGCGTACTTTTAATTTATATGTTCGTACACGAACAATAATTGAGGTAACGCATGAGACTGATAGTCGGAATGACGGGCGCGACCGGCGCGCCGCTTGGAGTCGCGCTGTTGCAGGCGCTGAAAGCGATGCCCGAGGTGGAAACCCATCTGGTGATGTCAAAGTGGGCCAAAACCACGATTGAGCTTGAAACGCCCTATTCCTGGCAGGACGTGGCGGGACTGGCTGACGTGGTGCACAGCCCGGCGGATCAGGCGGCGACCATCTCATCCGGTTCGTTTCGCACCGATGGCATGGTGATTATTCCCTGCAGTATGAAAACGCTGGCGGGCATCCGCGCCGGGTATGCCGAGGGGCTGGTGGGCCGCGCCGCCGATGTGGTGCTGAAAGAGGGCCGCAAGCTGGTGCTGGTGCCGCGTGAAACCCCGCTCAGCACAATCCATCTGGAAAACCTGCTGGCGCTCTCGCGCATGGGCGTGGCCATCGTGCCGCCCATGCCGGCCTGGTACAACCATCCCCAGTCGCTCGACGACATCATTAACCATATTGTCGCCCGCGTGCTCGATCAGTTTGGGCTCGACGCCCGCAACGCTCGCCGCTGGCAGGGGCTTGGCCCCGCGAAAGACGCTGACACCCATTTATCACGAGGAGGAGAAACGCATGGCGTTTGACGATCTGCGCAGTTTTTTACAGGCGCTTGAAGAGCAGGGACAACTGCTGAGGATCAGCGAAGAAGTGCAGGCGGAACCGGATATCGCCGCTGCCGCCAACGCGGCCGGACGCATCGGTGAAGGCGCGCCCGCGCTCTGGTTTGACAATATTCGCGGCTTTACCGATGCGCGCGTCGCGATGAACACCATCGGCTCCTGGCAAAACCACGCCATTTCGCTGGGCCTGCCGCCCACCACGCCGGTGAAGCAGCAAATCGAAGAGTTCATCCGCCGCTGGGATAAATTCCCGGTCGCGCCCGAGCATCGCGACAATCCGCCGTGGGCGGAAAACAGCGTTGATGGCGAGGATATTAACCTGTTCGATATCCTGCCGCTGTTTCGCTTAAACGACGGCGACGGCGGTTTTTATCTTGATAAAGCCTGCGTGGTGTCGCGCGATCCGCTCGATCCGGAACACTTCGGCAAGCAGAACGTCGGCATTTATCGTATGGAAGTTAAAGGCAAGCGTAAGCTCGGCCTGCAACCGGTGCCAATGCACGATATCGCGCTGCATCTGCATAAAGCCGAAGAGCGCGGCGAGGATTTACCGATCGCGATTACGCTTGGCAACGATCCTGTCATCACGCTGATGGGCGCGACGCCTCTGAAATACGATCAGTCGGAGTATGAAATGGCGGGCGCGCTGCGCGAAAGCCCGTACCCGATAGCCACCGCGCCGCTGACCGGCTTCGATGTGCCGTGGGGCTCCGAAGTCATTCTGGAAGGGGTGATTGAAGGGCGCAAACGCGAGATTGAAGGGCCGTTCGGCGAGTTCACCGGGCACTATTCCGGCGGGCGCAACATGACGGTAGTGCGTATCGATAAAGTCTCTTACCGCACCAAACCGATTTTCGAATCGCTCTACCTTGGCATGCCATGGACGGAAATCGACTATCTGATCGGGCCGGCTACCTGCGTGCCGCTTTACCAACAACTGAAAGCGGAATTCCCGGAGGTGCAGGCGGTCAACGCGATGTACACCCACGGGCTGCTGGCGATTATCTCCACCAAAAAACGCTACGGCGGCTTTGCCCGCGCGGTCGGGCTGCGGGCGATGACGACGCCGCACGGACTTGGCTACGTGAAGATGGTGATTATGGTTGATGAAGATGTCGATCCGTTCGATCTGCCGCAGGTGATGTGGGCGCTCTCGTCCAAGGTCAACCCGGCGGGGGATCTGGTGCAGTTGCCGAATATGTCAGTGCTGGAGCTGGATCCGGGCTCAAGCCCGGCAGGCATTACCGATAAACTGATTATTGATGCCACCACGCCTGTCGCGCCCGACAACCGCGGCCACTACAGCCAGCCGGTGAAAGACCTGCCGGAAACCCCGCAGTGGGTGGAAAAACTGACCGCCATGCTGGCTAACCGTAAAAAATAAGGAGACGAGATGATTTGCCCACGTTGTGCCGATGAAACCATCGAAACTATGGCGACGTCGCCGGTCAAAGGCGTCTGGACGGTGTATCAGTGTCAGCACTGCCTTTACACCTGGCGCGACACCGAGCCGCTGCGCCGCACCTGCCGCGAGCATTATCCCGAAGCGTTCCGGATTACGCAGGAGGATATCGATAACGCGCCGGAAGTACCGACAGTGCCGCCGCTGCTGGCGCAGGATAAGGGGTAACGATAGCCATAAAAAGGTGGGTTCGCGTTGCTTACCCACCCTACAACACTTCTGTAACTTTCTGACCGTAGGGCGGGTAAACGCAGCGCACCCGCCATTCACGAATACGCCATCCACACGCTACACCAGGCTTTTCAGACGATAAATCCACTCCAGCGCCTGACGCGGCGACAGCGAATCCGGGTCGAGATTTTCCAGCGCCTCAACCGCCGGGCTGGTCTCTTCCGCCGCAGCCAGCAACGACATCTGAGTACCATCTACCTGTGTCGCCGCGGCATTGCCGGACAGGCTCTCCAGCTCGCGCAGCTTCTGGCGCGCGCGCTTAATCACCTCTTTCGGCACGCCCGCCAGCGCGGCGACCGCCAGGCCATAACTTTTGCTCGCCGCGCCGTCCTGCACGCTGTGCATAAAGGCAATCGTATCGCCATGCTCGATGGCATCCAGATGCACGTTCGCCACGCCTTCCATTTTTTCCGGCAACTGCGTCAGCTCGAAATAGTGCGTCGCGAACAGCGTCAGCGCCTTAATACGGTTGGCGAGGCTCTCGGCGCACGCCCAGGCGAGTGAAAGCCCGTCATAGGTTGACGTCCCGCGCCCGATTTCATCCATCAGCACCAGGCTGTGCTCGGTGGCGTTATGCAGAATATTGGCGGTTTCGGTCATCTCCACCATAAACGTCGAGCGCCCGGATGCCAGATCGTCCGCCGCGCCCACGCGGGTAAAGATGCGATCCACAGGGCCTATTTCCGCCTGTTCGGCGGGCACGAAGCTGCCGATATACGCCATCAGCACAATCAGCGCTGTCTGGCGCATATAGGTGCTTTTACCGCCCATATTCGGGCCGGTGATAATCAACATCCGGCGCTGCGGGCTTAACGAGAGCGGGTTAGCGATAAAGGGCTCGTTCAGCACGCGCTCCACTACAGGATGACGGCCTTCCACCAGACGAATGCCCGGTTTGTCGGTGAGCGTCGGACAGTGGTAGTTCAGCGTGTCGGCGCGCTCGGCGAGGTTCGCCAGCACGTCCAGCTCCGCCAGCGCTGCGGCGCTTTTTTGCAGCTCCGCCAGGTGCGGCAGCAGCAGGTCGAACAGTTCGTCGTAGAGCTGTTTTTCCAGCGCCAGCGCTTTGCCTTTCGAGGTCAGCACCTTGTCTTCGTACTCTTTCAGCTCAGGAATAATGTAGCGTTCGGCGTTTTTCAGCGTCTGGCGGCGCACGTAGTGGATTGGCACCATGTGACTCTGCCCACGGCTGACCTGGATAAAGTAGCCGTGTACCGCGTTAAAGCCCACTTTGAGCGTGTCGATGCCGAGCTTTTCACGCTCGCGAATTTCCAGCCGGTCGAGATAATCGGTCGCGCCGTCGGCAAGCGCTCGCCATTCGTCGAGCTCTTCATGGTAACCGGGCGCTATCACGCCGCCATCGCGCACCAGCACCGGCGGCGCTTCAATAATGGCGCGCTCCAGCAGGTCGCGGAGTTCCGCGAATTCGCCCATCTGTCCGCGCAGGGTTTGCACATACCCGGCGTCGATATCAGCAAGCAGCGTACTGAGCGTCGGCAGTTGCTGGAAGGCGTGGCGCATACGCGCTAAATCGCGAGGGCGCGCGGTACGCAGCGCGAGACGCGCCAGAATACGCTCAAGATCGCCCACCTGACGCAGCACCGGCTGGATGTCGGCACTGTATTCCATCAGGGCCGCGATCGCCTGCTGGCGGTTGCGCAGCACGCTGACGTCGCGCACCGGCATGTGCAGCCAGCGTTTGAGCATGCGGCTGCCCATCGGCGTGACGGTACAGTCCAGCACCGAGGCCAGCGTATTTTCCACGCCGCCTGCCAGATTCTGGGTGATTTCCAGATTGCGGCGCGTGGCGGCATCCATAATGATGCCGTCCTGCTGGCGCTCCATCGTAATCGAGCGGATATGCGGCAGGCTGGTGCGCTGGGTGTCTTTCACGTACTGCAACAGACAGCCCGCCGCACACAGCCCGCGCGGCGCGTTTTCAACGCCAAAGCCTACCAGGTCGCGCGTGCCGAACTGTAAATTAAGCTGCTGGCGCGCGGTTTCCAGTTCGAATTCCCAGAGCGGGCGACGGCGCAGGCCGCGACGGCCTTCAATCAGCCCCATCTCAGCGAAATCTTCGGCATATAGCAGCTCCGCCGGGTTGGTGCGCTGCAACTCCGCGGCCATCGTTTCCCGGTCCTGCGGCTCGCTTAAGCGAAAACGCCCGGAACTGATATCAAGCGTCGCATAGCCAAAGCCTTTGGCATCCTGCCAGATGGCCGCCAGCAGGTTATCCTGACGCTCCTGCAACAGCGCTTCATCGCTGATGGTGCCGGGCGTCACGATGCGCACCACTTTGCGCTCGACAGGGCCTTTTGACGTTGCCGGATCGCCAATCTGTTCGCAAATCGCGACCGATTCGCCAAGGTTAACCAGCTTCGCCAGATAGTTTTCCACGGCGTGATGCGGCACGCCCGCCATCGGAATAGGCTCGCCCGCCGAGGCGCCGCGTTTGGTCAGCGAAATATCCAGCAGCTGCGATGCGCGTTTCGCATCGTCATAAAAGAGTTCGTAAAAATCGCCCATGCGATAGAACAGCAGAATGTCAGGGTGTTGCGCCTTGAGCTTCAGATACTGCTGCATCATGGGGGTGTGGGCGTCAAAGGTTTCGCTTGTGCTCATCGTTTTATGATGTCCATTTGCTTAAATTTTAATGAGTTAGTGATGTTAGTTATTATTATCGAGTGTCACGTTGTCTCATTGCGGCGGATTACCCTGCGTTTAAATGCAGATAACGGGTAACTTGTCAGTCTGTTGCCTGTAAGCCGGGATAGTTACAGCGCAAACGTCATTTCGTTTTTTGAAAACGCAGGCAGCATGATAACGGACTCTTTTTGGCAGGAAAACAAAAGGCAGGGCCAGTGTGGTTTAAAGCGACACAAAGGATAAGACGGGTGGGAAAAATGACGCCGGGGCCATCCGCCGTAAGCCTGCCCGGATACGTGCGGGCAGTGCAACAGGCGTTACGCATATGCCCAGTAAGCGGCTGATAGATTTATAAAAAACACGCCTGTTGCTAGGAATTATCTTAATTTAAGCGCAGCGCTAATCCTCCGTTTGCATAACTTTACATTAGCGGCAGAATGGCCCACTTAACTTTGTGGATGGATGTTAATTCATGGCATATATCGCAAGTACGCCGTCAGCGTACGTCGGTAAGTCTGTAGGTAGTGGTCAGTGTGTGGCATTCACGCAAAAAGCGGCGAATATGCCGCGTACCGTTGCATGGAAACGGGGCGCGTTAGTAAAAGGCAATACGGAGATCGCGCCCGGTACGGCGATTGCGACCTTTGATGCGGATGGTCGCTATGGCAACCATACTGATGGACGTTCCCACGCGGCGATTTATCTCGGCCAGGATGCCTCCGGAATACAGGTGCTGGACCAGTGGATGACGCACAAAACATTGCCTACGGGTGAACGTGTCGCGACACCGCACACGGTCAGCAAACGCACCATCCGTTTTCACAAAGCGCCCCGCGCGGAAAACAACGGAGATAACTACTATGTTGTGGAGTAAGACGCTGTTGCTGAGCGCAGGGCTGTTTTTATCCGTGAGTGGCGTTCAGGCAACGTCAACGATGTGTCCGCCATACCCGACGGCGCAGGATAAAACCCATGCCTTAAATGATGCCAGCCTGTTCGTCGGGCCGCCGAAAGAGTTAGTGGATCTGATGCCGGACAACGACCGGGAGACGGTATGGACATTGCCTGATTATCAGGATGAGGCCAGGGAGCATAAAACCTCGCTCTATTTTATATGCCGCTATAAGAACACGAAGCAGACCGTTGAACTGATTGTTCCGCCAACCGCCAAAAAATGCTCTGTGGCTTATGACAAGCACAGCAAGGTGATTGCGGCCTGCGAATAACGCTGATTTACAGGCAGTGTTATCAGTCAATAAAAATAACACTGCCGTTTTACCTATAGCAGCAACGCAGGCGCATGAGGATTTACTGTCTCATCGGTTGACGTTATTTATCCTTAAACTCCTCCAGATGTTTAATTTGCCGCCCGCGGTCATTGAAGTTTTCCGGGCGCAGCCAGGCGCGCAGCGCTTTGGCGTGATGCGGCCATTCGGCTTCGACAATCGAATACCAGTTCACATTACTGTTGCGCCCTTTACGCACCTGACATTCCCGGAACGTGCCTTCATAAATAAAACCGAGACGCTGTGCCGCCTGAATCGAGGGCGTATTTAATTCGTCGGTTTTCCATTCGCAGCGCCGGTATTTTAATTCATCGAAAAGATGCGTCAGTAATAAATAAATGGCCTCGGTGCCGTAATTGGTTCTTTTCATGGACGGAGACCAGATAACATTACCGATCTCAATGACGCCATGCGTTTTATCCACATTCATCAGACACAGCGTGCCGGTTGGCTGGCCGCTGATATTCTCCAGCACCGTGAAATACCAGGCATCGGTCGCGGATTCCTGACGGCGTAAATAGTCTTCGCACGCTTTTAGCGTCGGCGGGCGATCGTCCGTCAGGTACGTCCAGTCGCGCGTATCGTCAATGCTGTGCCAGGCGTGAAACAGCGCCAGCGCGTGCCGCACGCTGGCAGGCTCAAGATGGCAGAAATGCCCGGCGAAGATTTTCTTGTGCGGCAGTTCGCGCGGTTTCCAGTCCGCGACAGGCTGGCCGACATACTGACCGAAACTGTTCAGCTCTTTCATATTTCCTCCTTTGAACCCGGCAGGGGACATTCAGGAGCGTAACGCGTGGTAAAAGGTTACCTTTACTATCGGCCAAAGCGCGGCAACTTTACTCTTTTAATTTTAAATCATGGTGCCGCTCGCATATTTCAGTGGAGTGGATAAAGTTTGCGCATTCCATTCCGATAACAGTTTCACAATAGCGCTTCGTTCACGGGATGGTTAATGATGATTAAAAATATAAAAGTGGTTAGCGGGATTATTATTATTCTGCTGACCTTTACGCTGCTGCAAATGGTCACCGGAAGCCTTTTTTATTCGGCGGTCAATAATGACCGTAATAATTTCCAGAATGCGAATTTACTTAACTATCAGCAGGAACAACTTGGCGACAGTTTTCAGACGCTGGTAAAAACGCGCGTTACCGTAAACCGCGTGGCGATCCGCTTTCTGAAAAACCAGCGCGATCCGGCGTCTCTTGCCGCCATCAATAAATTGCTGGCGACGGCTTCCACCTCACTTGGCAAAGCGGAAAAGCATTTTGCGCTCTATAAAGCCTCGCCGCGCCTGGCAGGACAGGATGACGCGACGGCGAACCAGATAGCGGAAAAATATCAGGCGCTGCATGACATTCTTCAGGCGTCCATCGGCTATCTCGGCGCGAATAATTACGAGGCTTACGGCAATCTTGATGCCCAGAAAGCGCAGGACGAGATGGAAGAGGTCTATACCACGTGGCGCGCGCAGAACACCACGCTGCTGCAGGCCGCGGCCCAGGAAAACCAGCAGAGTTATACCGGAATGCTCTGGACGCTCGGCGTTATCGCGCTCATTGTGGTGCTGGCGATCGCTGCCATCTGGCAGGGCTTACGCCATCTGCTGCTGGGGCCATTGCATGATGCGATGCAGCACATCCGCGCCATCGCAGGCGGCGATTTAACGCGCCCGATCGTGGCGGAAGGACGCAACGAAATGGGCCAGCTTGCCGCATCGCTTCAGGAGATGCAGCACGCGTTAGCCGGCACCGTGACGGCTGTGCGCGACAGCTCGGAATCGATCTATACCGGTGCGGGCGAAATCTCCGCAGGCAGTAACGATCTCTCCGCGCGCACCGAACAGCAGGCCGCGTCGCTGGAAGAAACTGCCGCCAGCATGGAGCAGCTGACCGCAACCGTGAAACAGAACAGCGATAACGCGCGTCAGGCGTCGCAGCTTGCGAAAAACGCGTCGGAAACGGCCGATAAAGGTGGCCGCGTGGTGGAGAATGTGGTGCAGACCATGAAATCCATCGCCGAAAGCTCGCAGCAGATTGCGCATATTACGAGCGTTATCGACAGTATCGCCTTCCAGACTAATATTCTCGCGCTGAACGCCGCCGTGGAAGCGGCGCGCGCCGGTGAACAGGGACGCGGCTTCGCGGTGGTCGCAGGCGAAGTCCGCACGCTCGCCAGCCGCAGCGCCAACGCGGCGAAAGAGATCAAAGCGCTTATCGAAAACTCCGTTAACCGCGTCGATACTGGCTCCGGACAGGTGCAGGAAGCGGGCGATACGATGAAAGAGATTGTTCAGGCGGTAACGCGGGTGACCGATATCATGGGCGAAATCGCCTCGGCGTCGGATGAACAGAGCCGCGGCATTGAGCAGGTGAGTCTTGCGGTGTCGCAGATGGACAGCGTTACGCAGCAGAACGCCGCGCTGGTGCAGGAATCAGCCGCGGCGGCGGCGGCGCTTGAAGAT
Source organism: Cronobacter muytjensii ATCC 51329 (assembly GCF_001277195.1). Taxonomy (NCBI): domain Bacteria; kingdom Pseudomonadati; phylum Pseudomonadota; class Gammaproteobacteria; order Enterobacterales; family Enterobacteriaceae; genus Cronobacter; species Cronobacter muytjensii. Next base: position 604,093 of record NZ_CP012268.1, read on the forward strand.
CAGGCGGAGCAGTTGCGTCAGGCGGTGGCGGCCTTTAAGGTCTCGCGCGGCCTGGTCAGCGCGCCGAAGACGAGTGGCGCCGCGCCGCTTGCCCGCGTTGAGACAGCCAAACCCGCGCTTGCCGCGCCTGCGGGCGGCGATAACTGGGAAACCTTCTGATTAACGGCCTTTTACGGCAATAAAAAAGCGTGGCTCGCCACGCTTTTTTTATGCCTTTATTTTCACATCAACTGATCGAGACTTTAAAAAAGCTGCTCTTGATGTTGCTGTTAAACCAGCTCTCTTTCTCGTTGCTCATCAGAAAGGTTTGCCAGGTTTTCGCCGGCACGCCGAGAAACTGCTCTACGCGTCCATTGGCGTACTCAATTTCCATAATTGAACAGGTCGGATCGTAACCCGCGCTTTTAAACGTTCTCGACTGCACAGGATGTCTTTTCATTTCAGCCCCTTGCTTTGAAAGCCATTGAGCCGTTATCGGCGGCTCCACCGCTGCGCTTGACTACCAGAACTGGCAGGGCAAGGCGGTATGCTGAGAATATATTCTTGTTGCGCACCCTGACTAATCTATGTATTTTTATTCATATTGAGTGCATAAAAATGAGGGTTGCGAACATGATGAAATCTCTGCTTAAAGCCGGTGTATTAATGGCAGCCCTTGCGGGCAGCGCTTTCGCCGCGCAGGAGACCTATGTGGTCGGCGCGGGCGGCACCTATCGTCCTTTTGAATTTGAAAACAGCCAGAAGCAGCTGGAAGGCTTTGATATCGACATCATTAAGGCCATCGCCAAAGCGGAAAATTTTAACGTGAAGCTGGTGAATACGCCGTGGGAAGGGATTTTCGCCACACTCGGCTCTGGCGATCGCGACATCATTATTTCCGGCATTACCATCACCGATAAACGTAAACAGATGGTCGATTTCTCAAAACCGTATTTCCCGGCGGAGCAGTCCATCGTCGTGCCGGCGGATTCAAAAGTGACCTCGCTTGCCGCGCTGAAAGATGAAAAAGTCGGCGTGGTGAATTCGAGCACCGGCGATATCGTAGTGTCAGATACTCTTGGCAAGAACAACACGGCTATCAAGCGCTTCGACAACACGCCGCTGATGTTACAGGAACTGTTTGAAGATGGCGTCAGCGCCGCCGTGGGCGATGTGGGCGTCGTGAAATACTACATCAAACAGCACCCGGAAAAGCAGTTTAAGCTGGTGCCGGACGCGAAATTTGAACGCCAGTATTTCGGCATTGCGGTCGCCAAAGGCAATGACGAGCTGCGCGATAAAATCAACGCCGGGCTTGCGAAAATCGTTGCTGACGGTACGTATGCGAAAATCTACAAGGCCTGGTTTGACGATAACGTGCCGACGCTGCCTGCGCAGTAATCACGCCTTTCGGTTTGTTTTTTTAGCGGCTGACCCAGTGCGTCAGCCGCCTCTTTTTCGGAAATGGACATGGCAGGATTTCATTGGGAAATAATCCAGGAGTATGGCCCGCTCTTTATGCAGGGCGCCTGGATGACCATCAAATGCACCATTATCTGCGTGATACTCGGCACGCTGTGGGGCCTGACGCTCGGGCTGGGGCGAATGGCGCACGCCGAACACGGGCCGTGGAAATTTGTGCTGCGCTATCTGGTGCAGTTCCCGGTGCGCTTTTATGTAAGCGCGTTTCGCGGCACGCCGCTGTTCGTACAGATAATGGTGGTGCATTTCGCGCTGGTGCCGCTGTTTATCAACCCGCGTGACGGCTGGCTGGTGGAAAGCGGGCTGATGACCAGCGAGTTCGCCCGGATGCTGCGCTCCGACTACGGCGCGTTTCTCTCGTGCATCGTGGCTATCACGCTTAATGCCGGCGCGTATGTGTCTGAGATTTTCCGCGCGGGCATTCAGTCCATCGACCGCGGGCAGATGGAAGCCTCACGGGCGCTCGGCATGCCGTGGTGGAAAACCATGCGCAAAGTTATTCTGCCGCAGGCGTTTCGCCGCATTCTGCCGCCGCTTGGCAATAACGCCATCGCCATCGTTAAGGACTCGTCGCTCGCGTCCGCCATTGGGCTTGCGGATCTTGCCTACGCGGCGCGCACCGTTTCGGGGGCGTACGCGACTTACTGGGAGCCCTACCTGACCATCTCGCTGGTCTACTGGGTGATTACGTTCCTGCTATCGCAACTGGTGGCGCGGCTGGAAAAGAGGTTCGGCAAAAGTGATTCACGTTAATAATCTGCATAAGCATTTTGGGGCAAGCCACGTTCTGCGCGGCATCAGTTGCGACATAAAACCAGAGGAAGTGGTCTGTGTGATTGGGCCATCCGGCTCCGGGAAAAGCACGTTTTTGCGCTGCCTTAACGCGCTGGAGACGGCAGAGCAGGGCGAGATTATCGTCAACGGTTTCGCGGTGCATGACCGCAACGCCAACGTAAATCTGCTGCGCGCAGGCGTCGGCATGGTGTTCCAGCGCTTTAATCTCTTCCCGCATATGACGGTGCTGGAAAATCTCATTATGGCGCCCATGAGCCTGAAAGGGATGACGCGCGCGCAGGCGGTGACGCTCGCCGAAGAGCTGCTCGCCAAAGTGGGCCTTAGTGATAAGCGCGACGCGTGGCCCGCCAGCCTCTCTGGCGGCCAGCAGCAGCGCGTGGCCATCGCCCGCGCGCTGGCGATGAACCCGTCGGTCATGCTGTTTGACGAACCGACTTCGGCGCTGGATCCGGAGCTGGTTGGCGAAGTGCTGGCGGTGATGAAGAATCTCGCTGAAGAAGGCATGACGATGGTTATCGTCACGCATGAGATGGGTTTCGCTCGCGAAGTGGCCGATCGCGTGATTTTTATCGACGGCGGCGTTATCCAGGAAGAAGGCCCGCCCGCGCAGCTTTTTACCGCCCCGCAAAACCCGCGCACCGCGGCTTTTCTCAGCAAAGTGCTCTGATAGCGCGCGCAGGCGACGAGATTTCTCGCCTGCGCCTTTGCGTCGCGCTTCCTCGCCTGGCACAGGATGATCTACCATTACTGCCATTCGTTCTGAACAGCCATATGGATATCTCATGTTAAAGCGTCGCTATGTCGCCCTGTTGCCGCTGATGATGGCGCTCGCCGCCTGCAGCAGCAAGCCTAAGTCTCAACCCGCCGCCACCCAGACCGCAGGCGCAAGCCAGGGCGGTTTCCTGCTCCAGCCTCAGCACGACCGGCTGCTGCCAGCCGGGGATTTCGCCGGTAACCCGGCGGCGGAAAATTTCATCAATATGATGGTCAGCAAGCACGGGTTTAATCGCCAGCAGTTGCAGGAAGTCATCTCGCAGACGAAAAGGCTTGATTACGTGCTGCGCCTGATGGATCGCCAGGCGCCGACCACTCAGCCTGCGCCGGGACCGAACGGCGCCTGGCTGCGCTATCGCAATAAATTCATCACGCCGGATAACGTGCAAAACGGCGTGGCGTTCTGGAATCAGTATCAGGACGCGCTGAACCGTGCCTGGCAGGTCTACGGCGTACCGCCGGAGATTGTGGTCGGGATTATCGGCGTCGAGACCCGCTGGGGCCGCGTGATGGGTAAAACCCGTATCATCGACGCGCTGGCGACGCTCGCCTTTAACTATCCGCGCCGCGCCGACTACTTTGCCGCTGAGCTGGAGACGTTCCTGCTGATGTCGCGCGACGAAGGCGATGACCCGCTCGCGCTGAAAGGCTCTTTTGCCGGTGCGATGGGCTACGGTCAGTTTATGCCGTCCTCTTATAAAGAGTATGCCGTGGACTTTAATGGCGACGGGCATATCAACCTCTGGGACCCGGAAGACGCCATCGGCAGCGTCGCGCACTACTTCCAGCAGCACGGCTGGGTGAAGGGCGATCTGGTGGCCGTCCCGGCTAACGGCCAGGCGCCGCAGCTGGAGAACGGCTTTAAAACCAAATACAGCGTCGGCCAGCTGGCGGCGGCGGGCTTAACGCCGCAGCAGCCGCTTGGCAACCACACCGAGGCGAGCCTTCTGCGTCTCGATATCGGCAGCAGCTACCAGTACTGGTACGGACTGCCGAACTTCTATGCCATCACGCGCTATAACCACAGCACGCATTACGCGATGGCGGTCTGGCAACTCGGCCAGGCGGTCGCGCTCGCCAGGGTGCAGTAAGCCGTTTCCCCGCCTGTACGGGCGGGGAAATAAACCGTGCCGCAAACCTTGAATTCGCCTCGTAAAACCCGATGTAACTGCCTGCAACGCTTAAAAATCGCTGTGGGATGCCTGGGGTTACGTTTACAATCGGAGCCGTCATGACAGATAACGAATTAATGCAGTTAAGTCAGCAGCTTGGCGCTGCGCTGAAGGCGCAGGGCGCGACCGTGACGACGGCGGAGTCCTGCACCGGCGGGTGGGTGGCGAAAGTCATTACCGATATCGCCGGCAGTTCCGCCTGGTTTGAACGCGGCTTCGTGACCTACAGTAATGAGGCCAAAGAACAACTTATCGGCGTGGATGGCGCGACGCTTGCGGCGCATGGGGCGGTCAGCGAGCCGGTTGTGCGGCAAATGGCGCAGGGCGCGCTGAACGCGGCAGCGGCGTCTTACGCGGTTTCCGTCAGCGGTATCGCAGGGCCGGACGGCGGCAGCGCAGACAAGCCAGTCGGCACTGTCTGGTTTGGCTTCGCCGACAACCAGGGAAGGGTAGAGGCGCAACTGCAACGCTTTGATGGCAATCGGGATTCCGTGCGCCGCCAGGCGACCGCATTCGCACTGCAAACCCTGTGGCAACATTTTATACAAAAGACTTGATACTGTATGCTCATACAGTATAATTGCACCAACGAAACACATTCGCAGCGTGGCGCAATTGGGCTCACCCTGCATGACAGGAGTAAAAATGGCTATCGACGAAAACAAGCAGAAGGCGTTGGCGGCAGCACTCGGCCAGATTGAAAAGCAATTCGGCAAAGGCTCCATCATGCGTCTGGGTGAAGATCGCACCATGGATGTGGAAACGATCTCCACCGGCTCTCTCTCCCTGGATATCGCGCTGGGAGCGGGCGGTCTGCCGATGGGGCGTATCGTGGAAATCTACGGCCCGGAATCTTCAGGTAAAACCACGCTGACGCTGCAAGTTATTGCCGCGGCACAGCGCGCCGGTAAAACCTGTGCGTTTATCGACGCGGAGCACGCGCTTGATCCGGTTTACGCCCGTAAGCTTGGCGTAGATATCGATAACCTGCTCTGCTCTCAGCCGGATACCGGCGAGCAGGCGCTGGAAATCTGTGACGCGCTGGCGCGCTCCGGCGCGGTGGACGTGCTGGTTGTCGACTCCGTAGCGGCCCTGACGCCGAAAGCGGAGATCGAAGGTGAAATCGGTGACTCTCACATGGGCCTCGCGGCGCGTATGATGAGCCAGGCGATGCGTAAGCTGGCCGGTAACCTGAAAAACTCCAACACGCTGCTTATCTTCATCAACCAGATCCGTATGAAGATTGGCGTGATGTTTGGTAACCCGGAAACCACTACCGGTGGTAACGCGCTGAAATTCTACGCTTCCGTGCGTCTCGACATCCGCCGTATTGGCGCGGTGAAAGAGGGCGAAGAAGTGGTAGGTAGCGAAACCCGCGTGAAAGTGGTGAAAAACAAAGTCGCTGCGCCGTTTAAACAAGCGGAATTCCAGATCCTCTACGGTGAAGGCATCAACTTCTACGGCGAACTGGTTGACCTGGGCGTGAAGCACAAGCTGATTGAGAAAGCAGGCGCCTGGTACAGCTACAATGGCGAGAAGATCGGTCAGGGTAAAGCTAACGCGACCAACTTCCTCAAAGAGAACAAGCCGATGGCTGACGAAATTGAGAAGAAGCTGCGCGAAATGCTGCTTAACAACCAGGACTCTACGCCTGACTTCACCGTCGACGATAACGATGACGGCGTTGCAGAAAACAACGAAGAGTTTTAATCTCAAGGGCTGCTGATGCAGCCCTTACTTTTTCTGTTGTCCCAACTATTTACGCCTATGACTGACGCTACTCCCCGCCGTTCCGCCTGTTCCCGTCTCCTTGACCGCGCGATGCGTATTCTCGCCATGCGTGACCACAGCGAGCAGGAGTTGCGCCGCAAGCTTGGCGCCGTGCTACCGGGGAAAAATGAGGATGAGCAGGCGCAGGCGACGCCTGAAGATATCGAAAAAGTCATCGCCTGGTGCCATGAGCAGCGCTATCTTGATGACGAGCATTTTGCCGAGCGCTATATTGCGAGCCGGGGCCACAAAGGCTACGGCCCGCAGCGTATTCGTCAGGAGCTACAGCAAAAAGGCATTTCACGCCCGTCGTGCGATGCCGCCTTTGCCGCTTGCGAAGTTGACTGGGAAACCCAGGCCCGTGAACAGGCCGAGCGTAAATTCGGCGCGCCGCTGCCGCGCACCTTTCCGGAAAAAGCGAAAGTGCAGCGCTTTTTGCTGTATCGCGGCTATTACATGGAAGATATCCAGGCGATCTACCGAAATTTTGAGTGATGACCCCATGCGGGGTTTTACTTCCCTGTAAAGAAAACTTATCTTATTCCCACTTTTTTCCGTTAAGCCTTGTCTGGCGGCAGCTCGCTGCGCCACCCGGGCGATACATTTCGTTAGCTTGATTTCAGGATAATTATGAGCAAGAGCACCGCTGAGATCCGTCAGGCGTTTCTCGACTTTTTCCATAGCAAGGGACATCAGGTAGTCGCCAGTAGCTCTCTGGTCCCGAACAACGACCCGACTTTGCTGTTTACTAACGCCGGGATGAACCAGTTCAAGGACGTGTTCCTTGGTCTCGACAAGCGTAATTATTCCCGCGCGACAACTGCGCAGCGCTGCGTGCGCGCCGGCGGTAAACACAACGACCTGGAAAACGTCGGTTACACCGCCCGCCACCATACCTTCTTCGAAATGCTGGGCAACTTCAGCTTCGGTGACTACTTCAAGCACGACGCTATCCAGTATGCCTGGGAGCTTCTGACCGGCGCGCAGTGGTTTAACCTGCCGAAAGAGCGCCTGTGGGTGACCGTCTACGAGACCGATGACGAAGCTTACGAAATATGGGAAAAAGAGGTCGGCATCCCGCGCGAACGCATTATTCGTATCGGCGATAACAAAGGCGCGCCTTATGCGTCTGATAACTTCTGGCAGATGGGCGATACCGGCCCGTGCGGCCCGTGCACCGAAATTTTCTACGATCATGGCGACCACATCTGGGGCGGTCCTCCGGGTAGCCCGGAAGAAGACGGCGATCGCTATATTGAGATCTGGAATATCGTGTTTATGCAATTTAACCGTCAGGCTGACGGCACCATGGAACCGCTGCCGAAGCCGTCCGTGGACACTGGCATGGGCCTTGAGCGTATCGCTGCGGTGCTGCAACACGTTAACTCTAACTACGAAATCGATCTGTTCCAGAAACTGATCCATGCGGTCGCGAACGTGACCGGCGCGACCGATCTGAGCAACAAATCTCTGCGTGTTATCGCAGACCATATTCGCTCCTGCGCTTTCCTGATTGCCGATGGCGTGATCCCGTCTAATGAAAACCGCGGCTATGTGCTGCGTCGCATCATTCGTCGCGCTATCCGTCACGGCAATATGCTTGGCGCCAAAGACACCTTCTTCTACAAGCTGGTTGGGCCGCTGGTGGACGTAATGGGTTCTGCGGGCGATGAGCTGAAACGTCAGCAGGCGCAGGTTGAGCAGGTGCTGAAAACCGAAGAAGAGCAGTTCGCCCGCACGCTGGAGCGTGGCCTGGCGCTGCTTGATGAAGAGCTGGCGAAGCTTCAGGGCGATACGCTTGATGGCGAAACGGCTTTCCGTCTGTATGACACCTACGGCTTCCCGGTCGACCTGACCGCGGACGTCTGCCGCGAGCGCAATATCAAAGTTGACGAAGCGGGCTTTGAAGCGGCGATGGAAGAGCAGCGCCGTCGCGCACGCGAATCCAGCGGCTTCGGCGCGGATTACAACGCGATGATCCGCGTTGACGGTGCCTCTGAATTTAAAGGCTACGATCAGACCGAACTGACCGCGAAAGTCACCGCACTGTTTATCGACGGGAAATCCGTTGACCAGGTCACCGCGGGCCAGCAGGCGGTGGTGGTGCTGGACGAGACCCCGTTCTATGCGGAATCCGGCGGCCAGGTTGGCGATAAAGGCGAGCTTAAGGGCAACGGTTTCACGTTCGCCGTGAACGATACCCAGAAATATGGCCAGGCGATTGGACATATCGGCGAGCTCGCGAGCGGCGTGCTGAAAGTGGGCGAGGGCGTTAAAGCGGAAGTGGACCACGCGCGTCGCGACCGTATTCGTCTCAACCATTCGGCAACGCACCTGATGCATGCCGCGCTGCGCCAGGTGCTCGGCACCCACGTTGCGCAGAAAGGCTCGCTGGTGAACGACAAAGGCCTGCGTTTCGACTTCTCCCACTTCGAAGCGATGAAGCCGGAAGAGATCCGTAAAGTAGAAGATCTGGTGAATGCTCAGATCCGTCGCAACCTGCCGATTGAAACGAACGTGATGGACCTGGAAGCAGCCAAAGCGAAAGGCGCGATGGCGCTGTTCGGCGAGAAATATGAAGACCGCGTTCGCGTACTGAGCATGGGCGATTTCTCAACCGAACTATGCGGCGGTATCCACGCGTCGCGCACTGGCGATATCGGCCTGTTCCGCATCGTTTCTGAATCCGGCACGGCCGCAGGCGTGCGCCGTATCGAAGCGGTAACTGGCGAAGGCGCGCTGTCTCTGGTTCATGCCCAGAATGACCGCCTGAACGAACTCTCTCAGTTGCTGAAGAGCGACAGCCAGACGCTGAACGATAAAGTTCGCGCGATGGTTGAGCGTACCCGTCAGCTGGAAAAAGAACTGCAACAGCTGAAAGAACAGCAGGCGGCGCAGGAGAGCGCCAGTCTCAGCAGTAAAGCCGTTGAGATCAAAGGCGTTAAGCTGCTGGTAAGCGAGCTTACTGGCGTGGAGCCGAAAATGCTGCGCACTATGGTTGACGATCTGAAGAATCAGCTCGGCTCCGCAGTGATCGTGCTGGCTACCGTGGCGGAGGGCAAAGTCTCTCTGATCGCGGGTGTGTCAAAAGATGTGACGGACCGCGTCAAGGCGGGTGAGCTGGTGGGCATGATTGCTCAGCAGGTCGGCGGAAAAGGCGGCGGACGTCCGGATATGGCGCAAGCTGGCGGCACCGATGCCGCGGTGCTGCCCGCAGCGCTTGGCGGCGTTGAGAGCTGGGTAGCCGCTAAGCTTTAAAAAACGAAACGGTAGGAAAGACGCCATAACCCTTTGTTGTTATGGCGTCTTTATCTGTGCCGGAACTATAACGATAAAGTCGGGTTGATTTTTTCTGGATCGGCTAAACTTAGGTTTAACAGAATGTAATGCCGTGACTGCTTACACATCAGGTGTTTGTCATCGCTTACTTTTTGGCGTTATATGATGGATAATGCCGGGATACAGAGAGACCCGACTCTTTTAATCTTTCAAGGAGCAAAGAATGCTGATTCTGACTCGTCGAGTTGGTGAAACCCTCATGATTGGGGATGAGGTGACCGTGACAGTTCTTGGGGTAAAAGGCAACCAGGTACGTATTGGCGTGAACGCCCCCAAAGAGGTATCTGTACACCGTGAAGAGATCTACCAGCGTATCCAGGCTGAAAAATCGCAACAGTCCAGTTACTGAGTTGTCGCGTCTCGCTCACACAGGCGAGGCGCATCCCCCCTTTTCGTTTTCTTCCTTTCTCCTGTTTCTCTCGCTTTTTCTGGTTTTCCCAACGCGCTCGCCCTCTTTTTTATTACGCTCTGTGCCTCGTCGTGTCTGTGTATTTACGTTGATAAAACAGTCTTTTTGTTGGTAAAGCAGGCGGATTGGGCGGTAAATGTGCAAACGATACAGAGTCGGGAAAAATTGTTTGACTTATAAGTCCCAGAAAGTAATATGTGCGCCACGCAGCGACGATGAGACGAAACAAGCTCTTCGAAGCACTCGTAAGAGGCGTGTGGTGAGGTGGCCGAGAGGCTGAAGGCGCTCCCCTGCTAAGGGAGTATGCGGTCAAAAGCTGCATCGGGGGTTCGAATCCCCCCCTCACCGCCATTTTGCATCCGTAGCTCAGCTGGATAGAGTACTCGGCTACGAACCGAGCGGTCGGAGGTTCGAATCCTCCCGGATGCACCATCTCTTACTTAGTATGGCTTTCGTAGCGATACTAATATCAGCAGTACAGCAGTAAATCCCGATGCATCCGTAGCTCAGCTGGATAGAGTACTCGGCTACGAACCGAGCGGTCGGAGGTTCGAATCCTCCCGGATGCACCATGTTACTCCACGTTGTCAGCAATGATGCCGTGACCTGGTGAGCGATACATATCGCGAAATCCAGGGAGGATAACGCTGCTTCAGCAGTGGCCCGTCAGGGTGAGGCGAAGCCGAATAATCCTCCCGGATGCACCATATTACTCCACGTTGTCAGCAATGATGCCGTGAATCCGCAGTACAGCAGTAAATCCCGATGCATCCGTAGCTCAGCTGGATAGAGTACTCGGCTACGAACCGAGCGGTCGGAGGTTCGAATCCTCCCGGATGCACCATATTACTCCACGCTATCTGTAATGATGCCGTGACATGGTGAGCGATACTTATCGCGAAATCCAGAGAGGATAACGCTGCTTCAGCAGCGGCCCGTCAGGGTGAGGCGAAGCCGAATAATCCTCCCGGATGCACCATATTATTCCACGCTATCAGCAATGATGCCGTGAATCCGCAGTACAGCAGTATCCCCGATGCATCCGTAGCTCAGCTGGATAGAGTACTCGGCTACGAACCGAGCGGTCGGAGGTTCGAATCCTCCCGGATGCACCATATTACTCCACGCTATCTGTAATGATGCCGTGACCTGGTGAGCGATACATATCGCGAAATCCAGGGAGGATAACGCTGCTTCAGCAGCGGCCCGTCAGGGTGAGGCGAAGCCGAATAATCCTCCCGCATGCGTCTCCCCCTTCTCTTGTTAAAGCCTTTATCTGGCATAACGCATTATCTGTTCCCGCAATCCAGTTCGCACGGTACTTTTCCTGCCTCAAACGCACCTGCCGTCACCCTTAACAGCGACAAAATTAATGGTTTAAGCTAAAGTAACAATCCTTGCGGTCAGGTAATGAGGGCATGATGTACGAGCGTTACGACGGGCTGATTTTTGACATGGACGGCACTATCCTCGATACCGAGCCCACGCACCGGCAAGCCTGGCGCGACGTTCTCGGTCGCTACGGCATGCAGTTTGATGAGCAGGCAATGGTCGCCCTGAATGGCTCGCCTACCTGGCGAATCGCTCAGGCCGTTATTGAGCTTAATCAGGCGAGCCTTGACCCTCATGCGCTGGCGCGCGAAAAAACCGCGGCGGTGCAGGCGATGCTGCTTGATACGGTGCGTCCGTTGCCGTTGATTGACGTCGTCAAAGCGTGGCACGGCCGTCGTCCGATGGCTGTTGGCACCGGCAGCGAAAGCGCGATGGCAGAGGCGCTACTGGCGCATCTCGGCCTGCGTCATTATTTCACCGCGGTGGTTGCCGCCGATCATGTACAGCATCACAAACCCGCTCCCGATACGTTTCTGCGTTGTGCGACGCTAATGGGCGTCGCGCCCGAAAAATGCGTGGTGTTTGAAGACGCGGATTTCGGGCTTGAAGCGGCGCGTCTGGCGGGAATGGACGCTGTGGATGTGCGTCTGCTGTGAGCGACGCGCTGTCACTCTTTTCGCTCTTCACCAGCAGTTTTTTAAGCGCCACGCTGCTGCCGGGCAGTTCCGAAGCGGTGCTGGTGGCGTTGCTGGTAAGCGCGAAAAGTACCCCCTGGCTGTTAGTATTAACCGCAACAATAGGTAATAGCCTTGGAGGGTTAACTAACGTTATTCTTGGGCGGCTGTTTCCACTGCGCGAGTCGTCGCGCTGGCAGGAGCGGGCGCAGGGCTGGCTGCAACGGTTCGGCGCGCCGGCGCTGCTGTTAAGCTGGCTGCCTCTGGTCGGCGATCTGTTGTGCCTGCTGGCGGGGTGGTTGCGGCTGCCCTGGGGGCGGGTGATTTTTTTTCTGTGCCTTGGCAAGGCGCTGCGCTATATCGTTATCGCGGCGGCGACTTTACAGGGTATGACGTGGTGGCACTAATTGGATTGTTTGAGCGACCTTTCATCGTCAACCTTTACCATTACAATTATGCTTAATAAAAATATTTTCGACACGACAGGCGGGAGGTCAATTTGATCCCGGACGTATCACAGGCGCTGGCTTGGTTAACCGAGCATCCTGAGGCATTAAAAGGCATTCGCCGTGGGCTGGAGCGCGAAACGCTGCGCGTCACGCCGGAAGGCGAGCTGGCGACCACGGGGCATCCGGAAAGCCTGGGCGCCGCGTTAACCCATAAGTGGATCACGACGGACTTTGCCGAAGCCCTTCTGGAATTTATCACGCCGGTAGATGACGATATCGACCACATGCTAACGGTTATGCGCGATATTCATCGCCATACCGCCAGAATGCTTGGCGACGAGCGCATGTGGCCGCTCAGTATGCCTTGCTATATTAAAGAAGGGCAGGATATCGAGCTTGCGCAGTACGGCACCTCGAATATCGGTCGCTTCAAAACACTGTATCGCTCGGGGCTGAAAAACCGCTACGGCGCGCTGATGCAGACTATCTCCGGCGTTCACTACAACTTCTCGCTGCCGCTCGCGTTCTGGCAGGCGAAGTGTCAGGTGGAGGATGCCGGGAGCGGCAAAGAGGCTATCTCTGCGGGTTATTTCCGCCTGATTCGCAACTACTACCGTTTCGGCTGGGTTATTCCGTATCTGTTTGGCGCATCGCCGGCTATCTGTTCGTCCTTCCTGCAAGGCAAGCCGACTACGCTGCCGTTTGAGAAAACCGACTGCGGCATGTATTACCTGCCTTATGCCACCTCGCTGCGCTTAAGCGATCTCGGCTATACCAATAAATCGCAAAGCAATCTCGGGATTACGTTTAACGATCTGCACAGTTATGTGGCAGGATTGAAGCGCGCCATCAAAACCCCGTCGGAAGAATATGCGGCGCTGGGGCTGAAGAAAGAGGGCGAGTATCTGCAAATCAACACCAACATCCTGCAGATTGAAAACGAGCTCTACGCGCCAATCCGTCCGAAGCGCGTCACGCGCGACGGCGAATCGCCGTCCGATGCGCTGCTGCGCGGCGGTATCGAATACATCGAAGTGCGCTCGCTCGACATCAACCCGTTCTCGCCGATTGGCGTGGATGAAAATCAGGTGCGCTTCCTCGATCTCTTTATGGTCTGGTGTGCGCTGGCGGATGCGCCGGAGATGAGCAGCGATGAACTGCTGTGCACCCGCGCCAACTGGAACCGGGTTATCCTCGAAGGCCGCAAACCGGGACTGACCCTCGGTATCGGCTGTGAAACAGCGCAGTTCCCGCTTGAGAAAGTGGGCAAAGATCTGTTCCGCGATTTACGTCGCGTGGCGCAAACGCTCGACGGCATTAACGGCGGCCAGGAGTACCAGCAGGTCTGCGATCGTCTGGTGGCGTGCTTTGACGATCCGGAGCTTACGTACTCTGCGCGGATTCTGCGCTCAATGATTGAAAACGGGATCGGCGGAACCGGACGGGAACTTGCAGACCGCTACCGCACGATGCTGCGTGAAGAGCCGTTGCAGGCACTGCAGGAAGAGGATTTCCGTAAAGAGCAGGCGGCGTCACTGGCGCGTCAGCGTGAGATTGAAGCCGCGGACACCGAGCCGTTTGACGAATGGCTGGCGAAGCAGGCGTGACACAAAAGAAAAAGGCCACATCGCTGTGGCCGAATTGTCATCTCTGAACTCAGTGATGATGATAACAAATGCGCGTCTTTCATAGATTCAGACCCGGCCCGCGATCATTAGTTCAGTTTAATTTTAAAAAAATCACTTATCGGAGGTGATCAGATGCCATTGCTTGATAGCTTCACTGTCGACCATACCCGTATGGAAGCGCCTGCGGTGCGTGTGGCGAAAACCATGAACACGCCGCACGGCGACACCATCACTGTCTTCGACCTGCGCTTCTGTGCGCCGAACAAAGAAGTGATGCCGGAAAAAGGTATCCACACGCTGGAACATCTGTTTGCCGGTTTCATGCGCGATCACCTGAACGGCAACGGCGTGGAGATCATCGACATCTCCCCGATGGGCTGCCGCACCGGTTTCTACATGAGCCTTATCGGCCAGCCTGACGAACAGCGCGTCGCTGACGCCTGGAAAGCGGCGATGCAGGATGTGCTGAAGGTCAAAGCGCAGAACCAGATCCCTGAGCTGAACGTCTACCAGTGCGGCACTTACGAGATGCACTCGCTGGAAGAGGCGCAGGAAATTGCGCGTCATATTATCGAGCGTGGCGTGGGTGTGAACAGCAACGACGAACTGGCGCTGCCGAAAGAGAAATTACAGGAACTGCACCTGTAAAAGCTGCGTTAAATAACGAAAAAGGAGCCTGACAGGCTCCTTTTTTATTATATGATTACCGTTGCGGTTATATTTTTCTTCAGACCCGCGCTTTGTCGACTTAAAACAAATTAAACGGTCAGACGCAGAATAAACCCGCACCATAAAATATCGTTTCAATACTATTTATACCCTGAACGATTGACCCGGAACAGTGGCGGGCCGCGTCCTGTCTGTGTATATCGCCAGTGTTAAGGCCGCATGGGCCGCAAGCCCCTGAGCCAGAATATATTTTGCCACGAAAGGTCTCTGTAACGCGCAGGATCTTTTCACGGGCGTCATAATCATTATTAAGGCACTAACTGACTGGGATCGAGAATGAGAGGTTTTTTCAGACGCGGCGCTTCTGAGTTATCTGGTAACGAAACGGGTAATACCACGCGTTTTATCCGGCGCACGCTGCTTTTTATGGGGGCTTTGTTAGGGCTATTTTTCCTGCTCGCGATTCTCTCTCTGCTGCATATTGCGAATGATATTAATGACCGCACAGATGCACGCAGCCGCCATCTGTTTTTAAAAGCCCTGCAAAATCGTCAGGACGCGCTTAAAACCAATCTCAACGACTACTCCGACTGGGGCGAGGCGTATCTCAAACTGCATAAAACTACCGACGTGCGCTGGGCATGGGATCGCGGCAACCTCGGGCAGTCACTTTATGAGATGTTCGGCTACGATGGCGTTTTTGTGACCGATGGCGGCGACACTACCCGTTACAGCGTCGTCAACGGCAGGCTGCGTAACCAGAACGTTGAACACTGGACAGGCGCGCCAATGCTGAAAAGCCTGCGTATTGCGCTCGATGGCACAGACGGGGCGGCCATTGTCACGCCGATGGCGTATAACGGCAAACCGGCGCTGGTGGGCGCGGCGTGGATACGTAGCGGCGGCGATAATGTCGTCGAGGCAGAGCCTGGCGCGCCGTCGCTGATGGTGTTTATCGATGTGCTCACCGAAACGGAACTCGCAAGAATGGGGCGCGAATATGGCATTGATGAGCTGCACGTGCGTAAACCGGGCGAGGCGCGGCCCGATTATCGCCAGGTGACGCTGGCGCTGCCGCTCGGTAACGGACAAGTCACCATGGCCTGGCGAAGTGAAGATCCGGGGCACGCTCTGATGGTCGTCATTCTGCCGCTGCTTATTTTCCTGACGCTCTTTACCGCGCTGGTCGCGGGGCTGCTGATGCGTAACGCGCTCAACAAAGCGCGGCTTAACGATGAAAACGCCTTTTTGCTGGAGCAGAACCGGCTGGCGCTGGCGGCGAGCGAGCGGCGTTTTCGCGATGTTGTGGAAGCGACGACCGACTGGATCTGGGAAACCGACGATGAGCTGCGCTTCACCTGGCTTTCTGAACGCTTTCCGGTCATCACGGGGTATCGCATCGCCGACTGGCTGGGACGCCGGGTAACGGAATTTATCCAGGAAGACAGGGCCACGCTGGAGGCGTGGTTTCACCAGCCGGGGCAGAGCGGGCATCGCAATATGACACACTGCCGCTATCTCTCGGCGCAGGGCCATCAGCGCTACTGCAACCTCGTGGCGAAGCCTATCGCAACAGCGGAAGGCACCCTGAACTTTCGCGGCACCGCGACCGACGTCACGCTGGAAGTCGAAGCCCAGGCGCGCGTGCAGTATCTCTCGCTGCATGACGAGCTCACCGGCCTGCCCAACCGGGTGCGCATGAAGGAGTTTCTGGAAGGCAAACTTCAGTCACGCCCGACTCGCGAGCATCCGCTGGCGATGATAAGCCTCGACCTCGACAAGTTTAAGCCGGTCAACGATCTCTTCGGCCACGGCGTCGGCGACGAGCTGCTGCATCAGGTCTCGGAGCGCCTGCGCGCCTGCCTGCGCGATGTTGACCTTGTGGCGCGCCAGGGCGGCGATGAGTTTATCCTGATAATCCCGGATATTGAGCGCAAAGAAGCGCTGGAACAGCTCTGCGAGCGAATTCTTGTTGAGATCAATCGCCCGTTTACCGTGCAGGAGCATGAGATTTTAATCGGCGCCAGCATGGGTATCGCGCTCGCCCCGCAGGATTCCGTCAACGCCACCGATCTGCTGCGTTTCTCCGACATCGCGCTTTATAAAGCCAAAAGCAGCGGGCGTAACCACTGGGTGTTTTATAACGCCGATATGGCTGAGCAGATTGTTCAGCGCCGCGAAATGGAAAACAGCCTGCGCGAGGCGCTTCGCGAGCAGCAGTTCCAGCTGGTTTATCAGCCGCGTTATGACGTCAGCGCGGAGAAGATAGTGGCAGTGGAAGCGCTGCTGCGCTGGCATCACCCCGAGCATGGCATCCTGATGCCAGATCAGTTTATCCCGCTTGCCGAAGAAACCGGGCTGATTATCGCCATCAGCGACTGGGTGCTGAACGCCGCCTGCCGCGACGCGCAGCGTGAAATGCCGGGCCTTGCGATTTCCGTCAATATTTCGGCGGTGGAGTTCCGCACGCCAGGGCTGGTGGAGCGGGTGAAAGAGACGCTGGAAACGACCGGGCTTGCGCCGGAGCGGCTGGAGCTGGAGGTGACAGAGAACGCCACGCTCTCCAACCCGGAGGTAAGCCTTGAGATAATGAACAACCTGAAAGCGCTCGGCGTGCGGCTGCTCATTGACGATTTCGGTACCGGCTACTCCTCGTTAAGCTATCTGCGCACGTTCCCGTTTGACGGCATTAAGCTTGATAAATCGTTTGTAGCGGGGATGCCGCACTCGGATAACGCTAACAGCATCGTGGAAAACATTATCGGGCTCGGCAAAGCGTTTTCGCTCAGCATCACCGCCGAAGGGGTGGAGACGCCGGAGCAGCTGGCGCAGCTGAAAATGTACCAGTGCGATGAAACCCAGGGCTATCTGATGTGTCGGCCTCTGCCGCTGGAGCGTCTGAAAGCGCAGCTGCGCAAGCAGGGCGCCGTATCGATCAACGAATAAACGCGTTTACGCCGTGAATAAAAAAGGCCCGCGAGTGCGGGCCTTTTTATCGCGAGCGTCAGTGAGCGCCGCCACCGCCGCCCCCCGCTCCGAAGGGCGGTCTCGCAAACCAGATAAGCCCGAGCAGGATCAGGAACACGCCCGCCGAGGCCCAGAAAATCTCGTTGGCTGAGATAATCAGCCCCTGGTTGGTAATCTGTTGTGCGATATACCCCGACGCCTGTTGCTGCGTCATCCCCATGCCCTGGAGCTGGTTATACATCTCCTGCGCATTGGGATTAAACGGCGTCACCGACTCGGTCATCTGCGCATGGTGCATCGATTCCCGGTTAGTCCAGAGCGTCGTCGTTATCGAGGTGCCGATAGAGCCCGCCAGCGTTCTTAAGAAGTTGGACAGGCTCGACGCCGCCGCCAGCCGCTCCGGCGGCAAGCCGGAAAGAGTGATGGTGGTCAGCGGCATAAAGAAGCAGGCCACCGCGAAACCCTGGATAAACTGCGGCCACGCCGAGGCGCCGAAATCCATGCCCGGCTCGAAGGTGTACGCGCGCCAGTAAAAGCACACCGCGTACATAATAAAGCTGAACGTCACCAGACGGCGCATATCAAGCTTATGCGCGAAACGCCCAATAATCGGCGAGAGGATAACCGGAATGATCCCGACCGGCGCCGAGGCAAGACCCGCCCAGGTGGCGGTATAGCCGTATACCTCCTGCAGCAGCTGCGGCAGCAACACAATCGAGCCGAAGTAGAGCATATAGGCAAGACTGATGCTCAGACAGCCAATGGTGAAGTTGCGCGACTTAAACAGCGCGAGGTCGACAATCGGGTGCTCGTCGGTCAGCTCCCAGACAATCAGGAAGCAGAGCGCGACCACGGCCACGACCGTCAGCACCACGATTTCGGTAGAGTTAAACCAGTCGAGTTCTTTGCCCTGGTCGAGCATCACCTGGAGACTGCCGATGCCGATGACCAGCAGCGCCAGCCCCACGGCGTCAATGCGCCGCTGCTCGGTGCGGGTTTCGCGGCCACGCAGCGACTGCAGCGTCATCAGCACCACAGCGATGCCGATAGGCACGTTGATAAAGAAGATCCAGCCCCAGTGGTAGTTATCGCTGATCCAGCCGCCGAGGATCGGGCCGCAGATGGGGGCGACGATCACCGTCATCGACCACAGCGCCAGCGCGATGGAGCGCTTGGCCGGCGGGTAGTTGCTCAGCAGCAGACTCTGGGAAAGCGGGATCAGCGGCCCGGCCACAATCCCCTGAATCACGCGGAAGAAAATCAGCATGTTCAGGCTGTTGGAGACGCCGCATGCCCAGGAGGCGATGGCGAAAGCGATGGTGGACCAGACGAACAGACGCACCTCGCCGACACGTCTGGCGAGCCAGCCGGTAATCGGGATCGAGATGGCATTCGCCACCCCGAACGAGGTGATAACCCAAGTGCCCTGACTCAGCGAGGCGCCCAGGTTACCGGCAATCGTCGGGATAGCCACGTTGGCGATGGTGGAGTCCAGCACCTGCATGAACGTGGCAAGCGACAGGGCGATGGTCATAATGACCAGTTGCGCCCCTTCCAGCGGTTTACGTTGCTGCTGCATACAACCTCCGCCGGTTAACCTGCGTTCGCCTGCACAATATCGTTAATCAGCTTGTTCACCGGCTCCAGGCTGATTTCGCGCGCGTTACTTTCATACGCGGGCTGCGAACGGGTCTGCGTCGCCAGAACGCCGCCGTCAAGATTGCTGGTGTTCACTTTAACCAGCGTGGACAAACCGATGCGCAGCGGATGCTGTTCAAGCTGTTTCGGATCAAGTTCGATACGCACCGGCAGGCGCTGCACGACTTTAATCCAGTTGCCGGTGGCGTTCTGCGCGGGCAGCAGCGAGAAGGCGCTGCCGGTACCCATATCCAGCCCGACCACTTTGCCTGTGTACTCTACGTCATCGCCATAGATGTCGCTGACGATGGTCGCCTGCTGGCCGATGCGCATATGAGCAAGCTGGGTCTCTTTAAAGTTAGCGTCCACCCACAAACCGCTCGCAGGCACGATTGCCATCAGCGGCGTGCTGGAACTAATCTGCGCGCCCACCTGCACCGAGCGGCGCGATACGTAGCCGGTCATCGGGCTGACGATTTTCGTACGCTGCAAGGCAAGCCAGGCGTTGCGCACTTCGGTGGCGGCCTGTTTTACGGCTGGCTGATCTTCAAGCGTGGTGCCGAGGATCATCGCCTGGTTGGCATTGTACTGCTGGATGGCGACATCAAGCTGCGCCTGGGCGCTCGCGACCGCATCGCGGGCGTGCTGGAGCTCTTCACGGCCAATCAGGTTGGCACTGCCGAGCGGCACGCGGCGGTTTAAGTCGCTCTGGGCCTGCGCCAGCGCGGTTTTCTGTACATCGATATTTGCCGCGTACTGCTTGCTGTTAATCATCAGCTGGCGGGTCTGACGGACGCTTGAGGCGAGCTGCGTCTGCGCTTTTTCAAAGGCCTGCTGGGCGTCGGTCGGGTCAAGTGTGACCAGCACGTCGCCTTTTTTCACAAAGTCGGTGTTCTCTACCCACACTTTGGTGACGCTGCCGGAGACCTGCGCCATGATTTGAACCTGGTTCCCTGCCACGTAAGCGTCATCGGTTTCCTCATAATGACGCGCCACTAAAAACCAGTAAACGCCATACGCCACGGCAATAACAACAAAGAGCAAGGTCAATAAAAGCAGGGCGCCTTTGCGTTTGCCCTTCTTCTTATTCACCGGTTGCTGCGGGGTGGTGTTCTCCGCATTTGCGCTCATGTTTATCTCCACGTTCTTATTGTTGTCGTCGGCGGACGCCGACCTCTGTTGTCAAAAAGGCCAGCACGATGCTGGCCTGTCAGTGTAGCGGTTTCCTTGCAACAGCACGTTTGCGAAACGAGCGCTTATTGGCGCGTTAGCGAACGGCCTCAAGCATCGTATTGTCCTCTTCCATCTGGTCGAGACGGTCGAGTAATTTGCGCGTTATCTGCTCCAGCTGTTCCTTTTCCTGGCTGCTTAAGGAAGACCAGAGCAGATGCAGACAGTTATGCTGCGGCGGCAGCACCTGACGTAAGAAGTCCTGACCTTTTTCAGTCAGCTGAAGGTGCAGGCAACGGCGATCGTTATCGCTTTCGCGACGTTCGATCCAGCCGCGTTTTTCCAGCTCATCGGCAATGCGGGTGGCGTTCGTGCGCGACGATCCCAGTGCGCAGCTCAGCTCGCTCGGCTGAATACTGTGATTCTCCTGGGACTCCAGGGTCAACAGCGCCATAAACAACGTCTCGTTAATCCCCTGAGCCTTCAGCATCTTATTGCGGTTTTCCAGCAGCTTGCCCTGCATATGCATGCACAGGCGAGTCAGCAGAATTTCCTGATACGGAAAATCCTCGTAGCGACTGGCGCGAAATTTAAGCATCTGTTCAATGGGCGTAAACGAACTATCCATTTGGGTATAACCTCATTAATTGCAGCCGATATAATAACGACGGTAACAAATCATGTAAATCTATTATTCAGATGAATCACTAATGGCTACGTTACCGCCATGAGCTTCCGGACTACTCCATAACCCGGAGCGCCCGCCGCCTTGCCAGTAGGCGCTGCGGCCAGGCGGGCATGAAAAATAACGACGCGCTGACACTACGCGTATCGGCGGAAAACGGGGTAAGCCGGGCGTCGTTCATATAAGTAACGGAAATATAAGAAGTCGATTCGGATGATGTCAGACCAGGCGATACAGTACAGAAACGCGAGATGAAATCCACGGGCAAGCCGCTGATAAATGATGGCAAAATGTCGCTTATTCTCCCTGCCAGCGTGGTGATGCGAAGGGGCAGGGAGGGGCTTAAGGGTGTGGGTATATCCATATACGTTTTTGATATATTGCCGAAGTTAAAATCACTCGAATAAATAACTCAGCATAACCTTAACAGAGTGTTACCGCCCTTAACACCCTTCGCAGGCATTCAGGACGGCAAAGGTGCGACGCAGACCTCACTCTGCGCCGCTGTGGCGGTGATAGCCCCGCCACCACACTACCAGATTTAGTAGGGCGATAATCGCACCCGCGGCGCACACGCCGTTCCATCCGGCGTGCTGCCAGGCGGAGGCGGAAATCAGCGATCCGGCCGCGCCGCCAATAAAATAGCTGGTCATATAACCGGCGGTCAGGCGGTTACGCGCGTCCGGGTGAATGCGGTAGATAACGCTCTGGTTGGTGATATGCACGCCCTGTACGGTCAGGTCGAGGATAAGAATGCCGATAATCAGCGCGATAACTGAAAACTGGCCGAACGCGACGGCAATCCACGACAGCAGCAGCAGCACCAGCCCCCAGGTCGTGGTGAGATGCGCTTTGCCCTTATCGACAAACCCGCCAGCCGGTCGCGCGGCGAGCGCGCCGGCCGCGCCCGCAAGGCCGAACAGGCCAATCACGCCGTCGGAGAAGTGAAACGGCGCGCCCGCCAGTAAAAACGCCATCGACGTCCAGAGAATGCTGAAGTTGGCGAAAGTCAGGCAGCCCAGCAGCGCGCGGGTGCGCAGGAGCTTATCGCGGGTAAAGAGGCTGAAAATAGAGCCGAGCAGTTGCGGATAGTTAAGCGTGCTGGTCTGTTTCACGGCTGGCAGCCCACGCCAGAGCGCGAGCGCCATGATAGCCATCAGCACCGTCGCGACCCAGTAGACGGTGCGCCAGCCGCCGAGGCTTGCGAGCGCGCCGGAGACGGTACGCGCCAGCAGAATACCGAGCAGCAGGCCGCTCATAATCGTGCCCACCACCTTGCCGCGTTTTTCCGGCGCGGCAAGCGTGGCGGCGAGCGGCACCAGTACCTGCGCCACCACCGAGAACAGGCCGGTCAGCGCGGTGCCGAGGATCATCATCGCCAGCGTATGGCTGCTGGCGGTAATCAGCATCCCGGCGGCGGCCAGCAGCGTCATGATGACAATCATGCTGCGGCGTTCGAACATGTCGCCGAGCGGCACCAGGAACAGCAGCCCGAAGGCGTAGCCGAGCTGGGCGGCGGTCACAATAAAGCCCGCCTGGTTGGCGGTAATGGCGAAGGCGTTGGCGATAGTGTCGAGCAGCGGCTGGGCATAGTAGTTGCTCGCTACCACAAGACCGGTCGCGACAGACATCAATACCGTCAGCGGTGTGCTAAGTCCTTGAGAGTGTTTGGTCATGGTTTTGTATGTTGCTCAATAAGAAGGGCGTAAAAGCGCTTGCCGAAAGCCATTATGATAACGGAACCGCACCGTAGCGCCAGATTGTTGAGGAATTGTTAAGTGTCGGATTGTGCGTTTTGGAAGGGGGTGAGGTCACGGTGGGGCTGCGCTTATCTGCTCGCCGTTATGCCCAGGCCATGCCCGGCTCCATAAAAAACACCCGCCGGGCGGCGGGTGTCGTCTTACATCGTTAACGCGCTTATTTCTGCGCGGCGAGCGCTTCGTTGATCCAGCCGTCAAACTGCTGCTGGTGGGCTTTGATCCAGCCATCAACATGACCCTGAATATCCGCCTCGCTGGCTCTGCCGCTGTGCATCATCGCGTTCTGGGCGTTGATATCGGTAATCGGCAGTTTCATCACCGAGAACAGCTTCGCCGCCGCCGGGTTTTTCTGCGCCCAGGCTTTGTTGGCCACGATATGCATCGTATTGACCGGGAAGCCAAAGTTATTGCCATTCGCAAGCGTCGTGTCGATGTTTTTCTGCTCGCCCGGCAGGGAAGAGAACGGCACCTGTAGCCACACCACGTCTTTACCCGGCTTCAGCACGTCGCTCACCCAGTACGGCGTCCAGGTGTAATAGAGCACCGGCTTGCCTTCTTTATAACGCGCAATCGTATCAGCCATCATCGCCGCGTAATTGCCGTGGTTCACGGTCACGGTGTCCTGCAGATGATAGGCCGTGTTCTGATGGTTAATCACCGTTTCGCAGCCCCAGCCCGGCGTACAACCCATCATGTCTGCTTTGCCGTCGCCGTTGCTGTCAAACAGCTTCGCAATGTTGGGATCTTTCAGCTGAGCGATATTGGTAATGTGATATTTCTCGGCGGTTTTACGATCAATCAGATAGCCTTGCGCCGCGCCGGTCACATAGGTGCCCTGGCGCCAGAATTTTTTATCGCCGCCCGCCGCCGCGTACATATCGTCATGCAGCGGCTGCCAGTTCACGGCGGTAAAGGTGGCGTCGCCGGAGGCAATCGAGGTGTAGCCGACGTTGTAATCCACTTCGCTGGTTTTATTCACGGTGTAGCCGAGCTTTTCCAGCGCGCGGCTGACCAGCAGCGTCTGAAAACTCTCTTCAGAGATAGTGCTCTGCACTGGCTGGACGGTAATGCCTTTGCCCGGAAGGTCAGCGGCAAAGGTGCTGGTGGTAACGAGTGAGGCAAACGCCGTGGCGAAAAGAACAGAATGTCGCATCGTTATTCCTTTTATGAGAAGAAGGGAACGGGGCGGCCTGCGCCGCCCGCGCGTTATTTGATGAATGGACGAGTGATAAGGCCGAGCGGGCCGCTTAAGTACCAGCGACGGTTGCCGCGGCTGCGGGCGTCGCGCCCGACCGCCTGCGTCAGCCTGTCGAGAATAATGGCGAGGATAACGATCCCGACGCCGCCGACCGTGGCGAGGCCCATATCAAGGCGGCCAATGCCGCGCAGCACCATCTGTCCCAGCCCGCCTACGGCTATCATCGAGGCGATGACCACCATCGAGAGCGCCAGCATCAGCGTCTGGTTAATCCCCGCCATAATGGTCGGCATGGCCAGCGGAAGCTGGACTTTAAACAGCATCTGACGCGGGCTTGAGCCGAACGAGCGCGCCGCTTCGATGAGATCTTCCGGTACCTGGTTGATCCCAAGGATCGTCAGGCGCACTACCGGCGGCAGCGCGAAGATAATCGTCACGACCACGCCCGGCACGTTGCCGATGCCAAACAGCATCACAATCGGCACCAGATAGACAAACGCCGGCGTGGTCTGCATCGCATCCAGCAGCGGACGAATAATCTTCGCGGCGCGCGGGCTTCTGGCAAGCCAGATCCCAAGCGGCAGGCCAATCAGCACGCAGAACAGCAGGGCGGTCAGCACCAGCGCCAGCGTCACCATCGCCTGCGACCAGGCGCCGATCGCGCCGATGAGGATCAGCGACACCAGCGTCGCAACGCCCATTCCGACGCCTGAGATCTGCCAGGCGATCAGCGCGAAAATCACGATCGCCACTGGCGCAGGCATCCCCAGCAGCAACTGCTGAAAGCCGCCCAGGATGTAATCCACCGGCACGCGAATGCCCTGGAACAGCGGGCGGAAATGCGTCACCACCCAGTCGATGCCTTCCGTTACCCAGCGATCAAGCGGGATCAGCGTCTTATGGAACGGGTCCATGATGTTGAAATGTTCTGGCGCGGGCGCCGGCGCGCTGTTGAGCCAGTCGGCGGTGCCGCTCTCCGGCGCGGGCGTCGGGCTGGCCCACGCGTCGGCGCTGCTGGCGCTATTGGCCGCCGCGTCAGCGGTCCCGGTATCCCATGGATTTTGCGTCTGGTCAGTCATTGGTTGCCCCCTCGCGATCTAATGCCTGCAGGAGTACCCCTTTCGAGATAACGCCCACATACTGTTGCTCTTCGCCCACCACCGGGACGGCGCATGGCGCCACCCCAACCGGTGAGAGCAGTTCGCTGAGCGGCGTGTCGGCGCTCACCGCAGCAGGCGTGTCCAGCAACGCGCTGTCCAGCCCCTGGCCTGCCGCCAGCGCCGCTTTCAGGGAGTCCACCGAGACGGTGCCGACAAAGCGGTTACCGCGCTCGACGACGTAACCAAACTCGCGATCTTCATCCTGCAACAGTTTGATTGCGGAACGCGGGCCAAACCCCGGCGTTTTACGCAGCAGACCGCCGGGGCTTCGGCGGGCGATATCTTTCGCGCTGAAGACCTGGCTGATATCGACGCCGCGGAAAAACGTGCGCACATAATCGTTCGCCGGGTTATTAAGAATTTCATCCGGCGTGCCGACCTGCACCACTTCACCGTTTTGCATAATCGCGATACGATCGCCAATTCGCATGGCTTCGTCGAGGTCGTGGGAAATAAACACAATGGTGCGCTGATGACGCGATTGCAGCTTAATTAATTCATCCTGCATTTCGCTGCGAATTAATGGGTCGAGCGCCGAGAACGCCTCATCCATTAACAGAATATCCGGGTTAATGGCCAGTGCGCGCGCAAGCCCAACGCGCTGACGCATCCCGCCGGAAAGTTCATCCGGATAGGCGTGCGCGTAATTTTCAAGCCCGACCTGACGCAGCGCGTCGAGCGCTTTTTCCTGACGTTCTTTCAGCGGTACGCCGGCTAATTCCATGCCGAAAGCGGTATTATTTAATACCGTCATATGCGGCATCAGCGCGAATGACTGGAATACCATCGCTATCTTTTTCTTGCGCACCTCGCGCAGCGCGGTGTCTGATATTTTAGCGATATCTTCGCCGTCAATCAGCACCTGGCCGCGGGTGGGTTCAATCAGGCGATTGAGAAGGCGAACCATAGTGGATTTACCCGATCCGGATAATCCCATGATGACAAATATCTCGCCTTCTTCAATGGCCAGAGTGGCGTCTTTAACGCCGACAGATAGCCCGGTTTTTTCAAGTATTTCCGCTTTTGAAAGCCCTTGGTCAATATATTTAAAGGCCCGTTGCGGATGCTCTCCAAATATTTTGTATAGATTCTTAATCTCTAATTTAATTGCCATGCAATAGCGTGAGTCCTGTTATATTTTGCCGTTAAGATGATTCCTGCAGGAAATAGTTACCGGGGCATACCCTAACATACTCAGATTCTGAGACAACCCTCAATTTCCGGCGCGCACGGCGAAATGCTGCGACAAAACGCCATTATTTCCCGGTATTACTGGGCTGAGCGGCAGGCGACAGGAGACGATATTTTTCGTTTTACACAGTGAAATCACGGGCGAATCAGCGTGATTCGCCCGGAAGAGAGTGGAAATAGCGTTCCGGAATGTTGCAGAGATATTTTCGTGAATTTTACAATTTTTTAGCAAATAATTCTGACGGCAATTCAGCCATTATTTACGCGTATAAGCGAATTAAAAATCCCAGTCCTCGTCTTCGGTTTCCACCGCTTTGCCCATGACATAAGACGAACCGGAGCCGGAGAAAAAGTCGTGGTTTTCGTCTGCGCCAGGGGAGAGCGCCGCCAGAATCGACGGATTCACCTGCGCCATTTCCGCCGGGAAAAGGGCCTCATAACCCAGGTTCATCAGCGCCTTATTCGCGTTGTAACAGAGAAATGCGCTGACATCGTCCACCCAGCCAACCTCGCGGTACAGCGCCGCGGTGTAGGCAAGTTCGTTATCATAAAGATCCATCATCAGATCCAGCGCGAACGCTTTAAGCGATTCACGCCTTAGCGCGTCCACCTTCGCCAGTGCCTGCTGATATTTGTAGCCGATGTAATACCCGTGCACCGCTTCGTCACGAATGATCAGACGAATGAGATCGGCGGTATTGGTGAGCTTGCCGCGGCTCGACCAGTACATCGGCAGATAAAAGCCGGAGTAGAACAGGAACGACTCCAGAAACACGCTCGCGATTTTCTTTTTCAGCGGATCGTTTTCGCGATAGTGCTCAAGAATTATCTGCGCTTTACGCTGAAGCGGCGCGTTCTCTTCGCTCCAGGCGTAGGCGGCGTCGACATCTTTGGTCTGGCAGAGCGTCGAGAAAATGGAGCTGTACGAGCGGGCGTGTACGGCCTCCATAAAGCTGACGTTCGAGAGCACGGCTTCTTCATGCGGCGTGATGGCGTCCGCCATCAGCGCGGGCGCGCCGACCACGTTCTGAATGGTGTCGAGCAGCGTCAGCCCGGTGAACACGCGAATGGTAAGCTGCTGTTCGCCTGGCGTTAATGTCTGCCAGGCCGGAATGTCGTTCGACAGCGGCACTTTTTCCGGCAGCCAGAAGTTGCTGGTGAGCCGGTTCCACACCTCCAGATCTTTCTCGTCCTGAAGTTTGTTCCAGTTAATGGCGCTAATACGGCTTAAACGGGTCATGGTGATTCCTCACAGGGCGCAGGAGACGCAGCCCTCAATTTCGGTGCCTTCCAGCGCCAGCTGGCGCAGTCGAATGTAATAAAGCGTCTTGATGCCTTTCTTCCAGGCGTAAATCTGCGCCCGGTTGATATCGCGGGTGGTGGCGGTATCCGGGAAGAACAGCGTCAGCGACAGCCCCTGATCCACATGACGCGTGGCCTCGGCATAGGTGTCGATGATTTTTTCCGGGCCGATTTCATAGGCATCCTGATACAGCGCCAGGTTTTCGTTGGTCATAAACGGCGCGGGGTAATAGACGCGGCCAATTTTGCCTTCCTTGCGGATCTCGATTTTCGAGACGATCGGATGAATGCTCGACGTCGCATGGTTAATGTAGGAGATAGAGCCGGTCGGCGGCACGGCCTGCAGGTTACGGTTATAAAGCCCGTGACGCATAACGTCGTCGCGAAGCTTACGCCACATCTGCTGGGTTGGAAGCGTGATGCCCGCCTTCTCAAACAGCGCCTGCACTTTAGCGGTTTTGGGCGTCCATGCCTGCGCGAGGTATTTGTCGAAGTACTCGCCGCTGGCGTAACGCGAGCGTTCAAAACCCTCGAAGCGCACGCCGCGCTCGCGCGCCAGCATCATTGAGGTGTGCAGCGCGTGCCAGGTGATGGTGTAAAAATAGAGATTGGTGAAATCGAGCCCTTCCGGCGAGCCGTACGCGATGCCTTCGCGCGCCAGATAGCCGTGCAGGTTCATCTGCCCGAGCCCGATGGCGTGCGAGGCGGAGTTGCCCGCTTCAATGGACGGCACGCTGCGGATATGGCTCATATCAGAAACCGCAGTCAGCGCGCGTACGGCAACCTCCACCGTGCGGCCAAAGTCTGGCGAGTCCATCGTATGGGCGATATTCAGCGAACCGAGGTTACAGGAGATATCCTGGCCCACCGTTGCATAATCGAGGTTTTCATCAAACGTGGACGCGCTGTTGACCTGCAAAATCTCCGAGCACAGGTTGCTCATGTTAATGCGCCCGGCAATCGGGTTGGCGCGGTTAACCGTATCCTCAAACATGATGTACGGATAGCCGGATTCAAACTGGATCTCCGCCAGCCGCTGGAACAGCTCGCGGGCGCTGATGTACTGCTTGCGAACGCGATCGTCTTCCACCAGTTGTGAATACATTTCGCTGACGCTGATATCGCCGAACGGTTTACCATAAAGGCGCTCCACGTCGTAAGGCGAGAACAGCGCCATCTGCGCGTTGGCTTTGGCGAGTTCAAAGGTGATATCCGGGATAACCACGCCGAGCGACAGCGTTTTGATGCGGATTTTCTCATCGGCGTTTTCGCGTTTGGTATCGAGAAACCGCAGGATATCGGGGTGGTGCGCGTTAAGATAGACCGCGCCTGCGCCCTGACGGGCGCCGAGCTGGTTAGCGTAAGAAAACGCGTCTTCCAGCATTTTCATCACCGGGATCACGCCGGAAGACTGATTTTCGATGCGCTTAATCGGCGCGCCCGCTTCGCGCAAATTCGAGAGCGAAAACGCCACGCCGCCGCCGCGTTTGGAGAGCTGGAGCGCGGCGTTCACCGCACGCCCGATGGACTCCATATTATCCTCGATGCGCAGCAGGAAGCAGGAGACCAGCTCGCCGCGCTGCTTTTTCCCGCAGTTAAGGAAGGTCGGCGTCGCGGGCTGGAAGCGGCCGCTTAAGATCTCGTCCAGGATCTGGCGCGCGAGGGCTTCATCGCCACAGGCGAGCGTCAGCGCCACCATGCAGGCGCGGTCCGGGAAGTGCTCCAGGTAATGTTTGCCATCGAAGGTTTTCAGCGTGTAGCTGGTGTAAAACTTCCACGCGCCAAGAAACGTTTTAAAGGTGAAGCCGTACCGGTGCGCCGCGTCAAACAGCCCGGCGACGAAGTCCGCGTGGTAGCGCTTAAGCACGTTGTCATCGTAATAGCCTTCGCTCACCAGATACGCAAGCCGCGTGTGGGCGTCGGGGAAAGCCACCGTACGCGGCTGCACGTGGGCGGCCATAAAAGCCTCCACCGCTTCGCGGTCTTTGGCAAACTGGATGCGACCAGACGCGTCGTAAAGGTTGAGCATCGCGTTCAGCGCGTGATAGTCCGGCGGCGTTTGCATTGCGGCTTCGCCGGTTAGTGATGTCGTTGCCAAAATTCGTTGACTCCCTTACGCACGTTGTCGATATCTTGCCCGGTGCCCATCAGCTCAAAGCGATAGAGAAAAGGCACCTGACATTTGCGGGCGATGACGTCGCCGGCGCGGCAAAACCCCTCGCCGAAGTTACGGTTGCCTGCGGCGATAACGCCGCGCAGCAGCGCACGATTATGTTCATCGTTAAGAAACCGGATAACCTGGCGCGGCACAGCGCCTGCCGTTCCGCCCCCGCCGTAGGTCGGTACTACCAGGATGTACGGCTCGTCTGCCCGTAGCCGCGCGTCATCCTCAAGCGGAATACGCTGTGCCGGCAGGCCCAGCCGCGCGATAAAACGATGGGTGTTTTCCGAGCGGCTGGAGAAGTAAATCAACGTGCTCATGCGTTTGCCGCAAGCGAGTCCGCGCGCAGACGGTTAATCATGTCCGGGCGAAAGCCGCTCCAGCTCAGGTCGTCGGCCATGACCACCGGCAACTGGCGGAAACCCTGCTCGCGCAGCGTGTCGATAGCCTCAGGCTGTTCGTCGAGATTGATGGTGTCAAACGCGATCCCGCGGCTTTCCAGCGCGCGTTTAGTGGCGTGACACTGGACGCAATCATTTCTTGTGTAAATAGTTATGCGCATGATTCGTATTCTCATCAATATGTTAAAATCCCCACCGCGGTGCAGTGTTGATTGGGGGGGGCTGATAAGAAAGATACTAGATGTAGTTGTGATAACTTTCAACTACGCAATATATAGGGTTTCTGACAGGCGGAGCCACAACGACGCGCAGAAGCAGGCATGGCAGCGCCTGGACGCAAAAAGGGGCTGAAAAATATTAAGCAGGGCGGAAAGGCGAGGGGGGAGCAGAAAACCGTTCCCCGGCAGCGCCGGGGAAAAGGCATTGAACCGTGCTTCAGATTAGCGGCGAGAGATAAGCAGTGCGCCGAGGAAAATCCCGACGGCCGCGCCGATACCCAGACTGCTCAGCGGACGTTCACGCACAAATGTGCTGGCGCAGCTCACGGCGTCGCGGGCGGCCTGGTTGACCTGGCTTCTGCCGTGCATACGGGCGCGGGTTTCACGCAGCAGCGATTCCGCTTTGCGACGCGCGACATCGGCTTCGCCTTTGGCATCGCTGCCCCAGGACTTCAGTACGCCTTCCAGCGTATCGGCAAGGCGGCTGATATCGTGGTTGATTTCGCTGACGCCATCGTTCACATCGTTACGGGTGTTTCTATTAAACATAACGTTCTCCCTCTGTGTTTACTTAATCAAAGTATAGAACAAAATGTGAGCCGCTTCGGCGTGCCGGGCCGTCAGAGGGCCTTTCTGGACTTTTCCGAAAGCCCTGCTATTCCTCCTAATGTAAGGTTTCCCCGCAGTCTGAAGCAGATGAGGAAAATTTATGTATTTACGACCCGATGAGGTGGCGCGCGTACTGGAAAAGGCAGGATTTACCATGGATGTGGTGACGCCAAAAACTTATGGTTATCGTCGCGGCGAGAATTATGTATATGTGAATCGCGAAGCGCGTATGGGGCGCACGGCGCTGGTCATTCACCCGACGCTCAGGGAGCGCAGCCAGTCGCTGGCGGACCCGGCTTCAGAAATGAAAACCTGCGATCACTACCAGCAGTTTCCGCTGTGGCTTGGCGGCGACGCGCAGGAACATTACGGCATCCCGCTGGGATTCAGCTCCCGCATGGCGCTGGAGCGTTATCTGAACGGCTTATTTGGCGAACCGCAGTAATCCTTCCCTTCTCAGGCCTGCGCGCTGACCGGCGCGGCGGGACTTACCCGGAACAGACGGCGGCAGTAATCGAGGAAATACCCGTAGGCCGCCCCCATCATCATCGACACCACAATATTGGAACTCACCGCAGCGATAATCTGCGGGATATCCGCGCCAACAAAAAGAAGAATAGCGGCGTAGACCGGCGACTGGAATGTAATGTAGGCGAACACATCTGCGATGTTTTTAACGAGACGGCTTTTACCCAGACGCGCCGCAGCGCGCATGAACGCGTCGCGATAAAGCCCGTAAGGCCAGGCGATGACCATATTGACCGGTATCGCAACCAGGCGTGACGAGAGCGATTGTTCGAAGCTCATTCCGGAGACAAATATTTCAATCATCATCCCCACGACGGAGCAATACACTACCATGGCAAAGGTGTCCGCTACGGCGTGACGCAGGCGAGAATGCGGCGAAAACATGAAATTAAGCTCCTGAACCATCAACAGGGAAAACGGGAAAGGTAAGGTCGCGCTGGCGATATGCCTGGCATTTTGCGCTGATGGTAGAGTATATGGCTGGTTTGTTGCTTTCAATTAGCTATAAATTTTTATTTATCGCCGCTTTGTCAATAAAATCCTCTGTAAATTCAAAAACGTGCGTCGCCTCGCTATTTTTAACGGGGATCGTTTATTTTTTGTTAATTTTCATAGGCTTAATTTTATCAGAGAAGCCGTGTCGCTTCAGCGGCGGCAGGGAATGTTTTGCGGCGCGCTTTTAACTGGCACGCGGAGTTTCAGATAACGCGTTACGCCAAAAGCCAGAGTTTTATGCTGTTTTCGGCAGGCGTTAGCATCTTGCCCGAGAGTGACCGGCGAGCGCTATTTATCTGCGGGATGAATATGATTAGCCCGTCGCAAAACGGCTTTAACCAGAATTCAGCCCACGCGCGTGCGGGTGGCGGATAATGAACGCCTGTTTTTCACGGCTTTTAGCAAGGAACATGAACACAACGATCGATGTTTTACACCACTTTGAGCGGGGCGTGCTGATGCTCACCTGCGAAGGGCGGCTTCGCAAAAAACTTCTGCGCTTCTGGTTTGAGTGCCTGATGGATATTCCACCCGCTGCGCTGGCGCAGGGGGTACGACCTGAACTGCAGGTGCTTAGTGACCATTTCAGCGGCCCACACGCCCGCCCGTTGCAAGACTGGTGTGAGGAAGACCTTCAGGTATTGCTCAGGCAGCTCCTCGCGTTTTACCACCGGCTTAGCGAACAGGCGTTCGCAGAAAGCCGCGTTCTTGTTCGTTGATGGGCGATGAGGCGCCCCGGTGGGGGCGCTTCGCTTACCACCCATAAGGGAATAATAAGATTCTGGTTGCAGGGCGGATACCTGCATCATAGCGGCCTGCTATCTTATCCACCTGCCTTCTCACACACCGACAACACTCAACACACGCCGAAGTCACCGTCTTCTTTATATAACGCTACATCGGCTGCTTTAAGCGTGATTTTCTCGCCCTGTGCGTCATCCGGGCGCACCGCGACAATCTGGTCGCCATGCACTTCAATGACTTTCAGCTTCGGGCCGCCCAGTCGCGGTTGTACGATATCGCCAGCTTCAAACATTATGACCTCCTGATTATTCACATCGTTTACTAACAGTAGCCCACCTGCGCGCACCTTCACAAGCTGCGCGCAGATGCCTCGTGGGAGAAGGAGTAACGCGATACGCTCTGTATAGCCACGTTAGGCCAGGTAAAGTCCTGTATGAAGGGTGGCGTTTTACAGTTTAACGACTAAACTTAATAAAATAAGCAACTTACAATGAGCTGCAAAACCACTACAGGAGTAACTATGGGATTCTGGAGAATCGTTTTTACCATCATTCTGCCGCCGCTTGGCGTACTGCTGGGTAAAGGTTTCGGCTGGGCGTTTATTCTCAACATCCTTCTGACGCTGCTGGGTTACATCCCGGGCCTCATCCACGCCTTCTGGGTACAGTCCAAAAACTAACCCTCCGCGTTCATTAAAAAAACCCGCTTCGGCGGGTTTTTTGCGTCTCGTCATCCTGCTTTTTCCTGCCTGCTGCCCTTTTTGAAACCGTTCATTCTTTCGCCGTTTCGTTGCATTTTTTGCTTATAAAACGTGCGGTTTTACTCACGCTTAACAATATTTTAGTAAATGAACTGTTTTATCAGAAACTTTTGCCGATAACAGAGGGGCAGAGAGGAGTATTTCTCTGAATAATTTGAATTACAGAGATAAAAAGAGGCCACCATGGGGATCCTGTCAACATTAATAACGGGTCCAGGACGGACATTTTCGGCATCAAGCCCCCGTAGCGGTGTGTATCGCTGTCAGAAATTACCGACATCGTTACGTGACGCGGGCGTGCCGGATAAGCCGGGCATCTTGATGGTATTTGTACCGCCCAACGCGAATTTTCATGCTGTCAGTCAGGTCTGGCAGCGCTTCGCCACGCCGGAGCGCACCGTACTGGTGCTCTCCTCTACCGGCACGCTGTGCCAGCAGGAAAAAGCGACAGTCTATTGTGATTTGGAGGGCGACGAGGGGAGCTGGCTGCTGCTGCCGAAAGCGCTCATTGGCCGCCACGAAGTGCACTCTGTTGATCTGCATACCCGTCTTCCAGGCGCCATGCAGCGCGTGGAGGCGATTTCACGCGATCTCAGCGCGCTTGATGTGCGCCTGTCGCTCAACGCCGAACGTACCTTCGCACTGATCTACTGCGACGGTCTCGCCGCCTCGGAAGGGTTTCTGATGCAGGCCTGGTATAAGTCCGGGCGCTTTCCGTGTCTCGCCGTGGGCGGCGCGGCGGGCGGCAAACTCGATTTCAGCGGCACCTGGATGAGCGTCAACGGGCGCATGATGGAAGGCCGCGCGATTGTCGTGCTGTGCGAAATGGCGCCGGGTAAATCCTTCGCGCCGTTTAAAAGCCAGAACTTCCAGCCTGCCGACAAAAGCTGGCTGGTGGCGCAGGCTGATCCGGTTGCGCGCACCGTCAACTCGTTGTTCGACGCCAAAGGCCAGCAACAGCCGATCGTGTCGTATCTGGCAAGCCAGCTTAACTGCAAACCCGATCAGCTCGCGCAGGCGCTCGAAGGCTATACCTTCGCGGTAAAAGTGGGTGACGATTTCTTTATTCGATCCGTAGCGCAGATCGAATCCTCACAGATCCGCTTCTTCTGCGATCTGGAGTTTGGCGATCGGCTGTACCTGATGAAAGCGACCGATTTTGTCGCCCATACGGTGAATGACTGGCAGGCGTTTACGCGTCGCTATGGCAAACCGGCGGGCATGTTGCTCAACGACTGCGTACTGCGTCGCATGAACAACCTCGCTACATTGCCGCGTGCGGATTTCTTCCGCCAGATCCCGGCGGCAGGGTTCTCAAGCTTCGGCGAGATCCTCGGGGTGCCTATCAACCAGACGCTCTCCGCGCTGGTGTTTTTCGATAAGCCCAACCAGGCGATGAGCCAGTTCCCGGTGGAGTATGCGGCCTATGCCGCGCACTATGCTCAGCGCACGCTGCGCCGCTGGGAGGCGATGCACCGCATGCAGTCGCAGGTGATTGAGCAGGTCATCAGCTATCAGCAGGAGCTGTCGCCGCTGCTCTCAACGCTGCCGCTGCTGGAGCACGCCACGTCGCAGCAGACCGAAACGCTGGATATCGCGCAGGGCAATATTCGCTCCATGAGCAGCGCCGCGCGCGATACGCGCGATGCGCAGGACCGGCTGGAGCAGGGGTTAAGCGATCTGGAGACCATCTCCGAAGGCATCACTAAAATCACCAGCGGGATCCGCTCGATTGCCGATCAGACCAACCTGCTGGCGCTCAACGCCGCGGTGGAGGCGGCGCGCGCCGGGGAATCCGGACGCGGTTTCGCCGTAGTAGCGGGCGAAGTGCGCCGGCTGGCGCATCTTTCGCGCGAACAGGCGGAGGCGACGGCGCACAGCATCAATGAGTCCGTCGAGACTATCGCGCGCATTCGTCAGGTCACCACAGAAACGGTCAACGCGACCCAGACTATGGCAGACCGCAGTATCGAAGCCGCGGACCGTATCGCCTCGATGAGCGAGCAGACCAGCGAAGAGCGTGAAAACGTCGCCCAGAGCCTGGGCCGCCTGAAAGTGGTGGCGAAAGGGATGGACGCGATGCAGGAGGCCGTCGCTCAGCTGCGCACGTTGCAGGAGCTGGCGAAGTAATCTGTCGTGCGTCCTGAAAGGGGCGGGCTTTTATTTAAAGGCGAGAAGGGCGTATGTCCTCTCGCCTTTTTTATTCGCCGGTGCCGGAAGATTTACGCCGCCGTGCGGGTTATTCTTATGGCACATAAGAATTTGCGCCCGACGCCAGTACGGCGGCCCGGTCAGGAGATCCCGGATGGAATATCTCTTTTTCGATGCGTTATATCTTATTGCGGCCATTGCTGTGGGGGTTGTGGTCTGCCGTGCGGCCTTATGGATCCGCCAGTGCGTTATCGAGGCGGATATTATGAAAAACGGTATCGCCGCCAATGCCGATATCCTTTCGATCCACCGCGATAATCACCTGCACCGGCATAACGTAAAATGCGTCATGGTCGTCAGATTCAAAACTCAGGACGGGCAGGAAGTGCAGTCGCGCCTGGTTCAGATAATGTCTGTCAGAGAATATAAACGCTTCGCCTCCGGCACTGGCGTGACCATTAAATATGCCGCCAGTCGCCCGGCGCGCGTTGTGTTATACGACCGCCCGCTGGTGCTGGGAGCGCGTTAAATGTTTTGCGTTATTCACAACCCGTATAAATATTTTTGCTGTTGCCAAACCCGGCCATGCACTGGTGTGTGTTATCCGGCATTTTTTGATGGTCTTATACAGGCAGACCCGTCGGGGGCGTTTCTTGACGAAAGATTTCAGGACATCGCTTAGAGCCTCTGCGCTGGCGTCTGTTTTCGGTTACAGGCAATCCCCGTTTCTCAGCGCATCCAGCTCAGCGCAAAGCCTGTCAACATCATGCTGAATATATTTCCGACGCCGCTTTAACAGAAAACGGGCAGGAAGCATTCGCTCAATTAACGTCGGCTTTCTCGCGACATATTCCATCACCATCAGTTTTACATTTTCCTCTGACCAGCCTTGCATGACAGGAGCTGGACTATGCAGAAGGTTAACCTGCAAGGTTGGCGCGACCTCTTCATCGAGAATAGTCAAAATCTCTTCACGGCTTTTACCGGTTTCTTTTAGCACCTGCGCCATCCACCGATAATCGTAGTCCTGTAATTCTCGCCCGGTAAAAATCTCCGACAGGGCATACCAGACAGGAACCCGGCTGGCGATTTCAGCGTCTGTAAGGTGCATAGGGTTTTTCTGCGTGATGAGTGACGTCCAGGTATGGTGGGGGATTTAAGATGAGAGGGCAAGCCGTAAAAGATCAAGGTGCGGCGGATAACAGGCGCTGAAACGGCGCAAGAAGAAGCGCGGCGTGTAACTTGTTCTTGTGCATGATGCTGTAGAGACGGGTATCTGTTAGCAGCCCAGAATATGATCGAATACGCTACAGACACAAAAAAGCCCGCAGGGCTTACGCCGTGCGGGCTCTCAGGACTTCATCGGATGACTCTGGTAATCACCGATGGAGAATTTTGGTGGAGCTGGCGGGAGTTGAACCCGCGTCCGAAATTCCTACATCCTCGGTACTACATGCTTAGTCCAGTCTTTACATTCGCCTGGCAGCTGCGGACGGACACGCCACTACCAGACTAGCCTGATTAGTTTTAACGCTTCAACCCCAGGCAGGGCATCCACGCGATCTCTTTTGGGTTTGACCTCTCTTGATCCCCGTCCTAAGAGCGGAGGCTAGGGAGAGAGGGCTCTAAGCAGGTTATTAAGCTGCTAAAGCGTAGTTTTCGTCGTTTGCGACTATTTTTTTGCGGCTTTTTACGAGGCCAACCGCCCCTCGGCATGCACCTTGGGTTTCGCGAATCCCGTCGAATCCAGAATCAGCCCCAAAAGTGTAACGCTAAGTATAACAGATTTTCCCCACGCGTGACCAGTCCATATCGTTTCGTCTGCTGAGTGCTGCTTTTTTGCGCTTTTCATCAATCTTCATCATGTTACATAAAAATGAGATTTTGCTCACGAAATTACCCGCTCGCTATATTTATTTTGCAGGAAAAATCTGGTCATAAATGAGAAATAAAAGGTCGGGGAAAAATAGGATATATTTTTACGATTCTTTAAAGATGAGTTTATTAATGCATTTTTGATGATTTCATATCTCATTAATAACGGGTGAGGCACATTTTGAAATTCTGATACTTAGCAAATAAATAAGAGTTGCTAGACTATTTTTAATATTCTGCAAGCACTCTTTTTTTTATCATTTTTTTGCCAAACCGCACCGGGTTGCTTATACATTTTGTTAAGTATTTGTACATATAACCCGCTTCGCTTTATGTCAACTCATTGTTTTTTATAGATTTAACAAACATTACAACACATTTCGGGAAATCATCTCCCTAGGCGCCGCCCTGTTCGGTGAGGGGCGAACCATAAGTGTCTATTAATAGACGCTTATGTCGCGCAGCGTGCTTCCCCTGTCAGAGGAAATCAAGAATGGCCGTTCAAAATAGTCTTTCGCCTACCGTGGATATTCTCAACCAGAACACTGGCAACGTGATTACTCATTATTCCCAAAATGCGGACCGGGTGGTCAATTTATCCCAGACAAGCATTGTGCGAATAAATGCTTCTCCCGAAACGGTTAATTTTTATGAGCGGCAGGGGAATGACCTGATTGTCCATATGCGGGACGGGACAACGGTACGCTACCAGAACTTCTTTCAGCTGGATGCCGAAGGCCAGCATAGTGAACTGATTTTCGAAGACGACCAGGGGGTTCACCACGCGCTGTTCCCGTTCGCCTCTGAAGCTGGCCCTGCGGTCGCCGAGGCGATTGTCCCGACAATGGCAGAGACCACGCTCGGCGCGCTGACCGGCGCGGAAGGGCTGACCACGCTGGAGGTCCTGGGCGGCATTGCGGCGGTTGGGGCAATCGCGGGCGTTGCGATCGCGGCCAGCAATAGCGGCGGCGGCGGTGACGGCGATAATAACAATGGTGGCGGTAACAACGGTGGCGGTGACAACGGCGGAGGCGATAACGGCGGCGGTGACAACGGCGGGGGCGATAATGGCGGCGGTGAAACGCCGGACCCGGCGGAAATCGCGCTTGATCCTCTCACCGACGATAACGTACTTAACAGCAGCGAAGTGCTGCAAAACCAGGTGCTGAGCGGTGTAGTGGACGTCGCCAATGCAGGCCGCACTATCACCGTCACGCTGGGCGGACAGACCTACACCGGCGTGATTGGCGCTGACGGTACCTGGAGCGTGACGCTGCCCGCAGGCGCTTTGCAGGCGTTGCCCCAGGGGCTTAACACCATCAACGTGTCGCTGGTGGACGTCAACGGCAACACGGTGAACCAGACCGTCGATATCAACGTCGATACCGTCGCGCCCACGCTGCGGCTGACCCCGTTCACCGACGGCGTGCTGGGCGGCGAACAGACGGCGACTGACCAGATCCTGCGCGGCTTCACCGGCGTGGCGGAAGAGGGGCAAACCGTCACTATCACGCTGAACGGCAAAACGTACACCGCCATCGTCGGTGCGGACGGTAGCTGGGAGGCGGCCATCCCGGCGGCGGATCTGCAGGCGTTGCAGGATGGCCAGCAGTATGTGCTGGCCGTCAGCATTACCGATCTCGCGGGCAACACCACCACCAGCGAAGCCCGTTTTACCGTTAACCTCGACCAGCCCGCGCTGACCGTTGATCCGCTCACGGCGGATAACGCGCTGAACGGCGCAGAGCTGGGGCTGGATCAGGTACTGAGCGGCTCCACGCAGAATATCGCGGCGGGTACCGTGGTGACGGTGACGCTAAATGGCGTGAACTATTTTGCCACCGTGGGCGGCGACGGCACCTGGCAGGTGACCATCCCAAGCGGCGATCTTGAGGCGCTCGCTAACGGCAACGCTACGCTCAGCGTGAGTGTGCCGAATGGCACCGGCGCGCCGCTCACCGTAACGGATACTATCGTGGTGGACCGCACCGTACCGTCGGTCTCAATCGCCATTCTCTCCACCGATGACTACCTCAACGCGGCAGACGCCACGCAGCCGCTGGAGATCCGCGGCATCACCACCGTGACCGGGCCGGGCGCGCAGGTCACGGTCACGTTCAATGATAAAACCTACACCGCCGTGCTCGACAGTGCAGGCAACTGGAGCGTGGTCATTCCGGCGGCGGATCTGGCCTCGCTGCCGGATGGCCCGCGCACCGTTACCGCGACCGTCACCGCAGGGCAAACCACCGCCACGGCGGACCGAGTGATAAACGTCGCGATTAACGATCTGCCGGAGCCGACCATCACGACGCCGTTTGGCGACGGCGCGCTGAATGCCGAAGACCTGCAGCAGAACCAGACGCTCACCGGCAATACGGGCGTCAGCGGCAGCGGCCAGACGGTTACCGTACAGATAGGCAACCAGACGTACACCACGACCGCGGGCACCGACGGCGGCTGGAGCGTCACTGTGCCCGCCTCGCAGCTGCAAACGCTGCCGACAGGGCAGACGCCGGTTGTGGTCACAGTCACGGACGGCGCGGGCAACAGCGCCAGCAGCAGCACCACGGTGACCGTCGACACCACGCCGCCGACGCTTTCGCTCTACACGCTGACCGACGACGGCAAGCTTAACGCGCAGGAGCTGACCACCGATCAGGTGCTCTCCGGCAACAGCTCGGAGGCCGGGCAGACCGTCACCGTCACGCTTAACGGCCAGACTTACACCACGACGACCGGCAGCGACGGCAACTGGCAGATAACGCTGCCCGCCGCCGATCTCGGCGCGCTCTCGCCGGGCGCGAACCCGATTGTCGTGACCACCACCGACGCCGCCGGCAACACCACGACGGTGACCGATGCCATTGATGTGAAAACCGCGCAGCCGTCTGTCACCGTCACGCCGTTTACCGGCGATAACGTGCTGGACGCGGCGGAAATCAAAACCGCGCAGCCGTTGCAGGGCAGCGTGACCAACGCCGAGCCGGGCAGCCTGGTGGCGGTCACGATCGGCGCATGGAGCGCCACGGCAACGGTGGATGCGGCTGGCAACTGGCGCGTCGATGTGCCCGCCGTCGTGTTGCAGGGGCTGGCAAATGGCGATAACGCCATTCAGGTGAGCGTTACCGACACCTGGAATCAGACCCAGACGATCCAGGCGCCGATCACGGTGGATACCGCCGCCTCCGGCGTCGCCATCAGCATCATCGCCGACGACGATTTTATTAACCGCGCCGAAGCGGATTCGCCGTTAACCATCCGCGGCACCAGCGCCGGGCTTCCGGCCAATACCGAAATCACCTTCACGCTCAACGGCATCAACTATACCGCGACGGTCGACGCCAGCGGCAACTGGGAAACCACCGTTCCGGCGGTGGATCTGCAACAGTTGCCGGATGGGAGCTATGAAGTGACTGCCACGGCGCAGGTAGGCGGCGTCAGCGACAGCCATACGCTGACCGTTATCATCAACAACCTGCCGGATGTGACGGTCGACCCGCTGTTTAACGACGGCACGCTAAGCCAGGCCGAAGCGGGTGTTGATCAGATCCTGACCGGCACGACCGGCAGCACCGGCGCGGGCCAGACGGTGACCGTCACGCTGAACGGTCAGGCTTATCAGGGCACGGTCGACGCCGACGGCAACTGGTCCGTCACGCTGCCGTCCGGCGCGCTGGACTCGCTCACCGGCAACGATTCGCCGGTACCGCTGCAGATTGTCGTGAGTGATGCGGCAGGTAACAGCCAGACTTCGACGGTCGATTTCACTGTCGATGTCGACGCCCCGACGCTGACGCTCAACCCGTTCGCTCAGGATGACGCGCTGAACATCACCGAGGCGGGCCAGGCGCAGCCGTTTTCGGGCGTGGCCGCTGGTGCGGCGCAGGGCGACAGCATCGTCGTGACGCTGAACGGCAAAACCTATACCACCACGGTGACCGGCACGAACGGTGAGTGGTCGGTGGATATCCCGGCGGCGGATCTGCAGGCGCTGCCGAACGGCCAGGCGCAGTTTAGCGTCACGGTCACCGATGCGGCGGGCAACACCGCCACCGCCACGCGCCCGATTACCGTCGCGGTCGACCCGGCGCGCGCGCCGCTGCTGACTATCGATCCGGTCGGCGGCGACGGCGTGATTGATGCGGGCGAACGCGCCACTGGCGTGACGCTCAGCGGCACCGCCACCAACGTCACCGCCGGGCAAACCGTCACGGTGCAGCTTGGCGACGACACGTTTACCGGCGTAGTGGATTCGGCGGGGCGCTGGCAGGTGGATCTGCCTGCCAGCGCCTTAACGGGCCTCACTAACGGCGATTACACCCTGACGGTGGGCGTGAGCGACGCGGCGGGTAACAGCGCAAGCCTCGATCGCGGTTTCAGCGTTGATACCGACATCAGCGCGCTGGTAGTGTCGCCGATTACCGGCGATAACCGCGTCTCGCTCAATGAGATAGCCGATGGTCTGGTGCTGAGCGGCACCAGCGTGAATTTCGCGCCGCAAACGACGCTGACTATTACGCTCAACGGCAAACAGTACACCGCGACCACCGACGCCGACGGCGGCTGGAGCCTTACCGTGCCGCGCGCCGACGCGCTGGCGATTGGCGATGGCACCGCGACGCTGACCGTCTCCGGCACCGATGAAAACGGCGCGATCGTCTCCGGCAACCAGAGTTTTACCATCATCACCACCGCGTTGCCGGAAGTGACGCTCAACACGCCGTTCACCGACGGTATCATTAGCGCCGCGGAAGTGAACGCCGGCGGCGCGCTGAGCGGCTCCACCGGCGTGAACGGCGCGGGGCAAACCGTCACCGTACAGCTTGGCGATAACACTTATACCGCCGTGGTGGACAGCAGCGGCAACTGGTCGGTCACGCTGCCGCCCGCCGCGCTGCAAGGGCTTGGGGAAGGCGACACGCCGCTGGTGGTCACTGTGACCGACGCCGCCGGCAACCAGAACACGTCTGAAAGCACCGTGACGGTCGATCTCACAGCGCCGGTGCTGACCGTCAATGACATCACCGCCGATAACATCGTTAACGGCGCCGAGGCCGCGCAGCCGCTCACCATCAGCGGCAGCGCGACGCCTTACGATCCGCAGAATCCGCAAACGGTGCTGGTACAGATTGGCGGCCAGAGCTATAGCGCGCTGGTGCAGAGCGACGGCACCTGGAGCGTGACGCTGCCTGCGGGCGCGCTCGCGGCGCTGCCGGACGGCCCGGTGAGCGTCACCGCCACGGTGAGCGACGCGGCGGGCAACACCGCCAGCGAAAAAGTCTCGCTGACGCTGGACGCCTCCACGGCTAACGCGCCGCTGGTCACGGTCAATACCGTGGCGACGGATAACTTCATCAACGCCGCCGAGGCGCAGTCGCCGCTGCAAATCACCGGCACCACCACCCGCGTCGAGCCGGGCCAGACCGTGACCGTCACCCTGAACGGGCAGACGTATACCGGCGAGGTTCAGCCGAACGGCACCTGGGCCGTGACGGTCCCCACCACCGCGCTGGCACAGGTCGCGGACGGCCAGCAGATTGTTACTGTGATCGTCACCGACCAGTCGGGCAACCAGGCGTTTGTCGAGTACCCGGTGACGTTCACCGCCCAGCCGGGCTCGCAGCCGCAACTGGCGCTGAACCCGATCGCGGGCGACGACATCATCAACAGCCAGGAGAGCG
Source organism: Cronobacter muytjensii ATCC 51329 (assembly GCF_001277195.1). NCBI lineage: Bacteria > Pseudomonadati > Pseudomonadota > Gammaproteobacteria > Enterobacterales > Enterobacteriaceae > Cronobacter > Cronobacter muytjensii. Next base: position 647,262 of record NZ_CP012268.1, read on the forward strand.
GCCAGCCGCTTGACATCACCGGCACGTCGTCGAATCTCGCGCCAGGCACCATCGTCAGCGTGGTGTTTAACAACGTCACCTATACCGGCACCACCGACGCCAACGGCCTGTGGAGCGTGACGGTGCCGGCGTCGGCGCTCGCCGGGCTTGCCGATGACGGCTATACCGTCACGGTCACCGCCAGCGACGCCGCGCAGAACACGGCGACCGACACCAGCACGGTGACGGTAGATACCGCGCTGCCGCCGACCGGCATCAACCCCGGCAGCTTCCTTGATGACAATATTCTCAACGTCAGCGAGTCGCTCACCGGGCAGACGCTCGGCGGCACCACGACCGCAGGCTCGACCGTCGTACTGGTGGTAGGCGGCCAGAGTTTTGAAACCGTGGCGGGCAACGACGGCACCTGGAGCATCACCATTCCGGCGGCGCAGCTACAGGCGCTGGATAACGGCCCGCAGGAGCTGACGCTGACGGTCACCGATCCGCGCGGCAACACCGACACGCTGCCGTTGCCGGTTACCGTGGGTAACGACAGCGCGCCGACGGTGGCGCTCGACGCTATCTTCACTGATGGCCTGATTAACCTGAGCGAAATTCAGAATGGCGGCGTTATCAGCGGCACCTCGACAGGGCTTGCGGTCGACACGCCGATTGTGGTGACGATTGGCGGCGTAACGCTGGACGGCGTCATCGGCGCAGGCGGCGCGTGGCAGATTAACGTCGGCCCGAACGAGCTGGCCGCGCTGCAAAACGGCCAGTACACGCTCTCTGTCAGCGCGCAGGATCAGTTCGGCAACCCGGCAAGCGCGGGCGCGTCGGTTGAAGTGCTGCGCACTCCGCCGACGGCGGCGGTGCCGGATCTGCTCTTCACCGATGGCATTATCAACCAGAACGAAGCGGCGCTTGGCCAGCAGGTCACGGGCAATACCGGCCTGAACGGCGCGGGCCAGACGGTGCAGATAAGCATCGACGGCGGCGCGCCGATCGTCGGCACGGTCGATAACAACGGCAACTGGACGGTGGCGCTCACCCCGGCGCAACTGGGGGCGCTGGCGGACGGCAGCCACACGATTTCGGTCACCGTCTCTGATCGCGCGGGCAATACCGCCACCAGCCCGGAGGCGACATTTACGGTATATGCCGACCCGCTGCCGACGCCAGCACTGACGGAGCCGTTTACCGATGGCATCCTGAACGCCGCCGAAGCCAGCGCGGGCGCGACGATCGGCGGCTCTACCGGCCTGCCAGCCGGGCGTATCGACACGGTGATGGTGAGCCTCAATAACGGCACGATGGTCGAGGCGACCGTCGATGCCAGCGGCAACTGGTCGCTGCCGCTGACGCCTGCGCAGCTTGGCGCGCTGCCGGACGGCACCATTCCGGTGGCCGTGGTGGTCACCGATACGGCGGGCAACACCAGCACGCTGACCGACAGCTTTGAATCGCGCATCAATGATATTCCGGACGCGACCATCAACACGCCGTTTATCGACGGCGCGCTGAATAATGCCGAGGCGGGCGCCGCCCAGACGATCACCGGCTCTACCGGCGTAAGCGGGGCGGGCCAGACGGTGGAAATCGTGCTTAACGGCAACACCTACGCCGGCACGGTGCTGGAAAACGGCGACTGGTCGGTGTCGCTGCCGCCTGCCGCGTTCACCGATCTTACGCCGGGCAGCACGCAGGATTTCACGGTCAACGTGCGCGACGCCTTCGGCAATACCGACAGCCAGCCTGGCTCGTTCGATGTGCAGACGCAGCTACCGGCACCTGTGGCCACCACGCTGTTTGGCGATGACGCGGTTCTGAATATCAGCGAGGCCAACGCGCCGCTGACGCTCTCCGGCACTACCGGCATTACCGGCGATAACCAGTATGTGTCGATTACCATCGACGTGAACGGCACGACTTATGTGGCGGATGTCGATGGCGCGGGCAACTGGACGCTGGATCTGCCGGCGGGCGCGCTGACCGGCCTGTCGCCTGGCGACCATACGCTCACCATCGTGGCGCAGGATAATTTCGGCAACAGCCAGAGCATTGAGGTGCCGTTCCAGGCGGCGCTGACGCCGCCTGCGGTGGCGGTCACCCAGCCGCTGTTCGGCGATGGCTATGTGAATATCACCGAAGCGGGCGCGGCGAGCGCTATCAGCGGTACGCTGACCAGCGATATTCCGGCAGGCAGCGAGATTACGGTCACTATCGGCAACCAAACCTTCGGGCCTGACCGCGTGACCGTCACCGGCAACACCTGGACCCTGAACCTGACGGCGGCGGACTGGGCCAACGTGCCGAACGGTCTGCAGGCGGTGAACGTGAGCCTGGTGGATGGCGCGGGCAACACCGCGACCACCACCGCGCCGCTCTACGTGTCGCTCGCCGCGCCGACGCTTACCATCGACACGCCGTTTGGCGGCGATGGACTGAGCGGTGCGGAAAGTCAGCAGACCCAGACCATCACCGGTACGGTAACCAACGTTGAGCCGGGGCAGACCATTACGGTCACGCTAGGCGGACAAACCTTTACCACCACGGTGCAGAGCGGCAACACCTGGTCGCTGCAGCTCTCACCGGCGCAGCTCGCCACAATCCCGAACGACACCGTGGAGCTGACCGCGACGGTCACGGACAAAGCGGGCAACGTGGCGAACGCGCCGGGTATCAGCGTCAACATCGACACCACGCCGCCGGCGGTTGCGGTCGCCATTAACCCGGTCACCGGCGATAACATCATCAACGCGGGCGAGCTGGGCGATACGGTGACGCTGAACGGCACTACGCTTGGCGACGTTACCACCGTCACCGTGACCATTAACGGCGCGGCGGTGGGCACGGCGACAGTTCAGCCGGACGGGAGCTGGTCGCTGGATGTGCCCGCCACGCAGTTCCCGGATCAGGGCAACTACACCGTGGTGGCGACCACTGATGGCGGTACGCCTGCCACCACGACCGTGACCGTCGCGCTGGATACGGTGCCGCCGGTCGTGACCGTGGGCACCATCGCAGGCGATAACATCATCGACGCCACTGAAGCCAGCCAGCCGCTGGTGCTGAACGGCACCGCCAGCACCTCGGAGGCGGGCCGTCAGGTGACGGTCACCTTTAACGGCGAAACCTACTACGCGGTGGTCGGCGCCGACGGCGCGTGGAGCGTCAGCGTGCCGCAAAGCGCGGTCGCCGGGTTGCCGGACGGCGACTATACCGTGACCGCCACGCTCACCGACGCGGCGGGCAACGCGGACACCGACAGCCGCACGGTCACTCTGAACGCCGACGGGCCGCTGCTGACCGTTGACGCCGCAGGCGTGCCCGCGGTGCTCAACACCGTTAATGCGGCGGGCGGGCTGCTGTTGCAGGGCACCGGCGAGCCGGGCCAGACGGTCACGCTGCGCATCGGGCCGTTGACGCAAACCGCCGTTGTGGATCAGGACGGCAACTGGAATTACACCTTCCCGCAGGTGGATCTCACGACCCTCACCGACGGCGCGCAGGTGATCAACATCACCTCCACCGACGCGCAGGGCAACACCTCCACCAATAACGTGGCGCTCAATGTGGCGCTGAACCAGGGCCTGGGCGTGCTGGTGGACGATCTGTTCGGCGGCGACGGTATCCTGAACGTGGCGGAGTCGCTGGTCACCCAGACGCTGACCGGTCAGCTAAGCGGTGATTATCGCGGCGCGACGGTCACTGCAACGCTGGTGGGCACCGATATCAGCGTGCCGCTGGATGTGCTGGTGGGCGGCGACGGGCGCCTCTCCGTCGACTTCCCGCCGAGCCTCTGGCAGGGCATCGTTGATAACACGCTTGCGGTAGAGCTTAACGTCACCGACGCCTTCGGCAACGTGCGTAACGAAATTATCGACATCAACCTGGCGCTGACCGACGTACCGGTCGTCAGCCAGGTGCTGGTGGGCGCGGATAACCTGATTAACTTCGCGGACAGCACCGTTAACCAGACCATCAGCGGTGTGGTCAGCAATGCCGAAAACGTCTCGTCGGTCATCGTGAATTTCGCCGGTCAGCGCCTGACGGCGGTCGTGGACGACGCCGGACGCTGGACCGCGACGCTGCCGTCCACGCTACTCGGCGCGCTGCCGGACGGTCAGGCGGCGTTGCAGGTTGTGGTCACCGATAACGCGGGCAACGTCAACACCACCAGCGCGAACTTTAATGTCGCTATCAACAATCTGCCGACGATTAATATCGGCTCGCTGTTCGGCGACGGCACGCTGAGTATTCCGGAACTGCTGCAGGGCGCCCTGAGCGGCACCGCCACGGGGCTTGCCGGGCAGACGCTGACGATTCAGATTGGCAGCACGCCGGCGTTTACCGCGACGGTCGGCCCGAACGGCGTCTGGAGCGTCAACCTGCCGGGCGCGGTACAGAGCGCGCTGACGGGGATCGCCACCGGTAACCAGACGGTGACCGTCACCGCCACGGACGCCAACGGCAACACCGCGACCGCTAACGGCTCGCTGACGCTCGATCTGCTGGCCCCGGCGCTGAGTTCGCTGTCGGTCTTCGGCGACGGCCTGCTGAACGCCACCGAGGCGCTGGTGAGCCAGACGATTTCCGGCGTGGTCGCCAACGCGACGGCGGGCTCCACCGTTAGCGTGGCGCTCGGCGCACGGACGTTTAACGGCACGGTAGGCAGCGACGGGCGCTTCAGCATTCAGTTGAACCCGACCGATCTCGCGTCGCTTGCCGAAGGCTCGCTGACGCCGCGCGTCACTATTACGACGCCGGACGGCAACACCACCACGGTCAACGGCGCGCCGATAGTCGTCGGCATCACCTCGCTGCCGACAGTCGCCATCAATACGCTGTTTGGCGGCGACGGCTGGCTGAACGCGACGGAAGCGAACGCCGGGCAGTTGATTAGCGGCACCAGTAACCTCGCGAACGGCACCGTCACGCTCAACGTGGGCGGCAATACCTTCACGGCGACCATTAACAACGGCGCCTGGTCGGTGAACGTACCGGCGGCGACGCTGAAAGGCATCCAGGACGGCACGCTGACGGTCAGCGCCAGCGTCACCGACCCGGTCGGCAACGTGGCCACCGGCTCGCAGGTGGTGAGCGCTATCGTTCAGGCGCTACCGCAGGTGGCGGTGAACCCTGTCTTTGGCGACGGCAGCCTGAGCTTAAGCGATCTGCTGAGCCCGCAGCTTATCAGCGGCACCGCCACTAACCTGGCGGCGGGTAGCGCACTGACCGTCACGCTCGGCGCGCTGACGTTTAACACCACGGTACGCGCCGACGGCACCTGGCAGGTCTCGGTACCGACCACGTCGCTGCAAGGGCTGGTCGACGGCCCGCTTAATGTCACCGTGACGGCGCGCGACCCGGCAGGCAACACCGCCAGCGCCAGCGGCGGTCTGAATGTCAGCATCGGCGCGCTGCCGACGCTCGCTATCACCTCGCTGTTTGGCGATAACGGCCTTAACGCCACCGATATCCTGAGCGCCCAGACCATCACCGGCACCAGCACCAACGCCGTGGGCTCGCAGGTCACGGTATCGCTGGGCGGTAAGAACTATGTCACGACCGTCGGCAACGACGGCACCTGGCAGCTTTCGGTGCCGAAGACCGATCTCAGCGGTTTGCTGGACGGTTCGCTGACGGTTAACGCCAGCGTCACCAACCCGGCGGGTAACAGCACCAGCACCAGCGGTTTGCTGAATGTGGTAACCCATTCGCTGCCGACCGTATCGCTCACCTCGCTGTTCGGCAACGACGGCTATCTGAACGTACGCGAAGCAGGCACCGGCCAGACGCTGAGCGGGAAGATCAGCGGCGCAGCCGATGGCGCGACGGTGAAAGTGACGCTGGGCACCAACACCTATAACGCCACCGTCGCCAGCGACGGCACCTGGTCGCTGCCGGTGACCAATACCATTCTGCAGGGCCTGAACAACGGCGCGCTGAAGGTTGGCGTCTCGGTGACGGATAAAGTGGGCAACGTGAACAGCACCAGCAGCGACGTGACGGTCAAACTCACCACCCCGACGCTGACTTTTAACCCGCTCTCAAGCCTTAACCCGCTGACGCTGCTCTCTACCGGGCTGACGCTGCGCGGCGGTTCGACCAACCTCGGGCCGGGCGCGGTGGTAAACCTCTCGCTGCTGAACGGGACAGTCAAAACGACGGCGATTACCGACAGCAACGGTAACTGGTCTGCCAACCTCGGTCTGGGGCTGAATATTCTGCAACTGCTGTCGCTCTCCAGCGTGCTGAATATCTCTGCCACCGACGCGGCGGGCAATACCGGCTACCTGAACGTCGGCCTCGGCGGGCAGATTATCTCCACCACGCCGCCGGCCACCACGTTTGCCGCCGCGAGCGTCGAGCATGAAGCTTCGCTGTTCGCGCTGTCTGACGAAAACAGCCAGACCGGCACCCACAGCGGCACCCAGCAGACCGCCGCGACCGCAAAAATCGCGACAGTTGCGGCCACGGCAGAGGAGAACAGCGCCACGGCGGATGATACGGCAAGCGCTGCGGGCGGTTACACCATCGGCGGCGTCAGCATCGATCTCGCTGACGGCACCAGCCAGAGCGGCGAGTCGGTGCAGGGCAGCAGCGGCAGCGACACCATTCACCTCGCGACGCTCGGCTTCGCGTCGCTGGATGGCGGCGCGGGCACCGATACGCTGGTGATTGACGGCGTCAATATGAAGCTCGACCTCACGGCGCTCGATGGCCAGATCAAGCACATTGAGATCTTCGATCTCGGTAAGTCCGGCACCAACAGCCTGACGCTGGATCTCCATCAGGCCCTGACCTTAACCGACAAGCCGGAAGACGATCTGATCGTTAAAGGCGTCGACGGGGATCAGGTTAACCTGGTGAAAGGCGGCAGCGATATCTGGGAAGTGAGCGGGCAACGGGAAGTGGACGGCGTGCAGTTCGACATCTGGCATAACAGTTCGCAAACCAACACCCTGGGAGATGTTCTGATCCAGCACGGATTGCACGTCAATATGGTCTGACAACGCCATGGCGCCTCAGGGAAGGGGCGCCAGCGTCATTAACAATATCACCAGCCGCAAAGACGGCATTATTAAGGTGGAAACAGGATGCATAACAACACGATGCGCTACAGGCGGCTGGCATTGATGCTGGCGACGGTCCTGATGAGTTTTCCCGCCGTTTCGCAGGAGGAGTTCGCCTGGCAGACGGCCCCGAGCGAGCAGCTTCAGGCGCAGCTCACCATTAAAGAAGCCATTCTGCGCGCCTTCGCGCGTAACCCGAAAATCGCCCAGGCGGCGGCGCAGATCCGCGTTGGCAAGGCCAATCTCGAAGAGGCGCAGAGCGCCTGGTTTCCGCAAATCTCCTTACAGGGCAATGTCGGGCGTAACCACCGCACCGACTCCTCAGGCTCCCTCAACAGCAACGCCGCAGGCGGCGTGAACCTCAGGCAGTTGATTTACGACTTCGGCAAAACCGGCGGCAGCATTGATGAGCAGGAAAACCTCTCCGAAGCCTACCGCTTCCAGCTTTACGACACGCTCAATCAGGTTGGGATGCAGACGCTACAGGCCTATTTGCAGGTGCGCCGCTATCAGAGCCTTGCCGATGCCGCCGCGCGCAACCTTGAGTCGCTGCGCGCTGTCCAGGGGATGGCGGATCTGCGCGCCGAAGCAGGGCTGAGCACCCAGTCGGATGTACTCCAGGCGCAGAGCCGCATCGCCGGGATGAACGCGACGCTGGAGCAATATCGCGCTCAGGCGCGCTCGGCGCAGGCGGCGTTAAGCGTGCTTACCGGCGTGGTGGCCGACACGCTGCCCGACCTGCCGGAAGATTTGTTGCGCCAGCCAATCACGCTCAAATCGCTGCCGTATGAGCAGACTAACGCGGTACGCGCCGCGCAGGCCAAACAGCTCGCCGCCGAACAGCGCATCCGCCAGGCTCAGGCGCAGCACTGGCCGACGGTCTCCGTACAGGCCGGACGCACGCGCTATCAGAACGATAACGCCAACTACTGGGACGATCAGGTGCAGCTGGTGGTGGATGCACCGGTTTATCAGGGCGGGGCGGTGAGCGCCCGTGTCGAGGCCGCCGAAGGCGATCGCGCCAGCGCCCGTGCGGATGTCGAGGCGAGTAAGCTCGACATCAACCAGAAAGCCGCCACCGCCTGGGCCGATCTCACCGGCGCGCAGCAGCGCCAGCGGGCGGGTGAGCAGCAGATTGCCAGCGCCGGGCACGCCCGCGAGGTCTACCGCGATGAGTACCGGCTCAGCAAGCGCAGCCTCAACGATCTGCTGAGCATCGAACAGGATGTCTTTCAGGCCGACACGCTCGCGATTACCGCCCGCTACGACGCCTGGGATGCGGCGGTTCGCTACGCCGCTGCGGTGGATAACCTGCTCGATATGCTTGGCATTGAACGCGCCCGGATGACCGGGGATACCCTGCCGTCGCTGTAAGCGCGGCATTTTAAGGAGTTCGTATGTCCCAGATTCCCGATACCGAAAGCTGGATCCGCGCCATGACCCGCGCGGCGGGGCGTTTCGGACTGCCCGCCGACGCGCCGGCGGTGCGCCAGCAGATGCGCTGGTTTGAAAATCTGCCGCTGGCGCCGCGGCTCGACCGGCTCGCGGCGCTGATGGGCTTACAGGTGCGGCTGACGCCGCTGAAAAATATGCGCTGGAACAGCCAGACCCTGCCGGTGATTGTTCAGCTGGAAGAGGGGGGCCTGATGCTGCTGGAAGCCATCGACGCCGACGGGGTGGTGACTTACTGGCTGAGCGAAGGCGGCGACCTGGTGCGCGAAGAGCCGCTGGAGACGCTGCTTGAGCGTGTGAAACCGGAAGTGGCGCTGCTCGGCATCGCCGCGCGCGGGCGCGACGCGCGCATTGACGATTTCACCCGCCCTTATGAGCAGCACTGGTTCTGGCGGCACTTCCGCCACGCCGGACGCAAGCTTGCCGAGATTTCGCTGGCCTCGGTGCTCGGCAACGTGCTGGCGCTGGGGGGCATTCTGTTTTCAATGCAGGTTTATGACCGCGTCATCCCGGCGGAGTCGTACCCGACGTTGTGGGTGCTGTTTTTCGGTGTGCTGCTGGCGGCGCTGTTTGAGTTTTTCATACGCCTCGCCCGCACCCATGTGTCAGACATTATGGGCAAGCATATCGATCTCAACGTCTCGTCGCTGTTTTACGCCCGCGCAATGGCGATTAAAAACGACGAGCGGCCCAAATCCACCGGCTCGTTTATCTCGCAGCTGCGCGAAATCGATCAGGTGCGCGAGCTGCTGACCTCCACCACCGTCGGCGCGGCGATGGATATTCCATTTGTACTGCTCTTTTTAGGGATCATGGCGCTGGTGGGCGGACAGCTGGTGGCGATCCCGCTTATCGCGATCCCGCTGATTGTGATCCCGGGCCTGCTGATCCAGTGGCCGATGGCGAAGCTCGCCAAAGAAGGGATGCGCGAGAGTGCCATTCGCAACGCGGTACTGGTGGAGTCGATAGAAGGGGTGGAGGATATTAAGGCGCTACAGGCGGAGCCCTATTTTCAGCGCCAGTGGGAGCACACTCACAGCGTGGGGGCGAGCATTGGCATGAAGCAGCGCGTCTGGGGCGCGCGCTTAAGCGGCTGGGCCTCGACGGTGCAGCAGATAACCTACGCGGGGATGCTGGTGTTCGGCAGCTATCTGGTGCTCGACGGGCAGATAACGACCGGTACGCTGGTGGCATGCAGCCTGCTTTCTTCGCGCACGCTGGCGCCGCTGATGCAACTGACGATGGTGTTCTCTCGCTGGCAGCACGCCAAAACCGCCATGAGCGGGCTGAATGAACTGCTGAAAAAGCCGCTCGATAAAGAGGCAGGCAGCAAGATGGCGCACTGCCCGGTGCTGGCGGGCCACTATCAGTTTCAGGATGTGCAGTACAGCTACGATAAAGAAAAGGGCGATCAGGCGTTGCTGGTGCCGTCGCTTGAGATTAAACCCGGCGAGCGGGTGGCCATCCTCGGCAAAGTGGGCGCCGGGAAATCGACGCTGTTGAAGCTGCTGTCCGGCCAGGCGCAGGCGAGCAAGGGCAAGGTGATTATCGACGGCGTCGATCTGGCGCATATCGATCCGATGGATGTGCGCCGCCAGGTGGGATATTTGTCGCAGGAGTCGCGGCTCTTCTTCGGCACGCTGCGACAGAACCTGATGCTCGGCCACCCTAACGCCACCGATGCCGAGCTGTTACAGGCGCTCCGCATCAGCGGCGCGCTCTCAATGGTGCAGCATGACGCGGCGAGCCTCGACAGACTGATTAACGAAGGCGGGCGCGGGCTCTCCGGCGGCCAGCGCCAGATGGTGCTGCTGAGCCGTCTGCTGGTGCGTAATCCGCAGATTGTCCTGCTGGACGAACCCACCGCCTCGATGGATGAACAGCTGGAAGCACACGTGATTCGCCAGCTTCACCAGTGGCTCACGGGCCGCACGCTGGTGCTGGTGACGCACCGCCCGGCGCTGCTGTCGCTGGTCGACCGCGTGGTGGTGATGGAGAACGGCAAAGTGGTGGCGGATGGCCCGCGCGACGCCATTCTGCAAAAGGCGCAGCGCAACAGCAACGTGGCCTCGGTGGCGTAAGGAGCGGCAATGAGTCAACTGACAATGCAGGAAGAGCTGGCGCGCCAGGGGCGGTTTTACTCGTCAGTTATCTGGCTGACGCTGGCGGCGCTGGTGCTGTTTTTCGTCTGGGCGTGGTTCGCGACGCTGGATGAGGTGACGGTGGGCACCGGAAAAATTACGCCGTCGAGCCGCGCGCAGGTGATAGAGAGTCTCGACGGCGGGATAGTCAACGCCCTGATGGTGCATGAAGGCGACGTGGTGGAGCGCGGGCAGATGCTGGCGCGGCTCGACCCGACGCGCTTTCAGTCAAACTATGGCGAAGCGGCGGCGCGCGCCCGGGCGCTGCGCGCCTCCAGCGAACGGCTGCGCTCGGAGCTGACCGGCGAACCGCTTAAGTTTAGTGAAGAGTCGCTGCGCGAACCGGCGCTGGTCGCCCGCGAGCGCCAGCTGTATGAGTCGCGTCGCCGTAATCTGGACGAGACCTTAGAGAATCTGCAAAAAACCTACAATCTGGTGATGGCGGAGCTGCGCATGACTCAGCCGCTGGTGGCGAAAGGGGCCGCGAGCGAAGTGGAAGTGATCCGTCTGCAACGTCAGGCCGCAGAGCTGAAGGGCAAAATGGACGACGCGCGTAACCAGTTTGCGGTGCGCGCCCGCGAAGAGCAGGTGAAAAATAACGCCGATCTCGATGCCCAGTTACAGGTGATGGCGGGTAAAGCGGATCAGCTCGATCGCGCTACGCTCTTCTCGCCGGTGCGCGGGGTGGTGAAAGATATTCAGGTGACGACCGTCGGCGGCGTGCTCCAGCCAGGCGGCAAGCTGATGGAGATCGTACCGCTGGAAGATCAACTGCTGGTGGAGACGCGCATCAACCCGCGCGATATCGCCTATATCCGCCCCGGCTTGCCTGCGACAGTGAAGATAACCGCCTACGATTCGTCGATTTACGGGGATCTGAAAGGGGAGGTGGAGATGGTGTCGCCGGATACGTTGCAGGATGAAGTGAAGCGCGATCAGTTTTATTACCGGGTATATGTGCGCACCCAGAGCGCGGAGCTGAAAAACCGCAACGGCAAGCGCTTCCCGATCCTGCCCGGCATGGTGGCGAACGTGGAAATCAAAACCGGGCAGAAAACGGTGCTCGATTATTTGATAAAACCGCTCAACAAAGTGAAAGAGGCGTTAAGGGAGCGGTAGGTTTCTGGCGGGGGCGACTGGCGTTGCTTTGGCGGGGGCGCTGCCCCTGGCGCTCGGCGCACAGTTATCTTTATGGCGATCGTGTGGAGTGGGGTAGCGCAGCGCATCCACCTTAAAATACTTGCCGTTGTCGTTATGTTGAACAGGTAAACGCAGCGCGCCTGCTACTCAGCACCAACCCGCCTTTGCGCCCAATAAAAAACCGGCTTTCGCCGGTTTTTTATTGGTGCGCTTAGCGTCCTGCATTTTTCATAATGCGCGCTTTATCGAGCTGCCATTCGCGCTCTTTCAGGTCGGAGCGCTTATCGTGCTGCTTCTTACCTTTCGCGACGCCGATTTTGACTTTGCACCACGCGTTCTTCCAGTACAGCGACAGCGCTACCACAGTATAACCTTCACGGTTTACGCGGCCATACAGCGTATCCAGCTCGCGCTGGTTTAGCAGCAGCTTACGGGTGCGGGTCGGGTCGCAGACGACGTGCGTTGACGCCACATTCAGCGGCTGGAAGTTGGCCCCGAACAGGTACGCTTCGCCTTCTTTGAGAATTACATAGCTGTCGCCGATATTGGCTTTGCCCGCGCGCAGGGATTTAACTTCCCAGCCCTGAAGGGCCAGGCCTGCTTCAAACTCATCTTCGATGAAGTATTCGTGGCGGGCGCGCTTGTTGAGCGCAATGGTGGCTGAGCCAGGTTTGTGTGCTTTTTTCTTGGTCATAGTGCCGCTCAGTATAGGTAATCCGATCGTAAAACGCACCCCTTCCCCGGGGTGGAAAAGGGTTATCTTAGCATGTCTGCCGGCGAGTTTTTGTTTAATGGATGATAAATGTTATTATTTCTAAGTCGTATGACTCACAGGAAATACTATGCCCCAGATTAGTCGTACTGCCCTGGTGCCTTACAGCGCTGAGCAGATGTATCAGTTAGTGAACGATGTGAAATCCTATCCGGAGTTCTTGCCAGGCTGCGTAGGAAGCCGCGTGCTGGAGTCGTCTCCGGGCCAGATGACGGCGGCGGTCGAAGTATCGAAAGCCGGGATCAGCAAGACGTTCACCACCCGCAATACGCTGATCAGCAATCAGAGCATTTTGATGCATCTGGTCGACGGCCCCTTCAAGTCGCTGATGGGCGGATGGAAATTCACGCCGCTGACGGAAGACGCCTGCCAGATTGAATTTAATCTCGATTTTGAATTCACCAACAAGCTAATTGAACTCGCGTTTGGCCGGGTCTTTAAAGAGCTGGCCTCCAGCATGGTTCAGGCGTTCTCGCAGCGCGCCAAAGAGGTTTACAGTGCCGGGTGAAATTCAGGTGGAGGTGGCGTATGCCCTCCCCGAAAAACAGTACCTGCGTAAGGTAAAGCTTGCCGAAGGCGCATCGGTGGAAGAGGCGATTATCGCCTCCGGGCTGCTTGAGCTACGTAAAGATATCGATCTCAAAAAGAATAAGGTCGGTATTTACAGCCGTCCGGTAAAGCTTGCCGATACGCTTAATGACGGCGACCGCGTCGAGATTTACCGGCCACTGATTGCTGACCCGAAAGAGCTGCGCCGTCAGCGTGCCGAACGCGCGGCGAAAAAGTAAACGAGCAGTGCGGGAATGTTGTAGACGGCAATCCAGCCCGCTGCGACGCGCAAGTTGTAACGCGCAATAAAAAAGGTGCCCTGGGCACCTTTTTTGTTTTATCGCGCAACGTTCGCGTTACGGGCGCTGAGCGTCCAGCTTCGGTTTGTTGTCCATATTGGTTAACACGCCGTTGCTGTTGAAAGTCAGCGTCAGCGTCTGCTGCGTGACATTCTCATGGCCCGGCTGCTGGCGGAAAATGTAATACCACGTATTGCTGCCGAACGGATCCGACATCATCGGCGTGCCCAGCGCGTAGGCAACCTGCTGTTGCGTCATGCCGATGCGGACTTTGGCAATGTCGGTAGGCGTCAGGTAGTTACCCTGATTAATGTCGGGGCGGTAAACCACTCGTTCCAGAGTAGAACAGCCTGCGGTCAACATCAGAAGGACCGCTGCGGCAGCAGTCAGCGTTTTACAGCGCATAGTGATTAGATTCCTTTTCGGGCCCGAGCAACACGCGGCTCATACATAATTAGCCGATGATAATAAACCTTCAGTCAGTTTAAAACCTTAAGGCGCTTCACTATGACCGTAGCGGATGAAAAAAGTTAGCGCAAAACGCGATTAAAACACGCATCACGCTTTTGTTGCTGGTTTTATGAGCGAAAGGGCGGAGCACCTGGCCCCGCCTGATCTCATCTTTACGCCGCCAGCAGCTCTTTGGCGTTCGCAAGCGTGTTGCGCGTAACCTCGCTGCCGCCGAGCAGACGAGCCAGCTCCTGCAGGCGCGCTTTTTTATCGAGCGGCTGCATATGGGTTTCTGTCATCGCGCCGTCCGTTTCTTTGCTGACAAAGAAGTGATGGTGCCCGCAACCTGCCACCTGCGGCAGGTGGGTGACGCACATGACCTGCGTTGACTCGCCAAGCTGGCGCAGCAGTTTACCGACCACAGCCGCGGTCGGGCCGCTGATGCCAACATCCACTTCATCGAAAATCAGCGCCGGGGTTTCCATCTTACGGGCGGTAATCACCTGAATCGCCAGCGCGATACGGGAGAGCTCGCCGCCAGAAGCCACTTTGGCGAGCGGTTGCAGCGGCTGGCCTGGGTTCGTCGAGACGCGGAAATCGATGCGATCCGCGCCTTCCGCTGTCAGGTGGTGCTCTTCAAACAGCACGTCAATCGTAAACTGACCGTGCGGCATTGACAGCGAATGCATACTGTCAGTGATGAGCTGCGTCAGTTCGCGCGCATAACCCACGCGGCTTTCGTGCAGCTCGCGGGCCACCGCCAGCGCCTGCTGGTGATGCTTGTTGACCGCGAGGGTCAGGGTTTCCAGGCAATCGGCCTGGTCATCCAGCTGCTGCTGTTCATCAAGCAACTTCTGGTGGAACGCGGGCAGCTCTTCCGGGGCGATATGGTGCTTACGCGCAAGCGTAATCTGACGGGAGATGCGCTGCTCCAGCTCATAAAGACGGTTCGGGTCGAGATCCAGACGCTCGCAGTAGTGACGCAACTCGTCACTGGCTTCACTCAACTGGATGGCGGCCTCTTCAAGCATATTCAGCACGCCGGAGAGTTTATCATCCATGCCGACCAGTTCGGTCAACAGGTTGCGCGCGCTGTAGAGCTGGCTTTGAAGGTTAGCGTCTTCCGCGTCGGCCAGCAGGTTTAACGCCTGCTGGCTGGTAGAAAGCAGCTGCCCGCTGTTGGCTAAACGTTTGTACTCTTCATCGATTTGCTCGAACTCCCCTGGCTGCGGGTTGAATTCGTTGAGCTCTTTTAACTGGTAATGCAGCAATTCGGCCCGGGCGGCGCGCTCCTGGCTCTGCTGCTGATGCAGGGCCAGATCGCGGCAGCTCTGATGCCACTGACGATAGCTCTGAGCCATTTGCGCCATGAGTGTGCTTTCGCCCGCATAGCCGTCCAGCAGACGTTTCTGGTGCTCAGGTTTCAGCAGGAGCTGGTGGGCGTGCTGGCCGTGGATTTGAATCAATAACTGGCCGAGCTCGCGCAGTTGCGAGAGCGGCACGGCGGTGCCGTTGATAAACCCGCGCGAGCGCCCATCGCTGCTGATGACGCGGCGCAGCAGACATTCGCTGCCGTCTTCAAGCTGGTTTTCTTCGAGCCAGCGCAGCGCGGCAGGGGTGTCTTTCAGGGAGAAACGCGCGCAGAGATCGGCGCGGCTGGCGCCAGCGCGTACCATGTCGCCTTCCGCGCGGCCGCCGAGGCACAAACCCAGCGCATCAATCGCGATGGATTTACCGGCGCCGGTTTCGCCGGTGATGGCGGTCATCCCGGCGTTAAAGTCGATTTCCAGTTCACGAACGATAGCGAAGTTACTGATGGTTAATTGTGCCAGCATAGCCGCCTTCCTGTATAAACTCACAGAGCTGTAATTGCATACAGTATAAACTGGTTTTATATACAGTAAAGTGGCTAGCGCTGGTTTCAGAATAATTTTTTTGACCAGCCGAGCTTCGAGCTTAATGTATTGAAATAGCTGTAGTCTTTAGGGTGAATAAGATTCAGCGGGTAGTCGCAGCGGCGGATAAAGACATCTTCGCCTTCCTGAATAGGCAGCGCTATCTGGCTGTCGCAGCTGATCTCCAGATCGCTGCGCATGTTGGAAAAGCGCAGGCGGATGGTGCTGCTGCTGTTAATGACGAGCGGGCGCGCTGACAGCGTGTGAGGGAACATGGGCACGAGCGTAATGGCGTCGAGCGATGGCGTCAGGATCGGGCCGCCGGCGGAGAGCGAATAGGCGGTCGAGCCGGTGGGCGTGGAGATTATCAGCCCGTCCGAGCGCTGGGAGAACGCGAATTTTTCGTCGATATAGACTTCAAATTCAATCATATGCGCCACTTTTCCCGGGTGTAGCACCACTTCGTTAATGGCGGTGCTGATGCGCTTCTGGCAATTTTTCTGGCAGACCTGCGCCTCCAGCAAAAAGCGTTGCTCGCGGATGTAATGGCCTTCAAGCACGTCCGCCAACTGCTGCTGCGCGTTATCCGGGTCGAGATCGGTGAGAAACCCAAGATTGCCGCGGTTAATGCCGATGACGCTAATATCGTAGCGCGCCAGTACGCGCGCGGCGCCCAGCATGTTGCCGTCACCACCGACCACCACCGCCAGATCCGCCTGCTGGCCAATTTCCGCCAGTGTGCCGGTGCGGGCGTCCCTTAACTTTAACTCTTCGGCAATCTGCTGTTCGATAATGACCTCATAGCCGCGATCTAAAAGCCAGCGCCAGAGCATTTCGTGGGTCGTCAGCGCGGTAGGGTGGCGTGGATGGCCGACAATACCGATGCAGTTGAAATGGTTATTCATTTTCCTGGTCGTCCTTATAGGCGTGGAAAGGGGGACAATCTGTCTGCTTCCCTTGAAACCCGCAAACTGATCCCCATAATAATCCAGGTTAGCGATACGAATGCATAAACGCGGAGAATTTCATGAGTAGTAAAGAACAGAAAACGCCTGACGGGCAAGCCCCGGAAGAGATCGTCACGGAGCAGCATGAAGAGGTTGAGGCTGTGGAGTCTGCCGAATCTGCTGAGCAGGTGGATCCGCGCGATGAAGAGATTGCCCGGCTGCAGTCGGAGTTAGCGCAAGCCCAGACCCGCGAGCGCGACAACGTGCTGCGCATGAAAGCGGAGATGGAAAACCTGCGCCGCCGTACCGAGCAGGATATCGAGAAGGCGCATAAGTTCGCGCTGGAAAAATTCATCAACGAGCTGCTGCCGGTTATCGACAGCCTCGATCGCGCGCTCGAAGTGGCGAACAAAGAAAACCAGGATATGGCCGCCATGGTGGAAGGGATCGAACTGACCCTGAAATCCATGCTGGACGTGGTGCGCAAGTTCGGCGTGGAAGTGATTGCCGACACCAACGTGCCGCTGGATCCGAACGTGCATCAGGCTATCGCCATGGTGGAGTCGGAAGAGGTTTCTCCGAACCACGTGCTGGCCGTGATGCAAAAAGGCTATACCCTGAATGGCCGTACTATCCGCGCTGCAATGGTGACCGTCGCGAAAGCGAAGGCGTAAGCCGCGCAGTAACAAAAAAGGCCAGTCATCGCGACTGGCCTTTTTTATGGGCGGAGCAGTTAACTGCCTTCCACACTCTCGCGCAGCGGTTTCACCGGTGTGACCCGCACCTGCTTAATCATATTCTCCTGCACATCGAGAATATCGATGTCGTACTGATGCAGACGCAGGCGAATACCGGCGGAAGGGATATCTTCCAGCGCTTCGAGGATCATGCCGTTGATGGTGCGGGCTTCGTCCTCCGGCAGGCGCCAGTTAAAGGCTTTGTTGATCTCGCGCACGTTGGCGCCGCCTTCGATAATCACCGAGCCGTCGTTTTGCGGCGTGACCTCTTCGGCAAGCGTCGGCGACATTGACGTGGTGAAGTCACCGACGATCTCTTCGAGAATATCTTCTACCGTCACCAGCCCCTGAATATCGCCATATTCGTTGACCACCAGGCCCACTTTCTTTTTATTGCGCTGGAATTTCACCAGTTGGACGCTGAGCGGCGTGCCTTCCGGCACGTAATAGATTTCATCGGCGGCGCGCAGCATCACCTCTTTGGTGAACTCTTTTTTCTCATTCATCTGCCGCCAGGCTTCGCGGATGCGTAGCATGCCGATGGCGTCGTCGAGCGACTCGCGATAGAGCACGATGCGCCCGTGGGGCGAGTGGGTGAGCTGGCGGACAATGGATTTCCAGTCGTCGTTGATATCGATGCCCACGATATCGTTGCGCGGCACCATGATGTCGCTGACGCTGACCTTTTCCAGATCCAACACCGACAGCAGCATGTCCTGATTGCGGCGCGAAATCTGCGAGCGCGACTCATGCACAATGGTGCGCAGTTCATCTTTGCTGAGCGCGGCGCTGACGACGTTATCCGCCTTGATACCGACCATGCGCATCAGCAGGCGCGTAATCGTATTCAGCAGCCAGACCAGCGGCATCATCACGATTTGCAGCGGCCCCAGCAGGAAACTGCTCGGGAAGGCGACTTTTTCCGGGTAGAGCGCCGCGACGGTTTTTGGCAGCACTTCGGCGAAAATCAGCACTACAAAGGTGAGCACGCCTGTGGCGATCGCAACACCGGCGTCGCCATAGAGGCGCATACCGACGATGGTCGCCAGCGACGAGGCGAGGATATTGACCAGGTTATTGCCGATTAACACCAGGCTTATCAGGCGATCGGGCTTGCGTAGCAGGCGCTCCACGCGTTTTGCCGCGCGATTCCCCTGCTTCGACAGGTGCCGAAGGCGGTAGCGGTTGAGGGTCATCATGCCGGTTTCGGAACCGGAGAAATAAGCGGAGACCACCACCATCACGATAAGCGTTACGATGAGCGTGGTGGTTGAGATATGTTCCAAACGCGTTGTCCTTAGATGTGTGACTCGTTAGCCGGCGAACTGCTGAATGACCCGGCTGCCGAAATAGGCCAGCGTCAGCAATGCGGCGCCCGCGACGTTAAACCACACCACGCGGCGACCGCGCCAGCCTTCATGATAGTGTCCCCAGAGCAGGATGATATAGACAAACCATGCGACAATAGACAGCACCGCTTTGTCGATATTCTCCATGCTGAACATATTGTGAAGATAGAACAGGCCGGTGCAGAGCGTCAGGGTCAGCAGCACGACGCCGACCTGGGTGATATGAAACATTTTGCGCTCAATGCCCATCAGCGGCGGCATCTCGGCGCTGAAGACCAGCTTTTTGTTTTTCAGCAGATAGTCTATCCACGCCAGTTGCAACGCGTAGAGCGCGGCGATGATGAGCGTCGCGTAAGAGAAGAGCGACAGGCCGATGTGCACCATCATGCCAGGCGTGGTCTCAAGGTGCGTAATGTATTCATTCGGCACGAAGGTCGCGAACGCCAGATTGATCAGCGCGAAAGCATAGACAATCGGCAATAGCAGCCAGCCGCGATTTTTCGAGGCGACAATCGTCATCACAGTGCAGATCATCAGGCTTACCAGCGAGCCGACGTTCAGCAGGCTGAGATTCTGCCCGCCGCTGCCGTTCGGGAAAATTCGGCTTTCCAGCGCGACGGCGTGACAGACGAGCGCTATCACCGCCGAAAGTATCGCAAGGCGGCGCCACGCGCTGTTCTTGCGAAGCAGGCCGGGAATGATAAGCGCCAGGCTTACCGAGTAGGCGACAAGCGCCAGCAGTGAAAAAACAGGCATATAGGATGTCGGTTTAGCCAGAAGAGAAAGAGAAGCAGTATAGCGTTACGCGCCGCCTGCTCCAACCGTTGCATCACAACCAGGGCGGCTTCATGTTATACTGCGCCTCATTCGTACTCGGTGTCGCTGCGGCGGCCTAAAGTTACCCTTGGGCAAGAGATCATGTTTGATAATTTAACTGACCGTTTGTCGCGCACGCTGCGCAATATCAGCGGCCGTGGGCGCCTGACTGAAGACAACATTAAAGAGACCCTGCGCGAAGTGCGCATGGCGCTGCTGGAGGCGGACGTCGCACTGCCGGTAGTGCGCGATTTCATTAACCGCGTAAAAGAGAAAGCGGTAGGGCACGAAGTTAATAAAAGCCTGACGCCAGGCCAGGAGTTCGTAAAGATTGTTCGTAACGAACTGGTGGCGGCGATGGGCGAAGAGAACCAGAGCCTCAACCTGGCCGCGCAGCCGCCCGCCGTGGTGCTGATGGCGGGCCTGCAGGGCGCAGGTAAAACGACCAGCGTCGGTAAGCTCGGTAAATTCCTGCGCGAAAAACACAAGAAAAAGGTGCTGGTGGTTTCCGCGGACGTTTATCGCCCGGCGGCGATCAAACAGCTCGAAACGCTGGCGCAGCAAGTGGGCGTGGATTTCTTCCCATCCGACGTGGCGCAGAAGCCGGTCGACATCGTGAACGCGGCGCTGAAAGAAGCGAAGCTGAAATTCTACGACGTGCTGCTGGTGGATACCGCCGGTCGTCTGCACGTCGACGAAGCGATGATGGACGAAATCAAGCAGGTGCATGCGTCTATCAAACCGGTGGAAACGCTGTTTGTAGTCGATGCCATGACCGGCCAGGACGCCGCCAATACCGCGAAAGCCTTTAACGAAGCGCTGCCGCTGACCGGTGTGGTGCTGACCAAGGTGGACGGCGACGCCCGCGGCGGTGCGGCGCTCTCCATTCGTCATATCACCGGCAAACCGATTAAATTTCTCGGCGTCGGCGAAAAAACCGAAGCGCTGGAGCCGTTCCATCCGGACCGCATCGCGTCGCGTATTCTCGGCATGGGCGACGTGTTATCGCTTATCGAAGATATCGAAAGCAAAGTCGATCGCGCCCAGGCGGAAAAACTCGCCACCAAGCTTAAAAAAGGCGACGGCTTCGACCTTAACGATTTCCTTGAGCAGCTCAAGCAGATGAAAAACATGGGCGGCATGGCGAGCCTGATGGGCAAGCTGCCGGGCATGGGGCAACTGCCTGACAACGTGAAATCGCAGATGGATGACAAAATCCTGGTGCGCATGGAGGCCATCATTAACTCCATGACAATGAAAGAGCGCGCGAAGCCGGAAATCATCAAAGGCTCCCGCAAGCGCCGTATCGCGGCAGGCTGCGGGATGCAGGTGCAGGACGTTAACCGCCTCCTGAAACAGTTCGACGATATGCAGCGCATGATGAAGAAGATGAAGAAAGGCGGTATGGCGAAGATGATGCGTGGGATGAAAGGCATGATGCCGCCGGGCTTCCCTGGCCGCTAAACAGAGAAAAATCAGGCTATCTTATTTACCATTTTCGCCCCGGGATGTGCTCGGAATGCTCACGTACTGCGTGTACGCTCCGCTTCCTGCGCGCACGCCGTGACGAAACTAGCTGCAACGATATACGCCTGATTGTCCTCTGTTGCTATATGCAGATTGCTTTTTCCTCAGAAATCAGTAAAATTTTCGGGCTTTTAATATGACGCCGGGCTCCGTTCCTCGATGGGGCCCGGTGTTTTATTCACACAAGAGGATGTTATGGTAACTATTCGTTTAGCACGTCACGGCGCGAAAAAGCGTCCGTTCTACCAGGTTGTCGTTACTGATAGCCGCAATGCACGCAACGGTCGCTTCATCGAGCGCGTTGGTTTCTTCAACCCGATCGCGAACGAGAAAGAAGAAGGCACCCGCCTGGATCTGGATCGTATCGAACACTGGGTTGGCCAGGGCGCTACCGTTTCCGATCGCGTTTCCGCGCTGATCAAAGCAGCAAAAAAAGCAGCTTAATCTGTCACGGTGGTCATGATGAGCAAGCAAGACGCCGCTAAAGCCCCCGTTAACCCGATTGTTCTCGGGAAAATGGGTTCTTCTTACGGCATTCGTGGTTGGCTCAGAGTGTTTTCCTCCACCGAAGACGCCGAAAGCATTTTTGACTATCAGCCCTGGTTTATCCAGCAGGCGGGTCAGTGGCAGCAAGTACAGCTGGAAAGCTGGAAGCACCACAATCAGGACATGATCATCAAGCTGAAAGGCGTTGACGATCGTGATGCCGCGAATCTGCTGACCAATTGCGAAATTGTCGTGGATTCTTCGCAGTTGCCGGACCTCGAAGAGGGCGACTACTACTGGAAAGACCTTATCGGTTGCCAGGTGGTCACCACGGAAGGGTACAGCCTTGGTAAAGTCATCGACATGATGGAAACCGGGTCGAACGACGTTCTCGTCGTGAAGGCAAACCTGAAAGATGCGTTTGGTATCAAGGAGCGGTTACTTCCGTTCCTCGATGGGCAGGTTATCAAGAAAGTCGATCTCGCTACTCAAATGATTGAAGTAGATTGGGATCCTGGTTTTTAAACCTCCGGACAAACGGTAATAAACGGCGCTATGTGGATTGGCATAATTAGCCTGTTTCCTGAGATGTTCCGCGCGATTACCGATTACGGGGTAACTGGCCGGGCAGTAAAAAATGGCCTGCTGAGCATCGACAGCTGGAGTCCTCGCGACTTCACGCACGACCGGCACCGTACCGTGGACGACAGGCCCTACGGCGGCGGACCGGGGATGCTAATGATGGTGCAACCCTTGCGGGACGCCATTCACGCAGCGAAAGCCGCGGCAGGCGAGGGCGCAAAGGTGATTTACCTTTCACCTCAGGGACGCAAGCTTGATCAAGCGGGCGTCAGCGAGCTGGCGACGAACGAGAAGTTAATTCTGGTTTGTGGCCGCTACGAAGGGATAGACGAGCGCGTTATCCAGACCGAAATTGACGAAGAATGGTCAATCGGGGATTACGTTCTCAGCGGTGGCGAGCTACCCGCCATGACGCTTATCGATTCGGTTGCCCGGTTTATTCCAGGCGTACTGGGTCACGAGGCGTCGGCAACGGAAGATTCCTTTGCCGATGGGTTGCTGGATTGTCCGCACTATACCCGGCCTGAAGTGTTAGAGGGGATGGAAGTACCGTCAGTATTACTGTCGGGCAACCATGCCGAAATCAGACGCTGGCGCCTGAAGCAGTCGCTGGGCCGTACCTGGCTTAGAAGACCTGAACTTCTGGAAAACCTGGCTCTGACTGAAGAGCAAGCAAAGTTGCTGGCGGAGTTCAAAACCGAACACGCGCAACAGCAACATAGACATGATGGGACTGGCGACGCGTAAGCCGCCACCCGAAACATCAGTTTACCCAGGATAAGAGATTAAATTATGAGCAACATTATTAAGCAACTTGAACAAGAGCAGATGAAGCAGGACGTACCTTCCTTCCGTCCGGGTGATACCGTGGAAGTGAAAGTATGGGTTGTTGAAGGTTCCAAAAAACGTCTGCAGGCATTCGAGGGCGTGGTTATCGCTATCCGTAACCGCGGTCTGCACTCTGCATTCACTGTTCGCAAAATCTCCAACGGCGAAGGCGTTGAGCGTGTCTTCCAGACTCACTCTCCGGTAATTGACAGCATTTCTGTTAAACGTCGTGGTGCTGTACGTAAAGCTAAACTGTACTACCTGCGTGAGCGCACTGGTAAGTCTGCTCGTATCAAAGAGCGTCTTAACTAAGATTCGCTTAAGCGACATCCGATATAAAAAGGGCTGGCCTGCGGGCTGGCCCTTTTTTTGTCCTGAGATTACGCAGCACAGTGTAAAGACCACCTTTTTCCTTCCCTTTACGTTAACTTTTCAGCGCTGAATCATTTACAATAAGCCTCCATTTCTGGAGGTGCAGTGGGCAGCAACGTCTTTTATCGGTCAGGGTTTCGCTACCGCGCGGCTATGCTTGCGCTGTTCGCGATCCTGCTGATTGTGGTGGCGCCGCTTATTTCTGTCAGCCTGCAAAAAGACCCCATGAGCGCGATGCCCGGCATGCACCACGAGATGGTGATGGATGAGATGCCGGCGATAATGCATGCTGAAGAGCATCATCATGAGATGTCTTCGTCTGCGCCCGCCTCCCTGCCTGTCGATCATGCCGAAGCGTGCGGCTACTGCGTTTTGCTGGCGCATGTGCCCGGCCTTTTGCTGGCCCTTACGCTGCTGGTCTCGTTTATTCTGCAACGCGTCCGGCTTCCGGTTGCCCGACCGGTGGCCAGACACTGGCGCTTTTATCCGCGTCTCTGGCCTGATACCCGCGCGCCGCCACCCACGTCTGCTTTTTCCTGCTAAGAATCCCCTGCGCTCAGGCGCAGCGATACCTTCTGCTTTTAAAAAAGGAAAAGTATGGCTTCCTGCACCCCGCGCGCGGCATGGATAAACCTGCTGCGACGCCTTCATTTCTATATTGGTCTGTTTATCGGGCCGTTTATCTTTGTGGCGGCGCTGACCGGCACGCTGTATGTCGCCACGCCGCAACTTGAAAACTGGGCCTATCGCGACGTGCTGTTTGGCACTACGTCCGGCGAACGTCAGCCGCTGGCGCTACAGGTGGCGGCGGCGGAACAACGCACCGGCGGGCACCTGCGCCTTTCGGCGGTGCGTCCGGCGTTAACCCCTGGCGAGACAACGCGCGTGATGTTCGCCGAGCCGGCGCTTGGCGAGTCAGAATCACGGGCAGTATTTATCGACCCGGTGTCGCTCGCCGTGAAGGGCGATATGACCGTTTACGGCACCAGCGGCATTTTGCCCCTGCGTCAGTGGATAGACTACGCGCACCGCTCGCTGCTGCTGGGCAACGCGGGCCGTGTCTACAGCGAACTGGCGGCGTCATGGATGTGGGTGGCGGCGCTTGGCGGCATCGCGCTCTGGTTTTTTACCCGTCCGAAGCGACGCCTCAATAACGCTTTCCAGAATACACGCCGCCTGCATACCGGTCTCGGCTGGGCGCTGCTTGCAGGCATGCTGTTGTTCTCTGCGACCGGGCTTACCTGGTCACAGTGGGCGGGCGCGAACGTGGATAAAATGCGCGCCGCGTTTGGCTGGCTCACGCCTCAGGTGAACACGCAACTGCATGGGGGCGCCCAGCCGCACGATCCGCACGCGGAGCATCATATGCATCACGGCGCCATGAACATGCCTGCGCCGTCCATCGACGCGCGCCTGTATGACCGCGTGCTGGCGGCGGCGAGAGGCGCTGGTATTGATGCCGATAAGCTTGAGATCCGACCGCCGCGCGAGGCGGGGCGCGCCTGGACCGTGACAGAAATCGATCGTGCCTGGCCCACGCAGGTGGATGCCGTGGCAGTCGACGGCGCCTCGCTTGACGTCATCGATACCACCCGCTTCGCTGATTATCCGCTGATGGCGAAGCTGACGCGCTGGGGCGTCGATTTCCATATGGGGGTGCTGTTTGGCCTGCCAAACCAGCTGTTGCTAGTCGCGTTTGGCATCGCGCTATGCGTTGCGATTGTACTCGGTTACCGCCTCTGGTGGCTGCGCCGTCCGCAGGGGCCGCTCGTCAGCCCCGCTGCGACGCTGAGTCAGGGCTGGCTGAATCTGTCGCGCGTCTGGCGTATCGTCATTCTGATGGTAGCCGTACTGCTGGGACTGGCGCTACCGGTAATGGGCGTAAGCCTCGCTATACTGCTGATAATGGATTACTGGCGCTGGCGGCAGGGGCGCTGCAAACCTCTCGCGCAAAACGCGCCATAAACGCAAGGCGGGGAGACCCGCCTTTTCGTTTCTGTAAAATAATTATTACACTTAAAGGCGTAATTCCTGCCATTTATTTCGCTAATGTAAAGTTATCGGTACGTATTCTGGATTGAAATCTTTACCGCCTGTGGTATTGTTAAATCCTCCTCGCTGAGGAACCCCTATCGCAACGAGCAAACTTACAGGATCGCCATCATGCAAAAAGACGCGCTGAATAATGTTCATATCGCCGATGAACAGGTATTAATCACTCCGGATCAACTCAAAGCCCAGTTTCCGCTAACCGTTGAACAGGAGGCGCAGGTAGCGCGCTCTCGCCAGACCA
Organism: Cronobacter muytjensii ATCC 51329; assembly: GCF_001277195.1. NCBI lineage: Bacteria > Pseudomonadati > Pseudomonadota > Gammaproteobacteria > Enterobacterales > Enterobacteriaceae > Cronobacter > Cronobacter muytjensii. The sequence continues at coordinate 672,958 of NZ_CP012268.1, forward strand.
TCTCCGATATCATCGCTGGTCGCGATCCGCGTTTGCTGGTGGTGTGTGGACCTTGCTCGATCCACGATCCTGAAGCCGCGATTGATTATGCTCGTCGTTTTAAAGCCCTGTCTGAACAGGTCAGCGATAGTCTCTATCTGGTTATGCGCGTCTATTTTGAAAAGCCCCGTACGACAGTGGGCTGGAAAGGGCTGATTAACGATCCGCATATGGATGGCTCGTTTGATGTGGAAGCGGGCCTGAAAATCGCCCGTAGCCTGTTGGTGGAACTGGTAAGCCTTGGGCTGCCGCTCGCGACCGAAGCGCTCGACCCGAACAGCCCGCAATACCTGGGCGATCTCTTTAGCTGGTCCGCGATAGGCGCGCGTACCACTGAATCGCAGACGCACCGCGAAATGGCGTCTGGTCTTTCAATGCCGGTCGGCTTTAAAAACGGCACCGATGGCAGCCTCGCCACCGCGATTAACGCCATGCGCGCCGCCGCGATGCCGCACCGTTTCGTCGGCATCAATCAGGCAGGCCAGGTCTGCCTGCTGCAAACCCAGGGCAACCCGGACGGCCACGTGATCCTGCGCGGCGGTAAAGCGCCTAACTACAGCCCGGCGGATGTCGCGCAGTGTGAAAAAGAGATGGAGCAGGCGGGGCTGCGCCCGGCGCTGATGATTGACTGCAGCCACGGCAACTCGAACAAAGATTACCGCCGCCAGCCAGGCGTCGCGGAATCTGCGGTGGCGCAGATTAAAGACGGCAACCGGTCTATCATCGGCCTGATGATTGAGAGCCATATTCACGAAGGCAATCAGTCGTCCGAACAGCCGCGCAGCGCCATGAAATACGGCGTTTCCGTGACCGATGCCTGCATCAGTTGGGAAACCACAGAAACGCTGCTGCGCGCGCTGCATCAGGATCTGCAAGGGGCGCTCTCCGCGCGCCTGGCGTAAGGGGTTAACGATGGTGGCTGAACTGACCGCACTGCGCGATCAAATTGATGAAGTGGATAAGGCGCTGCTGGGACTGCTGGCGCGCCGTCTGGAGCTGGTGGCGGAAGTTGGCGAAGTAAAAAGCCGTTACGGCCTGCCGATTTACGTGCCGGAGCGTGAAGCCTCCATGCTGGCATCGCGCCGTGAAGAAGCCGAAGCGCTCGGCGTACCGCCGGATCTTATCGAAGATGTGTTGCGGCGCGTGATGCGCGAGTCGTACTCCAGTGAGAACGATAAAGGGTTTAAAACGCTTAACCCGGCGCTGCGCCCGGTAGTGATTGTCGGCGGCGGCGGGCAGATGGGCCAGCTGTTTGAAAAAATGCTGTCGCTCTCCGGCTATCAGGTACGGATTCTGGAACAACAAGACTGGCCGCAGGCCGCGACGCTGTGCGCCGACGCCGGTATGGTTATCGTCAGCGTGCCGGTGCACCTGACGGACGCCGTTATCCATAAACTGCCGCCGCTGCCGGAAGATTGCGTGCTGGTGGATTTAACGTCGGTGAAAAACGTGCCGCTGCAGGCGATGCTGGAAGTTCACCCCGGCCCGGTGCTCGGCCTGCACCCGATGTTCGGGCCGGACAGCGGTAGCCTCGCCAAACAGGTGGTGGTTTACTGCGACGGGCGTAAGCCTGAGGCATACCAGTGGTTCCTTGAGCAAATCCAGGTCTGGGGCGCGCGACTGCACCGCATCAGCGCCGTAGAGCACGATCAGAACATGGCGTTTATCCAGGCGCTGCGCCACTTCGCGACGTTTGCCTATGGCCTGCATCTGGCTGAAGAGAATGTGCAGCTTGAGCAGTTGCTGGCGCTCTCCTCGCCCATCTACCGGCTGGAGCTTGCGATGGTGGGCCGGCTCTTTGCGCAGGATCCGCAGCTATACGCGGATATCATTATGTCGTCGCCGGGCAATCTGGCGCTGATTAAACGGTACTATCAGCGTTTCGGCGAGGCGATTGGCCTGCTGGAGCAGGGCGATAAACGCGCGTTCATTGACAGCTTCCGTAAAGTCGAGCACTGGTTCGGCGATTATGCGAAGCGGTTCCAGCAGGAGAGCCGCACGCTGCTGCGCCAGGCGAACGACAGCCGCCAGTAACGCAAAAGCCGCTTATACTCAAAAGCCAGTGGGCCAGTCCGCTGGCTTTTTTTATGGCGAAAAAGGATGAACGAAATGGCGCAACCGCAGCTGTTGTTTGATTATACCGGTCACCTGCCGGAATGCCCGACCTGGGACGCCCAGGAGCAGGCGCTCTACTGGTCCGATATCCTGGAGCAGGAGATCCATCGCTATCATCCGCACAGCGGTGAACACCGGGTCTGGCAGTTTCCGGAAGAGGTGGGCTGTTTCGCGCTGCGCGAGAAGGGCGGCTTTATCGTCGCGCTGCGCAGCGGCATCTGGCTTGCCGACGAGCGCGGCATTCTGGGGAGGAAAATTTGCGATAATCCCAATAACCCGGCGCTGGCGCGTTTTAACGACGGCGGCACCGATCACGACGGGCGCTTCTACGCCGGCACTTTCTGGGCGCCGGGCGATTATAAAGGCGCGCTGCTGGTGCGCGTTGATAGCGATCTGAGTGCTCATGTGATCCAGAGCGATATTCACGGCGCGAATGGTCTGGCGTTCAGCCCGGACAAGCGCTGGATGTATACCTCAGATACGCCGAAAGGCGTGATTTATCGCACGCCGCTGGATGAGCAGGGCGAGCCATGCAAGCGCGAGGTATTCAGAACCTTCGGCGAAGGCGAAGGCATACCGGACGGCGCGGCGCTGGACGTCGAAGGCTGTTACTGGACGGCGCTGTTTGATGGCCATCGCATCGCGCGGTTCTCCCCGCAGGGCGAACAGCTTGAAGAGCACCGGCTACCGGTGCGCTGCCCGACAATGGTCTGCTTTGGCGGCCCGGAGATGAAAACGCTCTATATCACCACCACGCGTGAAAATATGGAGCAGGAGGAGCTGGCGCAACGTCCGCTCTCAGGCGCGATTTTCACGCTGGAAACGCATGTCGCCGGCGTGCCGAAGCCGAAATTTAAAGGGTAAGAAAAGCGGCCGGTGCGCCCGGCCGCGTATCGTTATGCCGGGTCGACCGGCACCACGTTTTCGCTGGGGTAGCAGCCCAGCACTTTCATCGACCGGGTTATCTCCGTAAGCTCCTTCAGCGCCAGCTGCATCGGCACGTCGTGGAGATTCGCCTGGATATCCAGATAAAACATCTCTTCCCACGGGTTGCCGTTAATCGGGCGCGACTCCAGTTTCGTCATAATCAGATTATGATTTCTCAGCACCAGCAGCGCCTCGACCAGCGCGCCAGCCTGTTGTCCGGTCGCCATCAGCAGCGTGGTTTTCGCCGGTACCTGATCGGAAACGTTGATAGCCTTACGGGCCAGCACTACAAAGCGGGTGATGTTTTGCGTCTGGTTCGCGAGATTGCGCTCCAGCACCTGCAGACCATACAACGCGCCGCCCGCCTCGCTGCCGAGTGCGGCGACATATGGCGAATTCGCATGCGCCACTTTCTCCATCGCCGCGGCGGTGCTTTCGCAATATTCGATTTTCCAGTTCGGGTAGCGCTTGAGGAACTGGCTGCATTGCTGGAATGGCTGCGGGTGACTGTAGACGGTTTCGATTTTCTCAAGCGTGGTGGAGGTGGCGACCAGCACGCAGTGGTCGATAGGCAGCGTCAGCTCGCCGACAATCGACAGGCTGGTGTGTTGCAGCAAGTCATAGACGTCGTTAATGGCGCCAGAACTTGTGTTCTCAATCGGCACCACGGCGTAGTCCGCCTGGCCAGTTTCGACCTGGTTGAAAATATCGTGGAATTTGGCGCATCCGCTTTCGATAAATTGATCGAAATGGCGGGCGGCGTACTGACGGGCGGCAAGGTGCGAGTAAGAGCCTTTCGGGCCGAGGAACGCGACGCGGGCAGAGTGCGGGTTCGTCTGGTTCAGATGTTGCTGGAGGAGCGCCTGCTGGGTGAGAACGGAATCTTCGATGATGAGCTGAAACAGCCGGGTGATGTAATGCGCGTCAAGATGATGGGTTTTCCCGAGATTAATCAGCCGCTCCAGCAGATCGCGTTCACGGTCGATATCCCTGACCGGACGATGGGTGGCGAGCTTCGCTTTCCCCACCTCAACCGCCAGCGCCCGGCGTTGCGCCAGCAGGGCGAGTAATTGTTCATCCAGCGCGCTGATTTTATCGCGCAGGGCCAGCAACGGGTTTTCCGCAGTCATAACGCCACCTTGTGTATAGCCATAAAAAAGGCCCCCCGGAGTGGGAGGCCTGTTAGTTCGTCTTCGCTTGCTTTCTGATACGACGACACGCCTCCCGTTCAGGGGAAGGTAAAAAAGAAAGCGAAGAAAAACGGGTGTTGTTTCATGAGTGTTTCCTTAAAAAGCCTACCGGTAAAGTACCCGCTCCCTTTTTGTTCTGTCAATAAAAAACGCGCCCGAAGGCGCGTGGTAAAGGATGACGCTGGGGGTATTTACTCTTCTTCTTCGACTTCAGCGAAGTTGGCGTCTTTCACCGAGCCGGTGGTACGGCGGGCTTCACCTTTGTGCTGGACTTTGTTCAGTTGCCTTTCCAGCTTGTTAATTAATTCATTAATGGCCGTGTACATATCTTCATGTTTGGCGCTGGCGACCAGGTGGCCATTAGGCGTATTGATGGTGGCATCAGCGACGAACCCCTGGGGTTCTTTAGATAAAATGATATGCGGGTTGATCAGATGAGTTTGCCATTTTTCAAGTTTGGCGAGACGGTCGGCGACGTGCTGGCGGATAGCGGGGGTGATTTCCATCTGTTTGCTGGTAATGTTCATTGTCATAAATGTTACCTCTTGTCTTTCCCGTCTTGGTAATTTTAGCATAACCGCCCCAGCGTCAATTTGTGTGATTGAGATCACTTAAATTTGTCACATTTTGTCAATGAAACGCTTTTGTGAGGCAGGACAGGAAGAGGGCAGATTTCCCTTGTCGCCCTTGTGAAAAGCGGTCATAGTTGATGAGTTAACTCGCCTGTGGCCTTCGCACAAACCTTCAGCAATACCGCCTTTCTGATCATTTTTTAGCAATTTTCCGAACGTACCTTTTTTAAGAGCTCCTCGAAATTGTTGCGTTAAGCAATAATGCGCGTTAATTCTGCCCGAACTCGCAGGTCTTCACTTAAAAAGGATTGTTATGAAAGCCACCTTCCGGCTGACGACGCTTCGTCGGCTCGCTTTATGCGTTACGCTCGCCTGCGGCGCGAGCCCGGCCCTCGCCGCGTCTTTTGACTGCGATAAAGCAGGCACGCCTGTCGAACACGCCATCTGCCAGCAGCAGACGCTCGGCGAACTCGACAGTAAAATTAACGATGATTATCTGCGCGCGATGGGCAGCCTGCCGGCGCAGGACGCCACGGCGTTGCGTACTGAACAGCGCGCCTGGCTGAAAAACCGCAACGCCTGCGCGGGCAGCGCGAATGAGATACGGGCCTGCCTGACGGCCACAATGAAAACGCGCGCGGATGCCCTAAACGATATCGCGCGCCATGCCGCGCATGGCTTTGACGCAGCGGTCAGCTTAATTCCGGATTCACCGGTTAACGCAGCCGACAAGCTACGCGCGTACCAGACGCCGCTCGCGTCGGCGTGGCTGGTCTACCTGAACCATTTCATGCCAGCCAGCGGCGTCACGGCGCAGGAAGCCAGCAAACGCCACCAGATGGCGCTGGATGGCCTGAAGGACGATGATTTCGCTTACTCGATAATGAAGGATATCGAAAAGGATCCGAAAGAGAGTAAAGACAAGGCGGTACTGACGCTGCTGCGCATGAATATCGAAAGAATGGATTATCAGTGGGCTGACGACGATGACCGGCCTTATGTGCACTGTTTTATTTTTGCAGCGCAGGGAGAGGCGGCCTATGAGGCGTTCGGTTCGCTTTATGGTTCAACGCGCGACAGCGCCGCGCCGATTTGTAAACCGCAGGATGTGATTTTCGACGCGCCGGCGTGGACTGCACTAAACGAGGCATTCAGCGAGCCTTTAGCGAAAGCCAGCGAAGGGGCGGGGACTATCCAGCACGCCAGCTATGCCGACTGGCGGATGTTTGAATTACATGTGACGGTGAAGCCGGAAGACTATCTCAACGCTGCGGCTCAGGTTAAAAAAACGCGAGATTCCGAACAAGAGATCCGCGAGTGGAAAGATGAAGCCGCATGGCCGAAAGCGCAGCGTGAGAAAGCGCTGGCGGCGCTGGAGCCCGCGCGTAAAGCGACGCAAGCGTGGCTGCAAAACGATCGCGGCTGGACGGCTGATAATGCCCGCAAAGGCGCCGACAACATTGTGGGTCAGTGGCTTGATGACCGGGTGATTTTTATTGACGGCTCCGGCTGGACAGGCGAGTAAACGGTATAAAAAAAGCCAGCCCCACGGGCTGGCTTTTTATGCTGAAACGACAATCAGGAGCCGGTGTTATTGGCCGCGATGATTTTCGCTACTTTATCAGCCTGCGCGTTGAGCTGCAGCTCGCGATAGGCGTTTTCCATCAGGCCCAGCCCTTCGCGGGTCGCCTGAGTATCCGGGTAATCACGCAGCATCCCTTCCACACGGTTAACAACCGCCACCCACGCGCCGCGTTTGGTGTAATATTGCGCAACGGAAAGCTCATATTTGGACAGGCGGTCTTTCAGATAGACCAGACGTTTAGTCGCGTCAGTCGCATACTGGCTCTGCGGATAGCCGCGTACCAGTTTTGAGAAGTCGCGGAACGCGTCGCGCGCATGCTGCGGATCGCGGTCGCTACGATCGACGCCGAAGAAGCCCTGCAGCGCGCTGTCGTCAAGCGCCATATTGGTCAGGCCACGCATGTAAATGACGTAGTCGATATTCGGATGCGTCGGGTTGAGGCGAAGGAAACGGTCAATAGCGGCCTGGGCCAGCGGCAGATCGGCATTTTTATAATAGGCGTAGATCAGATCCAGCTGCACCTGCTGAGAATAAGGGCCAAACGGATAACGGTTATCTAACGCTTCCAGTTGCGTTATTGCCGCTTTCCAGTTACCGTCCTGCAGCTTTTGCTGCGCAGTCGCGTAGATCTCTGAAGGCGGATTATCGGGCACCTCTTCCTTAGAACCGGAGCAGCCCGCCAAAGCCAGGCTCAACGTGGCGGCTGCCACCAGATATTTCATGCGCGTCATGACGTTTTGACTTTCCTCAGATGTTATGCGGGAGTTTCACAGTTCCAGCTCCCGATTAAGACCAGCTACAATAGCACACTATATTAAACGGCAAAGCCGTAAAACCCAACGTTAACGAAGAAGCTGTATATGGCACAACGAGTACAACTCACCGCAACGGTGTCCGAGTCACAGCTCGGTCAACGCTTAGATCAGGCTTTGGCCGAATTGTTCCCGGATTATTCACGTTCACGCATAAAAGAATGGATTCTCGACCAGCGCGTGCTGGTTAACGGGCAGATGTGTGATACGCCGAAAGTGAAAGTGTTGGGTGGAGAGCGTGTCGCCATCAATGCTGAAATTGAAGAAGAAGCGCGCTTTGAACCGCAGGATATCCCGCTGGATATCGTATACGAAGATGACGATATTCTTGTCATTAATAAGCCGCGCGATCTGGTGGTTCACCCGGGCGCGGGCAACCCGGATGGCACCGTGCTTAACGCGCTGTTGCACTATTACCCGCCGATTGCCGACGTGCCGCGCGCGGGTATCGTGCATCGTCTTGATAAAGACACCACCGGCCTGATGGTGGTGGCGAAAACCGTTCCGGCGCAAACGCGTCTGGTAGAGGCGCTGCAACTGCGGGAAATCACGCGCGAATATGAAGCCGTCGCTATCGGTCATATGACGGCGGGCGGAACGGTCAGCGAGCCTATCAGCCGCCACCCGACCAAACGCACCCATATGTCTGTGCATCCGATGGGTAAACCGGCGGTCACTCACTACCGCATCATGGAGCATTTTCGGATTCACACCCGCCTGCGTCTGCGGCTGGAAACCGGGCGTACCCACCAGATCCGCGTACACATGGCGCACATCACGCATCCGCTGGTGGGCGATCAGCTTTATGGCGGACGTCCGCGCCCGCCGAAAGGCGCAAGCGAGGAATTTATTCAGGCGCTGCGTCAGTTCGATCGCCAAGCGCTGCACGCAACGATGCTGCGCCTCTATCACCCCATCAGCGGCGTGATGATGGAATGGCATGCGCCGATCCCGCAGGATATGATCGATTTAATTGACGCGCTGCGCGCCGATTTCGAAGCCCATAAAGACGACGTGGACTGGTTATGAAACTGATTACTCCGCAGTGGCCGTTGCCTCCGGGCGTCGCGGCCTGTAGCTCTACCCGCCACGGCGGTGTCAGCCTGCCGCCTTACGATGCCTTAAATCTGGGCGCGCACTGCGGGGATAATCCGGAACATGTTGAAGAAAACCGCCGTCGTTTTTACGAGGCGGCGAATTTTCCTGGAGCGCCCGTCTGGCTTGAGCAGGTACACGGCAAAGAGGTGCTGCATCTTACTGGCGGCCCTTATGCTTCTAAGCGGGCGGATGCCTCCTATACTCGCGAGCGCGGGACAGTATGCGCCGTCATGACCGCCGACTGCCTGCCGGTACTGTTTTGCGATGCGTCTGGCCGTGAAGTGGCGGCAGCGCACGCGGGCTGGCGCGGCCTGTGCGAAGGCGTGCTTGAAGAGACGGTCGCCTGTTTTCAGGCAGAGCCTGCGACGATTCAGGCCTGGCTTGGCCCGGCCATCGGCCCGGCGGCCTTTGAAGTGGGGCCGGAAGTGCGCGAGGCCTTTATCGCCAGAGACGTCGCGGCCGCTGACGCGTTTCGTCCGCATGGTGAGAAATATTTCGCCGATATTTACCGCCTGGCCCGCCAGCGTCTGGCGAACGCCGGCGTCACCGCTGTCTATGGCGGCGAGCACTGCACGCTGAGCGAACGCCACGATTTCTTCTCCTATCGCCGCGACAGAACGACAGGTCGTATGGCAAGTTTCATTTGGCTGATATAACCTATTGAATCAAGACGATCCGGTACGGATAACTGACGCTCCACATTATTCAGGTCATTCACCTTGAATAATTGAGGGATGACCTCATTTAATCTCCAGTAGCAATTTTGACCTGTTATGGGAGGAGTTATGCGTCTGGATCGTCTTACCAATAAATTCCAGCTTGCTCTCGCCGATGCCCAGTCTCTCGCACTGGGACACGACAATCAGTTTATCGAACCCCTGCACCTTATGAGCGCCCTGCTGAATCAGGAAGGCGGTTCCGTTCGCCCGTTACTGACATCCGCTGGCGTTAATGCCGGGAAGTTACGCACCGATCTCGATCAGGCTCTGAGCCGCCTGCCGCAGGTGGAAGGCACCGGCGGCGATGTTCAACCGTCGCAGGATCTGGTGCGCGCGCTCAATCTCTGCGACAAGCTGGCGCAGAAACGGGGCGACAACTTTATTTCCTCAGAGCTGTTTGTACTCGCGGCGCTGGAGTCACGCGGTACGCTTGCGGATCTCCTCAAAGCCGCAGGGGCCACAGCAGTAAATGTCACACAAGCGATTGAAAATATGCGCGGAGGCGAAAGCGTGAACGATCAGGGTGCTGAAGATCAGCGCCAGGCACTGAAAAAATATACCGTCGATCTGACCGAGCGTGCCGAACAGGGCAAGCTGGATCCGGTCATCGGACGTGATGAAGAGATCCGCCGCACTATTCAGGTGCTGCAGCGTCGTACCAAAAACAACCCGGTGCTGATTGGCGAGCCTGGCGTCGGTAAAACCGCCATTGTGGAAGGACTTGCCCAGCGCATCGTTAACGGCGAAGTGCCGGAAGGTTTGAAAGGGCGTCGCGTACTGGCGCTGGATATGGGGGCGCTGGTCGCCGGCGCGAAATACCGCGGTGAGTTTGAAGAACGTCTGAAAGGTGTGCTTAACGATCTCTCGAAACAGGAAGGCAACGTCATTCTGTTTATCGACGAGCTGCACACGATGGTCGGCGCCGGTAAAGCAGATGGCGCGATGGACGCGGGCAACATGCTTAAACCTGCGCTGGCGCGCGGTGAGCTGCACTGCGTGGGGGCTACGACGCTGGATGAATATCGTCAGTACATTGAAAAAGACGCCGCGCTGGAGCGTCGTTTCCAGAAAGTGTTCGTGGCTCAGCCGTCGGTGGAAGATACCATCGCCATTCTTCGCGGTCTGAAGGAGCGTTACGAACTGCATCACCATGTACAGATCACCGACCCGGCGATTGTCGCGGCGGCCACGCTCTCGCACCGTTATATTGCCGACCGTCAACTGCCGGATAAAGCCATTGACCTGATTGACGAAGCCGCGTCGAGCATTCGTATGCAAATCGACTCAAAACCGGAAGAGCTTGACCGGCTCGATCGCCGCATCATCCAGCTCAAACTGGAACAGCAGGCGCTGATGAAAGAGTCTGACGAGGCCAGTAAAAAGCGCCTCGATATGCTGAATGACGAACTGGCGGATAAAGAGCGTCAATATTCAGAGCTTGAAGAAGAGTGGAAAGCGGAAAAAGCTTCGCTCTCCGGAACGCAGACCATTAAAGCGGAGCTTGAGCAGGCGAAAATCGCTATTGAACAGGCGCGGCGCGTGGGCGACCTGGCCCGGATGTCCGAACTTCAGTACGGGAAAATTCCTGAGCTTGAGAAACAGCTTGCCGCCGCCACGCAGTCGGAAGGCAAAACTATGCGTCTGCTGCGTAATAAAGTCACCGATGCGGAAATCGCCGAAGTGCTGGCACGCTGGACCGGTATTCCGGTCTCCCGCATGATGGAAAGCGAACGCGATAAGCTTTTGCGTATGGAGCAGGATTTGCATCAGCGCGTCATCGGCCAGGATGAGGCGGTTGAAGCCGTCTCGAATGCGATTCGACGCAGCCGCGCCGGGCTTTCCGATCCGAACCGTCCGATTGGCTCGTTCCTGTTCCTCGGACCAACGGGGGTGGGGAAAACAGAGCTGTGCAAAGCGCTGGCTAACTTTATGTTCGACAGCGACGATGCGATGGTGCGTATCGATATGTCCGAGTTTATGGAAAAACACTCGGTGTCTCGTCTGGTGGGCGCGCCTCCGGGCTATGTCGGTTATGAAGAGGGCGGCTATCTGACGGAAGCGGTTCGCCGTCGTCCCTATTCTGTGATCCTGCTGGATGAAGTTGAGAAAGCGCATCCGGATGTGTTCAACATTCTGTTGCAGGTGCTGGATGACGGGCGCCTGACGGATGGGCAGGGGAGAACCGTCGATTTCCGCAATACGGTGGTTATCATGACCTCTAACCTTGGCTCTGACCTGATTCAGGAGCGTTTCGGCGCGCTGGATTACGCCAGTATGAAAGAGCTGGTGATGGGAGTCGTGGGGCAAAATTTCCGTCCGGAATTCATTAACCGTATTGATGAAGTCGTGGTATTCCATCCGCTTGGTCAGCAGCATATTGCTTCTATTGCGCAGATCCAGCTGCAACGGCTCTATCAGCGTCTGGAAGACCGCGGCTATGCGGTGAATATCTCGGATGAAGCACTCCAGCTGCTTGGCGAGAACGGCTACGACCCGGTATACGGGGCGCGTCCTTTAAAACGCGCTATCCAGCAGCAGATAGAAAACCCGCTGGCCCAGCAAATCCTCTCCGGAGAGCTGGTGCCCGGTAAAACTATCGAGCTGCTGGTGCGTGATAACCGTATCGTTGCTGTGCAGTAAGTCGCAAAAACTAAAAAACGGGCCCTGCGGGGCTCGTTTTTGTTCATAAACCAGGCGATTATGGTCGTTCTTTATACGCATTGCCTGGAAAGTGAACGGTCAGAAACTTTTTTCAAATTACCTCTTGTCAGATTCTGATTACTCCCTATAATGCGCCTCCACTGACACGGCACAACGGCAAGCGAGCCGGCCCGTCAGGCAGACGAAAGCGAAAATAAACGCTTGACTCTGAAAGAGGAAAGCGTAATATACGCCACCTCGCGACAGCAGGCTGAAGGCCGCGTCGCACCGCTCTTTAACAATTTATCAGACAATCTGTGTGGGCACTCGGGGCACTGATATCTTAACGTCTTCGGACGATAAACGAATATCAAGTCTCAAGTGAACAACAGTTAATTCATTACGAACTAACAGTTTAATTCTTTGAGCATCAAACTTTAATTGAAGAGTTTGATCATGGCTCAGATTGAACGCTGGCGGCAGGCCTAACACATGCAAGTCGAACGGTAACAGGAAGCAGCTTGCTGCTTTGCTGACGAGTGGCGGACGGGTGAGTAATGTCTGGGAAACTGCCTGATGGAGGGGGATAACTACTGGAAACGGTAGCTAATACCGCATAACGTCGCAAGACCAAAGTGGGGGACCTTCGGGCCTCATGCCATCAGATGTGCCCAGATGGGATTAGCTAGTAGGTGGGGTAACGGCTCACCTAGGCGACGATCCCTAGCTGGTCTGAGAGGATGACCAGCCACACTGGAACTGAGACACGGTCCAGACTCCTACGGGAGGCAGCAGTGGGGAATATTGCACAATGGGCGCAAGCCTGATGCAGCCATGCCGCGTGTATGAAGAAGGCCTTCGGGTTGTAAAGTACTTTCAGCGAGGAGGAAGGGGTTAAGGTTAATAACCTTGGCCATTGACGTTACTCGCAGAAGAAGCACCGGCTAACTCCGTGCCAGCAGCCGCGGTAATACGGAGGGTGCAAGCGTTAATCGGAATTACTGGGCGTAAAGCGCACGCAGGCGGTCTGTCAAGTCGGATGTGAAATCCCCGGGCTCAACCTGGGAACTGCATCCGAAACTGGCAGGCTTGAGTCTCGTAGAGGGGGGTAGAATTCCAGGTGTAGCGGTGAAATGCGTAGAGATCTGGAGGAATACCGGTGGCGAAGGCGGCCCCCTGGACGAAGACTGACGCTCAGGTGCGAAAGCGTGGGGAGCAAACAGGATTAGATACCCTGGTAGTCCACGCCGTAAACGATGTCGACTTGGAGGTTGTGCCCTTGAGGCGTGGCTTCCGGAGCTAACGCGTTAAGTCGACCGCCTGGGGAGTACGGCCGCAAGGTTAAAACTCAAATGAATTGACGGGGGCCCGCACAAGCGGTGGAGCATGTGGTTTAATTCGATGCAACGCGAAGAACCTTACCTGGTCTTGACATCCAGAGAATCCTGCAGAGATGCGGGAGTGCCTTCGGGAACTCTGAGACAGGTGCTGCATGGCTGTCGTCAGCTCGTGTTGTGAAATGTTGGGTTAAGTCCCGCAACGAGCGCAACCCTTATCCTTTGTTGCCAGCACATCATGGTGGGAACTCAAAGGAGACTGCCGGTGATAAACCGGAGGAAGGTGGGGATGACGTCAAGTCATCATGGCCCTTACGACCAGGGCTACACACGTGCTACAATGGCGCATACAAAGAGAAGCGACCTCGCGAGAGCAAGCGGACCTCATAAAGTGCGTCGTAGTCCGGATTGGAGTCTGCAACTCGACTCCATGAAGTCGGAATCGCTAGTAATCGTGGATCAGAATGCCACGGTGAATACGTTCCCGGGCCTTGTACACACCGCCCGTCACACCATGGGAGTGGGTTGCAAAAGAAGTAGGTAGCTTAACCTTCGGGAGGGCGCTTACCACTTTGTGATTCATGACTGGGGTGAAGTCGTAACAAGGTAACCGTAGGGGAACCTGCGGTTGGATCACCTCCTTACCTGCAAGATACAACCTCGCGTGCTCACACAGATTGTCTGATAGAAAGTAAAGAAGCAGGGTTGTCTGCGAAAGCGAAGTCCCTTTCGTCTAGAGGCCCAGGACACCGCCCTTTCACGGCGGTAACAGGGGTTCGAATCCCCTAAGGGACGCCACCTGCTGGTAATGAGTGAAAGGCGTTACCGATTAATATCTCAAAACTGACTGTTAAGTCACGTTTGAGATATTTGCTCTTTAACAATCCGGAACAAGCTGAAAATTGAAACAGACATGCTGCTGCATTCTTCCGTAAACAGGGAATGCGCGGTGTGTCAGAGTCTCTCAAACTCGCAGCGCGAAGACTTCTTCGGGTTGTGAGGTTAAGCGAACAAGCGTACACGGTGGATGCCCTGGCAGTCAGAGGCGATGAAGGACGTGCTAATCTGCGAAAAGCGCCGGTAAGGTGATATGAACCGTTATAACCGGCGATGTCCGAATGGGGAAACCCAGTGTGACTCGTCACACTATCTCAGCATGAATACATAGTGCTGTGAGGCGAACCGGGGGAACTGAAACATCTAAGTACCCCGAGGAAAAGAAATCAACCGAGATTCCCCCAGTAGCGGCGAGCGAACGGGGAACAGCCCAGAGCCTGAATCAGCTTGTGTGTCAGTGGAACGGTCTGGAAAGGCCGGCGATACAGGGTGACAGCCCCGTACACGAAGGCACACAGGTTGTGAGCTCGATGAGTAGGGCGGGACACGTGATATCCTGTCTGAAGATGGGGGGACCATCCTCCAAGGCTAAATACTCCTGACTGACCGATAGTGAACCAGTACCGTGAGGGAAAGGCGAAAAGAACCCCGGCGAGGGGAGTGAAACAGAACCTGAAACCGTGTACGTACAAGCAGTGGGAGCCTTCGTAAGAGGGTGACTGCGTACCTTTTGTATAATGGGTCAGCGACTTATATTCTGTAGCAAGGTTAACCGTATAGGGGAGCCGAAGGGAAACCGAGTCTTAACCGGGCGTTAAGTTGCAGGGTATAGACCCGAAACCCGGTGATCTAGCCATGGGCAGGTTGAAGGTTGGGTAACACTAACTGGAGGACCGAACCGACTAATGTTGAAAAATTAGCGGATGACCTGTGGCTGGGGGTGAAAGGCCAATCAAACCGGGAGATAGCTGGTTCTCCCCGAAAGCTATTTAGGTAGCGCCTCGTGAACTCATCTTCGGGGGTAGAGCACTGTTTCGGCTAGGGGGCCATCCCGGCTTACCAACCCGATGCAAACTGCGAATACCGAAGAATGTTATCACGGGAGACACACGGCGGGTGCTAACGTCCGTCGTGAAGAGGGAAACAACCCAGACCGCCAGCTAAGGTCCCAAAGTCATGGTTAAGTGGGAAACGATGTGGGAAGGCCCAGACAGCCAGGATGTTGGCTTAGAAGCAGCCATCATTTAAAGAAAGCGTAATAGCTCACTGGTCGAGTCGGCCTGCGCGGAAGATGTAACGGGGCTAAACCATGCACCGAAGCTGCGGCAGCGACACTTATGTGTTGTTGGGTAGGGGAGCGTTCTGTAAGCCTGCGAAGGTGTGCTGTGAGGCATGCTGGAGGTATCAGAAGTGCGAATGCTGACATAAGTAACGATAAAGCGGGTGAAAAGCCCGCTCGCCGGAAGACCAAGGGTTCCTGTCCAACGTTAATCGGGGCAGGGTGAGTCGACCCCTAAGGCGAGGCCGAAAGGCGTAGTCGATGGGAAACAGGTTAATATTCCTGTACTTGGTGTTACTGCGAAGGGGGGACGGAGAAGGCTATGTTGGCCGGGCGACGGTTGTCCCGGTTTAAGCGTGTAGGTGTGATGACCAGGCAAATCCGGTTGTCTTTAACACTGAGGCGTGATGACGAGGCACTACGGTGCTGAAGCAATAAATGCCCTGCTTCCAGGAAAAGCCTCTAAGCATCAGGTAACACGAAATCGTACCCCAAACCGACACAGGTGGTCAGGTAGAGAATACCAAGGCGCTTGAGAGAACTCGGGTGAAGGAACTAGGCAAAATGGTGCCGTAACTTCGGGAGAAGGCACGCTGACATGTAGGTGAAGCCCCTGCGGGCGGAGCTGAAGTCAGTCGAAGATACCAGCTGGCTGCAACTGTTTATTAAAAACACAGCACTGTGCAAACACGAAAGTGGACGTATACGGTGTGACGCCTGCCCGGTGCCGGAAGGTTAATTGATGGGGTTATCGCAAGAGAAGCTCCTGATCGAAGCCCCGGTAAACGGCGGCCGTAACTATAACGGTCCTAAGGTAGCGAAATTCCTTGTCGGGTAAGTTCCGACCTGCACGAATGGCGTAATGATGGCCAGGCTGTCTCCACCCGAGACTCAGTGAAATTGAACTCGCTGTGAAGATGCAGTGTACCCGCGGCAAGACGGAAAGACCCCGTGAACCTTTACTACAGCTTGACACTGAACATTGAGCCTTGATGTGTAGGATAGGTGGGAGGCTTTGAAGCGTGGACGCCAGTCTGCGTGGAGCCAACCTTGAAATACCACCCTTTAATGTTTGATGTTCTAACCTGGCGCCATAATCTGGCGTGGGGACAGTGTCTGGTGGGTAGTTTGACTGGGGCGGTCTCCTCCCAAAGTGTAACGGAGGAGCACGAAGGTCAGCTAATCCTGGTCGGACATCAGGAGGTTAGTGCAATGGCATAAGCTGGCTTGACTGCGAGAGTGACGGCTCGAGCAGGTGCGAAAGCAGGTCATAGTGATCCGGTGGTTCTGTATGGAAGGGCCATCGCTCAACGGATAAAAGGTACTCCGGGGATAACAGGCTGATACCGCCCAAGAGTTCATATCGACGGCGGTGTTTGGCACCTCGATGTCGGCTCATCACATCCTGGGGCTGAAGTAGGTCCCAAGGGTATGGCTGTTCGCCATTTAAAGTGGTACGCGAGCTGGGTTTAGAACGTCGTGAGACAGTTCGGTCCCTATCTGCCGTGGGCGCTGGAGAATTGAGGGGGGCTGCTCCCAGTACGAGAGGACCGGAGTGGACGCATCACTGGTGTTCGGGTTGTCATGCCAATGGCACTGCCCGGTAGCTAAATGCGGAAGAGATAAGTGCTGAAAGCATCTAAGCACGAAACTTGCCCCGAGATGAGTTCTCCCTGAGACTTTAAGTCTCCTGAAGGAACGTTGAAGACGACGACGTTGATAGGCCGGGTGTGTAAGCGCAGCGATGCGTTGAGCTAACCGGTACTAATGAACCGTGAGGCTTAACCTTACAACGCCAAAGAAGTCTGGCGTGTTGAGAGAGATATTCAGCTTGTGACGGATAAACGTTCATGGCGGTACGCGGTGGACGGACAGAATTTGCCTGGCGGCTGTAGCGCGGTGGTCCCACCTGACCCCATGCCGAACTCAGAAGTGAAACGCCGTAGCGCCGATGGTAGTGTGGGGCCTCCCCATGCGAGAGTAGGGAACTGCCAGGCATCAAACAAACGGAAAAGCCTCATGCGAAAGCATGGGGCTTTTTTGTTTTCTCCCGCCAGCACTCCGCATCACTTCCCTCACCGGCGCTTTCTTTCATGCTGCCGCGCCCTGCTTTTCGTACTTAGCTGATTATTAAAAAACCCCGCTCAGACGAGCGGGGTGAATCAGTGAAAGGGTTATCTCAGTGAATAACCTGAGAGAGAAACGCACGGGTACGTTCTGAACGCGGGCTGGAAAAGAACTCCTGTGGCGGCGCCGCTTCCACAATCTCACCGCGATCCATAAAGATAACCCGGTCGGCAACCGTTCGCGCAAACCCCATTTCGTGCGTCACGCACAGCCGGACCATGCCGCATCTCCCCGGTCACCTCATAATCAGTAAAGCTGCCCCCCTCACTACAACGGCCTGTGGTTATTTAGCCCTGAATGCCGCGTCAGCCATCTGTCGCCACGCTGTCGGGGTTATGTCGTGGCGGGCAGAGCACTCAGGGCGTAATACTGTCCATTACAGTCTCATATCAAAGCCCAAAGACATGCAGTTGTTCGCGCGCTTCGGCTCGCTCGCGCCTGGTCGCAGGAACAACTGGCAGAACTCGTTTCGGTTAGCGTGCGCCCCCTTCAACGCAGCGAGAAAGGCGAGCCGCCATCGCTGGAACCTCAAGCGCACTGGCCACCGTCTTTGAAATCCGCGTTGAAGCACTAACCAACGAGCCGCTCAGCGCCGCGGGCCCGCTGAATGTACGTTAACGCTTGCCGCCAGCGGCTCGACGAAGAGCCTCATTTTTACCGGAGCCTCACTTAGCGTCTGCGGCGCGCTTTTCCTGCTTAATGGCTATATGGCGCCGGAAAGCCACTGCTCGCTCTCTGGCGTGGGTTATTACTGTTGAAGGGCTTCGTTTGTTCTTGTTGCATAGGATCGTGCACTGGCAGCAACGAAGGCTACAAACATTGCCGAGCAAGTAAACATAAAAGGCTCCCCAGCCGCCTGAGGAGCCATCCCGTTACGATTTTTTACCCGGCAGGACGGTACTCAGTACCTGGTGCGCCGTATCGGCGAGTACTTTACCGGTACCGCGGTCGCCTTTCGCCATGGATGACATAAATCCTTTAGCCTGAGCGAAACTGATGTGCGGCGGTAGCGGCGCCACTTCCGGGTCGGTTTTCACTTCCAGCACGACCGGACGGTCAGCGGTCAGCGCTTCCTGCCATGCGGCCTGTAACTGCTCCGGATCATCGACATAAATGCCTTTCAGCCCGAGCGACTGCGCAAACTTTGCGTAAGGCACGTCCGGAACATCCTGCGTTGCGGCGAAGCGCGGGTTGCCTTCCATGATACGCTGCTCCCACGTCACCTGGTTCAGATCCTGATTATTGAACACGCAGACAATCAAACGGGGATCGGACCAGCGCTGCCAGTATTTCTGGATAGTGATCAGCTCCGCCATGTTATTCATCTGCATCGCGCCATCGCCAACCAGCGCCACGACGGGTTTTTCCGGGAAAGCGAATTTCGCGGCGATGGCATACGGCACGGCGGCGCCCATACAGGCGAGGCCGCCGGAAAGGGACGCCCTCTGCCCTTGTTTAATGCGAAAATCCCGCGCGAACCAGTTAGCGCAGGAGCCGGAGTCTGACGACACAATCGCGTTATCCGGCAGCAGCGGCGACATTTCCCACACCACACGCTGTGGATTGACCGGGCTCGCTTTTGCCATTGCGCGTTCTTCCATTTTCTCCCACCACGCCTGTACCGAGACGGCGATCTTCTCCTGCCAGCTGCGGTCTTCTTTGCGCTTCAGCAGCGGCAGTAGCGCCTGTAACGTACTGGCGGCGTCACCGTGCAGATTGACTTCCGTGGGGTAACGCAGGCCAAGCATTGAGGCATCGACATCGATTTGCACCGCCCGCGCCTGGCCTTCTTTCGGCAGAAATTCCGCCCACGGGAACCCAGTGCCTATCATCAGAAGCGTATCGCAGCCCTGCATCAGATCCCACGACGGCTCGGTGCCGAGCAGTCCAATACACCCGGTCACGAAGGGCGCGTCATCCGGCAGCACATCCTTGCCGAGCAGGGCTTTGGCTACCCCTGCGCCGAGCAGATTCGCCGCCTGAACCACCTCCACGGCCGCTTCACGCGCCCCGGCGCCAATCAGGATCGCGACTTTTTTGCCGTCGTTAAGAATATCTGCGGCGCGCTGGAGATCGTACTGATGAGGAATAATATGCGGACGCTGATAGCCTGGCCCGGAATGCGTAAAGCCGTGCGCGTGCTCCGGCTCCTGCCACGGCTCATCCTGCACATCTTTTGGCAGGATCAGCACCGTCACGCCATTATTCGCTTTGGCGATCCGCACACCGCGATCCACCAGGTGGCGCAACTGTGCAGGGGTTGCGGCCTCCTGAACGAAGCTTGCTACGTCGCTGAACACGCGATCGAGATTCAGCTCCTGCTGATAGGTCGCGCCGCGCGCCGTCACTTCCGCCTGGCCTGCGATGGCAATGACCGGCATATGATCCATGCGCGCGTCATACAGGCCGGTCAGTAAATGTGTGGCGCCCGGTCCGCCGGTAGACAGGCAGACACCCGGCTCGCCGGTGAACTTTGCATGGGCGCAGGCCATGAATGCCGCCATTTCTTCATGGCGTACCTGGATAAATTCGATACCATCGCCAGCTTTATCGGCGCGCTGCAAAGCGCCAAGCACGCCGTTAATCCCGTCGCCCGGATAGCCATAAATGCGGATGACGCCCCACGCTTTGAGTCGTTCTACAAAAAAGTCGCTCGTCTTTTTGGTCATTATCGTGCCTCGCGTCAGGTGAGTGTGCGCATAAGCCTGAGCTGCGCTCGAAAGGTAACCTGTTGAAGGGTAGTCCACTTCCCGGCGGTCCGCGAAAAGCGGGAGTTCTCTGAAGCCTGCTATGGTTATACGAGTCGCAAAAGAAGGAGGTTTACGTGACCACCAAATCGTTTGATTACGAACAGGACTTCGCCAGTATCGACTTTCGCGCGCACCCTGAACGTTACCAGGTCGGGCGCGGCGAACAGGGTGTGCTGCTGGTTGAACCCTATAAAAGTGAAATCCTTCCCTACTGGCGTTACAAAGATGAGGAGAGCGCCAGAGTCTCGGCAGAGAAAATCTATGAGCTGTTTGAAGCCTACCGGGAGAAAGACGATTTTGTCGGGATGGATATGGCACGCAAATTTATTCAGATGGGTTACACCCGCGCCCGGCGCTACGCCAACTACAAAGGGGGTAAAAAGTACGATGAAGACCGCAATCTCAACCCTCGTGGCAATGATCCGGTAAAAGCGGCCGCGGCGACCGTTTTTAAAGGCTGGTGGGATCGCATTCGGGCAGATGAAGATTACCTGCGGCGCAAAAAGGCGCATCAGGAAAAATGGGGGTAAGCGCCACAAAATCGCCGCTCCCTTATCTAAATTTTGTTAACATGCGATTAACATTATAATTCTTTAATGCCCGCAGCTTGCCCTGGCTCCCTTCGTGCGCTGGGGCAGAACAAGGAGAAAGACATGACTGAAACCACGGCCCGGACGGACAAGCCGTCTTTGACCTCCAGCGATACCCGGCGTCGGGTCTGGGCAATTGTCGGCGCCTCATCAGGGAATCTGGTGGAGTGGTTCGATTTCTATGTCTATTCCTTCTGTTCACTCTATTTTGCGCATATTTTCTTTCCCTCGGACAACAGCACAACGCAGTTGCTGCAAACTGCGGGCATCTTCGCGGCAGGGTTTCTGATGCGGCCCATCGGCGGCTGGTTATTTGGCTATATCGCCGATAAGCATGGCCGTAAAACCTCAATGCTGATCTCGGTCTGTATGATGTGCTTTGGCTCGCTGGTGATTGCCTGTCTGCCAGGCTATGCGGTAATCGGCACCTGGGCGCCGCTGCTGCTGTTACTGGCGCGTTTGTTCCAGGGATTGTCGGTCGGCGGGGAGTATGGCACCAGTGCGACCTATATGAGTGAAGTGGCTATCGAAGGGCGCAAAGGGTTCTACGCGTCTTTTCAGTACGTCACACTGATTGGCGGGCAGTTAATGGCGCTGCTGGTTGTCGTGGTACTGCAACAGATCCTGCCGGATGCCGATCTGCGCGCCTGGGGCTGGCGTATTCCGTTCGCGCTTGGTGCGGTGCTGGCGATTGTGGCGCTGTGGCTGCGCCGCTCGCTGGATGAAACCTCACAGCAGGAAACGCGCGCGCTGAAAGAAGCGGGCTCGATGAAAGGGCTCTGGCGCAACCGTCGGGCTTTTATCATGGTGCTCGGGTTTACCGCTGCGGGCTCGCTGAGTTTCTACACGTTTACCACTTATATGCAGAAGTATCTCGTCAATACGGCGGGAATGCATGCAAACACGGCGAGTATGGTGATGACCGGCGCGCTTTTTGCGTTCATGCTGTTACAGCCGCTCTTTGGCGCGCTTTCTGACCGCATTGGCCGGCGCAGCTCGATGCTCTGCTTCAGCGCGCTTGCCACGCTCTGCACCGTACCGATTCTGATGGCGCTGCAAAATGTCAGTTCGCCACTGGCCGCGTTTGGACTGGTAATGCTGGCGCTGCTGATCGTGAGTTTTTATACGTCCATCAGCGGCATCGTTAAGGCAGAAATGTTCCCGGCGCAGGTTCGTGCGCTCGGCGTCGGGCTCTCTTACGCTGTCGCCAACGCACTGTTTGGCGGCTCGGCGGAATATGTGGCGCTGTCGCTTAAAGCTCTCGGTTCTGAGACCGCCTTTTTCTGGTACGTCTCGGCAATGGGCGCCGTTGCGTTCATGGTGTCGCTGAAGCTCCATCGGAAAGGAAAAGGCATGCGGCTTTAATGTGCCGCCATCTGCCAGACGGCGTATCCCGCGCTCGCGCCCGCCACATCCCACGCCAGATCTTTCCAGCTCCAGCCGCTCCCTGCCGGGCGGCTGTCCCACCCTTCTTTACCCACGCCGAGCGAGACAGAAAACATCAGCCCGAACGCAGCGGCTCTGTCCGGCGAATAGCCCTGGCGCTGCGCATACTCATTACCCGCGGCTGAAAGCAGCGCTGAACCTAAAAAATGCTGAGCTTTGTCCTGACCGGACCAGCTGTCCTGCGCCATATGGCTACAGCCGCACAGCATTAACAGGAGGGGGAATAGCAGGGCGCGCATAGCGTTCTCCATAAAAAAGCCCTGCATGGCAGGGCTTCGTTAAGCGACAAACGTCAGAGAATACGGCTAATAAGGCGATCGATACGGATACGGCGCAGGCGACGGATAAGCTTGCGCACTTTCACCGGATAATCGGCAATGCTTTGCAGATCGCGATAGTGTTTTACCACCGTCGTGTGCGTGCGGATGGTCTCCAGCTCGTGGTCGCGCTTCGCGGCCAGCTCTTGCTTCGGATCGTGGATAAGGATCGCGTTTTCCAGATCGAGACGCCAGGCGCGCGGGTTCAGGTTGTTGCCGGTCAGCAGCATCCACTCGTTATCCACCCACATGCCTTTCAGGTGGTAACTGTTATCGCCATCTTTCCACAGGCGCACCACCAGCTGATCGGTATTAACGTAATATTGCAGGCGGCTTAAGAAGCGGCGCAGGTTAATCTCATAAAGATACGGCAGCGCGCCAATTATCTTAAACGGCTGATCTTCGGGGATGTAAAAGTCGTTCGCGGTTTTATCGCCGACGATAATTTCTACTTTCTTGCCGTCGCGCAGCAGCGCAATGATATTGCGTACCAGCACCGCAGGCAGATTAAAGTACGGCGTGCAGATGACCAGCTTCTCTTCGGCGCAGGGCATCAGATGAAATATCGCTTTATTCAACGGGCTCGATTTGCCGAGGCCCACCAGCGGCGTGACGGCAAGCTGTTCGTTATCGGCATCGCCCTGGAAGTGGTAAGCGGCGTCGCGGAGCGTCTGACGGAACTGGCGAATATCGTTTTTGATTTCCGGGCTTTTCGGGCGATCCGGATTATCCAGGCGGTTCACCGCGTGGCCGTTTACCAGCTGGTGGCGCACCCAGTCATGCATCACGTCGGCAAGCTTTGCGTTACGGATAAAGTGGTAGCGGTCATAGCGGTATTTATCGTGCTGGTGCAGATAAACGTCGTTCAGGCTGGCGCCGCTGTAAAACACGCTGTCATCGATAATAAAGCCTTTGTAATGCAGCACGCCCAGCGCTTCACGGGTATTTACCGGCACGCCGTAAACCGGCACGCTGACGCCTGGGTTTTCCTGCGCCATGCGGCAGTACCAGTCGGCATTGGTGTTCGAGGCCTCAACGCCGATACGTCCACGCTGCGCGCGATGCCAGTCCACCAGCACGCTGATGTCCAGCTCAGGGCGCTGGCGTTTGGCTTCATACAGCGCCGACATCACGCCTTTACCGCCATCGTCCTGCTCAAGGTAGAGCGCGATAATGCAGATACGCGTGGTCGCCGTGGCTATCTTTTCCAGCAGTGTTTTGCGGAAATCGGCAGGGGAGAAATAGAACGCGACATCATCAACTGACTGAGAAAGCTTCGGTAGTTGGGCAAGGTGTTGTTGATGTTTGTTGCGTTTAAATTTTGACAACATCACAGTGCATATCTTCTCTGAAGTAGATGGTCTTCTGTGCAATGCAGACGACGGAAGCGGACGATAATACCATTACTGTCCAAAAATGTGGTCAACATTTCCAGTACCTTACTCATGAACCCGCGGGTTTTGTCAGCGCCAGACTCAGCCCGACGATGCCTTCATCCAGCTGAATATCGACGCTAAACCCAAGCTTGCGGGCCAGCGCCACCATCCCCTGATTATGCGGCATCGTAATGCCGTTGAGTCGCGAAAGCCCGTGATCGCGGGTATAGGCGATCAGTTTTTCCAGCAGCCGACGCCCCAGCCCGAGCCCTTTTAAATCGGAGCGCACCAGCACTGCGAACTCCGCATCGATATTATCCGGATCGGAAATCGCGCGAGTCACGCCGATGATCTCCTCGCCGTCCGCCTGCTGACGGACCGCCACAAAGGCCATTTCTCGATCGTAGTCGATCTGGGTCATATTGGCTAAATCATCATGGGTAAATTCATTGATCTCGCTAAAGTAACGGTAATAAAGATCCTCTTTCGTCACCTGCGAGATAAAGCGTTGCAGCTGCGGCTCATCTTCAGGAAGGATCGGGCGGAACAGACAGCGCTCGCCGTTTTTCAGCGCCACCCACTCTTCCAGATGGTGAGGATAGGGGCGCACCGCCAGGCGCGCGTCCGCGTCTCCGCTAAAGGGCGCCAGTTGCAGGGTGACGTCGAGCGCGGTGAAATCGCCGCCTGCGGCCAGCAGCGGATGAATATCCAGCCGCGCAATCTCCGGGCAATCCACCACCAGATTGGAAACCCGCACCAGTAGCTGGCTTAAGCCCGGAATATCCAGCGGGCGCAGCGCGCTGCGTCCGCGGATTTTGCCGCTCTTGATCGCCTGAATCACCAGATAGCGCGCCAGATTCATATTCAGCGGCGGCAGCGCCACCGCGGCTTGCTCTTCGGGGCGCCACTCCACGCCGCCTTCGCCCAGCATAATCAGCGGGCCGAAGACCGGGTCATGCTCCACTACCACCCGCAATTCCTGGGCGCCAGCGCGGTTCGCCATACTCTGCACCAGCAGGCCGTGAATACGCGCCTGCGGCCATGCCATTTTCACCCGATCCAGCATCGCGTCCGCCGCGCGCTGGACCTCATGGGCAGTGCGCAGGTAGAGCATCACCCCCTGCACCTCGGATTTATGCGCAATATCTGGCGAGCGCAGCTTCAGCGCCACCGGATAACCGATCTGCCCGGCGATATGCACCGCCTCCGCGCTGTCGCCGGCAATCCAGGTCGGCAGCGTTTGCAGGCCGTAGGCTTCAAGGATCGGGCGCACTTCATGGGTATCGAGTTGCGTTACGCCCTCGGAACATGCCTGCTGCAACAGCCGGTGCGCCTGGGCAGTATCCACCGTCAGCGTCGCCGGCAGCGCCGGGGTTTCACGCAGCTGTTTCTGGTTACGGCGGTACTCGACCATATGCATAAACGCGGTGACCGCGCCTTCCGGCGTGCGATAGGTCGGAATGCCGGCCTCGCTAAAGAGATGTCGCGCCTCCTGAGACGAAAACTCGCCACCCCAGTTAGTGATGAGCGTGACATATTTTCCGCGCGGGTGACGGTTGAAAAGCTCGATTAACGCGCGGGCGCTTTCGCTGCCGGGCGCGGCGGCGCTGGGGGAGTGGATCACCATCAGCGCGTCGAAATCGTGACTCTCCAGCAGCGCTTCGATGGCTTTCAGATAACGGGCGGGCGTCGCGTCGTCGCGCAGATCGAGCGGGTTATCGGCCTGAATGCCCTCCGGCAGCGCCTGTTGCAGGCGGGCCAGCAGGGCGTCGTCCAGAGCGGCGAGTTTGCCCTGGCGTAACCAGAGTTCATCCAGCGCCAGCGCGGCAGGCGCTGCGCCGTTACTGACAATCATCAGCCGCTCGCCGCGCAACGGGCGCATATGGCTTAGCGTTTCCACGGCCGAGAAGAGTTCGTGCGTGTCCTGCACGCGCAGCAGACCGGCGCGCTGGATAGCCGCGTCCCAGGCGGCGTCGAGCCCGGCGTGGGTATTCAGCAGACGGCGCGCGCTCGGACTGCGGCCGCTCTTAATCACCAGAATGGGCTTGTTGCGCGAGGCGCTGCGCGCGGCGGAGACAAAGCGCCGGGCGTCGCTCAGGTGTTCAAGGTAGAGGAGAATGGCGCTGGTTTTGCTGTCACGCGCCAGATAATCCAGCAGTTCGTCGACGTCGATATCCAGGCTGTCGCCAAGCGCGATAAACCACGAAAAACCGAGCTGGCGCTGCTGCGCCCAGTCGAGAATGGTATTGGAGACGGCGGCGGATTGCGAAATAAACGCGAGCTTGCCTTTACGGATAGGCACGGGTGAAAAGCTTGCGTTAAGACCCTGCCACGGCGCCAGCAGGCCTAAGCTGTTCGGGCCGAGCAGCCGCATCTGAAAGCGCGCCGCGCAGGCCAGCAGCCCGGCATGTTGTTCCGGCGGCGATGAGAGCACCAGGCAGGTTTTGCAGCCCTTTTCGCCGAGCGCCTCCAGCAGCGCCAGGTTGCGCTTTGCATGGGTGCAGAGCACGGCCAGATCGGGCGTAAACGGCAGGCTTGCGATATCCGGCCAGGCCAGCACGCCGCAGACCGCCTTCCAGGCAGGCGTCACTGGCAGAATCGGCCCGCTGAAACCGCCCGCCAGCAGATTACGCATCATCAGAAAACCGGCTCGGTCGGGTTTCATCGAGGCGCCGACCACGGCGATAGATTTGGGGCGTAACAGCGCTTCCAGGCCACGTTGGCTCATCATTTCCTCCGGCATCGAAGTGAACAGATGATTTTAAACGCTTTCTGTCTGCGTTGCTGTGATGCTGCCCTGATGATGAGGTTTACCGGCGAGATAGCGTTCGCGAAATAGCGCGAAATGATCGCTCAGCCCCTTCGCCGCAGCGGCGTCGCCCGCGCCATCCAGCAGCGCTATCGCCACTTCGGCTGTGCAGTACTGGCCATCGGCGTGCGCCTCGCGTAGTTGATACGCGGATACCCGCGTTAAATCCACGGAGATCAACGGCAGCGCGTCAAGGTAGGGGCTTTTGCGAAACATTTTGCGTGCTTCGGTCCAGGTGCCGTCGAGCATAATAAACAGTGGTGGTTTGCCGGTGCGCGGCGGGGCGCTCAGCACTTCACGGCCCGGATCGGCATAAGAAGCCGGGAACACCACCATCGGCTGATAATCGGGATTGGTGACCAGCTCAAGAAGCGCTGCGGGCGGATCGGTGCGCGACCATTGAAACGCCTGGGTATCCGGAAGAATATCGGCGATAAGCCTGCCGGTATTGCTGGGCTTCATAGGCTCGGTGTCAAACATCACCAGACAGAAACGGCTGCGGGCCGGCTGCGGTTGCAGCGTGTCGCACAGGCAGTGGCGTAAGGGCAACAGGCAACGCTGGCAGCGCTTTATGCGATTGCCGCGGGCGAGAAAAGGGCGGGTGGCGCGCGCGAGGCGCAGAGCGCGCAGGCGAAGAACGGCGTTTTCAGTCATTAGCGTCGACAAAAATGCCATTGTCGCAGAGGGAGAGACGGGGCACAAGATGCGCCCCGCAGGGGTTACACGGTCTCGTTGACGGCCTCATTAAGCCAGCTGTCGAATGGCGCTTTCGGCACGGCGCCGTTGAGCATGTCCACCATCTGACCTTTTTTGAACATCATAATGGTCGGAATGCTGCGAATGCGAAAACGCGCGCTCAGTTCCGGCTCCGCTTCGGTGTTCACTTTCACAAAGCGGATTTTGCCGCTGCGCTCTTCGGCGACATCTTCGAAGATCGGCGCAAAGCTACGGCACGGGCCGCACCACGGGGCCCAGAAATCGATAACGACCGGCAGGTCATCTTTAAGCAGCTGATCCAGCGTTTCGCTGGTGGCATTAATCACATCGCCGTCAAACAGCGCGTGGCCACAGCGGCCGCACTTCGCGCCGTCTTCAATACGCTCTTCATCCACGCGATTGACAGTCTGGCAGGCGGCACAAACGGTATTCATAGCTAACCTCTGGGTTGCAGGTGACAGAAACCGACGCGCAAACGTCGGCTATGTTTCGATAATGTTACATAGTATCTGCAACAATGTTTCGTAGCTCAAACCGTTTTATCCAATGAGTACAATAGTTATTAGCTTTTGCGCGAAAGAATGGCTAAGCGCGGATACATCGGGTAATCTGCGCGCTTCGCGCAGCGCAGGTGGAGAAAAGCATGAACGACAACGACGAATTTAAAGGCAAGAGCGGCAAGGTCAAAGTGATGTATGTCCGCAGTGATGATAATACGGACAAACGCAGCTCAAACCCACGAACTGGTAAAGGCGGCGGTCGTCCCGCTGGTGCCGGTAAACCGGAAGGCGGTCGTCGTGCTGCGCGTAATGACCGACCGGCCGACCGTGAACGCAGCCGTGACCGCGATCGCGACCGTGACGCCTCGCCGTGGCGCACCGTATCCCGCGCGCCGGGTGCCGAAGCGCCTGCGAAGCCGGATCACGGCGGCATCAGCGGTAAAAGCTTTATCGACCCGGAAGTGCTGCGCCGTCAGCGCGCCGAAGAGACCCGCGTCTATGGCGAAAACGCCTGTCAGGCGCTGTTCCAGAGCCGCCCGGAGTCTATTGTTCGCGCCTGGTTTATCCAGAGCGTGACCCCGCGCTTTAAAGAAGCGCTGCGCTGGATGGCGGCCAACCGCAAAGCGTATCACGTCGTGGACGACGCGGAGCTGACCAAAGCCTCCGGCACTGAGCATCACGGCGGCGTTTGCTTCCTTATCAAAAAACGCAACGGCGCGAGCGTTGAGCAGTGGCTGAGTAAAGCCGGCGAAGAAGATTGCGTGCTGGCGCTGGAAGACGTGGGCAACCCGCATAACCTCGGCGCCATCGTGCGCAGCTGCGCGCACTTCGGCGTGAAAGGCGTGGTGGTGCAGGATGCCTCGCTGCTGGAATCTGGTGCGGCGGTACGTACCGCCGAAGGCGGCGCGGAGCACGTTGAGCCGATTACCGGCGACAGCTTTGGCGACGCGCTGGCGCAGTTCCGCGCGGCCGGTTACGCCATCGTGACCACCTCCAGCCATAAAGGTACGCCGCTCTTTAAAGCGACGCTGCCGAAGAAAATGGTGCTGGTGCTGGGCCAGGAGCGCGAAGGGATTTCTGAAGCGACGCTTGCGAACGCGGATCTAAGCCTGTCTATCGACGGCACAGGCAATGTGGAAAGCCTGAACGTCTCCGTGGCGACCGGCGTTCTGCTCGCCGAGTGGTGGCGTCAGAATAAAGCGCAATAAAAAACGCCAGCGTGAGGCTGGCGTGATGAATGGCGAAACCTCCTGCGGGAGGTTTTTTATTGGGCGTTTTCCGGCACGACCGGCGTCCAGTCGATGGGCGCTTCGCCGCGGCTTTCCAGATACTGGTTGGTTTTTACGAAATGGCCGCAGCCGAAAAAACCGCGGTGCGCTGACAGCGGCGACGGGTGCGGCGCCTGCAACACATGGTGTCGGTCGCGGTCGATAATCGCGCCTTTTTTCTGCGCGTGAGAGCCCCACAGCAGAAACACCACGCCTTCACGATGCTCGTTAATCAGCGAAATGACTTTATCGGTAAACGTCTCCCAGCCGAGATTCGCGTGCGAGTGCGCTTTGCCAGCCTGCACGGTCAAAACGGTGTTCAGCAGCATGACGCCCTGGCGCGCCCAGCTCTCCAGATAGCCGTGGCCAGGCCGGGTAAAGCCCGGAATCGACTGCTCCAGCTCTTTATACATATTGACCAGCGAGGGCGGTGGCGCGACGCCCGGGCGCACCGAAAACGCGAGACCGTGCGCCTGGCCTGGCCCGTGATAGGGGTCTTGTCCGAGGATCACCACTTTTACATCGCCAAGCTCGGTAAAGCGGAAGGCGTTAAACACATCCTTCTGCGGCGGATAAATAGTGACGCCCGCGTCGCGCTCGGCGGCGACGGTGGTCAGGATCTTCTGGAAGTACGGCTTTTCTTTTTCATCGGCCAGCACGTCGTGCCAGGTGAGTTTATCTGTCATCTCGCTCTCCTGCGATTTTCTGTTCCCTAAGCTTAACGCCTTATTTCCGAAGAACAAAACCGCGCGGTGCCGCACGTGGATTTACAAAATTTCCCTGGTGCGGCGGGGCACGTAAGTTGATGTAAAACAATTCCTTTGTGCTATACCCTTACTTGGTGAGTGGTTTATTTTGATTTAAATCAAAGAATCAACGCCCTTTGGTGGTATATAAAACAATAAGACAACAATGGTTTTACCAATTAGCCAGCCGCTTGATGAATCACCCGCTGGCTGAACGCATCAAACAAGCCCACAGGGAGGCAAAATATGATCACCGGTATCCAGATTACTAAAGCTGCCAATGACGAACTGCTGAATTCTTTCTGGCTGCTCGATAATGAAAAAGGCGAAGCGCGCTGCGTATGCGCCAAAGCGGGTTTTAATGAAGACGACATCGTGCCGGTGAGCCAGCTCGGCCAGTTTGAATACCGTGAAATTCCGATGGAAATTAAACCGGAAGTGCGTGTGGAAGGCGGTCAGCACCTGAACGTTAACGTGCTGCGTCGTGAAACGCTGGAAGATGCCGTTAAGCATCCGGAAAAATATCCGCAGCTCACCATTCGTGTTTCCGGCTATGCGGTCCGTTTTAACTCGCTGACGCCTGAACAGCAGCGCGACGTTATCGCCCGTACCTTTACCGAAAGCCTGTAATCTCAGGCACAGGGCAACCGGCGGCGCGCCGTCGGCCCAGACAAAAAACCGCCAGCATCTGCTGGCGGTTTTTTTATGACTCGGCGTTGTCGGAAGACGGTGCCGCGTTGCCACTCGGCTTGCGGCGCTTGCCGATGTTTTTTGTATCGCGGTGACGTTTTTTCACGCGCGGCTTCTCTTTTTCTTTCTCTTTCTTCTTCTCTTCGCGTTTGGCGAGCGCTTTTTTGGATGGCTTGCCGGTGAGTTTTTCACTCGGCGCGCGCGTGGTCGGGCGCAGCTCGTCAATGACGCGGGCTTTCAACGGCTCGTTCAGGTAACGGCCCACTTTGCCCAGCAGCAGGTGATCGTGCGCTTCGACCAGCGAAATCGCGGTACCTTTACGCCCGGCGCGGGCGGTACGGCCAATGCGGTGCAGATAGGTATCGGCGGTGCGCGGCATATCGAAGTTAAAGACGTGGCTCACATCCGGAATATCAATACCGCGCGCGGCGACGTCGGTGGCAATCAACACATTAACGCGGCCGTCAGTCAGACGTTTGATCGCTTCGTTGCGCTTGACCTGCACCATTTCGCCTTCAAGGTAGCAGTTGTTGATGCCCGCTTCGCGCAGCCAGTTCGCCAGTTCATGCACGCGGTCGCGCTTACGCACAAAGACGATGGAGCGGGTGGCGTCCGGCTGTTTAAGCAGATGCACCAGCAGCGCGGTTTTATGTTCGATGTTATCGGCGCGGTAATACCACTGGTGGATTTTTTTACGCTCGCGGGTGGACGGCGTGGCGGATACCTCCACCGGTTCTTCCAGCAGGCGTTCGGCAAAATCTTTAATCGCATCGCCTTCCAGCGTGGCGGAGAACAGCATGGTCTGTTTGCGCCAGCGGGTTTCGCCGGCGATATGCTCGATGTCCTGCGCAAAACCCATATCCAGCATGCGGTCGGCTTCGTCGAGGATCAGCGTTTCCACGGCGCGGCAGTCAAAGTTTTCTTCTTTGATGTACTGCAGCAGACGGCCGGTGGTCGCGACCACGATATCCTGGTTTTCGCTGAAGACTTCCGCGTGGTTCATATAAGCCACACCGCCGGTAATCGTGGCGATATCCAGATGCGTGTGTTTTGCCAGTTCACGCGCCTGCTCGGCGACCTGCATCGCAAGTTCGCGGGTCGGCGTCAGGATGAGAATACGTGGCGGCCCCGATTTTTTGCGAGGAAAGTCGAGCAGATGCTGCAACGCCGGCAACAGATAAGCTGCCGTTTTACCGGTGCCTGTCGGCGCAGAACCGAGCACATCACGCCCGTCGAGCGCAGGCGGAATGGCGGCCGCCTGGATAGCGGTCGGGCGGGTGAAGCCTTTATCCTGGAGCGCGTCCAGCAGGCTTTCATCAAGTTCAAGTTCGGAAAAAGTGGTTACAGTCATTTTCTACCTCAGTGTGGGGCGCAGATTATAGACGTTCAGCGCCCAATGTTCATCCCTTTCCCGGCTTCTCCTTTTCCCCGGCGGCGCTTTCGCCTATGCTACAGCGGTTTTGTTACCAGGTCCTCATGATGTCTCAGCCAAAAACCCCGTTACGCCGCAACGGCTTTACCTTCAAACAATTTTTTGTCGCGCACGATCGCTGCGCCATGAAAGTCGGCACCGACGGCATTCTGCTGGGCGCGTGGGCGCCGGTGGCAAAAGCGCAACGGGTGCTGGATATCGGCGCGGGCAGCGGTTTACTGACGCTGATGCTGGCGCAGCGCGCGCCCCATGCGGTAACGCTGGACGCGGTCGAACTTGACCCGCAGGCTGCCGGGCAGGCGCGCGAAAACGCCGATGCCTCGCCGTGGGCGGCGCGTATTGTGGTGCACTGCGCGGATATTCAGGTCTGGACGCAGCAGCAGACGCAGCGGTACGACCTTATTGTCAGCAATCCGCCGTATTATGACAAAGGCGTCGCCTGTTCGACCCCCGCCCGTGAACAGGCGCGCTACACCACGACGCTTGATCATGGCGCGCTGCTCGCCTGCGCGGCGCAGCTTATTACCGAAGAAGGGTTTTTCTGCGTAGTGTTACCGGAAAGCAGCGGCGAAGCGTTCAGCCATCAGGCAGGCGAGCAGGGGTGGCATTTGCGTTTACGCACGGATGTCGCGGAGAACGAAGGAAAATTGCCGCACCGGGTACTGCTGGCGTTTTCGCCCGCGCCCGGTGAATGCTTTCGTGACGATGTGCTGATCCGTGGGCCGGATCAGCACTATTCACAGGCCTACTGCGCGCTGACCGAAGCCTTCTATCTGTTTATGTGAACCAGCGGCGAGAGCACGGAAGGGCCGGACTCCGGCAGCGCTTGCGGATAATCAAGGGTGTAATGCAACCCCCGGCTCTCTTTACGCATCATGGCGCAGCGCACGATAAGCTCCGCCACCTGCACCAGATTGCGCAGCTCCAGCAGATTATTGGAGACGCGGAAGTTGGCGTAATACTCTTCAATCTCCTGTTGCAACATCGTGATGCGTCGTAACGCCCGTTCCAGCCGCTTGGTAGTGCGCACGATACCTACGTAATCCCACATAAAGAGCCGCAGCTCGTGCCAGTTATGCTGCAACACCACCAGTTCGTCCGGGTGTTCGACCCGGCTTTCGTCCCAGTCAGGCAGCGTTTTCACATCGCGCGCGTAGGGCAGGCGCAGCCGGATATCTTCCGCCGCCGACCAGCCGTAAACCAGACACTCCAGCAGCGAATTCGAGGCCATGCGGTTCGCGCCATGCAGCCCGGTATAGGTCACCTCGCCAATGGCGTAGAGCCCGTCCACATCGGTGCGCCCGTGCTCGTCAACCATAACGCCGCCGCAGGTATAGTGCGCGGCGGGCACAATTGGCACCGGCTCTTTGGTGAGATCGATACCCAGGCCCAGCAGCTTTTCATAAATAGTCGGAAAATGCTGACGGACGAATGCCTCCGGCTTATGGCTGATGTCCAGATACATGCAGTCGGCGCCGAGGCGTTTCATTTCATGGTCGATAGCGCGCGCCACGATATCGCGCGGTGCAAGCTCGGCGCGCTCATCAAACTCCGGCATAAAGCGGCTGCCGTCGGGGCGCTTTAAATACGCGCCTTCGCCGCGCAGCGCTTCGGTCAGAAGAAAATTTCGCGCCTGCGGATGGAACAGGGCCGTCGGGTGGAACTGATTAAATTCGAGATTGGCGACGCGACACCCGGCGCGCCAGGCCATTGCAATGCCGTCACCCGAGGCGATATCCGGGTTAGTGGTGTACTGATACACCTTCGATGCGCCGCCAGTCGCCAGTACCACGGCTTTCGCGCGGCAGGTTTCCACGGCTTCTTTATTACGGTTCCAGACCCACGCGCCCACCACGCGACGGGTGCCCGGCAGGCCGATTTTGTCAGAGATAATTAAATCGACAGCGTTGTGACGCTCAAGAATACGGATGTTTGGGTGGCTCAGCGCTTTATCCATCAGCGTGGTGGCAACGGCTTTGCCTGTCGCGTCCGCGGCATGAAGTATACGCCGATGGCTATGGCCGCCTTCGCGGGTGAGATGGTAGCTCTCTTCGCCGTTAGACTGCACTTCGGTGTCAAACAGCACGCCCTGGTCAATAAGCCATTGTACGCAGTGGCGCGCGTTACCCGCGACAAACTCGACGGCGTCGCGATCGCAGATCCCGGCACCCGCGATAAGCGTGTCTTCAACATGCGAGGCGATGCTGTCGGTTTCGTCGAAAACCGCGGCGATGCCGCCCTGCGCATAAAAGGTCGAGCCTTCGCTCAGCGGGCCTTTACTCAATACCATCACCTGGCTGTGTTCCGCCAGACGCAGCGCCAGAGAAAGACCTGCGGCACCGCTCCCTACAATAAGCACATCACAGTGAAGTTCAGTTGTCGTTTTCATCGCGGGTGTTTAATTTACTAAACAAGGTTCGGCCAGCATAGCACCAGAATGCGAATTCAAACACGATTTTTTTAATCGTCGTTGTAATGACTAAACACAAGAAGGGAATTCCGCTTTATCTTCTCAGTGCACCACGGAAACGCTGCGTAACGCCGCGCATCCCAGAGATTTAAAGATGAAAAAATGGTGGGGTTGCGTTACCCTGCAAGCGGCCTGTGCAACAAAATACCGTCCTCGCAGGTCGTCATTCAGGTTGTGAACATATAATGAGTAGAACTGGCGTTCGCAATTGCTGCACAAAAACAAAGGCGTAACGGAACTTTCCGGATAAACGGCGCTCTAACCTTCTGCTTGCTCACAATGCAGAGTTCGGGTGGCATTTCGATTACGCGTGGAAATTCAGGTTTGGGGAGACATTACCTCGGATGAGCGAGCAGTTAACGGATCAGGTCCTTGTCGAACGGGTCCAGAAGGGAGATCAGAAAGCCTTTAATCTACTGGTCATTCGTTACCAGCATAAGGTTGCGAACCTGGTATCCCGCTATGTCCCCTCAGGCGACGTCTCTGATGTTGTTCAGGAATCTTTTGTTAAAGCCTGGCGCGCGTTTGATTCTTTTCGCGGCGACAGCGCGTTTTATACCTGGCTCTACCGTATCGCCGTTAATACGGCAAAAAACTATTTAGTCGCTCAGGGCCGTCGCCCGCCTTCCAGCGATGTTGACGCCAACGAGGCGGAAAACTTCGAAAGCGGCGGCGCGCTGAAAGAAATTTCGAACCCAGAGAACTTAATGTTGTCTGAGGAACTGAGACAGATCGTATTCCGTACCATTGAGTCACTCCCGGAAGATTTACGCATGGCAATTACGTTGCGGGAGCTGGATGGCCTGAGCTATGAAGAGATAGCGGCTATTATGGATTGCCCGGTCGGTACGGTTCGCTCCCGCATTTTCCGTGCGCGGGAAGCCATTGATAATAAAGTTCAACCGCTTATCAGGCGTTGACGATAGCGGGATACTGGAAAAGGTATTAAGCATGCAGAAAGAAAAACTTTCCGCTTTAATGGATGGGGAAGCACTGGACAGTGAATTGCTGAGCGCGGTCGAAAACGATAAAGCGCTCCAGCAAACCTGGGAAAGCTATCACCTCATTCGTGATACCCTGCGCGGTGATACCGGCGAAACGCTTCATTTCGATATCTCCGCGCGCGTTATGGCGGCTATCGAAAACGAACCCGCCCGTCAGGCCGCGCCGCTCATTCCTGAATCGCAGCCCGCGCCGCAACAGTGGGAGAAAATGCCGTTCTGGCATAAAGTTCGTCCCTGGGCGAGCCAGCTGACGCAAGTCGGTATGGCCGCGTGCGTGTCGCTGGCGGTAATCGTCGGCGTTCAGCATTATAACGGTCAGCCGGACGCGGCCGCACAGCCGGAAACACCGGTTTTCAACACGCTGCCGATGATGGGTAAAGCCAGCCCGGTTAGCCTCGGCGTGCCGACGGCTGACGCCAACGCGACCGGCGGTCAGCCGCAGGTCCAGGAACAGCGCCGCCGCATCAACGCGATGTTGCAGGATTACGAACTGCAGCGCCGCCTGCATGCTGAACAGCTTCAACTGGAGCAGTCCCAGACGCAGCAGGCCGCCGTACAAGTGCCTGGTAACCAGACTTTAGGAACTCAATCGCAGTAATGAAGCAACTTTGGTGCGCCGTCTCTCTTATGGCGGGCAGCCTGTTCGTTTCCTTCAACGCCTCGGCGGATGCCTCGTCCGAGGCGTTGTTGCAGCAGATGAACCTGGCGAGCCAGTCACTCAATTATGAGCTCTCATTTGTCAGCATTAACAAGCAGGGTGTGGAGTCGTTGC
Organism: Cronobacter muytjensii ATCC 51329; assembly: GCF_001277195.1. NCBI lineage: Bacteria > Pseudomonadati > Pseudomonadota > Gammaproteobacteria > Enterobacterales > Enterobacteriaceae > Cronobacter > Cronobacter muytjensii. The sequence continues at coordinate 709,122 of NZ_CP012268.1, forward strand.
GCTATCGCCATGCCAGGCTCGACAATAAACCCCTCGCACAGTTATTGCAGCTGGACGGCCCGCGTCGTGAAGTTGTGCAGCGCGGCACCGAAATCAGCTACTTCGAGCCGGGTCTTGAGCCATTTACGCTGAACGGTGATTACATCGTCGATTCGCTGCCGTCGCTGGTTTACACCGATTTCCGCCGCCTTGCGCCTTACTACGACTTTATCTCTGTCGGGCGTACCCGCATCGCCGATCGCCTCTGCGAAGTAATTCGCGTGGTGGCGCGCGACGGTACCCGTTACGGTTATATCGCCTGGCTCGACAGCGACACCCGCCTGCCGATGCGCGTTGATCTGCTGGACCGCGATGGCGAAACGCTGGAGCAGTTCCGCGTGGTCTCGTTTACGGTTAACGACAAGCCCGGCACGATGATGCAGAACCTCGCGAAAGCGTCGCTGCCGCCGCTGTTGTCCGTACCGGCTGGCGATAACGCGCAGTTTGGCTGGTCAGCCTCGTGGTTGCCGCAGGGCTTTACCGAAATTTCCAGCAGTCGCCGACCGTTGCCGGGCATCGACTCGCCGGTCGAATCGCGGCTTTACTCCGACGGGCTGTTTAGCTTCTCCATTAACGTGAGTCGCGCCAGCGCCAACAGTAGCGAACAGATGCTGCGCACCGGTCGGCGCACCGTCAGTACCGAAGTTCGCGATAACGCCGAGATAACGGTAGTCGGCGAATTGCCGCCCCCGACCGCGAAGCGGATCGCGAGCAGCATTAAATTCAGGGCATCTCAATGATTAAAGAGTGGGCCACGGTCGTGTCGTGGCAAAACGGCGAAGCCGTACTCAGCTGTGACGTAAAAGCCTCTTGCAGCAGTTGCGCGTCACGTGCGGGCTGTGGCACACGCGTGCTTAATAAACTTGGGCCGCAGAACACGCATTTTATTAACGTGCCGAGCGAACAGCCGCTGGTGGCCGGGCAGAAAGTGGAATTGGGCATCGCAGAAGGCAGCCTGCTGGGTTCCGCCATGCTGGTGTATATGTCGCCGCTGGTAGGGCTGTTTATCATGGCTGGCTTGTTCCAGGCGCTGTTTGGCTCCGACATCGCCGCGCTGTGCGGCGCGGCGCTTGGCGGTGTGGGCGGTTTTCTGCTGGCGCGCGGCCTGTCGCCCAGGTTTGCGGCACGCGAAAGCTGGCAGCCGGTTATTCTCAGCGTCGGCCTGCCGCCGGATGCGCTACGTGTCGAAACTTCTCCTTCTTCAGACAGCCGGTAATCACCGGCTGCGTGGTTTTACGCTTCCTTTCTTTGTGATTTTCATTCGCCGTCTATGCTTACCTGAGACGCAGTTTCCCCGCTTTCTGGTTGTAGTGTAGAATGCAGCGTTTCAGGCATAAGACAGCCAGAGACATCATGCTCAGTACCGCGCGTTGCGCCGAGCCTCTCAGGATTTATAAGGCATAAAAATCTCGCTATATGAAGAACATACGCAACTTTTCGATCATCGCACACATCGACCACGGCAAATCGACGCTGTCTGACCGTATTATCCAGATTTGCGGCGGCCTTTCCGATCGCGAAATGGAAGCGCAGGTGCTGGACTCCATGGATCTGGAGCGCGAGCGCGGCATTACCATTAAAGCCCAGAGCGTAACGCTGGACTATAAAGCCTCCGACGGCGAAACCTACCAGCTTAACTTTATCGACACTCCTGGCCACGTCGACTTCTCCTATGAAGTTTCCCGCTCCCTTGCCGCGTGCGAAGGCGCGCTGCTGGTGGTGGACGCAGGGCAGGGCGTAGAAGCGCAGACCCTTGCGAACTGTTACACGGCGATCGAAATGGATCTCGAAGTGGTGCCGGTACTGAACAAAATCGACCTGCCCGCCGCCGACCCTGAGCGCGTGGCGGAAGAGATCGAAGACATCGTCGGCATCGACGCCACCGATGCGGTGCGTTGCTCGGCGAAAACCGGCGTCGGCGTGCAGGATGTACTGGAGCGCCTGGTGCGCGACATTCCGGCGCCGGAAGGCGATCCTGACGCCCCGCTGCAGGCGCTGATCATCGACTCCTGGTTTGATAATTACCTGGGGGTGGTCTCACTTATCCGTGTGAAAAACGGCACCCTGCGCAAGGGCGATAAAGTAAAAGTCATGAGCACCGGCCAGACCTACAATGCTGACCGTCTCGGGATTTTCACGCCGAAGCAAATCGACCGTACCGAGCTCAAATGCGGCGAGGTGGGCTGGCTGGTCTGCGCCATTAAAGACATTCTCGGCGCGCCGGTGGGCGATACCCTGACACTCGCGCGTAACCCGGCAGACAAAGCGCTGCCAGGCTTTAAGAAAGTGAAGCCGCAGGTTTATGCGGGCCTCTTCCCGGTCAGCTCTGACGATTACGAGTCCTTCCGCGACGCGCTCGGCAAACTGAGTCTCAATGATGCCTCCCTGTTCTATGAGCCGGAAAGCTCAACGGCGCTGGGCTTCGGCTTCCGCTGCGGCTTCCTCGGCCTGCTGCACATGGAAATCATCCAGGAGCGTCTGGAGCGCGAATACGACCTTGACCTCATCACCACGGCGCCGACCGTAGTCTATGAAGTGCAGATGACCAATGATGAGGTGGTGTATGTCGACAGCCCGTCCAAGCTGCCGCCGCTGAACAATATTCAGGAGCTGCGCGAGCCTATCGCCGAGTGCCACATGCTGCTGCCGCAGGAATATCTGGGCAACGTGATCACGCTGTGCGTGGAAAAACGCGGCGTGCAGACCAACATGGTCTATCACGGCAACCAGGTCGCGCTGACTTATGAAATTCCGATGGCGGAAGTGGTGCTCGACTTCTTCGATCGCCTGAAGTCGACCTCGCGCGGCTACGCGTCGCTGGATTACAACTTCAAGCGCTTCCAGGCCTCTAACATGGTTCGTGTCGATGTGCTGATCAACGGCGAACGCGTCGATGCGCTGGCGCTGATCACCCACAACGATAACGCGCCGTACCGCGGTCGCGAGCTGGTGGAGAAGATGAAAGATCTGATCCCGCGCCAGCAGTTCGATATCGCCATTCAGGCGGCTATCGGCAACCACATTATTGCCCGCTCCACAGTGAAACAGCTGCGTAAAAACGTGCTGGCAAAATGCTATGGCGGCGACGTCAGCCGTAAGAAAAAGCTGTTGCAGAAACAGAAAGAGGGTAAAAAACGCATGAAGCAGGTCGGTAACGTCGAACTGCCGCAAGAAGCGTTCCTCGCCATTCTGCACGTTGGGAAAGACGGTAAATAACCTAAGGAGTTGGCATGGCGAATATGTTTGCCCTGATCCTGGTCATCGCAACGCTGGTGACGGGCATCTTGTGGTGCGTGGATAAATTTATCTTCGCGCCGAAGCGCCGCGAGCGTGCGGCGCTTGCCGCCGCCGATGCGCAGGAGACGGTCGCGTCGAAAAAAGCGGGCCCGAAACCGGGCTGGCTGGAAACCGGCGCATCGGTATTCCCGGTACTGGCCGTGGTGCTGGTGGTGCGTTCGTTTATCTACGAACCCTTCCAGATCCCCTCAGGTTCGATGATGCCGACGCTGCTTATCGGCGATTTTATTCTGGTGGAGAAATTCGCCTACGGAATTAAAGATCCGATTTACCAGAAAACGCTTATCGAAACCGGGCATCCGAAGCGCGGCGATATCGCCGTGTTTAAATACCCAGACGATCCGCGTCTGGACTACATCAAGCGTGTCGTTGGTCTGCCGGGCGATAAAGTCAGTTACGATCCGGTCGCGAAAGAAGTGACCGTTCAGCCGGGCTGCAGCTCTGGCCAGGCCTGCGCCAGTGCGCTGCCGATCACCTATTCGAACGTGGAACCGAGCGATTTCGTGCAGACCTTTGGCCGTCGAAACCGCGGCGAGGCGAGCAGCGGCTTTTTCCAGGTGCCGAAAAACGAAAGCAAAGAGGGCGGCATTCGCCTGACCGAGCGTAAGGAAACCTTAGGCGATGTCACGCACCGCATTCTGACCGTGCCGGTCGCGCAGGATCAGGTAGGCATTTACTACCGTCAGCAGGGCCAGCAGACCGGCACCTGGATCGTTCCGCCGGGCCACTACTTCATGATGGGCGACAACCGCGATAACAGCGCCGACAGCCGCTACTGGGGCTTCGTCCCGGAAGCGAATCTGGTCGGTAAAGCGACCGCTATCTGGATGAGCTTCGAGAAGCAGGAAGGTGAATGGCCGACAGGCGTGCGCCTGAATCGAATCGGCGGCATTCATTAACGAATTAAATCTGTTGGAACTAACGACATCCCCTGTCGTTGTGTATAGAATATTCCCCCGACGATTTCCGGCTGGCTCCCGTAAGGGAGCCACGGCACACGAAACAGCTTTGAACCCCTTCAGCCCTGTTCCGTGTGCTGAATTTTTGACGCATTCATTAATTGGTATCGCATGAACCCCATCGTAATTAATCGGCTTCAGCGAAAGCTGGGCTACACTTTTCATCATCAGGAGCTGTTGCAGCAGGCATTAACGCATCGCAGTGCCAGCAGCAAACATAATGAGCGTCTGGAGTTTCTGGGTGACTCCATTTTAAGTTTCGTGATTGCGAACGCCCTGTATCACCGTTTTCCACGCGTGGACGAAGGCGACATGAGCCGTATGCGCGCGACGCTGGTACGCGGCAACACGCTTGCGGAAATCGCCCGTGAATTTGAGCTCGGCGAGTGCCTGCGCCTCGGGCCGGGCGAGTTGAAAAGCGGCGGCTTTCGTCGCGAATCGATTCTTGCCGATACCGTTGAGGCCTTAATTGGCGGCGTGTTCCTTGACAGCGATATTCAGACTGTCGAGCGCTTAATTCTCACCTGGTATCAAACCCGTCTGGATGAAATTAGTCCGGGCGATAAACAAAAAGATCCGAAAACGCGTCTGCAGGAGTATCTGCAGGGGCGCCATCTGCCGCTGCCGTCTTACCTGGTGGTGCAGGTGCGTGGGGAAGCTCACGATCAGGAATTTACTATCCATTGCCAGGTAAGTGGCCTGAGTGAACCGGTGGTCGGCACGGGTTCCAGCCGCCGTAAAGCGGAGCAGGCAGCCGCTGAGCAGGCGCTGAAAAAACTGGAGCTGGAATGAGCGAAGCCAAAACTTACTGCGGATTTATCGCCATCGTGGGTCGCCCGAACGTCGGGAAATCCACGCTGCTGAATAAACTGCTCGGGCAGAAAATTTCTATTACTTCTCGTAAGGCGCAAACCACGCGCCACCGTATCGTGGGCATTCATACTGAGGGTGAATATCAGGCGATTTACGTCGATACCCCCGGCCTGCATATGGAAGAAAAACGCGCCATCAACCGTCTGATGAACAAAGCGGCCAGCAGCTCTATCGGCGACGTGGAGCTGGTGATTTTCGTGGTCGAAGGCACCCGCTGGACGCCGGACGACGAAATGGTGCTGAACAAACTGCGCGAAGGCAAAGCGCCGGTTATCCTGGCTATCAATAAGGTGGATAACGTACAGGAAAAAGCGGATCTGCTTCCGCACCTGCAGTTCCTGGGCAGCCAGATGAACTTTCTCGATATCGTGCCGATCTCTGCCGAAACCGGCATGAATGTTGATACTATCGCAGCGATTGTGCGCAAGCATCTGCCAGAGGCGACACATCACTTCCCGGAAGATTACATTACCGATCGTTCCCAGCGCTTTATGGCGTCTGAAATCATCCGTGAAAAACTGATGCGTTTCCTGGGGGCTGAACTGCCGTACTCCGTAACGGTGGAAATCGAGCGTTTCATCACTAACGAGCGCGGCGGTTACGACATTAACGGTCTGATCCTCGTTGAGCGCGAGGGGCAGAAGAAAATGGTGATTGGCAACAAAGGCGCCAAAATCAAAACCATCGGCATCGAAGCGCGTAAAGACATGCAGGACATGTTTGAGGCGCCGGTGCATCTTGAGCTGTGGGTCAAAGTGAAATCGGGCTGGGCCGATGACGAGCGCGCGCTGCGCAGTCTCGGTTATGTAGACGATCTCTAAGGCACCCTGATGGAAGGCTGGCAGCGCGCCTTTGTGCTCCACGCGCGTCCGTGGAGCGAAACCAGCCTGATTATCGATCTGTTCAGCGAAGAGTCCGGCCGCGTGCGCGTCGTCGCCAAGGGCGCGCGCCGCAAACGCTCGAATCTTAAAGGCGCGCTTCAGCCGTTTACGCCATTGCTGGTGCGCTGGAGCGGGCGCGGCGAGGTGAAAAACCTCACCAGCGCTGAGGCCGTCTCGCTTGCGCTTCCCCTTTCCGGCATCACGCTATACAGCGGCCTGTATGTCAACGAACTGGTCGCGCGCGTGCTGGAGCCAGAAACCCGCTTCTCCGAGCTTTTCTTCGATTATCTGCACTGCATTCAGGCGCTGGCGGGCGCAACCGGCTCGCCGGAGCCTGCGCTGCGACGCTTTGAACTCGCGCTTCTTGGACACCTCGGTTACGGCGTCGATTTCCTTCACTGCGCGGGCACCGGCGACGAAGTGGATGACGCGATGACCTATCGCTATCGCGAAGAAAAGGGCTTTATCGCAAGCCTGGTTATCGACAACACCTCTTTTACCGGCCGCCAGCTGAAAGCGCTCGCCACTCGCGACTTCCCTGACGCCGATACCCTGCGCGCCGCCAAGCGTTTCACCCGTATGGCGCTTAAACCTTATCTCGGCGGCAAACCGTTAAAAAGCCGTGAGCTGTTTCGCCAGTTTGTGCCGAAAAAACGTCCGCTTCCGCCGCAAGACGAAACCGCCTGACCGCGCAGCCATAGCCAGCCTTTCCCGACCAGGTGTAAACTGCCTGTACTTTTTGTCGATTTACGAGGATTGTCATGGCTGAATTGCTGTTAGGGGTCAACATCGACCACATCGCCACGCTGCGTAACGCTCGCGGCACCGCTTATCCGGACCCGGTACAGGCGGCTTTTATCGCCGAGCAGGCTGGCGCTGACGGCATCACGGTTCACCTGCGTGAAGACCGCCGTCATATCACTGACCGCGACGTGCGTATTCTGCGCCAGACACTCCACACCCGTATGAATCTTGAAATGGCCGTCACTGATGAGATGCTGACCATTGCCTGCGAGACAAAGCCGCATTTCTGCTGCCTGGTGCCGGAAAAGCGTCAGGAAGTGACGACCGAAGGCGGGCTCGATGTTGCAGGCCAGCTCGATAAAATGCGCGACGCCTGCCAGCGCCTGGCGGACGCGGGCATTCTGGTGTCGCTGTTTATCGACGCCGACCACGCGCAGATTGACGCCGCCGTCGCCGTCGGCGCGCCGTACATTGAAATCCATACCGGCTGCTACGCTGATGCTGAAGATGACGCCACCCGCGCCCGCGAACTGGCGCGCATCGCGAAGGCCGCGACTTACGCCGCCGGCAAAGGGCTGAAGGTGAACGCCGGGCACGGGCTTACTTACCATAACGTGCAGGCGATCGCCGCGCTGCCGGAGATGCATGAACTCAATATCGGCCACGCGATTATCGGGCGCGCTGTGATGAGCGGCCTGAAAGAAGCCGTATCCGAGATGAAACGCCTGATGCTGGAAGCGCGTCGCTAATGGCGATTCTGGGCCTTGGCACTGATATCGTGGAGATTGACCGCATCGAGGCGGTCATCTCCCGCTCCGGCGACCGGCTGGCAAAGCGGGTTTTGAGCGCCAGTGAGTGGGCGCAATACCAGACGCACCAGCAGCCGGTACGTTTTCTGGCAAAGCGCTTCGCGGTTAAAGAAGCGGCGGCGAAAGCCTTCGGCACCGGCATCCGCAACGGACTGGCGTTTAATCAGTTTGAAGTGTTTAACGACGAGCTGGGTAAACCGAAGCTGCGGCTGTGGGATGAGGCAGAGCGGCTGGCGGCGCGTATGGGCGTGACGGCGGTGCACGTGACGCTCGCTGACGAGCGGCACTACGCCTGCGCGACGGTGATTATCGAAAGTTAGATTTTATCAGCATGGTGGAGCAGCACGAACTTATCCCAAAGCTGCTCTTCATTTTCGACATGCGCCGGATCCTTAATAATCGTGTTTGGGATCGGGCACACTTTCTGGCAGGTCGGCGTCTCGTAGTGCCCCACGCATTCGGTGCAGCGGCCGGTATCGATCTGATAGATGTTGTCTCCCATTGAGATAGCCTCGTTCGGGCACTCCGGCTCGCACATGTCACAGTTGATACATTTTTTAGTGATAAGCAGCGCCATCAGGAAAATCTCAGAAACAACACAAACAGGGCGGGCATTATACGCCCATTCGTTGTTCAGACCAGTTTTTTTACCAGCGCCTCGCTGTGGCGAATGCGCTCCGGCGCTTTCTCCAGATCCTGCTGCACCAGCGCCATAAACAGCAGATCCGCCAGCATCATCTGGGCAGACGTGGACGAGATCGCCGCGCTGCGCGTCGCCTGCTCTTCAGCGATGGTGTAGAGACACTGCGTGGCGCGCTGCTGTAGCGCGTTCGGCGTAAAACCGGTGATCGCAAGGATCCGCGCGCCCACGCGCAGCGCCTCGTCGGCGGCCAGATTGATCTCGCGGCGTTCGCCGGAGTAAGAGAGCGCGACCAGTAAATCTTCCGGCTCCAGCGCCTGCACAGTCGCCAGCAGCGCGTGCATATCCTGCTCGGCCACCGCATTGAGGCCAATTTTCATTAGCTTCCAGGAGAAGTTTTTCGCCACCAGCCCCGAGGCGCCGATGCCGGTCAGCACGATGCGGCGCGCGTTACGCAGCAACCCGACGCTCGCCAGCAGTTTTTCTTCCGGGTTGATATCCAGCGACGCGTGCATCGCTGCGAGATTTTCTTTGATGAGCTTCTCTCCCACCAGTCGCAGCGGATCGTCGCCCAGGATCTCGTTATGCACCGCAATGGAGTGGATGTTGCTCTGGCTGGCCAGCGCTTCGCTGATGGCGAGCTTGAGTGCCGGAAACCCTTTATAACCGAGCTTCTGGGAAAACTTCACTACGCTCGACTGGCTCACGCCGGCTTCCGTCGCCAATTGCTGTGAGCTGAGATGGCGGGCGTAATCAGGAAACTGCAGCAGAAAATCGGCAAGCTTTCGGTCGCTTTGCGCCAGCGTCGGGTATCGCTGGCGGATAAGGATCAAGGTATTCATCAACGTCTCCGGCTCGATTAAGTGTGATCGGCTTTTGAATGCCGGGAAATTTGCTCGCCACTTTGAATTTTATATTCCATTATAGCGCCATCATTATGAATTAAAAATTCAGAGGTGCAATATGGATCTTGGCTCGCTGGTCTCCGAAACCCGTAATCCTGACACGCTGGATCTCGACGCGCTCCCCACGCTTGAGATGCTGATGCGTTTTAACGAAGAAGACAAGCGCGTGCCGCTCGCGGTGCGCGAAACGCTGCCGGAAGTAGCGAAAGCGGTAGAGGCGGCCGCGCAAGCGCTGCAACGCGGCGGCAGGCTCATCTATATGGGGGCGGGCACCAGCGGACGCCTCGGCGTGCTGGACGCCTCGGAATGCCCGCCGACCTTTGGCGTGCCGCACGGCATGGTGGTAGGGCTTATCGCGGGCGGCCCCGGCGCGTTGCTGAAAGCCGTTGAGGGCGCGGAAGATAACGCGCAGCTCGGCGAAGACGCTCTTAAAGCCATCGGGCTTGAGCCGCGCGATATGGTGGTCGGTCTCGCGGCATCCGGACGCACGCCCTATGTCATCGGCGGCCTGAAGTACGCCCGGGCGCTGGGCTGCGCGACGGCGGCCATCTCCTGTAACCCTGGCTCGCCCATCGCCGAGGCGGCGGACATCGCCATTTCGCCGGTGGTCGGCCCGGAGGCGCTCACCGGCTCCACCCGGCTGAAATCGGGCACGGCGCAAAAGCTGGTGCTCAACATGATCTCCACCGGCGCGATGGTTAAATGCGGCAAGGTGTACCAGAACCTGATGGTGGATATGAAAGCAACTAACGTCAAACTGGTGGACCGCGCCTGCCGCATGGTGATGGAGGCGACCGGCGTGACGCGCGACGAGGCCGAAGCGGTGCTTTCGCAAACGGATTATGAAGTGAAACCCGCCATTTTAATGGTGCTGACCGGGCTGGATGCGGATGCCGCCCACGCGCGCCTTGCCGCGCATCACGGTTTTTTAAGAGCGGCGTTGCAGCCGTAAGAGGGCAGAGCGTATGGAAAAATCGGTGACACTCGCCACACAAATCCTCAAGGGCATGGGCGGCGAAGGCAATATCCTGCGGCTGGAAAACTGCATGACGCGGGTGCGCGTAGAGTTGCGTGACGAAAGCCTGCTGGATCTCCCGGCGCTGAAAGCGCTGCCCGGCATCAGCGGCTATGTGAAGCAGGGCGAACAGCATCAGCTGATCGCAGGCCCAGGACGCGCAGGCCAGATCGTCGATGCGATGCGCGCGCAGATGCAGGGCGGCTCACCGGCTGAACCCACGCCTGACGACGCCGCGCGCGTCAAAGCGCAGGCGAAAGCCCGCTATAAAGCCCCGATGAGCGATGCGCTGCGCCAGCTCGCCAATGTGTTTATTCCGCTTATTCCGGCCTTTATCGCCTCCGGGCTGATTACCGGCATTATCAATATCCTTAAGCGCCCGGATATCGTCGGTAATTTCGCCACCAGTTATCCCAATTTGCTTGGCCTGCTCGGCATTTTCGGCAGCGCCGTGTTCGCGATCATGAATATCCTCGTGGGCGTTAACGCCGCGCGGGTATTTGGCGGCTCGGTGGCGATGGGCGGCGTGATGGCGGGCATTCTCTCCAGCCCGCAGCTCGCGCAAATCACGCTCTTCGGCGAGCCGCTGCAGCCCGGCCGTGGCGGCGTGATCGCCGTGCTGCTGGTGGTGATGCTGATGTGCTGGCTTGAGAAAACGCTGCGCCGCCTGCTGCCGGTTTCCGTGGAGCTTATCCTTAACCCGCTGCTGACGACGCTCATTACCGGCGCCATCGCCATCGTGGCGCTGCAACCGCTGGGTGGCTTAATCTCAGAGGGCATCGCCCACGGCGCGTCGCTCGCTATCGATAAAGGCGGGCTGCTGGTGGGCGCGGTGCTGGCGGGCACGTTCTTACCGCTGGTGCTGACGGGGTTGCATCAGGGGCTGGTGCCCATTCATGTCGAACTGGTGCAGGCGCACGGTTATAACGCGCTGTTTCCTATCCTCGCGATGGCGGGCGTCGGCCAGATTGGCGCGTCGCTCGCGGTACTGATGAAAACCCGCAACGCGCGGCTGAAAAAGGTCATTAAAGGCGCGCTGCCGGTCGGGCTGCTCGGCATCGGCGAGCCGCTTATCTTCGGCGTGACGCTGCCGCTTGGCAAACCGTTTATCGGTGCCTGCCTCGGCGGGGCGGCAGGCGGCGCGATTATCAGCTACTTTAAAGTGGCGACGGTTATCACTTTCGGCATCTCCGGTTTGCCGCTGGCGTTAACCATCGTGACCGGAAAAGTGATGCTCTATCTGTTAGGCTATCTGGTAGCGGTGATCGCCGGTTTTCTGTTTACGTGGTTCCTGGGCTTTAACGATCCAGAGGAGTAAGGTTTGGCCAATAACGAGCGTCGGGTAGTGTTTTTTGATCTGGATGGCACGCTGCATCAACAGGATATGTTCGGCACCTTTATGCGCTATCTGCTGCGGCGTCAGCCGCTCAACCTGCTGCTGGTTATTCCTCTGCTGCCCGTCGTGGTCGGCGGGCTGTTAATTAAAGGGCGCGCTGCCCGCTGGCCGATGAGCCTGCTGCTCTGGGGCTGCACATTTGGCCATAGCGAGGCGCGTCTTAAAGCGCTCGAAAACGATTTCTCCGGCTGGTTTCGCCAGCATGTGACCGCGTTTCCGGTCGTGCATGAGCGCCTGACCGGCTATCTCACCAGCACCGACGCCGATGTCTGGCTTATCACTGGCTCTCCGCAGTCGCTGGTGGAGCAGGTCTATTACGACACCCCGTGGTTGCCGCGCGTAAACGTCATCGCAAGCCAGATGGAACGCCGCTTCGGCGGCTGGGTGTTGACCCTGCGCTGCCTCGGCCATGAAAAAGTGGCGCAACTGGAGCGACAGATAGGCACGCCGCTGCGCCTCTACAGCGGCTACAGCGACAGCAAGCAGGACAACCCGCTGCTTTACTTCTGCCAGCACCGCTGGCGCGTGACGCCCCAGGGGCAGCTTCAACAGCTCGAATAAGGCGCGCGTTTCGCAACCCATAAACGGTGTGTATAATGCCGCCCGCCTTATACTCCCGGAGAACACCGTGTCACAGACTGAACTCACCCATGAATACTGGATGCGCCACGCGCTGACGCTGGCGCAGCGCGCCTGGGATGAGGGCGAGGTGCCGGTAGGGGCGGTGCTGGTGCACAATAATCAGGTGATAGGCGAAGGCTGGAACCGTCCGATTGGCCGTCACGATCCCACTGCCCATGCGGAGATCATGGCGCTGCGCCAGGGCGGGCTGGTGCTGCAAAACTATCGCCTGCTGGAAACCACGCTCTATGTCACGCTTGAACCCTGCGTGATGTGCGCAGGCGCGATGGTGCACGGGCGCATCGGCACGCTGGTGTTCGGCGCGCGCGACGCCAAAACCGGCGCGGTCGGCTCGCTGATGGATATCACAGGCCACCCCGGCATGAACCATCAGGTGCAGGTTATCGAGGGGATAATGGCGCCAGAGTGTTCGGCGATGCTGAGTGCGTTTTTCCGACAGCGCCGGCTTGAGAAAAAGGCCCTAAAGGAAGCGACGAAAAGGGCGACGGGAACAGACCCTGCGGCGTGATGCCCGTCGGGTAGCGCTGCACAAGCTTAGGCTGAGCCGAGGCCACCGCCTGTTTTTCTTTCTCCAGCAAATACCCCACCAGGCTTATCTGGTATTTCCGGATATTTTCCACATACGCGTAAGCTTCATGGCCGCGCGCGTAGCCATAGGTCAGTTTGCTGTAATAAGGCCGCTGGCTCAGGAGCGGCAGCCGCTGCTTCACATCCGCCCAGCTGTCCGGGTTGCCTTTCTGCTTCGCCGTTAACACGCGGGCGTCCAGCATATGCGCGTAGCCCATATTGTACGCCGCCAGCGCAAACCAGATCCGCTCCTCTTCCGGCACGCTTTCCGGTACTTTGCTCATCATATCTTTCAGATAACGCGCGCCGCCGCTGATGCTCTGTTCGGCGTCGAGCCTGTCGGTCAGGCCCAGGCTTTGCGCCGTATTGCGGGTCAGCATCATCAGCCCGCGCACGCCGGTCGGCGAGGTGGCCTGGCTGTCCCAGTGGGATTCCTGATACGAAATCGCCGCCAGCAAGCGCCAGTCGATGTCAGTGGCGTATTTTTCAAACAGCGGCTGGAGCTCCGGCAGCACATTATCGACGGCGCGCAGGAAGCTGCGGGTATCGACATAATCGAAATCATTGCCGTGGCCGAGGTATTTTTCTTCAAGGCGCGCCAGCGTACCGTCTTCGTTAATCTGGTTAAAAAAGTCGAGCAGGGCGGCGGAAAGCGAGTTATCGCCGCTGCGGCGGCTAAACCAGGTCACCGGCTGTTCGTCGCTCAGATCCAGCGCCACCGCCAGTTGCGGGTGGACGCGCTGAAACAGGCCGATAGCCACCGAGTCGGCAATGGTGTAATCCAGTTGCCCCTGCGCCACCTGCAACATCAGCTCGTTACTGCTGAGCTTAGGATCGACCCGCCAGCTTAAATCCGGGTAGCGAGTCTCCTTCAGGTGTTGCAGCTCGCTTAGCGCGACATGACCGGGCGCGATGGTTAGCTGATCGTCTTTGATACTGGCGAGGCTGCGCGGGCGCAGGCTGCCGACGCGGTAAACCATCTGCTGCGACACCGAGTAATAAATGGGGCCAGCCTGATAGTGCTGGCTGCGCTCTTCGTTATAGACCAGGCCTGCGGCGAGCAGATCGGCCGTGTTATTGTCGAGGTCATCAAACAGCTGGTTGATATTCTGGCGCACGGTGACTTCGAGCTTGACGCCCAGATAGTCGGCAAACGCCTGGCTGAGCTCATAATCGAGCCCGGAGATCGTCTCATTGACGCGATACATGGTCAGCGGCGTGGCGATAGTGCTGACGCGCAAAACCCCCCGCGCCTGAATAGCGGCGATACGGTTATCGGCTTTGCCGGACCAGGGAATGGCCGGCCATAAGGCCACTGCCAGCAGCAGGGTAACGACGCCGATGAGCAGATAATTAAGCTTTAATTTTTTCAATTAGTTAATTCTCTGCGTTGCCGTGAGGCTCAGCGAACAATCGTTAATAAACCGTTTCGTTTGAATGGCATGGAGCGGCATTTTGCGCAACAAAGCGACACTTGGCAACTAATTAGAGGAATTGGTCACACCAAACGTTAACGCGACGGTGGGATTTTATTTCTACGCAAACGGTTTCGTCAGCGCGCCGGATTCTCTATAATGACGCCCGTTTTCCCCCTTGCGCCCACTGAGGTGCCCTCCGGCGCTTCGAAGACGAGAGACTTGATGATGGAAATTCTGCGTGGTTCGCCCGCTCTGTCGGCATTTCGTATTAACAAACTGCTGGCTCGTTTCAAAGACGCTCACCTCCCGGTGAAAACCATTTATGCCGAGTATGTTCATTTTGCTGACCTCGCCGCACCGCTGAATGCCGAAGAGCACGCGCGCCTTGAGCGCCTGCTGAAATATGGGCCGAGCCTTGCGGGCCATGCTCCGTCCGGACGCCTGCTGCTGGTCACGCCGCGTCCCGGCACCATCTCTCCCTGGTCCTCTAAAGCGACAGATATCGCCCACAACTGCGGGCTCAGTCAGATTAAACGCCTGGAGCGCGGCGTGGCGTACTACATTGACGCCGACGCGACGGCGGGCGATGACGCCTGGCAGCAGATAGCGGCGGTGCTGCACGACCGCATGATGGAGAGCGTCTTCGGCGCGCTGGAAGAGGCGGCGCAACTGTTTTCGCATCATGAGCCCGCGCCGGTGCAGAGCGTGGATCTGCTGGGACAGGGCCGTCATGCGCTGGCCGACGCCAACGTACGTCTGGGGCTGGCGCTGGCGGAAGATGAAATCGACTACCTGCACGACGCGTTCACCCGCCTGGGGCGCAACCCGAATGACATCGAGCTCTATATGTTCGCGCAGGCCAACTCCGAACACTGCCGCCACAAAATTTTCAACGCCGACTGGGTTATCGACGGCGAAAAACAGCCGAAATCGCTGTTTAAGATGATCAAAAACACGTTCGAGAAGACGCCGAACTTCGTGCTCTCCGCCTATAAAGACAATGCGGCGGTCATGGAAGGCTCCTCGGTGGGGCGTTTCTACGCCGACCATGAGGCGGGCCGCTACGCCTTCCATCAGGAGCCGGCGCACATCCTGATGAAAGTGGAAACGCATAACCACCCCACCGCCATTTCGCCGTGGCCGGGCGCCGCGACGGGCTCCGGCGGCGAAATCCGCGACGAAGGCGCGACGGGGCGCGGCGCGAAGCCGAAAGCGGGCCTGGTGGGTTTTTCCGTCTCGAACCTGCGTATCCCGGGCTTTGAACAGCCGTGGGAAGAGGATTTCGGCAAGCCGGATCGCATCGTCACCGCGCTCGACATTATGACCGACGGCCCGCTTGGCGGCGCGGCGTTCAACAACGAATTTGGCCGCCCGGCGCTGAACGGCTATTTCCGTACTTATGAAGAGAAAGTGGCGAGCCACAACGGCGAAGAGCTGCGCGGCTATCACAAGCCGATTATGCTCGCGGGCGGCATCGGCAACATCCGCGCCGACCACGTGCAGAAAGGTGACATTCCGCCAGGGGCTAAGCTGATTGTGCTTGGCGGCCCGGCAATGAATATCGGCCTCGGCGGCGGCGCGGCGTCCTCTATGGCGTCCGGCCAGTCCGACGCCGATCTCGATTTCGCCTCGGTACAGCGCGATAACCCGGAAATGGAGCGCCGCTGTCAGGAGGTCATCGACCGCTGCTGGCAGCTGGGCGAGGCCAACCCGATCCTCTTTATTCATGACGTCGGCGCGGGCGGTCTTTCTAACGCCATGCCGGAGCTGGTGAGTGACGGCGGCCGCGGCGGGCGCTTTGAACTGCGCGATATTTTAAGCGACGAGCCGGGCATGAGCCCGCTGGAAGTCTGGTGTAACGAGTCCCAGGAGCGTTACGTCCTGGCTGTGGCTCCGGAGCAACTGGCGCTGTTCGACGAACTTTGCCGCCGCGAGCGCGCGCCTTACGCCGTCATTGGCGAGGCGACCGAAGAGCTGCATCTGACGCTCAACGACAGCCACTTCGACAACCAGCCGGTGGATATGCCGCTCGACGTACTGCTCGGCAAAACGCCGAAAATGACGCGCGATGTCACCCGCCTGCAGGCGGCGGGTCAGCCGTTTGACCGCACCGGCATTACGCTTGCCGACGCGGTTAAACGTGTATTGCACCTGCCGACCGTTGCCGAAAAAACCTTCCTTGTGACGATTGGCGATCGCACCGTGACCGGCATGGTGGCGCGCGATCAGATGGTCGGCCCGTGGCAGGTGCCGGTGGCCAACTGCGCGGTGACCACCGCAAGCCTCGACAGCTACTACGGTGAAGCGATGGCAATGGGCGAACGTGCGCCGGTGGCGCTGCTGGACTTCGCCGCCTCCGCTCGCCTGGCGGTGGGTGAAGCGCTCACTAACATCGCGGCGACGCAGATCGGTGATATCAAACGCCTGAAACTTTCCGCTAACTGGATGGCGGCGGCAGGGCACCCGGGCGAAGACGCCGGTCTCTACGAGGCGGTGAAAGCGGTCGGCGAAGAGCTTTGTCCGCAGCTGGGCCTGACCATTCCGGTCGGCAAAGATTCGATGTCGATGAAAACCCGCTGGCAGCAGAATGGCGAGCAGCGCGAGATGACCTCGCCGCTGTCGCTGGTCATCTCGGCGTTCGCCCGCGTGGAAGACGTGCGCCGCACCGTGACGCCGGAACTGACCACCGAAGATAACGCGCTGCTGTTTATCGATCTTGGCAACGGCCACCACGCGCTGGGCGCGACGGCGCTCGCGCAGGTTTATCGTCAGCTT
Source organism: Cronobacter muytjensii ATCC 51329 (assembly GCF_001277195.1). Lineage (NCBI taxonomy): Bacteria > Pseudomonadati > Pseudomonadota > Gammaproteobacteria > Enterobacterales > Enterobacteriaceae > Cronobacter > Cronobacter muytjensii. Next base: position 726,082 of record NZ_CP012268.1, read on the forward strand.
GGCGATACGCCAGCCGACGTGCGCGACGCCGGTCAGCTGAAATGCTTCTATGACGCCATTCAGGCGCTGGTGGCGCAGCGTAAACTGCTGGCCTACCACGACCGCTCCGACGGCGGCCTGCTGGTGACGCTCGCTGAGATGGCGTTCGCGGGCCACTGCGGCATTGAAGCGGATATCGCGGCGCTGGGCGACGACGCGCTGGCAGCCCTCTTTAACGAAGAGCTCGGCGCGGTTATCCAGATTGCCGCCGCCGAGCGCGAGCAGGTAGAGCGCGTGCTGAAAGATCACGGTCTGGGCGAGTGTACGCACTACCTCGGCAAGGCGGTGGCGGGGGATCGTTTCACCCTGACTGCGGGTGATAACCTGGTGTACAGCGAAAGCCGCACCCAGCTTCGCATGTGGTGGGCGGAAACCACCTGGCAGATGCAGCGCCTGCGCGATAACCCGGAGTGCGCCGATCAGGAGCATCAGGCGAAAGCCAATGACAGCGATCCGGGCCTGAACGTCAAACTGACTTTCGACATTAAAGAAGATATCGCGGCGCCGTTTATCGCGACCGGCGCGCGCCCGAAAGTGGCGGTGCTGCGCGAGCAGGGCGTGAACTCCCACGTGGAGATGGCGGCGGCATTTCACCGTGCGGGCTTCGAAGCCATCGACGTGCATATGAGCGATCTGCTCGCCGGTCGTCGCGGCCTCGGCGATTTCCATACGCTGGTGGCGTGCGGCGGCTTCTCTTACGGCGACGTGCTGGGCGCGGGCGAGGGCTGGGCGAAATCCATTCTCTTTAACGACCGCGTGCGCGACGAGTTCACCGAGTTCTTCCACCGTCCGCAGACGCTGGCGCTCGGCGTCTGTAACGGTTGCCAGATGATGTCTAACCTGCGTGAGCTTATTCCCGGCAGCGAGCTGTGGCCGCGCTTCGTGCGTAACCAGTCTGACCGCTTTGAGGCGCGCTTTAGCCTGGTGGAAGTGACCGCCAGTCCGTCGCTGCTGCTGGACGGCATGACCGGCTCCCATATGCCGATTGCGGTTTCTCACGGCGAAGGCCGCGTGGAAGTACGCGACGCCGCGCATCTGGCGGCGCTGGAGAGCAAAGGTCTGGTGGCGCTGCGCTACATTGACAATTTCGGCGCGGTGACGGAAACCTACCCGGCCAACCCGAACGGCTCGCCGAATGGTATTACTGCCGTTACGACCGAAAGCGGGCGCGTCACTATCATGATGCCGCACCCGGAACGCGTATTCCGCACCGTGGCGAACTCCTGGCACCCGGCGAACTGGGGCGAGGACAGCCCGTGGATGCGTATTTTCCGCAACGCGCGCAAGCAGCTCGGTTAACCTTTACCAAGGCCTCGCAAGAGGCCTTTTTCTTTGGGCTCTCCGGCAACAGCGTTTGATTCCGACAGGTGTCGGTAAATTGCGACAGCCGCAGAACAGGGGTGTCGCCAGTTTGCGACATTTAACTCTTTGATTTTTATGGGGGCTAAAAATCTTCCCGGTAAGTGTTGGTTTTTAGCGACACTCAGGCGAAAAATAGCGCAAATTTATGACGCGCTTCATATATTTAAAGTTGTTATATTACATTGACTTATGATTTATGTGGTAAAGCTGGCACGGTTACTGCATAATATCACTCAGTGGCTCATTCACCTTCTTATGTCAGCCCCATAGCGAGCGCTACATAAACCTCGAATGACGCACTCAAAGGTGCCTGCCGTCCAACTGCTGATCATAGCGCTGCTATTTCAGAACCCGGGCGACACGTTGAGTAAGGCACCGCCTGATTCCATCACAAAGGCAGGGTTAACCCCCTGCCTTTGTTGTTTTTTGCGTTTGGCTTTGCACAAGCGCGGCTCTCGGTTAGCATCGGACTTTTGTAACCACTCCGGGATAACGCTGTGAAACGCTGGCCCGCTTTTCCCCGCTCGCTTCGCCAACTGGTCATGATGGCCTTTTTACTGGTGATGGTGCCGCTGCTGTTTCTCGCCTGGCAGGCGTGGCAGAGCCTTAACACGTTAAGCGCCCAGGCGGCGCAAACCAACACGCTCACCCAGATGGACGCCCGGCGCAGCGAGGCGATGACCAATATCGCGCTCGAAATGGAGCGCAGCTATCGCCAGTACTGCGTGCTGGACGATCTCACGCTCGCGAAAGTGTATGAAAGTCAGCGCCAGCGCTACTCCCGAATGCTGGAAGCGCAGGCAAGCGTGTTGCCGGACGCCCGCCTCTATAAAGCCCTGCGCCAGAGCCTGGTGGAGCTGGCGCAGTTGCAATGCCAGAACAGCGGCCCGAAGCCGGACGCCGCGGCGGGCCTTGAAGCCTTTGCCGATACCAACACCCGGCTGGTGCAGGCCACCCGCGCCGTGATTTACGCCCGCGGCCAGCAGCTCCAGCAGGAAATCGCCGCGCGCGGTCAGCTTTTTGGCTGGCAGGCGCTGGCGCTGTTTCTGGCGAGCCTCGCGCTGGTACTGCTCTTTACCCGCATGATTATCGGCCCGGTGAAGGGCATTGAACGGATGATCAACCGGCTGGGGGAGGGCAAATCGCCTGGCGCCACGATAATGTTCAAAGGCCCGCGCGAGCTGCGCTCGGTGGGGCAGCGGATTATCTGGTTAAGCGAACGCCTCGCGTGGCTGGAGTCCCAGCGGCACCAGTTTCTGCGCCATATCTCTCATGAATTAAAAACACCGCTCGCCAGCATGCGCGAGGGCACTGAACTGCTGGCCGATGAGGTCGTCGGGCCGCTCACCGCGGAGCAGCGCGAAGTGGTGGAAATTCTTGATACCAGCAGCCGCAATCTGCAAACGCTCATAGAGCAACTTCTTGATTACAACCGTAAACTCGCGGGCGGGGCGGTAGAGCTGGAGAAGGTCGAGCTCAAACCGCTGGTGGATATCGTAATGGCCTCACACAGTCTCCCGGCGCGGGCTAAAATGATGCATACCGAGGTGTCGCTCGCTGACGCTGACTGTCTGGCGGAGCCGATGCTACTGATGAGCGTGCTGGATAATCTCTATTCCAATGCGGTGCACTACGGGCGCGAATCCGGTACCATTTATCTGCGAAGCCGCCGTCAGGGCAATACGCTATGTATTGAGGTGGCGAATACCGGTACGCCCATTCCTGAGGCGGAGCGGGAAATGATTTTCGAGCCCTTTTATCAGGGAAGCCATCAACGTAAAGGGGCGGTGAAAGGCAGCGGCCTGGGCTTAAGTATTGCTCAGGATTGCATCCGACGTATGCACGGCGAACTGCGGCTGGTCGAGGATGAAACGACCGACGTCTGTTTTCGCATTGAATTACCGCTCTTTGACCCGGAACGACTAAAAAAATGAATTCACGTCTGGTAAGCGCATGGCGCAGCCTGCGCGCGCGCGGCACAACCTCTTTCTCTCTTCGCAGGCTGGCATGCTCGGCGCTGTTGCCCTGCCTGTTAGCAGGCTGCGTACAGAGCCCGGTCTCCAGTAACATCAAACAACACCGCGACCCCAAACTGCCGGAACAGCAGCTGGCGGATTTCCTGTTCACCGACTGTTCAGGTATCTGGCAGCTCTCTGGTCAGAGTGTCGAAAGCAACCCGCTGTTCTGGCTGCGCGGCATGGACTGCGCCGAGCGGCTGGCGCCCGCCGAGGCGCGCGCCCAGGCGCGCCGCTTCCCCGATGAAACCTGGCAGCACGCCTTCCGGCGCGGCATTTTACTGGCGAATGCGCGTATTACACCCGCCGAGCGTCGCAATTATCTCACCACGCTTAGCGCTACCGCCGGCGAAATTCCGGCGCATGTGCGTCCGCTGTATGAAGCTTGGCGCGACGGCCAGGCGGCGCAGCTGGCGTTGTCGGAAGAGCGCGGGCGCTACAGCAAGCTTCAGCAAAGCGCCGACAGCGAACTTGACGCCCTGCGCGAGCAGCAGCGCCACCTGCGCAGCCAGCTTGAACTCACGACCCGTAAGCTTGAAAACCTGACGGATATTGAACGCCAGCTCTCCACGCGCAAAAGCGCAGGCGGCTATATTCAGGACAGCAGCCACAACCCGGACGGCACCGAAAAAGAAAATGCGGCACCGACCGGAAAAGATACCGCGCCCGCGCAGGAGGAGACCAGGCCATGACACAGCATAAACCCGCGCGCCTGTTACTGGTCGATGACGATCCGGGCTTGCTGAAACTGTTGGGGCTGCGCCTGACCAGTGAAGGATTTACGGTCGAGACCGCTGAGAGCGGCCATGAGGGGCTGCGTATTTTAGGGCGCGAGAAAATCGATCTGGTCATCAGCGATCTGCGTATGGATGAAATGGACGGCATGCAGCTTTTCGCCGAGATCCAAAAGCTCCAGCCGGGAATGCCGGTGATCATTCTCACCGCTCACGGCTCCATCCCCGATGCGGTGGCCGCGACCCAGCAGGGCGTATTCAGTTTCCTCACCAAGCCGGTGGATAAAGACGCTCTCTATAAAGCCATCGACGACGCGCTGGCGCACGCTGCGCCCGCGGGCGACGAGAAGTGGCGCGAGAGCATCGTTACCCGCAGCCCGGCGATGCTGCGTCTGCTGGAGCAGGCGCACATGGTGGCGCAGTCGGATGTCAGCGTGCTTATCAACGGCCAGAGCGGCACCGGCAAGGAGATCCTGGCGCAGGCTATCCATAACGCCAGCCCGCGCGCCAAAAATGCGTTTATCGCCATCAACTGCGGCGCGCTGCCGGAACAACTGCTGGAATCAGAGCTGTTCGGCCATGCACGCGGCGCCTTCACCGGCGCGGTAAGCAGCCGTGAAGGGCTGTTCCAGGCGGCGGAGGGCGGTACGCTGTTTCTTGATGAGATTGGCGATATGCCCGTGCCGTTGCAGGTGAAGCTGCTGCGCGTTCTTCAGGAGCGCAAGGTACGCCCGCTCGGCAGTAACCGCGATATCGATATCAACGTGCGGATTATCTCCGCCACCCACCGCGACCTGCCGAAGGCGATGGCGCGCGGCGAATTCCGCGAAGATCTCTTTTATCGTCTTAACGTCGTGAACCTGAAAATTCCGGCGTTGCAGGAGCGCGCGGAGGATATTCCGCTACTGGCGACACACCTGCTGCGTCAGGCGGCGGACCGGCATAAACCGTTTGTGCGCAGTTTCTCCACCGACGCGATGAAGCGCCTGATGACGGCAAGCTGGCCGGGCAATGTACGCCAGCTGGTCAACGTGATTGAGCAGTGCGTGGCGCTGACCTCCGCGCCGGTTATCAGCGACGCGCTGGTTGAGCAGGCGCTGGAAGGCGAAAACACGGTGCTGCCGACGTTCGTCGAGGCGCGCAATCAGTTTGAACTCAACTATCTGCGCAAGCTGCTGCAAATCACCAAAGGCAACGTCACCCACGCCGCGCGTATGGCGGGGCGCAACCGCACCGAATTCTATAAGCTGCTGGCCCGTCATGAGCTTGAGGCGAATGATTTTAAAGAGTAGTTTTTGATGCCCAAACCGCCGCAAGGTATGGTAATTTGAGCAACCGATTACGCGAATTGAATCGCCGTGCAGGCGCTGGCAGGAATTAAGGATCCACCATGAAAAAGATTGATGCGATTATTAAACCCTTCAAACTCGATGATGTGCGTGAAGCGCTGGCGGAAGTCGGGATCACCGGGATGACGGTGACTGAGGTCAAGGGGTTTGGTCGTCAGAAAGGCCATACTGAGCTCTATCGCGGCGCGGAATATATGGTGGATTTCCTGCCGAAAGTGAAAATTGAAATCGTGGTGACCGACGATATCGTCGATACCTGCGTGGATACGATTATCCGCACCGCCCAGACCGGTAAAATCGGCGACGGTAAGATTTTCGTTTTCGACGTGGCGCGCGTGGTGCGTATCCGTACCGGTGAAGAAGACGACGCCGCGATTTAACCGCTGGGTTGCGCGTGATAAACAAAAAGCAGGTCGCGATGACCTGCTTTTTTTGTGCCGGTTGAGTGATAAAGAGGGGGCGCTTAGCCACTCTAAAAGCGAACCCCTTGCAGGGGGCGCAGGCGGGTAAGCAAAGCGCACCCGCTTTGATAAATCTACCCGCGGTCGCAAGCCTACCCGCCATCACCACTCCACCTGCCGCTTACAGCACCTTATGCGGGCCGAAACATTCGTAATGGATATTCTCTTTATTCACGCCGAGGCTCACCAGCTGTTCAGCGGCGAACTGCATAAATTTCACCGGGCCGCAGACGTAAAACTGCATGCCGGGCGCGGTCACGTCTGCTTTACGATCGTGCAGCGCCATCAACCCTTCGCTGTTATAACGGCCCGCGCTGCGATCGGCGTCGCTCGGCACACGATACCAGACGTGACTGGTAAAGCGGGGGAGCGCGGCTCCTCGTTGCGCCACTTCATCGGTAAACGCATGCACATCGCCGCTTTCCGCCGCGTGATACCAGTTCACCTGCGCCGGATGCTGCGCACTGGCAAGCGTATCCAGCATCGCCAGCAGCGGCGTCTGACCGACGCCAGCGGAGATTAGCGTCACCGGCGTTTGCGGGTCGACCTGCATAAAGAAATCGCCGGCGGGCGCGGCAAGCGCAATCACGTCGCCCGGCTGCGCATGCTGGTGCAGCCAGTTCGACACCTGGCCTTCGCCTTCGCGTTTCACCGCGATGCGATAGCTTTTGCCGTTCGGCTTGCGGGTAAGCGAATATTGACGAATTTCCTGATGCGCGAACCCTGCAGGTTTGATCCACACGGCAGTGTATTGACCTGGCAGATAATCGGCCACCGGGCCGCCATCAACCGGCTCCAGCTCAAAGCTCGTCACAATCGCGCTCTGCGGCGTTTTGCTGACAATACGGAACGGGCGGGTGCCTTCCCAGCCGCCGGTTTTCTGCGCGTTGCTCTGGTAAATCTCCGCTTCGCGGTTGATAAACACGCCCGCTAACACGCCATACGCTTTGCCCCACGCGTCCAGCACTTCCTGGCCCGGGCTGAACATCTCATCAAGCGTCGCCAGCAGATGCTCGCCGACGATGTTGTACTGCTCGGGTTTAATATGAAAGCTGGTGTGCTTTTGGGCGATTTTCTCCACCGCAGGCAGCAGGGCGGCGAGGTTTTCAATATTGGTCGCATAGGCGCAAATGGCGTTAAACAGCGCTTCACGCTGATCGCCGTTGCGCTGGTTGCTCATATTGAAAATCTCTTTCAGCTCCGGGTTATGGGTGAACATGCGGTCATAAAAATGCGCGGTCAGTTTCGGGCCGGTCTGCGCCAGCAGCGGAATGGTGGATTTCACGACGGCGATGGTTTGACTATCCAGCATGGTTGCTTCCTTCCAGATTTTTATAAAGTGTATTTTAAATGCATCTTATGAAAAATAACTGCACGTTGCAAAGGGTTTTAGCCGTGCCTTCGACGCGGCTCACACTGGATGAAAAAAGGACAGGTTGATGATGAAAATATATCGTGCGTACCGCCCTTGTGCTTAATCGTTCAAACCCTTGCGCCACGCCATGCCAAACGTTTGCGTAAAAAGCTGTGTCAAGACCTATCTTCACGTTGCCAATCGGTTTACACTGTTGCCCGTCGCCCAAAAGGGCACCTTACTTGCAGTACCTTTTTATTGTCAGCTGAGTCAGGAGATGCGGATGTTAAAGCGTGAAATGAACATTGCCGATTATGATGCCGAACTGTGGCAGGCTATGGAGCAGGAGAAAGTACGTCAGGAAGAGCACATCGAACTGATCGCCTCCGAAAACTACACCAGCCCGCGCGTCATGCAGGCTCAGGGCTCTCAGCTGACCAACAAATATGCCGAAGGCTATCCGGGCAAGCGCTACTACGGCGGTTGCGAATATGTGGATATCGTCGAACAGCTGGCTATCGACCGCGCGAAAGCACTGTTTGGCGCGGATTACGCCAACGTCCAGCCGCACTCTGGTTCTCAGGCGAACTTTGCGGTTTACACCGCGCTGCTGCAACCGGGTGATACCGTGCTGGGGATGAACCTGGCGCAGGGCGGCCACCTGACGCACGGCTCCCCGGTCAACTTCTCCGGTAAGCTCTACAACATCATCCCTTACGGTATCGATGAAACCGGTAAAATTGACTACGAAGATATGGCGAAGCAGGCGCAGACCCATAAACCGAAGATGATCATCGGCGGCTTCTCTGCGTACTCCGGCATCGTTGACTGGGCAAAAATGCGTGAAATCGCTGACAGCATCGGCGCATACCTGTTCGTTGACATGGCCCACGTGGCGGGTCTGATTGCCGCTGGCGTTTATCCGAACCCGGTTCCGCACGCGCATGTGGTTACCACGACGACCCATAAAACCCTGGCGGGCCCGCGCGGCGGTCTGATCCTTGCCAAAGGCGGCAGCGAAGAGCTGTACAAAAAACTGAACTCTGCCGTATTCCCGAGCGCGCAGGGGGGCCCGCTGATGCACGTTATCGCGGCGAAAGCGGTCGCGCTGAAAGAGGCGATGGAGCCGGAGTTCAAAACCTACCAGCAGCAGGTTGCGAAAAACGCCAAAGCGATGGTGGAAGTGTTCCTGAATCGTGGCTACAAAGTGGTGTCCGGCGGTACTGAAAACCACCTGTTCCTGCTGGATCTGGTGGATAAAAACCTGACCGGTAAAGACGCTGACGCAGCCCTCGGCCGCGCCAACATTACTGTGAACAAAAACAGCGTGCCGAACGATCCGAAGAGCCCGTTCGTCACTTCCGGTATCCGTATCGGTTCGCCGTCTGTGACCCGCCGCGGCTTTAAAGAAGCGGAAGTCAAAGAGCTGGCAGGCTGGATGTGCGACATTCTGGATAACATCCATGACGACGCGGTGATTGAGCGCGTTAAAGGTAAAGTGCTGGATATCTGCGCACGCTTCCCGGTTTACGCGTAAGCGTTCACTGCCGCATAAAGGCCGCCTCGCGCGGCCTTTTTTTATGGGCTCATCACACAGGATACCGCCATGCGCATACAGGAATTCTCGACGCTGACCGGGCTTGGCGTTCATACGCTGCGCTATTACGAAAAGCTCGGGCTGCTGATACCGGCGCGCAACGCCAGCGGGCATCGCGACTATCGCCGTGGCGATCTCGACTGGGCGGCGTTTATCACACGCCTCAAGGAAACCGATATGCCGCTTGCGGCTATCCAGCGTTACGCGCGGCTGCGCGCGCAGGGAGAGACGACCGCCGCTGAGCGGCGAGAACTCCTGGCGGAACACGCCCTGCGGCTGGAGGCGCGGCTGGCGCAGCAGGCCGATCATCTGGCGCGCCTGAAAGAGAAAATGGCGTATTACGACCAGACGCTGTTAAAAAACAGCGCTTGACCTGGAGTTAACTCGAAGCTTTACCGTTATCCGTATCACACAAAAGGAGAACGGTATGACTTCATCACGTTATGACACAGGGCTTGCGCGACTTGCGGAAATCGACGGCGCGGCAGGGCAGAATGTTATTAAAGCGCTGGCCGATATCGCCCCCGATCTTGGGCGCTACGTTATCGAGTTCGGCTTCGGGGATATCTACAGCAGGCCTGGGCTGTCGCTGAAAAGCCGGGAGCTTGCGACCGTCGCCGCGCTCACCGCGCTCGGCCATGCGCAACCACAACTGGCGGTGCATCTGCATGCGGCGCTGAACGTCGGCTGCACGCGCGAGGAGCTAATCGAAGTGATTATCCAGATGTCGCTGTATGCCGGTTTCCCGGCGGCGCTCAACGCCATGTTTACCGCCAAAGCGGTGTTTGCTGAAGCAGGCGTTTAACGCACGCCAGGCCGCTGCGGCGGCCTGATTTATCACCCGATGCGTAATGTTATGGCTTTGTTATGCATCACTTGCAACCCCCTGCCTTTCCCGCCAGACTAACGCCTCCAAAACGGGAGGGAATCATGGTTTTGCATTCCACGCGCTGGCTGGCGCTCAGCTATTTCACCTACTTCTTTAGCTACGGTATTTTTCTGCCCTTCTGGAGCGTCTGGCTCGCGGGCGTCGGCGTCGCGCCGGAAACCATCGGCCTGCTGCTAGGCTCGGGCCTCATTGCGCGCTTTCTCGGCAGCCTGCTGCTGGCTCCGCGTGTGAAAGATCCCTCCCGCTTAGTCTTCGCGCTGCGCCTGCTGGCGACGCTGACGCTGGTGTTCGCGCTCGGCTTCTGGTTCGGGCATCAGACTGCCTGGCTGTTTGTCATCCTGGTTGGCTTTAACCTCTTTTTCTCGCCGCTGGTGCCGCTCACCGACGCGCTGGCCGCCACCTGGCAGCGTCAGATAACGATGGATTACGGCCGCGTGCGGCTGTGGGGCTCGCTCGCGTTTGTGATTGGCTCAGCGCTCACTGGTAAACTGGTCAGCGCCTATGACTACCGGGCGATTCTGGCGCTGCTGTCGCTTGGCGTGGCGTCCATGCTTATCGGGATGCTGCTGAAGCCTTCCGTAATGCCGCAGGGTGAAGCGCGCCACAATGAGGCGGCGGGCTGGCCGGTCTGGCGCAAGCTGATAAGCGAAAACTGGCGCTTTCTCGCCTGCGTCAGCCTGTTGCAGGGCGCGCATGCCGCCTATTATGGCTTTAGCGCGATTTACTGGCAGGGGCAGGGCTATTCCGCGTCAGTGGTGGGGTATCTGTGGTCACTCGGCGTGGTGGCGGAAATTGTCATCTTCGCACTGAGTAAAAAACTTTTTGGCCGCTTTGGCGCGCGCGAACTGCTGCTGCTCTCCGGCGTGCTGGGGATTATCCGCTGGGGCCTGATGGGCTGGACGACCGCGCTGCCGTGGCTCATCGTGGCGCAGATCCTGCACTGCGGCAGCTTCTCCATCTGCCACCTGGCGGCGATGCGTTATATCGCCGCGCGCGAGGGCTCGGAAGTGATCCGGCTGCAGTCGGTCTACTCCGCTGTGGCGATGGGCGGCGGCATCGCGGTGATGACCGTCTTCGCAGGGTTCCTCTACCAGCACCTGGCGGGCGGTGTTTTCTGGGTGATGGCGCTGGTCGCGCTACCCGCGCTCTTCCTGCGCCCGAAAGTGGCGGCCCGCGCTTAGGCCTCCAGAATCTCCCGTATCCGCTGCTGCTGATGTTCGCCAAGCGGCAGCGTGGCGTGAATAAGCGGCGGCGAGAAGAGCGGCAGCGAGGTGGTGTAAGGCGTCACAATCAGCGCCACCTCTTTCGGCGCGCCTTCCTGCTGAAAGGTATGCAGCGTCAGATGCTTAATATTAAGCGGCAGCAGGGTCAGTTCCCGTAGCTGCTGCTCGATTTCCGCCTCAAGCGTCGCGTCGTTGCCGGTCAGCAGCAGCACCTGTTTTTCATGCAGATCCGTCTCCTGCATCAGCCACGCGCCGAAAATCACCGCCACCAGCCCCACTTCTTCATCGGAGAACGTCACCCGATACTCCTCTTCAAAGCGGTCAAACGCTTTGCGGGTGGTACGCATCAGCCGGGGATAAAGGCGGTTAATCTCTTCCGGCAGACTGTTGTCGATGCCAATGCCAAACAGGCTGCGATCGAGCGCCTGACACAGGTGGATATAGAGCTGATCCGCAAGCCCCTGTTCATCGCTGAACGCCATGCCGGAGAGTTCGCGAAAGCGCGCGATGAGCGAACCGACCGCGTGGCGCAGGCGATGATCTTCCGGATGCGCGTCGCGCAGCGGGTCGGGCGTGCGCAGCATCATAAACAGCAGCGCCAGGAAACAGTGTTCATTGACGTGCGGCGACTGGGCGACGCGGCGCTGCCAGTGACGCACGATCTCCTGAGCCGCCAGAAACTCCGCGCGGGCGCGCATCCAGAGCTGCTGCGGCTCGCTGAACTCCGGCGTCTGGCCGTAATGGTGCTGAATCAGGCAATATTGCAGGTAGAGGCGCAGGAACTGCACGTCGCGCGCTTCGAACTGGCGGTTTAGTCGCCGCGCGCAGAGGTTGACCAGCGCGTGTAAATTCGTATCGTCATACAGCGCCGTCGCAATGCCGTGCTGGCGCAGTTCGCTTTTCAGCGCAGGTGTGAAATGCTGCTGGATAAACTGCGGGCACAGGCGCAGCGCCCGGCGCAGCCAGTGCAGCAGGCAGAGGCGGCGGTCTAACGCCGTGCCTTCAATCCGGTAGCTGCCGTCCTGCTGGGTGATAATACTCAACCGGTGATATCGCTGGATCTCGTCGCCGGTTTCGGCAATGTCCTGTCGGGCGATGGCGCCGTCGACGCCATTAAGGCGACCTACGCTTTCCGGCGTGATGGTCTGGCCCGGCAGATAGAGCATTAAAAGTACCTGGCAGCGGCGCTGCGGACTGGAAAGCACAGATGGTGGAGGGCAGAGCAGAGTCATCATCCGTTTTGTCCAGTGAGTGAGGTTAATGCTAAGAATAGCTAAAGGATCGTTGAATGCCGTTCAGGGTGCGCAGTTTGATCGCGGAATTCTGGCTGGCTCACAGAATTTTTCGCCAGAGGAAGATAATGAGCGCACGTCTTTACCCGGTAATGGTGGCTGCGGCTTTAGTAACGCTGGTTCCCGCGCGACAGGTCGCGGCGCATCCGCACAGCTTTATCTCGTTGAAAACCGAGATTGTCAGCGAAGCGGGGCAGATAACTGCGCTTAAAATGCGCTGGAAAATGGATGAAATCACTTCAGCAGATCTACTGTATGACGCCGGGGACGCCGCGCCCGGATCGCCGGTATGGAAAAAACTGGCGGCGGAAGTGATGGCGAATGTTATCGGGCAGCACTATTTCACCGAGTTCTGGCATAACGGGCAGAAGGTGAAGTTCGCCGCCACGCCGCAGGCGTATGCGCTGGCGCGCGAAGGGCATCAGGCGGTGCTGACCTTTACGCTGCCGCTCGCCCATGCGCAAAACGTGGAAGGGGAGCGCTATACGTTCGCGACCTTCGACCCGACGTATTATGTAGCGATGAGTTACGATGCGCCGGGCGACGTGACGCTGGGGCAGGGGCTGCGCGAGCGCTGCAAAGTGGCGGTGAAAACGCCGCAGCCGGATGAATCGGTGCAGAACTTCGCGTTGTCGCTCGATAAAGCCGACGCGCCGCCGGAAGATATGGATTTAGGGAAACAATTCGCTCAACAGGTGACGTTGCAATGTCAGTAATTTCAACCCCGCTTGCCGCACGCCGCTGGACACACTTCTGGCCGCTGGCGCTGTTTGTGGTGCTGGCGCTGGTCGGTGGCCTCTGGCTGTGGCTGGAGTGGCCGCAGGTGCTCATGAAAAGCACCGTCTGGCAGCGCGAGATAAACCGCGAGATGAGCGCGCTGCTACAGCAGGTGGCGCAAAACCCGACGCGCGCCGGGGGCTCGCTGCTGCTGTTCAGCTTTGTCTATGGCGTGCTGCACGCGCTCGGGCCGGGTCATGGCAAAGTCGTGATCGCCACCTGGCTTGCCACGCACCCGTCGCGCCTGAAAACGAGCCTGCAACTGACCTTCGCTTCGTCGCTGTTGCAGGGGCTGGTGGCGATTGCGCTGGTGACGGTGGTGCTGTCGTTGCTGGCGCTGCCAGCAAGGCAACTGCATCTGAGCGGTTACTGGCTCGAAAAAGGCAGTTATCTGCTGGTGGGCGCGCTGGGGTTGCTACTCTGCTGGCGGGCGGGCAAAACGCTGCGTGGGCTGCTGCGTCGGCCCGTGTTTACCGCGTTTACGCCGCACCATACGCACAGCGCGACCTGCGGCTGCGGGCATCAGCATCTGCCGACGCCGGCCCAGCTTGAGCGCGGCGATGACTGGCGCGCGCGGTTGATGGTCGTACTTTCAATGGGGATGCGGCCGTGCTCCGGCGCGCTGATGGTGCTGCTGTTCAGCAAGGTGATCGGCGTGTTTGGCTGGGGCGTGGCGTCTGCGCTGGCCATGGCGACAGGAACATCGCTGACTATCTCGGCGATCGCGCTGTTTGTGCACAGCTTCCGCCGCCTGGCCGCCCGACTGGGCGGGCAGAAAACACCGCCGCTGTGGCGCCGGACCGGCGGGGCGACGCTCGCGCTCGCAGGCGGCGTGGTGTTGGTCGTCGCAGCGCTGGTGATGTGGCTAAGCGCCGCGCCCGTCGCGCAGGGGTTACGGCCGTTTTAAAGGTGGGGGCGAGGCTTTTGGGCGCTGGTGAGCGCGCTGCGCTTACCCACCCTACCTGTTTTGCGGGCAGGTATCAGGAGTAGGGCGGGTAAGCAAAGCGCACCCGCCATCCCACCAATCAAATCCATCCGCCATCCCAAATAAACAATAAAAAAGGCAGAGCGCTTTCGCGGCCTGCCTTTCTCGTACTTAAGAGCGGATTAACGCTTCAGCGCTTCGCTCAGCTCATCACGCATGTTGCCGAGCATCGCTTTCACGACGCGCGGGTTACCGGCGACGATGTTGCCGGTCATCATGTAATTGTGACCGCCCACGAAATCGCACACCAGGCCGCCGGCTTCACGCACCAGCAGCTCGCCTGCGGCGAAATCCCACGGTTTCAGGCCAATTTCAAAGTAACCGTCCACGCGGCCCGCGGCCACGTAGGCCAAATCGAGCGCGGCAGAGCCGGTACGGCGGAAATCGGCGCACTGGGTAAACAGTTTGGTCACAATGTTCATGTACGGCGTGGCGTGCTGTTTGGCTTTAAACGGGAAGCCGGTCGCCAGAATGGTGCCGTCCAGATCGCGAGCGGTGCTGCCGCGCAGGCGGTAGCCGTTCAGCTGTGCGCCCTGGCCGCGAACGGCGGTGAAGAGTTCGTTACGCATCGGATCGTAAACCACGGCGACTTCCGCACGGCCTTTGATACGTACAGCGATAGAAACCGCGAAGTGCGGGAGACGTTTAACGAAGTTGGTGGTGCCATCCAGCGGATCGATAACCCATTGAATATCTTGCTCGGTGCCGGCGTGTTCACCGCTTTCTTCGGTGATGATGGTGTGTTGCGGGTAGGACTGACGAATGGTGTCGATAATAATGCGCTCTGCGCCTTTATCCACGTTAGTCACAAAATCGTTGCTGCCTTTCTGGCTGGTCTCAACGGCGTCCGGGGTTTCGTAGTTTTTGGCGATAAAATTTCCGGCCTTGCGCGCAGCACGCACGGCGATGTTGAGCATCGGATGCATCAGGTTTCTCTCACTGGATGTTAAAGAACGGGAAAACGGCGCGGAGTATAGCAGAGGGTTCGGAATATGTCTCAGGTTTATGTTAGGATGTCCCGATATTCTTTATTCATACTGAGTCGCTATGCTGCAAAACATTCGTATCGTGCTGGTAGAAACCTCTCACACCGGCAACATGGGCTCTGTCGCCCGCGCCATGAAAACCATGGGCCTCACTAACCTGTGGCTGGTGAACCCGCTGGTGAAACCGGATTCGCAGGCTATCGCGCTCGCCGCCGGCGCCAGCGATGTGATCGGCAATGCTCACATCGTCGATACGCTTGATGAAGCGCTGGCGGGCTGTAGCCTGGTGGTCGGCACCAGCGCGCGTTCGCGCACGCTGCCCTGGCCGATGCTTGACCCACGCGAATGCGGTCTGAAGAGCGTCGCCGAAGGCGCGCACGCGCCGGTGGCCATTGTGTTTGGCCGCGAGCGTGTGGGGCTGACCAACGACGAGTTGCAAAAGTGCCACTATCACGTCGCCATTGCCGCGAACCCGGAGTACAGCTCGCTGAATCTCGCGATGGCGGTACAGGTCATCGCTTATGAAGTGCGCATGGCCTGGCTTGCTACGCAGGAGTCCGACACCGCAGCGCATCATGAAGAAGAAACGCCATATCCCCTGGTGGACGATCTGGAGCGTTTCTACGGCCATCTTGAGCAAGTTTTGCTCAGCACCGGCTTTATCCGCCCGAATCATCCCGGCCAGGTGATGAACAAATTACGCCGCCTGTTTACCCGCGCACGCCCGGAAAGTCAGGAACTTAACATTCTGCGCGGTATGCTGGCGTCGATAGAGAGCCCCCGTAAAGACGAGCCTAATACTTGAGTAAAATACTCGGGTAAATAGTTGACCAAATTACTCGGGAATGTCAGACTTGCGCCTGCTATGCAATACCCCCATTTTCATAAAAACCCCCGCGTCGAGGGGCGAGCTTGAGGTTAAGTAAGACATGAGACTGACATCTAAAGGGCGCTATGCCGTGACCGCAATGCTGGACGTTGCGCTCAACTCCGAAGCAGGTCCGGTGCCGTTGGCAGATATTTCTGAACGTCAGGGTATCTCCCTTTCTTATCTGGAGCAGTTGTTCTCTCGTCTGCGTAAAAATGGCCTGGTGGCCAGCGTACGCGGCCCGGGCGGCGGTTATCTGCTGGGTAAAGACGCGGGTCAGATTGCGGTTGGTGCAGTGATTAGCGCCGTTGATGAGTCTGTCGACGCGACGCGTTGTCAGGGCAAAGGCGGCTGCCAGGGCGGCGATAAATGCCTGACCCACGCGCTGTGGCGCGATTTAAGCGATCGCCTGACCGGTTTTCTGAACAACATCACCTTAGGTGAACTGGTGAACAACCAGGAAGTGCTGGACGTTTCTGACCGTCAGCACAATGAAGCACATCGCCCGACCCGCGCTCAGGACGCTATCGACGTTAAACTGCGCGCATAAAAAAATAATACGCTTTTCCCGAATCAGGCCAGGATGCTTCGGCATCCTGTAGACTGCGGCGTACATCCAGCCGGCTGCCTGATTCACCGCTTTGAGATGTACGGAGCTTAAGAGCAATGAAATTACCGATTTACCTCGATTACTCCGCGACCACGCCGGTGGACCCGCGCGTCGCCGAGAAAATGATGCAGTTTTTAACGATGGACGGAACCTTCGGTAACCCGGCCTCCCGCTCCCACCGCTTTGGCTGGCAGGCGGAAGAGGCGGTAGATATCGCCCGTAACCAGGTCGCCGATCTTATCGGCGCGGACCCGCGTGAAATCGTCTTTACCTCTGGCGCGACCGAATCCGACAACCTGGCTATCAAAGGTGCGGCCAATTTCTATCAGAAAAAAGGCAAGCACATCATCACCTGCAAAACCGAGCATAAAGCGGTTCTGGATACCTGCCGTCAGCTGGAGCGCGAAGGCTTTGAGGTGACCTACCTCGCCCCGCAGAGCAACGGCATTATCGATCTTAAAGCACTCGAAGCCGCGATGCGTGACGACACCATTCTGGTCTCCATCATGCACGTGAACAACGAAATCGGCGTGGTGCAGGATATCGCTACCATCGGCGAAATGTGCCGCGCGCGTGGCATCATCTACCACGTTGACGCCACCCAGAGCGTGGGCAAGCTGCCTATCGATCTGTCCCAGTTGAAAGTGGATCTGATGTCCTTCACCGGCCACAAAATCTATGGTCCGAAAGGCATCGGCGCGCTCTACGTGCGTCGTAAACCGCGTATTCGCATTGAAGCGCAGATGCACGGCGGCGGTCACGAGCGCGGCATGCGTTCCGGCACCCTGCCTGTTCACCAGATTGTCGGCATGGGCGAAGCCTATCGTATCGCTAAAGAAGAGATGGCGACCGAGATGGAGCGCCTGCGCGGCCTGCGCAACCGCCTGTGGAACGGCATCAAAGATATCGAAGAAGTTTACCTGAACGGCGACCTGGAGCAGGGCGTTCCGACCATCCTGAACGTGAGCTTCAACTACGTCGAAGGCGAGTCGCTGATCATGGCGCTGAAAGACCTGGCTGTTTCTTCGGGTTCCGCCTGTACGTCAGCGAGCCTTGAGCCGTCTTACGTACTGCGCGCGCTGGGTATGAATGACGAGCTGGCGCACAGCTCTATCCGTTTCTCTCTGGGCCGTTTCACGACTGAAGAAGAGATCGACTACACCATCGAACTGGTACGCAAATCCATCGGCCGTCTGCGCGACCTCTCTCCGCTGTGGGAGATGTTTAAGCAGGGCGTGGATTTAACCACCATCGAATGGGCTCATCATTAATCGGTATCGGATTCAGGAGAAATAACACATGGCATACAGCGAAAAAGTCATCGATCATTACGAAAACCCGCGCAACGTCGGCTCTTTTGACAACAACGACGACAACGTCGGCAGCGGCATGGTCGGCGCGCCGGCCTGCGGCGACGTGATGAAGTTGCAGATCAAAGTCAACAATGAAGGTATCATTGAAGACGCACGTTTTAAAACCTACGGCTGCGGCTCCGCAATTGCGTCCAGCTCGCTGGTCACCGAGTGGGTGAAAGGCAAATCCCTGGATGAAGCGCAGGCGATTAAAAATACCGATATCGCAGACGAACTCGAACTGCCGCCGGTGAAAATTCACTGCTCTATCCTGGCGGAAGACGCCATCAAAGCCGCCATTGCGGACTATAAAAGCAAACGTGAAGCAAAATAATCATTGATGAGTTGAGGTTGTAGTATGTCGATTACCCTTAGCGACACCGCCGCCGCGCGCGTCAACGCTTTCCTGGCCAACCGGGGTAAAGGTTTTGGCCTGCGTCTTGGCGTTCGCACGTCCGGCTGTTCCGGCATGGCCTATGTGCTGGAATTTGTTGACGCACCGCAGCCAGAAGACACGGTGTTCGAAGACAAGGGCGTGAAGGTGGTGGTCGATGGTAAAAGCCTGCAATTCCTTGATGGCACTCAGCTGGACTTCGTCAAAGAAGGCCTGAACGAAGGGTTTAAGTTCACTAACCCGAACGTAAAAGATGAGTGCGGCTGCGGCGAAAGCTTTAACGTCTGATAATCTTTCCCGCCTCTCCCCGTCTGCGCCAGCCGCAGGCGGGGTATTCGCTTTATCACGTTGACTGACCCCCGAGACTGTTATGGATTACTTCACCCTCTTTGGGCTGCAGGCCCGTTATGCGCTGGACAGTGCCCAACTGGCGACGCGTTACCAGGATCTGCAACGTAAGTATCATCCCGATAAATTCGCAAGCCACCCTCAGGCCGAACAACTGGCGGCGCTCTCCCAATCCGCGACCATCAACCAGGCATGGCAAACGCTGCGCCACCCGCTAACGCGCGCCGAATATCTGCTCTCGTTGCACGGTTTCGATCTGGCGAATGAACAGCACACCGTGCGCGACGCCGCGTTTCTGATGGAACAACTGGAGCTGCGCGAAGCGCTGGACGAGATTGAGCAGGCTAAAGACAGCGACCGCCTGGAGGCGTTCGTCCGTAACGTCAAAGCAATGTATAACGATCGCCATCAGCAAATGGTGACGGAGCTGGACGGCGAAGCATGGGCGCAGGCGGCCGACACGGTACGCAAGCTGCGTTTTCTCGATAAGCTTTTAAGCCAGTCAGAACAACTCGAAGAAAAGTTGCTCGATTTTTAATTCTGGAAGCTCAACATGGCCTTATTACAAATCAGTGAGCCCGGCATGAGTAGCGCGCCGCACCAGCGCAGGCTGGCGGCGGGCATCGATCTCGGCACCACCAACTCGCTGGTGGCGACGGTTCGCAGTGGGCAAACCGAAACGCTGGCGGATCATCAGGGTCGCCATCTGCTGCCGTCCGTGGTTCATTATCAGCAGCAGGGTTACACCGTGGGCTGGGACGCGCGTGCGCAAGCCGCCGCCGATCCGGTCAATACCATCAGCTCCGTAAAGCGCCTGATGGGCCGATCTCTCGCCGACATTCAGTCGCGCTATCCGCACCTGCCGTATCAGCTGCACGCGAGCGAAAACGGCCTGCCGATGATCGACACCCCGGCAGGACTGCTCAACCCGGTGCGCGTCTCCGCCGACATTCTTAAAACGCTCGCTGAACGCGCGCGCGAAGCGCTGGCGGGCGATCTCGACGGCGTGGTGATCACCGTTCCCGCCTACTTTGACGACGCGCAGCGTCAGGGCACCAAAGACGCGGCGCGTCTCGCCGGGCTGCACGTGCTGCGCCTGCTGAACGAGCCGACCGCAGCGGCGATCGCCTACGGCCTTGATTCCGGTCAGGAAGGCGTTATCGCCGTGTACGATTTGGGCGGCGGTACCTTTGATATCTCCGTGCTGCGCTTAAGCCGCGGCGTATTTGAAGTGCTGGCAACCGGGGGCGACTCCGCGCTCGGCGGCGACGACTTCGACCATCTGCTGGCGGACTATATTCGCGAGCAGGCAGGTATTGCCGATCGCAGCGACAACCGCATTCAGCGCCAGCTGCTTGACGCCGCAACCCAGGCTAAAATTGCGCTCAGCGACGCCGATATCGCGCAGGTCAACGTGGCGGGCTGGCAGGGCAGCGTGACCCGCGAACAGTTTAATGAACTCATCGCGCCGCTCGTCAAACGTACGCTGCTTTCTTGTCGTCGCGCGTTAAAAGACGCGGGCGTTGAGCCGAATGACGTGCTGGAAGTGGTCATGGTCGGCGGCTCGACCCGCGTGCCGCTGGTACGCGAGCGCGTTGGCGAATTCTTTGGCCGTACGCCGCTCACCTCCATCGACCCGGACCGCGTGGTCGCCATCGGCGCCGCGATCCAGGCCGATATTCTGGTCGGCAACAAGCCGGACAGCGAAATGCTGCTACTGGATGTCATTCCGCTCTCGCTTGGCCTTGAAACCATGGGCGGCCTGGTGGAGAAAGTGATCCCGCGCAACACCACTATTCCGGTGGCTCGCGCGCAGGAATTCACCACCTTCAAAGATGGCCAGACCGCAATGGCAATTCACGTGATGCAGGGCGAGCGCGAACTGGTGCAGGATTGCCGATCGCTTGCGCGCTTTACGCTGCGCGGCATTCCGGCGATGCCGGCGGGTGGCGCGCATATTCGCGTTACCTTTCAGGTGGATGCCGACGGCCTGCTGAGCGTCACCGCTATGGAGAAATCCACCGGCGTGGAAGCCTCCATCCAGGTAAAACCGTCCTACGGTCTGACCGATGGCGAAATCGCGAGCATGATTCAGGATTCCATGAGCTTTGCCGAGCATGACGTGAAAGCGCGCATGCTGGCCGAGCAGAAAGTGGAGGCCGCCCGCGTGCTGGAAAGCCTTGAAGGCGCGCTCAGGAGCGACGGCGCGCTGCTTAGCGCGACCGAGCGCGCCGCTATTGACGACGCGATGACGCAACTGCGCGCCGCCGCCGACGGCGACGACGCCCGCGCCATTGAAGATGCGATAAAAAATACAGATAAACAGACCCAGGAGTTCGCCGCTCGCCGCATGGATGAGTCCATCCGTCAGGCGCTGAAAGGCCACTCCGTCGACGAGGTTTAATATGCCTAAGATTGTTTTTTTGCCTCATCAGGATCTTTGCCCTGATGGCGCAGTACTGGAAGCGCAAAGCGGTGAAACTATTCTTGACGTTGCGCTGCGCAACGGCATTGAAATTGAACACGCCTGTGAAAAATCGTGCGCCTGCACGACCTGTCACTGCATCGTGCGTGAAGGCTTCGATTCGCTGCCGGAAAGCACCGAAGATGAAGACGATATGCTGGATAAAGCCTGGGGGCTTGAGCCGGAAAGCCGTCTGAGCTGTCAGGCGCGCGTCACTGACGAAGATCTGGTGGTGGAGATGCCGCGTTACACCATCAACCACGCCAGGGAGCATTAATATGGGACTGAAATGGACCGACAGCCGCGAAATCGGCGAGGCGCTGTATGACAGCCGCCCGGACGTAGACCCGAAAACCGTGCGCTTTACCGATATGCACCAGTGGATCTGCGATCTCGAGGATTTCGATGACGATCCACAGGCCTCTAACGAAAAGGTTTTAGAGGCTATACTGCTGGTCTGGTTAGACGAAGCAGAATAACGCAACGGGCTGCCAGAAGGCGGCCCGTTTTCGTTGCGCATAAGGCGATATAAGGAAAATAACATGACCGAAGCCATGAAGATTACGCTTTCCCACGAGCCTGCCGACGCTCGCTGGGGTGAAAAAGCCCTGTACAGTTTTACGCAAGACGGTATCGCTCTGCACCTGACGGGCAAAGACGATTTACATCTCATCCAGCGCGCCGGGCGCAAAATCGACGGGCAAGGGCTTAAACACGTTGAGCTTGCGGGCGAAGGCTGGGATGTCGAAAAAAGCTGGGCATTCTGGATGGGCTATCGCGGCCCCAAAGGCAAACGCACCGTCACCTGGGCGCCGCTCGACGACGCCCAGCAGAAAGAGCTTAACAGCCGCCTGAAAGTCATCGACTGGGTGCGCGATGTGATTAACGCCCCGGCGGAAGAGATGGGCCCGGAGCACCTCGCGCAGCGCGCGGTGGATCTGCTGGCGGATGTGGGCGGCGAGCGCGTAAGTTATCGCATCACTAAAGGTGAAGATCTGCGCGAGCAGAACTATCTGGGACTGCACACCGTCGGTCGCGGCTCAGAACGCCCGCCGGTGCTGCTGGCGCTCGATTTCAACCCGACGGGCGACGCGAACGCGCCGGTCTATGCCTGCCTCGTCGGAAAAGGCATTACGTTCGACTCCGGCGGCTACAGCATCAAACAGACCGCGTTTATGGATTCGATGAAATCCGACATGGGCGGCGCGGCGCTGGTAACCGGCTCGCTGGCCTTCGCCATTACCCGCGGCCTGAACAAGCGCGTGAAGCTCATTCTTTGCTGCGCGGATAACATGATTAGCGGCAACGCTTTCCGTCTGGGCGATATCATTCGTTACCGCAACGGCAAAACCGTCGAGGTGATGAACACCGACGCCGAAGGCCGCCTGGTGCTGGCGGACGGGCTGATTGACGCCAGCGCCCACAAGCCGGAGCTGATTATCGACGCCGCGACGCTGACCGGCGCGGCCAAAACCGCGCTTGGCAACGATTACCACGCGCTGTTCAGCTTTGACGACGCGCTCGCGAACCGTCTGCTGCAAAGCGCGCAGGCGGAAAACGAAGCCTTCTGGCGTCTGCCGCTGGCGGAGTTCCACCGTAACCAGTTGCCGTCTAACTTTGCCGAGCTGAATAACACCGCGGGCGGCGCATACCCGGCGGGCGCCAGCACCGCGGCGGGTTTCCTGTCGCACTTTGTGGAAAACTATCAGCAGGGCTGGCTGCATATCGACTGCTCCGCGACCTACCGCAAAGCGGCGGTCGAGCAGTGGGCGGCGGGCGCGACCGGCATCGGCGTGCGCACCCTGGCGAACCTGTTGACCGGCAAATAACATTAGCGGCGTTGATGGCGGTGGGTTAAGACGCGTGTGGCGGGGGCGCTGTGCTTACCCGCCTGACCAACGCCAACGTTACGCCGAGGGTTTTATCTTCTCCCTCAGGGGAGAGGGCCGGGGTGAGGGGATTTCTCTCACCCATTACTGACAAATAAAAAAGCTATGTCCGAAACGAAAAACGATAACAACGCAGAAAAAAACGAACTCGAAATCCTGCTTGAAAAAGCGGCCGCGGAGCCGGCGTTCCGTCCGGCCTTTTTCCGCACGCTGCTGGACTCTACGGTGTGGGTGCCGGGCGAGGCGGCAGATGGCGAAGCGGTCGTCGCCGAAAGCGCGGTGGATCTCCAGCACTGGGAAAAAGATGACGGCACCTCGGTGATTCCTTTTTTCAGCTCTCCTGCGGCCCTTGAGCAGGCGGTGGAAGGCGAACAGGCCTTCGTGGCGATGCCGGTGCGCACGCTGTTTGAAATGACGCTCGGCGAAACGCTATTCCTTAACGCCAAACTGCCGACCGGCAAAGAGTTCACGCCAAATGAGATTCGCCATCTGCTAAGCCCGGAAGGCTCGGCGCTCAGCCAGCAGGAAGTGCTGGAAGGCGGCGCCTCGCTGCTGCTGTCCGAAGTGGCTGAACCGCCCGCGCAGATGATTGAATCGCTGACGCTGCTGTTTAAAGAGATGAAAACGGTCAGGCGCGCCTGGCTGTGCTTGCTGAAAGAGCAGGCCGATCAGCCAGCAAACTTTCTTATTGGCATTGAGGCTGACGGCGATATTGAGGCCGTCATCAACGCTGCCGGCAGTGTGGCGACCGATACGCTGCCGGGCGATGAACCTGTCGATCTCTGTCAGGTCGTGGAAGGCGACAAGGGCATCAGCCACTTTATGATGGCGCACCTGACGCCGTTCTATGAGCGCCGCTGGGGCAGCTTCCTGCGCGACTTTAAACAAAACCGCATTATTTAACGTTATGCCTTCCCACGCGGCGCCCAACGCCGCGTTTTACTTCCTCGTTAACCCGTTGTTTTCTGTAGCAAGTCAAAATCTGGTAGGCCCGCCTGCGCACGCGCTTTGCTAAGCTTGCCGCCTTCTGCGCCCCCGTTACGTTTCTTTGCTGTTACGCTGCCTGAATGTGGGCGGGCGCCGTTCCTGTTTTATCGACCCGGGGCCAAACCATGAATAAAAAGAGCGTGACCTACCTCTTTTTAATACCGCTTATTCTGTTTTTCTATGCCGTCTGGCAGAACTGGCGCGTCAGTACCGTCGTGGATCGCGCGGACTATGAGTCGCATATCGTCGCGACCGCGAACCAATCGCCGCAGGCGACGCTCATGTACCGCCATGACAGGCAGGCGACGGAAATGCCTGCCACGCAAGCGCGCGAGCTGGCGCAGCAATATCTCAAAGAGAACCGTGACTGGATTAGCGCGGCGGATATTGAAAAGTTTCTGGCGCGCGGCGGCATGCTGTTTACGCTCATCAGCCTGCTGATTAACGCTGGCGCGGTAGGGTTGTGCCGCTTTTGCGTCATGCAGGGGCAGCGTTCCCAAAGCGCGTTATTGAGGGCGTTCTGGCTGTGCCGTCTGCTACTGCCTTTTATTATGGCCGCGCAGCTGTTGGTTGGTGCGGTTTATCAGTTCAGTATTCTTTTTTACGAAATCGTCTGGGCTGCGGTTACCTTTAAGCCGAAAATCAGCCCCGTTATGATTGGCCTCTATCTTCTGATTATCGCAGCCGTTGTGCTCTGGGTGTTCTGGCACATATTGATGGCCACTGCGAAATGCTTCGCGCTGTTCCGCCCGGTGCCGAAGCCGGTGATGGGCCATCGCGTGAGTCGCCGCGAAGCGCCTGCGCTCTGGCAGGCGGTGGATGCGCTGGCACGCGGCCCCGGCGCTGTCGTGCCGGAGAATATCGTGGTGGGGCTCACCGATAACTTCTACGTCACCGCCAGCCCGCTGCTGCTGAATACCGGCGAAACGGTCACCGGGCAGACGCTGTACTTCCCGCTCACCTGGGCCGCGCTGCTGAGCCCGGAGGAGATGACGGCGGTCGTTGGCCACGAGCTGGGGCACTTCTCGGGTAAAGACACCGAATTCAGCCAGCGCTTTTTGCCGCTCTATGATGGTTTCAGTCGCAGCCTTGATGTATTGGATCCTAAAGAAGGCAAAAAGCCCTACGTGGGGGTGGTTGAATTACGCACCGCGCTGTACAGCGCGCACTATTTCCTCGAACAGTTCCACGGTATGGTGATGATGTGGCGCCAGCGCCGCGAACACGCGGCCGATGAAGCAGGCGCGCAGGCCAGTTCGCCGCAGGCGCTCTCATCGGCGCTGCTGCGTATTGTGGCGCTGAGCGGCCCGGTGGAGGCGTATCTGAACGAGGTTTACCAGGCGAAAGTCCAGACTGATAACGTCGTGACCTCGCTGCTCGCGCACCTCTGCGGCCATCCGCTGCCGGACCCGCGCGATTATCTCGAACAAGAGATTTCGCACCCTTATGACTCTCACCCGTCGTGCCGTTCGCGTATTGAGGCGTTGGGCTGCTCCGTCGAGCTGTCGGCGATCCAGGCTTCACGTCCGGTCACCATGCAAAGTTACGCGCACCTGCAGACGCTGTTTGCTGATGTCGACGGGCTGGCGCGCGCGCTTACCGCACACCTCGCAGGCGAAGTCGCCGAACAGCGCAATGTCTGGCGCGAAGAGCTCAATACTGTGGTGCAGGCCGCTTCAGACGAAAAAGCCATCTACAGCCGCAGCCGGATTTCGCGCGGCGGCGTGCTGACCATCGTCACGTTTCTGTCGCTGCTTATCGCCTTCCACAGCGATCGCGAGTGGGATTACCCGCCCGGCAAGCGTGAGTTTACCGGGCTTATCCTCACGCTGGTGTTCGTCTATTTCTGCTGGCTTGGCGTTCGCAGCGTGCTGCGTTACTGGCGCGCCAGCAAGGAGCCCATCATGATCCTGACGCCGCAAAGCCTGATTTTCAGCGAGCTTACCGAGCCGGTGCCGCTTTCCGCGCTGACCGGCTATCAGTTCTTCCTCACGAAGAACGATATGCTGATAGAACTTGAATACAAAGAAGGCTACCAGCCTCCGCCGCTGGCTGGCTCGCGCTTTCGGGCGTATCGCCATGTGGATAAAAAAGCGCGCCAGATGCTGCTGGATGTGAGCGGCAAACTGCGTGATGCCGACAATAAACCGGTTTCGCAAGAACAACTGATGGAGCTGGTGGAATTGTACTTCCATGCGCCCGCCGCCCAGGCGGAACTCCATACGATGCAATAACCCACCGGCCCCGTCAGAGGGCTGTGGTTAAGGCGCCTGTCGGTGAACAGGCGCGTTTCACCGCGTGGGAACGCCCCCGCAGTCTATGGATGAACAAGGAAACGACGTAACGATGAACAGGAAGCATCTCGCTTATCTTTTTCTGGTGCCGCTGCTGGTGGCCTGCTATGCCGTCTGGCAGCACTGGCGGGTTAGCGATATCAACGAGAGCATTGACAGCTCAACCCACCTGATTCAGGTGGCGAGCGACGCGATGAAAGAGGATCCGAAAGCGATCATTGAATTTGAGAGCGACGGGAAAAACTACCGTGTTCCGGCGGCTGAAGTGATTGAAAGCGAACGGAGCATGCAAAACGAATATGCCGGGCAGATTATGCTGGCGCGCACCCAGAGCGGGCTGGCGTCATTCGCCATCGGCCTTGCGCTGCTCTGTATCGTGCTTAACGCTGGCGCCATCGCGCTGTGTCGTCGTAGCGTGACGATAGCGAAACAGTCGCAGGACGCGCTGGTGCAGGCGTTTGATAAGTGCCGCAAGCTGCTGCCGTGGCTGATGGTGACGCAGATCGTCTGCTGCGGTCTGGCGCTGTTCGCGGTTGTCGGGTACGAGACGCTCTGGTTCGCCACACACTTCAAAATGAACGCGGGCGGCATCAAAGTAATGTTCCTGGCGCTGCTGGTGCTGTTCGGTATCCTGTGGGTGCTTTATAAAAGCCTCGGCAGCATCCGCCGCTGCTTTGCGCTGTTCGAGCCGGAGCCGAACCACGTCGTGGGCCATAACCTGACGCGCGAGCAGGCACCCGCGCTCTGGAGTCTGGTGGCGTCGCTGTCACAGAAAACCGGGGCGATAATGCCGGATAACATCGTCGTCGGGATGCTGGAAGGCTTTTACGTCACCGCAAACGACGTGCAACTCGAAGATGGCCCGCTGTTGACCGGGCAGACGCTGTACTTCCCGCTCACCTGGGCGGCTATGCTCGATAAAGACGAAACCAGCGCGGTTATCGGTCATGAGCTTGGTCACTTCGCGGGTCAGGATACCCAATACAGCCTGCGCTTCGCGCCGCTTTACGCAGGTATCACCAACAGTATTCACACGATGGCGCAAAACCAGCAAAACGCGCCGTTTATCGATCATGTGGTGCTCTATCCGTCGCTCTATATGGGCGTCTATTTTATTGAGCAGTTGCATGAAACGGTGAGCCACTGGAGCCGCATTCGCGAGCACGCCGCTGACGAAATGGGCGCGCGCGCCAGCTCGCCGCAGGCGCTGGCTTCATCGCTGGTGCGTATTTCCGCCGTCAGCGAGCCGCTGAACAATACGCTGGAGGATTTCTTCAACGGCAAACCGGGCTTTGACGATCTGGTGGCCGCGCTGCTGACTCGCCTGCGTGAAGACGGTTTTGGCGATCCGCAGCGTTACCTGGAGCACAAAGCCGCGCACCCGACTGACAGCCATCCGCCGTCACGTTCGCGTATTGAGGCGCTCGGCTGCGCTATTGACGACACGCTGATTAGCCACGCCACACGACCGGCGCCGCAGGATCCGTGGGAAAATCTGCGTCTGTGGTTCGCACAGCCTGAAGCGCTCTCCAGCCAGATGACTGGCGAGCTGGCCGGGAAAGTCGCGGTGCATCGCGAAGAGTTCCGCCGCGAGCTGGAAGAGGTGGTTCAACAGTCCGGCGAGGCCGTCACCCTCTATTCTGGCAAAAAAGTGTTTTTCGTCGGCGGTATTCTGGCGGTAGTTCTGTTTGTCGCGACGTTCGCCATGCTGCAAATCGTTAATCCGTTTGCTATTCAGGGCTTTGAAGACGGAAAAATCGCCGCTATCGCGCTGGGAACAGGCTTACTGGGCTTGCTGACCTGCTTCGTGCTCTGGCAGCAGTGGCAGAAGCGTGAGATGCCGTTCCTGACCATGACGCCGGATGCGCTGCACTGCCGTCAGTTCACCGCCGGCATCCCACTCAGCGCGATTGACGATTTCTCAGTGCAAACCGCCAACGACACCACCACCGTAACGCTGATTTACCGCGAAGGGTTTGAACCGCCGCGCGCCGTCGGCGGCCGCTGGAAAAACTATACCCGGGTGAAGCGCGGCAAGCGCAAGCTGGCGTTCGTGTTTATCGGCGGGCTTCGCGAAGGCGAGAGCCGCACGGCATATTCCGCGGAAATGCTGGCGGAGCTGCTGGCGCGTAATCTTAACGCCATCCATGCACGCGACGCGCTGTCGCGTTTCTGAGGCGTAAAGCGCGCGGTCGTGGGCCGCGCGCTTTACGGTCGGCCCTGAGCCACCTCCAGAGGTGGTTTTTTTATTCCAGCGCCTGCAACAGCAGCAGATCGATAAGCATGACCAGATTAGATTCAAATGAGGTGATCCCGGCAGCCTCGGCGGCGTAATGGATGGCCTCGTCATAAAGCGGGAAATGCAGCCCGGACAGCGCCGCCAGTGGGTTGGCCGATGCGCGGGTAAACGCCACCACTTCCATGCCGACATTACGCGCAATACGCGCTTTATCGAGCACCTGTTCCGTTTCGCCGCTACGCGAGACCGCGATAAACACTTCATAGCGCGCCGCGTTGCTGAGAAAAATATTACGGCTGTCGCCGGGGCCGGAGATAAACGCCGTTTTGCCCAGCACCTGTAATTTTTTGGTCAGGTACTCGGCGAAAAGATAAGAAAACCCGGCACCGTAGAGAAAGAACCGCTCTTTTTGGCGTAGCAGCTGGCTGAAGGCCGCGATTTTCTCGGGCGTTACCCAGCGAAAGCTCTGCTGATAGTTATCGATAAAGCGTTCAAACAGCGCGGGCAGCGCCTCGGGTTCAGCGTCGGGTTCGATGGCGATATGGGGCGTGTCAGTAAGCAATTGCTTACAGTGCCAGATGAGTTCGCTGTAGCCGCTGAAACCCAGCTTATGGCACAGCCGCATAATAGTGGCGGTAGAAACAAACGTCTCCTGCGCCAGTTCGCGCACCGTGATATTCCCCACCCGCAGCGGATGCGCCGTCAGGTGGGAGAGCACGCGGTATTCGGCGCGGGTCAGCGATTCTCCGCGGGTTAACAGCGGCGCGAGGCGGCTGTCCATCGCTTACGCGGGCTCGACAGGCAGATCCTGACGGCCTCCCCATTCGCTCCAGGAGCCGTCATAGAGCGTCACATCACTTGCGCCAAGCGTGGCGAGGGCGAGCGTGACGACTGCCGCCGTTACGCCTGAGCCGCAGCTGGTGATAATCGGGCGATGCAGACTCACCCCCTGACGCGCAAAAATGCCAAGCAGTTCGTCAGTGGTTTTGAGCTGGCCTTTGACCACCAGATCGGTCCACGGCACGTTCAGCGCGCCGGGCATATGGCCGCGTCTGAGGCCTGGACGTGGTTCATCGGCTTCGGCGTTAAAGCGCGCCGCCGGGCGGGCATCGACAATCTGCGCGGTATTCTCATGGCTCGCCAGCAGCACGTCGGTCAGACGTTTAATCTGCCGCTCATCCAGTTTCGCCTCGAATTCGCCTTCCTGCGCCTCGACCGCGCCTTCCTGTAAGGGAAAACCGTCGCGCTGCCATTCGGCGAGGCCGCCTGCCAGAATCGAGACGTTCTGCACGCCGAACGCGCGCAGCATCCACCAGGCGCGCGGCGCAGAGAAGAGGTTGCCTTCGTCGTACACAATCAGGTGCTTGTCATCGCTGACGCCGAGCTCGCGCATGGCGACCGCGAAAGTTTCCGGGCGCGGCATCATATGAGGCAGGGGAGTGGCGTGATCGGACAGCGCTTCGATATCAAAAAAAAGCGCGCCGGGCAAATGGCCCGCCCGGTACTCTTGCGCCATATCGCGCAGATGTTCCTGTCCGGCAGGGGCCATGCGGGCGTCGAGGATCTGAATTTCCGGGTCGTCGATATGCTCTGCAAGCCAGTGGCTCGCGACAAAAAAGGATGTGGACATGGCGTTCTCCGTGTCATCGCTGAGAAACGGATTGTCAGCGCTTTTTCACCTCACCACAAGCCATCATTATTGATGCCGCGAGCGAGCTCCGGTTATAACGCCGCTTCTCCGTTCACCCAGGCTTTTTGCAGCGCCGGCCAGTAGTCGCGGTTCGCTTCGATCATATCATCGAGGATCGCTTTGGCGTGCTGCATCGTGGGTACCGTACGGTTAAGTGTAAACGCCTGCAGCGCTTTTTCGTAACTTCCCTCAAGCGTCGCCTCGACCAGCAGCTGCTCGGAGGCGAGCTGCTGCATGAGCAGCGTCTGGTGAAAGAGCGGCACCGCGCCCATACGCACCGGCTCCGGGCCTGCGGCGGTAATGTAAGCGGGCACTTCGACCATCGCGTCATAAGGCAGATTGGCGATAGCGCCTTTATTCTCGACAATCACCAGATGCCGCTGGCGTAAATCGAACGCCAGCGAGCAGGCGACATCCACAATAAACGCGCCGTGTACGCCCACATGGAACGCATCCGGGAGAATGCCGGTACGTTTGTACTCTTCCGCCGCCGCGAACAGTTTTTTCTCGCGCCCGTCCATCACTTCGTTAGCGCGCGTGTAGTTCGGATCCTGATGCTCAACGATATCGTTTGGCATCAGGTAATACTGTAAATAGGGGTTCGGCAGGTAATCCGGGAAGTGATCCATAATCGGCTTGATGTTGCGCCAGGTTTTCACCCAGGATGGATCGGAATGTTGCGGGTCTGTTTGCGCCGCGTCTTCCGTCAGCAGGCCGAACTTAGCGATATGACGGCGCAGCGCGGGAAGTTGATCCTCGCCATCCACCAGCACGCGGGTAAACCAGCCGAAGTGGTTCAGCCCGAAGTAATCCACTTCCAGCTTATGGCGGTCCACGCCGAGGATCGCGCCCATATTCCGCATCGCCGCCACCGGCATATCGCAGATATTAAGCACGCGCGCGGTCGGACGCAGGCGACGAACGCCTTCGGCCACAATCGCCGCCGGGTTGGAATAGTTCACAATCCAGGCTTTCGCATCGGCGTAACGCTCCACCATATCGATAAGCTCTACCATTGGCAAAATGGTGCGCAGGCCATACGCCAGACCGCCGGGGCCGCAGGTCTCCTGGCCCACCACGCCGTGGCGCAACGGAATTTTTTCATCTTGTTCGCGCATTTTGTACTGGCCAACGCGCATCTGGGCGAAGACAAAATGTGCGCCGCTGAACGCCACTTCCGGGTCGCTGGTGGTGGTGAATTTGATGGTCTCGCTGTGATCGCGGATCACTTTCTCCACGACCGGCGCGATCGTCTCCTGGCGCGCGCTGTCGATATCGTAAAGACGGATCTCGGCCAGTGGGAAATCGCTTAAGCGCACCATCAGGCTTTTCACGATGCCTGGCGTGTAAGTACTGCCGCCACCGGCGATAGATAAAATAAAGGGAGGTTTCAACATCATCAGCTCCTGTCAGAGAAACATTTCGACTGCTTCACGCATCTTTTTCACATGTAGCCCGTAGACCACCTGAACGTTATTACCTTGTTTAATCACCCCTTTCGCGCCCGTGGCTTTTAGTCGGGGTTCATCGATAGCGGCGACGTCGCGCACCGTGACGCGCAGCCGCGTATAACAGTTATCCACCACTTCGATATTGGTCCGGCCGCCCAGACCTTCGATAATCGCTTCGCTGAGGCCGTCATTAGCGCCTTTCGCCAGGTACTCCTGCTTGCTGTAGAGCCGCGTCTCTTCGTTCTCCTCTTCGCGCCCGGGTGTTTTCATGTTGAAACGCAGGATCAGGAAGCGGAACACCGTGAAATAGAGCGCCGCCATGATGAGCCCCACCAGCAGGTACATCGGCCAGTTCGATTTTTCCGTGCCAAGCGGCAGGTTGTAGAGAATGAAATCGATAATGCCGTTAGCGCCGATGGCGTGAACGTCGAGCAGATAAAAGAGCATCATGCCGATCCCGGTCAGCACCGCGTGCACCACAAACAGCAGCGGCGCGATAAACAGGAATGAAAATTCGATAGGCTCGGTGACGCCGACCAGCAGCGACGTCAGCGCCGCCGGGATGAGAATGGCTTTGGCGGCGGCTTTACGCTCCGGCTTCGCCGTCATATACATCGCGAGCGCGGCGGCGGGCAGACCGAACATTTTGCTGATGCCGCGCGCGTCCCACACAACCGTCGAACTTAGCTGCGTGACGGAAGGACAGGCCATTTCGGCAAAATAAATGTTGCGCGCGCCCTGATAGACCGTGCCGCACACCTCCTGCGTGCCGCCAAGCTCGGTATAAAGGAACGGCGTGTAGACCAGATGATGCAGGCCGGTTGGCACCAGGATGCGTTCAAGGAAGCCATACACCGCCACGCCAAACGGGCCCGCGCCTTTAATAGCCAGCGCCATCGTGCTGATGCCGTGCTGGGCGAAGGGCCACAGTTCGCTCATCACCACGCCCAGCACCATTGACACCGGCAGCATAATGATGGCGACAAAACAGTGGCCGGAGTAAATCGCCATCGCGCCGGAAAACTGCACGCCGGAGTAGCGGTTATAGAGCCAGCCGGAGAGCGCGCCGGTAAGAATGCCCGCGAACACGCCCATCTCCAGCACCTGTACGCCAAGCACCATACTTTGCCCGGCCGCGCGCATCTGGTCGGCGGGCGCGAGTTCGCCCTGGATCTGTAGCGTCACGCTCATGGCGTTGATAAAAACAATAAAAGTCACAAGGCCTGTCAGCGCCGCATAGCCTTTGTCACGTGACGCAAGGCCAATGGGAATGCCGACCGCGAATACCAGCGCCAGGTTCGCCAGCACCGATACCGCCGATTTGGCGATAAGCTGCCCGGTCTGCTGCAGCGCCGGATGACCGAGAAAAGGCAGATACTCTGCAAGACTGCCGTTGCCCAGCACGTTGCCGAACGCGATAAACAGGCCGACTATCGGTAATATCAATACGGGTCCGTAAAGGGACTTTCCAAAATTTTGTAAGGCGTTCACGGCGTATTTCATTTAGCTCTCTCTTTTTTATCGTCTGGCTAAACGCGTCTGGCTACATCACCTGTTGCGCAGAGGCACCGCTCAAAGGTAGCAATCCGCCGCGTGGGTAATCCAGTTATCTGATTGTTTTAAAAACAAATAACTCAAAAGGTAACATGTAACGTTACGCGTTGTGATCGCGGTAACAGCTGAAGAGAAGGACGGGAGCGAACAGCGTTTTGCAGGCCGTTGCAGAGAATTTGCAAAGCATCGTCCGCTATTCATTTTTGGTGGTTTTTGTTGTCATCACTTTTAAGCATAATAGCCGCCGTTACCGGAACCGACGGCCGCGATGGCCAGGGAAAACTATGAAATCACTGCGTCTGGCTGTCATCGCGACAGCGTTACTGGCGTCTTTCACTCTCGGCGGGTGCGACGACAAGGAAAGTGCTTCCGCCGATGCATCCTCGCCGGCTGCCCAAAGCAGCGCCGCGCCTGCGGCTAAGCCCCAGGCAGCCGACCTGCAAAAACTGGCGCAGCAAAGCGCCGGTAAGCCTCTCAAACTCCAGGATGCTTCCGAGATCCAGCTCGACGGCGCCAGCACGCTGGTGCTGACCTTCTCCGTGCCGCTCGATCCCAACCAGGATTTTGGCCGCGTGGTGCATCTTGTCGATAAAAAAGATGGCAAGGTGGACGGCGCCTGGGAGCTTGCCCCGAATTTAAAAGAGCTGCGTCTGCGCCACCTTGAGCCTAACCGCGAACTGGTGCTGAGCGTCGATCGCGAACTGCTGGCGCTCAATAAAGCGTCGTTCGGCATGGCTTATGAGAAAACCCTGACCACGCGCGATATCGCGCCGAGCGTCGGTTTCGCCAGCCGCGGCTCGCTGCTGCCGACCAAAGTCGTGCAGGGGCTGCCGGTCATGGCGCTCAATATCTCAAGCGTTGACGTTAACTTTTATCGGGTGAAGCCGGAATCTCTGGCGGCGATGGTCAGCCAGTGGGAGTACCGTAATTCGCTCAGCAACTGGGAATCTGACCAGCTGCTGAAAATGGCGGATCTGGTCTATACCGGGCGGTTTGACCTCAACCCGGCGCGCAACACGCGCGAAAAACTGCTGCTGCCGTTAAGCGATATCAAGCCGCTGCAACAGCCGGGCGTCTATCTGGCGGTGATGAATCAGGCGGGGCATTACAATTACAGTAACGCCGCGACGCTCTTTACGCTGAGCGACGTCGGTCTTTCGCTGCACCGCTATCATGATCGCATGGATATTTTCACCCAGAGCCTGGAGAACGGCGCGGCGCAAAGCGGTGTGGAGGTGCGTCTCTTAAACGACAAAGGGCAGACGCTGGCGGAGGCAACCAGCGACAATACCGGCCACGCGCGTCTCGACAACCCGAAAGAGGCGGCGCTGGTGCTGGCCCGGATGGGCGAGCAGACGACGATGCTCGATCTCAACCTCCCTGCGCTCGATCTGGCGGAGTTCGATACCGGCGGCGAGCGCGGCTTCAGCAAACAGTTCTTTATGTTTGGCCCACGCGATCTCTATCGCCCTGGCGAAACGGTGATCGTTAACGGTCTGCTGCGCGACAGCGACGGCAAACCGCTTTCGGCGCAGCCGGTGAAATTCGAAGTGGTTCGCCCGGACGGCCAGGTGGCGCGCACGCAGGTAGTCGAGCCGAACAACGGGCTTTATCAGCTCACCTGGACGCTGGACGATCGGGCCGCGACCGGTCAGTGGGTCATTCGCGCCAACACGGGCGACAACCAGAACCGCAACTGGCTGTTCCAGGTTGAAGACTTCATGCCGGAGCGCATGGCGCTCAATCTTAATGTGCAGAAAGCGCCGCTGGCGCCTGCCGATACCGTAAATATCGGCATTGAAGGACACTACCTCTACGGTGCGCCTGCGGCAGGCAACAGCGTGCAGGGGCAACTCTATCTGCGTCCGCTACGTGACGCGGTGCCGCAGCTGCCGGGTTTCCAGTTCGGCAACATTGCGGAGGAGAACCTCTCCCGCAGCCTGGATGAAGTCC
Organism: Cronobacter muytjensii ATCC 51329; assembly: GCF_001277195.1. Lineage (NCBI taxonomy): Bacteria > Pseudomonadati > Pseudomonadota > Gammaproteobacteria > Enterobacterales > Enterobacteriaceae > Cronobacter > Cronobacter muytjensii. Next base: position 761,238 of record NZ_CP012268.1, read on the forward strand.
AGCTAAATCTTGATGACGCCGGTGTGGCGCAGGTCTCCACCGAAAGTCAGTGGCAGGACGCGCGTTCTCCGCTGCGCTTTATTGTGCAGGCGAGCCTGCTGGAATCGGGCGGTCGCCCGGTGACTCGCCGCGCCGAACAGGCCATCTGGCCCGCCGACGCGCTGGTGGGCATTCGTCCGCAGTTTGGCGAAAAAGCGGTTTATGACTACCGTACCGACGACACCGTTAACCAGCCGATGGTCGATGAAAACGGCAGCGCCGGTTTCGATATCGTCTATGCCAACGCGCAGGGCGAAAAAATCGCCGTGAAAGGGCTGAAAGTGCGTCTGGTGCGCGAGCGCCGCGACTACTACTGGAATTGGTCAGATTCTGAAGGCTGGCTGTCGCAGTTCGATCAAAAAGATCTGGTGGAAGCCGAGCAGACTATCGATCTGGCGGCGGGCGAAACCGGCAAAGTGTCTTTCCCGGTGGAGTGGGGCTCTTATCGCCTTGAAGTGGTATCGCCTGACGAACTGGTCAGCAGCATGCGCTTCTGGGCCGGTTACAGCTGGCAGGACAACAGCGATGGCGCCAGCGCGCCGCGACCGGATCGCGTCACGCTGAAAATCGACAAACCGTTCTACCAGCCGGGCGACACCATCAAGCTGCACATTGCCGCGCCAGCCGCAGGCAAAGGCTATGCGATGGTGGAATCCTCTGAAGGCCCGCTGTGGTGGCAGGAGATAGACGTGCCGGAGAAAGGGCTTGATCTGGACATTCCGGTCGATAAAGTCTGGAAGCGTCACGATCTTTACCTCAGCACGCTGGTCGTGCGCCCCGGCGACAAATCCCGTTCCGCGACGCAAAAACGCGCGGTCGGCCTGCTGCATCTGCCGATGGGCGATGAAAACCGCCGCCTGAACCTGACGCTGGACACGCCTGCCAAAATGCGCCCGGACAGCACGCTGTCGGTGAAAGTGAAAGCCAGCGTGAAAAACGGCGAGCTGCCGAAGCAGATCAACGTACTGGTCTCGGCAGTAGACAGCGGCGTACTGAACATTACCGATTACGTCACGCCAGACCCGTGGCGCGGCTTCTTTGGCAAGAAACGCTATGGCGCGGATATTTATGATATCTACGGCCAGGTGATTGAAGGCCAGGGACGTCTGGCGGCGCTGCGCTTCGGCGGCGACGGCGATGAGCTGAACCGTGGCGGTAAACCGCCGGTTAACCATGTCACCATCATCGCCGAACAGGCGGTGCCGGTGCAGTTAAACGCGCAGGGCGAAGGCACAATTACGCTGCCGGTTGGCGACTTTAATGGCGAACTGCGCGTCATGGCGCAGGCCTGGAGCGACGATCGCTTCGGCAGCGGTGAAAGCAAAGTGATTGTGGCCGCGCCGGTGATCGCTGAGATGAGCACGCCGCGCTTCCTCGCGGGCGGCGACATCTCGCGCCTGGCGCTGGACGTCACCAACCTGACGGAGCAGCCGCAGCAGCTTAACGTCAACTTCAGCGCCAGCGGGCTGGTGCGTCTTGACGCGCAGACTTCTCAGCAGGTGAGCCTGAAAGCGGGCGGGCGCACAACCCTGTTTGTACCGGTCGCTGCCAGTGAAGGCTTCGGCGACGGGGCGATAGAGGCGCAGATCACGGGCCTGTCGCTGCCGGGCGAGCGTTTCGCGCCGCTCAAGCGGGAATGGAAAATCGGCGTACGTCCGGCGTATCCGGCGCAAACTATTAACAGCGGAGCGATGCTGCGCCCGGGTGAAATCTGGACCGTTCCGGCTTCGCACCTGCAAGGGCTGAACGCCTCGACGCTTGAGGGGCGGTTGCTGTTAAGCGGTCGCCCGCCGCTCAATATCGCGCGTTATATTGAAGAGTTGCGCGCCTATCCTTACGGCTGCCTTGAGCAGACTACCAGCGGTCTGTTCCCGTCGCTTTATACCAGCGCCGCGCAGTTGAAAGCGCTCGGTATCAAAGGCGATACCGACGAGCAGCGCCGCGCGGCGGTGGATATCGGCATCGCCCGCCTGCTGGAGATGCAGCGCGAGGAGGGCGGCTTCGGTTTGTGGGATAAAGAAAGTCCGGAAGAGTTCTGGGCGACCGCCTACGTGACCGATTTCCTTGTGCGCGCGGGCGAGCAGGGGTACAGCGTACCTGCAGATGCGCTGAATAAAGCCAATGCGCGCCTGCTGCGTTACCTGCAGGATCCGGGCACCATCGCGCTGCGCTACAGCGAAAATAACGCGGCTTCGCGCTTTGCGGTGCAGGCTTATGCCGGACTGGTGCTGGCGCGTCAGCAGAAAGCGCCGCTCGGCGCGTTGCGTGACGCCTGGGAGCATCGCGCACAAGCGGGCGGCGGTCTGCCGCTGCTGCAGCTTGGCGTCGCCCTGAAACTGATGGGCGATGCGCCGCGCAGCAAAGCCGCGCTGGATCTGGGTGTGAAAACCGAGCGTCCACGCAACCTCGGCTGGCTTGGCGACTACGGCAGCGACCTGCGTGACGACGCGCTGAAGCTGAGCCTGCTGCAGGAATATAACCTGCAGCCCGACCAGCAGAGCACGCTGCTGTCTGCGCTCTCTGATGAGGCGTACGGCGAGCGCTGGCTCTCTACGCAGGAAAGCAACGCGCTGTTCCTGGCGGGCCGCAACCTGGTGAACCAGCCGGGCGACTGGCAGGCGCAAACCACGCTTGCCGGACAGTTCATGAGCGGAGACAAAGCGCAGAGCGTGGCGCTGGACGCCGACAAGCTCAGTGCATTGCAGGTGACCAACACGGCCCAGACTCCGCTCTGGTTGCGTCTCGACAGCCAGGGGTATCCGGACGCCGCGCCACAGCCTGCCGGCAACGTACTGCATATTGAGCGCCATTACCTCAACAGCAAGGGCGAGTCGGTGTCGCTATCGAGCCTGAAGAGCGGTGAACTGGTGATGGTGTGGCTGAACGTCTGGGCGGAAAAAACGGTGCCTGACGCGCTGGTAGTTGATCTGCTGCCTGCCGGGCTTGAACTGGAAAACCAGAACCTCGCTAACGCCAGCGCCAGCCTGAGCAGCGCCAGTGGCGAGGCGGGTGAACTTATCAGCCGCATGCAGCAGATGGATATTCAACATATGGAGTTCCGCGATGATCGCTTCGTCGCCGCACTGCCTGTGAATGAGGGCATGAACGCCACGCTGGTTTATATGGCGCGCGCGGTCACGCCGGGCACTTATAAAGTGCCGGCACCACAGGTGGAGTCGATGTACGTGCCGCAATGGCGCGCGACTGGTGCGACTATCCCTGCGCTGACTATCTACCCCTGACAGGTGAGCTGTGATTAAAAGCCTGTTGAAAAGGCGCCGCCGCTGGATGATTCTGGCGGCGGCGCCGCTTTTATTGTGCGCCGCGCTGTGGCTTGCCGATAAACTCTGGCCGCTGCCGCTGTATGAGGTGCAGCCCGCACGCGTGGTGGTGGCGCAGGACGGTACGCCGCTGTGGCGCTTCGCCGATAAAAACGGTATCTGGCGCTACCCCGTCACCATTGAGGATGTGTCGCCGCGCTATCTTGAGGCGCTGCTGAACTATGAAGACCGCTGGTTCTGGCGTCACCCCGGCATCAACCCGCTCGCCATCGCCCGCGCGGCCTGGCAGGATCTCCGCTCCGGCTCGGTCGTCTCCGGCGGCAGCACGCTGACGATGCAGGTTGCGCGCCTCCTGGATCCGCATCCGCGCACCTTCGGCGGCAAGCTGCGCCAGGTGTGGCGGGCGATGCAGCTTGAATGGCATCTCTCGAAAGCGGACATTCTCACGCTGTATCTGAATCGCGCGCCGTTTGGCGGCACGCTGCAGGGCATCGGTGCCGCGAGCTGGGTCTATCTCGGCAAGCCGCCTTCGCGGCTGAGCTATTCCGACGCCGCGCTGCTGGCGGTGCTGCCGCAGGCGCCGAGCCGTCTGCGTCCGGACCGCTGGCCGGATCGCGCCCAGGCGGCACGCGATAAAGTCCTGCGCCGTATGGCGACGCAAGGCGTCTGGAGCGAGAAACAGGTGCGGGAGTCGCTGGAGGAGCCCGTGTGGCTTGCGCCACGACAGATGCCGCAGCTTGCGCCATTGCTCTCACGCCGCCTTGTCACCCAGCGGCGTGAAACCAAAATCACCACCACGCTCGACGCAGGGCTACAGCGCCAGCTGGAAGATCTCGCGCTCAACTGGAAGGGCCGTCTCCCGGCCCGTACCTCACTTGCCATTCTCGTGGTCGACCACACCACAATGGAAGTACGCGGCTGGGTCGGCTCGGCGGATATCAACGACGACGCGCGCTTCGGGCATGTCGATATGGTGACGGCCATCCGCTCGCCGGGCTCGGTGTTAAAGCCGTTCGTTTACGGGCTCGCGCTCGATGAAGGGCTGATCCATCCAGCGTCGCTGTTGCAGGATGTGCCGCGCCGTTTCGGCGACTATCGTCCCGGCAACTTTGACAGCGGCTTTAACGGCCCGGTCAGCATGAGCGAGGCGCTGGTGCGATCGCTTAATCTGCCGGCGGTGCAGGTGCTGGAAGCCTACGGGCCGAAGCGCTTTACGGCCCGGTTGCGTAACGTCGGGCTGGCGCTGCGCTTCCCGCCGACGGCGCAGCCGAGCCTGGCGGTCATTCTGGGCGGCGCGGGTGCTCGTCTTGATGAAATTGTGGCGGCGTACAGCGCATTCGCCCGTCACGGTCAGGCGGCGCGCCTGCGCGTGGTGAAGGGGGATCCGCTGCTGGAGCGACCGCTAATGTCGCCGGGCGCTGCATGGATTATCCGCCGTATTCTTGCTAACGAGGCGCAACCGCTGCCGGACGGCTCGCTGCCGCAGGTGGTGCCGCTTGCCTGGAAAACCGGCACCAGCTACGGCTACCGCGACGCCTGGGCGGTGGGCGTCACGTCGCGCTACCTGATTGGCGTCTGGACGGGACGCCCGGATGCGACGCCTGTCGCCGGGCAGTTCGGCTTTGCCAGCGCCGTACCGGTGCTTAACCAGGTCAATAATTTGCTGCAGGCGGGCGCCGCCTCGGCGGTGCAGCAGGCCCGGGAGCCGGTCGATCCGCGCCCGGCATCGGTGTCTTCAGGAACTATCTGCTGGCCGGGCGGGCAGCATCTGCCCCCAGGCGACACTAACTGTCGCCGCCGGTTATCGACGTGGCTGCTGGATAACAGCGAGCCACCGACGCTGCTTGCCGACGGGCAGGAGGGCAGCCGCGGCATTCAGTTCCCGCTGTGGCTGAACGAGAAAGGCGAGCGGGTGGCGGCGGATTGTCCACACGTCGCTGAAAGCCGGCTGCTGCTCTGGCCGCTGCCGCTTGAACCGTGGCTGCCGCCGGGCGAACGGCGGGCCGCGCGCCTGCCGCCGGTCTCCGCGCAGTGTCCGCCTGTACATCAGCAGGATTTGGCGCCGCTGCTGCTGACCGGCGTGCGCGAAGGCGCCGTTCTGAAGCGACTGCCAGGGCAAGCCTCGCTCTCCTTACCGCTACGCAGTCAGGGCGGCGGCGGGCGTCACTGGTGGTTTTTGAACGGCGAACCGCTGGAAAAAGAGGGCGACAGCGTGACGCTGACATTTACCGGGAGCGGCGACTATCAGGTGTTGCTGATGGATGAGGCCGGACAGATTGCCGCCGCGCAGTTCCGCGTGGAATAACCGAAGAGGGGTAAAAACTGCGCTTTCGACATTAAGTGTTGCCGAAGGTAATATTATTTTAAAAAAATGTTACCCCTAACTGTAGGCAAGGATAACGTTGCTCATTATAATCGGCGCCAATTCTAAACTGGCCTGTCGGGCAAACAGAACAACTTACAGAGGTAATCATGGCAATTGAGCGCACTTTTTCCATCATCAAGCCGAACGCAGTCGCTAAAAACGTTATCGGCAGCATTTTCGCGCGTTTTGAATCCGCTGGCTTCAAAATCATCGGCACCAAAATGCTGCACCTGTCCGTTGAGCAGGCGCGTGGCTTCTACGCTGAGCACGAAGGCAAACCGTTCTTCGACGGCCTGGTGGAATTCATGACCTCTGGCCCTATCGTGGTTTCCGTTCTGGAAAGCGAAAACGCGGTACAGCGTCATCGCGATCTGCTGGGCGCGACTAACCCGGCTAACGCGCTGGCAGGCACCCTGCGCGCTGATTACGCGGACAGCTTTACCGAAAACGGCACCCACGGTTCCGATTCCGTTGAGTCCGCTAACCGCGAAATCGCTTATTTCTTCGGCGAAGGCGAAATCTGCCCGCGCACTCGCTAATGTAGCGAAACGGCAAAGCGACATTTACATTTTATTTTCATGATGTCGCTTTAAGCCGTGGCGTCACTGCCATAGAATTTGTACAATGCTGCGCCCCGGATGAGCCTGCTCTTACCGGGGCGTCTTTTTTTATCAACCCTCCAGAGGCCGTAACGTGTAACAACGAGGCCAGGATCGAATATGTCTGAACACATTGTCACGCCTGAGACTGACTCAGCAGCGCCTGCTATTAAATCTGAAAAAATTAACCTCCTCGATCTGAACCGCCAGGAAATGCGCGAGTTCTTCAAAACTCTGGGTGAAAAGCCGTTTCGCGCCGATCAGGTGATGAAATGGATGTATCACTATTGCAGCGATGATTTCGATGAGATGACCGACATCAACAAAGTGCTGCGCGGAAAGCTCAAGGAAGTGGCGGAAATCCGGGCGCCGGAAGTGGTCGAAGAGCAGCGCTCTTCCGATGGCACCATCAAATGGGCGATTGCGGTCGGCGATCAGCGCGTTGAGACGGTCTATATCCCTGAAGACGATCGCGCCACGCTGTGCGTTTCTTCGCAGGTGGGCTGCGCGCTGGAGTGCAAATTCTGCTCGACTGCGCAGCAGGGCTTTAACCGCAACCTGCGCGTGTCGGAAATTATCGGTCAGGTGTGGCGCGCGGCGAAAATTATCGGCGCGGCCAAAGTGACTGGCCAGCGTCCTATCACCAACGTGGTGATGATGGGGATGGGCGAACCGCTGCTGAACCTCACCAACGTGGTGCCGGCGATGGAAATCATGCTCGACGATTTTGGCTTTGGACTTTCCAAACGCCGCGTGACGCTCTCCACCTCGGGCGTGGTGCCTGCGTTAGACAAACTTGGCGATATGATAGACGTGGCGCTGGCTATTTCGCTGCACGCTCCGAACGATGAAATCCGCGATGAAATCGTACCTATCAACAAGAAGTACAACATCGAAACGTTCCTCGCCGCCGTACGTCGTTATATTGGAAAATCTAACGCCAACCAGGGCCGCGTGACCATCGAGTATGTGATGCTGGATCACGTGAACGACGGTACCGAACACGCGCATCAGCTGGCTGAACTGCTGAAAGATACGCCGTGCAAAATCAACCTGATCCCGTGGAACCCGTTCCCGGGCGCGCCGTATGGCCGCAGCTCCAACAGCCGTATCGATCGCTTCTCTAAGGTGCTGATGAGCTACGGCTTTACGACTATCGTGCGTAAAACGCGCGGCGATGATATCGACGCGGCCTGCGGGCAGCTGGCGGGCGATGTTATCGACCGTACCAAACGCACCCTGCGCAAGCGCATGCAGGGTGAACCTATCGCTGTCAAAGCAGTCTGACAGGCAATACAAAGCCTGTAAGGTCACGCGGGCAGGCTATCGCGTGACCAGTTCTGGCGCAGGCGCAGCGATTGCTGCGTAAAGAAGCGCCCGTGGTGAATAATTACGGTGCGTTTCTCTGCGCTTTAAGGCAGTATGTAGCGTCGCAACAACATGTTAGCTGGGGCTTTCTGGCTTATCTGGCGCGACTTAACAGACACCGGATAAAAAGCTGGCTATGGTTAACTAACGTTTCTGATTATCGCCTGCGGCAGCGCGCCGTCTGAGGCGTTAAAATACGGGAACGGGTAACGGATGACGCGCAGTGCGTGTGTCCGATGAGAATGATTTCGCGGTATGGGCAGACAGGACAGCGAAACGTTGTCTTATTCCTGCCGGTGCCAGGTTCCTCAATGAAAACAGTACCAGCAGTTGTAGCTAATGAATACTGAAGCCACTCACGAAGAAAATGCACCACACACCACGGGTGAGCGTCTGCGCCTTGCCCGTGAACAACTGGGACTCAGCCAACAGGTTGTGGCGGAACGTTTATGCCTGAAGGTTTCGACTGTCCGTGACATTGAAGAGGACAACGCGCCTGCGGACCTGGCCTCCACGTTCCTGCGCGGCTATATCCGCTCCTACGCGCGCCTGGTGCACGTTCCGGAAGAAGAACTGCTGCCGATGCTTGCCAAACAGGCGCCGGTGAGAACCGCGCAGGTCGCGCCGATGCAAACCTACGCGCTCGGCAAAAGCCGTAAAAAACGCGACGGCTGGCTGATGAGCTTTACCTGGCTTGTGCTTTTTGTTGTGGTCGGCCTGACGGGCGCCTGGTGGTGGCAAAACCACAAAGCGCAGCAGGAAGAGATCAGCACGATGGCTGACCAGTCCAGCGCAGAGCTGAGCCAGAACGCGGCCAATAGCCCGCAGTCCGTTCCGTTGAATACCGATACCACCGCTGACGCGTCGCAGGATCAGGCGACGCCGCCAGCGGATCTGCCAGCCGGTGATACTCAGAATACCGCTTCTGCGAGCCCGCAGCCGACGCCGATGCCTTCGCCGAATACGGCAAGCCAGCAGCCGGTCGTGGTACCGCCGAGTCAGGCGACCACCGACACCGCCGCGCAGCAAAACGCCGCGCAAAGCCAGCTGCCTGTCGGCCAGGCCTCTACCGCACCTGCCGCAGACGCCAACGCGCTGGTGATGAATTTCACCGCCGATTGCTGGCTTGAAGTGACAGACGCGACCGGTAAGAAATTGTTCAGCGGTCTGCAACGTAAAGATACTAATCTGAATCTGACCGGTGAGGCGCCGTACCGTCTCAAAATCGGCGCGCCGTCGGCAGTGCAGATTCAGTACCAGGGCAAACCGGTGGATTTGAGCCGTTTTATCAGAACTAACCAGGTTGCACGTCTGACCCTCAATGCCGAACAATCAGTAACGCAGTAACAGACGGGCAATGAGGGAGATTTGTCATGCATAATGAAGCGCCCATTCAGCGTAGAAAATCTAAACGGATATTCGTCGGTAACGTCCCCATCGGCGATGGCGCGCCCATCGCCGTACAGTCGATGACCAATACGCGCACGACGGATGTCGAGGCGACGGTCAATCAAATTAAAGCACTGGAGCGCGTGGGCGCGGATATCGTTCGCGTCTCGGTGCCGACGATGGATGCCGCTGAGGCGTTTCGTCTCATCAAGCAGCAGGTCAACGTTCCGCTGGTCGCGGATATTCACTTCGACTACCGCATCGCGTTGAAAGTCGCCGAATATGGCGTCGACTGCCTGCGCATTAATCCCGGCAATATCGGTAACGAAGAGCGTATTCGCTCGGTAGTAGACTGCGCGCGCGATAAAAACATTCCGATCCGCATCGGCGTTAACGCCGGATCCCTTGAAAAAGATCTCCAGGAAAAATATGGCGAGCCGACGCCGCAGGCGTTGCTGGAATCCGCCATGCGTCACGTCGATCATTTAGATCGCCTCAACTTCGATCAATTTAAAGTGAGCGTGAAAGCCTCTGACGTATTCCTGGCGGTAGAGTCCTATCGTCTGCTGGCGAAGCAGATCGATCAGCCGCTGCATCTCGGGATCACCGAAGCGGGCGGCGCTCGCGCGGGCGCGGTAAAATCCGCGATCGGCCTTGGGCTACTGCTTTCCGAAGGGATCGGCGACACGCTGCGTATTTCGCTCGCGGCCGATCCTGTCGAGGAGATCAAAGTCGGTTTCGATATTCTGAAATCACTGCGTATTCGCTCCCGCGGCATTAACTTCATCGCCTGCCCGACCTGTTCCCGTCAGGAGTTCGACGTTATAGGTACGGTGAATGCGCTGGAGCAGCGTCTGGAAGATATCATTACGCCGATGGATGTTTCGATTATCGGCTGCGTGGTGAATGGCCCTGGCGAAGCGCTGGTATCAACACTTGGCGTCACTGGCGGCAACAAGAAAAGCGGCTTTTACGAAGAAGGCGTGCGCAAAGATCGTCTGGATAACGACGATATGATCGCACAGCTGGAAGCCCGCATTCGCGCCAAGGCATCGATGCTGGATGAGAACCGCCGCATCAGCGTGCAGCAGCTGGAAAAATAACGCAAACGTGGGAAGCGGCGTGCTTCCCGTGTATGATTGAACCCGCAAACCGCCCCAGCCACACCGGAGCGGTCTGTTTCGGGTTCATTTTTTGTATAGAAAAAGAGAATAAACGTGGCAAAAAACATTCAAGCCATCCGCGGCATGAACGATTACCTGCCGGGCGATACCGCCATCTGGCAGCGCATTGAAGGCACACTCAAGCAGGTGCTCGGCAGCTACGGTTACAGCGAAATCCGTTTGCCGATTGTAGAGCAGACCCCGTTGTTCAAACGCGCTATTGGTGAAGTGACCGACGTGGTTGAAAAAGAGATGTATACCTTTGAGGACCGCAACGGCGACAGCCTGACTCTGCGCCCCGAAGGCACCGCGGGCTGCGTGCGCGCCGGCATCGAACATGGTCTGCTGTACAATCAGGAACAACGCTTGTGGTACATCGGCCCGATGTTCCGTCATGAGCGTCCACAGAAAGGACGCTACCGCCAGTTCCATCAGCTCGGCGCCGAAGTGTTTGGCCTGCAGGGCCCGGATATCGACGCGGAACTGATTATGCTGACCGCGCGCTGGTGGCGCACGCTGGGTATCGCCGAACACGTTTCGCTGGAGCTGAACTCTATCGGCTCGCTGGAAGCGCGTGCGAATTACCGCGATGCGTTAATCGCGTTTCTTGAGAAGCACATCGATAAACTCGATGAAGACTGCAAACGCCGCATGTATTCAAACCCGCTGCGCGTGCTGGATTCCAAAAATCCGGACGTGCAGGCGCTGTTAAACGACGCGCCGATGCTCGGCGATTATCTCGATGAAGCGTCCCGTGAGCACTTCGCCGGCCTGTGCGCTTTCCTCGACGACGCGGGTATCACTTACACCGTCAACCAGCGCCTCGTACGCGGCCTCGACTATTACAACCGCACCGTCTTTGAGTGGGTCACCACGAGCCTCGGCTCGCAGGGCACCGTCTGTGCGGGCGGCCGTTACGACGGCCTGGTCGAGCAGTTAGGCGGCCGCGCGACCCCGGCAGTGGGTTTCGCGATGGGCCTTGAACGCCTCGTTTTACTGGTTCAGGCGGTAAATCCGGAATTTACGGCGGATCCTGTTGTCGATATATACCTGATTGCGTCCGGTAACGGCGCGCAGTCGGCAGCAATGCAGCTGGCCGAGCGGGTTCGTGACGCGCTGCCGGGCTGCAAGCTGATGACCAACTACGGCGGTGGCAACTTTAAGAAGCAGTTCGCCCGCGCAGACAAATGGGGCGCGCGCATCGCGCTGGTTCTGGGCGAGGACGAAGTCGCCAATCGTCAGGTTGTGGTGAAAGATTTGCGTTCAGGTGAGCAACAGGCGCTCGCGCAAAGCGAACTGGCCGCGCATCTGCAGACGCTGCTGGGCTGATTTCCCGGCGACATATCGTTAAGGAGAAGGACTGCGTGGAAATTTACGAGAACGAAAACGAGCAGCTCGACGCGGTAAAGCGTTTTTTTGCCGAAAATGGCAAAGCGCTGGCGGTGGGTGTGGTATTAGGGATTGGCGCGCTGGTTGGCTGGCGTTTCTGGAACGGCTCGCAGGTCGATACCGCTCGCGAAGCGTCGCTGCACTATCAGAATGTCATGACTGACGTCCGCGCGGACGATCCGAAAACCCTGAGCGCGGCGGAGCAGTTCGTCGCCCAGAACAAAAACAGCTACGGCGCGCTGGCCTCGCTAGAACTGGCGCAGCGCTATGTCGATAAAAACGATCTCAACAAAGCCGCGCAGCAGTTGCAGCAGGGCATTGAGAACGCGAAGGACGAGAATCTGCGCTCGCTGATGAACCTGCGCTTAGCGCGCATTCAGATCCAGCAGAAACAGGCAGATGCCGCGCTGAAAACCCTGGATAGCGTGAAAGGCGAAAACTGGTCGGCGATGGTAGCCGATTTGCGCGGCGACGCGCTGCTGAGTAAAGGCGATAAACAGGGCGCGCGTGATGCCTGGAGCAAAGGAGCGAATGATAAAAATTCCCCGGCGCTTGGCGATATGATGCAGATGAAAATTAATAACTTGTCCATCTGAGAGGGACCCGATGCAATTGCGTAAATTAGTTCTGCCAGCGATGCTTTCCGTCACGCTGTTAAGCGGTTGCTCACTGTTTAGCGGTGAAGAAGATGTGGTGAAAATGTCGCCGCTGCCGACCGTTGAAAACCAGTTTGCACCGGAAGTCGCCTGGGACACCTCCGTAGGGAGCGGGATTGGCGATTTTTACTCTAACCTGCACCCGGCGTTTCTTGATGGCAACGTCTACGCGGCGGACCGTCGTGGCACCGTAAAAGCAGTGAATTCGCAGGATGGCAAAGAAATCTGGAGCGTCGATCTCTCAGATAAAACCGGCTTTTTCTCCCGTAACCGTCCGGCGCTGCTCTCCGGCGGTGTGACCGCCGTTGGCGCGCATGTGTATGTCGGCAGCGAAAAGGCGCAGGTTTATGCGCTCAATACCTCTGACGGCTCTGTCGCCTGGCAGACCAAAGTGGCGGGCGAAGCGCTCTCCCGCCCGGTCGTCAGTGACGGCATGGTGCTGATTCATACCAGCAACGGCATGTTGCAGGCGCTGAACGAAAGCGACGGCGCTATCAAATGGACCGTGAATCTGGATATGCCGTCACTCTCGTTGCGTGGTGAATCCGCACCGGCGTCCGCCTTTGGCGCCGCGATTGTCGGCGGCGATAACGGCCGCGTCAGCGCAGTGCTGATGCAGCGCGGCCAGATGATCTGGCAGCAGCGCATTTCGCAGGCGACGGGCGCAACCGAAATCGATCGTCTGAGCGACGTCGATACGACGCCGGTTATCGTTAACGGCGTGGTTTACGCGCTGGCGTATAACGGTAACCTGACCGCGCTGGATCTGCGCTCCGGTCAGATTATGTGGAAACGCGAGCTGGGCTCGGTGAATGATTTCATCGTTGACGGCGGACGTATCTACCTGGTAGACCAGAGCGATAACGTGCTGGCGCTGAATGTGGAAGGCGGCGTCACGCTCTGGACCCAGACGCAGCTGCTGCACCGTAACCTCACCACGCCGGTGCTCTATAATGGATCGCTGGTGGTGGGCGACAGCGAAGGCTACCTGCACTGGATGGATACCGATAATGGCCGCTTCGTGGCACAGCAAAAAGTGGACAGCTCCGGCTTCCAGACCGAGCCTGTCGTAGCGGATAACAAGATCCTTATCCAGGCTAAAGACGGCACGCTCTACGCGATTTCGCGTTAACAGACAGGCGTAGCACAGCTAAAACGGCTCCTGATCACTGCAGGGGCCGTTTCCTGTTTTCTGAAGCCCGCGCTTTGATGCGGGTTTAACAATGATTTATCAGTAATGAGGCTTTAAGAATGATACCTGTGGTCGCGCTGGTCGGGCGCCCTAACGTCGGAAAATCCACGTTGTTCAACCGTTTAACCCGCACCCGGGATGCGCTGGTAGCGGATTTCCCGGGGCTGACGCGTGACCGCAAATATGGTCGTGCCGAAGTGGAAGGACGTGAATTTATCTGCATCGATACCGGCGGTATCGATGGTTCGGAAGAAGGGGTGGAAACCCGCATGGCGGAACAGTCGCTGCTGGCGATTGAAGAAGCCGACGTGGTGCTTTTCATGGTTGATGCCCGCTCAGGTCTGATGCCGGCGGATGAGGCTATCGCCCAGCATCTGCGCAGCCGCCAGAAACCGACGTTCCTGGTCGCCAACAAGACCGACGGTCTCGACCCGGATCAGGCGGTCGCGGATTTCTACTCGCTCGGTCTCGGTGAAATTCACCCGATTGCGGCGTCTCATGGCCGTGGCGTCACCTCGCTGCTGGAACATGTACTGGTGCCGTGGATGGACGATGTCGATCCGCCGGAAGAAGTGGACGAAGAAGCCGAATACTGGGCGCAATTTGAGGCCGAGCAAAATGGCGAAGTTGTGGAAGAAGAAGAGGACGACTTCAACCCGCAGGATCTGCCGATCAAACTGGCTATCGTCGGGCGTCCGAACGTAGGTAAGTCAACGCTTACCAACCGCATTCTCGGCGAAGACCGTGTTGTGGTTTTCGACATGCCTGGCACTACGCGTGACAGCATCTACATTCCGATGGAACGCGACGGGCGCGAGTTCGTGCTTATCGATACGGCGGGTGTGCGTAAACGCGGCAAAATCACTGACGTGGTAGAGAAATTCTCGGTCATCAAAACGCTCCAGGCGATTGAAGACGCCAACGTGGTGCTGTTGGTGATTGACGCGCGTGAAGGGATTTCCGATCAGGACCTCTCGCTGCTGGGCTTTATTCTCAACAGCGGTCGCTCGCTGGTGATTGTTGTCAACAAGTGGGATGGCCTGAGCCAGGAAGTGAAGGACGAAGTCAAAGAGACGCTGGATTACCGCCTCGGCTTTATCGATTTCGCCCGCGTTCACTTTATCTCTGCTCTGCACGGCAGCGGCGTCGGCAACCTGTTTGAATCGGTACGCGAAGCGTATGACAGCTCCACGCGCCGCGTCAGCACCGCGCTGCTGACCCGAATCATGAAAATGGCGGAAGAAGATCATCAGCCGCCAATGGTGCGCGGTCGCCGCGTGAAGCTGAAATATGCGCACGCGGGCGGTTATAACCCGCCAATTGTGGTTATCCATGGTACTCAGGTAAAAGACCTGCCGGATTCCTACAAGCGTTATCTGATGAACTACTTCCGCAAATCGCTGGACGTGATGGGCACGCCGATTCGCATTCAGTTCAAGGAAGGGGCGAACCCGTTTGCCAACAAGCGAAACACGCTGACGCCAAACCAGCTGCGTAAGCGTAAACGCCTGATTAAGCACATCAAGAAAAGTAAATAACCGGAGCGGGAGTCATTATGACTCCCGCTGTGTTTTTAAGGAGGTATCGCGTGGAATTACGTTGTCCGAACTGTCAAAACCCGCTAGAGCCGAGCGAGCGCGGCGCGCATTGCTCCACCTGCCATCAGGATTATCAGGTTGAAGCGCGCTGTCCCGACTGCCAGCAGCCGCTGGAAGTGCTGAAAGCGTGCGGCGCGGTAGACTATTTCTGCCGTAACGGCCACGGGCTGATTTCGAAAAAACGCGTCGAGTTCACGCTTCAGGCGCACTAATCGCAGATACAGCCCTCGCCACGCTTCCAGAGCTCGCGCAGCCCTTCCGGCGCGGCGTTTTCCGGCACCAGAAGTACGATATCGGCATAACCGGCCTGGTTATGCTGCGTCCAGAGGATCTGGATGCGGAAATAGCGCTGATCGCCGCGCCCCGGCGAATCGGGCTGCCCTGGCGCAAACGCCTGCGGCAGCGCCTGGTGCAGAATATCAATAAGCCGCTGGCGCTGTTCGGCGTTCAGCTCGGCGACGGCGATGCGCCGCTGACCGGCAAGGCGTGGCATATACGCCACGCCGCCTTCACGCGCCAGCTCTACGACGGCGTCATCCGTCAGATCTGGCAAGTCCATTACAATACTCCTGTGGTTTTCCACGCCTGTTCGATAGCCTGCGCCACGCTGTCGCCGGAGCGTTTACGGCCATGCTCAATCGTCAGTTTCGCGAAACTCGCGAAATCGGCATTCTGCGAAAGTGAGCGGTCACACACGGTGTCGTACCAGGCATAACCCGCTTTTTCCCACGCATAGCCGCCAATCGCCGTCGCCGCCAGGTAAAACGCGCGGTTGGGAATGCCGGAGTTGATATGCACGCCGCCGTTATCCTCGCGGGTTTTAACGAAGTCATCCATATGACCGGGCTGCGGATCTTTACCCAGTAGCGGGTCATCGTACGCTGTGCCAGGCGCTGACATCGAACGCAGGCCGGTGCCATTAATGCCTTCCGCCAGCAACCCTTCGCCGATTATCCAGTCCGCCTGATCCGCCGTCTGCTGCCGATGGTATTGCTTCACAAGCGCGCCGAAGACATCGGAAAGCGATTCATTGAGCGCGCCCGCCTGCTCGAAGTAGATAAGCCCGGCTTCAGTTTCCGTCACGCCGTGACTCAGCTCGTGCGCCACGACGTCAATAGCGATGGTAAAGCGGTTGAAGATTTCACCGTCTCCATCGCCGAACACCATCTGCTGGCCGTTCCAGAAGGCGTTCTGGTATTCGCGCCCATAGTGCACCGTGCCGCTGAGGATAAGCCCTTTATTGTCCAGCGAATCGCGCTTATACGCTTTCCAGAAGAAATCGTGGGTAACGCCCAGATAGTCGTAAGCTTCATCTACCGCCACATCGCCTGCCGACGGTTCGCCCTCGCGGCGTACTGGCTTCCCGGGCAGCTCTTCACGGTTCTGAGCATCGTAGATATCGCGCTCCAGCTCGCCCTTAGCGGAGACGTGCGGCGCGGCGGGCTTCGCATGCTGATGCGCCATCAGCGTCTGGACATGGGTGAGGGTCTGGCGCGCTTTCTGCTGCTGGGGCGCTGAGCCGTTATCGATAATACGGCGCAGAAGGTAGGGGGGAATAACGGTCGGATAACGTGAATCGTTCATGGGGTCTCCTTACTCGGCAAGTGCCGTTGAAAAAACCAACACTTGCAGTATAGTTCGTGACCCGCTGATTGCCCCTGAGGCTTATCCGGTTTTCTTTTTGCGCGTTTTTTTGGCGGGCGTAATCTGGCGCACCTCGCTTTCCACCCAGCCGTCCGCCAGCCGCGTGGTCAGGGTATCGCCGGGCTGCACCTGTTTCGTCGCTTTCAGCACGTTGCCATCGCCAGCCGTGGTGACGCTGTAGCCGCGCGCCAGCGTCGCCAGCGGGCTGACGGCCTCCAGGTGCGTGATGGCGTTGCCAAAGCGCTCCCGCGTGTGGCTGAGGCGCGCTGAGACCGTCTGGGCGAGCCGATACTCCAGTTGCTGAATACGAGCCGAGGCGCGGTGCAGACGCGGCAACGGCTGCTGCTGGTTAAGGCGTTGCGTCAGACGACTCTGACGTTGTGTCGCCTGACGCAACCGGCTGTCGAGCGCATTGTCCATTCTCTGGCGCAGGCGCATCAGCAGAGTCTGCTGACGGGCGAGACGCAGTTGCGGATGCTGTTGCTCCAGCCGGTGATGCAGGCGCGTAAAGCGCTGCTGGCGGTTGGCCAGCGAATAATCCATCGCCATTTCAAGGCGCTGTTGCAGCCCCTGCACCTGACGCAGCAGCTCAAGCTGATTGCGGCTGACGATTTCCGCAGCGGCAGACGGCGTCGGCGCGCGCAAATCCGCGACGAAGTCGGCGATAGTGACGTCGGTTTCATGCCCGACCGCGCTCACCACCGGAATGCGGCTTGCAAAAATCGCGCGCGCCACGCGCTCGTCGTTAAAACTCCATAAATCTTCCAGCGAGCCACCGCCGCGCCCGACAATTAACACATCGCACTCGTCGCGGCGGTTGGCAAGCTCAATGGCGCGCACAATCTGCGCGGGCGCATCGTCGCCCTGCACGGCGGTGGGGTAGATAATGACCGGCAGCGACGGATCGCGGCGGCGCAGCACGTTTAGCACATCATGCAGCGCCGCGCCGGTTTTCGAGGTGATAACCCCGACCTGGCGCGCCGGAGAGGGCAGCGGTTTTTTCAGCGCCGGATCGAACAACCCTTCGGCGGCGAGCTGCTGCTTGAGCTGTTCATAGCGCTGTTGCAACAGACCTTCACCTGCGGGCTGCATGCTTTCAACGATGATTTGATAATCGCCGCGCGGCTCGTAGAGCGTGATATTCGCGCGCACCAGCACCTGTTGACCGTGCTGGGGCCGGAAGGTGACGCGGCGGTTGCTGTTGCGAAACATCGCGCAACGCACCTGGGCGGTGTCGTCTTTAAGCGTGAAGTACCAGTGCCCGGACGCGGGCTGGCTGAAATTAGAGATTTCGCCGCTGATCCAGACCTGGCCCATCTCCTGCTCAAGCAGCAGACGAACGCTCTGGTTAAGGCGACTGACGGTAAAAATTGAGGGGGTCTGAGTAAGCGGCATGTGAGCTGGATCAAATTTTAAATCAGCGGGTTATTCAATCGATAGTAACCCGCGCGCTGAGTATCGCAACCATTTTTCGCAAAAAAATGTAGAAGCAATCGGTTACGCTCTGTATAATGCCGCGGCAATATTTTATCTGTTCTCATTCACCCCAGGTTGAGATATTGCCCATGCTACGTATCGCTAAAGAAGCACTGACGTTTGACGACGTCCTCCTCGTTCCCGCTCACTCTACCGTTCTGCCGAATACTGCGGATCTCAGCACGCAGCTGACCAAAACTATCCGCCTGAACATCCCGATGCTTTCAGCGGCGATGGACACCGTAACGGAAGCGCGTCTGGCGATTGCCCTGGCGCAGGAAGGCGGCATCGGCTTTATCCACAAAAACATGTCCATCGAGCGCCAGGCGGAAGAAGTCAAGCGCGTGAAAAAACATGAGTCCGGTGTGGTGACCGACCCGCAAACCGTGCTGCCGACCACGACGCTTCGCGAAGTGAAAGAGCTGACCGAACGCAACGGTTTCGCCGGCTACCCGGTAGTGACCGAAGATAACGAACTGGTGGGCATTATCACCGGGCGTGACGTGCGTTTTGTGACCGATCTGAACCAGCCGGTCAGCGTCTACATGACACCTAAAGCGCGTCTGGTGACGGTGCGCGAAGGCGAGTCCCGCGATGTCGTGCTGGCGAAGATGCACGAAAAACGCGTTGAGAAAGCGCTGGTCGTGGACGACAGCTTCCATCTGCGCGGCATGATCACCGTAAAAGATTTTCAGAAAGCCGAACGTAAGCCGAACGCCTGTAAAGACGAGCAGGGCCGTCTGCGCGTAGGCGCTGCGGTGGGCGCGGGCGCCGGTAACGAAGAGCGCGTCGACGCGCTGGTTGCCGCAGGCGTTGACGTGCTGCTGATTGACTCCTCTCATGGCCATTCCGAAGGCGTGCTGCAGCGCATTCGTGAAACCCGCGCCAAATACCCGGATCTGCAAATCATCGGCGGCAACGTCGCCACCGCCGCTGGCGCGAAAGCCCTGGCGGACGCCGGCGTCAGCGCGGTAAAAGTGGGCATCGGCCCAGGCTCCATCTGCACCACTCGTATCGTCACCGGCGTCGGCGTACCGCAGATCACTGCGGTGGCAGACGCGGTTGAAGCGCTGGAAGGCACCGGCATTCCGGTTATCGCCGATGGCGGCATCCGTTTCTCCGGCGATATCGCCAAAGCGATCGCGGCAGGCGCAAGCGTCGTGATGGTGGGCTCTATGCTGGCAGGCACCGATGAATCCCCGGGTGAAATCGAACTCTATCAGGGCCGCGCTTATAAATCCTATCGCGGTATGGGCTCGCTTGGCGCGATGTCCAAAGGCTCTTCCGACCGCTACTTCCAGACCGATAACGCCGCAGACAAGCTGGTGCCGGAAGGCATCGAAGGCCGTGTGGCGTATAAAGGCCGTCTTAAAGAGATTATTCACCAGCAGATGGGCGGCCTGCGCTCCTGCATGGGACTGACCGGTTGCGCCACGATTGACGAGCTGCGCACCAAAGCGGAATTTGTGCGTATCAGCGGCGCGGGCATTCAGGAAAGCCACGTTCACGATGTGACCATTACCAAAGAGTCTCCGAACTACCGTATGGGTTCTTAATTTTCCTCGCCCGGCGTTCGCGTCGGGCGTTTACTTTTTGTCAGCTACTTTCTGGAAAAAGCGTCAATGACGGACAACATTCATAAGCATCGTATCCTTATCCTCGACTTCGGTTCTCAGTACACCCAACTGGTGGCCCGCCGCGTGCGCGAGCTGGGCGTTTACTGCGAACTGTGGGCCTGGGACGTGACAGAAGAGCAGATCCGCGGCTTTAACCCTAACGGGATTATTCTCTCTGGCGGCCCGGAAAGCACCACCGAAGAAAACAGCCCGCGCGCGCCGGAATATGTCTTTAATGCCGGTGTGCCTGTGCTGGGCGTCTGCTACGGCATGCAGACTATGGCGATGCAGCTCGGCGGCCACGTTGAAGGCTCTAACGAGCGTGAATTCGGCTATGCGCAGGTAGAAGTGAAAACCGACAGCGCGCTGGTGCGCGGCATTGAAGATGCGCTGAGCGCCGACGGCAATCCGCTGCTGGATGTCTGGATGAGCCACGGCGATAAAGTGACCGCCATTCCGTCTGATTTCGTCACCGTCGCCAGCACCGAAACCTGCCCGTTCGCGATTATGGCGAACGAAGAAAAACGCTTTTACGGCGTGCAGTTCCACCCGGAAGTGACCCATACCCGTCAGGGCCTGCGTATGCTGGAGCGCTTTGTGCGCGACATCTGCCAGTGTGAGGCGCTGTGGACGCCCGCGAAAATCATCGACGATGCCGTTGAGCGCATTCGTCAGCAGGTGGGCAATGATCGCGTGATCCTCGGTCTTTCCGGCGGCGTGGATTCTTCCGTCACCGCGATGCTGCTGCATCGCGCGATTGGCGACCGTTTAACCTGTGTTTTCGTGGATAACGGCCTGCTGCGCCTGAACGAAGCCGAGCAGGTGATGGATATGTTCGGCGACCATTTCGGTCTTAATATCGTCCATGTTCCGGCGGAAGCGCGCTTCCTTGACGCGCTGGCGGGCATCGACGAGCCGGAAGCCAAGCGTAAAACGATTGGGCGCGTGTTCGTGGAAGTGTTCGATGAAGAAGCGCTGAAGCTCGAAGACGTAAAATGGCTGGCGCAGGGCACTATCTATCCGGATGTGATTGAATCTGCGGCGTCCGCCACCGGCAAAGCGCATGTCATCAAATCGCACCACAATGTAGGCGGCCTGCCGAAAGAGATGAAAATGGGCCTCGTCGAACCGCTCAAAGAGCTGTTTAAAGACGAAGTGCGCAAGATTGGTCTGGAACTGGGCCTGCCGTACGACATGCTGTACCGTCATCCGTTCCCTGGGCCGGGTCTCGGCGTTCGCGTGCTGGGCGAAGTGAAGAAAGAGTATTGCGACCTGCTGCGTCGCGCTGACGCTATCTTTATCGAAGAACTGCGTCGCGCCGATCTCTACGACAAAGTAAGCCAGGCGTTCGCCGTGTTCCTGCCGGTGCGCTCCGTCGGCGTGATGGGCGATGGCCGTAAATATGACTGGGTCGTCTCTCTGCGCGCCGTAGAAACTATCGACTTCATGACCGCCCACTGGGCGCATCTGCCGTACGATTTTCTGGGACGCGTCTCTAACCGCATCATCAACGAAGTGAACGGCATTTCCCGCGTGGTGTATGACATCAGCGGTAAGCCGCCTGCAACGATTGAGTGGGAATGATTTCGCGTCTGGCAACAGCCTGCACGTAAAAGCAGTAAAGTACCTCTAAGCCCGCGTAACTGCGGGCTTTTTTGTTTTTATGTCTGGCACTTTCTGGCACCTGTTAGCAACGGGAAGCACGGTTTTTTCAATGGAATTTTTGATGGTACTCTCTTGTTTTGAATTCAGGTTTGAAAAAGTACCATGTGATAAATTTCGGTTGAGTTATGGTATTTGTTTTTTATAAATCGATTAAAAACAGATAGTTAAATGACGTTTCTGAATTTTTTACAACATGGTATTTTTTGATAAAGGAAAACAATAAACCATGTTGACTGACACTAGGCTGCGTCACCTTAAGCCGAAGGAGAAACTCTATAAAGTTAATGACCGTGATGGTCTGTATGTTGCGGTCACTCCGGCTGGAACTATTTCATTTCGTTATAACTACTCAATAAACGGAAGACAGGAGACCGTTACTTTTGGCCGCTATGGTGTGGGAGGGATCACGCTTGCAGAAGCGCGTGAACGGCTCAATGAAGCTAAAAAAATGGTTGCCGGTGGAAGATCGCCAGCGAGGGAAAAAGCTAGAGATAAAGCGCGTATCAAAGATGCGGAGACTTTTGGCGCATGGGCTGAGAAATGGTTACGCGGCTATCTAATGGCTGAATCGACGCGTGATATGCGGCGTTCGGTATATCAAAGGGAGTTGAAGTCAAAATTTGCCCAGCAGAAACTTAGTGAGATTACACATGAAGACTTACGCGCATTAACCGATAACATTGTCGAGAGAGGGGCACCGGCGACAGCTGTACACGCCAGAGAGATTGTATTGCAAGTCTATCGCTGGGCTATTGAGCGCGGTCAGAAGGTTGAGAATCCCGCTGATCTGGTACGGCCTGCAAGCATAGCGAAATTTGAGCCGCGTGACAGGGCATTGACGCCAGTTGAAATTGGTCTGATGTATCGGTACATGGAACGGGTAGGAACGACGCCATCAATCAGAGCAGCAGTTAAACTTTTGCTGTTAACTATGGTACGTAAAAGTGAGCTTACTAACGCAACCTGGAACGAGATCAATTTTAGTGAGGCATTATGGACGATACCAAAGGAGAGGATGAAACGACGTAATCCACATTTGGTTTTTCTTTCCAGACAGGCAATGGATATTATGATTGCTCTCAAAACCTTTGCCGGTAGCTCTGATTTTATCCTTCCTTCGCGGTACGATTCCGATGCGCCAATGAGTAGCGCTACTTTAAACCGGGTTTTGACACTGACGTATCGCCTGGCTCAGAAAGAAGGGGAGTTGTTGCCTAAGTTTGGTCCCCATGACTTACGGCGTACAGCCAGCACCTTGCTACATGAGGCCGGGTACAATACTGACTGGATTGAGAAGAGCCTTGCCCATGAACAAAAAGGGGTACGAGCTGTTTATAACAAGGCTGAATATCGTGAGCAGAGGGCTGAGATGCTACAAGATTGGGCGAATATGATTGATGAATGGACTATTAAGTAGTTAAAAATCAGTAAGTTAAGTGGGTATGCTTCTTTTATCTACGCTAGGAGAGCAATTTTAGCCGCTAAAATTTACTGAATCTTTACTGGTTTTATCTGGATTGCATAAAAAGGAAAAATAAGAGTGCCTGAGTTGTCTGTAATTATACAATGGATGAATCAATACCCTAAGACCGGCTGGCTATTGCTGTGTATCTATATTGCACTCGGTGTAGTTCGTCACAGAGTAATTAATGCTGAATCTGGAAGTGTATTTCGTGGATTACTCAATCTTAGGAAGCGCCGGCTAGAGCAAATGCTGACACAGCCATATTTGAATAAAAATGCGGTCCGTCTGGCAAAGCGTGAGCTTCGTCAGCGCAGCCTTTATCGGCTCACAGGCTTGTATAATTATCGGCTGCAGGATTTGGCTGTAATAATGTGTGATCGTTATGGGTTGCGGGCTGGTTACCTCAAGCCGTGGCGTAACTGGCTCGAAGAACGGGATGGACGGATTGTGTTCAACAGTAAATGGCATAGTTTTCGCTGGCGTCTTTTTCAGGCAGGTCAGATTGCAAACACAGTTCTATTAATATTATTCATTATGTATATAGCTTCTCATTCTTCGGCCGAAATGATCGCACCGCTTATGTTACTCTTCATGCTTGTATGGTGGTTTCCGTGGCTAATGGTCACCTCGGTACCTACCCCTAGGTGGACTCGCGAAATGGAAGTCTATCTGGAGAAGTTTAACAGTGAACAGACCATGGTTTAAACTATCCTTTGTTGCCATATATTCAGAATGAATTATCTGGTTTTTTGGGGGGCCTCCAAAGAGTAATACTCACAAAATGATAATCGTATATATGTGATTAAATTTTTCGGTTGGTTTGTTCAATTCTGCTAGAAGTTATTATTAATATAAAATTCTTTTCTTACTGATGCTAACGCTTTAGACACAGCTTGACGAGTTATAGGGTAGTGGTATTTTTTTGTTAAAATCTGTGAAACCTCTGATTGATTAAATCCCTGATATATTAATAGAATTATTTTTTTCTTAGCGTCAGAGATTTTAGAGTCAACCATTCTTCTCGCAATATTTCTAAGTTCACCTAAATCTGCGGGGGTTATTTTTTGACGCAGCATCCACTCATAAAAATAGGCATCAATTAATTTATCCCCTGAGTTCGCGTTAGCTGTTCTTGGTTTCGCGCATTGCCGCCTCAGTCTTATTAGTTCTGTATTAAACTGTTCGAAAGAACGCTTCCCTTGCCTATACTTTGGATTCCATAGACCATTGGTCAGTCTGGGCCGATGGTCAGAACAATATCGATCACTAAGAACAAGTTTCCCATGATCAGGGAATTCATTATCGCTAGCATAATATTCATTGATCTCACTGAGCAAGCCAGAAAATTCAGTGTGGTTACCGCAGAACTCGCAAAAACCGAGCTTACGCTGTGAATTTATAGTTACCCCTTTTGCAGGTGAAGACTTTTTTGGGCGCTTGGAAGCACATTCACTGACTAACTCAATAAGTGATTCAATCGTAGCAATAAAGCATTTATCAAGAGAGGTTTGACGATCTAAAGTTATGACGAAATTACGTAAAAGAAGTCTTTGTGCCTGTGCTACGACTTTTAAACCCGCTTTTTTAAGTAGTTCACTAAATTCTAAATTTGCTCCAGAAATGTAGTTTTTATGACTTGGTGGCAGGGAATTTACATAAGCAGCTACTGCTGGATCAATAACTTCCTGTATGAGACGCAGTATTGGATACCTCCGTGAAAATATGGAGTACGGAGAACTACGCTCTACAAATAATTTAATTGCAGCTGCAACCGTGAGGTCACAGCCTTCCCAGATAGTAATTTTCATGTCAACCATTTTAGCCAATGAATAGGTTTTAGCAAGTGGTAATGCTTGGCATTGTATAGGCCTGATTGGAAACAGGAGGAAGGCAAATGCAAACAAAGGCACATAGCACGCTCATTAACAGAAAAACACTTCTGGAAATGATCCCATTGTCAGCCCGCACTATTTATAACCTTGAACAGCGAGGCGAGTTTCCTCGCCGTATAGCACTTACTAGCCGAAATGTTGCATGGCAGTTATCCGAAGTAGAACAGTGGATTGCGGATCGTAAATCAGCAATGTTTAAAGCGGCCAGACCCGGTATTGTTTTAGGTAGGTAACAGCAATGTCATTGAACATAATGGAAGCATTTGAAGCTAAGCCGCAACCAATTGATTACGTCTTGCCTAATTTGGCTATTGGTACTATCGGAGCGATTGTTTCTCCGGGAGGCGTTGGAAAGTCAATGCTGGCATTACAATTGGCTGTGCAGATTACTTGTGGTGTAGATCTTTTAAACTTTGGTGAATATCCGACTGGGTTGGTGGCATATTTACCTGTGGAGGACTCTGAAACCATCGTTCACCATCGTCTATATGCTTTGGGAAAATATCTAACAGCACGTCAGCAGCAGATTGTAGCTGATAAGCTACTTGTCGAACCTTTAGTAGGGAAGTGTCCAAATATTTTCTCGCCAGGTTGGAGCAACTTGATTAATGAGATTTCAAAAAGTAGAAGGTTAATAATTTTGGATACTCTTCGCCGTTTCCACCAGGAAGATGAAAATAATAGCGGAGCAATGTCCAAAGTCATTGGAAAGCTAGAAGGTATTGCTGCTGATACTGGGTGTTCGATTATATTTCTACACCATTCAAACAAAGGCTCTGCCACGATGGGAGTTGGTAATATACAGCAGGCAAGCAGGGGTAGTAGCGTCCTGGTTGATAATATACGGTGGCAATCTTATCTGGCGGGCATGACCGCCTTAGAAGCGAAGACGTATGGTATTTCTGATGATGTTCGAAGTCAATTTGTTAGATTTGGAATAAATAAAGCAAATTATGGAGAATGTGCGCCAGATCGTTGGTTACAGAGACATGAGGGAGGAGTATTAAAAATAACGGCGCTCAGCTCGAAGAATAATAAAAAGCTTACTAAAGAAAGAACATCTACCTGGAGTGGCGCTGACAATGACAACTGGTAATAAAGTGGCACCCACAAGTACAGCTTGGCAAGCCCGAGTAATTCTGTACCAGCCAAGCCAGCGTCCTAAGGAGGTGAAGGGACAATGGATGGAGACAAGTTTCGGACGTTGTCGTGTTACCGGACGGCTCGGACAGCGTCATGCCGATATCGTAGAGACAATATTATATGTTGCCGAGCAACGTCGTGAAATTTCTGATGGTGGAATCGAATTATTAGTAGATCCAGCGAAAGTACGCCGAACGCTATCCGATGCACAATACAGTTATGGTCGTATACAGAAATTGCTTTTAGATCTGCGCGTCGCAACAGTTGAAATTATAACGCCAGAGCTGGAGAAAAGCGGCGACTGTATAATAGGGGGACTGATCGATCATGTAGTGCCATCACCTATGACGCGTCCAGATCCTTTGACTGGGGGAGAACGCCGTTTATGGCGTGTCCGTCTGGGTGTTGCATTAGCGATGTTACTCAAAAAAGATTTGCCATTTTATTATCATCCTGGCCCCATAGCTCGGCTACAACATGGTATTAGCCAGGCAGTCGCTCGTCATGTCTTAACCCATAGGAATAATCCTTTAGGAGGGTGGTATATGGATACGTTGATATTAGCAGTGTGCGGTGAAGGAACGAGTAATATGACTTTACGTAACTATCGTCGGAGATTGAAAGAAGATTCCGTGCAATTGCTGGAAATTGGAATTGATTTGAACGGTTCTAGGATAAAACGTGTCACAACGGCCCGATAGCGTGTTATAGCGGCCCGGTAGCGTGTTATAGCGGCCCGGTAGCGTGCTACAGCGGCCCGATTTTTTACTATTCAGCAGTATTTACAGGATCGTTCAGGATCTACAGTCTTTGAAATCACCTGCCTGAGCAGGCGCTTTCAAATCTAGAATCGGCCAAAGGCCGATGGTTGTACGCCAGAAGAAGAGATTACTTACACGTTTGGTATATTGAAACTTGAGGTAGATTTTATGACATATGAGGTACGCCCCTAGCTTTAGGCATAGGGAGGCAGATTTTAGCCGCTAAAATCTGCAATGCACATGCTCTGACAAGGTAAGTAAAAAAGTGCATGAGAAAATAAAAGACTTCTTACAATATATCGAAACATAAATACAGTTGGTGGACGCCTATTTATAACTGCTAAAGGTCATTTTTCAAAAGGGAGAAATATAGTTTCCTTGCAAAAAACACATTTGCTGCAGAAATTTACTCGAGTAATCCTATATTAATACGCTAAGAAAACACATCCTGTACACTGAAATACACATTGTCGTGCACAGATATACAACGGCAACTGCAGGGCAGGACATGTAAAGTAGGCCCACCGCTACGGTGTTCCAACTTTACCACTCCCTATTCGCCGCATCGCGGCTCAAGGGCGTCCTGCTCTGCGAGGCTGCCAGGCTACCGCCTGTATGGAGAGCTATATGAAAGTTACTCAGACTAGAAAAAATAGTACGCCAATAAAAGTTTATTGTTTACCTGAAGAAAAAATTCTCATCCAAGAAAATGCAGAAGCATCTGGATTAAGTGTTGCCTGTTTTGTTCGTAGAGTTGCAATGGGTTATCAGGTTGATTCTATCGTAGATATAAAACAGGTTAATGAACTTAGCCGAGTAAATGCTGATCTTGGAAGACTTGGCGGATTACTTAAATTATGGCTCGCAAATGATCCTCGAACCGTTGATTTTTCACCCACACTGATAAGAACCTTGCTTGTGAAAATAGAATCAACTCGGCAAGAACTAAGGAACATTATGGATAAAATCTTGGATAAATAATGTGTGGTTTCCTATATACCTGCGTCTGTTAACAGACAGAGTGTTAAATATTACTAATCTGTTGAAAAAGAGGTGAGCAAATGAATTTAAAGTTCCGAGTGGTTTCATCACAAAGAGGGATTTTAGCCGCTAAAAAAGCTTTAATAGTTCCTTTCGTGGCGTCCGTCATGGCATTACCGGTGAAGGCCGGAATTCCCGTTATTGATGGCACTAATGTGGTTCAGACCACAATCAGTGCAGTTAACAACGTTCAGGCTGTGACTAAACAAATCCAGCAGTACCAGACGCAGCTGCAGCAGTATGAAAACATGCTGCAGAACACCGTAGCTCCTGCGGCCTATATCTGGGACCAGGCAAATTCAACAATTAATAAATTGTTGCAGGTGCAGGATACCCTTAATTACTACAAGAATCAGGCCGGGAGTCTCGATGCGTACCTGAAACGCTATCAGGATGTTAACTACTACAGGACATCGCCTTGCTTTAACAGCAATGTTGAATGTACCGCGTCTGAAATTAGTGCACTGCGTGAAGCTGAACAGAATAGCTCAGGGGCGCGTAAAAAGGCCAATGACGCAGTATTTAAGGTAATTGACGAGCAGCAGAACACCCTGCAGAGCGATGCTGATAATCTTGCCGAATTACAAACTCAGGCAAGCGGCGCACAAGGGCAAATGGAAGCTATTCAGGCGGCAAACCAGCTTGCCAGTGCACAGACAAATCAGTTACTGCAAATCCGCTCACTTCTGGTAGCCCAGCAAAACGCTGCAGCAACACTGGCACAGGCTCAGGCAGATAAAGAATCACAACAGATAGCCGCTGATGAAAAAGCGTTAGCTGGAGAGAATACACCAAGCCCGAAGCGAATTTGGTGAGGAAACGCAGAATGAAAGATAATCTTTTGATTGTATTTATTCTGATCAGTTTATTGGCCATATGTTCTTGCGATAAAAATGATAAAGATTGTTTATCGATGCCAGATAATAAATTTGATGAACATAAATACGATAAATGTGCTCTACGGAGTAATAATAAACCAAGCCCTAAACGAGAATGGTAATCATGAAAATAGTAAGTAAACTCACCTTTTTAGGTATCATACTTTTCTTTTCTATAAATGCCTATGCTGGTCAATTAGATAGTAGCGGGCTACTTGATACTTTATTAGATAAGTTTCAACAAGTAGCCAGTACATGGACAGCAGTAATTGCTGACTATGCAAATTGGCTCTTCTGGGGGCTGGTATTAATAAGTATGGTTTGGACATTTGGTATGATGGCGATGCAAGGGGAAGGGTTGACAGGCGTACTTGCTGAAATAGTTCGCTTTTTTGCGGTCATTGGTTTTTTTTATTATCTTTTAATCAACGGTCCATCCATATCGCAATCCATAATTAATTCAATGAGACAACTTGCAGCAAACGCTTTAGGAATAAGTACTGGTATTTCTCCCTCAGGCATAGTTGATATGGCGTTTGCGATATTAACAAAGGTCAGTTCAGCCGCATCAATTTGGTCGCCAATGATATCCACCATTATGATAACAGTCGCGATAATCGTTTTGGTAGTGATGTCCCTTATAGCGATAAATATGCTAATCATGTTGGTTTCTGCATGGGTGTTATGTTATGCAGGAGTTATATTGCTTGGGTTTGGTGGTTCGAAATGGACCTCTGATATAGCAATTAATTACTTACGAACTGTTTTATCGATTGGCATTCAATTATTCACGATGACATTAATTATTGGGATTGGACAATCATTTATAGATCAATATTTTTCTCTTATTAAAGATGATGTTCCTGATCTTAATAGTCTTATAGTTTTGCTTCTGGCGTCAATTATCCTGTTAGTATTAACTAATAAGCTACCACTGTTGTTATCAGGTGTTGTAGGAGGGGCTTCTTTACAAGGGATTGGTGGATTTGGGGCGGGTATGATTACCGGCGCAGCCGCTACTGCCATCAGCGGTGCTGGAGCAATGGCAATGGGGGCATCAGCTCAAGTCAGCGGCGGAGCCTCAGCATTAAAGGCAGCATTCGAGTCTGCGCAAGCTGCCATGGCCGAAGAATCTGGTTCAGGCGGCGGAGGCGGTTCCGGTGGAGGATTTGGCGGCGGGGAAGATACCGGTTCTGTAGATACTTCTGGAGGCCAAACCTCAGGCGGTTACAGTGGTTCGTCTGCAGGGAGCAGTTCAGGTAGCGCCAGCGGAGGAAGTCAGGGGTTTGCTTCATTCTCGCGTGCTGGCCGCATGGCAAGCCATATGGGAAGCAGCATGGCTAACGGAGCTGCTGAGTACCAGAGAATGAAGCGAAGTAGCAGTTCTTCTCGTGCCCAACAAACTATTGGAGGGGAGTTGGCGACTCAGATACGTAAACAAACAGCTACTCGTCGGGATAACCGCGAACATGATGATTTTGCCGGTGATAGCTTATCGGGTAATAATAAATCTTGAATCACGTGCGTCAGTTAACGAGGTAGCGTGAGCTGACGCTTTCACTGTGCGAACTTTACTCCTGCAATTCAAAGGAAAAACATGTCCAGGACTCCCTATACACGGTTACGCAATGAGGGCTTCCGCAGAGCAGAGGCTTCCCTGAGACTTGAAGGAATGGACCCCAGTGGTACGCCACTGTACGAGTCCATTAAGGCACGTATTATTTCAGGTGAGCTTACGTATGAGCAGGGGCGTTCAGAGATTCTTGCATACTACACAAAAGCAGATACCGCCGGGCCTGTGACAGTGGGAGAAATTCTGACAGAAGAATTTTTGAAACCGCTGAACATGTCTAATGATGAACTGGCGGAAGCTATGAGGGTTTCTCTGCAGGATGTTGGGGATATCATATGCGGTTTGCGTCGTCTTACGGATGATGAGGCTCGTATTCTTGCTGTCATATTTGATACAGACGATAATTTCTGGAGCAATCTTGTGGCGTTGCAAGATTTTCAGTAACAACGAAGGAAATTATCAATCTACTACTACCTCATATGTCATGATACAGCCGCCCCTCAAGTGTCATGAAAGTTAGAAAATCTTTTCGAAGTCTTTTCTCGAAGTTACAATTCTCGCCATGAATAGACAACAGTGCTTTGTGAAACGCTGAGTAGGAGCCTGAATCTGCTATAGCGCCTGGGTCTAATCTGTTAAACTTGCTCCCAAAAATTTCCAAGATAACGCAGGGCAAAACATGACTTCACTGCAGAAGCATAGCAGCAAGGCGGCTGCACGCTTATGGAGAGCTTTACGCAAATGAACGGCGTAGAAATTGAACAAGACATCACAGAGATCGTTGATCAACCGTTTGATCTTGCTAATTTTTATTATGTTTTTCTTGAAGCTTTTGGCAACGAGATAACTACTATCAAATGCATGCTTTGCGAGGCATCAAACAGATTCAAACTGGTTGGTGTTCTTCGACCATCAATATCTACATTTTGGCTTGTGAAGCGGGCCAAGGCGAGGTGACGCAAATGCTGGCTGTACTCAAGTCCAACCCGGTAACAGACGAGGGTAAGGCAAGATACATCCTCGCCACTTACTGCAAAGACTTCGCAGCTGAATACCTTACCAGCGGTCAGAATGTCGCTTGCGTATTTAAAAAGTTTTCAGTTCGCTTCGGCTTCTTTCTTACGCTGGTAGGTGTTACCGCTGTTCGTCAGATAAGCGAGAACGCTTTCGATACCCGTGTTACTAGAGATTTAAATCTTCTGTACGTCGAACTGCTGAAACGGGGCTCTGAGCAGTGTCGTCGTAACATGAGCAACCTCTTGGTACGGCTTGTTTTTTTCTCCTTCCCCTTAGACACCAACGTCTAAATCTGCTCGGTATGCTTCGCTTCTCTAATTACAGTACTTGTGATGGTAAGCCATGTGTGCAAGTCATCGGCGGATTGTACCCCAATAAAAAATGACTGTCTTTACCTGATCAAACCAGTTAAATAAAGCATGACAAGGATATGAATAATGAATGCGTTATCTGAATTACTCACGAAAATTGAACACGCCTCACCGATACAGCGTGACAAAGGTACCTCCTTTGAAAACCTTTGTGTTCAGTATTTCCTTCACGAACCTAAATATGCCGAGCTGTACAGTGAAGTGCTGAGTTATGCAGGATGGATTGCCCAGTACGGTGATGCTGTGGGCATTAAGACGAAGAAAGATGCCGGTATTGATTTGGTGGCAGTAACTAAAACCGGTGAATTTCATGCCATTCAGTGTAAAAATTATAACCAAACTAAAATCGCTAAAAAAGACATTGATAGCTTTCTGGCTGCTTCTGATAAAACGTACTTTACGCTCCGTTATATCGTTGCTTCTACGGACAACTGGACGGAAGAAGCGAAAGATATGCTGCGGGACAAGGCTGTTCCTGTTACCGCATTAAGCCTGACTGACCTTGAACAAAGCGCTCTAGACTGGTCACAGTTTGATTTTGATCCGGCATACCAACCGGTGATGAAAGCGAAAAAACAGCTCCGTCCTCACCAGACACCCGCGCTGGAAGCTGTTAAAAGAGGGCTTACTACCGCCGATCGCGGAAAACTTATCATGGCCTGCGGCACAGGAAAAACGTTCACTTCTCTACGTATCGCTGAAGCCGTCGCCGGACGGGGTAAAACTGTCCTGTTCCTTGTGCCGAGTCTGGCATTGCTGAGTCAGACCCTAGATGAATGGACACAGGATACGCTCATTGATCTGCGCTGTTTTGCGGTCTGCTCTGATAGTGATGTCGGTAAGAAAAACCATGATGACAATGTTGTCGTCGGCATCAGTGACCTGAAATATCCGGCAACTACGAATGCGAACAGCCTTGTAAAAGCCTTTAATCAGCCGGATATTTTCGGCAGCGAAAAACCGCCTTACATGAATGTGGTGTTCTCAACCTATCACTCTGTTGAGGTCATCCATCAGGCGCAAAAACTAGGCTTCCCTGAGTTTGATTTCATCATTTGTGATGAAGCCCACCGTACAACAGGTGCAACCTTTGACGGTGATGATGAATCTGCCTTTGTCCGTATTCACGATAATGCCTATGTAGCCGGTAAAAAAAGGCTGTATATGACGGCAACCCCACGTATTTTTGGGGAGGACGCGAAAGAGACTGAAGGGGTCACCTTATGTTCGATGGACGACAAGAACCTCTACGGTGAGGACTTGTATGTCATTACGTTCTCAAAAGCCGTGCAGCTTGGTATTTTGTGTGACTACAAAGTCATTGTACTTGCTGTTGAAGAAAGCCATATCAGCCGCCGTATTCAGTCTCTTCTTAGGGATGAAAACAATCAACTCAAAGTGGACGATGCAGCAAAAATTGTCGGTTGCTGGAAAGCACTGGCAAAGCAGGGATTAGCGGGTACGGACGGTGTGCATTCTGATGCGATGAAACGGGCGGTTGCGTTTTGTCAGGTTATAGAAAAAGACTTTCGCGGAAAGACACACAAAGTCAGCTCCAAACTTATCACGGATATGTTCGGGGCGGTAGTAGCCGAATATCAGAAATCTGAAATTGAACACATCAGGGAAACTTCACCTGATAAGGAAATTGATCCGTCGTTAATGCTTCAGTGTCAGGTTAAGCATGTTGACGGCAGCATGAATGCCACAGAGAAAAAATCAAAAATCGAATGGCTGAAAGCTGAAACTGAGGATAATGTTTGCCGGATATTGTCCAACGTGCGTTGCCTATCGGAAGGTGTGGATGTGCCTTCACTTGATGCGGTGTTGTTTTTAACGCCGAGAAGTTCTCAGGTAGATGTGGTGCAGTCTGTAGGGCGTGTCATGCGTCGTGCCGAAGGTAAAGAGCTGGGCTACGTCATTCTTCCTGTTGTGATCCCCGCCGGTGAAGAGCCAGAAAATGCCTTGAACAATAATCAGGCATACCGAGTTGTCTGGCAAGTTCTTAATGCTCTCAGGGCGCATGATGACCGCTTTGATGCCATGATTAACAAGCTAGAGTTTAACGGGAAAGACACCGGAAGAATGGAAGTTATCGCGGTTGCCGATAAAGTGGTGAAGAGAACCAAACGGCAGACAAAAAAATCCGAGTTAGCAGGAAAGGCACGTAAAAGCAGTGGTATTGGTTCTGCCGTGAGTCCCACTCCTGAACAATTTGATATTGAGTTTTCTGTCGGTGAAATTGAGCGTGCTCTGTACGCGAAAATCGTTAAAAAATGCGGTAACCGGCATCACTGGGAAGACTGGGCGAACGATATTGCCAAAATTGCTCGTACTCATATCGACCGTATTCACGGTATTTTGGAAAATCCTGCCAATACGGCTGAAATAACGGCATTCAGGGCATTTGCAGATGAACTGCGTGATGATCTGAATAACAGTATTTCTGACCATGAAATAATTGAAATGCTGGCACAGCATCTCATTACTAAGCCTGTCTTTGACGCGCTGTTTGCGGATTATAATTTTACAGACCATAACCCGATGAGTATGGCGATGCAAAACGTTTTGAATACGTTACAGGAGCATCATCTCGAAAAAGAAGCCAGTACACTGAACAGCTTCTATGAATCTGTCAAAATGCGTGCCGACGGCATCACAACAGCAGAAGGTAAACAGCAAATTATCGTGCAGTTGTACGATAAGTTTTTCAGGAACGCATTCCCGCGAATGACAGAGCGTCTGGGGATTGTCTATACTCCTGTCGAGGTGGTCGATTTTATTATTCATAGTGTAAATGACGTGCTGAAAAAGGAGTTCGGTCAAACACTGTCAGACAAAGGTGTCCATATTCTTGATCCGTTCACCGGAACCGGTACGTTCATTACCCGCCTTCTGCAAAGTGGTCTTATTCCTTCAGATAAACTAGCTTACAAGTTTAAAAATGAAATCCATGCCAACGAAATTGTTCTGTTAGCCTATTATATTGCTGCGATTAATATTGAAGCGGTGTATCACGGCATTACGGAAGAAGCGGATTACACGCCGTTTGAAGGCATTTGCCTTACTGATACATTTGAAATGTATGAAAAGGATGATCTGGTCAGTGAGGTGCTGGTTGATAACAGTGAGCGCCGTAAGCGGCAAAAGGCTTTAGATATTCGAGTTATCATCGGGAATCCACCTTATTCAGCAGGGCAGAAATCGGAGAATGATAATAATCAGAATATTAGTTACCCTTATTTAGATAGAAGGATATCCGATACATATGCAGCGCATTCGGCCGCAATACTGCAAAAAAACTTATATGACTCTTATATTCGTGCTATTCGCTGGGCAAGTGACCGTATCGGAGAGCACGGTGTTATCGGTTTTGTGACAAATGGGGCTTATATAGATTCTAACTCCGCAGACGGGATGCGTAAGTGTTTGGTCGACGAGTTCAGCAGTCTGTATTTTTTCCATTTAAGGGGAGATCAGAGAACCACTGGAGAAAAATCACGACAGGAGGGTGGTAAAATTTTTGGTAGTGGAAGTCGTGCTCCTATTGTAATTGCTATTTTGGTGAAGAACCCAGCTTCGGAAAAATATGGTCAGATTTATTTTCATGATATTGGTGACTACCTGAATCGTGAGGAAAAACTGCAGAAGATTTCTGAGTTCGCAAGTATCGATGGTATTGAAAAAATACATGGCTGGCGGTCAATTACACCGGATGATCATAACGACTGGCTGAATCAGCGCGACAATAGTTTTAATGATTTTATGGCGATAGGTAATAAAAAAGACAAAGAAGAATTAAGTGTTTTTTATAATTATTCGAATGGAGTTGTTACAGCAAGAGATGCTTGGGTTTATCAATACTCCAAGATTAAGCTGGAAAATAATATTTCAGGCATGATCCATTTTTACAATATTGAATTAGCTAAGCTGTCGGAGAGAGGGGGGGTAAATAATGTAAGTAATGTCGGAGACTTGGTTGACAATAATCCAACCAAAATCAGTTGGAGTCGAGCGCTGAAAAATGACCTTAAAAAAGAAAAAAAATTAGAATTTGAAACATCATCAGTATATAAATGTATGTATAGACCATTTATTAAGTCTTGGATGTATTTCAATAGACGATTGAATGAAATGGTTTATCAAATGCCACAAATATTTCCATTTCCAAATGCTGAAAACACGGTAATCTCAGTAAATGTAAATCCAAAAAAAGGTTTTTGTTTGCTAATAACCAATGTTATTCCTGACTTCCACTTATTAGGTGATGTCCAGTGTTTTCCATTGTATATCTATGAGCTTTCAGAAGGTAAAATGGTCCGGAAGGATGCCATCAGCGATCTAAGTTTGGATAAATTTAACTCATTCTATTCAGTAAGTAATATCGGTAAGGAAGATATTTTCTATTATATATACGGATTGCTTCACTCTGACGATTACAGGTCTAGATATGCAGCCAATCTGAGCAAGGAATTACCGCGGATTCCATGTGTAAAGACAGCTAAAGATTTTTGGATTTTATCTAAAGCAGGACGTGACTTGGCTAAACTACATTTAAATTACGAAACAGTTGAGCCATATAAGGCGACTATTGATACTGGTTCTTTACTTTACTCTCAATTAGGTAAAGATGATTTTTATGTTGAAAAAATGAAATTTGCAAAAAAGGATGAAAAAAGCACTGTTATCTATAATAATAAGATTCGCATAAAAAACATTCCCGTTGAAGCCTATGACTACATTGTGAATGGTAAACCTGCTCTTGAGTGGGTTATGGAGCGCCAAAGCGTTTCGAAACACAAGGACAGCGGGATTGTTAATGATGCTAATGATTGGGCAATTGAAACAATGGACAACCCTCGATACCCGTTAGAGCTGTTCTTGCGGATCATAACTGTCAGTCTTGAAACGCAAAAAATTATTAATAATCTACCTAAGCTCGAAATATAGCGTAACAATAGTTCAGGATGGTTATTTTCCATCCTGAACTAGCCTCCTTTATTAGTATACTAATATTAGTTCCATCCATTTTAAATTCGGTAAAATAAAAATCTATGGTCGGCAACCATAAAGTTGATGTGTTGAAAATCCATTTTGGGCCCCATATTCCAGATAGATATTTCTCACTTCCTCTACAAAAATCAAGCATCTACTGTTTAGTTTATTTAAACCGCTTAGGTCACTTTTTAGGCAGCAAAACCAAATTGATTTTTTTTCTTTAGTCGGGTGTAATAAGCTTGGGTATATATCTTTAGTATGCTCGCATCTGTTCTTCTCGGACGAAAGATAAATAATGTCTATTTCAGCGTTGAATTTCATGGCTCTTCTGTAGCTCATCTCAAAAAGTGGATCTCCATGGGCAATACTGTTTCTTATTGTTTTTAGTGTTTCATACAAGTACCAGAATTTTGTTTTTTTTAGATTTATCGTTCCGTCTGTTAATTCTGAAATCTTACTGGCTGCTTCAAAGCTATCAGAGAAATTATTAATCTCAATGAAATATTTATTTTTGTACTCTTCTTTTTTTAACAGGCAGGTCAAGCACCAAAAAATCTTAACTATCATATTTTCAATCAGTGCAGTATGTTTTACCAGCATCAATTCGTTTTGGAATTTTGCTAGTGATTCTAGGTGCTTGAGAGGCTGGGTATATATGCTTTTTTTTGTGTTGATATCATATAATGTGTCCCAGTTTTGAGAGTTTTGTGCCTCTTTCATTTTTTCATTAAAAAATCCTTCAACACCTTGAAGCTGTGAATCGTATTCCTTAAAGTTGACGTGGTAGTTTTTTGTTAGATTACTAATAACTGCTTCAAGTTTTGTAATCTCATTTCGTACATGGTTAATCCTCATTAGCGACATTGCAGTTGATCCTTAGCTTCTCTTGATTTTTATAGGTATTTGGAACAAATCTGATAGTGTTTCCCAACTGACAGATTATATTCTTTTAGAAAAGATTTCAAAGTAATGAGAGTTGCCATTAAAAGTAGACCTAACGATCATACTCGCTGACCATGATGCTTATAGAAGCTGGGCGAATAGCTACTTCTGGCCGATTTCTGTCAGTTGTAACAAGCAGTACCGGCCAGAAGCGGACGGATTTGTAGTGGCCTGAGTAGGCTGTTCTTTCTTGCGGCTGGAGGGTATCTTCGAACTAGGGTTCGATTGTTGAAAGACCGTGGTGATTATGAGGCGATGGCAGAGCTTTTCCAGGCTGATTCGTCTTATGCGATGGAGTTGCTGGTAGAGGTTGTTCATTATAGTAACACGGATGAGTTGGCCATTTTGGATGATAAAGATAATCCAACTCCTTTAACATTTTTACGCTACATGGTACTTCCCATGGCTTTTCGATTTCGTCATTTTTTAACTGTATGTTTTATAAAAAATTAATTGGTTTGTTTATAATTGAGTGGGAATAAGCAGAGCGGTAATCCTCTGATTATTGTCCAGTAAATAGCCAAACCCTCTGTTTTACAGAGGGTTTTCTTTTATCTTCTGGCCCGGTTTTTCTCTGGGGCGGTATTGCCAGAAACCGTTAGTGCAATGCCATGTTCTCTGTTCAGGCAGGCACAATTGAATACCTTCAGCGCGCACAGACCAGACAGTGAATGGCGGTTATCTAACAAAAACGCCCGTAACTCGTGGATTGCGGGCGTTTTTATGGCATCGCAAGGGGGCTTTAAGACACTAGCGCGGCTGTTGCTGCGAAGAGGAGTCGAGAGTCATGCTGATTTGCTGGGCCTGGACTTTATCCTGGTGGTGATACCACGCGCCGACGGCGGAGTAGATAAAGCGACCAAAGAAGAAAAGAAAACTGATAAGCAGTACAATGCGGGTCATTCGACTGTTGAATCGATGCCGTCTTCGTATGCTGGTGGCCTGTGACACGCCTTTACCCTTTAAATTTACCCGTCATCTGCGGGCGACGTAAATATTAAGGCATAGCGAGGCGAAGAGGTCAATTATTCATCATGTAAAATTGCGTACAGAACCGCAAAACATACTTTTTATTAATAGATTTAACAATTTGATTAATAAAGCGATATAAGTCTTTTTCCTTAAGTGCGCGGTCTCATCTGGTACGACCGCGTCACTTGATGTATATCAATTGAAAGCGGTTTCCTCTGACTAAAATTGGCTAACCGCGCCGCGTCCGGCCCAGGTCTGCCGCGGTCTTCAACAGCCAGGTCGGATGCCTGCCTGAAATTCTTGCCCGGGAATGTGGGGCCTGGTATCGAGCATCTATGTTATTGGTTGAAACACTCAAGAAAAATAAAGACAAATGGTGGGCGCTGCCGCTGGTTTTACCGCTGCTGTTATTACCCCTTGCCCGCGCCGGAAATACCTATGCGCATATTGATGGCGGCCTCGTCGTGCTTTATTACTTGCCGCTGTCGTTATTCAGCGCCTTAGTGATGATGTATGGGCGCAGCGCGCTGCCCGGTATTGTGTTGGGCGTCCTCGTCTATTATCACCGCAACGTGGGCCTGCTGGATTTAAGCGTGACGCTGGTGAATTTTTTCGTGGCGACGGCGCTTAGTTGGGCGGGTTACCGCATTTTCGCGCCCGGTCATCATGCGGTCTCCTGGTGGCACACGCGAAGCGGCGCGCAGCGCATGTTCTGGCTGGTGTTTTTCAACGCCACCGTCTTTATTCTCTTTTATCAGATAGCCGCTTTTCTCGGCCTGTATGAACGGCCTACCTCGCTCACTGGCGATAACCCGTTTACCGTACTGACGCTTATCAGCTATCAGGCGGTACTGGTCGGGTGCCTGACGGGCACGCCTTTTTTTTACCTCGTTATTCGCGTGCTGCGTCATCCTCGCTATCTGAAAAGCTTTCTCTCCCAGGCGCGGGCGCAGCGCGATAAAAAGGTCAGCAAAACGGAGGTGGTGGTCTGGACGGCCATTATTCTGTTTCTGCTCGGCTGCCTGATGCAGCCGACGGGCGACAGCAGCTCGCTGTTCAGCACCACCTATACGCTCTCGCTGTTACTGCCAGTGATGCTGTGGGGCGCGATGCGCTTCGGGTATTTCTTTATTACCACGGCCTGGACGCCAGTACTGGCGCTACTGTGCCACTACTACTATCTCTATTTTCCCTCGGTGCCTGGCTACGAAACCCAGATGGTGATTAACACGTCCAGCTATGGGGTGTTTTCGCTGGTGATCGTCTTTATGGCGCTCACCGCCACTCGCCAGCGGGCGATGCATTTGCGCGGCAGACGCCTGGCGCTTATCGACCCTCTCAGCCATATGCCGAATTTGCGGGCGCTGAATCGCGATCTTGGCAAAGCGCCGTGGTCGGTGCTCTGTTTTATGCGTATTCCGGAGCTTGAGCTGCTCGGGCGTAACTACGGCGTGATGTTGCGCATTCTTTATAAGCAGCAACTGGCGGCGTGGCTGCGTCAGAGTCTGCTGCCGGACGAGCTGGCATATCAGCTCTCCGGGCACGATTTAGTGCTGCGCATTCACACAGAATCTTATCTGGAGCGCATCGACGCGCTGGATAAACGCGTGCGCCAGTTCCGCTTTATGTGGGATGGCATGCCGTTACAGCCGCAGGTCGGCATCAGCTACAGTTTTGTGCGATCGCCGGTCACGCATCTGCATCTGCTGCTGGGCGAAATGAGCACGATGGCGGATCTGTCGCTCGCCACTAACCAGCCTGAAAGCTTGCAGTGTCGCGGCGCGAACCATGTTCAGAAAGGCGTGAAGCTCAAAGTGGATATGCTGAACCGTCTGCAGCAGGCGTTGGATAACCATCACTTCCGGCTGATGGCGCAGCGTATCGAAGGCATGCGCGGCGACAGCTATTACGAAATCCTGCTGCGTATGCGCGGCGAGGACGGTGAGCTTATCGCGCCGGAAATTTTTCTGCCGGTGGCGCACGAATTTGGCCTGTCGTCGCGTATCGACCTGATGGTGCTGGAAAGCACGCTGAAATTTATGGACGCCGCCCGTGACGCGCTGCCCGCCAGCCGGTTCTCCATCAACCTGACACCCGCCACTGTCTGCCGCGTGCCGTTTCCCGGCGAAGTGCAGCGGCTGCTGGAGCGTTACCATGTCGAGCCCTGGCAACTGATTTTCGAAATCACTGAAAGCCAGTCGTTTACCAATGTGGAGCAGACCCAGATAACCCTCTCGCGCCTGCGCGCCATGGGGTGTCGCATTGCCATTGACGATTTCGGCACCGGCTACGCCAGCTATGCGCGCCTGAAAAGCATTAACGCCGATATCCTCAAAATCGACGGCAGCTTTATTCGCAATATCGTCATCAGCAGTCTGGATTATCAGATTGTCGAATCGATGTGCCGTCTGGCGCGCATGAAAAATATGCAGGTGGTGGCGGAATATGTCGAAAGCGAAGAGATCAAGAACGTCGCCTGTTCGCTCGGCATCGACTATCTGCAGGGGTATGTGATTGGCAAGCCGCAGCCGCTGGAATCGCTGGTGGCTGAGAAAACCGACACGACGACGCAACAGGCCGGTTGAGTAAAGAAAAACGGTGAGCCTGGCTCACCGTTTTGCGTTTCAGGCGGCCACTTCCGGGCTCGCTTCTTCTTCGATATTCAGCTTCCAGCCCGTGACGCCTTCCCAGTACTGCTGTTCGCGTTCGAGATCCAGCAGTACCAGCGCATTCTGGCTGAACCAGTCGTGCGGGAAGCGCAGCGTCCAGTGGTTCTCGTCGGTATGCAGCACCAGCGTCGGCGGCGTAGTGGTCGCCTGACGCTGATTATTCAGCAGCACGCCGAGGCGCAGCAGCTGGATAAGCGGCAGAAACTGTTTTTTCTTGTACAGCGTAAAGCGCGGCAGCTCGTCGAGTTTAATCGCCTTGCGATGATAGCGCACCAGCGTGGCCATCATCATCTGCTGTTCCTGGTTAAAGCCCGGTAGATCGCTGTGCTGAAGAATATACGCTGAGTGGCGGTGCAGGCCGCTGTGGTTGATGCCAAGCCCGACCTCATGCAGCATCGCCGCCCACTTCAGCAACGCCGCCAGCGACGGGTTGGCGAGCTTCGCATTCTGCTGTTCCCACTGCTGATACATCAGCATGGTAGTGTCCAGCACCCGGTGCGCCTGTTCTCTGTCGATATGGTACTGATTGGCGAGGCTCTGCGCGGTGCGAATGCGAATATCCTGATGACGGAAACGGCCTTCCATCTCATACAGCACGCCTTCGCGCAGCGCGCCGTCGGAGAGCCGCAGCTCGCGAATAGCCAGCGCGTCAAAGACGCCGCAGAGAATCGCGAGCCCTGGCACGAACACCGCTTTGCGCTCGTCTGACAGCCCCGGCAGGGTCAGCGCGGAGAACTGGCCGAATTTCAGCACTTCGTCGCGCAGCATATCCAGGCGATCCGGCGTGATAAAGCCGTCCTTTTCGCCCATCTCAACCAGCACTTCATGGG
Organism: Cronobacter muytjensii ATCC 51329; assembly: GCF_001277195.1. Classification (NCBI taxonomy): domain Bacteria; kingdom Pseudomonadati; phylum Pseudomonadota; class Gammaproteobacteria; order Enterobacterales; family Enterobacteriaceae; genus Cronobacter; species Cronobacter muytjensii. Next base: position 803,230 of record NZ_CP012268.1, read on the forward strand.
CGGCTTTGATCGTGCCCGAGGCGCCAAGCGCCACGGTCCAGCCCTTCAGGCGATATTGCCAGGCGAGGCTTTCGAGCTTTTGCACCGCGGCGAGACGCGCGCGACGGAAATTATCCGGCGTGATTTCGCCATTCGGGAAGAAATGCTGCCCGAAGCTGACGCAGCCCATACGGCGGCTTTCCACCAGTTGCGGCTCGAAATCTTCGCCAATTACAAGTTCCGTCGAGCCGCCGCCGATATCGATCACCAGCTTGCGCCCGCGCTCCGGCTGAGTGTGTTCCACGCCCATAAAAATCAGGCGCGCTTCTTCATTGCCGGAGATAATTTCAATCGGGTAGGGGATGACCTTTTCCGCGCGACGCAGGAAATCCGTGGAGTTAGACGCCTGGCGCAGCGTATGCGTGCCAACGATGCAAACGTTGGCTGCGGAAAAGCCCTGCAGGCGCTCGGCGAACAGGGAGAGGCAAGCGAGGCCGCGCTCCATGGCCTCTTCACTCAGCATATTATTTTCATCCAGCCCATCGGCCAGATGGACGCGCTGTTTCAGGCGGCCAATGATTTGCATGGCGCCATCCACCACACGGGCTATCACCATATGGAAGCTGTTAGAGCCGAGATCGACCGCAGCAAATTCCTCCGGTCGTGGAGCATCAGAAGTTATCGGCATAGATTATTCAGGCTGTTCAAGAGATTTGATGTAATCGTAAATCGCCAATTGTGCGCGAACTTTACGGCGATTGCCACGCGGCACATAGCGATTGCTCAGTTCTTTATCCACATAACGGGCCTTAACCGTATCACTGAACAGGATATCAATAATATCCAGAATGCGCTGTTTAAGGCGCGGATCCAGCAACGGCGCGGCAACTTCAATGCGGTAGTCGATATTACGCGTCATCCAGTCGGCAGACGACAGATAAACCCGTTTATCGCCGCCGTTTTCGAAAATATAGACCCTGTCATGTTCAAGATAGCGATCGACGATGCTGATGACCTGGATATTTTCACTGATCCCCTCAAGTTGCGGGATAAGCGAGCACATGCCGCGGATCAGCAGATTGACCTGCACGCCGGAGCCGGAAGCCGCATAGAGCCGGTCCACCAGACCTTTATCGACGAGGTTATTGAGCTTAAGCGTGATCCCCGACGGCAGCCCCTGCTGTGCGTTGGCGATCTCCTGGTCGATCATCTCATACATCAGACGACGCGAGTTTTGCGGCGACACCAGCAGATAGTCGAAGCTCACCGGCCGGTAAGGGTTTTCGATAAAGTTAAACACCCGGCGCACTTCGTTGGTGATGCGCGCATCGGCAGTCAGCAGCGAGTAATCGGTGTAAAGCCGCGCGGTTTTCTCGTTAAAGTTACCGGTGCCAATATGCGCGTAGCGCACCACATCGTCACCTTCTTTGCGCGAGATAAGAAACAGCTTGGCGTGGATCTTAAGGCCGGGCGCGGAGAAAATCACATGCACGCCAGCTTCGGTCAGGCGCTTCGCCCAGTGGATGTTCGCTTCTTCATCAAAGCGCGCCTGTAACTCCACCACTACGGTGACTTTTTTGCCGTTGTGAGCGGCATGGATCATCGAATCGATGATGCGCGAGTCTTTCGCCACGCGGTAGATGTTAATTTTAATCGCCAGCACGCTCGGGTCGAACGACGCCTGACGCAGCAACTCCAGCACATGTTCGAACGTGTGATACGGGTAGTAGAGCAGCACATCGCGTTCACGGATAGCGTCAAAGCCGTTGCGGAATTTATCAAACCAGATATGGCGCAGGCGCGGCAGCGGTTTGTTGATTAAATTCGCTTTGCCAACATTCGGAAAGCTGATGAAATCTTTGAAATTATGGTAACGACCGCCCGGCACGATGGAGTCGTAGCGCGAAATCGAGAGCTTTTCGCGCAGCATCTGGACCATCGCATCCGGCATATCGCGCTGATAGACAAAGCGCACGGGCTCGGCGGTAAGGCGCTGTTTGAGGCTGGAGGACATCAACTCTAGCAGGCTCGATTCCATTTCGTGCACAAGGTCGTATTCCGCGTCGCGCGTCATCTTCATCGAGTAGGCGTTCAGCGCGTCGTAATCGAAAAAGCCTTTAAAAATATCATCAAGGCAGAAGCGCAGAATGTTATCCAGCAGAATCATCGGCTTGCGGCGGCGCGGGGTTTCCGGCGGCAGGTTGACGAAGCGCGGCACTTTATCGGCCGGGATCTCCAGCAGCGCATAACGAATCGATTCGCCGCGGATGATCTCGACTGCCAGATAGGTGTAATCGTCTTTCAGGAACTGCACCAGATCGGTATCACGATTTATCAGCGTCGGGGTGACGTGCTGGCGCAGGTAATGTTTAAAGTAGTGGCGCAGCCACACCTGCTGATTTTCAGAGAGCTGGCGCTCGTTGATAAGGAAGATCTGGTTGCGCGCCATCTCCAGCAGAAGATCGTTGTACAGGCCGTCGAACTCCTGATCCGCCTTCAGCACCCGCGACTGTATCTTGCCCAGCAGATGCCGCGAATGAGAGTTCGAACCCTGTTCTTCGCTGATGATAATGCGCCGCTTAAGCTCGGCGAACCGGACCTTATAAAATTCATCAAGGTTATTGGAGTAGATGCCCAGAAAGCGCATGCGCTCGATCAGCGGATTGGTTTTATCCGCCGCCTCCTGCAAGACGCGTTCGTTGAACGATAACCAGCTCAGTTCTTTTTCGATATAAAGCTTATCCTGACCCATTACTACTCACACTCCGGTTGATTAACTCGGGACGTGGCAAATCCGTCTCGGGGTTATTATGGCGAGCTTTGTCATGCTCTGTCCAACTGTGCCAGAAAAGTATGACAGTTATCCGCGAGCTTTCGAGAATGTCGTAAAAAAGCCTGTAAAACCGGGAGGTTGCCGGACAGATTCTGGCCTGGTTTTACGCTTTAGCGGCACAGGACAGAAAAAAATAAAGGGCCATGCGGCCCTTTAGTCATCAGAAGCGTAACCCTGCGGCGGGAGCGGCTGTCCGTCCAGCCAGGCGCGACCCTCGCGCATCGCGAGGCGGCCATCGACAAACCAGCTGACGACCAGCGGATAGATGGCATGCTCCTGCGCCTGAACGCGTGCGGTAATGTCTTCTTCCGTGTCGCCCGCGAATACCGGAACGCGAGCCTGCAAAATCACCGGGCCGCCGTCCAGCTCGTCCGTCACAAAGTGCACCGACGTGCCGTGTTCGTCGTCGCCGTTGGCCAGCGCCTGGCGGTGCGTATGCAGCCCCGGATATTTTGGCAGCAGGGAAGGGTGGATATTCAGCAGCCGTCCTTCATAGTGCGCCACGAACGCCGGGCTAAGAATGCGCATATAGCCCGCCAGCACGACCAGATCCGGCGCGTAAGCATCTATCTCCTGCATCAGCTCGCGGTCAAAGGCGTCGCGGCTGGCGAACGCGCCCGCGCTTAACGCATGGGCGGGAATATTCGCCTCGCGCGCGCGCTCAAGGCCGAACGCGTCGGCCTTATTGCTGAAGACGGCGCTGATGACGCCATTGATTTTCTTCTGCGCGCAGGCATCGATGATGGCCTGCAGGTTACTGCCGCTGCCGGAAATCAGCACTACGATGCGCTTCATTACGCAATAACCACGCGTTCCTGGGAATCCGATGCTTTGATAGCGCCGATTTTCCACGCGGTTTCGCCAAGGCTGTTAAGCAGCTCCACGGCGTTGTCGGCTTCAGCGGCAGGCAGGGCGATGACCATGCCGACGCCACAGTTGAAGGTGCGGTACATTTCATGACGGCTGACGTTGCCGGCCTGTTGCAGCCAGTTGAAGACGGCAGGCCACTGCCACGAGGCTTCATCAATCACGGCCTGGGTGTTGTCCGGCAGCACGCGCGGAATGTTTTCCCAGAAACCGCCGCCGGTCAGGTGGGCGATAGCGTGAACATCAACTTTTTCAATCAGTTCCAGCACCGGCTTCACATAGATGCGGGTCGGCGCCAGCAGGTGATCGGCGAGCGGTTTGCCGTCAAGCTCGGTGGCCTGCGGGTCTGCGCCGCTCACTTCCAGAATTTTACGCACCAGCGAGTAGCCGTTGGAGTGCGGGCCGCTGGACGCCAGCGCCACCAGCACATCGCCGTCAGCGACTTTCGTGCCGTCGATAATCTCTGATTTTTCCACCACGCCGACGCAGAAACCGGCCACGTCGTAATCCTCGCCGTGATACATGCCCGGCATTTCCGCCGTTTCACCGCCAACCAGCGCGCAGCCGGACTGTAAACAGCCTTCCGCAATCCCGCTGATCACGCTTGACGCGGTATCAACGTCCAGTTTGCCGGTCGCGTAGTAGTCGAGAAAGAACAGCGGCTCCGCGCCCTGTACGACCAGATCGTTGACGCACATGGCCACCAGGTCGATGCCGATCGTGTCGTGACGCTTCAGATCCATCGCCAGACGCAGCTTGGTGCCGACGCCGTCGGTACCGGAGACCAGCACCGGCTCGCGGTATTTCTGCGGCAGTGCGCAGAGGGCGCCGAAGCCGCCCAGGCCGCCCATCACTTCCGGACGACGGGTTTTTTTCACGACGCCTTTGATGCGGTCGACCAGAGCGTTACCAGCATCAATATCAACACCGGCATCTTTATAGCTGAGAGAGGTTTTGTCGGTCACTGCTAAAGTCCCCACGCGGTTGCGGTTGGTGGTAGTAGAGAAATCGCGGCAATTCTAACAGTCCAGGCAAACGTTTGCGAGCGCTTGTTGCGGTGAAAAACAGACGGTCGCCCGATGACGGTCTTCTGTTCGGTTGATCGCGATCAAGGCCATTACATATGGCGCGACAGGCAAAAAGCGGTATAATCCGGCGATTTTTTTTGTGGCTGCCACCTCGCTGGGGAGAAAGAGAATGAAGATCGTCGAAGTGAAACACCCGCTGGTTAAACACAAGCTGGGCCTGATGCGTGAGCATGACATCAGCACCAAGCGTTTTCGTGAACTCGCCTCCGAAGTCGGCAGCCTGCTGACCTATGAAGCCACGGCCGATCTGCTGACGGAAAAAGTGACCATCGAAGGCTGGAACGGCCCGGTGGAAATCGAGCAGATTAAAGGCAAGAAAATTACCGTAGTGCCTATCCTGCGCGCCGGTCTTGGCATGATGGAAGGCGTGCTGGAAAATGTGCCGAGCGCGCGCATCAGTGTTGTCGGCGTTTACCGCGATGAAGAAACGCTGGAGCCGGTGCCCTATTTCCAGAAGCTGGTTTCCAATATCGACGAGCGTATGGCGCTGGTTGTCGACCCGATGCTGGCAACGGGCGGCTCCATGATCGCCACCATCGACCTGCTGAAAAAAGCGGGCTGCACGAGCATTAAAGTTCTGGTGCTGGTCGCTGCGCCGGAAGGCATCAAAGCGCTGGAAAACGCGCATCCCGATATCGAGCTTTACACCGCGTCTATTGATAAGGGGCTCAACGAGCACGGGTACATCATCCCGGGCCTCGGCGATGCGGGCGACAAGATATTTGGTACGAAATAAACATTAAGCCGACTTTATAGTCGGCTTTTTTTTGGTTCCACACTTAAACATCACACATCATCACTCTTGAGGAAAACGCTATGACGCGCCGTGCTATCGGGGTAAGTGAACGACCGCCGCTCTTACAGACTATCCCGCTTAGTTTGCAGCACCTGTTCGCCATGTTTGGCGCAACCGTGCTGGTGCCCATCCTGTTTCATATCAATCCGGCCACCGTGCTGCTGTTTAACGGCATCGGAACGCTGCTCTATCTCTTTATCTGTAAAGGCAAAATCCCGGCTTATCTGGGCTCAAGTTTTGCGTTTATCTCCCCGGTATTGTTGCTGCTGCCGCTCGGCTATGAGATGGCGCTCGGCGGGTTTATCGTCTGCGGCGCGCTGTTTTGCGTCGTGGCGCTGATTGTGAAAAAAGCCGGCACCGGCTGGCTGGACGTGATGTTTCCGCCCGCCGCGATGGGCGCTATCGTCGCGGTCATCGGGCTTGAGCTCGCGGGTGTTGCGGCCAACATGGCGGGTCTGCTGCCAGCCGATGGGCAGAAGGCGGACGGCACGACGATTACCATCTCGCTGGTGACGCTCGCGGTCACGGTGTTCGGGTCGGTACTGTTTCGCGGTTTTCTGGCGATTATCCCGATTCTTATCGGCGTACTGGCGGGCTATGCGCTGTCATTTGCGATGGGCGTCGTGGACACCACGGCTATCGCCAACGCCCACTGGTTCGCGCTGCCGACGTTCTACACGCCGCGTTTTGAGTGGTTCGCCATCTTTACCATTCTGCCCGCGGCGCTGGTAGTGATTGCCGAGCACGTCGGCCACCTGGTGGTGACGGCGAATATCGTGAAAAAAGATCTGATCCGCGATCCAGGCCTGCACCGTTCCATGTTCGCCAACGGTTTTTCGACCATCATCTCCGGTTTCTTCGGCTCCACGCCGAACACCACCTACGGCGAAAACATCGGCGTTATGGCGATCACCCGCGTTTACAGCACCTGGGTTATCGGCGGCGCGGCGATTATCGCGATCCTGCTCTCCTGCGTCGGCAAGCTGGCGGCGGCGATCCAGATTATCCCGGTACCGGTCATGGGCGGCGTGTCGCTGCTGCTTTACGGCGTCATTGGCGCTTCAGGTATCCGCGTGCTGATTGAATCCAAAGTGGATTACAGCAAAGCGCAAAACCTGATCCTGACCTCGGTTATCCTGATAATCGGCGTCAGCGGCGCGAAAGTGCACATCGGCGCAGCCGAGCTAAAAGGCATGGCGCTGGCAACGATCGTCGGCGTGGCGTTAAGCCTTATTTTCAAACTTATCAGCGTGTTGCGCCCGGAAGAAACCGTGCTGGACGCGGATGAGCAAGAAAAATCTGCCCACTGATCCTCCTGCCGGGCGGCGGTGTCCGCCCGGTTCAACAGCGAAGCGATTGTGTGATAGACTCAATGCGTTTTTTCGTAAGTCCTTGAAGAGGTCCTTCTGAACACACCGGCACAGCTCTCCTTGCCGCTCTGGCTGCCCGATGACGAAACGTTTGCCAGCTTCTGGCCGGGCGACAACCCCTCTTTATTAGCCGCACTACAGACGATGCTGCGTCACGACCGCAGCGGCTACATCTATTTCTGGTCCCGGGAGGGGGGCGGGCGCAGCCATCTGCTGCATGCCGCCTGCGCCGAGCTGTCGCAACGCGGAGACGCGGTCGGCTACGTACCGCTGGATAAACGCACCTGGTTTGTGCCGGAAGTGCTGGAAGGCATGGAGCAACTTTCGCTGGTATGCATCGATAATATTGAGTGCATTGCAGGCGATGAGCTCTGGGAAATGGCGATTTTTAACCTCTACAACCGCATTCTGGAGTCGGGCAATACCCGGCTGCTGATAACCGGCGACCGGCCGCCGCGTCAGCTGAACCTCAGGCTGCCCGATCTCGCCTCGCGTCTCGACTGGGGACAAATCTACCGGCTGCAGCCGCTCTCCGACGACGATAAACTCCAGGCGTTGCAGCTGCGCGCGCGGTTACGCGGGTTTGAGCTGCCGGAAGATGTGGGGCGCTTTCTGTTAAAACGCCTCGATCGCGAAATGCGCACGCTGTTCCTGACGCTCGATCAGCTCGATCGCGCGTCGATAAGCGCGCAGCGCAAGCTAACGATCCCGTTTGTAAAAGATACGCTCGGGCTGTAATCGCCGCTTCAGAAAAAACGCCGCAGGAGCAACCCGCGGCGTTTTTTTATGGAAGGATGTCTAAGACCTGCTCCGGCGGACGGCCCAGGCGGGCTTTGCCGTGGCTGACCACGATCGGACGCTCGATCAGCTTCGGATTGTCGACCATCGCCTGAATCAGCGCTTCTTCGCGAAGCGACCCGTCGCCCAGATTGAGTGTTTTGTAGAGATCGTCTTTGGTGCGCATCAGCTCGCGCGGATGGCTGAACCCCAATTGCTGCAACAGCATTTTGATCGTTGCCGCGTCCGGCGGCGTCTCCAGATAGAGCACGACTTCAGGCTCGATACCGCGTTCGGTGAGCAGGTTCAGCGTTTCGCGGCTTTTTGAGCAACGCGGGTTATGGTAAATCGTCACGTCCCGGGACATGGTTTCTCCTGTTACATTTTTTCGTAAGGGCGGAAGCGTTGCTGCAACTGGCGGATCTGATCAATACGCGCGTCATAGCGCGCCTGTTGCAGGCTGCCGAGCTTGACCTGCGAGCTGGCGCTGCTGAGCAGCGTAATGGCCTGATCCAGCTTGCCCAAAAGCGCCATCACTTCGGCGCGCGCCGCCAGCTCCTGATCGCGGTTGCCAAGCGCCGCCTGCGCCTGGGCGAGCAGATCCCAGCCGTTAGTGTCGTCAGGCCAGCTGAAGGTATAACGGTTGAGGATGGTCACTGCCTGCGCCGGCTGGCCCCCCTCCAGATACGCGTTGGCAAGGTTGAGCTGCAACACCGGATTGGTTTTCAGCTCCGGCGCGCTTTTCAGACGGTTGATCGCCTCCTGCGCTTTGTGCTCGCCCAGCGAAATATCGGTGGCGAGGTCAAGGTACCAGGCGTTGCCCGGCTGCGCCCGCAACAGCGGCTCCAACTGCTGGCGCGCCTCGGCGAAGCGTTTATCCTGCATGGCCTGCAACGCCCGACCATACTGCGCGGCATGCTGTTCGCGCTGATTGCCTTTGGCGAGCGAATCCAGAATATCGCTGGTGAGCTGATTACGTCCCGAGTTATACATGCCGAGCGCGCGCACTTTCGCCATATAAAACGCTTCAGATGATTGCGACACAACCGGGCGCATCTGGTTCGCGCGGTTACGCGCATCCGATAAACGGCTTTCCGGCAGCGGGTGGGTGAGCAGGATTTCCGGCGGACGCGTGGAGTAGCGCGCCTGGTCCAGCAGTTTTTCAAGAAATGTCGGCATCGCCTGCGGATCAAAACCGGAGCGTTGCAGTACCTGAATGCCGATGCGGTCGGCTTCCTGTTCATTCTGCTGGGTAAAGCTGATAACGCCCTGTTGAGTTCCGGCGAGCGTGCCGGTCAGCGCCGCCATTCCCGCCTGCGGGCTTGCCATCGCCAGCAGAATCGAGCCGAGCGCGCCCACCCAGGTGAGCGGGGCGCTGCGCTTCTGATCTTCCATCGCGCGCGCCAGATGGCGCTGGGTCACGTGGGAGATTTCGTGCGCCATGACTGAGGCGAGCTGGCTTTCGTTGTCGGCGTAGCGGAACAGCGCCGAGTGCAGCACGACATTGCCGCCGAAAAAGGCGAAGGCGTTAATCTCGTCATTATTGATGAGATAGAAGTGGAAAGGGGTTTTTACCGAATCGGCGTGCGAGACCAGACGCATGCCCAGCCCGTTGATATATTGCACCAGCAGCGGGTCGTTAATCAGGGGCGCGCTGCCGCGCAGCTGCCGCACGTAATAGTCGCCCATCTGGAGTTCCTGACCGATAGAGAGCGTGCTGCCTGCAGAGGTGCCCATATCCGGCAAACCGTCCGCCGGGTCGGCTGCAAAGGCGGGCGCAAGCTGGCCTGCCAGCGTGACGCCGATAAGCGTCGCAACCAGTGTCGTTTTCAACTGCCTGAACATAGCCTCTTTCCCGTCTGTATAGAGTCTTTTTTGACCCGCCCGGCACCGCTTTGTTCATTACGTGCGCCCGGATCGGAAGTCCATTTTACCAATACGTCGGGAAATCATATGCATCCACCGACAGGTTGTCTTGCAGGGGGCGTAAAAATCACGGTCTTTTTTGTGACATTTCGATACAATTCGCCCTCGCGCCTCCGTCGTCACCCGTCAGGGAAGGTATTTTATGCTTGAAATGTTTGCGCAGTGGTATCGCCGTCGCTTCAGCGACCCCGAGGCGATAGCGCTGCTGGCGATTCTGGTCGCCAGTTTTTGTATTCTCTTTTTCCTGCACGGTTTGCTGGCGCCGTTGCTGGTCGCCATCGTACTCGCCTATCTGCTGGAGTGGCCCACTTCGCGGTTACAGCGCATCGGCTGCTCGCGCGGGCTCGCCGCGACGCTGGTGCTGGTGCTGTTTATCGGCATTGTACTGGTGATGGCGTTTGTGGTCGTGCCGGTGGCCTGGCAGCAGGGGATTTACCTGATCCGTGATATTCCCGGCATGCTTAACAAGCTTTCTGATTTCGCGGCGACGTTGCCGAAGCGTTTTCCCGCGCTGATGGATGCCGGCATTATCGACGCCATCGCCGAAAACATGCGCACCCGTATCATCACGCTGGGCGATTCCGTCGTGAAATATTCGCTCGCGTCGCTGGTAGGGCTGCTGACGCTTGCCATCTATTTGATCCTGGTGCCGCTGATGGTGTTTTTCCTCGTGAAAGACAAAGAGCAACTGCTGAACGCGGTGCGCCGCGTGCTGCCGCGCAACCGTGGTCTCGCAGGCCAGGTGTGGGTTGAGATGAACCAGCAGATAACTAACTATATTCGCGGCAAAGTGCTGGAAATGATTGTGGTCGGCGTCGCGACCTGGATTGGGTTTTTGATTTTCGGGCTTAACTATTCGCTGTTGCTGGCGGTGCTGGTGGGCATTTCGGTACTGATCCCGTATATCGGCGCCTTTGTGGCGACCATTCCGGTGGTGTGCGTGGCGCTGTTTCAGTTCGGCATGGGAACGGAGTTCTGGAGCTGTTTTGCGGTCTATCTGATTATTCAGGGGCTCGACGGGAATGTGCTGGTGCCGGTGCTGTTTTCCGAAGCGGTAAATCTGCATCCGCTGGTGATTATTCTGTCAGTGGTGATTTTCGGCGGGCTGTGGGGATTCTGGGGCGTTTTCTTCGCGATCCCGCTTGCGACGCTCGTTAAAGCGGTGGTACACGCCTGGCCTGAGACATCGCCAGCAGTGGAAGAGTAACAGCGCGACAGGGGTAAAATGCCGGGTGGCGCTGCGCTTACCCGGCTTACAACTTGTGCTTACCCGGTCTGAAGTCTGCGAACGTGATTAATCGCTCAGGCGTTCTCTTTCAGCCAGGCCAGCACAACATCGTGGTGGTTGCTGGTTTTGAAGTCGTTGAACACATGTTCGACTTTGCCCTCGGCGTCGATAAGAAAACTGATGCGATGAATGCCGTCGTAGGTTTTCCCCATAAAGGTTTTTTCGCCCCAGACGCCAAACTGGTCGCTCACCTGATGATCTTCATCCGAGAGCAGCGTGAAGTTAAGCAGCTCTTTTTCAGCGAAACGCGAGAGCTTTTCGGGTTTATCGGTGCTGATGCCCAGCACTTCAACGCCCGCTTTTTTCAGGTCATCCATGTTATCGCGCAGCCCACACGCCTGGACGGTGCAGCCCGGCGTCATGGCTTTGGGATAGAAATAAACCAGAATACGCTGTCCCTGGAAGTCGGTTAAATTTACTTGTTCACCGTCCTGATCGGGCAAGCTAAATTTCGGTGCGATATCACCGGCTTTCAGTGGATTCATCACTACACTCCATCCTGTTCATCTTGCTGTGGATAATTCACCACGCTAATAGTGCCTTGTGCGCCCAGGTCTGTACAGAGTTGACGGAAGGGCTGTTCGATAATCGTCGCATCCTGAGAAGCCGGACTGTGCGCCGTTATTTGAATATAGAGCTGCGCGGATTTATTTTCCTGCGCGGGCTGCGTGCGCGAGATAAGCTCGGCGATATTCATGTCGTGAGAGTGGAACAGTTCAGTGAAGCGCTCAATCAGATGCGGCGAGTCTTCAACCTCCACCTGTACCCAGACGGACGCCGGCATCGCCTGGCGCGGACGGGCTGTGGTGCGTTTCATCACAATCAGCAAATCCAGCTCAGCGCCCTTGAGCGGCAGCGTGGATTCAATCAGGGTAATGGCGTTCCAGCTGCCGGACAGCAGCATGATGAATGTGAACTCCTCCCCCAGCATCGCCAGACGGCTATCTTCGATATTGCAGCCGCAACTGCTGACATGGCGGGTGATAGTGTTAACGATACCCGAGCGGTCGGCTCCCAGCGCGGTAATAACCAGATAATGGGGGGATGAGGATGTCAAACCTGTGCTTCCTGTTGAAACGGTGAATTAATCCTTAGGAAACCATAAAAAAATCCGCCATACAACCGCATAGCACGCCCGGGCCGCTTGCTTTTATTACGGCACCAAACGTACCATTGAGCCACAAGTTTGCACTGAGGATGGCCAATGTTCACGGGAAGTATTGTCGCGCTTATCACGCCGATGGATGAAAAAGGTAATGTCTGCCGGTCGAGCCTGAAAAAACTGATTGATTACCATGTCGCTAACGGAACGTCGGCGATTGTATCGGTAGGGACTACCGGAGAATCCGCCACGCTGAGCCATGACGAACACGCTGATGTGGTGATGATGACGCTGGAGCTCGCTGATGGGCGTATTCCGGTTATCGCAGGCACGGGCGCGAACGCCACTTCCGAGGCCATCAGCCTCACCCAGCGCTTTAACGATAGCGGCATCGCAGGCTGCCTGACCGTGACGCCGTATTACAACCGTCCGACTCAGGAAGGGCTGTTCCAGCATTTTAAAGCTATCGCGGAGCATACCGACCTGCCGCAGATCCTCTATAATGTGCCGTCCCGTACCGGTTGCGATATGCTGCCGGAGACCGTTGGCCGTCTGGCGAAGATTAAAAATATTGTCGGTATCAAAGAGGCGACCGGGAACTTAAGTCGCGTTCACCTGATCAAAGAGCTGGTCGCTGATGATTTCGCGCTGTTAAGCGGCGATGACGCCACGGCGATGGATTTCATGCAGCTTGGCGGTCACGGGGTGATTTCGGTCACTACCAACGTTGCGGCGCGCGACATGGCCGATATGTGCCGTCTCGCGGCAGAAGGGAAGTTTGACGATGCGCGCATCATCAACCGTCGTCTGATGCCTTTGCACCATAAATTATTTGTCGAACCCAATCCGATCCCGGTGAAATGGGCCTGTAAGGAGTTGGGACTTGTGGCGACCGATACGCTGCGCCTGCCAATGACGCCGATCACCGATATAGGGCGTGACGCCGTTGGTTCCGCGCTTAAGCATGCCGGCCTGCTGTAAAGTTTAGGGAGATTTGATGGCTTACTCAGTACAGAAGTCGCGTGTGGCGAAAGTAGCAACCGTATCACTGGTGATGCTGCTCGCCGCCTGTAGTTCCGATTCGCGCTACAAGCGTCAGGTGAGCGGCGACGAGTCCTATCTGGACGCGGCTCCGCTGGCAGAACTGCATGCACCTGCCGGGATGATCCTGCCGGTGCAGAACGGCGACTACAACATTCCGGCCACCCGTACCAACGGCCCGGTTGGCAAACAGCTGGATATTCGCCCGCCGACGCAGCCGCTGGCGCTGGTGAGCGGCGCGCGCACTCAGTTTACTGGCGATACCGCCACGCTGCTGCTGGAAAGCGGTCGCAACGGTTCGCTCTGGCCACAGGTCGTGAGCGTCGTGCAGTCGCTGAATTACACTATCGAGAAACGCGACGACGCCTCCCAAACGCTTAGCACCGACTGGGTACAGTGGAACCGCGCCGATGAAGACCAGCAGTATCGCGGTCGTTATCAGGTCAGCGTGAAGCCGCAGGGTTATCAGCAGGCGCTGGTCGTGAAGCTGGTGAATCTGGAGCAGGATGGCAAACCGGTCGCCGATACCGCGTCGCTGCAACGCTACAGCGCTGAAATGCTCAACGCCATTGCGTCCGGGCTGGATAAAAACGATGCCGCGCGTCAGAACGCTGCCGATAACCGCTCCGCGTCGCAAATCGACGTGACCAGCGGCGCCGACGATGTCGGCCTGCCGGTGCTGGTGGTTCGCGCGCCGTTTAACGCCGTATGGAACCGCCTGCCGGATACGCTCGCAAAAGTCGGTATGAAAGTGACCGACTCCACGCGCTCTACCGGCAGCGTCGCCGTGACCTACAAAGCGCTGTCTGACAGTGACTGGCAGGCGCTGGGCGCACGCGATCCTGGTCTCTCCAACGGCGATTACAAACTCCAGGTCGGCGATTTAGACAACCGCACCAGCCTGCAGTTTATCGACCCGAAAGGCCATACGCTGACCCAGTCGCAAAACGACGCGCTGGTCGCCGCCTTCCAGGCCGCATTCAGCAAGTAATACCCAAGGCCGGATCGCTCCGGCCTTTTTTTCTGATGTTGACGCAAACGTGTGCGTCGCCGGAAACTGACAAATTTTGTGATAAATCATCAGGCCGCGCGAGCGGTCACCATACCTGGAGTAATAAAGATGCAAAAGCAAGCTGAGTTGTATCGTGGCAAAGCGAAAACCGTCTACAGCACCGAAAATCCGGATCTGTTGGTACTCGAATTCCGCAATGATACATCAGCAGGCGACGGCGCCCGCATTGAGCAGTTTGACCGCAAGGGAATGGTGAACAACAAGTTTAACTATTTCATCATGAGCAAACTGGCCGAAGCGGGCATTCCGACGCAAATGGAACAGCTGCTTTCCGATACCGAAGCGCTGGTGAAAAAGCTCGACATGGTGCCGGTGGAGTGCGTTATCCGCAACCGCGCCGCAGGCTCGCTGGTGAAACGTCTCGGTATTGAAGAGGGCATTGAACTCAACCCGCCGCTGTTCGATCTGTTCCTGAAAAACGACGCCATGCACGATCCGATGGTTAACGAATCCTACTGCGACACCTTTGGCTGGGTAAGCCAGGAAAACCTCGCGCGTATGAAAGAACTGACCTACAAAGCCAACGACGTGCTGAAAAAACTCTTTGACGACGCGGGTCTCATCCTGGTCGACTTTAAGCTGGAGTTCGGTCTGTTTAAAGGCGAAGTGACGCTGGGCGATGAATTCTCGCCGGACGGCGCCCGTCTGTGGGACAAGCAGACCATGGATAAAATGGACAAAGACCGTTTCCGCCAGAGCCTCGGCGGCCTTATCGAAGCTTATGAAGAAGTCGCGCGCCGTCTTGGCGTAAATCTCGACTGATCCCCGTTTTGCTTGTCTCTTTCGCAGGGTGTGGCTCTCATACCCTGCGCCTTCCCGGTTTTCTTATGGTAAAGCGCGCCTGAACCACCTACGATCAATATCATAGCGATTGATAATGATGAGGTCAGAGTATGCGTTGGCAAGGACGTCGCGAAAGCGACAACGTAGAAGACAGACGAAACAGCAGTTCGCCAATGACGGGCGGACGCGGCTTGCGGCTGCCAGCCGGTAAAGGCGGGCTGGTGTTGTTGGTCATTGTGGTGGTCGCCAGTTATTACGGCGTCGATCTCACCGGGCTTATCTCCGGCGGCGCGCCGGTGAGCCAGCAGGCGTCGCGATCCATCAGCCCGAACGAGGACGAGGCGGCGAAATTCACCTCGGTCATTCTCGCCACCACCGAAGAGACCTGGGCTCAGCAGTTTCAGAAAATGGGCCGCACCTATCAGGATCCGAAACTGGTGATGTATCGCGGCGCGACCCGCACCGGGTGTGGCACCGGCCAGTCGGTCATGGGGCCGTTCTACTGCCCGGCCGACAGCACGGTCTATATCGATCTCTCATTCTATGACGAAATGAAAGAGAAACTCGGCGCGGATGGCGATTTCGCCCAGGGCTACGTCATCGCCCATGAAGTAGGGCATCACGTTCAGAAACTGCTCGGCATTGAGCCAAAAGTGCGCCAGCTTCAGCAAAACGCGTCGCAGACCGAAGTGAACCGCCTGTCGGTGCGTCTGGAATTGCAGGCAGATTGCTTCGCTGGGGTCTGGGGCAACGCCATGCAGAAAGAGGGCGTGCTGGACACCGGCGACCTGCAGGAGGCGCTCAACGCTGCCCAGGCCATCGGCGACGATCGTCTTCAGCAACAGAGCCAGGGCCACGTGGTGCCGGACAGCTTCACGCACGGCACGTCCGATCAGCGCTATAGCTGGTTTAAACGCGGTTTTGACAGCGGCGACCCTGCCCAGTGCAACACCTTCGGTAACGCGCTGTAACGCGAGGCGGTTTTTGTGAAAGAGAGTATCGCCACGCTGACGGCGCAGATGGATGCGGCGGGTATTCGCCGCCTGCTGGTGTTAAGCGGCGATGAGGCGTGGAGCTCGCAGCAGGCACAGCTGCTGGCGGGCAGCCTGCCGGGCGACTGGCTCTGGGTGGGGAGCGCGCCGGAAATGGCGCTCAACGGCGCGCCGGGCGCCATCAACACCTTACTGGGGCGAGAATATCTGCATGCGGTATTCGACGCCCGCAGCGGTTTTGACGCCGCTGCCTTCGCCGCGCTTGCAGGCACGCTAAAAGCGGGCAGTTGGCTGGTGTTGCTGACGCCGCCGTGGCAGGCCTGGTCTATGCGCGTGGATAACGACGCCTGTCGCTGGAGCGACAGCCGGGAACCCATCGCTACCCCCCATTTTATTCATCATCTCCAGCGTCTTTTCGCGCGCGACCCGGACGTGGTCTGCTGGCGGCAGGAACAGCCGTTAGCAATCACTGCGCCGGGCGCGCGCCCGTTATGGCGTCCCGCCAGCGGCGAACCGCAGCAGGAGCAGGCGCAGCTGCTGGAAGAACTGTTAGCCACGCGTGACGGCGTGACGGTGATTACCGCCGCGCGCGGGCGCGGAAAATCTGCGCTGGCCGGTATGTTTATTCGCGCGCTGCCGGGCAGGGCGCTCGTCACCGCGCCCACCCGGGCGTCAGCGGATGTGATAGCCGCCCACGCGGGCGAGAAATTCCAGTTTATGGCTCCGGACGCGCTGCTGGCGGCGCAGGAAGCGGCTACGCTCGCGCCCGCCGACTGGCTGGTGATTGACGAAGCCGCCGCGTTGCCCGGGCCGCTGTTGCAAAGGCTCATTCGCGCCTTTCCCGCAACGCTTATGACCAGCACTGTTCAGGGTTACGAAGGCACCGGGCGCGGCTTTTTGCTGAAATTCTGCGCCGGTCTTAACGGCCTGCGTTACCGCAGCCTGAACGCGCCGGTGCGCTGGGCGCAGGACGATCCGCTGGAACGGCTGGTGGGCGAAGCGCTGCTGTTTGAGGATGATGATTTCTCCGTGACGCCCGCCGGGCCGGTCAGCTTTTATCGCGTTCAGCAAGCCGACTGGGAGGCTGCGCCCGGGCGCGCGGCGGCGCTTTACCGGCTGCTCGCGGGCGCGCACTACCGTACATCGCCACTTGATTTGCGCCGTATGATGGATGCGCCTGGCCAGTCGTTTCTTGCGGCGGGCGCGGGCGCCGACACGGTCGGCGCGCTGTGGCTGGTGGACGAAGGCGGGCTTGACGCGGCGCTGAGCCAGGCGGTGTGGGCCGGTTACCGCCGTCCGCGCGGCAACCTGGTGGCGCAGTCGCTCGCGGCGCACGGCGGCGACCCGCTCGCCGCCACCCTGCGTGGACAGCGCATCAGCCGCGTGGCGGTTCACCCAGGCCGTCAGCGCGAAGGCATCGGGCAGCGGCTCATCGCGCAGGCGCGTGAACAGGCCGCAGGCCGCGCGGATTATCTTTCTGTCAGCTTCGGGTACACGCCCGCGCTGTGGCGCTTCTGGCAGCGCTGCGGTTTTATGCTGGTGCGCATGGGCAGCCATCGCGAGGCCAGCAGCGGCTGTTATAACGCAATGGCGCTGCTGCCGCTGACAGACGCAGGCGTCAGGCTCGCCCGCGCCGAACATCAGCGCCTCACACGTGACGCAGACGCGCTCCAGCGCTGGATGGATGAGCCGCTGCCGCTGACACCCGCGCACCAGGCTACCCTTAATGAGGATGACTGGTTAGCGCTTGCGGGGTTCGCCTTCGCCCATCGGCCGCTGGAAACCTCCCTCGGCCCGCTGTACCGGCTGCTGGAGGCAAGCCCGCAGGCGTTACAGGCGCTGCGCGGGCGGCTTGAGCTGCAAATGCCGGTGGACGCGCTGTGCCGCCAGCTCGGCCTTACGGGGCGCAAAGCGCTACTGGCGGCGCAGCGGCAAGAAACGGCTCTGGCGTTGCAGTCGCTGGACGACGCGCGCGCCGCAGCGCTTAACGCGCAAATATTGCAATGGCAATTTTTCCACTAAGTCCATCAATAGATTGCGATGGTCATCCGTTCAGGCCGGCGTAAACTGGCTGTAACCCATGAAGGAGAGTGCCATGAGACATGATCATTTTGTGGTTCAGAGCCCTGAACTGCCTGCCAGACAACTGCTGCTGCTGTTCCACGGCGTCGGGGATAACCCGGTGGCGATGGGCGAGATAGGCAGCTATTTCGCGCCGCTGTTTCCGGATGCGCTGGTGGTGAGTGTTGGCGGGCCAGCGCCGAGCGGCCCGGCGCCTGGCCGCGAGTGGTTTTCCGTGCAGGGGTTGACAGAGGCGAACCGCCAGCAGCGTGTGGATGACATCATGCCCACGTTTATCGACACCGTACGCCAGTGGCAGCGCGAAAGCGGCGTCAGCCCGGCGGCCACGGCGCTGATCGGGTTTTCGCAGGGCGCGATTATGGTGCTGGAAGGCGTGAAAGCCGAGCCGGGCCTTGCCTCGCGCGTTATCGCCTTTAACGGGCGATTTGCCGAGCTGCCTGTGGCCGCCACCACTGCCACTACCGTACACCTGATCCACGGCGAAGATGATGAGGTGATCGACGCCCGTTACGCTCAGGCGGCGGCGGATGCGCTGCTGCGCGCGGGCGGCGACGTGACGCTGGATATCGTTGAGGATCTGGGCCATGCGATCGATAACCGCAGCATGCAGCTGGCGCTCGATCACCTGCGTTATACCGTGCCAAAGCACTATTTCGATGAGGCGTTAAGCGGCGGGAAACCGGGCGATGACGATGTTATCCAGATGATGTAGGGCGGGAGAACGCGACCGGCGCTCCGTCAGGCGTCGCGCCTGACGGAGGAGAAGAGGAAAGTAAGCAGGCGCTTACTTCTTCTTCGGCCAGTCGTCTTCGTCGTCCCACTTATCGTTAAAATCGCGGTGGGGCGGCAGTTCCGGGCGGTTAGCCATAAATTTCTTATGATCCACCCGTTTTAAATCTTTAATTACGTTCAGCAGGACGCCGAGCAGAAACACCAGCACCAGCACCCACCAATATTTTCCAAGCCATTCCATGACGTTATCCTCGTCTGCAGAGCGCTCATCAGGCGACGAGCTGCTCCATAATGCGTTGATACATACGGGCCAGCAGCTGCAGGTCGGACGCTTTCACGCATTCGTTGATTTTGTGAATCGTCGCGTTGACCGGACCCAGCTCGACCACCTGCGCGCCCATGCGCGCGATAAAGCGCCCGTCGGACGTGCCGCCGGTCGTCAGCAGCTGCGGTTTAATTTCATTATAGTGGTGAACGGCGTTGACGACCGCATCCACCAGTTTGCCGCGCGCGGTTAAAAACGGCTGGCCGGAGAGCCACCAGTCCAGCGTGTAGCGCAACTGGTATTTGTCCAGCAGCGCCACGACGCGCTGTTTGATCATTTCATCCGTCAGCTCGGTGCTAAAGCGGAAGTTAAACTGCACGTGGAGATCGCCTGGGATCACGTTGTTACTGCCGGTGCCCGCCTGAATATTGGCTATCTGCATGCTGGTCGGCGGGAAAAACTCGTTGCCGCGATCCCATTCGATAGCTACCAGCTCGTTGAGCATCGGCGCGGCGCGGTGCACCGGATTATCCGCGAGATGCGGATACGCCACGTGCCCCTGCACGCCATGCACGGTCAGATTGCACGTCAGCGAGCCGCGACGGCCGTTTTTCACCACGTCGCCCACCACTTCGCTGCTGGACGGCTCGCCCACCAGGCAGTAATCAAGGCGTTCGCCGCGCGCCATCAGCGCTTCCACGACTTTGACGGTGCCGTTCACGGCGCTGGCCTCTTCATCAGAGGTGATAAGAAACGCCAGGCGTCCGCGATGGTGCGGATGTTGCGCGACAAAGCGTTCCGCCGCCACGACCATTGCCGCCAGTGAGCCTTTCATGTCCGCCGCGCCGCGGCCAAACAGCATGCCGTCGCGGATGGTCGGTTCAAATGGCGGGTTGATCCAGCGCTCGGCATCGCCTGCGGGCACCACATCGGTATGCCCCGCGAACGCCAGCGTTTCGCCATTGCCGCGCCATGCCCAGAAGTTCTGCGTGTCGCCAATATTCATCGGCTCTACCGTGAACCCTGCCGCGCGTAGCCGCTCAATCAACAGCGCCTGGCAGCCCGCATCATCGGGGCTAAGAGAAGGGCGACGAATAAGCTGCTGCGTCAGCTCAATAACCGGGCAAGACATAACACTAGACCTCGTTAAAATAGTGCTGGTAAGTGGATTCGCTAAAACCAAGCAGCATAGGCTTACCCGGCGCGCAGAGCAATGGTCGTTTAATGATGGCCGGCATTTCCAGCATCAGCGCCGCTGCGCGGTCAGCGTCAGTGATTGCCGCGCGACGCGCTTCGTCGAGCTTACGCCAGGTGGTGCCGCGTGTGTTCAGCAGCGCCTCCCATCCCAGCTCTGCGATGAATTTATGCAGCAGTTGTGCATCAAGGCCGTCGGCGCGGTAGTCGTGAAACTGATACGCTATCTGCTGGCTTTCTAACCAGCGGCGCGCTTTTTTGATGGTGTCGCAGTTTTTTATGCCGTACATCACGACCATATTTGAATCCTTTTGTCTGAAATCCGGTGGCTTAAACAAATTATTAGAATAGATAACAGGAGAAACAGTAGCCTGCTAATATAACCTATCATTCACAATTATGCTTAACGTATATAACCCTGTTGATACATTTTGAATAATTTTTCATCACTGGCGCAGACCATTCCGCTGGTC
The DNA here is from genome assembly GCF_001277195.1 of Cronobacter muytjensii ATCC 51329. Lineage (NCBI taxonomy): Bacteria > Pseudomonadati > Pseudomonadota > Gammaproteobacteria > Enterobacterales > Enterobacteriaceae > Cronobacter > Cronobacter muytjensii. The sequence continues at coordinate 823,890 of NZ_CP012268.1, forward strand.
AATTCCCGGAATTGATATTTTTTATAAAAAGCGACTTTATCTAAAACTGCGTAGATAAAAACTTTACCAAAAGGTAAAAGTGTTTCGAGAATGTGGTCCATTAACTGATTGCCAAAACCCCGTCCCTGATAATCGGGATCGACAACAATATCCGCGACATAACTCGACCAGGTCAAATCGCTAATCGCATGCGCCGTCGCCACCAGTTTTCCGTCGTAAAACCCGTACCAGCAAAACGTACTATGGGTGTAACAACGCTCGATATCCCGTGCTGCGCGTGCGCCAAGTCCCGCGCGCTCAATGAGCGTAGCGAGTGCCTGCCAGTCGGGATTTTCAATATCTTGCCGGGTCATAATAAGCATGCTTAGTTATTCCTCTTGTTATAAAAATTTATCGAATATTGCCAGGCGTCACATTACCGACAACTTATCCTCGTCATATTGAACTCAGTGCCGATAACAAATACATGAAGGGAGCTTATCAATTCGATTGGTTAAAGTATCTTCACTCCGGGCCGTTATTTTTGTATCATGCAAACAATAATAAAGAGAGGTCGTTATGATTGAACATGAACTGGGGAACTGGAAAGACTTTATTGAAGCGATGCTTCGTAAATAAATCCAGCAATAAGCAAGAGCACATCGCTTTTATAGACACACAGCAGTGATTTCACTCACTAAAACAATCAAAAGGCGGCCTTCACAGGTCGCCTTTTTCTTTATGACTCTCACTCTTCAGGCGCCGGTCGCAGCGGAAATCGTCTGCGGATCAATACAAAGAACAACGGCACGAAGAAAATCGCCAGCAGCGTCGCCGAGATCATACCGCCCATGACGCCGGTGCCCACCGCGTGTTGGCTGGCGGAGCCCGCGCCGCTACTGGTCGCCATCGGCAGGACGCCAAAGATAAACGCGAGCGAGGTCATCAGAATCGGACGCAGACGCTGGCGGCACGCGTCGAGCGTGGCGGCAACCAGCTCGTGGCCTTTGCTGTTCATCTCATTAGCGAATTCAACAATCAGTATCGCGTTCTTGGCCGACAGCCCGATGACGGTGAGCAACCCCACCTGGAAATAGACGTCGTTCTCCAGCCCGCGCAGCCAGGTCGCGAGCAGCGCCCCGATTACACCAAGCGGCACCACCAGCATTACCGAGAACGGTACCGTCCAGCTCTCATACAGCGCCGCGAGACACAGGAACACCACCAGCAGCGACAGCGCGTAGAGCGCAGGCGCCTGCGAGCCGGAGAGCCGTTCCTGATACGACATCGCGGTCCACTCAAGGCCAAAGCCTGTCGGCAGCTGGCTCACCAGTTTTTCCATCACGTCCATCGCGGTGCCGGTACTGACGCCCGGCGCCGCCTCGCCGACAATCTCCAGCGCCGAATAGCCGTTGTAGCGCTCAAGGCGTGGCGAACCGGTCTCCCAGCGCGAGGTGGCGAAGGCGGAGAACGGCACCATTTCGCCTGCCTGATTGCGCACATACCAGCGATTAATATCCTCCGGCAGCATCCGGTATTTCGCGGAAGCCTGCACATAAACCTTTTTCACGCGGCCGCGATCCATAAAGTCATTCACATAGCTTGAGCCCCATGCGGTTTGCAGCGTGTCGTTAATATCATCGACAGAAACGCCGAGCGCCTGGGCCTTGCGCTGGTCGATATCAATCTGCAACTGCGGGCTGTCATCAAGGCCGTTGTGGCGCACGCGGGTCAGCGCCGGGTCTTTGCTCGCCATATCAAGCAGACGGTCGCGCGCCTGCATCAGCGCGTCATGTCCGAGCCCGGCGTGATCCTGCAATTCCATATCAAAACCGGCGGAGCTGCCGAGGCCGCTAATGGCGGGTGGGCTGCTGGCGAACACGCGCGCCTCGTTAATGTGGCGGAAGGCGCGAGTGGCGCGCTCGATAATCGCGTCCGCGCTGCCGCGGTCTGCGTCGCGATCCTCCCACGGTTTCAGGCGCACAAACATCCGCGCCACGTTCTGACCATTGCCTCCGGGGCCGGAGCCGACCGTTGCGAACACCGAGGCGACATTGGCTTTTTCTTTCTCGAAGAAATAACGCTCCACCTTTTGCACCACTTTCAGCGTCTGTTGCTGGGTCGCGCCGGGCGGCAGTTGTACGGAGGTAATAAACATACCGCGGTCTTCCTGCGGCAGAAATGACGTCGGCAGGCGCAGAAACAGAAACACCATACCGCCCAGCAGCAGCGCATAGACCAAAATCCAGCGCAGACTGCGATGCACTATTTTTCCGACGGCTGATTCATAGCGCAGCGCGCTGCGCTCGAAGGTGCGGTTAAACCAGCCGAAAAAACCGCGTGTACCGTGATGCTCGCCTTTTTTAAGCGGCTTAAGCAGCGTGGCGCACAGGGCAGGGGTGAGGATCATCGCCACCAGCACTGACAGCACCATCGATGAAACAATCGTGACAGAGAACTGGCGGTAAATCGCGCCGGTGGTGCCGCCGAAAAACGCCATCGGGATAAACACCGCTGACAGCACCATCGCGATCCCCACCAGCGCGCCCTGGATCTGTCCCATCGATTTACGCGTGGCGGCGCGCGGCGAGAGCCCTTCTTCGCTCATGATGCGCTCGACGTTCTCCACCACCACGATGGCGTCATCCACCAGCAGGCCTATCGCCAGCACCATCGCGAACATCGTGAGCGTGTTAATGCTGTAACCGAAGCTGTAAAGCACCGCGAACGTGCCGAGCAGCACGACCGGTACCGCGATAGTCGGGATAAGCGTCGCGCGGAAGTTCTGCAAAAAGAGATACATCACCAGAAACACCAGCGCGATCGCTTCGAGCAGGGTTTTGACGACGTCGGTAATCGAGGCTTTCACAAACGAGGTGGTTTCATACGCCACCTTATATTCCAGTCCGTGCGGGAAATAGTGCGACAGCTCATCAAGCCGGTTAAGCACCAGCTGCGCGGTCGCCATCTCGTTGGCGCCGGAGGCGAGCTTTACGCCGAGCCCCGAGGCCGTCTTGCCGTTATAGCGGCTCAGATTGTCATACTTTTCTGCGCCCATCTCGACGGTCGCGACATCGCCAAGCGTTACCGTCGAGCCGTCCTGATTCACGCGAAGCGTAATAGCGCGAAACTGTTCCGGCGTCTGCAATAGCGACTGCGCATTAATGGTGGCGTTCAGCGCCTGGTCATCCACCGACGGCGTGCCGCCAAGCTGGCCGACCGCTATCTGGCTGTTCTGGGATTTGATAGCCGCCACCACGTCGGCGGTGGTGAGCTGATAGCTGGTGAGTCGGTCGGGATTGAGCCAGATACGCATCGCGTACTGCGAGCCGTAGGCGTCGATATCCCCCACGCCATTGATGCGGCTTAGCGGCTCCTGAATGTTACTTGCTACGTAGTCGGCGATGTCCTGTTTATCCATGCTACCGTCGGTGGAGACGAACGCGATGGTCAGGATATTGGTGTCGCCGGTTTTGCGTACCGTCACGCCCTGCGTCTGTACGGCCTGCGGCAGTTTACGCAGCGCGGATTGCAGCTGGTTTTGCACCTGCTGCACCGCTTCATCCGGATCGGTGCCGGCTTTAAAGTTCAGCGTGACCGACGCCTGGCCGGTAGCGCTGCTCTGCGAGGTCATATACATCAGGTTATCGAGGCCGGTCATGTTCTGTTCGATAACCTGAGTGACGGTGTTTTCCAGCGTCTGGGCCGAGGCGCCAGGGTAGTTTGCGGTTATGCGCACATTAGGCGGCGCGAGTTCGGGATATTGCTCAACGGGCAGTGAAAAAATCGCCATCGTGCCGGTCAGGCAGATGAGAATCGCCAGCACCCACGCAAAAATCGGGCGATCGATAAAAAAATTCGCCATGCGAGTCAGGACCTCTTAAATGCTTCGCGTCGTTATTATTGGTAGCCGCAATCACTGTAGCCCCAGGCGACGGGGCAAACGTGGAGAAAAAAAGGAGATAATGTAAATTATCTCGCCAAAACCGCGCCCGGCAGACCTTACGCGTCACGGGATTCGAAAAACAGAACCGTCGCCGCGACGCGCGAGCGCACGTTAAGTTTGCGCAGTATATTGCGAATATGCACTTTTACTGTCTCTTCAGAAATGTGCAGGACAGATGCTATCTGTTTATTCGACAGACCGCGCGCCACTTCCTGTAATACGTCAAGCTCCCGCTCGGTCAGCTGCGCGAACGGCGCGGTGGGCTTTTCGCCCGGCAGGCGCTGGTTCAGATACGTCTGCACCTGCGCGCTGAACACGCCGCCGCCCGCCGCGCCGTCGCGCATCGCCGCAAGCAATATTTCCGGCTCGCTGTCTTTTAACAGATAGCCATCAGCGCCCGCGTCCATCACCGCATACACGTCGCTGCGCGCGTCTGAGACCGTCAGCACGATAATCCGCGCGCTCACGCTGTCGCGGCGCAGCAGCCTGAGCGTATCAAGGCCGCTCAGGCCACGCATATTGAGATCCAGCAGGATGACGTCCGGCGTTAACTGGTTCGCCAGCGCGACAGCCTCGACGCCGTTGCTCGCTTCGCCCACCACCCGAAACTGCGCGTCGGTCTCAAGAAGCTGGCGAATACCGCGGCGCATCAATGGGTGATCGTCAACGATCAATACGTGCCAGGGGTCAGGTTGCGACATGCTCACTCCGGTCTCGTTATTGTTAGTGCCTGCGCCTGCATAAACCATAGCCTGCGCGTCGGCTTTTTCGCCATGCGCACGGCGCAGCCGCGCTTTGTACAAGCGTATCGCCTGCAGCCCGCGCGCAATCCGCGGAATATCGTCCATTGCGCGTCTGTTCCTGCATGCTCGCCGCCGTCGGGGGCGACAAACGGCGTTTCGGGTCGTACTATTCACCCAACACCAGGCGTTTATGGAGTCGCTATGTCGTTAAATGTCGAACTGATTAAAGATAAAATTCTCTCGGAAAACTATTTTGTCCTGCGCAACATCACCTACGATCTGACGCGTAAAAATGGCGACGTTGTCCGCCACAAGCGGGAAGTCTACGATCGCGGCAACGGCGCGGCTGTGCTGCTGTACAACCGCGAGAAAAAGAGCGTCGTGCTGATTCGCCAGTTTCGCGTCGCGACCTGGGTGAACGGCAACCCGGACGGCATGCTGATTGAAGCCTGCGCCGGACTGCTGGACGACGATGAGCCGGAAGTCTGCATTCGCAAAGAGGCGATCGAAGAGACCGGCTATCGCGTCGGCACGGCGGAAAAAGTGTTTGAGCTTTATACCTCGCCTGGCGGCGTTACCGAGCTCATTCATCTTTTTATCGCCGAGTATGACGACGCCGCGCGGGCGAATGCGGGCGGCGGCGTGGAAGATGAAGAGATTGAGGTGCTGGAGATGCCGTTTCAGGCGGCGCTTGAGCAGGTGAAGCAGGGCGTTATTCGCGACGCGAAAACCGTGCTGCTGCTTCAGCATCTCCAGCTGCGCGGAATAATGGATTGATTTAGCTGAATAATCAGAAGTGGTATTTCAGATAAATCTATCCGATAAATCCGATTGAGCCGCCCGTGAAGGGCAACGAAGATAGGCGCGTTTCTTCTCACCGCTGTTAACGCCCGGGATACGCGCCGTCCATGCTTTTTCGTCTGCTGTCACTGCTTAGCTGTTATCTGCTGTTCGCCTCGCCGCTGTGGGCCGCGCCGGCGCAGAAGATCTTCAGTGACTGGCAGGTGACCTGCAATAACCAGAACTTCTGCTCTGCCCGCAACGTGGGCGACCATCAGGATCTCGTGATGACGGTCTCACGCAGCGCGGGCGCGAAAACCGACGCCACGCTGCGTATCGAGGCGGGCAGGCCGGAAGCCGCCGTCAGTAAAGCGCCGCCGCTCGCGCCGCGCCTGCTGCTGGATGGCAAAACGCTCATTCCCGCCGGGCACAAATGGCGTGACGCCCCGCGTCGTCTGCTGTCCGACGACCCGGCAACCATCATCGATTTCCTCGATCAGATCAAAGAGTCATCGGTTATCACGCTCAAAGACGGGCCGGGCCGCCTGTCGCTTGACGGGCTGAAAGCCGCGCTGCTGTTTATCGATGCCCAGCAAAAGCGCGTCGGCAGCGAAACCGCCTGGATTAAAAAAGGCAGCAATCCGCCGCTCAGCGTGCCGCCCGCGCCCGCGATAAAAGGCATTAAGATAACCAACCCGACGCCAACGCCGCTCTCCCATGATGAACTCAACGCGCTTCTTGATTACGGCACCTGGCGCATGACCAACAGCCAGTGCTCGCTCGACCCGATGCGCCGCGAAGTGCGCATCTCCGCGCTTACCGACGACACCGCGCTGATGATAATCAGCTGCGAAGCAGGCGCGTATAACACGGTCGATCTCGCCTGGCTGGTCTCGCGCCAGAAGCCGTTCGCCTCGCGCATGGTGCGTCTGCGTCTGCCGTTTCTGCCTGCCGATAAAGAGCAGGAGCTGGAGCTGATGAACGCCAGCTTTGACGAAAAAACCAAAGAACTCACCACGCTTTCCAAAGGGCGCGGCCTTGGTGACTGCGGCGTGGCGACGCGCTGGCGCTTTGACGGCCAGCGGTTTCGCCTGGTGCGTTACGCCGAAGAGCCGAGCTGCGACGGCTGGCACGGGCCCGACGCCTGGCCGACGCTCTGGGTAACCCAATAATCCCGCTTCTGGCCGCCTGCGTTTTTGCGTATATTCCTGTGGCTTATCATAACCAAATAACACGGCAGGGAATTTATGGCATTCACACAGGGGCTGCGCGCGGTATTCACGCTTGCGCTGGCAGGGCTGACGCTCTCCGCCAGCGCCGCGATGTCGTCGCAGGACGAACGTGACGTCAGCGCGCTGATAGCCCGCTGGAACGACTTTAAAAATCACCCCTCCGCCGAGGCCGGCGCGTCGCTTTATGGCGAACAGATCCGCTGGTACGGCAAAGCGCTCACGCCGAAGGCGGTCATTGGGGAAAATATCGCTTTCCTGCAAAAACATCCGCACTACACTCAGACTGTCGTCAGCAACATTACGCTAACCGAACAGGACGGGCAGCCGCTCGCCGTGCAGGCCACGTTTGTTAAGCAGGCGGGGCTGGAGCCGCAGACGCCGCGCAATTACCCGGCACAGCTCACCTTAACGAAGCAGGCCGCCGGCTGGCGCATCAGCGAAGAAACCGACTGGATAACCGAAGCGAACCGGCAGAAAACGCGCGATTACCGTCTGGCGGGCGGGCGCTTTAACGGCACGGCGAAAAGCTACGCCTGGCTGACGGCGCACGATCCGAAAACCAACGGCGTGTGCGATGAGAGCGGCGACTGCGAGTGCCAGCTCTGGAACAGCGATCCGACGGTGAAACCAGCGTCCATTGCTTCGTGCATCGGCGGCGGCGTGGAGGCGCTCTCAAACCTTGACGACAGCGGGCGCGACCGCGTGCTTATTTATCCGCAGTGGTGGAGCAGCGCCTGGCGGGCGACCTATCTCTATGACGTGCAGCAACAGCAGTGGGTGGAGGCCATCCCTTCGTTTTCGATGAATCTCAACGTGCAGGAAGATGCCGAGGGCAAAACGCTGGTGGCGCGCGATCCGCAGCATCCGGGGCAGGTTATTGTCGCTGAGGCGAAATGGGATGAGAAAACGGAAGATATTGTGATAAACAAAAGCGCCGAGACGCTGAAAGTACTGAAATAACACCGCGCCGGAAATAAAAAAGCCAGCCCGTTAAGGCTAATTTAAAGCCCTGCGCCGAGGGACGAGTGGCACCCGTTCGATCCTGTTTGCTTGCAGGCGAGTTTTGCCGGGCCGAATCCGGAAATAATAATTTTACGTGGGATAATTTCCGCTTTTTTATCCCACAAAATATTTATGGTTAACGCAATAATTCTATTTTCATGCTTAAAAGAACTAAGAATGAACTGGAATAAAGACGTTGCTATTTCGCATCTCCGGTCCCGCGCGCTCGGTCATTCACATAACGAATGTGCGACCTTTACAAGGGAGGCTATAGCTGCTGGCGGCATACGGCTGGAGAGAACGCTAAACGCAAAAGATTACGGCCTGCATTACTACGCTTATGCACAGGACTATGATCCATCATGGGTATCGGCGCTAACTGTCGGTGCCGCCAGACCGTTAATGGGGGCGAGGTAATGCCAGTATGGATTGGCAGGGAGGGCGGGAAAAAAGTAGAGCTGGAAGTTTTTGTTCGTCGGGAGTCAGACATCTGGAAGATATACCGAGTCCGTGATGTCACCGATAACTATGAGCATCCAATATTTAACGCCGGAGCCATCACTCGCGCGAAGTCTGCTGCTGAAAGCGGCCTGTAAAGAATCACCCCTGGCATCTGCCGTAATGCCGCTCACTTAAGCTTTATGTGATTTAAAGCTGAACGGTTAACGAAATCCATATTGTGTTCAGACATAAAAAAGCCAGAATCAGGGATCTGACTCTGGCTGGTTTCTTACTGGCAGGCTCGTTCAGGTACGCTTAAACGATCGGCGTCAGCCCGTTAAGGTTGGTTTATTTGCCAAGCACTTTGCGGGCTTTTTCCACCACGTTTTCGACGGTAAAACCGAAGTACGGGAAGAGTTTCTCCGCAGGCGCGGATTCGCCATAACCGGTCATGCCGACGATAGCGCCTTTCAGGCCAACATATTTGTACCAGTAGTCGGCGATGCCCGCTTCCACCGCCACGCGCGCGCTGACGTCAGACGGCAGCACCGATTCACGGTAGGCTTCATCCTGCGCGTCAAACACATCGGTTGACGGCAGCGACACCACACGCACCGCCACGCCGTCGCCGCGCAGTTTTTCGGCTGCCTGTACGGCAATCTCTACTTCCGACCCGGTGGCAATCAGGATCAGATCCGGTTTGCCGCCCGCGTCTTTCAGAATGTAGCCGCCGCGCGCCACATCTTTCAGTTGCTGCGGCGAGCGTTCAATCTGCGCCAGGTTCTGACGGGAGAGGATCAGCGCCGTCGGGCCGTTATGGCGCTCAATAGCGGCTTTCCATGCCACTGCGGTTTCCACCTGGTCACACGGACGCCAGGTGCTGAAATTCGGCGTCAGGCGCAGGCTTGCGAGCTGTTCCACCGCCTGGTGGGTCGGGCCGTCTTCGCCGAGGCCGATAGAGTCATGGGTGTAAACCATAATCTGGCGCGCCTTCATTAGCGCCGCCATACGCGCCGCGTTGCGGGCGTATTCGACGAACATCAGGAAGGTCGCGGTGTACGGCACAAACCCGCCGTGGTGGGCGATACCGTTCGCAATCGCCGTCATGCCGAACTCACGCACGCCGTAGTGAATGTAGTTGCCCGCCGGATCTTCTTTCAGCGAGGTGGAGCCCGACCAGATAGTCAGGTTGCTGGGTGCCAGATCCGCCGAGCCGCCGAGCAACTCCGGCAGTACCGGGCCATAGACGTTCAGCGCGTTCTGGGATGCCTTACGGGAGGCGATTTTCGCCGGTTCTGCCTGGAGTTTTTCGATGTACTCCTGCGTCACCTGCTGCCAGTTTTCCGGCATTTCACCGCCCATACGGCGGTTAAACTCTGCCGCCAGCTCCGGGTGGGCTTGCTGATAAGCCGCGAACTTCTCGTTCCAGCTTGCTTCAACCTGGCGGCCTTTTTCTTTCGCATCCCAGCCTTTGTAAACCTCATCCGGAATTTCAAACGGCGGATAGTTCCAGCCGAGCTGTTTGCGGGTCAGCGCCACTTCTTCTTCGCCGAGCGCCGCGCCGTGCGACTCCTCTTTGCCCGCTTTGTTCGGCGAGCCGAAACCGATAACGGTGCGACAGATAATCAGCGATGGTTTATCGGCGACCTGCTTCGCCTCTTCGATGGCGCGCTTGATGGCTTCTGGATCGTGGCCGTCGATTTCATGCACCACGTGCCAGTGGTAGGCTTCGAAGCGTTTGGCGGTGTCGTCGGTAAACCATCCTTCGGTTTCGCCATCAATGGAGATGCCGTTGTGATCGTAGAACCCGATAAGCTTACCCAGCCCCAGCGTACCCGCGAGCGAGCATACTTCATGGGAAATGCCTTCCATCAGACAGCCATCGCCCATAAAGACATAGGTGTTGTGGTCGACAATCTCATGTCCCGGACGGTTAAACTGCGCCGCCAGGGTTTTCTCGGCGATGGCAAGGCCGACCGCATTCGCCAGCCCCTGGCCTAGCGGCCCGGTCGTGGTTTCCACGCCCGGCGTATAGCCGATTTCCGGATGCCCCGGCGTTTTGGAGTGCAACTGGCGGAAGTTTTTCAGCTCTTCCATCGGCAGGTCGTAGCCCGAGAGGTGCAGCAGGCTGTAGAGCAGCATCGAGGCGTGGCCGTTAGAAAGAATAAAGCGGTCGCGGTCATACCAGGTCGGGTTAGTCGGGTTGTGCTTGAGGAAATCGTTCCACAGCACTTCGGCGATATCCGCCATGCCCATCGGGGCGCCGGGGTGGCCGGATTTGGCTTTCTGTACCGCGTCCATGCTGAGCGCGCGGATGGCGTTGGCTAAAAGCTGACGAGACATGTTTCTCTCCATGACAAAAGTTAAAGTTTGGCGGCAAGCAGATCTTCAAGTGAACGCTGGTCGACGGCGAACTGGCGAATGCCTTCCGCCAGTTTCTCGACCGCCATCGCGTCCTGGTTATGCTCCCAGCGGAATTCGGCTTCGGTCATCGGTGCCGGGCGGTTGAAGCCCTGCGACGCCGGGATCAGCTTGCGGGCGACCGGCGCGTCGCTCTCCTGAAGCTCTTTCAGCAGGTTCGGGGAGATGGTCAGACGGTCGCAGCCCGCGAGCGCCAGGATCTGCTCGGTACGGCGGAAGCTCGCGCCCATCACGATGGTCTGGTAGTTGTGCTGTTTGTAGTAGTCGTAAATGTTACGCACCGACTTCACGCCCGGGTCTTCATCCACCACATACGGGTCCATCGGTTTGCGGGTGTTGTACCAGTCGTAGATACGCCCGACGAACGGGGAGATGAGATAAACGCCCGCTTCGGCGCAGGCGCGCGCCTGGGCAAAGGAGAAGAGGAGCGTCAGGTTGCAGTGGATGCCTTCTTTTTCCAGTTCTTCCGCCGCGCGGATGCCTTCCCAGGTGGAGGCGAGCTTAATCAGAATGCGCGATTTATCGATGCCCTGGTCCTGATAGAGCTCCACCAGACGGCGGGCTTTGGCGATGCTTTTTTCTTTATCGAAAGAGAGACGGGCGTCAACTTCGGTGGAGACGCGTCCCGGAATGCTTTTCAGAATTTCCGCACCCACATTGACCGCCAGTTTGTCGCTGGCTTCCGCCACTTTCTCTTTCTGAGTGCTGCCGCGCTTTTTGCCGTATTCCAGCGCGTCGGCGAACAGATGCTGGTAGTGCTCAAGGCTTGCGGCCTTCAGCAACAGCGAGGGGTTCGTGGTGGCGTCTTCCGGCTGATAGCTACGAATCGATTCAATATCGCCGCTGTCGGCGACTACGGTGGTGAACTGCTTAATGCCTTCGAGTTGGTTCATTTTGCTACTCCTTGAAAAGCAAAGATTTTATGGGGCGCTGTCAGTGTCGCCCGCCGGGATCTCATCAGGGACATAACAAAAAAGCATAGCAGACGCACATAGCAATGCTTTCCCGAACCGGCAACATCGCTGCTATAAATTGATAACATCAAGGGGTTGCATGACGCAGAGTTTAACGGTCTTCAAAGTTTGCCCGCCTGTTAAGGGCGATACTGTCGGCCTGGTTAAACGAGCGTGCGACCTGCCGCTTCGTACCCTGCACAAAGAAAAAGGATCAGCACAATGGATGAACAACTAAAACAAAGCGCCCTCGATTTTCACGAGTTTCCGGTTCCAGGCAAAATTCAGGTTTCCCCGACCAAACCGCTGGCGACCCAGCGCGATCTGGCGCTCGCTTATTCGCCGGGCGTCGCCGCGCCGTGTCTTGAAATCGCCGCCGACCCGCTGGCTGCCCATAAATACACCGCGCGCGGCAACCTGGTGGCGGTGATCTCCAACGGCACCGCGGTGCTGGGGCTTGGCAATATCGGCGCGCTGGCCGGTAAGCCGGTGATGGAAGGCAAGGGCGTGCTGTTTAAGAAATTCGCGGGTATCGATGTGTTTGATATCGAAATCGACGAGCACGATCCGGATAAAGTGATCGACGTGGTGGCGGCGCTGGAGCCAACGTTCGGCGGCATTAACCTTGAAGATATCAAAGCGCCGGAATGCTTTTACATCGAGCAGAAACTGCGCGAGCGCATGAATATTCCGGTGTTCCATGACGATCAGCACGGCACCGCCATTATCTGTACCGCCGCGGTGTTAAACGGCCTGCGCGTGGTGCAGAAAAATATCTCTGACGTGCGGCTGGTGGTCTCCGGCGCGGGCGCGTCCGCCATCGCCTGTATGAACCTGCTGGTGGCGCTCGGCATGCAGAAGCACAACATTGTGGTGTGCGACTCGAAAGGCGTTATCTACAAAGGGCGCGAAGAGAATATGGCGGAAACCAAAGCCGCCTATGCCATTGATGACAATGGCAAGCGCACGCTTGGCGAGGTTATCGAAGGGGCGGATATTTTCCTCGGCTGCTCGGGCCCGAAAGTGCTGACGCAGGAGATGGTCAAACAGATGGCCGCGTCGCCGCTGATTCTGGCGCTCGCCAATCCGGAGCCGGAAATTATGCCGCCGCTCGCCAAAGAAGTGCGCCCGGACGCGATCATCTGTACCGGCCGCTCGGATTTCCCGAACCAGGTCAACAACGTGCTCTGCTTCCCGTTCATCTTCCGCGGCGCGCTGGACGTGGGCGCGACTGCCATTAACGAAGAGATGAAGCTCGCGGCAGTACACGCCATCGCCGAGCTGGCGCATGCCGAGCAGAGCGAGGTGGTCGCCTCGGCGTATGAGGACCAGGAGCTGTCGTTCGGCCCGGATTACATCATTCCAAAACCGTTCGACCCGCGTCTTATCGTCACCATCGCGCCGGCAGTGGCAAAAGCCGCGATGGAATCCGGCGTGGCCACCCGCCCGATTACGGATTTCGACGCGTATAAAGACAAACTCACGGAATTTGTCTACAAAACCAACCTGTTTATGAAGCCGGTCTTTAACCAGGCGCGTAAGGATCCGAAACGCGTGGTGCTGACCGAAGGCGAAGAGCCGCGTGTGCTGCACGCCACCCAGGAGCTGATCACGCTGGGTCTCGCGAAGCCGGTGCTGATTGGCCGACCAGGCGTTATTGAAATGCGCCTGAAAAAACTTGGTCTGCAAATGGAAGCCGGAAAAGATTTCGAGATTGTGAATAACGAATCGGACCCGCGCTACAAGGAGTACTGGAATGAGTACTACGCCATCATGAAGCGTCGCGGCGTTACGCAGGAGCAGGCCCAGCGCGCGGTCATCGGCAACAGTACGGTGATCGGGGCCATCATGGTGCATCGCGGTGAAGTGGATGCGATGATCTGCGGCACAATCGGTGATTATCATGAGCATTTCAGCGTGGTTCAGCAGATTTTCGGCTACCGTGACGGCGTGAAGGCCGCTGGCGCGATGAATGCGCTGCTGCTGCCGAGCGGCAACACCTTTATTGCCGACACCTATGTCAACGATGATCCGACGCCTGAACAGCTTGCCGAAATCACCGTGATGGCGGCGGAAACCGTGCGTCGTTTCGGGATCGAGCCGAAAGTGGCGCTGCTGTCGCACTCGAACTTTGGTTCATCGGATTCGCCCGCCGCCAGCAAAATGCGCGAGACGCTACAGCTTGTGCGCGAGCGCGCGCCGGAGCTGATGATAGACGGCGAGATGCATGGCGACGCCGCGCTGGTGGAGAGCATTCGTAACGACCGTATGCCGGACAGCCCGCTGAAAGGATCCGCGAATATCCTGATTATGCCGAACGTCGAAGCGGCGCGTATCAGTTACAACCTGCTGCGCGTTTCCAGCTCAGAAGGCGTGACCGTCGGGCCGGTGTTGATGGGCGTGGCGAAGCCGGTGCATGTGTTAACGCCTATCGCCTCCGTGCGCCGTATCGTGAATATGGTCGCGCTCGCGGTGGTCGAGGCGCAAACCAACCCGTTGTAACGACGAGGCATCAGGAGTTTGGCAGGGTGGGTAAGCGCCGCGCGCCCACCGTTTAGCCGTTTGCGCGGGTGATGAAGGGCGGGTGGCGTTTCGCTTACCCGCTCTGGAGCGACAAGGCGCGACGGTTTTTGTGGGGGTAGGTAAGCGTCGCGCCCACCGTTTACCTGGGCACACCCACTATCCCCGCCTCACCGCCGCCCGAGCGGCACCACCAGCGGCGTTCCGGCCACCGGATCGTCAATAATCATGCAGCGCAGCCCGTAAATCGCTTCGATAAGCGTTGGCGTCACTATCTCCTTCGGCGCGCCTTCCGCCACGATTTTTCCGTCCCGCAGCGCAATCAGGTGGTTTGCGTAACGGCACGCCTGGTTCAGGTCATGCAGCACTGCGGCAAGCGTATACCCTTGCTCGCGGTTCAGCGCGCTCAGCAGCTCCAGCAACTCTATCTGATGGCTGATATCAAGCCAGGTGGTCGGCTCGTCTAGCAGCAGAATCGATGTCTCCTGCGCCAGCACCATCGCAATCCACGCGCGCTGGCGCTGCCCGCCGGAGAGCGTATCGACGCTCTGGTCGGCAAGCGCGGTTACGCCGGTTGCGGCCATTGCGCGTTGCACCGCGCGCTCGTCCTCTTCGCGCCAGCGGGTAAACAGCGGCTGATGCGGATAGCGACCGCGCGCCACCAGCTCCTGAACGGTGATATCCCCCGGCGCGCTGGCGTTCTGCGACAGCAGGCCGATACGTCTTGCCACCTCTTTGGTGGCGAAACGCTGGATAGCGTCGCCGTCAAGGCGCACCTGCCCGGCGACAGGCTTCATCAGACGGCTCAGCGTACGCAGCAGCGTTGATTTGCCGCAGCCGTTCGGGCCAATAATCGCGGTGAATTTTCCGTCGGGAATGGCCACGTTCAGCCCTTCCGCCACGCGGAAATCGCCATATCCGAGGGTGAGCGCTTCACCGGTTAAGCGCGACGTCGTGGTCATCTCTTGCGTGACTCCTGTATCAACAAGGCGATGAGGTAAATCCCGCCCAGACAGACGGTGACGGTTCCCACCGGCAACTGGTACGGTTTAAACAGATACTGCGCGCAGAGATCGGCGCCCAGCAGCAGCAGCGCGCCGCACAGCGCCGCCTGGGTGAGTCCGAAACGCGCGGTGCCGCTGACGCGGCGGGCGATATGCGGCGCCACCAGCGCGATAAATGAGATCGGCCCGGCCATCGCCGTCGCGCCTGCCGTCAGTATCACGCCGGTCAGCATCAGCAGCAGGCGCGAGCGCTCCACCGACACCCCGAGCGCGCAGGCGCTGTCATCACCCATCTCTAAAAGCCGCATCCGGCGCACCAGCAGCGCGCTCGCGAACAGCGTGAGCAGCAGCAGCGGGGCGGCGGGGACGGTTTTTCCCCAGGTGATGCCATTCAGAGAACCGGCGTTCCACAGGCCCGCCGAGAGCGCCGTCTCAAGCGACGCCTGCAACAAAAGCCAGGTATTAAACGCCACCAGCATCGCGCGCACGCCGATGCCGATAATAATCAGGCGGAAGGTATCAATGCCGTTACGCCAGGCGAGCAGCCAGACGATAAACGCGGTTGCCATGCCGCCCGCGACGGCGGAAAACGCGATGGCCGTCTGATGCTGGCCCGCCAGCACCATCGCCACCAGCACGCCGCTCCAGGCGCCGGTATTGAAGCCCATCACGTCGGGGCTGCCTAAGGGGTTGCGCATCAGCGACTGAAAAATCGCGCCGCTCACGCCGAGCGCCGCGCCCAGCAGCAGCGCCATTGTCACGCGCGGCAGGCGCCATTCGGTCACAATAAGCGAGACGTTGCGCGGCGCATGGCCGGTCAGCGCCCCGACGACCTGCGAAGCGGTAAGCGTCACCGCGCCCTGCGTCAGCGCCCAGACGCCAAGCCCGGCGCACAGGCTCAGCGCGAGCAGACAACACAGCCATAAGCGGGGCGAAACGGGTCTCATAGCGACACTCCGCCGCGCCGCTGGCGCACCAGATAAATCAGCGCCGGCGCGCCGATAAACGCGCTCATCACCGACACCCGCAGTTCGCCCGGCACAATCAGGCGGCCAATAATATCCGCCAGCAGCAGTAGCGAGGGGGTGGCGAGCAGCGTCACCGGCAGCGACCAGCGGTGATCCGCGCCCACCAGCCAGCGCGCCAGATGCGGCATCATCAGACCGATAAAGGCGATGGGGCCGACCACGGCGGTGGCGCTGGCGCACAGCAGCGTAATGGCGATAAGCCCGAGTACCTGCGTGCGCGCCACCCGGCTGCCGAGCGCCGTGGCGGTGTCGCTGCCCATGCTCAGGCTGTTGAGGCCGCGGCTTAGCAGCAGCGCGATAATCGCCCCCAGCACAACAACCGGTGCGATGGCCTTCAGGGTGACCAGCGTACGGATATCGAGCGAGCCCGCCTGCCAGAAGCGTAGCTGGTCATAAACGACCGGGTTTAACAGCGCAATGCCGTTTGACAGCCCTTCCAGCACCGCCGCCAGCGCCACGCCCGCAAGCGTCAGGCGTACCGGGCTTAGCTGGCCGCCGCCTGCGCTGCCGGTAAAGGCCACCACCAGCGTCGCCAGCAGCGCGCCGCACAGCGCCAGCATCAGGATCTCCAGCGGATCGCTCACCCCCCACAACGCCGCGCCGAGAACAATGGCGAAACTGGCGCCGGAATTCACGCCGAGCAGGCCGGGGTCAGCCAGCGGATTGCGGGTCAGGGTTTGCATCAGCGCGCCAGCGAGCCCGAGCGACAGCCCGGCGACCAGGCCCGCGAGGGTGCGCGGCAGACGCGCGTCAAGCACGATGGTGCAGTCCGCGTCGCGGCAGGGGCCGGTGAGCGCGTTCATCACGAGAGAGAAGGGCAGGGATTTGGCGCCCGCCAGAAGACTGAGGGCGACCATCATCAGCAGCAGCAAAAAGAGACACAACAGGACAGCTATCCTGGTGGAAAAGCGCGAGGCCGACATAACGCACATCCTGAAACCGATAATGATAGTTATTATCACTCTTATCTGGCTATGTTAGCATGAGCGCCCCGTTATCCGGTAAGGAAAATTCGCGTTAAGGCCCTGTAATGAACCGACATTCGCTGCTGCTTAATCTCTCGTTATTGAAAACGCATCCTGCTTATCGCGCCGTTTTTCTGGCGCGTTTTATCTCCATTCTCGGTCTCGGCCTGCTCGGCGTGGCGGTACCGGTACAGATCCAGACGCTCACCGGCTCGACGTTTCAGGTTGGTCTCGCAGTGACGCTCACGGGGGCGGCGATGTTTATCGGACTGATGACCGGCGGCGTGCTGGCCGACCGCCACGAGCGTAAAAAACTCATTCTGCTGGCGCGCTCCACCTGCGGGGTCGGGTTTATCGGGTTGTGGGTAAACGCCATGCTGCCCGCGCCCTCGGTCACTGCCATCTATCTGCTCGGGGTGTGGGACGGCTTTTTTGGGGCTATCGGCGTGACGGCGTTGCTGGCGGCGACGCCCGCCATCGTCGGACGTGAAAACCTGATGCAGGCGGGGGCCATCACGATGCTCACAGTGCGGCTCGGGTCGGTGATTTCGCCGCTGCTCGGCGGGATGCTGCTCGCCTGGGGCGGGGTGGCGTGGAACTATGCGCTGGCCGCGCTCGGCACATTTCTTACACTGCTGCCGCTGCTTACGCTCCCGGCGCTGCCCGCGCCGCAGATGCAGCGCCAGCACCCGTTGCGCGCGCTGGCGGACGGCCTGCGTTTTCTTATTGCAAGCCCGATTGTCGGCGGCGTCGCGCTTACTGGCGCGCTGTTGACGATGGCGAGCGCGGTGCGCGTGCTTTATCCCGCGCTTGCGAACCACTGGCAGATGGCGAGCGGCGAAATCGGCGTGCTTTACGCTGCTGTACCGCTCGGCGCGGCGCTGGGCGCGCTTACCAGCGGCGGGCTTGCGCATTCGCCGCACCCCGGCCGCACGATGCTTATCGCCTCGGTGCTGGCGCTGGCGGCGGTCGGCGTGTTCAGCCTGATGCCCTGGTGGCCGCTGGCGTTCTTCTGCCTGACGCTGTTCGGCTACCTGAGCGGCATCAGCTCGCTGATCCAGTACCAGCTTATCCAGACCCAGACGCCGGATCACATGCTCGGGCGTATTAACGGGCTGTGGACGGCGCAAAACGTCACGGGCGACGCCATCGGCGCGGCGCTGCTGGGCAGCGTTGGCGCGCTGCTCTCGCCAGTCAGTGCCGCGAGCGCGGGGGGCCTGGGGCTCGCGGTGATTGCTATCGTCCTGACGATGCTCTTCGGCGAGCTGCGACGTCTGCGCCAGACGCCGCCGCAACCGGCGCAGGCATAATAAAAAGGGGCCCGGCGGCCCCTTTTTTACGCTTTAAACAGAATTTCCAGCCTCTTGAGCAGCAGGCTGGCGCTGTAATAATCGAGACGGAACGTTTCGGTGCCAAGCGCGTATACCCGTTTATGTTGCACCGCAGGAAGGTGGGCCAGCAGCGGATCGCGCATCAGCGCGGCGGCGTCTTTTTCATCGCCAGCGAACAGCAGCAGCGTCTCGCCGTTAAGCCCCCCGGCCAGCGTTTCTCCGCCGAGCTGAATAATATCGTGGCGTTTGCCCATGCTGGTCAGGCCATGCGTGGCGGGCGGCGGCGCGAGCGTAAAGCCGAGCTGGCCGAGCAGTTTCCCCTGCGCGGAGTCGGCGGTCCAGAGATTCGCGCCGTGCGCCGCCGGGTTATAAACCAGCGCGCTTACCGGCTGCGGCGGCAGCGCCATGTGCGTTTTCGCCTGCGCGAGCTGCTTATCAAACTGCGCGATGCGCGCGGCCGCCTGTTTCTCGTGACCGGTGATTTCACCGAGCTGGGTCAGGAGTTGCTGCCAGCTTTTGTCGTCGTAATTAATCACCAGCGTCGGCGCGATGGCGGACAATTGCTCGTACAGCGCCAGCGCGGAATCGCCGCCGGTGGCGCTGACCAGAATGAGATCCGGCATCTGCGCGGCCACGGCTTCGGCGTTCGGCTCGCCGATGTACAGCCTCCCGACGTGACGCGCTTTCGCCACCTCGCCCCACTGGCGCAGGAAACCCTGATCGTCAGCGACGCGGTTGCCCGGCGAGGTGGCGCCACTCGCCACGACCGGCGCGTCAATCGCCAGCAGCGAGCCGGTCAGGGTGACGCTGGTGGAGACGATGCGCTGCGGCGCTTTTTCGAGCGTCTGCACGCCGCGGCTGTCGGTTATCTGGCGCGGCCAGTCTGCCGCCTGTGAAACTGAGGAAATTCCTAAAACCAGCAGGCTGGCGGCGAGCGTGGAGCGCAGGGCGGAAATGAACGTCACGGCAACGTATCCTGTCAGAAGAGTTAATAATGCTTCTCATTTTCACGATTTGCCGACAGGATGCAAGCGGTGACGACGCCGTGAATTTGCCTCTGCGGTTGACATGCCCGCCATTTCGCCTTAGGTTACGCCACCAAATACAAATGATAACAATTATCAGTTCTCTTTTTTGGTACAGGAGGAGCGCATGGACACGTCACTGGTCGAGGAGAGCCGCAAGGCAACCGCATCCCTTTCATCTGACAGCTTTTTCTTCATGTCGCCTTATCACAGTTTTACCACCCGCGGCTGTTTCGCGCGGCTGGACACGCCGGCAGCCGATGGCGAAGCGCGCCACGGCGCGTTTCAGACCGCGCTGCGCGACGCCTTTGACCGCGCCCGCCGCAGCGGCATCGCGCGCCCGATAGTGGTTGGCGCTATCCCGTTCGACACGCGCCAGCCCTCCGCGCTGTTTATCCCCGAAAGCCGCAGCGATTTTACGCCCGCAGGTTATACGCTGCCTGAGCGCGCCGCTGCCGCGCCGCGCGTGAAAAGCCGCGAGGCGATACCGGAACAGGACGCCTTTATGGCGATGGTGGCGCGCGCCGCTGCGCTGACCGACACGCCGGCGGTACGCAAAATCGTGCTCTCCCGGCTTATCGATATCACTACCGAAGAGACGCCGGACAGCCTGGCGCTGCTGGCGCGTCTGGTGGCGCAAAACCCGGCGAGCTTTAACTTCCACGTTCCGCTGCCCGATGGCGGCACGCTGCTTGGCGCAAGCCCCGAACTGCTGCTGCGCAAAGATGGCAATACGTTCAGCTCGTTGCCGCTCGCCGGCTCCGCGCGTCGCCACGCTGATGCGGCGCAGGATAAAGCAGCCGGGCAGACGCTGCTGTGCTCCGCCAAAGACCGGCATGAGCATGAACTGGTGACTCAGGCGATGCGCGACGTGCTGGCGCCGCGCAGCCAGCATCTGGCGATGCCGGGCGCGCCGGAGCTCATTACAACGCCGACGCTGTGGCATCTCGCCACGCCGGTCGAGGGCGAGACGCGCTTTGCGGACGATAACGCGCTGTCGCTTGCCTGCCTGCTGCACCCGACGCCCGCATTAAGCGGCTTCCCGCACGAGGCGGCGAAAGCGTATATCGCCGAGCTGGAGCCGTTCGAACGCGAACTCTTCGGCGGCATCGTCGGCTGGTGCGACGCCGAAGGCAATGGCGAGTGGGTAGTGACCATCCGCTGCGCGCGGCTGCGCGGCAATCAGGTACGTCTGTTCGCGGGCGCCGGAATTGTGCCTGCCTCCGATCCGCTCTCTGAATGGCGCGAAACCGGCACCAAACTTTCCACCATGCTTCACGTTTTAGGTCTTCACTGAGGTTCTGCGCATGACTATCCCTTACACCCGCTGGCCGGATGATTTCGCCGCGCGCTACCGCGCCAAAGGCTACTGGCTCGATCTGCCGCTGACCGATATCGTCAGCCGCCACGCGCAGAGCGCCGCCATCGCGGTTATCGACGGCGAGCGCCGCTTCAGCTACCGCGATCTGGACGCGGCCGCCACGCGGCTTGCGGGCGCGCTGTCGCGTCGCGGTCTGAAAACCGGCGACACCGCGCTGGTGCAGCTTGGTAACGTGGCGGAGTTTTACATCGTCTTCTTCGCGCTGCTGAAAATCGGCGTCGCGCCGGTCAATGCGCTCTTCAGCCACCAGCGCACCGAGCTTGACGCCTACGCACGCCAGATTGCGCCTGCGTTGCTGATTGCCGACCGCGAGCACGCGCTGTTTGCAGATAACGCTTACGCGCAGGCGCTGGCCGCGAAAACCCCATCGCTTCGCATGACGCTGCTGCGCGGTGATACTCTGGAGCCGCTTATCGCAGAGCCGCAGGCCGGTTTCTCACCCGCGCCTTCCGCCGCCGATGAAGTGGCGTTTTTTCAGCTCTCCGGCGGCAGCACCGGCACGCCGAAGCTTATCCCGCGCACCCATAACGATTACTACTACAGCATCCGCCGTAGCGCAGAGATCTGTGCCTTCAGCCGTGAAACGCGCTATCTCTGCGCGCTGCCCGCGGCGCATAACTACCCGTTAAGCTCGCCCGGCGCGCTTGGCGTGTTTTTCACCGAAGGCTGCGTGGTGCTGGCGCGCGATCCGAGCGCGACGCTCTGCTTCCCGCTGATTGAACAGCATCAGATCAACGTCACCGCGCTGGTGCCGCCCGCCGTCAGCCTCTGGCTGCAGGCGATTAACGAGTGGGGCGATAACCGCCAGCTGGCCTCGCTGAAGCTGCTGCAGGTCGGCGGCGCGCGGTTGTCCGACACGCTCGCGGCGCGCATTCCGGCGGAGATCGGCTGCCAGCTTCAGCAGGTGTTCGGCATGGCCGAGGGGCTTGTGAACTACACCCGTCTGTCCGATCCGGACGCGCGTATTTTCACAACCCAGGGCCGTCCGATGAGCCCGGACGACGAAGTCTGGGTGGCCGATGAAAACGGCAATCCGCTGCCGCGCGGCCAGGTGGGGCGCCTGATGACGCGTGGCCCGTACACCTTCCGCGGCTACTACAACAGCCCGGAGCACAACGCCAGCGCCTTTGACGCGGACGGTTTTTACAGCTCCGGCGATCTGATAGCGATTGACGAACACGGCTACATCACCGTTCAGGGCCGCGAGAAAGATCAAATCAACCGTGGCGGCGAGAAGATCGCCGCTGAAGAGATCGAAAACCTGCTGCTCGGTCACGAGGCTATCATTCACGCGGGCCTGGTCTCGATGGAAGACAGCCTGATGGGCGAGAAAAGCTGCGCGTATATCGTCACGCAGCGCCCGGTCAAAGCGGTGGAGATCCGTCGTTATCTGCGTGAGCTGGGCGTCGCCGATTTCAAACTGCCGGATCGCGTGGAGTGCGTCGATGAACTGCCGCTCACACCGGTCGGCAAAGTAGATAAAAAACAACTGCGTCTCTGGCTGGCGGCGCGCCAGTCTGCAACTGAGTAAGGAAAGAAAATGGCTATCCCTAAACTGAACGCCTATGCGCTGCCGACCGCGGCGGATCTCCCGCAAAATAAGGTCAACTGGGCCTTTGAGCCGCAGCGCGCGGCGCTGCTGATCCATGATATGCAGGAGTATTTCCTTAATTTCTGGGGCGAGAACTGCCCGATGATCGAGCAGGTGGTGGCGAATATCGCGGCGCTGCGCCAGTTCTGTAAAGCGCAGGGTATCCCGGTGTACTACACCGCGCAGCCGAATAACCAGAGCGACGCCGACCGCGCGCTGTTAAACGACATGTGGGGGCCGGGTCTTAATCATCACCCTGACAAACAAAACGTGGCGGCGGCGCTTGCGCCGGACGCCGACGACACGGTGCTGGTGAAATGGCGCTACAGCGCGTTTCACCGCTCGCCGCTGGAGCAGGCGCTGAAAGAGACGGGGCGCGACCAGCTAATTATTTGCGGCGTTTACGCGCATATTGGCTGCATGATTACCGCAACCGACGCGTTTATGCGTGACATTAAGCCGTTTATGGTGGCCGACGCGCTGGCGGACTTCAGCCGTGAAGAACATCTGATGGCGCTGAATTATGTCGCGGGCCGCGCCGGTCGCGTGGTGATGACCGCCGATCTGCTGCCTGCCGCCGGGCCTGACGTGCCGGGCAGCAAAGCGGCGCTGCGCGCGCTGGTGTTGCCGCTGCTGGATGAATCCGACGAGCCGGAAGATGACGAGAACCTCATCGACTACGGGCTCGATTCTGTGCGCATGATGGCGCTCGCCGCGCGCTGGCGCAAAGCGCATGGCGATATCGACTTTGTTATGCTGGCGAAAAACCCGACCATCGACGCCTGGTGGACGCTGCTTTCACGGGAGCCGCAGGCATGACGCTTGATTTCAGCGGCCAGACAGTCTGGGTGACCGGGGCGGGCAAGGGCATCGGTTACGCCACTGCGCTGGCGTTTGCGCAGGCGGGCGCGACGGTGACCGGCTTCGACCTCGCGTTCCCGCATGCCGACTATCCGTTCGCCTGCGAGACGCTCGACGTGGCGGACGCCGCCGCGGTGGCAAAGGTTTGTCAGCGTCGGCTGCGTGACAACACGCGTCTCGATGTGCTGGTGAACGCGGCGGGCATTCTGCGCATGGGTGCCACGGACGCGCTTGCGCTGGACGACTGGCAGCAGACATTCGCGGTTAACGTCGGCGGCGCGTTTAACTTTTTCCAGCAGACGATGGCAACATTCCGTGCGCAGCGGAGCGGGGCGGTGGTGACGGTCGCCTCGGACGCCGCGCACACGCCACGCATCGGAATGTCAGCTTATGGCGCGTCAAAGGCGGCGCTAAAGAGCCTGGCGTTGACCGTGGGGCTTGAGCTGGCGGCCTGCGGCGTGCGCTGTAATCTGGTATCGCCGGGTTCCACCGACACGGACATGCAACGCACCCTGTGGAAAAGCGACGATGCCGAACAGCAACGCATTCGCGGGTTCGCGGAGCAGTTTAAGCTCGGTATTCCGCTTGGGAAAATTGCCCAGCCGCAGGAAGTGGCGAACACGATTTTGTTCCTGGCGTCCGATCTCGCCAGCCATATTACGCTGCAGGATATCGTTATTGATGGCGGTTCCACCCTGGGGGCATAGATGATCTGGAAACGTCACATGACGCTTGAAGCGCTTAATGCGACCAGCGTCGGCACGCTGGTGGAGCATCTCGGCATTGTCTATACCCGCATCGGCGACGATTTACTGGAGGCGACCATGCCGGTGGATGCCCGCACCCATCAGCCATTCGGGCTTTTACACGGCGGGGCCTCAGCGGCGCTCGCCGAAACGCTCGGCTCGATGGCGGGTTACCTGACCACGCGCGACGGGCAGTGCGTGGTGGGCACCGAAATCAGCGCGTCGCATCACCGCGCGGTATCGCAAGGTCAGGTACGCGGCGTCTGCCAGCCGCTGCATCTGGGGCGACAAAGCCAGTGCTGGGAAATTGTCATCTATGACGAACAAGGACGACGCTGCTGCACCAGCCGCCTGAGCACGGCAATTCTGGGATAGCGGTCATTGTGGTTCAGTCGATGCTGTAGTTGTGGAGTGGGTAAGCGTAAGCGCACCCACCCTACGAAAATAACACCTTCCCCCCAACCTTCAGCGCCGAACGCGGATGCGTGGGGGTTATTGCGGCTGCCCTTTGGCCGCGAGCCGGGATTGTTAAGGGGGCGGCGGCGAGCCCCCTTAACACGTTCGCGTGAGGGAAGGCGACAGAGTCAGCGTGCGCCCTGGCGAACGTAACCGTTCACCGCGCTTACCCGTTCGCCCCTCACGCACGCCGTCTCCCGGCGGAGAGAGACCGGGGGCTGATGCCTGGCTTGCCGATGGCGGGTGCGGCTTCGCTTACCCGCCCTACGGTTATGCGGGTTTTATAAGGCGGGTGCTCCGCTTAACCGCCACCGCTGCGTTACACCCCGTGCATCATTATCCCGTGATCCCGCTAACAGACTGACGTAAATCCTGACCACTGGCGTACGTTTCTCTGTGCCTTGCGTTGTTAAATTCTTTTTAGTGATATAGAAACAAAATGTAACACCTCTGTTTCACTCATCGTTTCACTGAATGGATAACAATTATGACGAACTCAGGGAAATACCTTATCTGGGCGGTGCTCTCCGTGATGGGCGCTTTCGCGCTGGGCTACATCGCCCTTAACCGCGGCGAACAGATCAACGCGTTGTGGATCGTTGTCGCCGCCGTCTGTATTTATCTCATCGCTTACCGGTTTTATGGCCTGTTTATCGCGAAAAAGGTGCTCGCCGTCGACCCGACGCGCATGACGCCGGCGGTGCGCCATAACGACGGGCTCGACTACGTACCTACCGATAAAAAAGTGCTGTTCGGTCACCATTTCGCGGCGATCGCGGGCGCCGGGCCGCTGGTAGGGCCAGTGCTGGCGGCGCAGATGGGATATCTGCCTGGCATGATCTGGATCCTCGCGGGTGTGGTGCTGGCCGGCGCGGTGCAGGATTTTATGGTGCTGTTTGTCTCCACCCGTCGCGACGGACGCTCGCTCGGCGAGCTGGTGAAAGAGGAGATGGGCAATACCGCGGGCGTCATCGCGCTTGTCGCCTGCTTTATGATAATGATCATCATCCTGGCGGTGCTGGCGATGATCGTTGTGAAAGCGCTGACCCACAGCCCGTGGGGCACCTACACCGTTGCCTTTACCATTCCGCTCGCCATTTTCATGGGCATCTATATCCGTTATCTGCGGCCAGGGCGCATCGGCGAGGTCTCGGTGATTGGCCTGGTGATGCTGGTGTTTGCGATTATTTCCGGCGGCTGGGTGGCGGAAAGCGAAACCTGGGCGCCGTGGTTTGACTTCACGGGCGTGCAGCTGACCTGGATGCTGGTGGGCTACGGCTTTGTGGCGGCGGTGCTGCCGGTCTGGCTGCTGCTGGCGCCGCGTGACTACCTCTCTACCTTCCTGAAAATCGGCACCATCGTGGGCCTCGCGATTGGCATTCTGATTATGCGCCCGACGCTGACCATGCCCGCGATGACCCGGTTTATCGACGGCACCGGCCCGGTCTGGACCGGCGACCTATTCCCGTTCCTCTTTATCACCATCGCGTGCGGCGCGGTATCGGGCTTCCACGCGCTGATTGCTTCCGGCACCACGCCGAAAATGCTCGCGAATGAAAACCAGGCCTGCTTTATCGGCTACGGCGGGATGCTCATGGAGTCGTTCGTGGCGATCATGGCGCTGGTCTCAGCGTGCGTGATTGACCCCGGCGTTTACTTCGCGATGAACAGCCCGATGGCGGTCCTGGCCCCTGCCGGCACGGCGGATGTGGTCGCTTCCGCCGCGCAGGTGGTGAGTGGTTGGGGCTTCCAGATAACGCCGGAGACGCTCAACCAGATAGCGAACGAAGTGGGCGAGCAGACGATTATCTCGCGCGCGGGCGGCGCGCCGACCCTGGCGGTGGGGATGGCGTATATTCTTCACGGCGCGCTTGGCGGCCTGATGGATGTGTCGTTCTGGTATCACTTCGCTATCCTGTTCGAAGCGCTGTTTATCCTGACGGCGGTTGACGCCGGAACCCGTGCCGCGCGCTTTATGCTTCAGGATTTGCTGGGCGTTATCTCGCCCGGCCTGAAGCGCACCGATTCGCTGCCCGCGAACCTGCTGGCGACGGCGCTGTGCGTACTGGCGTGGGGGTATTTCCTGCATCAGGGCGTGGTGGATCCGCTCGGCGGCATCAATACGCTGTGGCCGCTGTTCGGTATCGCTAACCAGATGCTGGCGGGCATGGCGCTGATGCTCTGCGCGGTGGTGTTGTTTAAGATGAAACGCCAGCGTTATGCGTGGGTGGCGCTGGTGCCGACCGCGTGGTTACTGGTTTGCACATTAACCGCGGGCTGGCAAAAAGCGTTCAGCCCGGATAACAAAGTAGGCTTCCTCGCTATCGCCAATAAATTCCAGGCGATTCTGGACAGCGGCACTATCCCGGCGCAGTACACCGAGGCGCAGCTAAGCCAGCTGGTGTTTAATAACCGTCTCGACGCGGGCCTGACCATTTTCTTTATGGTTGTGGTGGTAGTGATTGCGCTGTTTTCCATTAAAACCGCGCTGGCGGCGCTGAAGCACGATACACCGACCGCCAGTGAGACGCCTTACGAGCCGATGCCCGCCGACGCGGAGCAGATAGTGACGCAGGCGAAAAGCGCGCATTAAGTGGGAAAGGGCACCCGCCGGGTTAAAGAGGCGGGTGCGCCTTCGACGTGGCGAAAGAGGTGGGGTGCGCTTCGCTTACCCTCCCTCCAAAGCAAACATAAAAGGTAGGGCGGGTCAGCGCAGCGGCACCCGCCGTGACAGCGAATAAGGACGAAAAATGTTCGATACCCTTGCTAAAGCCGGGAAATACCTCGGCCAGGCCGCGAAAATGATGATCGGCGTGCCGGATTACGACAATTACGTTGAACACATGCGCGTCAACCACCCGGACCAGACGCCGATGACTTACGAAGCGTTTTTCCGTGAACGCCAGGACGCTCGTTACGGCGCGAAAGGCGGCGCGAAGTGCTGTTAATCGCCTGTCAGCGGTACGGCAAAAGCTGTTCCGGCTGACAGCCATAGAGCGCCGCCAGCTTTTCGCGGGTGCGCTTTTGCGGACGTGAATCAGGCGATTCGAGTTGTGAAACCGCCGACTGACTGATGCCGAGTTTTTCCGCCACGTCCTGTTGAGAGAGGCCCCGCCAGATTCGCCAGGCGGCCTGTAAACTCACGTTCTGCTCAACGCTAATACCCACCACCTCATGCGGCAGTGTGACGTCGTCGTCGCTATCGGATTCATACGGCAATGACGCCAGCGCCTCGTCATCTTCCAGTTGTGCCAGCATTGAGAGGTAAAGTTCATAGGGGATGACCGCATACTCGGGTTTGCCCTGTTTATCATGAATAATTTGTGCATTGAGCATATCGATACCCCCGTTAATTAAGGTAAGTGGTTGTAGTTCTGCGTTTGACTTCCAGAATCAGGCAGATAACCGGAACGCCCGCCACACGCTCGTAAATAACCCGATAATTCCCCACCCGCAGCCGGTAGCGTGGCTTCAGCCCCGCCAGCTTTACGATATCCAGCCTGGCGTCTTCGGCGGCGAGCGCGGAGACCTTTTTACAGAGCATGAGCCTGTCGCCTTCCGGTACAGCGCTCAGTTGCTTGTACGCCCGCTTCGTCCATCTGATGTCCATTCAGTTCCCTCACTTTATCCGTTTCCATGATATAAGTAAATTATAAGACTATAAGCTTTTATCTGAAAATGATTTGCTTATGGGCAGCACGCTAAACGGGGAACGGGTGGGAGAAAAGCGGCAGCGAAAGGTTTCTCGTGACGTCTCGCAAAAACGCCTTCCGGGCGGAAGGCGTTGCGTATTCAGGCAGTCTGCGTTTTTGGCTCTTCGAGCCGCTGACGTTTACGCAGCGACGGAAACAGGCGCATCCAGAGCCCGACCACCACCAGCGTGCCGATGCCGCCGATGGCCGCCGCAGGCACGGTGCCGAGCAGCGCCGCCAGCATGCCAGACTCAAATTCGCCGAGCTGATTCGAGGTATTGATAAAAATCGAGTTCACGGCGTTCACACGACCCAGCATCTCGTTGGGGGTGTCGAGCTGCACCAGCGCGCCGCGGATAACCATACTCACCATATCAAACCCGCCTGTCGCGAAGAGCGCGATAAGCGACAGCCAGAGGTTGCTGGAAAGCGCGAACACCAGCGTCGCCACGCCAAACCCTGCCACCGAGAGAAACATAATCATCCCGACGTTTTTCTCAAGCGACCGGCGGCTTAACCAGAACCCGACCAGCAGCGCGCCCACGGCGGGCGCGGCGCGCAGCAGCCCCAGCCCCCACGGCCCGGTGTGCAGAATATCGTGCGCGTAAATCGGCAGCAGCGCGGTGGCCCCGCCCAGCAGCACCGCGAAGAGATCGAGCGAAATCACGCCCAGCACGTCCGGGCGCTCGCGGATAAACTTCACACCCGCAAACAGCGTAGCAAGGCTCGCGGGCTGGCGCGCCGGCGGCGCCTGCTCGTAGCGCAGGCGGCTGACCATCACCACCGAAATCAGGTACAGCACGGCGGTGAGCGCGTACACCACCTGCGCGCCGAAAACATACAGCAGGCCGCCGAGCGCCGGGCCCATGATCATCGCCGCCTGGCTTGATACGGCGCTTGCTGCCGTCGCGCGGGCCAGCAGCGCGGGCGGCACCAGCGCTGGCAGCATCGACTGCAGCGACGGCGCCTCCATCACTTTGGCGACAGAGATAATAAAGATCAGCCCGAGAATAATTTTCACGTCGGCGAGATGCGCGACGGTCGCGGCGGCCAGCGCGCCGATAGCGAGCCACTCCACCAGTTGTCCGATAAGCACCACCCGGCGGCGGTCGCGCTGGTCGGCGATATGCCCGGCCCAGAGCGCCAGCGTGACCGAAGGAAGAAACTGCACCAGGCCTATCAGCCCTAAGTAAAACGCGCTGTGGGTGAGGGCGTAAATCTGCCAGCCCACCACGATAGACAACATCTGGAAACCGAAGCCGGAGCAGGTGCGCGCCAGCCAGAACGCGACGAACGAGCGGTGCGCCAGCAGAGACGCATCGCCGTCAGAGTGTACAGAAGCCATAAACCATCCCGAATGTAAAAAACGCGGCGTGGAAGTGTTGTTATCGCCGCGTCAGAGAGAGGTAAGCCTACAGCCATTTCGTAAAAAGTGGCATCGCACCCTGTGCGTTTTGCTTAGCGGGCGAAGGTTTCTACCTTTTCAAATGCCGCGCGCAGGGTAGCTGGCGTCAACGTCACCGGCAGATAATGAATGGATTCCACCGGGCGCAGCGTATGGGCGATAACCCGGTCGAGCTCGTCGGCGTTATGAATATCCACGTCCAGTTCAGCAAGCGTGGTGGGCAGGTTAAAGCGCTGGTAAGCGTTCACCAGCTCCCCCAGCACGTCGTCCTGGCCGAGCAGGGCGCTCTGTACCAGGATGCCGTAAGCCACTTTGGTGCCATGCAGAAATTTTTCGGTCTGCGGCAGCACCGTCAGGCCGTTATGCACCGCGTGCGCCGCCGCGACGCGCGTATAACGCTCGCCCAGGCCGCCGACCATACCGCCGCCCGCGATAATGGCGTCGATAACGTCGCGAAAATCCTGCGTCAGCGCGCCGCGCTGCTGGTCGGCCAGCGCCGCTTCGCTCTGCGTAAGCAAAACGTCGCGTATGGCGAGCGCGGCGTTGAGTCCGAGCCGCACGGTGAGCGGCAGCGTCTGCGGCTGCGGGGCCAGCACGACCGCCTCATACCATTTGGCGAGCGTATCGCCGATGCCCGCCAGCAGGTATTCCGCCGGCGCGCGCAGGAGTATTTCCGGCTCCACCAGCACCAGATGGTTGGCGTCGTCGAAGATCTCAAAATGCAACGCCTGCCCGGCGTCGTTATACCAGACGGAGAGCGGCGTCCAGGCCGCGCAGGTGGCGGCGATAGTCGGAATGGCGACCACCGGCAGGCCGAGACGGCGCGCCAGCGCCTTGGCGGTATCAAGCAGCGCGCCGCCGCCCACGCCAATCACCACGGCGCGATCGTCGCCTGCCTGTGCCGCCAGCGTGCTGACGTCGCGCTCGCTGCAATGCCCGCGGAACAGAATGCGCACCGCGCCGGGCGCATCGAAGACCTCCGGCAGGAAAGGCCGCGCGGCGGCGATGGCCCGCTCGCCGTAGACCCACACCGCGCGGGAGAGCTGCGCCGGGGTGTAAAGTTCGCCCAGACGCGCGAGCGCGCCCGGATGGGAGTAGTAATTTGCAGGTCCTGGAACCACGCGGATAGGCGTATCGCTCATGAGTGTTGTCCTTCTTGTGTTTTTTCTCATCCTGCCACAGAAAGCCGTCCGGACGTCTGATTGTCGGCGCGGCGACGCATGCAATTTTTTCATGTTGGCCGTCAGCGCAACGGCAACCTGAAAAATATTAATGTTACGTCCAGACATCTGGACGGCTAATAATTTTTTGCTTTATCTTATGCCGATTCATTCATTGCCAGCGAATATATCCGCGTGAATGATTGCGTTTAATGATTATTCATTCCTGTGGAGACGTTCCGCTATGTCCCTGAACCAGCGCCTTGAAATGCGCGCGATATCCCTGGCCTTCAGCGGCTTTCCGGCGCTGACGCAGGTGGATTTCACCCTGCGCGCGGGCTCCGTGCATGCGCTGACCGGCGCGAACGGCGCCGGGAAATCGACGCTGATGGCGGTGCTCTCCGGCGCCTGGGATCACTACCAGGGCCAGATCCTGCTCGACGGCGAGCTTGTCAGCCTTCGCTCGCCGCGTGATGCCAAAGCGCTCGGCATTCATCTGGTGCAGCAGGAGGTGGACGCGGCGCTGGTGCCGGGGCTGAGCATCGCGGAAAACATTATGCTCGACAGACTGCGCGAAGGCGGCCTGCGCTACCGCTGGGGCGAAACCCGCCGCCGCGCCCGCGCGGCGCTGGCGCAGCTCGATGTCGTGATGGACGTCAACCGCCGTATCGACAGCTGCACGCTTGCCGAAAAACAGCATGTGCTGCTGGCGCGGGCGCTCTCTCACCACTGCCGTTATCTGATTCTCGACGAACCCACCGCGCCGCTCGACCAGCACGAGAGCGAGCGTCTGTTCGCGGTTGTGCGACGCCTGCAGGCGCAGGGCATGGGCGTGGTGTTTATCTCGCACCGCATCCATGAGCTGAAAGCCATCTGCGACACCCTGACGGTACTGCGCGATGGCAGGCTCATTGAGAGCGGGCCGATGGCGGCGCTCTCCGGCGAGCAGATCGTAGAGAAAATGCTGGGCCACGCGCTGGAAACGCTCTATCCGCCGCGCCGCCCGACGCCTGGCGACGCGGTGTTACTGGCAGTGGAGGGGCTGCATGACGAGACGCTGCTGCAGGATATCTCGCTGCGGCTTAAGCGCGGCGAAATTCTCGGCATCGCCGGGCTGGCGGGGGCCGGTAAAACCGAGCTCTGCAAGGCGCTGTTTGGCGCGAGCAAAAGCATGCTGCGCCAGGGGGAGCTGGCGGGCCGTCCGTGGCGGCCCACCCATCCTGCCGATTCCGTAGCGCGTGGCGTGGCGCTGGTGCCGGAAGAGCGGCGCAAAGAGGGCATTTTCATCGATGAGCCGATAGCCATGAATCTCGCCGCCAGCGCCGACGGCAGTTTTACCCGCTGGGGGCTGTTTGGACGGCGCGACGCATGGCGCTGGGCGCAGGAGGTGATTCAGCGTCTGGGCATTCGCGCCAGCGGGCCGGGGCAGACGCTTCGAAGGCTCTCCGGCGGCAATCAGCAAAAGGTCGCCATCGGCAAATGGTTACGCGGCGATAACAACGTGCTGATTTTCGATGAGCCGACCAAAGGCGTGGACGTGAAAGCCAAAACCGATCTGTTCAACCTCATTGACGGCCTCGCTCGCGAGGGCAAAGGCATTATTTACGCCTCCGGCGAATTCGCCGAGCTGGTGGGCCTGTGCGACCGCATCTGCGTGCTGTGGGACGGGCGTATCGTCGCGGAGCTGGATGGCCGCGAGGCCAGCGAAGAAACTTTATTACTCTATTCCACCGGAGGAACCCCCGCGTGAGCAAGGCCGCAACCCTGAAGAGCACGCCGTCGGCGCGCCACCAGCTGTTTGAGTTTTTCTATAAATGGGGGATGTTGCTGACCGTCGTGGCGCTGGTCGCGCTGTTTGGCGTCGCGTCGGACAACTTTCTCGATCCGTTCAACATCATCAATATTCTGCGCTCTATCGCTATCGTCACGGTGATAGCCATTGGCGTATCGGTGTCGCTGACTATCGGCGGGTTCGATCTCTCCGTGGGCTCGACGGCGTCGCTCGCCAACGCGCTGGTGATTTCGCTGTTTGTCTGGCACGGCTTCGGTACGACCGGGGCGATTATTGTCACGCTGCTTCTCTGTACGCTGGTCGGGCTGTTTAACGCGTTTCTTATCGTGGTGCTGAAAATCCCGGATATGCTCGCCACGCTCGCCAGCCTGTTTGTCATCCAGGGCGTGGCGATGACCTACAGCTACGGCGGGTCGATTACGCAAAACATGGTGCTGCCGAGCGGCGAGATGGCGGAGGGCGTGATCCCTGATGCGTTTAGCCTGCTGGGCCAGGTGCCGGTTATTGTCATTGTGATGCTGGTGGTGACGGTAGTGGCGCAGCTCGCGCTGTCGCTCACCACCCACGGGCGGCGTATGTACGCCATCGGCGGCAACCCGGAGGCGGCGCGCCTCTCCGGTATTCGCATCACGCGTTATAAGGTGGCGGCGTATGTGATTGCCTCGCTGCTGGCGGGCCTCGGCGGCATTCTGCTTGCCTCGCGCATCGGCTCGTCGCAGGTGAATGCGGGCAGCGGCTACCTGATGGACGCCGTCGCGGCGGCCTGGATCGGCTTTTCGCTGGCGGGCTCCGGCAAGCCGAACGCGCTCGGCACGCTGGTAGGGGCAGTTATCCTCGGCGTGCTCTCCAACGGGCTGGTGATGCTCTCGGTGCCGTACTACGCGATGGACATTATTAAAGGGCTGGTGCTCGCTGGGGCGCTTGCCATCACCTATATCCAGCGACGTTAATCACAGACAGGGAAATAACAAAATGAAAAAACTGACGCTCTCTTTACTGACGCTGGGCTTACTCTGCGCGCTGCCGGGCCAGGCCGCTACGCCTGCGCCGGTGCCGGACGCCATCGCGAACCACAACGGGCCGGTGCGCATCGCCGTTATCCGCAACCTCGGCTCGGACGATAACACCACGCAGTTTGTGGCGGGCGCAATCCAGGAAGGCAAAAAGCTCGGCTTTAAGGTCAGCACGTTTTTAAGCAACGGCGACGACGCGAAATTCCAGGATTTCGTTAACCAGGCCATCAGCCAGAAATATGACGGCATTATTCTCTCCCAGGGCCGCGATCCGTATTCCACGGCGCTGGTAAAACGCATCGTTGAGGCCGGGATCAAAGTCTCGGTCTTCGATACCGCCGTGAAGGGCGAGATCCCGGGCGTGACGGTAACCCAGCAGGATGACGCGTCGCTCACGCAGCTTTCCGCAGGCCAGCTGGTAAAAGATTTCAACGGCAAGGCGAACATCATCAAGCTGTGGGTGGCAGGCTTCCCGCCGATGGAGCGTCGTCAGGCGGCGTTCCAGGAGATCCTTAAGCAGAACCCCGGCATTAAAGAGCTGGAGTCTATCGGCGCGGTCTCCTCCGACGTGCAGGGCGACACCGCCAATAAAGTGGGCGCGGTGCTGGCGAAATACCCGAAAGGCAAGATTGACGCCATCTGGGGCACCTGGGACGCCTTCAGCCAGGGCGCGTACAAGGCGCTGAAAGAGAATGGCCGCACCGAGATAAAACTCTACAGCATCGATATCTCCAACCAGGATTTACAACTGATGCGCGAGGCAGGCAGCCCGTGGAAGGTGAGCGTGGCGGTGGATCCGAAACTGATTGGCGCGACCAACGTGCGGCTTATCGCCAATAAGCTCGCGGGCGAGCCGACGCCTGCCACCTATGACTTTAAAGCGGCGGCCATTCCGCAGGCCGTGCTGGCAAGCCAGACCGGGCCAGTCAACGTGGCGGCGCTTGGCAAAATTATTCCGGGCTGGGGCCAGACGGAAGATTTTATCGCGCCGTGGTTTGCGACGCTTGAAGCGAAGCAGAAATAATGGCGGCTGATTTACCGCGCCCGGATTACAGCCGCAATATGCGGCTGATTGGTCACAGCGATCAGGGCGGTCGTCCGGACGGCGTACAGCTAATGGTGCATCGCGGCTTTGCGTACATTGGCCATATGGTGTCGCAGGGCTTTTCTGTCGTGGATGTACGCGACCCGACGCGTCCGAAAGCGGCGGGTTTTGTGCCCGCGCCGCCCGGCACCTGGAATGTCCATTTGCAGGCGCATGACGATCTGCTGCTGGTCATCAACGCCCGCGACCTGTTCGCCGACGCGCGCTTCGCCGATGAAAAGGTTTACTACACTCGCGCAGTGGGCGAGACGGTGCGCGATGTGGCGGACAAAGGCTGGAGCGCGGGGCTTAGGGTGTTTGATATCGCAACGCCCGATAAGCCGCGCGAAATCGGTTTTCTGCCGCTCGACGGCATTGGCATTCACCGCATCTGGTATGTGGGCGGCCGCTGGGCGTATGTTTCAGCGCTTATCGACGGCTTTAGCGATTACATTTTCCTGACCATCGATCTTGCCGACCCGCGCAACCCTGAAGTGGCGGGGCGCTGGTGGTTGCCCGGCATGAACGAGGCGGCGGGCGAGCAGCCCACGTGGCCGGAAGGCAAACGCTATGCGTTGCACCATGCGATTATCGCGGGCGATACGGCGTATGGCAGCTGGCGTGACGGCGGGCTGACGATTCTGGATGTGAAAGACCGCCGCGAACCAAAGCTTATCGCGCACCGCAACTGGAGCCCGCCGTTTGGCGGCGGCACGCATACTGCGCTGCCGCTGCCGGAGCGCTCCCTGCTGGTGGTGCTTGATGAAGCGGTGCTGGATAACCAGGAAGATGGCGAGAAGCTTATCTGGCTGTTTGACATTCGCGAGCCGTCTAACCCGGTGAGCATCTCGACATTCCCGCAGCCGGATGAAACGGACTACGTGGCGAAAGGCGCGCATTTCGGCCCGCATAACCTTCATGAGAACCGCCCCGGCAGTTTTGTGAGTTCGACGCTGATATTCGCGACGTACCAGAACGCGGGCGTAAGGGCTTATGACATTTCGAACCCGTATCGTCCGGTTGAGACCGGCGCGCTGGTGCCTGCCGCGCCTGCGAAGATGATGGATACGCGCCCCGGTCGTCCGCGGGTTATCCAGTCGTGCGATGTGTTCGTGGATGCGCAGGGGATAATTTACAGCACCGATTACAACGCCGGATTGTCGGTCATTGAGTATCTGGGGTAGGGGTGGGATGGCGGGTGCGGCTTCGCTTACCTGCCTTACAGCCTGATGAAACATCCAGGGTGGGTAAAGCGCAGGGCATCCACCGTACCGGCAGGGGAAACGTTTTGCCCGCCATCGGCAAGCCAGGCATCCGCGCCCGGCCTCTCTCTGCCGGGAGACGGCTTGCGTGAGGGGCGAACAGGTAAGCGCGCTGAACGGTTACGTTCGCCAGGACGCGCGCTGACGCTGTCGTCTTCCCTCACGCGAACGTGTTAAGGGGGCTCGCCGCCGCCCCCTTAACCATCCCGGCTCGCGGCCAAAGGGCAGCCGCAATAACCCCCTCGCATCCGCGTTCGGCGCTGAAGGTCGGGGAGATGACGGTTTTAGTTTCGTAGGGCGGGTAAGCGAAGCCGCACCCGCCATCGGCAAGCCAGGCATCCGCGCCCGGTCTCTCTCTCCCCGCCGGGAGACGGCTTGCGTGAGGGGCGAACAGGTAAGCGCGCTGAACGGTTACGTTCGCCAGGGCGCGCGCTGACGCTGTCGCCTTCCCTCACGCGAACGTGTTAAGGGGGCTCGCCGCCGCCCCCTTAACAATCCCGGCTCGCGGCCAAAGGGCAGCCGCAATTTCCCCCTCGCATCCGCGTCGGCGCTGAAGGTTGGGGGGACGGTGTTATTTTCGTAGGGTGGGCAAGCGAAGCGCACCTACCGTGCAGGCAGAGGAAACGTTTCGTAGGGTGGGTAAGCGAAGCGCACCCACCACTGGCAATGCGTTAACCGTACTGTCGCACGCGGGCAATGAGCTCGTCAGCGCTCTCAATACGCGGGGCCAGCAGGATCAGCGCTTTGCCGAGCCCAATCGCGTGGCGCAGGCACGAATGCTTCATCTCTTCATCACGAATGGTGTCGATATCCGCCACGTGGGACAGCCCGACGCTTCGGCGAATCAACTCCGTCCCAGCAAAACCGATGGCGTCGGCCCAGACTTTCTTCAAAAACTCGCTGGCGTAACCGGGCTGTGCCAGCGCCGCGTCGCGGGTTTTCTCGCGCGCCAGCGTCTGGAAACGTTCGGCGAAGGTGTGCCATAGCGTGGCGATATCGGTAAGACGCTGCTCGCGTGCGTCAGCGGCTTCGCGGATGCCGAGATGGCCAGGCGCGCCGCAGTAGTTCAGCAGCAGGTTGCCGATGGCCGTACCGACATCGAAGCCCACCGGGCCAACATAGCCGAACTCTGCGTCAATCGCCTTCAGGCTACCGTCGGCGACAAAAATCGAACCGCTGTGAATATCGCCGTGCAGCAGCGCCTCGGCGTGGGAGAAAAAGCGGTGCTTGAGCGCCGCCACGGCGGTTTTCAGCGCCGCGTCATCGCGCAGCGCAGCGGCGTCAGCCTCAATCGCCGCCGGGTAGTTATTGCGCTCGTGAATCTGATACGGATCGTTGAAGAAGAGATCTTCGGTGATTTCGCACATGGCCGGGTTGATAAAGCGCGCCACCTGAGCCTTTTTCTCATGCGGATGCAGGTAAAAATCGCTGGTATGGAACAGCGTCTGCGCCAGATATTCGCCAAGCTGCTGCGCCGCCTGCGGATAGTGCGCGCCGTTGATAAGCTCGCCGCGCCAGATGCGATGATCGGAGAGATCCTCCATCACCATCACGGCAAGCGCCGGATCGTAGTGGTGAATTTTGACGGTATGTTGCGGGCAGTGCTGATAGTGCGCCACCAGCGTCTGGGCCTCAAGGCGCGCGCGGTCGGGCGTCAGCGGCCAGGATTCGCCCACGCAGCGCACATAGGGCAGCGCCTGTTTGACGATAACCCGGCTGACGCCCTGATTATCAAAGATTTTAAACACCAGATTGAGATTGCCGTCGCCGACCTCCTGCGCGCTCACCAGTTCGTCGGGCGCGCTGAGGCCGCCAAATTGTTGCGCATAAGCCACCGCATCGCTGGCCGTAAAGGTTCGGTATTGCGACATTGCTGATATCCTCATTCAATCTGGTTATAAAGCCGTACAGACGTCTATACATCTGGATTTCATCCTGACACAATAGAACACAATAACGCAACAAGGATTTAACGCATGCAGACACTTCAGACGACCAGCCTGCGGGTGGTGGATAACAAGCTCTGGATCCTCGACCAGCAGGCGCTGCCGCAGCAGAAAAACTGGCTGCCCGCCGATACTGTCGACGCGCTGGTCGGTCATATTCACGCCTTAAGGGTGCGCGGCGCGCCGCTGATTGGCCTGTCGGCAAGCCTGCTGCTGGCGCTGCTGGCGGAAAAGGGCATGACGCGCGATGCGCTCGGCCAGGCGCTGGACG
Organism: Cronobacter muytjensii ATCC 51329; assembly: GCF_001277195.1. Taxonomy (NCBI): domain Bacteria; kingdom Pseudomonadati; phylum Pseudomonadota; class Gammaproteobacteria; order Enterobacterales; family Enterobacteriaceae; genus Cronobacter; species Cronobacter muytjensii. The sequence continues at coordinate 861,920 of NZ_CP012268.1, forward strand.
TGCTGCGCGCGGCGCGGCCCACGGCGGTAAACCTGATGAATAATCTCGACCGCATGAAACAGGCGCTCGCGCAGGCGGATTTTGCGGCGGCGCTCGGCGCGGAGGCGTTACGGCTGGTGCAGGAAGATCGCGAGCTGTGCGAACGTATCGCGCGGGCCGGAAGCGCGCGGGTGACGCCCGGCAGTCGCCTGCTGACCCACTGTAATACCGGCGGGCTGGCGACGGCGGGCGTCGGTACGGCGCTCGGCGTGATTGCGCGCGCGCATGAAGAGGGCAAAGTGGCAAATGTCTGGGTGGATGAAACCCGGCCCCTGTTGCAGGGCGGGCGCTTAACCGCCTGGGAGCTTGGCGAGCTCGGCGTACCGTATCAGCTGATTACCGATTCGATGGCCGCCAGCCTAATGGCCCAGGGGCAGGTGGACGCTGTCTGGGTCGGCGCGGACAGAATTGCGGCGAACGGCGATGTGGCGAACAAAATCGGCACCTATTCGCTCGCCGTGCTGGCGAAATATCATAACGTGCCGTTTTACGTGGCGGCCCCGCAAACCACGCTCGACCCGGCCTGCCCGAACGGTGCGGCCATTCCGATTGAGCAGCGCGCGGCGGCGGAAGTGACCGGCGTGGCGGGCAGTTTCGGCGCGGTGCAGTGGGCGCCGGAAAACGCGCGGGTCTATAACCCGGCGTTTGACGTCACGCCAGCCTCGCTGATTAGCGGCTGGGTGCTGGACGGCGGCGTGGTCACGCCGGATGAGGTGGCGAACGGCCGTTTCGCCGGGTAAAAGCGGCGTCCGCGCAAGGCGGACGCCCGTGCGTTACACCCAGTCGCGTACCGGCAGGAAATGGCTGTAGAGGGCCGCTTCCGGGCTGTTCTCCTCTGGCTGGTAGCCATATTCCCAGCGCACCAGCGGCGGCATCGACATCAGAATCGACTCGGTACGCCCGCCGGTTTGCAGCCCGAACAGCGTGCCGCGATCCCACACCAGGTTGAATTCCACATAGCGCCCGCGGCGGTAGAGCTGGAATTCGCGCTCGCGCTCGCCCCAGGGCAGGGCTTTACGACGCTCAACGATGGGCAAATAGGCATTGAGATAGCCGTCGCCTACCGCCTGCATAAACGCGAAGCAGGTGTCGAAATCGGGCGTGTTGAGATCGTCAAAAAACAGCCCGCCTATGCCGCGCGCCTCCTGGCGATGCTTCAGGTAGAAGTAATCGTCGCACCACTTTTTATAGCGCGGATAGACGTCGTCGCCGAACGGCGCGCAGAGATCTCGTGCGGTGCGGTGCCAGTGGGTGGCGTCCTCTTCGAAGCCGTAAAACGGCGTCAGGTCAAAGCCGCCGCCAAACCACCAGACCGGATCGGCGCCCGGTTTTTCGGCGATAAAAAAGCGCACGTTGGCGTGGCTTGTCGGCACATAGGGGTTGCGTGGATGCACGACCAGCGAGACGCCCATCGCTTCAAAGCTGCGGCCTGCAAGCTCCGGGCGATGCGCCGTGGCGGAGGCAGGCATCGCGTCGCCATGCACGTGAGAGAAGTTAACGCCCGCCTGTTCAAACACCGCGCCGTCGCGCAGGACACGGCTGCGTCCGCCGCCGCCGCCTTCACGCTGCCAGGCGTCCTCAACGAAGCTGTCGCCGTCAACGGCGGCCAGTTGCTGGCAGATGCGGTCCTGTAAATCGAGTAAAAACGCTTTTACGCGCTGAATATCCGGTGCCATCGTTAGCCTCGTTTCGAGTGGGCTTTATGGTTATCAAACCAGTTGAAATAGCTTATCACCCCGTTGGCGATGGCCGTCGCTATCTTCTGGCGAAAGGCCGCGGTGCCGAGCAGTTTCTCTTCCTGCGGGTTGGTGATAAAGGAGGTTTCCACCAGCACGGACGGGATCGACGGCGATTTCAGCACCACGAACGCCGCCTGCTCGGTGTTGCGGCTGTGCAGGCGGTGCACCGGTTTTATCTGGCGCAAAATATGCGAGCCGAGCGTCAGGCTGTTTTTAATAGTGTCGGTCTGCACCAGGTCGAACAGCACCTGTTGCAGATAGTGATCTTTATTCTTCACTTTGCTGCCCGCCACGTCATCGGCGGCGTTTTCGCGCTCGGAGAGGTACTTCGCCATGGCGCTACTGGCGCCGCGATTCGAGAGCGCGAAGACCGACGCACCGGCGGCGCTGGGGCTGGTAAAGCCGTCGGCGTGAATCGACATAAAAAGATCCGCGCCGTGCTGATGCGCGATTTCGACGCGATCGTAGAGCGGAATAAAAGTGTCGTTGCTGCGGGTCAGTTTGGCATCGATACCGTTTTTACGCAGGATGGCGCGTACGTTTTTCGCGATGGCGAGCACCACATGCTTTTCTTTCGAGCCGTTGTGGCCAATAGCACCGGTGTCGATGCCGCCGTGGCCCGGATCGAGCATCACGAGACGACGCGCGCCCGCTTTTTTCGCCTTCGGCTTACTGTGGCTGTTGCGGGTTTTCAGCGCCGGGCTTTCTTCCTTCGCCAGCGCCTGATTAAGACCCGTGAGTGCCAGCGCGGCAAGGCCGGTGCGCAGTAACTGACGGCGCGAGGTGAGTTTTTTTAGGGGTTTGAAAGTGCTCATGCGTCCTGACTTCTGATTTTACTGTCCTGGAGTGTTATAACCTGGCGTAATGGCGTGGAACGACACCCTGTTGCAACAAAAGTTTTACGATTCATTTCAGGGCGTGATGATTCATCAGTATGCCATTTTCAACGAACTTTTGCCGGAGATATTGGCTATTGAAGCCGATAGCGCCATAATCTCGTTTTTTACGCCTTAAAACACGGGGAATACCATGGAGATACGCGTTTTTCGTCAGGCCGACTTTGAAGAAGTCATCACCCTGTGGGAGCGTTGCGATCTGCTGCGTTCGTGGAACGATCCTGAAATGGATATCGAACGTAAACTCAACCATGACCCGGATCTCTTCCTGGTGGCGGAAGTAAGCGGCGAAATCGTCGGCTCCGTCATGGGCGGCTATGACGGCCATCGCGGTTCGGCGTATTACCTGGGCGTTCACCCGGAATTTCGCGGGCGCGGCATTGCGAATGCGCTGCTTAACCGGCTGGAGAAGAAGCTCATCGCACGCGGTTGCCCGAAAATCAATATCCAGATCCGCGAGGAGAATGACGTCGTGCTCGGCATGTACGAGCGGCTTGGCTATGAACATCAGGATGTGATTAGCCTTGGCAAACGGCTCATCGAGGATCAGGAATACTAAACAGCGTGTCACCCGGCCAAAGCCGGGTGAGCCAGGCGTCAGCCTTTGGTGATTTTCTTCACGTCGATTTCGACGGAATTCCAGTCTTTATCCACTTCGCCTTCAAGGCGCACTTTATCTTTCGGCGTGACGGTGGCGCCGTTCCAGACGTGATCGTCGATATCGACATTCACGCTGCCGCTGGCGTCGCGGAACTCATACAGCTCTTTGCCGAGTTTGCGAACAATATTGCCTTCCAGCACCACCCACGCGTCGTCGCGCAGATTTTTCGCGTCGTTAACGGTCGTGCTGGCGGCGTCCGGCCCCTGAAAACCGCCTTTGGCGGCATTAGCGCTGGCGCTGTTATCCGGGCCTGAGAAGCCGCCTTCCTGCGCCATGACGGGCATAGCGGACAGCGCGGACGCGGCGATACACAGAGCGATAAGCTGTTTTTTCATTTCCATCTCCTTGGGTTGTGCACGACGAAGACCTTTCTTCGTCTTGTTATACAGTGACATAATTCTGGATCCGATGCGGGCGTAGTCCAGGATTTATACATGTTTTTACCTTCTGATTATGATAACCGGGGCTGGCTGAAGCTCCCGGCGCTGTTCTGGGCCGTGCTGTTACTGCAGGCGCGCACCTGGGCGCTGTTCGTGCTGGCGGGCGCGTCGCGCGGGCAGGGCGAGGCGCTGCTGGCGCTGTTTTACCCCGACCGCCAAAGCTTCTGGATGGGCCTCGCAGCGGGAATGCCCGCGATGCTGACGTTTTTATTAAGCGGACGGCGGCACGATTATCCGCGCCTGTGGCGCTACGCCCGTTATGTATTGATGCTGACGCAGGCGCTGATGCTGATCTCGCAGGCGCTCCTGCTGTGGCGCGACGCGCCGGGCGGCATTGCGCTGGCCTTGCTGGCGCTGGACGCCTGGGCGCTGTGGCTGCTGGCTTCGCATCGTCGCCTGCGCGCCTGTTTTGAAACGCCGACGCCCTGAATGGCACTTTTTGCCGTCTTTGCGCTCCAACGAGACATTGTCGACTGATTAAGGAACCGTAATGAAGAAATTGCCTCTGCTGCTGTGTGGAACCTCGCTATTGCTTGGCGGGTGCTCGACGCTCTCCAGCGTGAACTGGTCGGCGGCAGCCCCGTGGCACTGGTTTGACTGGTGGGGCTCGTCGCTGGAAGTGACGGACAAAGGCGTCGGCGATATCACCGCCGCTACGCCGCTTCAGGAAGATGCGATTCACGAGGCGCTGGGCGACGATTACCGCCTGCGCAGCGGGATGCGCGCGAATGGCGGCACCATTGTGCGCTATTTCGAAGCGATGAAAGAGAACCAGCTGGCGCTGGTCATTGACGGCGAAAACGGCCAGGTGAGCCGCATCGACGTGCTGGATAAGGCGATTCCCACCGATAGCGGTGTGGCTATCGGCACCCCGTTTGGCGATCTCTTTAAACAGGCCCAGGGCGCGTGTCAGAAGGCCAGCGCGCCGGATGACGCGGCGGTGGAGTGTAAGGCGCCCGGCAGCGAACACATCAGCTACGTCTTTAGCGGCGACTGGCGCGGCCCGCAGGAGCTGTTGCCGCCGGATGACACGCTCAAAGGCTGGACGCTGAAAAAGATAATCTGGCACCGCTGAGCCTTGCGTAAACGCAACGCCTGAGCCGATAAATCGGGTACAATACGCCCGGTTTTGCCACCTGTTGGCAGCGGTTTATCAGGAGGAGTGATGTCTGTGGTTCAAAGCGGCATTCTGCCGGAGCATTGTCGCGCGGCTATCTGGCTGGAAGCGAGCGTTGATGAAAGCCAGCGCGAGGCGCTGCGCGCGGCGAGCAAAATTTTCGCCGATAAAGTAGCGACCTTTCAGGCGCAGTTTCCCGAGGCGAATCTCGGTGTGGTGGTGGCGTTCGGCCACACGCTCTGGCGCGCGCTCAGCCATGATGACAGCGCGGCGGAACTGAAAGATTTTGCGCCGCTCGGCAAAGGGCTCGCGCCCGCCACGCAGCGCGATGTGCTGATCCATATTCTGTCGCTGCGTCACGACGTTAACTTCTCTGTGGCCCAGGCGGCGCTGGAAGCCTTCGGCGACGCGCTGAAAATCGAGGAAGAGACCCACGGTTTTCGCTGGGTGGAAGACCGCGATCTGAGTGGCTTCGTGGACGGCACTGAGAACCCGGCGGGCGAAGAAAAACGTCGCGACGTGGCGGTGATTCAGGACGGTATCGACGCCGGCGGCAGCTACGTTTTCGTGCAGCGCTGGGAGCACAACCTGAAACAGCTTAATCGCCTGAGCGTGCCGGACCAGGAGATGATGATGGGCCGCACGAAAGTCGCCAACGAAGAGATTGACGGCGATGCGCGCCCGGTGACGTCGCATCTCTCGCGCGTTGATCTCAAAGAAGACGGCAAAGGGCTGAAGATTGTGCGCCAGAGCCTGCCTTACGGCACCGCGAGCGGCGTGCACGGCCTGTACTTCTGCGCCTACTGCGCGCGCCTCTATAACATCGAACAGCAACTGCTGAGCATGTTTGGCGACGCCGATGGCAAGCGTGACGCGATGCTGCGCTTCACGCGCCCGGTGACGGGCGGCTACTATTTCGCGCCGTCGCTGACCCGCCTGTTAAACCTCTGATCCCCTACGCGCGCGGCCTTGCGGGCCGCGTTGTCACGCCTCTCGTCTTATATCCTTTTGCGCTTGCAAATCACTAAACGGTATATAAAAGCGGTATAGCTTTCTCACCTGTATAAATACACTGATGGCTCGATCGTTATCACATTTATAAGGTGCAAAATGGCCGTGAAATCAGTGAAAAAAGCATGGGGCGCGCTGGCGGTTTCTCTGCTGATAGCGGGGTCCGCGCAGGCGACTGAACTGCTTAACAGCTCTTATGATGTTTCGCGCGAGCTGTTCGCTGCCCTGAACCCGCCGTTCGAACAGCAGTGGGCGAAGGATAACCCCGGCGATACGCTGACGATCAAACAGTCTCACGCGGGCTCCTCAAAGCAGGCGCTCGCGATTTTGCAGGGCTTAAAAGCAGACGTTGTAACTTATAACCAGGTGACCGACGTTCAGATCCTGCATGACAAAGGTAAGCTTATCGCGGCTGACTGGCAGGCGCGTCTGCCGAACAATAGCTCTCCGTTTTACTCCACGATGGCGTTCCTGGTGCGTAAAGGGAACCCGAAAAACATTCACGACTGGAATGATCTGGTGCGCCCGGACGTGAAGCTGATTTTCCCGAACCCGAAAACTTCCGGCAACGCGCGTTATACCTATCTGGCGGCCTGGGGCGCGGCGGATAAAGCTGACGGCGGCGATAAAGCCAAAACCCAGCAGTTTATGACTCAGTTCCTGAAAAACGTTGAAGTGTTCGACACCGGCGGTCGCGGCGCGACCACGACCTTTGTCGAGCGCGGCCTCGGCGATGTGCTGATTAGTTTTGAGTCGGAAGTGAATAACATCCGTAATCAGTACGCCAAAGAAGGGTATGAAGTTGTGGTGCCGAAGGTGAACATCCTGGCGGAGTTTCCGGTGGCGTGGGTGGACAAAAACGTGAAGGCTAACGGCACGGAAAAAGCGGCCAACGCTTACCTGAACTGGCTCTACAGCCCGCAGGCGCAGCAGATCATCACCAGCTACTATTACCGCGTGAATAACCCGAAAGTTATGGATTCGCTGAAAGATAAGTTTCCGCAGACTGAACTGTTCCGCGTGGAAGACGCCTTCGGCAAATGGCCGGACGTGATGAAAACCCATTTTGCCAGCGGCGGTGAGTTCGACAAGCTGGTGGCGGCGGGGCGTAAGTGATGTTTGCAGTCTCTAAACGCGTACTGCCGGGATTTACCCTGAGCCTCGGCACGAGTTTGCTGTTTGTTTGCCTGATCCTGCTGCTGCCGCTGAGCGCGCTGGTGATGCAGCTTTCCCAGATGAGCTGGGCGCAGTACTGGGAGGTAATTTCCAACCCGCAGGTGGTGGCGGCATACAAAGTGACGCTGCTGTCGGCGGCGGTCGCCTCGCTGTTTAACGGCGCGTTCGGCCTGCTGATGGCCTGGATTTTAACCCGCTACCGCTTTCCGGGCCGTACGCTGCTGGACGCGCTGATGGATTTACCCTTCGCGCTGCCGACCGCTGTTGCGGGCCTCACGCTCGCCTCGCTGTTCTCAGTGAACGGGTTTTACGGCGAGTGGCTGGCGAAGTTTGATATCAAAGTGACTTACACCTGGCTTGGCATCGCGGTGGCGATGGCATTTACCAGCATTCCTTTTGTGGTCCGTACCGTACAGCCGGTGCTTGAAGAGCTTGGCCCGGAATATGAGGAAGCGGCGGAAACGTTAGGGGCCACGCGTCTGCAAAGTTTTCGCAAAGTGGTGCTGCCGGAGCTGTCGCCAGCGCTGATGGCGGGCGTGGCGCTGTCGTTTACCCGCAGCCTCGGCGAGTTCGGCGCGGTGATTTTTATCGCGGGCAATATTGCCTGGAAAACCGAAGTGGCCTCGCTGATGATTTTTGTTCGTTTGCAGGAGTTCGATTACCCGGCCGCGAGCGCGATAGCCTCCGTGATTCTGGCCGCGTCGCTGCTGCTGCTGTTTGCCATTAACACGCTGCAAAGCCGTTTTGGACGCCGGGTGGTGGGACACTGATGACGATGATGACGCAGGCGCGCCCTGGCGCGCGCATAAACTGGGGCAAATGGGCGCTTATCGCCATCGGGATGCTGCTGTCGGCGTTTATTCTCGTGGTGCCGATGGTTTACATCTTCGCCAAAGCCTTTTCCGATGGTCTGATGCCGGTGCTGGAAAATATCGCCAACCCCGACATGCTGCACGCTATCTGGCTGACGGTGCTGATTGCGCTGATCACCGTTCCGGTGAACCTGGTGTTCGGCACGCTGCTTGCCTGGCTGGTAACGCGCTTTGATTTTCCTGGCCGTCAGCTGCTGCTGACGCTGCTGGATATTCCTTTCGCCGTGTCGCCAGTGGTGGCGGGGCTGGTGTATCTGCTGTTTTACGGCTCGAACGGTCCCCTTGGCGGCTGGCTGGACGCGAACGATCTGCAGATTATGTTCGCCTGGCCGGGCATGGTGCTGGTGACGGTATTTGTAACCTGTCCGTTCGTGGTGCGTGAACTGGTGCCAGTAATGCTTAGCCAGGGCAGCCATGAGGACGAGGCGGCGATTCTGCTTGGCGCATCCGGCTGGCAGATGTTCCGTCGCGTGACGCTGCCGAATATTCGCTGGGCGCTGCTGTATGGCGTGGTGCTGACCAACGCCCGCGCTATCGGCGAGTTTGGCGCGGTGTCGGTGGTTTCCGGCTCGATTCGCGGCGAGACGCTTTCGCTGCCGTTGCAGATTGAGCTGCTGGAGCAGGACTACAACACCGTCGGCGCGTTTACCGCCGCCGCGCTGCTGACGCTGATGGCGATTCTGACCCTGTTTTTAAAGAGTGCGTTGCAATGGCGCCTGAATAATCAGGAAAAACGCGTGCAACAGGAGGGAAATCATGAGCATTGAGATTGCCAATATTAAGAAATCTTTTGGTCGCACCCAGGTGCTGAATGATATCTCTCTGGATATCCCTTCCGGCCAGATGGTGGCGCTGCTGGGCCCATCCGGCTCCGGAAAAACCACGCTGCTGCGCATTATCGCCGGGCTCGAACACCAGACCAGCGGCCACATCCGCTTTCACGGCACCGATGTAAGCCGCCTGCACGCCCGCGAGCGAAAAGTGGGCTTTGTGTTCCAGCATTACGCGCTTTTCCGCCATATGACGGTGTTCGACAATATCGCGTTTGGCCTGACCGTGCTGCCGAAGCGCGAACGTCCGAACGCGGCGGCGATTAAACAAAAAGTGACGAAGCTGCTGGAGATGGTGCAACTGGCGCATCTCGCCGACCGCTACCCGGCGCAGCTTTCCGGCGGGCAGAAACAGCGCGTGGCGCTGGCCCGCGCGCTGGCGGTGGAGCCGCAAATTCTGCTGCTGGATGAGCCGTTCGGCGCGCTTGACGCCCAGGTGCGTAAAGAGCTTCGTCGCTGGCTGCGTCAGCTGCATGAAGAGCTGAAATTCACCAGCGTTTTTGTCACGCACGACCAGGAAGAGGCGATGGAAGTGGCCGACCGCGTGGTGGTGATGAGTCAGGGCGATATCGAACAGGCCGACGCGCCGGAACAGGTATGGCGCGAACCGGCGACCCGCTTCGTGCTGGAGTTTTTAGGCGAAGTAAACCGCCTCAAGGGCACCGTACGCGGCGGGCAGTTCCACGTCGGCGCGCATCGCTGGCCACTCGGCTTTACGCCTGCGTACCAGGGGCCGGTTGATCTGTTCCTGCGCCCGTGGGAAGTGGACGTGAGCCGTCGCACCAGCCTTGATTCGCCGCTGCCGGTACACGTGCTGGAAGTGAGCCCGAAAGGCCACTATATGCAGCTCGTGGTGCAGCCGCAGGGCTGGTATGACGAGCCGCTGACGGTGGTGCTACGCGAAGATTACGTGCCGCACCGCGGCGAGCGGCTGTTCGTTGGCCTTCAGCATGCGCGCATTTACCACGGCAACGAGCGCATCGAGACGCGCGGAGATATTGCTCTGGCGAAGTCCGCCTGATAGCTTATTGCGTAGTTTATCGCCCGGTGGCGCGATGCCTGCCGGGCCTGTCATCATCACTGCGTCTTTCAGGCCGGGTAAGCGAAGCGTACCCGGCTTTTTTATTGAGTAAATATCGTGACTACACTCGAACATACCATCGGCAATACGCCGCTGGTCAAACTCCAGCGCCTGGGGCCGGATAACGGCAGCGAAATCTGGGTCAAACTCGAAGGTAATAACCCGGCAGGCTCGGTCAAAGACAGAGCGGCGCTGGCGATGATCTCCCGGGCCGAGGCGCGCGGCGAGATTAAGCCTGGCGATACGCTGATTGAAGCCACCAGCGGCAATACCGGTATCGCGCTGGCGATGATCGCCGCCGTGAAGGGCTATAAGATGACGCTCCTGATGCCGGATAACATGAGCATGGAGCGCAAGGCGGCGATGCAGGCTTACGGCGCGAAGCTCGTGCTGGTGAGCCGCGAGCAGGGTATGGAAGGCGCGCGCGATCTGGCCGCACAGATGGCGCAGCGCGGCGAGGGCATTATCCTCGACCAGTTTAATAACCCCGATAACCCGTGGGCGCACTACACCACGACGGGGCCGGAGATCTGGCGTCAGACCGACGGGCGCATTACCCATTTCGTCTCCAGCATGGGAACGACGGGCACCATTACCGGCGTCAGCCGCTTTTTACGCGAGCAGGAAAAACCGGTAACCGTGGTCGGACTACAGCCGGAAGAGGGCAGCAGCATTCCGGGCATCCGTCGCTGGCCCGCGGCATATCTGCCGGGAATTTTTGACGCGTCGCTGGTGGACGAGGTGCTTGATATTCACCATCGCGATGCGGAAAACACGATGCGGGAACTTGCGCGTAAAGAAGGCATTTTCTGCGGCGTGAGCTCCGGTGGGGCGGTCTGTGGCGCGCTGCGCGTGGCGCAGGCGAATCCGGGCGCGGTGGTGGTGGCGATTATCTGCGACAGGGGCGACCGCTATCTCTCAACGGGCGTGTTTAGCGAAGAGATCTACAGCCAGGGCGCGGGGATTTAGCACGCGAGCGGCGGGCGTTCGCCCGCCGTTCAGATGTCGCGGGGGATTTCAGCCGCCGCATCTTCCATCAATTTATCCAGGCTCGACGGCGACAGGTAACGCTTAACCGGTTTACTCACCTTGTGCAGCGCTTTACCGGGTGTAGCGGGCATCGCATAGAGGCTGACGTTGCCAGGCTTGTGCTCATAGATAAGCAAGCCATCAATCTTATAGCCGTCTTTATCTTCAAACGTCGCGAGCTTTTGCTGCATCCGATTACGTGCGGTTTTATCGCCGTTAACGGCAAGACGTAGCGTGTCGACCGACAGCCCGGGCGGCAGGCGATAAAGATAAAGCATTTCTACCTGATCGCTTTCATCGCATAAAAAACACGGTTCACGTCCAGGCACGGTGGGCGCGTTGCGAAGAGCGGCGGTGAGGGCTTGCCCGTCGTTGAGCGGCGAGGCGGAAATATCGATAAACGCCAGCACGTATGGGCCGGGTGAGCCCGCGTAGAGCGGCGCGGTAGGCAGCAGAAGTGCGAAGAAGAGACAGAGTGAACGCCAGCGGCGCATGGTGTGTGTCCGGTATTTCAGGTTCAGATAAAAAAATGGCGCCGTAAGGCGCCATTTTTGTACACGAGTCAGTCTTATTTCTTGATACGGATAACCGGCGTTTCACCGACGGTCACGCTACCAGAAAGCTTGGTCAGCTCTTTGATTTCGTCCATATTGGAAATGACAACCGGCGTCAGCGTGGATTTTGCTTTTTCTTCCAGCAGCGGCAGATCGAATTCGATAACCGGGTCGCCTTTCTTCACGCGCTGGCCTTCTTCAGCGATGCGTTTGAAGCCTTCGCCTTTCAGCTCAACGGTATCAATACCGAAGTGGACGAACAGTTCGATGCCGCTGTCCGATTCGATAGAGAAAGCGTGGTTAGTTTCGAAAATTTTACCGATGGTGCCATCAACCGGCGCAACCATTTTGTTACCGGTCGGTTTGATAGCGATGCCATCACCAACGATTTTCTCTGCGAACACTACATCCGGCACGTCTTCGATATTAACGATTTCACCAGACAGTGGAGCAACGATCTCAATGGTTCCGGTGTCGCTATTGCCTTTATCACCGAACAGTTTACTAAATAACCCCATTAGCCTTCTCTCCTAAGCAGTAATTTGGGCCGCATCTCGTGGATTAGCAGATTGTTTTTTCTTCAATGAACTTGTTAACCAGCGTCATTAACTCGTCCGTTGTCGGTTGAGCAAGAGCCTGCTCTGCTAAAACCTTCGCATCTTCGAAGTTCGTGTTACGGATAATCTTCTTAATGCGCGGGATAGAAATGGCACTCATACTGAATTCATCCAGACCCATCCCCAGCAACAGAAGTGTAGCACGTTCGTCGCCAGCAAGCTCACCACACATGCCAGTCCACTTACCTTCAGCATGAGATGCATCAATAACTTGCTTGATCAGGTTCAGGACAGACGGTGACATCGGCTGGTAAAGATGCGATATCATATCATTACCGCGGTCAACCGCCAGGGTGTACTGCGTCAGATCGTTGGTACCAATACTAAAGAAATCAACTTCTTTGGCGAGGTGACGCGCGATAGTCGCGGCCGCCGGCGTTTCCACCATCACGCCGATTTCAATCGATTCGTCGAAAGCTTTGCCTTCGTCACGCAGTTCTTGTTTGAAAGCCTCGATCTCTTTTTTCAGCGCGCGTACTTCTTCAACCGAGATAATCATCGGGAACATGATACGCAGCTTGCCGAACGCGGAGGCGCGCAGGATAGCACGCAGCTGATCGCGCAGGATCTCTTTACGATCCATGGCGATACGAATCGCGCGCCAGCCGAGGAACGGGTTTTCTTCTTTCGGGAAGTTCATGTACGGCAGCTCTTTGTCGCCGCCGATGTCCATGGTACGTACGATAACCGCCTGCGAGCCACACGCTTCAGCCACGGCTTTATACGCCTGGAATTGCTCTTCTTCGGTCGGCAGGGAGTCGCGATCCATGAACAGGAATTCGGTACGATAGAGGCCTACGCCTTCAGCGCCGTTACGCTCTGCACCCGCGACATCGCGCACGGTGCCGATGTTCGCGCAGACTTCAACCTGATGGCCGTCAAGCGTGATAGCCGGCAGATCTTTGAGCTTCGCCAGTTCCGCTTTTTCTTCAGCGACCTGGGTCTGAATCGCGCGCAGGGATTCGATCTCTTCGTTGGTCGGGTTAACGTAAACTTTGTTATTAACCGCATCGAGAATCAGATAGTCGTCGTTTTTCACCTGCGTGGTGACGCTGCCGGTGCCCACAATCGCTGGCAGCTCAAGAGAGCGCGCCATGATAGAGGTGTGGGAGGTGCGGCCGCCCAGATCGGTGATAAAGCCCAGCACCTTTTTCAGGTTCAGCTGTGCGGTTTCCGACGGGGTGAGATCGGCTGCTACCAGAATGACTTCATCCTGAATGGAGCTCAGGTCGATAATGGCCAGGCCCAGAATGTTGCGCAGCAGACGTTTACCGATGTCGCGCACGTCAGCAGCGCGCTCTTTCAGGTATTCGTCGTCGAGCTCTTCCAGGGCGGTCGCCTGACCTTCGATAACTTCATGCGCTGCCGCGTCGGCAGTGATGTGCTTATCTTTAATCAGGGCTATGATTTCCTGCTCCAGCTCTTCATCTTCCAGCAACATGATGTGGCCTTCGAAGATAGCTTCCTTTTCTTCACCGAAAGTTTCGCCGGCTTTGATCTTGATAGCTTCGAGCTGAGCGGAGGCTTTGGCGCGACCACTCAGGAAACGTTCAACTTCCTGATCAACCTTATCGGCAGAAATTTTTTTCCGGTCGATGACAATCTCATCTTCTTTCAGCAACAGTGCTTTGCCGAAAGCGATACCCGGAGACGCTAAAATGCCTGAAATCATAACCCTACCTTACTTGTGACTGATTTTAATAAGAACCCGGAACTTACTCGAGTTCAGCCATCAGTTTTACCAGATGTTCTACTGCTTTCTGCTCATCTTCGCCTTCTGCGGAGATGGTCACAACGGTGCCCTGAGTCAGGCCCAGAGTCTGCAGTTTGAACAGGCTTTTTGCGCTGGCGCTTTTGCCGTTGGAAGTCACAGTGATCTCGGAAGTGAAGCCTTTCGCTTCTTTCACAAACTGAGCAGCAGGGCGGGTATGCAGACCGTTCGGAGCGGTAATAGTAACTTCTTGCTGGAACATTGTATTTCCCCAACTTATAGGTTTAGTGTTGTGGAACTAAAGTCTAGCCTGGCGGCGAGACTTTAGCCTGTATAGTTAGCGTCGGCGTAACGGAACGCAGCACGGATGCCAGAATCACGAAAAGCGCATGGCATCATTGTTCCATGCGGCTCGCGTTTCGCTCGTCATTAATCATTATGACGCGAACGAAGTATCATGACCAAATCGTTAAATCGATTCAGCACACATCAATTCGCCTCAGGATTAATTTCACGCATCGAAATAATTGCTGGTTAAATACCAGACCCAACCAATCCAGGCAATGCCAAACAAGGCAAAAGTTTGATGCATGCCACAAAAAAGCACCCCTTTGGGTGCTTTTTTGCGCATATTTAACAATCTGGCATCACTGTTGCAATTCTTTCTCAGTGAACAGATCGGCGAACAGCGCGGTGCTTAAATAACGCTCACCCGAAGAAGGCAGGATAACCACAATGTTCTTATTGGTAAAGGTTTCATCTTCCTGAAGCTTCAGTGCCGCGGCGACGGCTGCGCCGGAAGAGATACCCGCCAGAATACCTTCTTCTTCCATCAGGCGGCGCGCAGTAGAGATCGCCTCTTCATTGGTGATGCCGATAACTTTATCAACCAGCTTAAGATCGAGGTTGCCCGGGATAAAGCCCGCGCCAATACCCTGAATTTTGTGCGGGCCAGGCTTCAGCTCCTGACCTGCGATCGCCTGCGCGATCACCGGAGAGTCGGTAGGCTCGACCGCAACCGTAATAAGATCGGTTTTCCCTTTGGTGTTCTTGATGTAACGGCTCACGCCGGTCAGCGTACCACCGGTACCAACGCCCGCGATGAAAACATCAACCTGACCGTCGGTATCTTCCCAGATTTCCGGGCCGGTGGTCTTTTCATGAATTTCCGGGTTCGCCGGGTTGCTGAACTGCTGGAGCAACAGATACTTAGACGGGTCGCTGGCCACAATTTCTTCGGCTTTCTGAATCGCGCCTTTCATGCCTTTCGCGCCTTCGGTCAGCACCAGATTGGCGCCCAGCGCTTTCAGCAGTTTGCGACGCTCAACGCTCATGGTTTCAGGCATGGTCAGCGTCAGCTTATAGCCGCGCGCAGCGGCCACATAGGCCAGCGCGATACCGGTGTTGCCGCTGGTCGGCTCGACCAGCTCCACGCCCGGCTTCAGAACGCCGCGCTTTTCTGCATCCCAAATCATATTGGCACCGATACGGCACTTAACGCTGAAGCTTGGGTTACGTGACTCTACCTTTGCCAGAATGCGTCCGTTACCGATACGGTTCAGTCGAACCAGCGGCGTATGGCCAATAGTCAACGAGTTGTCTTCAAAAATCTTGCTCATAGCCCGTCCTTAACTGTATGAAATTTGGGAACCGCACCAGCATACCCGCTCACCGCCTCTGAGGAAGTAAGGATTTCGTATATCGTTATGCCTGTGCGAAATAATGCTTATGAGTATGGAATAAGCATCAGTATATGCCACCAAGACTAGCGCCAGCTGGCGTGTTTGCCGCGATAGCAGTCAACCCACATGGCCGTCGCGCCGCAGACCGCGACTGGCATAATCGCCAGATTCAGCACCGGCACAAGGGTAAAGAGACTCACCAGCGCGCCGAACTGCATGTTCAACCCTTTATGTTCGCGCAGCGCCGCGCGCATGGTTTTAAACGGCACTTTATGGTTGTCGAACGGATAGTCGCAATATTGTATGGAGAGCATCCAGGCGCTGAACAGGAACCATAGCACTGGCGCAACGGTCTGCCCGATGCCGGGAATAAAGTAGAGCAACAACAGCACCAGCGCGCGCGGCAGATACCAGGCGAGCTTTTGCCATTCACGTTTCATGATGCGGGGCACGTCTTTCATGATGCCGAAAATGCCCGTATCTGGCGGCGTCGCGCCGGTCAGGCGCGCTTCTAACTGCTCCGCCAGCAGGCCGTTGAACGGCGCGGCAATCCAGTTGGCGAGCGTGGAGAAAAAGTAGCCGAAGATAAGCACGACAGAGATGACCGCCAGCGGCCAGAGCAGGTAGTTGAGCCATTGCAGCCAGTCCGGCACATGGGTCATCAGTTGCGGGATCCAGTTATCCAGACGGGTAAAGAGCCACCAGAATGCGCCGCCCATCAACAGAAAATTGACCAACAGAGGGAGGATCACGAAGCGCCGGATACCCGGCTGGCTTATCAGTTTGAATCCCTGAGAAAGGTAGTACAGACCGCTGCGCGAACCCGCGCCTGTGTTCGAAACCATATTCCTGCAAAGCTCCTTGTAGACCCGCCCGGACCGGGGCCAGGTTATCTTAACCGAGAGGGAAAATTGCGCCACCCGAGAAATGGTCGAAAAAACAGCAAAAAGCACGATTTCTTTCATCTTTCTGCCCGGAAAACTGAGCGCGCACTTGCACTTGCCGTAATGGGCAAATACTCTTAGTGAGTAAATGTTTGCCGTCATGGCAAGGTGTTAGAACAACAGAGAATATAATGATGCAGGATTTGCGTCTGATATTAATCATTGTTGGCGCGATCGCCATAATCGCCTTACTGGTGCATGGTTTATGGACCAGCCGTAAGGAACGTTCTTCTATGTTCCGCGATCGTCCGATGAAGCGCATGAAGTCGAAGCGCGATGAGGATGAAGACGAAGACGACGTCGATGAGCTGGATGACGAAGGCGTGGGCGAAGTTCGCGTGCGTCGCAGCGCGCCGGCGCCGGAAAGCGCGCCTGCCCGTCAGCCTCAGCATAACTATCAGCCGCCTTACGCACCGTCGCAGACGCGTCAGCCTGTTCGCGAGCCTGTGGAGCAGGAGCCTGTGGCCCCGTACGGCGAAGCGCCTGAGACGCCGGTACATCAGCCGCAACAGCCGCAGCCGGTGCGCCAGACCGCGCCGCAGCAACCTGCACCGGCGCAACCCGCCATGCATCAGCCTGCGCCGCAGCCGATCGCTGAGCCTGCGCCGCAGCCAGAGCCGGTTTCTGAGCCTGCGCAAGTAAGCGCGCCGGAAAAACCGCAGCCGAAAGAAACTGTGATTATTATGAACGTCGCGGCCCATGCGGGTAGCCAGCTTAACGGCGACGTGCTGTTCAACAGTATTCAGCAGGCAGGCTTTAAGTTCGGCGATATGAATATTTTCCATCGCCACCTGAGCCCGGACGGCAGTGGCCCTGTGTTGTTCAGTCTTGCGAATATGGTAAAACCCGGTTCGTTTGACCCGGAAATCATGACTGATTTCACAACGCCTGGTATCACCATCTTCATGCAGGTGCCGGGGTTTGGCGACGAGCTGCAGAATTTCAAGCTGATGCTTCAGTCGGCGCAGCATATCGCCGATGAAGTCGGCGGCGTGGTGCTGGACGACCAGCGTCGTATGATGACGCCACAAAAGCTGCGTGAATATCAGGACAGAATTCGCGATGTGAAAGAGGCGAACGGCTAACCGCCCGCCGCAAAAATTCCTCTCCCTAACCCCCGCCTGTCGGGGGTTTTTTATCATTGATGGTGCGTTATGGACTCAATCGAAGAAAAACTGACTCAACTGCGAACCACGCTTCGCCATCATGAATTTCTCTACCACGTTATGGATGCGCCGGAAGTGCCGGACGCGGAGTATGACCGCCTGATGCGCGAACTGCGCGCGCTGGAAGAGGCGCACCCGGAACTGGTGACGCCGGATTCCCCGACGCAACGCGTCGGCGCCGCGCCGCTGACGGAATTCAGCCAGGTGCGCCATGAGGTGCCGATGCTCTCGCTGGATAACGTTTTTGACGAGGCGAGTTTTCTGGCGTTCAACAAGCGCGTCCAGGACAGGCTGAAAAGCACCGATGCGCTGGTCTACTGTTGCGAACTGAAGCTGGACGGTCTGGCGGTCAGCCTGCTGTATGAAAACGGTTTGCTGGTACGCGCCGCCACCCGTGGCGACGGCACGACCGGGGAAGATATCACGCTTAACGTGCGCACCATTCGCGCCATCCCGCTGAAGCTTCGCGGCGACAATATTCCGGCACGTCTGGAAGTGCGCGGCGAAGTGTTTCTGCCGCAGGCGGGCTTTGAAAAAATTAACGAAGAGGCCAGACGTACTGGCGGGAAAGTGTTCGCGAATCCGCGCAATGCGGCGGCGGGCTCGCTGCGTCAGCTTGATCCGCGCGTTACTGCAAAGCGTCCGCTGACTTTTTTCTGCTACGGCGTTGGGCTTCTGGAAGGCGGCGAGCTGCCGCGCAGCCACATGGGTCGTCTCCAGCAATTTAAAGCCTGGGGCCTGCCGGTGAGCGACCGCATTCGTCTGGTGGAAACGCCGGAAGAGGTGCTGGCATTTTACCATCAGGTCGAGGCAGACAGGCCGACGCTCGGGTTCGATATCGACGGCGTCGTTATCAAAGTCGACTCGCTGGAATTGCAGGAACAGCTGGGCTTCGTGGCGCGCGCGCCACGCTGGGCTGTGGCGTTTAAGTTCCCGGCGCAGGAGCAGATGACGACGGTGCGCGAGGTGGAGTTCCAGGTCGGGCGCACCGGCGCGATTACACCGGTTGCTCGCCTGGAGCCGGTCCAGGTGGCGGGCGTGCTGGTCAGCAACGCGACGCTGCATAACGCCGATGAGATCGCGCGCCTCGGGCTGCGTATTGGCGATAAAGTGGTTATTCGCCGTGCGGGCGACGTTATTCCGCAAGTAGTCAACGTCGTGCTTTCTGAACGCCCGGATGAGACGCGGCCTGTGGTGTTCCCGGCGCAGTGCCCGGTATGTGGTTCGGATGTCGAGCGCGTCGAGGGCGAGGCGGTGACGCGCTGTACCGGCGGGCTTATCTGCGGCGCGCAGCGTAAAGAGGCGCTCAAGCATTTTGTCTCGCGCCGCGCGATGGATGTCGACGGCATGGGCGATAAAATCATCGATCAGTTGGTGGAAAAAGAGTATGTGCATACGCCTGCCGATCTGTTCCGCCTGACCGCCGGTAAATTGACCGGGCTCGAACGTATGGGACCGAAATCAGCGCAAAATCTGGTAAATGCGCTGGAGAAAGCCAAAGAGACGACCTTTGCGCGCTTCCTCTACGCGCTCGGGATTCGTGAAGTCGGCGAGGCGACCGCTGCCGGGCTTGCCGCGCATTTCGGCACGCTGGAGGCGCTGATCAACGCTACGATTGACGATCTGCAGAAAGTGCCGGATGTCGGCATCGTGGTGGCGACACACGTCTTTAACTTTTTTGAAGAAGAGAGCAACCGCGCGGTTATTCGCGATCTTACGGAAGAGGTAGGCATTCACTGGCCTGCGCCGCAGGTGGTGAAAGCCGAAGAGATAGACAGTCCTTTCGCCGGTAAAACGGTGGTGCTGACCGGAACGCTGAGCCAGATGTCGCGCGATGACGCCAAAGCGCGTCTCGCCGCGCTTGGCGCGAAGGTAAGCGGCAGCGTGTCGAAGAAAACCGATCTGCTTATCGCCGGTGAAGCGGCAGGCTCCAAGCTTGCGAAGGCGCAGGAGCTGGGCATTGAGGTCATCGACGAGGCGGAAATGCTGCGCCTGCTGGGTGAATAAAATGGAAAAAGAGCAGCTCGTCGCTATCGCCAACACGGACATGCCGTTTGGCAAATACAAAGGCCGCCGGCTTATCGATTTGCCGGAAGAGTATCTGCTGTGGTTTGCCCGCAAAGATGAATTTCCTGCCGGTAAGCTGGGCGAACTGATGGCGGTGACGCTTTTAATCAAAACCGAAGGGCTGGCACATCTCGTTCAGCCGCTAAAAAAACCGTAAAAAAACGGCGCGAAAACTCGCGCCGTGGTTTTTCTCTTCCTGCCAGGTCACCTGGCCCCGTCGGGGCAGGCGAGACATTTCTTATACGTAAATATCAATCTGGTGGTTGCCGGAAGCCTGTTTTACGGATTCCACCTGTTTGCTTTCTTGCTTTTGTTGCGCTTTTTCAGCCTGCTCGCGCTGTAACTGTGCCAGCTGCGCCTGAAGCATTTTGATCTGATTTTGAATAAGTTGCTGCTGTTTTTGCTTTTCTTCCGCACTGCCCTCGCTGGCGGCAAGATCTTTAAGCTTGGTCGTGAGCTTATTGATTTGCTGTGTCAGGCGAGCAATCTGTGAAGCCAGATCGTTGCCGCTTGACGCACTGCTGCTGCTTGTCTGGACAGACGGGGTGGAAGCGGTAATGGTAGTCGACATCATGTCCTCCTTTGTTATAGGTCCGCAAAAGGTATCGGCAGCGCGACGGGAAAACTGAGAGCGCGCAGAAGAAATTGCGATATGAAAAGCGGTAACAGGTGAGGGCGATACGATGAAAGACGAAAAGTGGAATAACGTAAAACGCAGAAAGCAAAAAGGCGCCTTTAGGGCGCCTTTTTACACTGGTGGGTCGTGCAGGATGACTCGCTTCGCTCGCCCTTCGGGCCGTCGCCGCACGCGGCTCCGGTGTCTCGCCATCAATGGCTCGACCCGAACCTGCTGCAGGTGCGAATCTTCCTGACGTACAGAAAGCAAAAAGGCGCCTTTAGGGCGCCTTTTTACATTGGTGGGTCGTGCAGGATTCGAACCTGCGACCAATTGATTAAAAGTCAACTGCTCTACCAACTGAGCTAACGACCCGAAGTGGTGGGTGATGACGGGATCGAACCGCCGACCCCCTCCTTGTAAGGGAGGTGCTCTCCCAGCTGAGCTAATCACCCACTTCGGTACTTCTTTTACTGCATGACAAGAAATTCGCTGGCGAGAAAGTGGTGGGTGATGACGGGATCGAACCGCCGACCCCCTCCTTGTAAGGGAGGTGCTCTCCCAGCTGAGCTAATCACCCACTTTTCATTTCTTGTCTACACTGCGGGAACCACTTGTTTAGAGTGGTGGGTGATGACGGGATCGAACCGCCGACCCCCTCCTTGTAAGGGAGGTGCTCTCCCAGCTGAGCTAATCACCCCCGCTGTGTGGAGTCGCATTATAGGGAGAGTTGAAAATGAGTCAACGCCTTTTCCAAAGTTTTTGTTTGTTCGTCGTAAAATTAGACAGTGCGCTGGTTTTATGCTCGTTAAGGTATGATTTCTCAACAGATAACGCCTGAATAGCGGGGACGGAAGGTATCAAGATTGAGGAATCAGCCCACGGTGGTAGAATATTGCCCTCTTTGTTACTTCCTGGCATGTGCCGCTTAATGGCATTGTTAAACACTAAGGCCAATCAATGAAAATCAAAACCCGCTTCGCGCCCAGCCCGACAGGCTATCTGCATGTCGGCGGCGCCCGTACCGCGCTTTATTCCTGGCTTTTCGCCCGCCATGAGGGCGGCGAATTCGTGTTGCGTATTGAAGATACCGATCTTGAGCGCTCCACGCCGGAAGCTATTGAAGCCATTATGGATGGAATGAACTGGCTGAGCCTGGAGTGGGATGAGGGTCCGTATTTCCAGACCAAACGTTTCGATCGCTATAACGCGGTTATTGATGAAATGCTGGCGGCGGGTACCGCCTATAAATGTTACTGCTCAAAAGAGCGTCTTGAAGCGCTGCGCGAAGAGCAGATGGCGAAGGGCGAGAAGCCGCGCTACGACGGCCGTTGCCGCCACAGTCATGAACATCACGCGGACGATGAGCCTTGCGTGGTGCGTTTTGCCAACCCGCAGGACGGTTCTGTGGTATTTGACGATCAGATCCGCGGCCCGATTGAGTTCAGCAACCTTGAGCTTGACGATCTGATCATTCGCCGTACTGATGGTTCTCCGACCTACAACTTCTGTGTGGTGGTCGACGACTGGGATATGGAAATTACGCACGTCATTCGCGGCGAAGACCATATCAACAACACGCCGCGTCAGATCAACATTCTGAAAGCGCTGGGCGCGCCGGTGCCGCTGTATGCGCACGTTTCTATGATCAACGGCGATGACGGTAAAAAACTCTCCAAACGTCACGGCGCGGTCAGCGTAATGCAGTATCGCGATGACGGCTATCTGCCGGAGGCGCTGCTGAACTATCTGGTGCGTCTGGGCTGGTCCCATGGCGATCAGGAGATCTTCACCCGTGAAGAAATGATCAAACTCTTCTCCCTGGGAGCGGTCAGCAAGTCGGCGAGCGCGTTCAATACCGATAAACTGCAGTGGCTAAACCATCACTACATCAATACGCTGGCGCCGGAATATGTGGCCACGCACCTGCAGTGGCATATCGAGCAGGAAAATATCGACACCCGCAACGGCCCGCAGCTGGCGGATTTGGTGAAACTGCTGGGCGAGCGCTGCAAAACGCTTAAAGAGATGGCGCAGACCTGCCGCTATTTCTATGAAGACTTCAGCGAGTTTGATGCCGACGCGGCGAAAAAACATCTGCGCCCGGTGGCGCGTCAGCCGCTGGAAGTGGTGCGCGATAAGCTTGCCGCTCTGACCGACTGGACCGCCGAAAACGTGCATCACGCCATTCAGGCGACCGCCGATGAGCTGGAAGTGGGCATGGGGAAAGTGGGTATGCCGCTGCGCGTCGCGGTCACTGGGGCAGGGCAGTCGCCGGGCCTGGACGTGACCGTCCATGCGATCGGTAAATCCCGAAGTGTGGAACGTATCAACAAAGCGCTGGCCTTTATCGCCGAGCGCGAAAATCAGCAGTAATAAAAAAAGCCGGCGCAAGCCGGCTTTTACTTCTCGTCGTTAAGTCCCAGCCGTTTCACCAGCCCGGTCTTGCCTTCCTGATTAATCAGTTCGCTTAAGCGCGCCTGCTCTTGCGGCGACATCATCTCCAGCGTACGGATAAACTGGGCCATCATTTCGTTATCCCATGTCACGTAAGGGGTCTCGCTCTCTTCGACGCGGCTATAGAGATGCGCTGAATAGCGCAGTTTATCGGTGGCGAGAAAATAGTCATACACCTGCTGCGTAATAAGAATTAACAAGGCGCCGCCTTTACGACCTTTAAGCGGAATGCGCTTCCAGCCATATTTGCGCGCCCAGCCGCTAATGGTCTGTGCGGTATAGCCGCTCAGTTCGCCCAGTTCGCCTGCCGTCATCCAGCGTGTAAATCGATTCATGGCTTAATCCGTATGGCGAATATCCAGACGCTGCAACATGCCGGCAATGCCTTCGCGCAGCAGGAGTGAGGTCAGTTGTTTCTGCTCAGACTGGCTCATTTCTCGCAGGGAGTTCAGCAGCAGATTCTCCAGCGGCGCTTCAACGGTCGCCGTATAACTCGCCGCATTTTCTGAGGCGCGACGAGCGCTGCGGATAAACGTCAACACCTGCTCGTCAACATGAATGACACGCGCTTTGCCGCCCTGTACGCCGGGTTTCGGTGAGGTGTGCCAGCCTTCTTTACGTACCCATTTATTGATCGTCTGACGACTATAGCCGGTGTAATGCGCCAGTTCGTCCGGGGTCATCCGGTCCTTGACCATGGCTAATCCTTTTCAAAATGTAAGCCTGTTAGGGGTTCATCTTACGAGATCATATTACGGGAAACTGTGACGAGAATAACTAGCGTATTGGGAGAACAGATCTTTGAGAGCCTTTTTGCTGGCTTTTTCGGCACTTGAAAGGCGAAAATGAATTTGGCGTTGACACTGTCCGGTGGAATTCTTATTATCCCGCCCGTCAACACGACAAGGTGTTCCGACGGGGCTATAGCTCAGCTGGGAGAGCGCTTGCATGGCATGCAAGAGGTCAGCGGTTCGATCCCGCTTAGCTCCACCAAACCTTTATCCCATCAGGTTTGGTCAGTAACACCAGAATCTCGTGGGGCTATAGCTCAGCTGGGAGAGCGCTTGCATGGCATGCAAGAGGTCAGCGGTTCGATCCCGCTTAGCTCCACCAAAATTAAAACCCTCGCCTTATGGCGGGGGTTTTTGCTTTCCGGTTGCCGGGAAATTGATTGCCGCCGCGCTATCAGCATCCTCTGCTTTATTTGCCATGCCCGGGCATTTCCTTGCCAGCCTGGCGAAAGGTTTTTATGATAAAAGCCTGTAGAAACGCCGCCATGCCTGTAAGAAGCTCCTTATGAATTATCGCCACGGTTTGCGTAAGTCAGGCATCGCGTTATTGCTGTGCGTCCTGTTGTTGCCGCTAGCGCGAGGGTTATCGCCGAAAGCCATCGTCGATGGCGAAGGCATCTATTTAACGTATTTACCGCTCAGCCTGATGCTGGCGATGATTTATCTTTTCGGCCGCTACGCGCTTATCCCGCAGGCGATCTCTTTATTACTTTTCTACGGCTGGTTTTTTCCATTAAATAGTCTCCAGCTGCTGGCGTTTGTATTTAGTTTTCTCGGGCCGTTAATTCTGGTCTGCGGCATAGGCCGCGCGTTGCAGGGGCCGCGCTGGCGTTTTGCGGTCGCCCGCAAAGGCACCGGGTTGCGCTTGTTTCTGGTCGGCCTCATCGTGCCGTGCCTGATTAAGCTGCTGATGATTTTTTCAGGCTATTACCTTGATTATCCAGAAGCTATCGCGTCTTATTTTGGCGAAAGCTCCTCTTTTTACAGCATCGTCACGGTGCAGGGGCTTATGGCGGCCTCGGCGATTTTCGTTGATATCTTTTATTATCCGCTTCGTATGGCGTTAAGCCCGGCGTTCGCCCGCGCCTTATGGCGCCGCTGCGTTATTCCGCTCATGGCGCCTGAAAAGAAACTGCTGGTGATGTGCTGGTTCGCGACGGTTATCGTGCTGCTGACCTTATTCACCCTGCCGTTTAAGTTATTCTTAATTTCGGTCTACACGCTCCCGGTAATTTTCGTTTTATTTACCGCTGGGATTTTCCTTATCGGACCGGTCCTCATTACATTGCTATGGTCAGTGTCGTTATTATTGTTGCTCGCCAGCAATCACAGTTTTTTGCCCCCGGATAAAACCGGTTTTCTGCTGGCGTTCATGCTCTCTATTTTTATTTCCTTTACGGTTTCCATGCGCTTCATGACGGTCATTTTTAACAAGAATGAGTGGATGAAACGCCAGTACCGCATGCTCGCTTTTACCGATCCGCTCACCCGGCTGCCAAACCTGCGCGCGCTGGAGCGGCACCTGCAAAACGCGTCAGCCGGGGCGTTATGCTGCCTGCGGGTCGCGAACCTTGAATTTCTCAGCCGCCACTACGGCCTGATGATGCGCATTCAGTGCAAAAAAGAGGTGACGGCGCAGCTTCAGCCCTGGCTGAACCCTGGCGAGAAGATTTTCCAGCTACCGGAGAGCGATTTACTGATCTATCTGACCGGCCCGGAGCCGCAGGACCGGCTGCGGCACATGGTGGATCTGCTTAACAGCAAACGTATTCAGTGGAACGGCGCGCAGCTTGAGCTCGACTACAGCGCTGCCTGGGCGCCGCTGCATCAGGCCCCGGAGGAACTTTACCGTACTATCGGGCAACTGAGCTATCTGGCGGAGTTTGCCAGCCTCAGTGAGCCTGTAGTGGCGCTGGAGAGCCGCGGCGAAGGGATTTCCGGGCAAACCAGCGAGCCGGTGCTGATGCTGCAAAAGGTGAAGCGCGCGCTGGCCGGCGGCGGCGTCACGCTGTTCGCGCAGCCGATACGCAACGCGCAGGGAGAGGGCTATGCCGAGATCCTGGCGCGTCTGAATTGCGACGGTGAGCTCATCTTACCCGATAAATTCATTCCGTTAATCGCCCGCTTTAACCTCAGCGCGCGCTTTGATATGCAGGTACTGGAAAAACTTCTCCGTTACCTTCACGCGCACCCACAGACGCGCCCCGGCGCGCGCTTCTCTGTCAACCTGATGCCGCTGACGCTGCAACAGCAGGGGATCGCGCAGCAGGCTATCGCACTGTTTGAACGTTATGGGGTGCCAGTCAGCGCGGTTATTCTGGAGGTGACGGAAGAGCAGGCGCTCTCCGGCTCGGAAAACACCATACAAAATATCGCGCTGCTGCAGGAGCGCGGGTTTTGCATCGCGATTGACGATTTCGGCACCGGCTATGCCAATTTTGAGCGGCTTAAAAATTTACAGGCCGATATCATCAAAATCGATGGCTGCTTTGTGCGTAATGTGGTGAGTAATCCCTTTGACGCGCTGGTGGTGAAATCCATTTGCGATCTGGCGAAGGCCCGCTCGCTGACCGTCGTGGCGGAATTTGTCGAAACCCCGGCGCAGCGGGATCTGCTGTTTTCGCTGGGCGTGGAGTATATCCAGGGCTACCTGCCGGGAAGGCCAGAACCGCTGGAGCGCAAGGCATAAAAAAACCGGAGCCTGGCTCCGGTTTTCGCATGATGATGGTGGCGATTACAGCACGAGTGCGGCAATAGAGGCTGAGAGCACGCTCACAAGCGTTGAGCCATAGACCAGCTTCAGGCCGAAGCGGGATACCACGTTGCCCTGTTCTTCATTCAGGCCTTTGATAGCGCCAGCAATAATGCCGATAGATGAGAAGTTAGCAAAGGAAACCAGGAACACAGACAGGATGCCTTCCGCGCGCGGAGAGATAGTGCCTGCCAGTTTCTGCAGATCCATCATCGCCACGAATTCGTTGGACACCAGTTTGGTCGCCATAATACTGCCCACCTGCAACGCTTCGTTTGCCGGCACGCCCATCACCCAGGCCACCGGGTAGAAGATGTAACCCAGAATGCCCTGGAAGGAGATGCCAAGTACGGCGGCGAACAGTGCGTTCAGACCGGAAATCAGCGCGATAAAGCCAATCAGCATCGCGGCCACGATAATCGCCACTTTGAAGCCTGCCAGAATGTACTCGCCCAGCATTTCGAAGAAGCTTTGCCCTTCGTGCAGGTTAGACATCTGCAAATCTTCTTCATTTTCAACGCGATATGGGTTGATGATGGAGAGGACGATAAAGGTGCTGAACATGTTCAGGATCAGCGCGGCTACCACGTACTGCGGTTTCAGCATGGTCATGTACGCGCCGACAATCGACATGGACACGGTAGACATCGCTGTCGCGGCCATGGTGTACATGCGGTTACGCGACATTTTGCCGAGAATATCCTTATAGGCGATAAAGTTTTCTGACTGTCCCAGAATCAGCGAGCTTACCGCGTTGAAGGATTCCAGTTTACCCATACCGTTCACTTTCGAGAGAACCGTACCGATAGCCCGGATAACAATCGGCAGTACGCGAATGTGCTGCAGAATACCGATTAACGCAGAGATAAAGACGATAGGGCAAAGCACTTTCAGGAAGAAAAATGCCAGGCCTTCATCATTCATTTTGCCAAAGACGAAGTTTGTCCCTTCATTAGCAAAGCCGAGCAGTTTTTCAAACATATCGGCAAAGCCTTTAACAAAGCCCAGACCGATATTGGAATTAAGGAAGAACCAGGCCAGCAGCACTTCAATAACCAGCAGCAGGCCAATATAAGGCAGACGAATTTTTTTGCGGTCGTGACTTACCAGCAAAGCAAGCAGCGCTACAACGGCGAGCGCCAAAACGAAATGAAGAACGCGGGACATATTTGCTCCAAATATGAGGCAGGTTTAATTTCCGTGCACATTCTATGCAACAACCATTTAGAAAACGAGATCTGCAACACACTATAGTTACGTCATGTGACGAAACGCTAAAAGAGTGATCGAACATACAAAAATGTTATGTTGCGTAAAGCAGTGAAAGGTTATCTTTTGCTGCTACACTTTTAACACACGTGGGCGCATTTTAGTGTGTTTTGCTCGCGTACCTCGACCTTAACCCGCCTTTCATTGATTTCAGCTATCAGAACCATCAGAGATTATCCAGCCTAATGAACTTGATAATCATTCTCATTTTGGTAGCATGAAACATAGCAAAGGCTATATTTCAGGGGCAGACATGAATCACAGTCGCGTTGAGCAACGTCGTGGCCGTACAGCGCGGAAGTTAAGGCTGGCACTCATGGGGCCTGCTTTCATCGCTGCCATTGGCTACATCGATCCGGGTAACTTCGCTACGAATATTCAGGCCGGAGCCAGTTTCGGCTACCAGCTACTGTGGGTGGTGGTATGGGCCAACCTGATGGCAATGTTGATTCAGGTGCTCTCCGCCAAGCTTGGGATCGCGACCGGTAAAAACCTCGCGGAGCAGATCCGCGATCACTATCCGCGTCCGGTTGTCTGGTTTTACTGGGTGCAGGCGGAGATCATCGCTATGGCGACCGATCTCGCGGAATTTATCGGTGCGGCGATAGGGTTTAAGCTTATCCTCGGCGTGTCGCTGTTGCAGGGCGCGGTGCTGACCGGCATCGCCACATTCCTGATCCTGATGCTGCAAAAGCATGGACAAAAGCCGCTCGAAAAAGTGATCGGCGGGCTGCTGCTGTTTGTGGCGGCGGCATATATCGTGGAGCTTTTCTTCTCGCAGCCTAAGCTCGCGGCGCTTGGCAAAGGAATGCTGATCCCAAGCCTGCCGACCTCGGAAGCCGTGTTCCTGGCCGCGGGCGTACTCGGCGCTACCATCATGCCGCATGTTATCTATCTCCACTCGTCGCTGACGCAAAACCTGCATGACGGCTCGCGCAAAGAGCGCTACTCCGCGACCAAATGGGATGTGGCGATCGCCATGACCATTGCGGGCTTTGTCAATCTGGCCATGATGGCGACGGCGGCGGCGGCGTTTCACTTCAGCGGACACACCAAAGTGGCCGAACTCGATCAGGCTTACCTGACGCTCGAACCGCTGTTAAGCCATGCGGCGGCGACAATTTTCGGTTTGAGTCTGGTTGCGGCGGGACTCTCCTCGACGGTCGTCGGCACGCTGGCGGGGCAGGTGGTGATGCAGGGATTCGTGCGCTTCAGCATTCCGCTCTGGGTGCGACGCTCGGTCACGATGGCGCCGTCGTTTATCGTCATCCTGATGGGCCTCGATCCTACGCGCATTCTGGTGATGAGTCAGGTGCTGCTGAGCTTTGGTATCGCGCTGGCGCTGGTGCCGCTACTGTTCTTTACCAGCGATAAAAATCTGATGGGCGAACTGGTCAACACGCCGTGGGTCAAGCGAACCGGATGGGCGATTGTGGCGCTGGTAGTGGCACTCAACATCTGGCTGCTGGTAGGCACCGCGCTCGGATTATAACCGACGTAAAAAAGGCAGGCGCGAAGCCTGCCTTTTTTGTTCGCTCAGAACATTATCAGTGGTGATGACCGTGGCCGTGGCCGCGACCATGTTTACCCCAGCCGCGACGGTCATCGCGATCTCGCCAGCCTTCGCGATAGCCGCGCTCATACGCCCGGCGATTATCCCAGCCGCGATGCTTATCCCAGCCGCGATGGCGGCCATTGTCATGACGCCACCAGCGGTCGCCGCGCCACTGGTAATGGTTGTGCCAGTAATCGCGGTCGCGCCAGCGGCCGCCGTCCCAGTAGTTACCGTAATTGTCGCGATCGCCAATTTGTAATTTGATGGATGGCAACAGGGTGATTTCGCCAGCGCTGGCGACAAGCGGGGCGGTACCCACGAGTAACGCTGCTGCAAGAATCAGTGACCTGAACATACTTATCTCCTTCACGATCGGGGCCGTTGGTGGCCTGTTGCAGTAATATTACGGACCTGTAAATCCCTGCAGCATCGCTCCGACTCTGAAAACAGGTATGACCGCACTTTTTGCTAAAGCAGCCTGACCTCATGCACTATGACAGAATCGCCTCGATCGCCTGACGTTCTTCTGCTGAAAATTCCCGTTTCGCCAGCATGCCCACCGCGTCGTCAATCTGGCTGGTTTTGCTGGCGCCGATGAGCACCGATGTCACCTTCTCATCGCGCAGCACCCAGGCGAGCGCCATCTGCGACAGCTTCTGCCCGCGCTGTACCGCCAGGTCGTTGAGCCTGCGAACCTTTTCAAGTTTCGCATCGGTTATTTGATCCGGATTCAGGAAGCGGCTGCCGCTGGCGGCGCGGGAATCGGCCGGAATGCCGTTCAGATAGCGGTCGGTCAGCTGCCCGCCTGCCAGCGGCGAAAACGCGATGCTGCCCACGCCTTTCTCCTGAAGAAGATCCAGCAGGCCGTCTTCTACCCAGCGCTCGAACATCGAATATTTGGGTTGGTGGATAACGCACGGCGTGCCGAGTTCTGCCAGCAGGTCAATCGCCTCGCGCGCGCGGTCCGCCGGGTAGTTGGAAATACCGACGTACAGCGCTTTGCCCTGACGCACAATATGGTCCAGCGCGCGCATAGTCTCTTCAAGCGGCGTGTCCGGGTCTGGGCGGTGGTGATAGAAAATATCGACATACTCAAGGCCCATACGTTTCAGGCTCTGGTCGAGGCTCGAAATCAGGTACTTGCGCGAGCCCCAGTCGCCGTAAGGGCCGTCCCACATGGTGTAGCCCGCTTTAGTCGAGATAATCAACTCGTCACGATACGGCAGAAAATCTTCTTTCAGGATGCGGCCAAAATGGCTTTCAGCCGAGCCTGGCGGCGGCCCGTAGTTATTGGCGAGATCGAAATGGGTAATGCCGAGATCGAATGACCGGCGCAGCAGCTGACGGCTGGTATCCACCAGCGTCGCGTCGCCAAAGTTATGCCACAGGCCCAGCGAAATGGCCGGGAGCTTCAGGCCGCTGCGTCCGCAGCGGCGATATTCCATCGTGGTGTAGCGCGCAGTATCTGCCTGATAAACCATGCTTATTCACCTCTGTACGTGGTTGTTGCACTTTGAGATATCGGGTCGGGCCAGAAAGCGATATCGCCAGTGTATACGGTTACACAAATTGTGAAAGCAGACAGCCTACACGCCCGGCGTGCGTAAATCTTCTTTGCCACCGTTTTTTGCTGCCGCATCCTGGACAGCGATCACACTTCCCTAATACTCACTACAGGCTCCCTGAAAAGGATGGCGAAAATGCCAGACCAATACTGTATTGCCGACTATCTGTTGGATCGTCTCGCCGGGTGTGGCGTTAAACACCTGTTTGGCGTGCCAGGCGACTATAATCTGCTGTTTCTCGATAACGTTATCGCCCACCCGCATATCACCTGGGTGGGCTGCGCCAATGAACTTAACGGCGCCTATGCTGCCGATGGCTACGCGCGCTGTAACGGCATCGGTGCGCTGCTTACCACCTACGGCGTCGGCGAGCTCAGCGCGATCAACGCCATCGCGGGCAGTTACGCCGAAGCGGTGCCAGTGCTCCATGTGGTTGGCGCGCCCTGTCAGTCGGCGCAGCGTAAAGGCGAAGTGTTGCATCACACGCTCGGCGACGGCGATTTTCACCACTTTATGCGTATCGCAAAAGAGGTGACCGCCGCCCAGGGCTGGCTCACGCCCGCCAACGCCTGTTGCGAAATCGACCGCGTTATCGCGGAAATGTTGCGCACCCGCCGCCCGGGTTATCTCGTCTTACCGACCGATGTGGCAAGCGCCCCTGCCACCCCGCCTGTAAACGCTCTCACTGTGCCCCGGCCGCAGGCCGACGACGCCCAGCTCGCCGCGTTTCGCGAGGCGGCGCAGGCGCGGTTCGCGAGAAGCGACCGCGTGGCGCTGTTGGCGGATTTTCTGGCGCAGCGCTTTGGTGTGCAAAAGGCGCTACACCAGTGGCTGGATGACACGCCGATGCCGCACAGTTCGCTGCTGATGGGCAAGGGCGTGCTGGATGAAACCAAACCCGGCTTTACCGGCACCTACAGCGGCGCGGCAAGCTCTCCGGCGGTCTGCCGGGCGATTGAAGACGCTGATTTGGTTATCTGCGTTGGCGTGCAGTTTTCCGACACCATTACCGCCGGTTTTACCCAGCGTCTGACGCGCGATCAGACTATCGACGTACAGCCCTGGGCGACGAGAGTCGGCGATCGCTGGTTCAGCGGTATCGCGATGGACCAGGCGGTCGCTATTCTGCATGACATTGCAAAACGCCGCAGCGCGCGCCTGCCGCTTCCGCAGGCCAGGCCATCTGCCGCCACGCCGCC
Source organism: Cronobacter muytjensii ATCC 51329 (assembly GCF_001277195.1). Taxonomy (NCBI): domain Bacteria; kingdom Pseudomonadati; phylum Pseudomonadota; class Gammaproteobacteria; order Enterobacterales; family Enterobacteriaceae; genus Cronobacter; species Cronobacter muytjensii. Next base: position 893,756 of record NZ_CP012268.1, read on the forward strand.
GGTCTCCGGCATGCTCAATCAGAATAACTTCTGGCCGCTGATTGAGGCGTTTCTGCAACCTGGCGATATCCTCGTGGTCGATCAGGGAACCGCGGCGTTCGGCGCCGCCGCGCTGCGTCTGCCTGCCGGGTGTGATTTCCTGGTACAGCCACTCTGGGGTTCGATAGGCTACGCCTTACCCGCCGCGTTCGGCGCGCAGACCGCCTGCCCAAACCGCCGCGTGGTGCTTATTACGGGCGACGGCGCGGCGCAGCTGTCGATTCAGGAACTCGGATCGATGCTGCGCGATGGTCAGGCGCCGGTCGTTATCGTGCTCAATAACGACGGCTATACGGTAGAGCGCGCCATTCACGGCGCGACGCAGCGCTATAACGACATCGCCCCGTGGCAGTGGACGCAACTGCCGCACGCGCTGCACGCCGACAGCCAGGCGCAAAGCTGGCGGGTGAGCGACACCGCGCAACTGCGGGACGTGCTCGCGCGTCTCGCGCGGCCCGAAAGGTTGTCGCTGATTGAGGTCATGCTGCCGCGCGACGATGTGCCGCCGCTGCTCGGCGCGGTCAGCCGGGCGCTGGAGGCGCGTAACGGCGCGAAGGAGGAATAACCGCCTTCGGGTACAGAAGATGCTGAAACGTGCAAGGTAATCTGTGATGTAAGTCTCTAAACCCGGGGCACTTATGCTATGGTCATTGTTGTTCTGGCGCCGGGAATTTAGAGTGTGCCGAGATTATTTTGAATTAAGCGGAGCAGCAACAGAATGACCAAATATGCTTTGGTGGGAGACGTGGGCGGCACCAACGCACGCTTAGCGCTGTGCGACGTCGACAGCGGCGAGATACTCAAGGCCAAAACCTATTCCGGCCTTGATTATCCGAGCCTGGAGGCGGTGGTGCGGGTGTATCTGGATGAACATAACGCCACGGTCACGGATGGCTGTATCGCCATTGCCTGCCCGATCACCGGCGACTGGGTGGCGATGACCAACCACGTCTGGGCGTTTTCTATCGCCGAAATGAAAAAGAACCTCGGCTTCGATCATCTGGAAATTATTAACGATTTTACCGCCGTTTCGATGGCTATCCCGATGCTCAAAACCGAACACCTCATCCAGTTCGGCGGCGGCGAGGCGCAGCCGAATAAACCGATCGCCGTCTACGGCGCAGGAACCGGCCTTGGCGTCGCGCATCTCGTGCACGTTGATAAGCGCTGGGTGAGCCTGCCGGGCGAGGGGGGCCACGTCGATTTCGCGCCCAACAGCGAAGAAGAAGCGATTATCCTTGAGCAGTTGCGCGCTGAAGTCGGCCATGTCTCCGCCGAGCGCGTGCTTTCCGGCCCGGGGCTTGTGAATCTCTACCGCGCGATTGTCAAAGCCGACGGCCGTCTGCCGGACAACCTGCGCCCGAAAGACATCACCGAACGCGCGCTTGATGACAGCTGCACCGACTGCCGTCGCGCGCTGTCGCTCTTCTGCGTCATCATGGGGCGCTTTGGCGGCAACCTCGCGCTGACGCTCGGCACCTTTGGCGGCGTCTATATCGCAGGCGGCATCGTGCCGCGCTTCCTGGATTTCTTCACGGCCAGCGGTTTTCGCGGCGGGTTTGAAGACAAAGGCCGCTTTAAAGCTTACGTTCAGGATATCCCGGTTTATCTTATCGTTCACGACCAGCCAGGGCTGCTGGGCGCCGGCGCGCATCTGCGCCAGACGCTGGGGCAGATCCTCTGACGAAAAAGGCGCCGCAAGGCGCCTTTTTGTTATCTCTCACAACCGCATCAGCTGGCGGAATTCTTTGACCCGGCTGCGGCTCACCGGCACCTGAAAATCGAGATCGCGCAGGCGCAAAATGTAGGTGTTATTAAACCACGGCTCGATTTCGCGAATTTTATTCAGGTTAACGCAGTACGAGCGGTGGCAGCGAAAGAAATGCGCCTCCGGCAGACGGCTGCAAAACTCGGTGATATTCATCGGCATCACATACGCTTCTTTGCGCGTGTAGACAAACGTCATCTTCTCGTGCGCTTCGGCATAATAGATATCGTTGATATCGGTCACGATAATCCGCTCATCCTTGATGAGATTAATCGTCGCGTTTTCGCGACCCGCCGGCGCGGCAGCATGCGGCGCGCTCTGCTGCGCAAAGGCGGCCTCCAGCTTTTGCAGCATGCCGATAATGCGCGATTCCTGATACGGTTTCAGAATATAGTCAAAGGCTTCCAGTTCAAACGCCTCCACCGCATGTTCTTTCCAGGCGGTGATAAACACGATAAACGGTTTACGGGCGAATTTACTGATGTTCTGCGCCAGTAGCACGCCGTCCAGTGACGGAATATTGATATCCAGAAAAATGGCGTCCACATCGTGCTGCTGGAGATATTTCAGCACATCCAGTCCGTCTTCAAAGGTGGCGACCACCTCCATCTGGCTGTGGGTTTTAATCAGCCAGCTCAGCTCCTGCTGCGCGAGGATTTCATCCTCAACGATAATGACTTTCATCGTAATTTCTCTCTACAACAGTACGGCGGCGTTGGGGCGCGGCGGCTGGTTAGGCACGTAAAAGGCTATCTCCGTGCCGGGCTCAAGGCGACGAATATGCAACCCTTCGCCATACAGCAGCTTCACGCGGTGATGGACGTTGATAAGCCCGATTTTATTAACCGGCATGTCGTTAGTATCCAGCTGATCGACAATCTGCGGGTCGATGCCGTGGCCGGTGTCACGCACCGCTATCCGCACCCGGCTGCCGCTCTGGGCGATACTTATCGTCACCACACCTTTGCCGCGGCACGGCTGAATACCGTGCACGATGGCGTTCTCCACCAGCGGCTGGATAAGCAGGCTGGCGACGCGGCAGTTCACCTCTTCGTCAATATCATAAATCACCGTCAGCTTGTCGCCGAAACGCGCCTGTTCAATCGCGATGTAATCTTTAATCTGATACAGCTCTTTCTTGATATCGATCTGCTCGTCATCTTTCAGTTCAATGTTGTAGCGCAGATAGCGCGAGAGATTAAAAATCAGCTGGCGAGCGGTGTCCGGATTAAGGCGAATGGAAGAGGAAATCGCATTCAGCGCGTTAAACAGGAAGTGCGGGTTGATTTTGCTCTGCAGGGCGCGCAGCTCGGCTTTGTTCGCCATCTCGCGCAGCTGCTCGGCGCGCGACACTTCAAGCTGGGTAGAGATAATCTGCGACAGGCCAATGGCCATCTCCTGCAATGACGATGTTATCTGGTGCGCGTGGCAGTAGTAGATTTTCAGCGTTCCGGTGACGACGCCTTTCTCCCACAGGGGGATCACGAGCATCGAATGGATCTCCGGCGTGCGGTGCGCCTCGTCGTTGTTTTTGATGATTATCTTGCCGTAGTGGATCGCCTGCTGGGTGGTCGGGCTCAGAGCGTCGTTATTGTCCTGATAGTTATGCTCGCCCACGCCGACATAGGCCTGCACGCTCTCGGTGTTGGTAATGGCGACCGCGTCGGCATTGATATCCCGGCGGATAATGTCGCACACCTGGCGCAGCGACTCGCTGTTTACATGGCGAAACAGCGGCAGCGTCTTGTTGGCGATATCCAGCGCCAGCTTGGCCTGACGCGCGGCGCTGGCCTCTTTTTCCCCCTCGACGCTGCGCACCAGCAGCACGATAAGCCCGATAGAAACGGTGCCTAAAATCATCGGCACGCCGATTTTCGATACGATATCCAGCCCCAGCGTCGTGGTCGGCGCCCAGACGACGACCAGAATCATGGTCAGCGTTTCACACAGCATCCCGCCGATGATCCCGGCCCGCCAGTGCTGCGCTTTCGGCACGCGACGGCTGATGAGGCCCGACAGCCCGCCGGCGACGATGCTGGTGATAAAACAAGGGATCGCGGTAATGCCGCCAATATCAATCAGGTAGCGGTGCAGCCCGGCGATAACCCCCGTGATAAGCCCCACCCACGGGCCGAAGAGAATACCGCCGGACATCACGGCGATAATGCGTACGTTGACCAGCGATCCCTCTACCGGCACGCCGGACCAGGTGCTGAACAGCGCGAACAGTGAAAAGATCGCGGTCACCGCCAGCAGCTCTTTGGGCGTGTGCGCGCTTTTGTGCAGCAGCTCCCGGAACAGACGCAGGCGAATCAGGAAAAAGAGGCAAATCAGCATTAGCGCCGCGCGGTCGAAGACCGCCAGCAGCATGTCGAAAATCTCGTGCAAGGAAAATCCGGATGTCTGGCAGGAAAGAGAACATGATAGAAAACCTGGCGGCCCTTGACCAGCCGCCAGGATTTGCCGGTTACGCGCCTTTTAGTTGTTCGCGCCCGGCAGGCGTCAGCGCAGCCTCGGTGGCGCGACCGCTGAAATCCACCTCAAAGTCATCCGGGGCGAAGTCTGGCGGGGAGCGGCCCTCCACAAACGCGGGCCACTGGCGCTTCAGATAGGCGTCGTTCTTCTCACACCACGGAGCGGCAGCGATATACATTACATTGCTGTCGAACTCGCCCTGATGTTCATTTTCTACCGCATGGATAACATCGCAGTGCCAGAAGACGGTGTCGCCCGGGGCCATGTCCGGAATTGAGGAAATCCCAGTCAGTAAAAGGGGATGCCAGCGTTCGTTAATGGAGAGCGCGCGGCCTGGCTTTGCGTCGCACAGCGAATCTTCCGGCACATCATCCTGCAGGGCGCGCAGCAGAATATAGGCCATCGCATTGGCGACCGGCAGCAGCGTCAGCGTGCCGCCGTGTTTGCGCTGTTCGGAAAGCGCGGTCCAGCCCTGAAACGTGCGGAACATGGAGCAGACGGCGGGCGAGGGAATTTCGCGCGCCTCGACGCGCCCTTCGGCGTCAAAGGGGTTGTAGCGCTGCCACTCGCCGCTGAACACGTGACGGTAGACGTGACGGAAGTTTTCATCAAGCCAGCGCTCCACCGAGCCGCCATCGACGTGGGGCGACAGCCCGAGTGACGACGAGCGCGGCGGGCGACGGCGAGTGCGGTCAGCGTAGGTCACCACGCGGTCCGGGTCGAAGTGCTGTTTGCCGTGGCTTTCGGTTTGCCAGAGATTGTTAAGAAACACCTGGGCGGCTTTCATACGCGCATCCTGGCGCGCCTCTACCTGCGGCTTCGACCAGTAAATGCCGTAAATTTGCGGCTTACTGTCGGCAAGCGTGCCGAAATAGTTGTCTTCTGCCGCATTTTTGAGTTTTTCAACGAAATCGTTGCGCTCCAGGTAATCGCCCACTTCCTGGTTCCAGGCGCGCGCCTGCGATTCCGGGAATACGCCTTTAATCACGCAGCAGCCGCGCTCCCGGATGCGCAATTTTTGTGCCTCGCTGACGCGGCCATTCAGGATATCGTCGGCCTGGATCTGCGGCACCGGGTTTTCGCCGCGCGCGGTTTCGCTCTGGATGGTTGCAATTTGGCGCTGAATATCCGCTTCAAGCTCAGCGAACACAGCCTGATAGTTCGGCAGCGCCTGGCGCAACTGCTGCTTCATTTCACGGATAGCGGCGGGAATATCGGTAATTTGCAGGGTCATTTCGCTTACTCCAGCTGTCGGGAACAGGGGTTATTGTTTTGTTGCATCAAAGTTAATATAACCATGCTTCATCAAATAAAACAGGGTTGTCTTTCAAATGAAAGTTCCCGTTTTTTATTCCGTACACTTTTTTTCACCTGGCCCCTCGACAGCAGAAAATTTTCCAGGCTATGTTCTTAGAGCCGCAACAGCGGCAGCGTCGCTCGGACGGTCCGGGCGCTTACGTCACTTCGAGGAACCTATGGCTGATTTCAGTCCCAAACGCCGTTTTTCGCGTATCGAACGTCTTCCCCCTTACGTTTTCAATATCACTGCTGAACTGAAGATGGCTGCGCGTCGGCGCGGCGAAGATATTATCGACTTCAGTATGGGCAACCCCGACGGCCCGACGCCGCCGCATATCGTTGAAAAACTCTGCACCGTGGCCCAGCGCCCGGACACGCACGGCTACTCCACCTCCCGCGGCATTCCGCGTCTGCGCCGCGCCATTTCGCGCTGGTATCAGGAGCGCTACGAGGTGGATATCGACCCGGAAACTGAAGCCATCGTCACCATTGGCTCCAAAGAAGGGCTGGCGCACCTGATGCTCGCCACGCTCGATCACGGCGACACGGTGCTGGTGCCAAACCCGAGTTACCCGATTCACATTTACGGCGCGGTCATTGCAGGCGCGCAGGTGCGCTCAGTGCCGCTGGTTGAGGGCGTCGATTTCTTCAATGAACTGGAGCGCGCTATCCGCGAAAGCTACCCGAAGCCGAAAATGATGATCCTCGGTTTCCCGTCTAACCCGACGTCGCAGTGTGTGGAGCTTGAGTTTTTTGAGAAAGTCGTGGCGCTGGCGAAGCGTTATGACGTGCTGGTGGTACACGATCTCGCCTACGCCGATATCGTCTACGACGGCTGGAAAGCGCCGTCGATCATGCAGGTGCCGGGCGCGCGCGACGTGGCGGTGGAGTTCTTCACGCTCTCCAAAAGTTACAATATGGCGGGCTGGCGCATCGGTTTTATGGTGGGTAATCAGGAGCTGGTCAGCGCGCTGGCGCGGATCAAAAGCTACCACGACTACGGCACGTTCACGCCGTTACAGGTGGCGGCGATCGCCGCGCTGGAAGGGGATCAGCAGTGCGTGCGCGATATCGCAGAGCAGTACAAACGCCGTCGTGATGTGCTGGTAAAAGGGTTGCACGAGGCGGGATGGATGGTGGAGTGCCCCAAGGCCTCGATGTATGTCTGGGCGAAGATCCCGCAGCCGTATGCCGCGATGGGCTCGCTGGAATTTGCGAAAAAGCTGCTGCAGGACGCGAAAGTCTGCGTGTCGCCAGGCATCGGGTTCGGCGACTACGGCGACACCCATGTGCGTTTTGCCCTGATTGAAAACCGCGATCGCATCCGCCAGGCGGTTCGCGGTATTAAAGCGATGTTCAGGGCGGATGGACTGTTGCCGGCGGGTACAAAACACGCCACGGCGCAGGACGCCGAATAAAAAACAGGAGCCGCTGGCTCCTGTTTTTTTACTCAGGTGTTTTACTAAATCATCAGGGCAAACGTGCCGGCCCACAACAGTAAAATCACCGATACGCCCATAAAGAAATATTTCACGTTACATCGCTCCGCATGCCTGAAAGCACGCCTGAATCAATACGCAAGGTCACAGTATAGAGAGATGAAGCCGCAGCCTGAGCACTTTGGGACTATTCCCCGTTCTGGCTGCCGCTCCTCAGGAGTCGTGTGGCGTAAATCACGCCAGCGGGCGCTAATGTAAACCTTTCTCTCAGGCGTGACAAGCGACGCGCCAAAGCCCGGGAAGAATTTTTTTCAGGGTGAAATTTTCCTTAAAAAACAATTAAAAATAAATAAATGACGGTAACTAATTCCAGATTCCAGGTGGTTGCCCGCCGTGCCGTTTACCGGGAAGCTTAGGGTTCATCACAACGGGAGCGCGTATGAAAATCAGCAAGGCGAATGCGGAACATTATCTGTGGGGCGGCGACTGTGACGGCTGGCATCTGGTGAAAAGCCCGGGACTTAGCGTGATCCACGAGCGTATGCCCGGCGGGCGCGCCGAGCAGCGGCACTATCACGAGCAGTCGCGACAGTGTTTTTTCGTGCTGCGCGGGGAACTCACGATGGAGCTGAACGGCGAACGCATAACGCTTTTACCTGGCGAAGCGATAGAGATTGCGCCGCTGGCGCCGCATCAGGCGCGCAACGACGCGCAGCACGAGGTGGAGTTTCTGGTTATCTCCCAGCCGACCACGCGGGGCGACCGGGTCAATCTTACAACCAGCCCGAGCGCTTAAGTTTCCAGTAGAGCAGATAACAGACCGCGAGGGTGCCGCCTATCGTCGCGGGATAGCCGAACGCCGAGCGGATCTCCGGCATATTTTCGAAGTTCATGCCGTACATACTGAAAATCACCGTCGGCACCACCAGAATTGCCCCCCATCCCGCGAGCTTTTTCACCACTTCGTTCTGCTGCACTGTCACCAGCGCAAGATTAACGTGCATGGCGCTGGTGAGCATCTCGCGCATATCTTCGGCGTCCATCACCACATGGTGAGCGTGATCCTGCACGTCGCGCAGGTACGGGCGCAGCGCCTTCGGCACAATATCCTCATGCAGGCGGATGAGCTGGTTGCAAATTTCATCCACCGGCAGCGCGGCGTTGCGGATAGCCAGCAACTGGCGGCGCAGCGTATAGACCTGTTGCACCGCCTGCTTATCAAACTCGGTGCGGAACATCGTGTTTTCCATCTCGCCGATGCGGCTGGTGAGCGAAGAGGTGATTTCCAGATAGTTATCGACGATAAAATCGAGCAGGCAGTAGAGCGCATAACCCGGCCCGAGCGCCAGCATTTCCGGCTTTTCTTCGGCTCGGGCGCGAATGGGCGCGTAACTTTCTGAGGCGCCGTGACGTACCGTTATCAGGAAATTTTTACCGATAAACAGGTGCGTTTCACCAAATTCAATCTGCTCTTGCGGGTTCATCCAGGCGGTTTTCACCACCATAAATAATGACTCGCCGTACTGCTCGATTTTCGGGCGCTGATGCGCGGTGAGGGCGTCTTCGATGGCGAGTTCGTGCAGCCCGAACTCCTGCTGAATAATGTGCATGAACGGCGCGTCGGGCTGCCACAGCCCAAGCCAGATAAACGCGTCAGGATCTTCGATAGCCTCGCTGATATCTTCGAGGTTAATCACTTCCGGCGCCTTATCGCGGCGGTAGACCATGCTGTTAACAATCATTTTTCTCATCCCTGCGGTATCGCTTATCGGGTAACTATAAACAGCGTGGGCGCAGGCTTCCTCTTTTTCGCGGGAATTCAGGCAATTCTGGCGCGCTAAAACATCTCAACCAGACGACGTACCGAGGGCGAACGTTCAAATTTACGCCACGCCAGCGCGATATCGGTTTTCAGCGTCTGGTCGCTCAGGCGGTGAAACGTCACTTGCGGATGCGCGATGCACTGCATCGACACCGGCACCAGCGCAAAGCCGAAACCTGCCGCGACCATACTAAGCGACGACGAGAGCTGCGATGCCTGCTGGCTGTCGGCGGGCGCGAGGCCTGCGCGCAGGCAGGCGTTAAATACCAGTTCATACAGCCCCGGCGCCACTTCGCGCGGAAACAGCACCAGCGGCGTGCCGGCCAGTTCACTGAGCGCCAGCTCATCACGCGCGCTCAGCGGATGGTTTTGGTGCAACGCCGCCACCATCGGTTCTTCGTCAATGAGGCGCAGGTTAAACGCTTTGCTGCTCTCGCAGGGCAGGCGGACAAACGCGGCATCCAGCAATCCCTCCTGTAAGTCATGCATCAGCGCGGCCATATTGGCCTCCTGTTGCAGCAGCGTAATAGCCGGATAGCGCTGCTGAAACTCGCGCAGCAGCGAGAACACGCGCGAGTGAAAGGCATTGGAGCTACTGATGCCGACGGAGAGCGAGCCATTAACGCCGCGGGCGATGCCGCGCGTTTTCTCCAGCGCCGCATCGCTTAGCGCCAGAATTTGACAGGCGTCCTGATAAAAGGCTTCCCCCGCTTCGGTCAGCTCCACGCCGCGCGTCAGGCGACGCAGCAGCGGCGTGCCCACTTCACGTTCGAGTCGCTGGATCTGCTGGCTGAGCGGTGGCTGGGAAATCCCCAGTAATTCAGCGGCCCGCGTAAAGTGCCGCGTCTGGGCTACCGCCACGAAATAACGCAAATAACGAAGTTCCATATCAAAAACGTCTCAAACCGGGATGCTTTCTATATTGGAACCGCACGCTGAATCGGGTCAACATTTGATTAATCTTTCTTACGGAATATGAGTGAGGATTAGTGCAATGAGCCATGCAACCGATTGTTCTTGCGAGGAAATCTTGCTGGAAACCGTGCGGGCGCTGCGGGATAAAGATACAGAATGTGTGATATATCAAACATCCATGATGAGCGCCTTACTGAGCGGCGTTTATGAAGGAAACACCACCATCGCGGATCTTCTGACTAAAGGCGATTTTGGCCTCGGCACCTTTAACGAACTCGACGGCGAACTGATCGCCTTCAGCCATGAAGTGCATCAGCTGCGCGCCGACGGCAGCGCCCGCGAGGCGCAGCCCGATCAGAAAACGCCGTTCGCCGTCATGACATGGTTTAAGCCGCACTATCGCCAGCGTTTCGACCGGCCGATGAGCCGCCAGCAAATTCATGACGTCATTGACCGGCAGGTGCCGTCCGACAACGTCTTCTGCGCGCTGCGCATCGATGGGCATTTCCGCCATGCTCACACCCGTACTGTGCCGCGCCAGACGCCGCCGTATCGCGCCATGACCGATGTGCTCGATGACCAGCCAGTGTTCCGCTTCGACGGTCGCGACGGCGTGCTGGTGGGCTTTCGCACGCCGCAGCATATGCAGGGCATCAACGTTGCGGGTTACCACGAACACTTCATTACGGACGACCGCCAGGGCGGCGGGCATCTGCTCGATTACCAGCTTGAGCACGGCGTGCTCACCTTTGGCGAGATCCACAAGCTGATGATCGACCTGCCGTCAGACCCGGCGTTTCTTAACGCCAATCTGCATCCCGACAATCTCGATGCCGCCATCCGTTCGGTTGAAAACTAACAGTCTGAAAGGGGAAAAATCATGGACAACGAAAACCGGGTGCGCCAGTGGGCGCACGGCGCCGACATGGTGGTCGGCCAGCTTGAAGCCCAGGGCGTAAAACAGGTCTTCGGCATTCCCGGCGCGAAAATCGATAAGGTCTTCGACTCCCTGCTGGATTCCACTATCCAGATTATCCCGGTGCGCCACGAGGCCAATGCGGCGTTTATGGCCGCTGCCGTCGGGCGCATCACGGGCAAAGCGGGCGTGGCGCTGGTCACCTCGGGGCCAGGATGCAGTAATCTCATTACCGGCATGGCGACCGCCAACAGTGAAGGCGACCCGGTGGTCGCGCTCGGCGGGGCCGTGCGCCGCGCCGATAAAGCGCGCCAGGTGCATCAGAGCATGGATACCGTGGCAATGTTCAGCCCGGTAACCAAATACGCGGTCGAAGTTTCCTCCTCCGACGCCATCGCGGAAGTGGTTTCCAACGCTTTTCGCGTGGCGGAGCATGGCCGTCCGGGCAGCGCTTTTGTCAGCCTGCCGCAGGATATCGTCGACTTGCCTGCGACAGGCAACATTCTGCCCGCGGGCAAAGCGCCGCAGTTCGGCCCGGCGCCGGACGCGGCGATAGACCATGTCGCCGGGCTTATTCGTAACGCCAAAAACCCGGTGATCCTGCTGGGGTTGATGGCGAGCCAGCCGGAGAACAGCCGCGCGCTGCACCGTCTGCTGGAGAAAAGCCATATTCCCGTCACCAGCACCTACCAGGCGGCGGGCGCGGTGAATCAGGAGCACTTCACCCGCTTTGCGGGCCGCGTCGGGCTGTTTAATAACCAGGCGGGCGACCGGCTGCTGCATCTGGCGGATCTTATTATCTGTATCGGCTACAGCCCGGTGGAATATGAGCCCGCGATGTGGAACAGCGGCAAGGCGACGCTGGTGCATATCGATGTGCTGCCTGCCTATGAAGAGAGCCACTATTCGCCGGAAATCGAACTGGTGGGCGATATCGCCGGCACGCTGGAAAAACTTGCCGGGCGCATCGCGCAGCCGCTGGTATTGAGCGACCGGGCGTCAGAAATTCTCATCGATCGCCAGAACCAGCGCGAGCTGCTGGCGCGCCGGGGGGCGCAGCTTAACCAGTTCGCGCTGCATCCGCTGCGGATCGTGCGCGTCATGCAGGACATCATCAACAGCGACGTGACGCTGACGGTCGATATGGGCAGTTTCCATATCTGGATTGCGCGCTATCTCTACAGCTTCCGCGCGCGTCAGGTGATGATCTCCAACGGTCAGCAGACGATGGGCGTGGCGCTGCCCTGGGCCATCGGCGCCTGGCTGGTGGAGCCGGGCCGTAAAGTGGTGTCGGTGTCCGGCGACGGCGGGTTCCTGCAATCGAGCATGGAGCTTGAAACCGCCGTGCGTCTCAAAGCCAACGTGCTGCACATCATCTGGGTGGACAACGCCTACAACATGGTGGCTATCCAGGAAGAGAAAAAATATCAGCGGCTCTCCGGCGTTAACTTCGGGCCAGTGGATTTCAAAGCCTATGCAGAGGCTTTCGGCGCCGCCGGGTTCGCGGTGGAAAGCGCCGAGGCGCTGGAGCCGACGCTGCGCGCCGCGATGGATGTCGACGGGCCGGCGGTGGTCGCCGTTCCGGTCGACTACAGCGATAACCCGCTGCTGATGGGACAGCTCCATCTCAGCCAGATTCTCTGACTTACCAAAAGGAACGGATTATGAAAAAAGTTGCACTGGTGACTGGCGCAGGGCAGGGCATAGGCAAAGCCATCGCGCTGCGCCTGGTGAAAGATGGTTTTGCGGTCGCGATTGCCGATTACAACGCCGAAACCGCCAATGCCGTGGCGCAGGAAATCAACGAGCAGGGCGGCAGCGCGGTAGCGGTGACGGTGGATGTCTCCCGACGCGATCAGGTTTTCGCGGCGGTGGAACAGACCCGTAAGGCGCTCGGCGGCTTTGACGTTATCGTCAACAACGCGGGCATTGCGCCGTCCACGCCGATTGAGACGATAACCGAAGAGGTTATCGACAAGGTCTATAACATCAATGTTAAAGGCGTTATCTGGGGTATGCAGGCGGCCATTGAGGCTTTCAAAGCGGAAGGTCACGGCGGGAAAATCATCAACGCCTGTTCGCAGGCGGGCCACGTCGGCAACCCGGAACTTGCGGTCTACAGCTCCAGTAAATTCGCGGTGCGCGGCCTGACCCAGACCGCCGCGCGCGATTTAGCCCCGCTCGGCATCACCGTCAACGGCTTCTGCCCCGGCATTGTGAAAACGCCGATGTGGGCGGAAATCGATCGCCAGATCTCCGAAGCTGCAGGCAAACCGCTCGGTTACGGCACGGAGGAATTCGCCAAACGCATTACGCTGGGCCGCCTCTCCGAGCCGGAAGATGTCGCCGCGTGCGTCTCGTTCCTGGCCGGCCCCGATTCCGACTACATGACCGGCCAGTCGCTGCTTATCGACGGCGGCATGGTATTTAGTTAATCCTTATCATCTACCTTTTTCGGCATGTCCGAAAACCCACCGTTAATGCGGTGGGTTTTTTTATGGCGCGGGTATGCCAGTATTTGAGCATCGTTATCGGAAGAGGCAAAAATGAAAAAGGGTTTTCTGGGGTGTGCGATGGTGTTTTTGTCCGGCTGCGCTGGCTGCGGCGATCGGTTACCGGATGTGCAGGTGGGGCAGGTGACCCTGACCCGCCACACGCCATGCATAACTTACCGCGTGGCGGCCGGGGATCGCCTGTCGTCCATCCAGATTGCGGATAACGCCGCAGGGGGTGGAAATTTTCATAAAATCGTACAAGCGCCTGCCATTTACCCGCAGACTGGCAAATGCCTGCCGACGTTGGGTTATCATTTCGAAAGCGGCAGAAAATATGTGGTGTATTACAGCCTGGATAATCCGCACCAGGAACGCGAGCGTATTGTTGAAGTGAACTTTTCGCTGCCATGAATTCGCACAGAAGAAAACCCCAACAATAAAAGCCCCTTTCGGGGCTTTAAAATAAAAACGTGTAGTGTTTCTTCGGGGCTGGTCGCTAACGCGGACATACCCGCAGCAGAGAATATGAATCAGTCTTTACTCTGCAACAGATAACGATAAATAAGACCGCCCACTACGCCACCCACCATCGGGACTATCCAGAACACCCACAATTGCTCTAAAGCCCAGCCGCCCTGGAAAATAGCGACTGCCGTGCTTCTCGCGGGGTTTACCGACGTATTAGTGACGGGAATGCTGATCAGATGAATCAGCGTCAGGGCCAGACCAATCGCCAGCGGCGCAAATATCGCCGGCGCGTTTTTATCAGTGGCACCGTGGATAATCAGCAGGAAGAAGGCCGTCAGCACCAGTTCAGTCAGGATGGCTGCCGTAAGGCTGTAACCATCCGGTGAGTGGTCGCCGTAGCCGTTTGCGGCGAAACCGCTGGCGACAGCGTCAAAGCCTGCTTTGCCGCTCGCGATGACATAGAGCACGCCTGCCGCGGCAATACCGCCGATCACCTGCGAAACGATGTAAGGAATGACGTCCTTAAAGGTAATGCGTCCACCGGCCCATAAGCCCAGCGTGACGGCAGGGTTAAAATGCCCGCCGGAAATATGCCCTACGGCATAAGCCATCGTCACGACGGTCAGACCAAACGCAAGCGAAACCCCTGTAAAACCAATGCCCAGTTCAGGGAAAGCGGCGGCCAGTACAGCGCTCCCGCAGCCACCGAATACCAGCCAGAATGTGCCGAAAAACTCAGCCGCATTTTTTCTCAACATTTTTATCTTCCTTGTATGCACTATCATTATTACGTGGTTATATAACGGCGGGACATCATATCTTCTGAACGTAATAAATAAACCGGGCACTGTTCTTAAAAAGGACGAGAATGTTATATTCTGTATGCATATGATTAAATTGCGTGAGAAAAATGAATTTTCTGTTGGGGCGTTGTTGGGGAAGCGTTGAATGTAGATGAGGTGAGTCTATACTCGTTATTAATCTCTTTTTTCAATAATGTCTATTAAGGGTAAGCTTTACAGAAAGCATTATATTCTTCAGTTAATGCAGACAGCTCACCATCGGTTAAGAGCTCATATGCAGACAAACCCTTATAACGAGATGCCGGGTTCTCTTCCATAATCTTTTGGTAACGATTTTTCAACCCTGTGATTAACTGCGCAGGAACAACATCATGATCGCAAGGATCGTTTTTAGCGCAGAAGAAATAGAACATTGCCGCTTTCAGGGGCTCTGACAGTAAATTGTGATGATTTTTAATTAAATAGTCCACCGCCCAGGCTCTGTGTTTATCCGATAAAAGCAGATCGCCCAGGCAATGCGCTTTGAATAATCCATTTTGCATAAAGGCCGATTCCACTATTTTCTTCCTGAAAAATGCAGAGGACGCTTCATCGATCGCATCAAGCTCACTCAGGTAATGAGCGGCCTCTTCTGCGCCTTCATCAATACAGTCACAGTTGATATAATAAGGGTCTATGTAACCTTGTTTAAGGTAGAGGTTAAGCCCCTCGCTGAGTTTGTTTTTTAATTGCTGAAGATTTTTCTGCATAATTAACTCCCATTACCTGTTCTGACGTTTTACGCTTGATAACAGCGCTTTCAAATTACGTAGTGAGCGTGATTCGTCGAAAGGTATCGCTATCAGAAGCAATGTATCATGAGAGTCTAAAATCAAAGGGCCCATATTTTTTATAAGCGCTTCATCTGCATCTAACGCTATATAGGCGACTAAACCATCCATATAGATTCTACAGAACTGGTATTCTCTGTTTTCATAAGGAGGCGGAAAGTCAAATACCATACTTTCCATTATGGGAGTAAGGTTGTGAAGGTGACCGCGAGTATTATGTTGGTAAATGAAAACAGGAAAATCAACCTTCGCCAGTGGATCTTGCTTTAATGTTGCCAGACGCAATTTTTCTAATAAATTATCTGATAACATAATTTCTTGCATATCTTCCCTGGTTGAAGCCGCTGCACGCCATAAAATACTCATGAAGAACACCTTTAAAGGAAGAAAGTTAACACCCTCTATAGTTCGGACTTGCGTTTTACCCGGATCACCACTAAGTTGTGACGGATCACATGGAATACCATCAGCGATCGTAGGCCAGCCGCTCCAGACGAGGTAATTCTTACGAAGCAATTTAATTGCTTAATTATCGATTTGCGAAAGTATTTCCTCACCCTTACTGGTACAAAGCATATTATCGTACCAGCCCTGAAACCTTTTTAATACAGGTGCATCCTTCTGGACTTGTAACGCTTTTTCCCCTTTCTTACCTATGAATGTCAATGCCCGCGGTAAAATATGCGAGTCAACAAAACGGCTTGTCATCAAAGTGAGTTTACACGTTCCCTCACCGACTTTGATTTTTTTCTTGCGCATGTATCAATCCCTTCATCTAATCCGTCAGAAGACAATTTTATCATTTCCTGGCCTTTATAGGGGACGATTAATACGCAACTAGTTTTATGGTCGATGAAAACAGGCCGGGCTATGTAGCGTCACGCTGCCTGGAAGAAGGTTCTCCGGGAGTACTTAAAACGGTTGCGACTTTTTCTGCCAACAGGAACGTACGGATAAAGTTGTTACTTGTCTGCAAGGCGTAACCAGCTCCCTGGTGATGAATACACGGCGATGTTTCGCTGCTCATCGACAGCGGTATGGTGTTTAGTTAACCTTTGCGACTCTCCCGCTGCGGGAGAGACCGTTTTTGCTGCGCTCAGAGCGCGAACCCTTCCTGTTGCAGTTCGCGGCTGAACCAGTCGAGAAACAGGCTCACTTTCTGCTTACGCTGGCTGGCATGCGGCAGCACGATATGGTGCGCGCTAAGCGGCAGCGCCCACGCTTCGCCGAATACCGGTACCAGAATCCCTTCGTTAAGGTAGTGCTTTGCCAGCAGGTTGCTCTCAAGAATCACCCCGATGCCCATGCGCGCCGCCTCGAAGCTCATATAAGAGCGATCAAAGCTGAACATATAGTTCTTCTCTCTGGCGGGAATGTTGAACCACGAGAACCACGCGTTCCAGTTAATCAGCGTGCTGGAGGAGTGGATTAACGTATGGTTGAGCAGATCGTCCGGTGTGCTCACCGGGTGGCGCGACAGATATTCCGGCGTCGCCAGCGCCACCATTTTTTCATTTTTTACCGAATGGACCTGCAACGTCGGCCAGTCGGGATAGCCGTGACGAATATCGATATCAATATTGTCACGCGTGAACTGAAGATTTTCATAAGAGCAGGTGAGATTAAGGTGAATCTCAGGATGGGCAGCGTTGAATTTATTCAGGCGACGCATCAGCCACAGCAGTCCAAGGCTCGGTGATGAGTGCAGCCGGAGAATATCGTGGTGAATATCGTTAATCGCCAGATCTGTCGCGCGGCCAATCGTATTAATCGCGCCAGAGATCTCCTGATAATAGGTTTTGCCCACCGCCGTGAGCACAATGCCGTTGCCGTTGCGAATCAGTAGTTTCTTACCGATAAATTGCTCAAGACTGGTGAGCTGGTGGCTTACCGCCGACGGCGTGACGTTCAGCAACGCCGCTGCCTGGCTGATGCTGCCTGCGTTTGCCACCTCAAGAAATGTCTGGATATTCCTGAGCGACGGGACGGGTAATATTTTTTTGCTTTCCGGTGCCATAGGGCCTCCTGTTAAAACGTCATGCGACGCAAAAAAACAAAAGTGTGATCCCGCGCAGCCTTTTTTCCCGCCTTTTAAATTTTCACTCGGCGGATTTCGACAGGTATATCACAAAGCAAATTTTTCTCAACAGCTATTGAGGAGAATTGCATTCTCATTGTTTTGGTGTCCGCTATAGTCCCCAGACAGAATAAAAACAGAAGCCGACATGTCCGTTTAACCGATTACGAGACGAAATATGAGCCAAATACAATCTGCAAGTTACGTAAAGAGGAAGTCGACAAATTATCGCTTCGTCGTACTGGCGTTAATATTCGTTGTCTATGCCATTAATTATGCGGATCGCACCAATATTGGCGCGGTGCTGCCTTTTATTATTGATGAATTCCATATTAATAATTTCGAAGCCGGCGCGATTGCCAGCATGTTTTTTCTTGGCTATGCCCTGACGCAAATCCCCGCCGGTTTTTTTATTGCGAAACGCGGTATTCGGGGGATGGTGGCGCTGTCGGTATTCGGCTTTTCGTTTTTTACCTGGCTGATGGGCACCGCCAGTTCAGTGTTTGGCCTGAAGATTATTCGCCTCGGGCTTGGCGTGGCGGAGGGGCCGTGCCCGGTGGGGCTCGCTTCTACCATTAATAAATGGTTCCCGGCAAAAGAAAAAGCGACCGCCACCGGAGTCTATATCGCCGCCACCATGTTCGCGCCAATTATCGTACCCCCGCTCGCCGTGTGGATTGCCGTGACCTGGGGCTGGCGCTGGGTGTTTTATTCCTTCGCGATCCCGGGGATTGTTATCGCTATCGCCTGGTATCTGCTGGTGCGCTCATCACCGGGGGAGAGCCGCTTTGTCTCGCAAAACGAGCGCGAATTTATCGAATCTGACCGTCAGGAAAATAACACGGCGCGCGAGAATATCGATTTACATCCTAAATTCGCGCTGCTGGATAAAATTATCCGCGTACGGCCATGCGAGCCGATAAAAACGGTAAAAGGCCTGTTTACCTCGCGTAATATTCTCGGCGACTGCCTGGCCTATTTTATGATGGTCAGTGTGTTATATGGTTTATTAACCTGGGTCCCGCTCTACCTGGTTAAAGAGAAAGGTTTTAACTTTTTAAGCATGGGGCTGGTGGCCAGTATGCCCTGCATCGGTGGATTTATTGGCGCCATCGGCGGTGGTTATATTTCCGATAAGCTATTAGGCCGCCGCCGTAAACCGACCATGATGTTTACTGCGATCGCGACCCTGTTAATGATGCTGGTGATGCTTAATATTGCGCAGAGCACCACTGCGGTCTGTGTTGGCTTATTTATGGTTGGGCTCTGTCTGAATATTGGCTGGCCTGCCTTTACCGCTTACGGTATGGCTGTGGCGGACGCCAAAACCTACCCCATTGCCGCCTCGATAATCAATACCGGCGGAAATCTGGGTGGTTTTGTTTCCCCGATGGTGGCCGGATTTCTGCTCGACACAACCGGCAATTTCAATGCGGTATTTACTTATTTCGGCGCCTGCGCGGCGGTGGGATTAGTAGTTATCGCGCTGCTTGATGAACCCCGTTAATTAATCCCGACGTCTTATTCCGGCTCGGACATAGAAAACCAGGAGTCACACATGCTGTTAACAGATAAAGTCGCCGTCATTACCGGCGCGGCCTCCCCACGTGGTCTGGGTTTTGCCACGGCAAAATTATTTGCCGACCAGGGCGCCACGGTGGTGATTATCGATCTCGATATTACCCGTAGTCAGAATGCGGCCGCTTCGCTTGGCGAACGGCATCTGGGCCTTGCCGCCGACGTGGCGGACGAATTACAGGTCAATGCCGCCATTGAGCAGATCCTTGGGAAATATGGCCGCGTGGACGTGCTGGTGAATAACGCGGGTATTACCCAGCCGCTCAGGCTGATGGATATTAAACGCGAGAATTATGACGCGGTATTGGATGTCAGCCTGCGCGGCACATTATTAATGTCTCAGGCGGTGATCCCCACCATGCGTCGGCAAAAAAGCGGCAGCATCGTCTGTATTTCGTCCGTTTCCGCCCAGCGCGGCGGCGGGATTTTCGGCGGCCCGCACTACAGCGCCGCTAAAGCCGGCGTGCTGGGGCTCTCACGTGCCATGGCGCGTGAACTGGGGCCGGATAATGTGCGCGTCAACGCCATCACGCCGGGCCTCATCCAGACCGATATCACCGCCGGCAAGCTTACCGACGAGATGCGCCAGAATATCCTCTCGGGTATTCCGCTTAACCGCCTCGGCGACGCGCAGGATATCGCCCGCGCCGCGCTGTTCCTCGGCTGCGATCTCTCTTCTTACTGCACCGGCATCACGCTCGACGTGAACGGCGGCATGTTAATTCATTAAGCGCGGAGCCTTACGATGTCACAGACAGAATTACAAAAAGTGGCCCAGGCGGCGTGGCGCATTCGCCGCTACGCCCTGCAAATGGGCGAAGTTCAGGGCCAGGGTTATATCGGCCAGGCGCTGGGTTATGCCGATGTGCTGGCGGTCGCCTTCGCGCATACCATGTCGTTTCGCCCGCAGGAGCCGGAGTGGGAAGGGCGTGACCGTTTTCTGCTCTCGCACGGGCATTATGCTATCGCATATTACGCGGCGCTGATCGAGGCGGGAATTATTCCTCAGGAGGAGCTTGAAGCCTACGGTGCGGATGAGAGCCGCCTGCCGATGTCCGGTATGGCGACCTATACGCCAGGTATGGAGATCTCCGGTGGGTCGCTCGGGCAGGGGCTCAGTATCGCCGTTGGGATGGCGCTCGGCCTGCGGCAGAAAAACAACCCGGCATGGGTCATTAACTCAATGTCTGATGGCGAGCTGGACGAGGGTTCCACCTGGGAAGCCGCGATGTCGGCAGCCCACCATGGGCTCGGCAACCTGATTAATCTCGTGGATATCAACCGTCAGCAGGCGGACGGTAATTCGTTGAAAATTCTCGGCTTCGAGCCGTTGCAGGATAAGTGGGCATCATTCGGCTGGTATGTGCAGCGGGTGAACGGCAACGATCTGGCGGCGGTCATCGCCGCGTTTGACAACGCCACGCAGCATCCGGGCGATCGGCCGCGCGTTATCCTGTGCGACACCCTGATGGGCAAAGGTGTGCCGTTCCTTGAAGCGCGCGACAAAAACCATTTTATCCGCGTGGATGCCGATGAATGGCAGAAAGCGCTCGCCGTGTTAGACGCCAGCCAACCCTGAGGAATATGCCATGAGCAATACGTTGACATCCAAACCGCGTCTGACGACGTCCGCCATGATCGCCTCCATCGCTGACGAGGGCCAGGAGACGCGTGCCGCGCCGTTCGGCCATGCGCTTGTCGACCTGGCGCAGCAGCGCCCGAAAATTGTCGGTATGACCGCCGATCTGGCGAAATACACCGATCTGCATATTTTCGCTAACGCGTTTCCGCAACGCTTTTTCCAGATGGGTATGGCGGAGCAGTTGCTGATGGGGGCGGCGGGCGGGATGGCGAAAGAGGGCTTTACGCCGTTTGTGACCACTTACGCCGTCTTCGCTACCCGGCGCGCCTATGATTTTATCCATCAGGTCATTGCTGAAGAGAATCTGAATGTGAAAATCTGCGCGGCGCTACCGGGTTTGACGACCGGCTATGGCCCGAGCCACCAGGCGACGGAAGATCTCGCGATTATGCGCGGCATCCCGGGCATGACTATTATCGACCCCTGCGACGCGCTGGATACCGCGCAGGCGGTAACCGCCATCGCTGACCATCAGGGGCCAGTCTATATGCGCCTGCTGCGCGGCAAAGTGCCGGTGGTGCTGGATAAATATGATTACCAGTTTGAGGTGGGCAAGGCGAAGCTGCTGGAGGAGGGCAACGAGGTGTTGATTATCTCCTCCGGCATCATGACCATGCGCGCGCTGGAGGCTGCGGCGCAGCTGCGCAAGGACAATATCGGCGTCGCGGTGCTCCATGTGCCGACCATCAAACCGCTCGATGAAGAGACGATTGTCGCGCAGGCGTCAAAGCCTGGACGGCTGGTGATCACGGCGGAAAACCATAGCGCCGTCGGCGGGCTTGGCGAGGCGGTCGCCGCATTACTGATGCGTCGCGGCGTGCGCGCTCAGCTCGATACTGTTGGCCTGCCCGATGAGTTTCTTCTGGCTGGCGCGCTGCCGACGCTGCATGATCGCTACGGCATTTCGACCGCCATGATGGTACAAAAAATCAAGTCGCGCCTGTAACGGCTCATGCATAAGTAAACTGAAAAGCCCACCGCTTCCGGGTGGGCTTTTTGGTGGTTGAAAGTGGATAGCGGCCTGTTTGCCTGACGACGGGCTTGCCCGGCGCGGCGTTTACTTTACTGACGATATCGGCCTGCCTGCGCCCCTAACGCTGGTAACCGGGCCCACAGTCGCCTGCCTGTAACCGCTCAAACCCACCGCTTTGGGGGTAGTTATTTTTTTCCATATAATAACTCTCTTGCGGATATTCTCTTAATCCATAAGGGCAGAGCTTAAACAGACAGCGTTTGCCGCCAGGGCATGCTCCGGTGGTTTCGCCAGCGTTACCGGGGCAGTTTTTTTTCTCGGCCAGGTTTTGCCAAAGCCGCCCACTGTAAGGCGCGGCGTGGATAATGGAGATCGCCCGCAGTCGGCCATCTACCCGTAAACCCTCGTTACATGTTGAGAGGATCTCGCCTCGCCGCAGGAAATAATCGCCTTTAAACCAGAGGATGTAACGCAGCCCGTAAGGGGTCTCTACGAGCGTGAATGTGGTGCCTGTGTCGGGGCTTGCTAACGTATCTACTATTTTCCAATCCATAAATCATGTTTCTTGTTATTAAGTTATGCGAAAAGCGCGCCAGAGGTGGGGCGCCCGGCCGTCTTTGAAAATTCGTGACGTAAAAAAAGTGTAGGAGGCAATGCGGATTCTTACAAACGACCTTACAAAAAAGAGGGCTGATTTTTGTTCGTCAACATTATCCGGTCGCGGTGGCGCAGGCATAAAAAAACCCGGCGATACTCTGCCGGGATGAAGCAATAATCGTTACAAAAGGATTGGGTAGAACTAAAGCCGCCTTAAGCGTAGCCGTGGATTTGTAAAAAAGTTTAACCACACTGTAAGTAAGGTTAAGTGAAGGGCAGGGGGCGCGAGTTGCGGGCGAACAATGCAGAGCTTTAAGGGACGCGTCCCGCGAATCGCTGACGTTCTCAGCGAAGCTGAGATGCGTTGCGCCTGCTCAGCGCGCCAGGGCTACCTTGCTGCCTCAGGTTGCTAAGGAGAGATTGCTCAACCTCAGATGCATGAAATCAATAAGCGCCCTTGTTTTGGCGAGCAAGTAACGTCTGTCTGAATAAACGGCGAACAACTGCAACGGGGCTGCCGGGTGTTCTGATTGAATCTCAATTAATCGTCCATCGTTAATGTACGGCTGGCAGGCGTGTTTCGACAGAATGGCAAAACCGACTTATCACGTTATTTCTTGGTGCCTCATATAGCCGGCTTGTTTCCGCTTCGTCGGTGGCTATTCATTATCCAGAGGATGAGCAACGGGCCAGTTTTACTTCATTGCAAACCGCAATAATGTACCTGATAACCACTCTCGCATTCTTTTTGTCTTCTTTATTACTACCTGAACAGGGGGTAACGACGGAAAACGTAAACCGACTGCTGTTAATAAGCGCATTAACCGCATCTGGATATCCGGTAATGATCATAATACTGCAACGAAAACTGGCTAAACGTCCTCTCAAGCCGGATAAGTCTGTTATTGATTAATATCACTCCGCGCCTGGCATAAAGCGGCATGCAGAAATGACAGAAAGGGCGCTGGCCTCAAACCGATTAAGCAACAAATAATACCCGGCGAAATAATCGCATAGAATTAAACACTTACAATTTGAATGGCTAATTTAGCTTAGGTAAAATCCTACGTGGGGTTAAACCTCCCGGGCGGGATCTTTAAGCAGCGCTGTGAGACGGATGCAAGCCGTATCCATGTGTTATACGCGCCGCGCGATAACGGCCCGGGGAGGAGGGACTTAACCCCGCATCTTTTAACTGAATTGCATACCTGTAATTAAGGATATTTATGTGGTATCTCCTTGCAGCCTCGCTTGCGGCACTTTCCGTAAACAGATATCTGGCTTATTTTTTTCTTGTCATTACGGCCTTTATGGGCTGGGAAGCGCAACATCTCCAGATACCGGCGTTAATACTTATCGGGGCTCTTGTCGCTGCGGGACTATTCATTGAGCGGTTTCGTAACAGGAGTACCAGATATGCGTACTGGCTTGAGGGATTTTGTGTACTGATTGCGATCGCCCTGATTTTGCACCTGATTCCCGGCTTCAATAACCCGAAAATGCTGAACGCGGTCACGGTGGGGCCTCAAAGCGTGCCATTCAGTATGTATTTTAACTTCGATAAGGCATTAGTACCGTTTGTTCTTTTGATCGGTATTTCAACGCTGTTCGTCACACAGCCTGTTGTAAAAGTCGGCGCGCTGGCGTGGTGTGGTCTGATTATGGCTATTCCGGCTTTACTGATGCTGGCCGTTATTCTGGGTGGGCTGAAAGTCGAACTGCATGCACCTGGCTGGTTTACTCAGTTTGCTCTCGCAAACCTTTTTTTTGTTTCTTTAGCGGAGGAAGCGTTTTTCAGAGGCTATTTGCAACAGCGTTTAACCCGGTTTCTTCACCCCTTTGCAGCATTGCTGATCACCGCTGTCGCCTTTGGTCTTATGCACTACGCGGGTGGGCCTCTTTTAATTTATTTTGCATGCCTGTCCGGTATTATTTATGGCCTGGCATGGATGTGGAGCGGCAGGTTATGGGTTGCAACGTTATTTCATTTTGGCCTGAACTGCGTGCATCTGTTATTTTTTACGTATCCCATGCTTAAACATTAAGAATGCGCTGTGCAGATCAACGGCAGTTCTGTATGAAAGAAGCCCTTCTGCGAGGGCTTCAATACAGTATTTAATTTATTTGTAAACCGAAAATTTTTTGGTGATCGGCTGCATAACTTCAGTATCACCGAAGATGGCGATGGCAATAAATTCGAGCGCTTCCGGCGCAGCGTTTTTGGTTGCTTCAATTTGCTGTTCCGTCGACTGCCCGAGCATGGTTGAAGTAAAAAAGTTATATACCAGACCCGCATCCCTACATTTGAGGATCGCTGAGTTGAGTTGATTACTGTTTTTAGCCTGCAGAATGACAACCGGGTAGTGGCTAAGATATGCCTTCAGGCCAGTCGCGTCATTAGGGTAATCATGAAATATACCCTCCTGGGCTTTTTGCATTATTCCGGCTGCCAGATGCCCTGTCGCATTCATTAACACAGAAGCATCCATGTTGCGGTTAACGATGATATAGAGCTTTTTCTGGTTATCTTCAAACATCTTGCTGTGCGGCTCCTTTAACGTCTTTCGTTTCAGTTAACAATGAATCTTCAGCATAGCGCTACCTGATGGCTTCATCATTGCTGTTGATCATGACCACTTTCTGAAATAAAAGTTGTCAGCACAACGCCGTGAGGCCACAGAACGCATCTCCGGCGCACGCTCGCGTTCAGTTCAAACCTCCTGCTCCTGAAGCTGGCAGACTGCGCCCGGAGGCTTTTTGAAGTACGGAACGCCAGACCGGTAACGAATCCATCGCACCGTTTTCCGCGCACTGACAGGTATCAACCATTCATTTTCCCGCCGAGGCGGTAGCGGTTTTCGCTGGTCTGGCGGCGTCTGTCTGATAAATGGTACGCCGTAAGTAAAATCCCATTGGGTAAATTCGATGGGCAAAAATCATTACCCAAAATTTACCCAGGAAAAAATGAGGGTTGCAAAGAACTGACGTGAACAAGCGCGAACGCTGGAACGGTTTATAGACTGGGTTTTAATGAGTTTTGCGAACGGTTTCAACGGCGGGCGAACTAAGAAATGGCGTCCCCTGCAGGAATCGAACCTGCAACTAGCCCTTAGGAGGGGCTCGTTATATCCATTTAACTAAGGGGACGAGGCGGCGTCAGTATACCGATTTTTACACCGCCGTTAAGGGCTTAACCGCCTGTTTGTTCAATTCCTCGCCATACTTAGCGCGCGGCGCGTCGTGCTTCTTCCTCTTTTTGCGCAATCACTTTCTCGCTTTTCGCCTGCGCGGTGGCCTGTTCCTTTTTCTGCGCAGCCATATCGTTACGGATCTGCGCGTGGCTCAGCAGCGCGAAGATAAACGTCCCGCCGATGATATTGCCCGCAAGCGTCGGGAGGGCGAACGGCCAGAAAAATTCACTCCAGTGGATCGTGCCGTTAAACACCAGATAGAGAATTTCGACGGTGCCGACCACGATATGCGTGGTGTTGCCAAGCGCGATAAGCCAGGTCATCAGGATAATCACCACGATTTTGGCCGCGCCCGCGGAAGGGAACATCCAGACCATTGTCGCGATGATCCACCCGGAGATAATCGCGTTGGCGAACATCTCGCCCGGCGTGTTGTGCATCACTTCCATGCCGATTTTCACAAAAGCGTCACGCGTGGCTTCATCAAAAATAGGCATAAACTCAAACGCCAGCGCCGCAAGGCCGGTACCAACGATGTTGCCGAGCAGCACCACGCCCCAGAGCCGCAACAGCAGCATCACGTTAGTGGCGGTAGGGTTATGCATCACCGGTAAGACCGCGGTCACGGTGTTTTCGGTAAAGAGCTGCTGGCGCGCCATGATGACGATAATAAAGCCGAAGGTATAGCCGAGGTTTTCCAGCAAAAAGCCGCCCGGAATGCCTTCCAGATGCACATGGAAAATCCCTTTCGCGAGCAGCGAGGCGCCCATCGACAGCCCGGCGGCGATAGCCGACCAGAACAGTGCCATCGCGTCGCGCTCCATCTCTTTTTCGCCATCCTGACGGATATGCTCATGAATGGCCATCGCGCGCGACGGCAGGGCTTCTTCATCCACTTCTATCTCTTTACCACTTTTTTTCTCTTCGCTCTCGACTTCCAGTTCATCCGAGGCGTCGATCTTTTCCTCGCCAATCTTGTCCATATGGGGCTCCTGTCAGATATAGGGGGGGCTGCGTTAAGCGTAGCGCGTCGGCGGCGGTTATCCGCAAAAACAGACAATTCGGCCTGCATGGTGACGAATTCGCGCGCTATTGCACAGGGTTTCGCCGCCTGCGCGGCGCGTAAGGTGGCCGCGTCATCCCCCTGTGTTACTATTCCCGACTCGCCTGAAAGGAGCTGCCCATGTTAGAAGCCCGCAATCTTGCCTGCCTGCGTGACGAGCGCCTGCTGTTTCGCGCGCTGTCGTTTCGCGTGCCGTCAGGCGAGGTGGTGCACCTTGTCGGGGCGAACGGAGCGGGGAAGACGTCGCTTCTGCGGCTGCTGACAGGGCTGGCGCGTCCTGAGCAGGGCGAGGTGTACTGGCGCGGTGAGCCGCTTGCACACAATCGCAAGGCCTTTCACCGCGATCTCCTGTGGCTCGGCCACCTGCCGGGCATCAACGCGGCGCTGACCGCCGATGAAAATCTCGCGTTTTATCACCCCGCCGCGCCGCGCGACGCGCGCTGGCAGGCGCTGGCGGCCATCGGGCTTGGCGGGTATGAGGATTTGCCGGTCGGGCAGCTCTCCGCAGGCCAGCAGCGCCGGGTCGCGCTGGCGCGTTTGTGGCTTAGCGACGCGACGCTCTGGGTGCTTGATGAACCGCTGACGGCGCTTGATGTCGCAGGGGTTGAAGCCTTTACGCGCTGTCTTGAACAACACGCCGCGCGCGGCGGCGCGATAATCCTCACCACCCATCAGCCGCTGCGCGCGTTACATTGCCCGCTGCGCACGCTGAGCCTGACGGCGGAGCGCGCGGCATGATGGGGCGTATTATCCGGCGCGAGCTGCGCCTGGCCGCGCGTCACGTCGCCGAACTGCTTAACCCGCTGTGGTTTTTTCTGGTCGTGATTGTGCTGTTCGCGCTCGGCATCGGCCCTGAGCCGCAACTGCTTGCGCGCATTGCGCCGGGCGTGGTGTGGGTGGCCGCGCTGCTCGCCGCGCTGATGGCGATGGACCGGCTGTTTCGCGACGACTGGCGCGACGGCGCGCTTGAGCAACTGATGCTGCTGCCGATACCGCTGCCGCAGGTGGTTCTCGCGAAAGTGACCGCGCACTGGGTGGTTACCGGGCTGCCGCTGGTGGCGCTGTCGCCGCTGGCGGCGCTGCTGCTCGGGCTCAACGGCCATGCGGCGCTGACGCTGATGCTGACGCTGCTTCTTGGCACGCCGACGCTAAGCTTACTCGGCGCGCTCGGCGCGGCGCTGACGGTCGGGCTGCGCCGCGGCGGGATGCTACTGAGCCTGATTATTCTGCCGCTGGCGGTGCCGCTGCTGATTTTCTCTACCGCCGCGGTGGACGCCGCCGTGATGCGGCTGCCGGTGGGCGGGTTTTTCGCGCTGTCCGGCGCGTTTTTGACGGGAAGCGTCACGCTGACGCCGTTCGCGACCGCGGCGGCGCTACGAATATCGACTCAGTAAGCCCGCCTGCGCGGGCGTTAACGTTTATGTGAGCGACAACATGTGGAAATTCTTACATCCCTGGACCCGGCCTGAACGGCTCTACGGGCTTTGCCGACGGCTGACGCCCGGCTTCGCGTGGCTGAGCGCCGTGACGCTTGCGACCGGCTGCGTCTGGGGATTTGTCTTCGCGCCGCCTGATTATCAGCAGGGCGACAGCTACCGCATCATGTATCTGCATGTGCCGGCGGCGATGGGGTCGATGGGCATTTACGCGTCGATGGCGGTGGCGGCGTTTATCGGGTTGGTGTGGCAGCATAAAGCCGCCGATCTTGCCGTGATGGCGATGGCGCCCGTGGGCGCGGTCTATACCTTTATCGCGCTGGTCACCGGCTCGGCCTGGGGCAAACCGATGTGGGGCACCTGGTGGATTTGGGACGCGCGGCTCACCTCCGAACTGGTGTTGCTGTTTCTGTACGCAGGCGCGATCGCGCTCTGGCACGCGTTCGATGATCGCCGTCTGGCGGGACGCGCCGCAGGCGTGCTGGTGCTGGTGGGGGTGGTAAACCTGCCCATCATTCACTATTCGGTGGAGTGGTGGAACACGCTGCATCAGGGCTCCACCAATATGCAGCAGAGCATCGACCCGAGCATGCGCGCGCCGCTGCGCTGGAATATCGCCGGTTTTCTGTGCCTCTTTATTACTCTCACGCTGATGCGTCTCGGCAATCTGGTGCTGTTCCAGGAGCGCCGCCGTCCGTGGGTCGCCGCCGTGTTGAATCGCTCCGGGAGCCCCTCATGTCCGCCGCGTTAACCGCATTTTTTCTGATGGGCGGCTACGCCTTTTACGTCTGGCTGGCGGTGGCGATGACCATTTTGCCGCTGGCGCTGCTGGTGGCGCATACCCTCCTTGCGCGCCGCGCGCTGCGCCGGGAGATAGCAAAACGGGAGGCGCGTGAGCGCAGACGCCAGCACGCGCAGGCGGATATGGAGACGCCGCCATGACGCCGCGCCGTAAA
Source organism: Cronobacter muytjensii ATCC 51329 (assembly GCF_001277195.1). Classification (NCBI taxonomy): domain Bacteria; kingdom Pseudomonadati; phylum Pseudomonadota; class Gammaproteobacteria; order Enterobacterales; family Enterobacteriaceae; genus Cronobacter; species Cronobacter muytjensii. The sequence continues at coordinate 922,538 of NZ_CP012268.1, forward strand.
ACCCGGCTCTGGCTGGCGCTCGCCGTACTGGCGGGCCTGGGACTGACGCTCGCGCTGGTGCTCTACGCGCTGCGCGCCAATATCGATCTCTTCTACACGCCGGGCGAAATCCTCTACGGCAAAGGTGAAACGCAGGCGAAGCCCGAGCCGGGGCAGCGGCTGCGCGTCGGCGGTATGGTGATGCCAGGCAGCGTGAAGCGCGACAGCCACAGCCTGAAGGTGAGCTTCCGGCTCTATGACGCGCGCGGCGTGGTGGATGTCGATTACGACGGCATTCTGCCCGATCTGTTCCGTGAGGGGCAGGGGGTGGTGGCGCAGGGCGTGCTTGGCGACGACCGGCGCATTCACGCCCGCGAAGTGCTGGCGAAGCACGACGAAAACTACACGCCGCCGGAGGTGAAAGCGGCGATGGAGACGAATCACTCGCGTTCGCCGCAGGCGTATAAGGATACTCGCCCATGATGCCGGAAATCGGTAACTTTCTGCTCTGTCTCGCCGCGGGGCTGGCGTTGCTGCTCACGCTCTGGCCGCAGTGGGGCGCGATACGTCAGGCGCCGCGGCTGATGGCGCTGGCCCGACCGCTCGCCTGCGCGCTTTTTGCCTGCCTGCTCGGCGCGTTTCTCATCCTGGTTCACGCCTTTGTGGTCAATGATTTCACGGTGCTCTATGTGGCGAGTAATTCCAACAGCGAGCTGCCGGTCTGGTATCGCGTGGCCGCGACCTGGGGCGCGCATGAGGGCTCTTTGCTGCTGTGGGTACTGCTGATGGGCGGCTGGACGTTTGCAGTGGCGCTCTTTAGCCGCAACATGCCGCAGGAGGCGATTGCGCGCGTGCTCTCGGTGATGGGCGGTATTAACGTCGGTTTTCTGCTGTTTATTCTGCTGACCTCAAATCCGTTTGCCCGCACGCTGCCGGATTACCCGATTGAAGGGCGCGATCTTAACCCGCTGCTCCAGGATATCGGGCTGATTTTCCATCCGCCGCTGCTTTATATGGGATATGTCGGGTTTTCGGTCGCGTTTGCCTTTGCTGTGGCATCGCTGCTCAGTGGGCGGCTCGATACCGCCTGGGCGCGCTGGTCGCGGCCCTGGACGCAGGCGGCATGGGCGTTTCTGACTGTCGGTATTGTGCTCGGCTCCGCCTGGGCCTATTACGAGCTGGGCTGGGGCGGCTGGTGGTTCTGGGACCCTGTCGAAAACGCGTCGCTGATGCCGTGGCTTGCGGGCACTGCGCTGATGCATTCGCTGGCGGTGACCGAAAAGCGCGGCAGCTTCCGCGCCTGGACCGTGCTGCTTGCCATTACCGCGTTTTCGCTCTGTCTGCTCGGCACGTTTCTGGTGCGATCCGGCGTGCTGGTGTCGGTACACGCGTTCGCCTCCGACCCGGCGCGCGGCATGTTTATTCTGGCGCTGCTGGTTGTCGTCATCGGCGGTTCGCTGCTGCTTTATGCCATTAAAGGCGGCAGCGTCCGGGCGCGGATCGGCAATGCGCTCTGGTCACGCGAAAGCTTCCTGCTCGGCAACAATATCCTGTTGATTACCGCCATGCTGGTAGTGCTGCTCGGCACGCTGCTGCCGCTGCTGCCGCTGGTGCATAAAGCGCTTGGGCTGGGGTCGGTCTCCGTCGGCGCGCCGTTTTTTAACCTGCTTTTTAGCGCGCTGATGGCGCCGTTCGCGCTGCTGCTCGGCGTCGGGCCGCTGGTGCGCTGGCGTCGCGACGAGCCGCAGAAACTTCGCCGTCGCCTGCTGGCGGCGCTGGCGGTGACGCTGGCGGCCTCGCTGCTGCTGCCGTGGCTGTTACAGGACAGCGTCAAAGGGATGGCGGTGGCCGGGGTAATGATGGCGGCCTGGGTGCTGGTATTAACGCTGATGGAGCTGCACGAGCGCGCCACGCACCGGCATAGCCTCTGGCGCGGAGTGCTGAAACTTGGCCGTAGCCACTGGGGTATGACGCTCGGGCATGTGGGGCTGGCGGTCACTGCTATCGGCATCGCCTTCAGCCAGAACTACAGCGTGGAGCGCGACGTGCGCATGACGGCGGGCGAGCGCGTCGATATCCATCACTACCGGTTTATATTCCGTGAGGTGCGTGAGACGCAGGGGCCGAACTGGCGCGGCACAGTGGGCATTATCGATGTGCTGCGCGACGGCAAACCCGAGACGACGCTACGTGCCGAAAAGCGCGCCTATAACAGCAACCGGATGGTAATGACCGAAGCCGCCATTGACGGCGGGCTGACGCGCGATCTCTACGCGGCGCTCGGTGAACCCCTCGGCGACGGCAGCTGGGCGGTACGGCTCTATTACAAACCGTTTGTCCGCTGGATCTGGTACGGCGGGCTGCTGATGGCGCTTGGCGGGCTGCTGTGTATGCTCGACCCGCGCTATCGCCTGAAAAAATGGCAGGAGGCCGCATGAAACGCCGTCTGTTACTGATCCCGCTGGCGCTGTTTCTGCTGCTGGCGGCGGCGCTGTTCTGGCAACTGACGCGCAACGCCGCAGGCGATGACCCGTCGCAGCTGGAGTCTGCGCTGATCGGCAAACCGCTGCCCGCCTTCCGGCTCGCGGCGCTGGACGATCCGAACGTCACCTACGATCGCGCGGCGCTCTTAAACGGCAAGCCGCTGCTGCTGAATGTCTGGGCGACCTGGTGCCCGACCTGCCGCGCTGAACATCAGTTTCTCAACGGGCTCGCCGCCGGTGGCGTGCGGGTGGTGGGGCTCAATTATAAAGACGATCGCGCTAAAGCCGTGGCGTGGCTCAATCACCTTGGCAATCCTTACGCGCTGAGCCTGTTTGACGGCAGCGGCATGCTGGGGCTGGATCTCGGCGTTTATGGCGCGCCGGAGACGTTTGTTATTGATGCGCGCGGCGTTATCCGCTATCGCCACGCGGGAGAACTGAACGATAAGGTCTGGCGCGAGGAGATAGCGCCGCGGTGGGACGCGCTGAACCGGGAGGGCGGATCGTGAAACCCTTTTTGACTCTGCTTGCCGGCCTGCTGCTGGCGTGTCAGGCGCTGGCGGCCAGCGACGTTTATCCTTTTCAGAGCGAGGCGCAGGAGCAGCAGTTCCGCGAGCTGATAAGCGAGCTGCGCTGCCCGAAATGCCAGAATAACAGCATCGCCGATTCCGGCTCGATGATTGCCGCCGATATGCGTCAGAAGGTCTATGAGCTCATGCAGCAGGGGCAGAGCCGCGAGCAGATTGTGGCGTATATGGTGGCGCGCTACGGCAATTTCGTCACCTATGAGCCGCCCGTGACGCCTGGCACGCTGATTCTCTGGCTGCTGCCCGCGCTGTTTGCGGCAGGCGGAGTGGGCGTCATTATCAGCCGTGCGCGACGTAAACAGCGCGAACCGGCGCCGCTTGATGACGACGAACGGCAGCGGCTGCGCGCGTTGCTCGATGAAAGAGGAAAACGTCCGTGACCGCGATAATCTTGCTCATCGTCGTCCTGCTGCTGAGCGTCGCGGCGCTGGTGTTCTGGCCGTGGCGCGACCAGCGCGCTGCCGACCGCGACGCGCTCAACCAGACGCTTTACCATTCACGTCTGCGCGAACTTGACGACGAACCGCCCGAAGCGCGTCAGGCGCTGGCGCTTGAGCTGCAGCGCAGCCTGCTGGCGGATATCCCGGCGCGGCCCGCGCAGGCGCCCGCCGCCGTCGGCCGCGGCACGCTGCTGACGGGCGCGCTGCTGGTAGCCGCGGTCAGCGTCGGGCTTTTCCTCGCTACCAACAGCCTGAAGGCGGTCGGCGAGTGGCAGGCCGCGACGCGTGAGACGCCCGCGCTGGTGGCGCGTGTGATGGACCCGCACGCCGCGCCGCTGAGCGTTGACGAACTGACGCGCCTCGGGCTTGGGCTGCGTACGCGTTTACAGGACGAGCCGCACAACCGCGCGGGCTGGGCGATGCTCGGGCGTATCGGCATGGTGCTGAATAACGCCGATACGGCGACAGACGCGTTTAAACGCGCCTGGCAGCTCGATTCGCAAAGCATAAAGGCGCGGCTCGACTATGCTGAAGTGCTGGTGCGCTCGACGCAGCCGGAGGATAACGCGACGGGCGAGCAGATGCTCAAAGAGGTTGCGGCGCAGGCGCCCGGCAATCTGCGCGCGTCTGAGCTGCTGGCCTTAAGCGCATTTCGCCAGCAGCGCTATCCGGAGGCAATCGCGTACTGGCAGGCGCTGCTTTTACAACTGCCAACGGGCGATCCGCGTCGGGCGGCAGTCGCGCGCGGCATTCAGCAGGCGCGGGTGGACAGCGGCATGGACAACGCGAAACTGGCTGTTAAAATCACGCTCTCACCCGCAACAAAAAAAGCCTTGCCGAATAAAGGGATACTCTTTATCAGCGTGACGGATGGCGTATCAAACGTGCCGGTGGTGGTAAAAAAATTGCCGCTGGGCCATTTTCCGCTGACAATAACTCTGGATGACGCTGACGCCATGCTGCCGGAACGGGGGCTTGGGCAGGTGTCGCAAGGCATCGTGAAGGTACATATTTCCCGGGACGGCAACGCCGCTGTGCAGCCCGGAGACTGGACAGGAGAGCGCCGCTTCACCTCGCTCAACCCGGCTTCGCCGGTGGACGTCCTAGTTGCGCCTTCGCCATCAGGAGCGGGTTAGTTATCATTTACAGGGAGACTGCTATGAACTTTCGCCTTACCGGGCTTGCGCTGGCGGCCACGCTTCTGGTGGGCTGCGCCAGCTCGTCAGACCCGCAGCAAGGGCGCTCCGACCCCTTCGAAGGGTTCAACCGCACCATGTATACCTTCAACTTTGAAGTCGTGGACCCTTATGTGCTGCGCCCGGTGGCTGTCGCCTGGCGCGACTATGTGCCGCAACCGGCGCGCAACGGGCTGGGCAATTTCACCAGCAACCTTGAAGAACCCGCCTCCATGCTCAATAAATTCCTGCAGGGCGACCCCTACCAGGGGATGGTGCATTTCACCCGTTTCTTCCTGAATACCCTGCTGGGGATGGGCGGTTTTATCGATGTGGCCGGGATGGCGAACCCGAAATTGCAGCGCGAAGAGCCGCACCGTTTCGGCAGCACGCTTGGCAGTTACGGCGTGGGTTACGGCCCGTATCTGCAACTGCCGTTCTACGGCAGCTTCACGCTGCGTGAAGATGTCGGCGATATGGCAGATACCACTTATCCGGTGCTGTCCTGGCTGACCTGGCCGCTGTCGCTCGGCAAATGGGCGGTGGAAGGTGTGGAAACCCGTGCGCAACTGCTGGATTCCGACGGGCTGCTACGCCAGTCGTCCGATCCTTACATCATGGTGCGTGAGGCGTATTTCCAGCGCCACGATTTCATCGCCAATGGCGGCAAGCTCAAGCCGAATGAAAACCCCAACGCGCAGGCGATCGAGGGTGACCTGAAAGATATCGATTCGGAATAAATAGCCGGATGCGTTAATCCTGAAGGCAAATAAATAAAGAAGGCGGGCATTCAGGCTCGCCTTCTTTATTTATCGCGGCATTAAAACCGGCAATAAAAAAGGCGAGCCGCAGCCCGCCTTTTCAATATACAGGGTTATCAGAACTTATAGTTGAAGTTCACACCGTACAGCCAGGCTTTACCTTCAGATTTGAAAGTGTACGGGCCTTCGGTGAATTCCACGTGCTGACCGTGCATATAAGACACACCGGCATCCACAGAGGCGTCTTCATTGAAGGCGTAGGTCGTACCGGCGCTCAGCCAGAGACGGTCCTGGTCCGGAATAGAGATGGAGCGTTGCTGCGCGGGCACCGGGCTGTCATCAAAGGCGATACCGGTACGGAAGGTCCAGTTGTCGTCCATATAATAGGTGGTGCCGAGCGCGATGCGGTACGCGTCTTTAAACTTCTCTTCTTTCTTGAACAGGGTGTCGCCGTTGCTGTTGGTGGCTTTCAGCTCCTGGAACTGGCTCCAGCTGGTGTAGGTCAGGCTATAGTGCACGGCCCACTGCGGCGCAACGCGGTTATAACCGGAGATTTCCCACATTTCAGGCAGATTCAGGGTCAGAGAGCCGCCCGTGGTGCGGCCGCCTGTGCCAAGCGGGAGCTGCTGGCTTGCCAGGAAGGCGTTAAATGCCGGATTCAGACTGCTTTTATAGTCGCCGTCAAAGTCGATTTTTACTTCAGAGCGGTAGGTCAGTGAGTAGCGGTTATCTTTGTCCAGTTCATACAGGATACCCGCGTTCCAGCCAAAGCCCCATTCGTCGCCTTTCAGGTGCGCAATCTGAGTGTCGCTGCTCAGTGAGTTAGCGTAACCCGCAATCTGGCGCAGCGCGTCACCTTGTGGGCCTGGGCTGGTAAAGCCTGGTGACTGACTCAGTTGCCCGGCAACCAGTTGACCAAGATCGCCCGCGTTACGTTCGATTTTCGCGCGCGCATAGACGGCGTCGAAGCCCAGGCCGAAGCTCCAGTGATTATCGAGACGATACGCGCCGCTCAGGTTCAGGTTCAGCGTTTCGAGGTCAGTTTTACCGCCCACAGAGCCTGCCGCATAACTGTCGTTATATTCGGTCGCGAGGCCGTAGTTGGAGGTTACGGATGCGCCCCAGCCAAACTGCTCGTTAATCGGCGCCACAAAGTGCAGGTTCGGCACCCAGGCGGTCGGCGCGATGTTATCCGCGTCCAGGCTGCGGCCAGTAAGGGAGCGGCCAGACACATTCACATCCGGGTCGACGAAAATCGCCCCGCCGGAGAAGGTCGGACGGTCAAACATGGTAATCAGCGCCGGGTTACGGCTGACGTTGCCCGCGTCATCCGCAATAGCGCCTTCCCCGGAGTAGGCGCGGCCCAGACCAGAGGAAGAGAATTCGTTTAACTGGAAACCTGCAGACCAGGCCTGAGAAGAGACGATTGCCACTGCGACTGCCAAAGCAGATTTGGTAAACAGGGTTTTCTGGCTCATGACCATAACCTCATCCATTTATTTTTATTTAAATAATGTTACGTGACGTAACAGGAGCGCGAAGTGTAGGGTCTGAGGTACGGCAGGGAAATCAGACCAGTGGCGAGAGTATAGGTCCGACCAGCAGATATGTTGCAAGTATGTTTATAAGTTTTTTCAATTGTGATCTTAGAAACGCGATCCGTTTAGCAAAATTCTGCGATGAGAGTATTCGTAAATCTGGTGATTATTGCGTTAGATCATTTTTAAGTGTGATTTCGGTCACTTATGGACGCAATCCGGAAGAACAGGTAGAGAGGGGGGCGGGGCGGGCGTAAAATAGGCGTATCCCTTTTCAGGAAATACAGAGGAAATCACTATGTCCAAATGCAGTGCTGATGAAACCCCGGTTTGCTGCTGTATTGATGTCGGCACCATTATTGATAATACCTACTGCGTCGCGTCCTATAGCCGCGTCTTTACGAGCCGCGCCGAGGCCGAAGAAACCCTCGCGGCATTAACGGCCAGAGCGCGTGAAGTCGAGTCCGAACCGTGCCAAATCAACCCGCGTTTTACGCAAGAGGCCGACGGCGTACGCCTTGATATCGATTTTGTTTTCGCCTGCCAGGCAGAAACCGTTATTTTCCAGTTAAGTCTGCGTTAATCCCGCCTCTCACGCCCCGGTGCCGCCGGGGCGTATTTCTTGTTACGTAATTCGTGTTTTGCTTCGCACTTTTTCCTTTATGTGATTGGCTGAATGTAAAATTCTGGTTAAAACTGTTATCAGGTCAGACCACTTAATACATAGTTAGCCTTTTACAGGGGAAAGTTATGAGTCAGGCACTACCGCTGGTCACCCGGCAGGGGGATCGTATTGCCATTGTCAGTGGGTTGCGCACCCCTTTCGCCCGTCAGGCGACGGCGTACCACGGCGTTCCGGCGGTCGATCTCGGTAAAATGGTGGTCGGCGAACTGCTGGCCCGCAGCGAAATTCCGCCTGAAGTCATTGAACAACTGGTGTTCGGCCAGGTGGTACAAATGCCGGAGGCGCCTAACATCGCGCGTGAAATCGTGCTTGGCACTGGCATGAGCGTGCGCACCGACGCCTACAGCGTCAGCCGCGCCTGCGCCACCAGCTTCCAGGCGGTGGCGAATGTTGCCGAAAGCATGATGGCGGGCACCATTCGCGCCGGGATCGCCGGCGGCGCCGACTCCTCTTCCGTGTTGCCCATCGGCGTGAGCAAAAAACTCGCGCGCACGCTGGTGGATGCCAATAAAGCCCGCACCGCCGGGCAGCGCCTGAAGCTCTTTTCGCGCCTGCGGCTGCGCGACCTGCTGCCGGTGCCGCCTGCTGTAGCGGAATACTCCACCGGGCTGCGCATGGGCGACACCGCGGAGCAGATGGCGAAAACGCACGGCATCACGCGCGAACAGCAGGACGCGCTGGCGCACCGCTCACACCAGCTGGCGGCGCAGGCGTGGGCCGAAGGCAAGCTGCGTGATGAAGTCATGACGGCGTACACGCCGCCGTACCGCGAGCCGCTCAGTGAAGATAACAATATCCGTAAAACGTCGTCGCTTGCCGATTACGCTAAATTGCGCCCGGCGTTTGACCGTAAGCACGGCACCGTGACGGCCGCCAACAGCACGCCACTCACTGACGGCGCGGCGGCGGTGATTCTGATGACCGAATCTCGCGCCCGCGAGCTGGGTCTTACGCCGCTCGGCTACCTGCGCAGTTACGCCTTTACCGCCATTGACGTCTGGCAGGATATGCTGCTGGGCCCGGCCTGGTCGACGCCGCTGGCGCTGGAGCGTGCCGGGCTTTCAATGGCCGATCTGACGCTGTTCGACATGCATGAAGCGTTCGCCTCGCAGACGCTCACCAACCTCAAACTGCTGGCAAGCGACCGCTTCGCGCGTGAAGTGCTGGGCCGCAGCCAGGCGACCGGCGAGGTGGATGACAGCAAATTTAACGTGCTCGGCGGCTCTATCGCTTACGGGCACCCGTTCGCCGCCACCGGCGCGCGGATGATAACCCAGACGCTCAATGAACTGCGTCGCCGCGGCGGCGGTTTCGGGCTGGTGACCGCCTGCGCGGCAGGCGGACTCGGCGCGGCAATGGTACTGGAGGCCGAATAATGGAATCGACATCCGCATTTACTTTACAGATCCGCCCGGACAACGTGGCGGTAGTCACTATCGATGTGCCGGGCGAAAAAATGAACACGCTCAAGGCGGCATTCGCCCGCGACGTGCGCGCCATCGTAAAACAGCTACGTGAAAACCGCGATCTTGCGGGCGTGGTGTTTATTTCCGCCAAGCCCGATAACTTTATCGCGGGCGCGGATATCAACATGATAGCCGACTGCCAAAGCGCGCAGGAGGCCGAGGCGCTGGCGAGTCAGGGCCAGCAGATCATGGCGGAGATCCGCGCGCTGCCGGTGCATGTGGTCGCGGCTATTCACGGCGCATGCCTCGGCGGCGGGCTTGAGCTGGCGCTCGCCTGCCACAGCCGCATTTGTACCGACGACCCGAAAACCCTGCTTGGGCTACCGGAAGTGCAGTTAGGGCTGCTGCCGGGCTCCGGCGGCACGCAGCGGCTGCCGCGCCTTGTGGGCGTCAGCGCCGCGCTTGAGATGATCCTCGTGGGCAAACAGTTGCGTCCGCGTCAGGCGCAGAAAGCCGGGCTGGTGGATGATGTGGTGCCGCAGACCATTTTGCTGGAGGCCGCCGCGGCGCTGGCGAAAAAGAGTCGCCCTGCGCCGCGTCGTTTGCCGGTACGCGAGCGTGTGCTCGCAGGCCCGCTTGGCCGTGCGCTGCTGTTTCGTATGGTCAGCCAGAAAACGCATCAGAAAACCCAGGGCAACTACCCGGCGGCGCAGCGCATTATCGATGTGGTGCGCACCGGGCTTGAACAGGGGAGCGCCAGCGGCTATCAGGCCGAAGCCCGCGCCTTTGGCGAACTGGCGATGACGCCGGAATCAGCGGCGCTGCGCGGCCTCTTTTTCGCCACCACTGAGCTTAAAAAAGAGACCGGCAGCGGCGTGGCGCCGCGCGCGCTGCATTCGGTCGGCGTGCTGGGCGGCGGGCTGATGGGCGGCGGGATTGCGTATGTGACCGCTACCAAAGCCCGTTTGCCGGTGCGTATTAAAGACATCAGCGAAAAGGGCATTAATCACGCGCTGAAATACAGCAGGGATCTGCTGGAGAAAAAAGTGCGCCGCCGTCACCTGCGCGCCGGCGAGCGCGACGCTCAGATGGCGCTGATCTCCGGCGGAACCGATTATCGCGGGTTCCACCAGCGCGATATCGTCGTGGAAGCCGTTTTCGAAGAGTTAACCCTGAAGCAGAACATGGTGGCGGAGATCGAGGCGAACACCGCGCCGCACACGATTTTCGCTTCTAATACCTCGTCGCTGCCAATCGGCGATATCGCGGCCGGGGCCGCCCGCCCGGCACAAATCATCGGTCTGCATTATTTCAGCCCGGTCGACAAAATGCCGCTGGTGGAAGTGATTCCCCATGCCGGCACCAGCCCGGAAACCATTGCCACGACCGTGCAGCTTGCGAAAAAGCAGGGCAAAACGCCGATCGTGGTGGCTGACTGCGCCGGGTTTTACGTCAACCGCATCCTGGCGCCTTACATAAATGAGGCGATGCGCTGCCTGATGGAAGGGGAGAGCATTGAGAAAATCGACGACGCGCTGGTGAAGAAAGGTTTTCCGGTCGGCCCGATCCAACTGCTGGATGAAGTAGGGATTGATGTCGGCACCAAAATTATGCCAGTGCTGGAGCGCGCTTACGGGCCACGTTTCAGCGCGCCTGGTGAAGCCGTTGCAGCAATGTTGAACGACGATCGCAAAGGCAGAAAAAATGGCCGCGGTTTCTATCTTTATCCGGCAAAAGGGCGTAAAAGCAAAAAACAGGTTGACCCTGCGGTTTACGGGCTTATTGGCGTTAAACCGGGCGGTAAACTGAGCGGCGATGAGATTGCCGAGCGGTGCGTCATGATGATGCTGAACGAGGCGGTGCGGTGTCTGGATGAAGGTGTGGTGCGCTCAGCGCGTGACGGCGATATCGGCGCCGTTTTCGGCATCGGTTTCCCGCCGTTTCTGGGCGGCCCGTTCCGTTATATGGACACGCTCGGCGCAGCGCAGGTGGTAGCGACGCTTACCCGTCTCTCCACCCGTTATGGCGACCGTTTTACCCCGTGCGACAGGCTGTTGCGCATGGCGCAGACCGCGCAAACTTTCTGGCCTGAGGGGAACCCGCAGGCCGACATCGTGGTCTGATAAAGCGTAGTTCCTGGCTTCGAAAACGTAGCGCTGGCTAATTTGTAAACAGTGATTGACTATACTTACGTCAATAGGGTAAAAAACAGCGTTTCATTCGAAGTATGGATCAGGCACAATGCCCGACCGCCAGTCGATACCCGTAAAAAGCGCGTTGCTTTTTCGGGGTTGCGCTGGCGCTTCTGGTCAACAAAAGCGGTGCAATATGCAAGTTTTTATCATGCGTCACGGCGACGCAGCACTCGATGCCGCCAGTGATTCGGTTCGTCCTCTGACCGCGTGCGGTTGTGATGAATCCCGTCAAATGGCGACCTGGTTAAAAGGTCAAAAGGTGGATATCGAACGTGTTCTGGTGAGCCCATTCCTGCGAGCCGAACAGACACTGGACGTCGTGAAAGAGGCCATGAGCCTGCCTGTCAAAACCGAAGTCCTGCCGGAGCTTACGCCTTGCGGGGATGTCGGCCTGGTGAGCGACTACCTCCACGTTCTGGCCCGTGACGGCGTTCGCGCGGTAATGGTTATCTCTCACCTGCCGCTGGTCGGTTATCTGGTCGCGGAGCTTTGCCCTGGCGAAACGCCGCCGATGTTTTCGACCTCCGCTATCGCCTGCGTGACGGTTGAAGGCGATAACGACAAGGGCGTTTTTAACTGGCAGATGAGCCCCTGCAATCTCAAAATGGCGAAAGCGATTTAACGCCTGCCACAGAGCCGTAAGAAGAAAAAGAGCCGCTAATGCGGCTCTTTCTGTTTCTGCGGTCTTCATTTTTACGCGAGCAATGCGCCAGCGCTTAAGGCAACTGGGGCGGCTGCCACTCTTCAACTTCAATCAGCACCAGCAGCGCGGCGTCGCCGCCATACTCTTTCGGCGCCTGATGGAAGGCCATCACATGTGGATGCTGCGCCAGCCACAGCGGCGTCTGCTGTTTCAGAATATGTTTACCGTGGCCGTGCATCACGCAGGCGCAGAAGACATGCTCGCGGCGACAGGCGGCGATGAGCGCCCCCAGTTCCTGCTTGGCCTGCATCTGGGTTAAGCCGTGGAGATCGAGAAACAGCTCGGGCGAATAGTCGCCGCGGCGCAGTTTTTTCAGCTCGAAATGATCCACGCCGGGGCGGACGTAGCGCATCGGTCCGTCGCTGTTCAGAAGCGGCTGGAACTCATCGGAAAAGTAGTGGCTGGCGTCCACCTGCTCCTGCAACAGGCGCTTAGGCGGCACCTCGCTCAGCTTTTTACGCGCCGGGCGATGGACGATGGTGTCCTGTTTCAGCTCGCGCGTTCCGCTCATCAGCGCGCGAAACAGCGACTTTTCTTCCTCACTCAGCGATGGCTTCTTTTTCATCTTCTTCTCTTCTTTATCGTTGCGCAGGCAGTTTACCCGAGATTGGCGCGTCGCCAAACAAAAGCCATTTTTCAGGGATGACGCGCCGGTTGCTGATTTATCGCCGCCTTCATGGCAAACTAGCCGCCGAATTTAACGCGGAGCGTCATGCGGAGGGCAGTGTGGATAAAATTTTCGTCGATGAGGCAGTCAGTGAACTGCATACCATTCAGGATATGTTGCGTTGGGCGGTGAGCCGTTTCAGCGCGGCGGGCATCTGGTATGGTCACGGCACGGACAACCCCTGGGATGAAGCGGTGCAACTGGTACTGCCGTCGCTCTACCTGCCGCTGGATATTCCGGAAGATATGCGCACCGCGCGTCTGACCTCCAGCGAGCGTCATCGTATCGTCGAACGGGTGATCCGCCGCGTCAACGAGCGTATTCCGGTGGCGTATCTCACCAATAAAGCCTGGTTCTGCGGTCACGAATTTTACGTCGACGAACGCGTGCTGGTGCCGCGCTCGCCCATCGGCGAGCTTATCAATAACCGTTTCGCAGGGCTTATCGACCACGAACCGCAGCATATCCTTGATATGTGTACCGGCAGCGGCTGTATCGCCATTGCCTGCGCGTACGCCTTCCCGAATGCGGAAGTCGACGCGGTAGATATCTCCGGCGACGCGCTGGCCGTTACCGAGCACAATATCGAAGAGCACGGGCTTATCCATCACGTCACGCCGATCCGCTCGGATCTCTTCCGTGATCTGCCGAAAGTGCAGTACGACATTATCGTCACCAATCCGCCGTATGTGGATGAAGAGGATATGTCCGACCTGCCGAACGAATATCGCCACGAGCCGGAACTCGGCCTTGCGGCTGGCAGCGACGGGCTGAAGCTCGCGCGCCGCATTCTCGCCTGCTCGCCGGACTACCTGACCGACAACGGTATTCTGATTTGTGAAGTCGGTAACAGCATGGTACATCTGATGGAGCAGTACCCGGACGTGCCGTTCACCTGGCTTGAATTCGACAACGGCGGCGACGGCGTCTTTATGCTGACCAAAGCGCAGCTCATCAGCGCACGCGAACACTTCAGCATCTACAAAGATTAAAACAGGCGGGCGCAGGCCCGCTGAATAACGCAAAACACCACAACGACACGATAACGGAGCCGTGATGGCAGGCAACACTCTTGGACAACTCTTTCGCGTCACCACTTTCGGCGAGTCCCATGGTCTGGCGCTCGGCTGCATTATTGACGGCGTACCGCCGGGCATCGCGTTAAGCGAAGCCGACCTCCAGCACGATCTTGACCGCCGCCGCCCAGGCACCTCCCGTTACACCACGCAGCGCCGCGAGCCGGACCAGGTGAAAATTCTCTCCGGCGTATTTGAGGGCGTGACCACCGGCACCAGCATCGGCCTGCTGATTGAAAACACCGATCAACGCTCCCAGGATTACGGCGCTATTAAAGATGTGTTTCGTCCGGGACACGCCGATTACACCTACGAGCAGAAATATGGCGTTCGCGACTATCGCGGCGGCGGACGCTCTTCCGCCCGCGAAACCGCCATGCGCGTCGCCGCAGGCGCGATCGCCAAAAAATACCTGGCGCAGAAATTCGGTATCGTCATCCGCGCCTGCCTGACCCAGATGGGCGATATTCCACTGGAAATCAAAGACTGGGCGCAGGTGGAGCAGAACCCGTTCTTCTCGCCGGACGTGGACAAACATGACGCGCTCGACGAGCTGATGCGCGCGCTGAAAAAAGAGGGCGACTCCATTGGCGCGAAAGTAACGGTTGTCGCCGATAATGTGCCGCCGGGCCTCGGCGAACCGGTGTTCGACAGGCTGGATGCCGATATCGCCCATGCGCTGATGAGCATTAATGCCGTCAAAGGCGTTGAGATCGGTGAAGGTTTTGGCGTTATCGCGCTCAAAGGCAGCGAAAACCGCGACGAAATCACTAAAGACGGATTTCAGAGCAACCATGCGGGCGGTATTCTCGGCGGCATCAGCAGCGGCCAGCAGATCGTCGCCAATATCGCGCTGAAGCCGACCTCCAGCATCACGGTGCCGGGGCGTACCGTTAACCGTGCGGGCGATGAAGTCGAGATGATCACCCGTGGCCGCCACGATCCGTGCGTCGGCATCCGCGCGGTGCCGATCGCCGAAGCGATGCTGGCGATCGTGCTGATGGATCATCTGCTGCGCCACCGCGGTCAGAACGCGGACGTTACCACTACGCTTCCTCGCTGGTAATCTCATGAAAAAACTCTGCTTAGCCTTGCTGGCGCTGCTCGCTTGCAGCGCGGCAAGCGCCGCCACGCCGTGGCAGAAAATCACCCAGCCGATCCCGGGCGCGGCTCAGTCGATCGGCACATTTTCCAATGGCTGCATCATCGGCGCCCAGCCGCTGCCGATGGAGTCGGAGCATTACCAGATAATGCGCACTGACCAGCGCCGCTACTTTGGCCACCCGGATCTGGTGCGCTTTATTGAGCGTCTCAGTAACCAGGTGAACGAGTTGCAACTCGGCACGGTGCTGATAGGCGATATGGGCATGCCGGCGGGCGGTCGTTTTAACGGCGGTCATGCCAGCCATCAGACGGGCCTTGATGTCGATATCTTCCTGCAACTGCCGAAACAGCGCTGGAGCGCGGCGCAACTGCGTCGCCCGCAGGCGCTCGATTTAGTGTCGCGCGACGGGAAATCGGTCGTGCCGTCGCTCTGGAAGCCGGAAATTGGCGGGTTGATTAAGCTTGCCGCGCTCGATGATCAGGTCACGCGTATTTTCGTGAACCCGGCTATCAAGCAGCAGCTCTGCCTGGACGCCGGGCCGGATCGCGACTGGCTGCGTAAAGTGCGCCCGTGGTTCCAGCATCGCGCCCATATGCATGTGCGCCTGCGCTGTCCGCCGGACAGCCTGGAGTGCGTGGAGCAGGAGCCGCCGCCGCCGGGCGACGGTTGCGGCGAAGAGCTGCAAAGCTGGTTTAAACCTGCGGCGCCGGGCAGCGGCAAGGCAGAGAAGAAAACGCCGCCGCCACCGCCGCCGTCATGTCAGGCGTTGCTGGACGAACACGCGCTTTAACAACTAAGGATGGCCGTGATGGACTGGTTTATGGTTTCGCCGCTGTTGCTGACAGCGCTCTTTTTTGTCGCGATGCTCGCGGGGTTTATCGACGCCCTGGCGGGCGGCGGCGGGCTTTTAACGGTGCCGGCGCTACTGGCGGCAGGCATGTCGCCCGCCCAGGCGCTGGCGACCAATAAACTCCAGGCATGCGGCGGTTCGCTCTCCGCCTCGCTCTATTTTATCCGTCGCGGCGTGGTCAGCCTTCGCGACCAGAAACTCAATATCCTGATGACGTTTATCGGCTCCACCAGCGGCGCGCTGCTGGTGCAGCATGTGCAGTCCGATATTCTGCGCCAGATCCTGCCGGTGCTGGTGATCGCCATCGGGCTCTATTTCCTGCTGATGCCGCGTCTTGGCGAAGAGGATCGCCAGCGCAGGCTCTACGGCCTGCCGTTTGCGCTGGTGGCAGGCGGCTGCGTCGGCTTTTATGACGGCTTTTTCGGCCCCGGCGCGGGCTCGTTTTACGCGCTGGCGTTCGTCACGCTCGCGGGCTTTAACCTTGCCAAATCCACCGCCCACGCCAAGGTGCTCAACGCCACCTCCAACGTCGGCGGGCTGCTGCTGTTTATCATCGGCGGCAAGGTTATCTGGGGCACCGGTTTCGTAATGCTGGCCGGGCAGTTTCTCGGCGCGCGCCTGGGCTCGCGCCTGGTATTAAGTAAAGGACAGCGCCTGATCCGCCCGATGATTGTTATCGTCTCGGCGGTCATGAGCGCCAAATTGTTATTTGACAGCCACGGTCAGGAGATCCTCCGCTGGCTGGGGATGGCGTAATGCGTGAACACCACTATCAGGAATTAATAACGCTTTTCGACGGCTGCTTCGCCGGCGATTTTAATACCCGTCTGATTAAAGGCGATGACGAACCGATCTATCTTCCTGCCGATGACGAGGCGCCGTACCACCGCGTGGTCTTCGCCCACGGCTTTTACGCCAGCGCCCTGCACGAGATTTCGCACTGGTGCATCGCTGGTAAAGCGCGGCGCGAGTTGGTGGACTTTGGCTATTGGTACTGCCCGGACGGCCGCGATGCACAGACGCAGAGCAAGTTCGAGGATGTGGAAGTCAAACCCCAGGCGCTGGAGTGGCTGTTCTGCGTGGCGGCGGGCTTTCCGTTTAACGTCAGCTGCGACAACCTCAACGGCGACGTCGACCCGGATCGCATCGCGTTTCAGCGCCGTGTGCATGCGCAGGTAATGCAGTATCTGAAAGACGGTATTCCCGAGCGTCCGGCGCGCTTTATCGCCGCGTTACAGGATTATTACCAGACGCCGCCGCTTGCGGCGCAACAGTTCCCATGGCCGGAAGACTTGTGCTAATCGCCATGTTATTAACAGAGGAAAAACGATGATTGCCGAATTTGAAGCACGTATTCTGGCGCTGATTGATGAGATGGTAGAGCACGCGAGCGATGACGAACTGTTCGCCAGCGGCTATCTGCGCGGACACCTGACCCTTGCCGTCGCGGCGCTGGAGCACGGCGACGATCACTCGCCGCAGGCCGTGTATACGAAGGTAACAAACAGCCTGGAAACCGCCATCCACGCGGGCGAACTCTCGCCGCGCGATCAGGCGCTGGTGCTGGGAATGTGGGACAATCTGTTCCAGCAGGCGAAGCTCAACTGAGCCTGATGGCCTGCGCGTCGTGACGGCGCGCAGGCTGTAAACTTATGGCGCCTGCGCCTGCGGGTGAAACACCCGCGTTCAGCCGGGTGACCTGTTCCGACATCACATCCACCGGCCCCGTCTGCGTCATCGACGCGTTGCTCTGCGCCACTTTACAAGCTCCGCAATCGCCAGACTTATCTGCTCAATGTCGCGCTGCTGCTCTGTGCTGGCTGTAGTCTTGATTAGCGCGGCTGACTGCTGTTCGCTACGCGCAGAGCGCTTCGGCGGTTTCACGCCCTGTTTCCACCGAATGGCGGAGCGCAGCCATAAGCGTACGCAGCGCGTTTAGCCAGCGGCGCGGCCTTTCAGCAGTTTACGTATCCACAGCCGGTTAGGGTTGAGCGCCGCAAGCGTCGCGCCATCCAGCGGCAGCGGTTCGCCGCTCATTTGCGAGGCTAAAATTTCCGCCGCCAGCGGCGCGCTGCACAGCCCACGCGAGCCGAGCGCGCCAAGCACAAACAGATTTTCCAGTGCCGGGGCGAGGGGGACGGCGTCTGGCGCGTCAGCGTGCCGGGAGAGGTCGGCGTATACGCTGAGCGTGGCGGCATAGTCGGGCGCGTTGCCGACCATTGGCAGGTGGTCGCGTGTGGCGCAGCGCACTGCGCAACGCGCATCACCTGCGCTCACGTCCACTTCATGCGCCCACTGCGCCTGCGGCAGGCAGTCGAGAAGCCGCTGGCGGTTGTGCTGCTGGTCTTCCTCCTGATAGCGCATCTCGCTCACGCCGCGGTGATAACTCGCGCCGATGCAATGCATGCCGTAAGCCGGGTTTTGCGGCGTCAGGTAGCCGTCGTAGCACAATACCTGGCGCAGCGCGCCGAGGCCCGGCGTGGTCGGGATATGGCTCACCTGGCCGCCGACGGAGTAGACCGGCAATTTTTCGGTTTGCGAAAACGCGCTGAGCTGATGACCGCTTGCCAGCGCGAGCGTGGCGTGACGCGCCTGCGCGCCGTGGGCGAAAGTGAGCTGCCAGCCGCCGTTGTCCTGGCGTAGCGCGCTGACCGTATGCCCGTAATGCACCCGCAGGCCGCGCGCCTGCGCGAGCGCCAGCACGCCGGCGGTGAGCTGCGCCGGGCAGAGCCAGCCGCCCTGCGGGTATTCAATGCCGCCGCAGCCGGTCTCCACGCCGCAGCGCGCGGCGACTTCGTCGCGGTCAACGGCGCGCGCCAGCGCTTCTGGCAGGCCGGGTTCGAGCATCTGGCTGATTTTCGTCTGGCTCTTTTCATCCCAGCCCAGTTGCGTCACGCCGCACCAGTCTTTATCAAAATCCACCGGCAACGCGTCGTACAGCCTGCGCGCAAAGGTAAACGCCGCCGGGAAAAAGACGGCCAGCGCGGCGTCGTGATGGCTTAATAAAGGATAGAGCGCGCCCTGGCGGTTGCCGGAGGCCCCCTTTGCGGGCGCGTCGTCCTGACAGTAGAGCGTCACCTGCCAGCCGCGCGTCTGCAACGCGAGGGCCAGCAGGGCGCTTGCGATACCGCCGCCGACAATCGCCGCGTCTTTATCCCCGCTCGCCGGGCGGCGCGCATACCAGGGCGCGCGGGCAGGGGGCGCGGCATCATGACTAAGCGTGCCAACCAGCATTTCCCGCTTGCGCCCGAACCCTTTGCGCTTCACTACCTGAAAACCGGCTTCAATCAGCCCGCGGCGCACAAAACCCGCTGAGGTAAAAGTGGCGAGCGTACCGCCGGGACGGGCAAGGCGCGCCATCGCGGCAAACAGGCCGGGCGTCCACATATCCGGGTTTTTCGACGGCGCGAAGCCATCCAGGAACCAGGCGTCCACCTGACGGTTATGGGAGTCATCGAGCGTATCGACCAGTTCGTTAATATCGCCAAGCCATAAATCAAGCGTGACGCGTCCGCCATCCAGCACCAGCCGCTGACAGCCCGGCAGCGCCAGCGGCCACTGGGCCTGTAGCGGCTCCGCCCACGGGGCGAGCTCCGGCCAGTGAGCGTGCGCGCTTTGTAAATCGGCGAGCGTCAGCGGAAATTTCTCAAAACTGATGAAATGCAGGCGCTGTAGCGCAGCGTCCGGATGCGCCGCGCGAAACGCCGCAAACGCCTGCCAGAGCGTCAGGAAATTGAGTCCGGTGCCAAAGCCGCTCTCGGCGACAATAAAGCTGTCACGCGGGTGTGTCATAAAACGTTCCGGGAGCTGATTGCCGTTCAGAAAGACATAGCGGGTCTCTTCCAGACCGTCGTCATTGGAAAAATAAACGTCATCAAAATCTCGGGAAACAGGTGTACCCTCATTATTAAACGTCAGGCTGGCAGGCTGTATGGCGATAGGTTTCACGTAAATTGCTCGAATGACAGGCAGTCGCACGATCTTAGCGAGCCCGGTCGGACATCGCAAATTTCTTGCCAATCTGGCTGATCGGACTTGTTCGGCGTACAACTGTACGCTATCTTGCGACACGACACTTACTTAGCGTACTCGAAGAGGTATTGAATGAAACGTGCAGTAATTACTGGCCTGGGCATCGTTTCCAGCATCGGTAATAACCAGCAGGAAGTCCTGGCATCCCTGCGTGAAGGACGCTCGGGGATCACTTTCTCTCAAGAATTTCTCGACGCGGGTATGCGTAGCCACGTCTGGGGCAACGTGAAGCTGGACACCACCGGTCTTATCGACCGTAAAGTGGTGCGTTTCATGAACGATGCCTCTGTTTATGCTTACCTCTCCATGCAGGAAGCGATTAAAGATGCCGGCCTGAGCGACGAGGTGTATCAGAACAACCCGCGCGTCGGTATTGTTGCCGGCTCCGGCGGTTCGTCCAAAGCACAGGTTTTTGGCGCTGACGCGATGCGCAGCCCGCGCGGCCTGAAAGCGGTCGGCCCGTACGTCGTCACCAAAGCGATGGCGTCTGCGGTTTCCGCATGCCTTGCCACCCCGTTTAAAATCCACGGCGTTAACTACTCCATCAGCTCCGCCTGCGCCACTTCCGCGCACTGCATCGGCAACGCGGTTGAGCAGATCCAGCTTGGCAAACAGGACATCGTGTTTGCGGGCGGCGGCGAAGAGCTGGGCTGGGAAATGGCGTGTGAGTTCGATGCGATGGGCGCGCTCTCCACCAAATATAACGAGACGCCAGAAAAAGCCTCCCGTACCTATGACGCGAGCCGCGACGGCTTCGTTATCGCAGGCGGCGGCGGTATGGTTGTGGTGGAAGAGCTTGAGCACGCGCTGGCGCGCGGCGCGCACATCTATGCGGAAATCGTCGGCTACGGTGCAACCTCCGATGGCGCTGACATGGTCGCACCGTCTGGCGAAGGCGCGGTGCGCTGCATGAAGATGGCGATGCACGGCGTGGATACTCCCATTGATTACCTGAACTCCCACGGCACTTCCACCCCGGTGGGCGACGTGAAAGAGCTTGGCGCTATCCGTGAAGTGTTCGGCGACAACACGCCGGCTATCTCCGCAACTAAAGCGATGACTGGCCACTCGCTGGGCGCGGCAGGCGTGCAGGAAGCTATCTACTCGCTGCTGATGCTGGAACACGGCTTTATCGCGCCGAGCATCAATATTGAAGAGCTGGACGAGCAGGCGAACGGTATGAATATCATCACCGCGCCTGTCGAGCGTGAGCTGACGACTGTGATGTCTAACAGCTTCGGTTTTGGCGGTACTAACGCCACGCTGGTTATGCGTAAATATCAGGCATAACGTCTCTTTAAAAGAAATGGAGCCGCAAGGCTCCTTTTTTTATGTTTATTATCCCACCTTCGTTTCTCTGCTTCCTTATTTGCACCTCGTAAGAAGATATTCTCCCTGCCGCATTTCAATTCGCGCGCGTTTCTTTTAAACCTAATTTATTGTTTATAAATAAATTCTTGTATTGGTGCGGTATGCCGCGCTGTTTCCGCAAACGTTATTTTAGCAATGCTTAAACCATTTCTTAAGTTATTTAATTTCACTTAAGTCAATAAAAATAAATTTACCTTAAAAACAACCTACTGAAAAATATGATTTATTTTATAAAACCATCTTTACTATCCATTTGGTTAAAGTTAAGTCCATTTTTGCCGATATATCAGAATATATCCGGGCGACGACGTCTTTATTGAGACAGTCATTCGTACCGGAAATTCAAATCTGATACTGCCATTCCTAATCTTTTCAAAAAGATAAGAATGAAGGACGCCGCAGAAAAGAAATCCGAAACCCGTTTGCGGAATTCAGGGAAACGTTTTTTGCCTTTCACAAGGCGTTGCCAGCCGGGGAAACCAACCATGCCCATCGAGTCATCTCTGGGTAAAGGGATTTTATTAACCAAAGGGAGAGTGATCCCACTCGTTATTTTGTCATGCTCAGGCGCCGCTTTCGCCAGCGAAAAACCGGATGCGGATGAGTCATTCACGGATGCGCCCTCTGTTGCGGCGACAAATGTCGTGACGCGCACCAACTGGAACCGTCCGCTGTTTATTACCAGCGCGGCGACCGCGCGTGCGGCCGGCGTCAACGGCGCGGGCGTGAAAGTCGGCGTAGCGGATACCGGCATTCTTACGACGCATCCGGCGTTGCAGGGGGCGGTTAAGGGGTCGCTGAACTATGTCGATCCGAAAACGAACAACCTGAGCGTTGGCGATGTACGCGGCCACGGCACGATGGTCGCCCAGACGCTTGCCGGGCGCGCCACCAGCCTGTTTAGCGGCGGCACCGCGCCGGGCGCGACGCTTATCAGCGCGCGTATCATTCCTGACGTCGCCAATACCCGCCAGAGCCTTAACTTCGGTCAGATTAACTACGATCTGGCGCGTGCGGGCGCGAAAATTATCAATAACTCCTGGGGCATTGCGGACTGGAACCCGGCCAGCACCGCGACCACGAACTATTACGTGAACGCCTGGAAGCCGTATGTCTCGTCTTACAACGGGCTTATCGTTTTTGCGAGCGGCAACAACGGCGCAGCGAACCCGGTGGGCGTGGCGAAACTGCCGTCGCTTGCGCCCAAAGCGGGGCTGGATAAAGGCTGGCTGGTTGTCACGGCGACGGATACCTTTAACCCGGGTTATATCGCAAGCTATGCCAACCGCTGCGGCGTTATGAAAAATAACTGTCTGGCGGCACCAGGCAGCGTCTATATCCAGAGCACCGACAGCACCGGCAAAGCCGTTCTGCGTATGGTCAGCGGCACATCGTTCGCCGCGCCGCAGGTTTCCGGCGTGGCGGCGATGGTCTGGCAGAAATACCCTTATTTCACCAATGACCTGGTACGCCAGACGGTGCTTGGGACTGCGACTGACATCGGCGCGCCAGGCGTGGACGCCGTTTTCGGCTACGGCATGCTGAACGCCGGGAAGGCGATCAACGGCCCGGCGAAGTTTAACTGGGGCACCGTAAGCGTCGCGTTTAACAGCTACACCTCCACCTGGAGCAATGCCATCAGCGGCAGCGGCGGGCTTATCAAAAGCGGCACCGGCAAGCTGGTACTGACCCAGGACGCCAGCTACACCGGCACCACGCAGGTGCTGGGCGGCAGTCTGTCGTCGGCGAAGAGCCTCGCCTCCGCCGTTACCATCGGTCGCGCGGGAACGCTTGATGTGCGCACCGTGAAAGGGAACGTCGATAACAGCGGCTATGTACTGCTGCGCGACGGCAAAACGCGGTTCATGCGCGCCTACACGCAGCGCACCACCGGCACTCTGGCGTTTATGCTCGGCTCGACGCTGGATGTGACCGGGCGGGCGACGCTTGCGGGCAACCTGCATCTGCTGGGCGTGCCGGCAGGCTACGTGACGCAGACGCGCCAGCCAGTCGTTAACGCAGGCGCGGTATCCGGTAAGTTCAGCCGTTTTACGCAGTCGGCAGGCGTGTTCCTGACAGGCTCGCTGGGCTACAGCACCAAACAGGTGTGGCTCAATATTAAACGATTGCAGGTGACGCAGACCAAAGTCGCCACCACCTCGGCGGCCACGCTCTCCGGCGCTGCGCGTCTGGAGCAGGCGTTCACGCAGCTCGATAAACAAGTGGCGAGCGGTGTGACGGTGCGGGCGAGTTCGTTTGCCTCGGCGGCGGGCACTCTGCAACGCGTCTCGAATAACGAGTCCGCTCGCGCGGCGCTGGAAAGCCTCTCCGGTCAGTTGCCGGCGGCGACAGCGGCGCTCACCTGGCAGGCGATCAACGTTAACCAGCGTAGCAGCGCGAAGCGCATCGACGCTCTGCTGGACGCGCCGCAAAGTCGAAGCTGGAGCGATACGCTCTCGTGGAACGGCAGCCTTGGCCGCACCGGCTTTTCGCCGGTGAGCTACTCAATGAAAGGGTGGGTGACGGGTCAGGATCGGTTTATCGACGAACATACGTTCATCGGCACTTCGCTGTCGCGCACCGAAACGTTCAGCGCCCTGAGCAGCGGCGGCGAGCGTAATACCGGCACCCTGAGCGAAGCCGCGCTGTACGGCGGTAAAATCTTCGGCAGTTACTACCTGACCGGTCGTCTGGCTTCCGGCTACTACGACGGTCGCCAGCATCGCATGCTGTGGCTTGGCAGTAGCACCGAGCGCGTCAGCAGCCGCCAGAGCGGCAGCTGGATGTCGCTTGGCAGCGAAACCGGCTATCGCTTCAGCAGGGAGGGCTTGCAGGTGACGCCGTTTATCGACACGCAATACATCACGCTGAAGCAGGACGCCTTCACCGAGAAGAGCGGCTCCGGCTTTGGCCTGCGCGCCGACAACCAGACCACCACGCGCTGGCAGGCGGGCGCAGGGCTGCGGGCGAGTTATGATATCGACCTGAAAGCGCGCGGCAGCCTCAACCTGAGTTTCCAGACGCATCTGCAACGCGCGTTAAGCCAGGACGAAGGGCATTATCAGGCGAGCTTTACCGGCGTGAACCAGCCGGTACCGCTAAGCGGCGTGACGGCGCCTGCGAAAACGCTGACCAGCGCGGTATCGCTGGGCTGGCAGGTTAACCCGGCGCTGAATCTCAACCTCACGGGCGAGCAGGAGACCAGCGATGGACGCGACAGCAACCGCAGCGTGTTTGCGGGCGTGTCGTTAAGCTTCTGATACGTGTCGGGGAGTTAAAAGAAAAGGCGTCGAAAGACGCCTTTTTGCTGTCTGTCAGATAACCAGCCAGAGCAGAAGGATAACCAGCACCAGAAGAAACATCGCAAGGCCGGGGCGGGCGGAAATGGTCTTCACCGGCTGGGTGAAAAACGCGATCAGCGGGCTGTAAATCGGCTGGATATGACGCACTTCCAGCGTTTCCGGCGAGCGCTCCGCACGGCGCACGAACACCTGATTCAGCAGATCCTGCACCTGGGCTGTGGTCAGCACCGTTTGTGGCGTCGCCTGGAAGCGCTGCTGCGCGTAGTCGCTGAGCTCCTGCCATTCGCGCGATTCGAGCGGCTGGCGCAACGCGGCCTGAATGGTATGCAGCGTCGGCGCGGGTTGATCGGCAAGGGTCTGGCGCGCGGCAAGCCAGGTGGAGAGCGCCGCGAAATGCTTCGCCGGAATAAGCTCACCGGTTTTCACGCCGGAGAGTTCCAGCATTGACTGCCAGATAAGCTTTGGCGATTCGCCGGTCGCGGCGGCAAGCTTCGTCACCTGCTGGTTAAGCGTATTATGCTCCGCAGGCAGCAGCGGGCGGTCGGTGGCCGGGCGCTGCTGCGGCTGCGGAATATTGAGCTGCGCGTTTTGCAGCAGCGTCAGCACGCTTTTTAACTGCTCGCCGGAGAGCTGGTTCAGCGCGGTATGGCCGAACTGCTGGCGAATATAGTCGCTCACCGCCTGGCGGTTATTGCCCACGCTTAACAGCTCGGTCAGTTGCGAGAGCACCTGACGCTGAGTGTGGGTCTGCTGCGCCTGGCCAAGCCGCTGATTGAGATTCTGCTCAGCGGCAGGGAAATGGCGCGAGAGCAGCGGCGCGTCACTTTTTAAGCCCAGATCGTGCTTCATGCCGGCCCAGACTTCGGCGCTTTGCTGCTGGGTTAGCGCCACCAGCCGGGTAATAAGCCGCTCCAGCACGGTACGCTGCTGGGTGGAAAGCGGCTGCTCGCCCGCAGAGTGGGGCGAGGTGGGAGGCTCGCCCGCCGGGCGGGGCGTGGCGCCATGAATGGGTTGCATCATCAATAATCCTTAACCTGACCGGACGGTGCCGCGAAACTAACCACGCTGTTAAGTATGCCTGGCGGCGAGATTATGGCACACTTAACGGCTATCTCCCGCACATAAACAGGTAGAGAAACGTGAAAATCCTCGTTGATGAAAATATGCCTTACGCACGCGAGCTGTTCAGCCGTCTGGGCGAGGTGAAAGCCGTGCCGGGCCGCCCGATCCCGCAGGCGGAACTGGACGATGCCGACGCGCTGATGGTGCGCTCGGTCACGCCGGTCAATCGCGCGCTGCTGGAAGGCAAAAACGTCAGGTTTGTCGGCACCGCTACGGCGGGCACCGACCACGTTAATGAAGACGATTTACGCGCGGCGGGCGTCGCGTTCTCCGCCGCCCCTGGCTGCAACGCCATCGCCGTGGTGGAGTATGTGTTCTCCGCGCTGCTGATGCTTGCCGAGCGCGACGGTTTTGCGCTCACTGACCGCACCGTCGGGATCGTCGGCGTGGGCAACGTCGGCTCCCGGTTACAGGCTCGCCTTGAGGCGCTGGGCGTGCGCACGCTGCTGTGCGATCCGCCGCGCGCCGATCGTGGCGAGGGCGGCGATTTCCGCTCGCTGGATGAACTGGTGCGCGAGGCGGATATCCTGACGTTCCACACGCCGCTGTTTAAAGACGGCCCGTACAAAACCCTGCACCTTGCCGACGAGGCGCTGATCGCGCGGCTCAAGCCCGGCGCTATTCTGATAAACGCCTGCCGCGGCCCGGTCGTGGATAACGCCGCGCTGCTGGCGCGTCTTGAAGCGGGCCAGGCGCTGAGCGTGGTGCTGGACGTCTGGGAGCCAGAGCCGGAACTCAACACGGAACTGTTAAAACGCGTGGATATCGGCACCGCGCACATCGCGGGCTATACGCTGGAAGGCAAAGCGCGCGGCACCACGCAGGTATTTGAAGCCTACAGCCAGTTCCTCGGCCAGCCGCAACAGGTCGCGCTCTCCACGCTATTGCCGCCGCCAGAATTTGGCCGCGTAACGTTTCAGGGGCCGCTCGATCAGGCCACGCTGAAACGGCTGGTGCATCTGGTGTATGATGTGCGCCGCGATGACGCCCCGCTCCGACGCGTGGCGGGCGTGCCGGGTGAGTTCGACAAGCTGCGCAAAAATTATCAGGAGCGCCGCGAATGGTCGTCACTGTACGTGCAGTGCGATGACGCCGCCGCCGCCGAGCTGCTGCAAAAGCTGGGTTTTAACGCGACCCATCATCCGATCCGTTAATCACAGGTTCTCTTATTCCCCGCCCGCCGGGCGGGGGATGCATTTTTATTTTCTGGAGTAAATACCACCATGTCTGAAGGCTGGAATATCGCCATACTGGGCGCGACGGGCGCCGTGGGAGAAGCCCTGCTTGAGCAACTCGCCGAGCGTCAGTTCCCGGTGGGTGAACTTTATGCGCTGGCGCGCAGCGAAAGCGCGGGCGAAACGCTGCGTTTCGCGGGCAAAAGCGTGCAGGTGCAGGATGCCGATGCGTTTGACTGGACGCAGGCGCAGCTCGCCTTTTTCGTCGCAGGCCAGGAGGCCAGCGCGCGCTACACAGACGACGCCACCAACGCCGGCTGTCTGGTTATCGACTCCAGCGGTCTGTTCGCACTGGAGCCGGACGTGCCGCTGGTGGTGCCGGATGTAAACCCGTATGTGCTTGCCGATTACCGCAACCGCAATGTCGTGGCGGTGGCTGACAGTCTCACCAGCCAGCTGCTGACGGCGCTGCGCCCGCTGATGGAAGCTGGCGGCTTGTCTCGCATTCAGGTGACAAATTTATTGTCCGTGTCCGCACAAGGCAAAACGGCGGTAGATGCGCTGGCAGGGCAGAGCGCGCGCCTGCTGAACGGCATGCCGGTTGATGAAGACGACCATTTTGGCCGTCAGTTAGCGTTCAACATGCTGCCATTGCTCCCGGACCGTGAAGGCAGCGTGCGTCAGGACCGTCGTCTGGTAGATGAAGCGCGCAAAATCCTCCAGGATGAAGGCCTGATGATTTCGGTCACCAGCGTGCAGGCGCCAGTTTTCTACGGCCATGCGCAGATGGTGAATTTCGAAGCGCTGCGCCCGCTTGCAGCGGAAGAGGCGCGTGACGCGCTGGAGCGCGATCCGGATATCGCGCTGTCCGAAGAGAACGATTATCCGACGCAGGTGGGCGATGCCTCCGGCAGCGTGCATCTTTCCATTGGCTGCGTGCGTAACGACTACGGCATGCCGGAGCAAATCCAGTTCTGGTCGGTCGCCGACAACGTGCGCTTCGGCGGCGCGCTGATGGCGGTGAAAACCGCTGAGAAGCTGCTGCAGGAGTATCTCTACTGATGTCGGAGAGTCTGGAAAAGCCGACAGTCAAAATCGCGCTCGGCATTGAGTATGACGGCAGCAAATATTATGGCTGGCAGCGTCAGCAGGAAGTACGCAGCGTCCAGGAGAAGCTTGAAAAGGCGCTCTCGCAGGTCGCTAATGAGCCGATTAACGTTTTCTGCGCCGGTCGTACCGACGCAGGCGTGCACGCTACCGGCCAGGTCGTGCATTTCGAAACCACGGCCATCCGCAAGGACGCGGCATGGACGCTCGGCGTAAATGCGAATTTACCTGGTGACATCGCGGTGCGCTGGGTCAAAGATGTGCCCGCGGAATTCCATGCCCGGTTCAGCGCCACGGCCCGCCGTTACCGCTACGTTATCTATAATCATCGTCTGCGGCCGGCGGTGCTCTCGCAGGGGGTCACACATTACCACCTGCCGCTGGACGCACAGCGAATGCACCGGGCGGCGCAGTGCCTGATCGGCGAAAACGACTTTACCTCGTTTCGCGCGGTGCAGTGCCAGTCCCGCACCCCGTGGCGCAACCTGATGCACATCAACGTTGAGCGCTTCGGGGCTTATATTGTGGTGGATATCAAGGCAAACGCGTTTGTACACCATATGGTGCGCAATATCGTTGGCAGCCTGATGGAAATTGGCTGCGGTAACCAGCCGGAGAGCTGGATGGCAGAACTGCTGGCGGCTAAGGACAGAACGCTTGCGGCAGCGACGGCGAAAGCGGAAGGGCTTTATCTGGTGTCGGTGGATTATCCGGCGCAGTTTGACCTCCCGAAGCCGCCGATGGGCCCACTTTTTTTAGCTGACTGAATGCAGTCGGGGAAGATGAACCTGTATGGACATTATTCGCTTTCTGATTGATTTTATTTTACATATTGACGTGCATCTGGCGGAGCTGGTGGCACAGTACGGCATCTGGGTTTACGCGATTCTGTTCCTGATCCTGTTTTGCGAAACGGGTCTGGTGGTGACGCCGTTTTTGCCGGGCGATTCGCTGTTGTTCGTGGCCGGTGCGCTCTCCGCGCTGCCGTCTAACGATCTTAACGTGCACCTGATGGTCACGCTGATGGTCATTGCCGCTATCCTTGGCGATGCGGTGAACTACACCATCGGGCGGCTGTTTGGCGCAAAACTTTTCAGCAATCCGGATTCCAAAATCTTCCGGCAGAGCTATCTTGATAAAACGCATGCGTTTTATGAACGCCACGGCGGCAAAACGATTATTCTCGCCCGTTTCGTGCCGATAGTGCGCACCTTCGCGCCGTTCGTCGCCGGGATGGGGCATATGTCTTACCGCCATTTTGCTCTGTTTAACGTCATTGGCGCGCTGTTGTGGGTCCTGCTGTTTACCTACGCGGGCTACTTCTTCGGGGCGATGCCGTTCATTCAGGACAATCTGAAGCTGTTTATCGTTTTGATTATTATCGTCTCAGTATTGCCGGGCATTTTTGAAGTGGTGCGTCACAAACGCGCCGCGGCGCGCCAGGCAAAATAAGCCCTCTGGCGGTTCGACCACTTTTTTATCCAAAGTCGCGGGCCGTTATGGTTTAATGAGCACCATTTATGGTCTGTGGAAGGCAATAATGGCATTATGCGCCCCCACAGAAAAACTGGCATCGACCAGGTTCAGGCAGAAAGGTTATCAATGAGCTGGATTGAACGAATTCTCAATAAAAGCAATATTACTCCCACTCGCCGAGCGAACATCCCGGAAGGGGTGTGGACCAAGTGCGACAGCTGCGGACAGGTACTCTACCGCGCCGAACTGGAGCGTAACCTTGAGGTTTGCCCGAAGTGCGATCACCACATGCGTATGGCGGCCCGCGACCGTCTGCACAGCCTGTTAGACGAAGGCTCGCTGGTGGAACTGGGCAGTGAGCTTGAGCCGAAAGATGTGCTGAAGTTCAGAGATTCCAAAAAGTACAAGGATCGTCTGGCGAGCGCCCAGAAAGAAACCGGCGAAAAAGACGCGCTGGTAGTGATGAAAGGCACTCTGCACGGGATGCCGGTCGTTGCGGCGGCGTTTGAATTCGCCTTTATGGGCGGCTCTATGGGCTCCGTGGTCGGCGCGCGCTTCGTACGTGCGGTCGAGCAGGCGCTTGAAGACAACTGTCCGTTGATCTGCTTCTCCGCCTCCGGCGGCGCGCGTATGCAGGAAGCGCTGATGTCGCTGATGCAGATGGCGAAAACCTCTGCGGCGCTGGCGAAAATGCAGGAGCGCGGTCTGCCGTACATCTCCGTGCTGACCGACCCGACCATGGGCGGCGTTTCTGCAAGCTTCGCTATGCTTGGCGATCTCAACATCGCTGAGCCGAAAGCGCTGATCGGCTTCGCCGGCCCGCGCGTTATCGAGCAGACCGTGCGTGAAAAACTGCCGGCTGGCTTCCAGCGCAGCGAATTCCTGATTGAAAAAGGCGCTATCGATATGATCGTGCGTCGTCCGGAGCTGCGTCTCAAGCTCGCCAGCATTCTGGCGAAGCTGATGAACCTCCCGGCTCCGAGCCCGGACGCGCCGCGTGAAGCGGTCGTCGTGCCGCCGGTCCCGGAACAGGATCAAGAGGCCTGATAGTCATGAAGGGCAGGGCCACCAGGCGCTGCCCTTCTTGTTTATGAACCGTAACCAGGATACGGGTATCATGGAAAAGCAACATCTTCCCCAAGCCACGTCGCCTCTGGCCACGTGGCTTTCTTATCTGGAAAACCTGCACGGCAAGACCATCGACATGGGCCTTCTGCGCGTATCGCGCGTGGCGGCGGCGCTGGACGTCGTGAAGCCCGCGCCCTTTGTGTTTACCGTCGCAGGCACCAACGGTAAAGGCACCACGTGCCGGACGCTCGAAGCGGTGCTGATTGCCGCAGGCTACCGCGTGGGCGTCTATAGCTCGCCGCACCTCGTGCGCTACACCGAACGCGTGCGCGTGCAGGGCGAGGAGCTTGCCGAAAGCCAGCACACCGCCGCGTTCGCAGAGATCGAGGCCGCGCGCGGCGAGACGTCGCTGACCTATTTCGAATACGGCACGCTTTCCGCGCTGTGGCTGTTTAAGCAGGCGCAACTGGATGTCGTTATTCTTGAAGTGGGCCTCGGCGGGCGCCTCGACGCCACCAACCTGGTGGACTGCGATGTGGCGGTTGTTACCAGCATCGCGCTCGATCACACCGACTGGCTGGGGCCAGATCGCGAAAGCATCGGGCGTGAGAAAGCCGGGATCTTCCGTCAGGGTAAACCGGCGGTGGTGGGCGAGACCGATATGCCGCAGACCATCGCGCAGGTCGCGCAGGAGAAAGGCGCGCGGCTGCTGCGCGTTAACGACGCCTGGCGCTATACGGTCACCGGCACTGGCTGGAGCTTTAGCGACGAGCACGGCGAACTGAATGACCTTCCGCTGCCCCAGGTGCCGCAGCCTAACGCCGCCACGGCGCTTGCCGCGCTGCGCGCGAGCGGCCTTGAGGTGAGCGAGCAGGCGATCCGCGACGGTATCGCCCGCGCCACGCTGCCCGGGCGTTTCCAGATAGTGAGCAACGCCCCGCGCGTGATTCTCGATGTTGCGCATAACCCGCACGCGGCAGGGTATCTGGCGCAGCGGCTGGCGCAGTCGCCGTCGGCCGGGCGCGTGCTGGGCGTCATCGGCATGTTGCACGATAAAGATATCGCCGGCACGCTCGCCTGTCTGGAGAGGGTCGTGGATAGCTGGTATTGTGCCCCTCTGGACGGGCCGCGCGGCGCCCGCGCTGAAGAGCTTGCGGAGCATCTGCAGGCAAGCGCGGTCTTTACCAGCGTGGCGCAGGCCTGGCATGCGGCGCTGGCCGACGCGCAGCCTGCCGATACGGTACTGGTGTGCGGGTCGTTTCATACCGTCGCGCAGGTAATGGAAGAGATGGACGCGGGGAGACGAGGTGGCGAGTAAGTTTCAGAACCGATTAGTCGGCACGATTGTGCTGGTGGCGCTGGGGGTTATCGTGCTGCCAGGGCTGCTGGACGGCCAGAAAAAACATTATCAGGATGAGTTCGCCGCGATCCCGCTGGTGCCGAAGCCTGGCGATCGCGACGAGCCGGATATGCTGCCTGCCGCGACGCAGGCGCTGCCGTCTCAGCCGCCGGAAGGCGCGGCGGAAGAGGTGAGGGCGGGTAACGCGGCGACGTCATCGATAGACACCACGCGGCTGCCTGCCGATACCGGCGCGGAGCTTGATGAAGTGCCGGTGACGCCTGCGAAGCCGAAAACAACGGAGCCTGCCAGAACGCGCGCTACGGACAAGCCGCAGAACAAACCGCAGCGCGATAAAACCGACGAGCAGCTGGCGATGGTGAGCGAGGCCGAAGCGCCTGCGCCTGCGAAACCCACGCCGCCGGAAAAACCGCAAACGCCGCCTGCGGGCAAAGCGTATGTAGTACAGCTCGGCGCGCTGAAAAACGCCGACAAAGTCAATGAGATCGTCGGGAAGCTGCGCTCGGCGGGCTACCGGGCGTATACGTCGCCCTCCACGCCGGTACAGGGGAAAATCACCCGTATTCTGGTGGGGCCGGAAGCCTCGAAAGATAAGCTTAAATCGTCGCTTGGCGAGCTGAACAGCCTGTCAGGGTTGAACGGCGTGATAATGAATTACAGCGTGAATTAAGCGGTCCGGCGCCTGACTGACAGGCGCCGCCAGAAACCGCATCGCGCCAGAGACGGCCCGCAACCGGCGCAATTTGGCTGGTTGCAGGCATAACGGACGGATGGCGTTGAAGATTTTTTCAACGCCATTTTTTATTAACGCGTGGAAAGGAAATCCCTACGCAAACGTTTTCTTTTTCTGTTAGAATGCGCCCCGAACCGGATGTCAGGGCGTTTTATCGTGGGACACATTCATGGTCTGGATAGATTACGCCATCATTGCAGTAGTGGGTTTCTCGTGCCTGGTCAGCCTGATCCGCGGGTTCGTGAGAGAGGCGCTGTCGCTTGTCACCTGGGGCTGCGCTTTCTTTGTCGCCAGTCATTACTACACTTACCTGGCAGTCTGGTTCACCGGCTTTGAAGATGAACTGGTACGTAATGGGATTGCTATCGCGGTGCTGTTTATCGCGACGCTTATCGTCGGTGCGATAGTCAACTATGTGATTGGCGCGCTGGTGGAGAAAACCGGCCTGTCGGGTACAGACAGGGTGTTGGGGATCTGTTTCGGCGCCTTGCGAGGTGTGCTGATTGTCGCCGCCATTCTGTTCTTTCTTGATACCTTCACGGGCCTGTCCAAAAGCGAGGACTGGCAAAAGTCGCAGCTTATCCCGCAGTTCAGTTTCATCATCAGATGGTTCTTTGACTATCTGCAAAGCTCGTCAAGTTTCCTGCCCCGGTAATCGTGCCGGGGGCGGTCTTTGAATTGAGGAAAAGACAACATGTGCGGTATTGTCGGGATCGCCGGTGTTATGCCGGTAAACCAGTCGATTTATGACGCGTTAACGGTGCTTCAGCACCGCGGGCAGGATGCCGCAGGCATCATCACCATCGATGCGAATAATTGCTTCCGTCTGCGTAAAGCGAACGGCCTGGTGAATGATGTGTTCGAAGCCCGCCACATGCAGCGTTTGCAGGGCAACATGGGAATTGGTCATGTGCGCTACCCGACAGCGGGCAGCTCCAGCGCCTCTGAAGCCCAGCCGTTCTATGTTAACTCGCCCTACGGCATTACGCTTGCCCACAACGGCAACCTGACGAACGCCCATGAACTGCGCAAAATGCTCTTTGAAGAGAAGCGCCGTCATATCAATACCACCTCAGATTCTGAAATCCTGCTCAACATCTTCGCGAGCGAGCTCGATAACTTCCGCCACTACCCGCTGGAAGCGGACAACATTTTCGCGGCCATCGCGGCGATGAATCGCCTGATCCGTGGTGCCTACGCCTGTGTGGCGATGATTATCGGTCACGGTATGGTGGCGTTTCGCGACCCTAACGGTATCCGCCCGCTGGTGCTTGGCAAACGTGACGCCGGCAACGGCCGCGCCGAGTACATGGTGGCGTCCGAGAGCGTGGCGCTCGATACTTTGGGCTTTGAATTCCTGCGCGACGTGGCGCCGGGCGAAGCGGTTTACATCAGCGAGAAAGGCCAGCTGTTTACCCGCCAGTGCGCGGATAACCCGGTCAGCAACCCGTGTCTGTTCGAATATGTCTACTTCGCGCGCCCGGATTCCTTTATCGACAAGATTTCTGTCTACAGCGCCCGCGTTGAGATGGGCAAAAAGCTCGGCGAGAAAATCGCGCGCGAATGGGAAGATCTGGATATCGATGTAGTGATCCCGATTCCGGAAACCTCCTGCGATATCGCGCTGGAAATCGCGCGTATTCTTAACAAACCCTACCGTCAGGGCTTTGTGAAGAACCGCTACGTCGGCCGTACCTTTATCATGCCAGGCCAGCACCTGCGCCGTAAGTCGGTGCGCCGCAAGCTTAACGCCAACCGCGCTGAGTTCCGCGATAAAAACGTGCTGCTGGTGGATGACTCTATCGTGCGCGGCACCACGTCCGAGCAGATTATCGAGATGGCTCGCGAAGCAGGTGCGAAGAAGGTGTATCTGGCCTCCGCCGCGCCGGAAATTCGCTTCCCGAACGTCTACGGCATCGATATGCCGAGCGCCAACGAGCTTATCGCTCACGGGCGCGAAGTGGATGAGATCCGCCAGATAATCGGCGCCGACGGTTTAATTTTCCAGGATCTCGACGATCTCATCGAAGCGGTGCGCGCGGAAAACCCGGATATTCAACAGTTCGAGTGCTCGGTCTTTAACGGCGTTTACGTGACTAAAGATGTCGACCACCAGTATCTGGAATATCTCGAATCCCTGCGTAACGACGACGCCAAAGCGGTGATGCGTCAGAACGAAGTCGAAAATTTAGAGATGCACAACGAAGGCTAACTCTTCCCGCGTGCCGTCGCCCCTTCCGTAGCGGGAGGGGCGAAATCCCCGTTTGCATCTCGCCGCGTCTTGCGGCAAAGTCTCGCTCAGTGCTTCTTGTCCAGATAACTCCATGAAAAAAATCATTGTCGGCATTTCCGGCGCCAGCGGCGCGATTTATGGCATTCGGCTGTTGCAAACGCTGCAGACGGTGCCGGAGGTGGAAACCCACCTCATCATGAGCCAGGCCGCGCGTCAGACGCTGGCGCTGGAGACGGACATGACCGTACGCGATGTCCAGGCGCTGGCCGATGTGAACCACGACGCGCGCGATATCGCCGCCAGCGTCTCTTCCGGCTCGTTCAAAACCGACGGGATGATTATCCTGCCGTGCTCCATCAAAACGCTTTCTGGCATTGTGAACAGCTACACCGACGGCCTGCTGACGCGCGCGGCGGATGTTGTGCTGAAAGAGCGCCGCAGGCTGGTGCTGTGCGTGCGCGAAACGCCGCTGCATCTCGGTCACTTACGCCTGATGACCCAGGCGGCGGAACTGGGTGCTGTGATCATGCCGCCGATGCCCGCGTTTTATCATCGCCCGCAGACGCTGGATGAGGTGATTAACCAGACGGTCAATCGCGCGCTCGATCAGCTTGATATCACGCTGCCCGCCGATCTCTTTACCCGCTGGCCTGGCGCGTAACGCGCGCCACGATGAGGCAAAGCGGAGCGCTGCGCCTCATTATGGGGCAATTCTGCAAGCGCGATCATATCCTCGACATTTAATCCCGCCTTTTACGATTTCACGCTCAGCGTCTGCTGCGCGGAGTGCTATCTTTCATTCACACAACCTGATTGCAACCATTTTTTAACAATTCATGCCGGTTCCGGCAGCGCCTAAAACTGGCATGGGAAGTGCAAAGCCTGATTGCAACACACAACGCAACAGATAATAAAATCAGAAAACTTGAGGGTAATGTATGAAGAAGAAGGTGCTCGCGTTCTCCTTGCTGCTTGGCCTTTCCACCAGCGCCAGCGTATTCGCCGCGCTTCCCCAGACCGTTCGCATTGGCACTGACGCCACCTACGCGCCGTTCTCCTCAAAAGACGCTAAAGGCGAGTTTGTCGGGTTTGATATCGATCTCGGCAACGAGATGTGTAAACGCATGCAGGTGAAATGCACCTGGGTCGGCAGCGATTTCGACTCGCTGATCCCATCGCTGAAAGCGAAAAAAATCGACGCGATTATCTCTTCGCTCTCTATCACCGATAAGCGCCAGAAAGAAATTGCGTTTTCCGAGAAACTCTACGCGGCGGATTCCCGCCTGATCGCCGCCAAAGGCGCGACCATTCAGCCGACCATCGACTCGCTGAAAGGCAAACATGTGGGCGTGCTGCAAGGCTCCACGCAGGAAGCCTACGCTAATGAGAAGTGGCGTGCGAAGGGCGTGGATGTGGTGGCGTACCAGAACCAGGATCTGATCTACTCCGATCTGGCGGCGGGCCGTCTTGACGCCGCCTTGCAGGATGAAGTGGCCGCAAGTGAAGGGTTTCTGAAACAGCCTGCCGGCAAAGAGTACGCGTTCGCGGGGCCGTCAGTTAAAGATAAAAATTATTTTGGCGACGGCACGGGCGTGGGCCTGCGCAAAGATGACGCCGAGCTGAAAGCCGCGTTTGATAAAGCCTTCAACGAGATCCGCAAAGACGGCACTTACGACAAGATGGCGAAGAAGTATTTCGACTTTAACGTTTACGGCGACTGATTGCCCGTCAGGCGTTCGTCCGCTGGCGGCCATTGTGGTGCGCGGTCAGCGGACGTGACGCAAAATGGTGCAACTTATGCACCATAAAAGGGCAAAGGCGCATTTCTACGCACGAATAATGAAAATAAATCTATCTCAGCACGCATAAAGTTTTGATTACGAGGCGGCAGTAATGGCACGATAAGTGCAGTTTTTCCGCCTGACACTTTATTATGCGCGTCTGATGAGGATAGTTATGAAAAAACGGCTGTTAGCATTTTCTCTGGGGCTGGCTCTCTCCAGCATTTCTGGCGCTTTCGCAGCAATTCCGCAGCATTTACGTATCGGCACCGATCCGACCTACGCGCCCTTTGAATCGAAAAACGCGCAGGGCGAACTGGTCGGTTTTGATATCGATCTGGCCAAAGAGCTGTGCAAACGTATCCAGACGCAATGTTCCTTCGTTGAACAGCCGCTCGACGCGCTGATCCCGTCTCTCAAAGCGAAGAAAATCGATGCGATCATGTCCTCGCTGTCGATTACCGAAAAGCGCCAGCAGGAGATAGCGTTCACCGACAAACTTTACGCTGCCGACTCCCGCCTGGTGGTCGCTAAAGGCTCGGCTATTCAGCCGACGCTTGAGGCGTTAAAAGGCAAACGCGTAGGCGTGTTGCAGGGTACGACGCAGGAAACGTACGGCAACGTCCACTGGGCGCCGAAGGGCGTCGAGATTGTCTCCTACCAGGGACAGGACAATATTTACTCTGACCTGACCGCCGGGCGCATCGACGCCGCGTTTCAGGATGAAGTGGCCGCCAGCGAAGGCTTCCTGAAACAGCCGGTGGGCAAGGGTTACCAGTTTGGCGGCCCGTCGGTTAAAGATGAAAAACTCTTTGGCGTCGGCACCGGCATGGGCATCCGCAAAGATGATAACGAGTTGCGCCTGGCGCTGAACAAGGCGTTTGCAGAGATGCGCGCCGACGGCACCTACGAAAAACTCGCCAAAAAGTATTTTGATTTCAACGTTTACGGCGGCTAACCCGCACGGGTCAGCGCGGCGCCCTGCGGGGCGCCGGTCGGTCGTGCGCACGCTGAGTACAGGATAAGGCACCATGCTGTATGGGTTTTCACAGGTAATACTCCAGGGGGCGCTCGTCACCCTTGAGCTGGCGCTCAGCGCTGTTGTCCTCTCGGTGGCGATTGGTCTGGTCGGCGCAGGGGCCAAGCTCTCACGCAACCGTCCGCTGGCGCTGATTTTCGAAGCGTACACCACGCTGATTCGAGGCGTGCCCGATCTGGTGCTGATGCTGCTGATTTTCTACGGCCTGCAGATCGCGCTCAACAGCGTGACCGACGCGCTGGGGTTCAGCCAGTTTGATATCGACCCGATGGTCGCAGGCATTATCACGCTCGGTTTTATCTATGGCGCTTATTTTACTGAAACCTTCCGTGGGGCGTTTCTCGCCGTGCCGCGAGGCCATATCGAGGCGGCGACCGCGTTTGGCTTTACCGGCGCGCAAACCTTCCGCCGTATTCTGTTCCCGTCAATGATGCGCTTCGCGTTGCCGGGCATCGGCAATAACTGGCAGGTGATTTTAAAAGCCACCGCGCTGGTGTCGCTGCTTGGGCTGGAAGATGTTGTCAAGGCGACGCAGCTTGCCGGCAAAAGCACCTGGCAGCCGTTTTACTTCGCGATCGTCTGCGGGCTGATTTATCTGGTGTTTACCACGCTCTCTAACGGCGTTCTGTTGCTGCTTGAGCGCCGCTATTCCGTCGGTGTGAAGAGGGCTGACCTGTGATTGAGATTATTCAGGAGTACTGGAAATCCCTGCTCTGGACCGACGGCTATCGCTTTACGGGCGTGGCGATTACGCTCTGGCTGCTTATCGCCTCGGTGGTGATGGGCGGCGTGCTGGCGCTGTTCCTGGCGATTGGCCGCGTGTCGGAAAATAAAGTGGTCTGGTTCCCCATCTGGCTCTTTACGTACGTGTTTCGCGGCACGCCGCTTTACGTGCAGCTGCTGGTGTTTTATTCCGGCATGTACACGCTGGAAGTGGTGAAAGGCACACAACTGCTGAATGAGTTTTTCCGCAGCGGGCTGAACTGCACCGTGCTGGCGCTGACGCTCAACACCTGCGCCTACACCACCGAGATTTTCGCGGGCGCCATTCGCGCGGTGCCGCATGGCGAGATTGAGGCGGCGCGCGCGTACGGCTTTTCGCGCTTTAAAATGTATCGCTGCATCATTCTGCCGTCGGCGCTGCGTATCGCGCTGCCCGCGTACAGCAACGAAGTGATCCTGATGCTGCACTCCACGGCGCTGGCGTTTACCGCCACCGTGCCCGATCTGCTGAAAATCGCCCGCGACATCAACTCCGCCACCTATCAGCCGTTTACGGCGTTCGGCATCGCGGCGGTGCTCTACCTGATTATCTCTTACGTGCTCATAAGCCTGTTCCGCAAGGCGGAAAAACGCTGGCTACGGCACCTGAAACCGGCTTCAACGCACTGAGTGGCTACGCATGTCTGAAAATAAATTAAACGTTACCGATCTGCACAAGCGCTACGGCGAACATGAAGTGCTCAAGGGCGTCTCGCTGAAGGCGAACGCCGGGGATGTGATTAGCATTATCGGCTCCTCCGGCTCCGGTAAAAGCACTTTCCTGCGCTGCATTAACTTTCTGGAAAAGCCGAGCGAAGGCACTATCGTGGTGAATAACCAGAACATCACGCTGGTGCGCGACAAAGACGGCCAGCTCAAGGTGGCGGATAAAAACCAGCTGCGCCTGTTGCGCACGCGCCTGACGATGGTGTTCCAGCATTTCAACCTGTGGAGCCATATGACGGTCCTGGAAAACGTCATGGAAGCGCCGGTTCAGGTGCTGGGCTTAAGCAAACAGGATGCGCGTGAACGGGCGGTGAAATACCTCGCCAAAGTCGGCATCGATGAGCGCGCGCAGGGGAAATATCCGGTGCATCTCTCCGGCGGCCAGCAGCAGCGTGTTTCCATTGCCCGCGCGCTGGCGATGGAGCCGGATGTGCTGCTGTTTGACGAGCCAACCTCCGCGCTCGACCCGGAGCTGGTGGGCGAAGTGCTGCGTATCATGCAAAAGCTCGCGGAAGAGGGCAAAACGATGGTGGTGGTGACGCACGAAATGGAATTTGCCCGTCACGTCTCGTCACACGTGATTTTCCTGCATCAGGGCAAAATCGAAGAAGAAGGGCCGCCGGACGCGCTCTTCAACAATCCGCAAAGCCCGCGCCTGCAACAGTTTCTGAAAGGATCGCTGAAGTAACCGCGACAGTCCTTCACACACCGGCAGGGAGGCCGGTTTACGCTCACGCCTCTGTTAACACCAGCCCCATCTCATCCGCCAGCCGGTAAATCTCAATCAGAGCGCCCTCCAGCAGCGGCAAGCTCTCATTGAGTGTGAGCGGCACAGCGGAGAGGCGATCGCCAAACAGCATCAGCGCTTTGCCGCCGTGCTGGCGCGACGGCCAGCTGATGCCATGCAGATGCGGATTCGCGTTATAGATAGCGGCAGCCCACTGGCGGGTCTGCGGGTAGCGCAGCGGCGAACTGGCAGTGAGCGCCGCCTGGGTAACGCCCCAGCGGCGCAGAAGCGTCGGGGTAAGGCTTACCAGCGACAGCGTGCCGCGCGGCGTTAACGTGCTGATGCAGAGCCCCGCAGCCTTGCGGAGATCGAAGCTGACGCCAAGCGAGCCCGTCGGCACGTCGTGAAACAGCGACTCCATAATCGCGACCTCCGCCCCCACGCCGCCATAGAGCGTGGGAATAGCGCTGCCGTCGGCGCGTCGCAGCGGGCTGAAGCGCGCATTGCCAATGCCAGGGTTAAAGGCATCGCCCGCGAACTGGTCACTGTGGACGCGAATTATCCGCTTCCCTGCGGGCCATACCGTGACGCGCGGCACCTGCATATCGGCAGGCGGCGCAGGCAGGCGTTCTTCCGTGATATCAACCATGCACCGGCCCCTGCGCCTCCACGTCGGCGGCGTCCAGCACCGCCTGCGGATCGATCTTCAGCCGGTCTTTGGGCTTGTCGCCTCCAAGCCAGGCGTTGGGCGAGTGGAACCAGAGCGCGATGGCCCAGGGCGTCTTCTCACGAAACCGCGCCAGAATAGGTTTTAGCGACGGCAGCGGCTGGCCGCCTTCATCAAACGCCCAGGCGGGGTAGCGGTCCTTGCCGTTTACTGGCAGGGCGAAAACTTTGCCCGCCTGCTTCCAGCGGTTCGCCGTCGCGCTCGGGTTCTTCAGCGCGGCGCCCGCGGCCATGCTGACTTCGCCTGCGGAGAGCCAGCGGCCTTCTTCAAGCACGGTCTGTCGCAATGCGTCGAGCCGCTCGCGGTTACGGGCCTGTAGCGGCGCTATCTCAGCCGCGCCCTGACCGGCGCGCTTCATCTGCGACACCGCCGTGACGGCGCTGACGATAGCCAGCCGGATATCATTATCCAGCGTCTCTTCGTCAACCTCGTCCGGCAATTTCAGCATCAGATAGCGCCCGGCGTCTTCGCCCGGAATATCGGAAAGCTGAATGCGCCCCCACGGCGCGGGTGATTCCTGAAGGGATGTCACCAGATGCCCGACATCGACAAACTCGACGCTGACCTCCGGCGGGTACTCTTTTAGCCTGGCGTGGCGTGTACGGGAAACCATAGCGCCCTCGTGATATAAATGATATTCGTGATATTGATTATAACGTGACCAGAAAGGGAAATGCCAGTGGGGAGTGGCGCGGCGTGAGGAAACATTCTGCGGGCAGCCTGCCTGCCCGCAAAAGGCGCTTAACGCGCCCGGCTGACGATGTCCTTTAACGCCTCTTCTAAATCGAACCAGCGAAAGCCGAAGCCAGATTCTTCAAGGCGTTTGGGTAGCGCGCGCTGGCCTCCCAGCACCAGCACGGCGGATTCGCCCATCAGCAGACGCACGGCGGTCGCGGGCGCGCGCATAAAAGCCGGACGCCGCAGCGCGTGGCCCAGCGTGTGGGCGAAACGCTCGTTGCGCGCCGGGTAGGGCGACACCATATTAAACGGCCCGCGCAGGTCGTTATCCAGCAGCCAGATAATGGCATTCACCATGTCGTCAATATGGATCCAGGCGAGATACTGGCGGCCATTGCCTACAGGCCCGCCCAGCCCGAAGCGAAACAGCGGCAGCAGTTTGCCCATCATGCCGCCATCGGGCGCCAGCACCGCGCCGGTACGCAGCAGGCACACGCGCGTGCGCTCGCTTTGCGCGCCTTCGGCTATCTGCTCCCAGCGGGCGCACAGTTTATGGGTAAATTCGCTGTGCGGCGGCTCATCTTCGTTCACCACCACCTCGCCGAGATCGCCGTAATAACCCACGGCGGAGCCGGAAAGAAACACCGCGGGCGGTTTACTGCCCGCCGCCATCAGCGCCACCAGCTGTTGGGTTATCTGCCAGCGGCTCTGGCACAGACGCTCTTTCTGCGTTGCCGTCCAGCGTTTGTCGGCGATGGGCTCGCCCGCCAGGTTGATGACCGCGTCGAAAGCGTCAAGGTTGCTGAAGATATCCAGCCCCGGTGCAAGCACCACGCCAGCGTCGAGGCGCGCGCGGGCGTGGTCCGGATTGCGGGTGACGACCGTGACATGATGGCCCAGCGCCAGCAGGCGCGACGTTAACGTGCGGCCAATCAGACCGGTGCCGCCGGTTACCAGTATTTGCATAAGTGCCTCCTGCGTGCGTTGAGCGCCGCCAGCTTAAGGGGATGACTACCGAACCGGCAAGCGCAGCGCGTGAAGTTTGTCGGTTTCTCCTTCAGCATAGGCGACCCGGCGGCGAACGCCCGGGACGCTGGGCGCATCCTTACTTTATTTTTCCTGTAAAGAGAAGCGCTTATTTCCCACGCGCAGGGTAGCAGCGCATCAGCTCAGAGCGTGCTGGCAAGCTGATAAGCGCGTTCGGTCGCCGGACGGTTTTTGATGCGCTCATACCAGTTACTGACCGCCGGGAAGTTATCAAGATCGATACGCTGGCGCTCATGGGAGACCACCCAGGGATAGGTGGCGATATCCGCGATGCTGTAGCGCTCGCCACCCAGCCACGGACATTTTTCCAGACGCTTATTGAGTACGCCGTAGAGGCGCTGGGTTTCCACCTGATAGCGCTCAATAGCGTACGGCACCGCCTGCGGCGCAAAGTGGTTGAAGTGATGATTCTGGCCGAGCATCGGCCCGAAACCGGCAACCTGCCAGAAGAGCCACTGCAATGTAATCTGACGCTCGCGCAGTTCGCCGCTCAGGAGCTTGCCGCTCTTTTCCGCGAGGTAGAGCAGAAT
This sequence comes from Cronobacter muytjensii ATCC 51329, assembly GCF_001277195.1. Taxonomy (NCBI): domain Bacteria; kingdom Pseudomonadati; phylum Pseudomonadota; class Gammaproteobacteria; order Enterobacterales; family Enterobacteriaceae; genus Cronobacter; species Cronobacter muytjensii. Next base: position 965,184 of record NZ_CP012268.1, read on the forward strand.
CGCGCCCGACTCAAACAGGCTCAGCGGCGCGCCCCCGTCGACGGGGGCATGGTCAATAATGGCCGGGATTTTATTGTTCGGGGAGATGGCGAGAAACTCTGGCTTAAACTGCTCGCCCTTGCTGATGTCAACGCGGTGGAGGCGATACTCCAGTCCGGCCTCTTCAAGAAACAGCGTGACTTTATGGCCGTTAGGCGTCGGGGCGTAGTAGAGATCCAGCATGACAGCGTCCTTTATGAGGGGGTCGGCGTGCTCAAAGTATAGGCGGTTTGCTGCAGAATGCGGCGAGCCCCGATTTTCGGCAGCATGACAGAAAAGGGATTTCGGTATAGTTTTAGCTATCCTCCATCAGAGATGAGAATGACGATGTCCCAGCCCGCTATTACGCTTTGGTCAGATGCCCAGTTTTTTAGCCCTTACGTCATGTCCGTCTGGGTGGCGTTGCAGGAAAAAGGGTTACAGTTTCAGTTGCAAACCCGTGATTTATCACGCGGCGAACACCATCAGGCAGACTGGCAGGGGTTCGCCTTAACGCGCCGGGTACCGGTGCTGGTGATTGACGATGTCGTGCTAAGCGAATCCTCAGCGATTACGGAGTATCTGGAAGAGCGTTTCGCGCCGCCGGTCTGGGAGCGGCTCTATCCGCATGACATCGAAAAACGCGCCCGCGCCCGCCAGGTGCAGGCGTGGCTGCGAAGCGATCTGGGCGCGCTCAGGGCCGAACGTCCGACCGATGTGATTTTCGGCGGGGCTCGCTATGCGCCGCTGAGCGCTGATGGTCAGGCGGCGGCGGATAAGCTTATCGACTGCGCGCAGGCGCTGCTGACGCACGGACAGCAAAATCTGTTTGGTGAATGGTCGCTTGCGGATACCGATCTGGCTCTTATGATTAACCGCCTGGTGATGCATGGCGACCCGGTGCCGGAGACGCTGGCGGAGTATGCGACGTTCCAGTGGCAGCGCGCCTCGGTGCAGCGTTATATCGCACTTTCTGCCAGGCGTTCGGGCTGATAAGCCTTGCGCGATCCGTTATCATGCGTGCACCACAATTTTCATTCGGAAGGTGAGTAATGAAGCTGATGTTCGCTTCGGATATTCACGGCTCGCTGCCCGCCACAGAGCTTCTGCTGGCGCGCTTTGCGGACAGCGACGCCCGCTGGCTGGTTTTGCTGGGTGATTTCTTAAATCACGGGCCGCGCAACCCGCTGCCAGAGGGCTATAACCCTGGCGAAGTGGCGAAACGGCTCAATACGGTGGCTGACCGCATTATCGCGGTGCGCGGCAACTGCGACAGCGAAGTCGATCAGATGCTGCTGGAATTCCCAATAACCGCCCCCTGGCAGCAGGTCTTGCTGGCGAAACAGCGGCTCTTTTTGACGCACGGTCATCTTTACAGCCCGGAAAATCTACCGCCGCTGGCCGCAGGCGACGTGCTGGTCTATGGTCATACGCATATTCCCGTCGCGGCGCGCAAAGGCGAGCACATTCACTTTAATCCCGGCTCCGTCAGCATGCCAAAAGGCGGCTATCCGGCGAGCTATGGGTTCCTTGGCGGCGACACGCTGAGCGTAATAACCCTCGAGACCTCGCAGGTTATTGCACAGACAACGATTTCCCCTTAATTTACCGAACAACCAGAACGCGCCGTAAGAGCGCTTATTGAAGAAGGTTTCCTGATGGTGGAGCAAAATCATTTGGCAGGCATGGAGTGGGTGGACATTGTCAGCGAAGACAATGAAGTGATTGCGCAGTCCAGTCGGGCGCAGATGCGCGCCGAGCGCCTGCGTCATCGCGCGACCTACATCGTGGTGCATGATGGCATGGGCAAAATTCTGGTGCAGCGCCGTACCGATATCAAAGACTTTATGCCGGGTATGCTCGACGCCACCGCAGGCGGCGTGGTGCAGGCGGGCGAAGCGCTGCTGGAGAGCGCGCGTCGCGAGGCGGAAGAGGAGCTTGGCATCGCGGGCGTACCTTTCGCCGAGCACGGCCAGTTTTATTTCGAGGATGAACACTGCCGCGTCTGGGGCGGGCTGTTCAGCTGCGTCTCTCACGGTCCATTCGCGCTACAGGAGAGCGAAATCAGCGAAGTGTGCTGGATGGAGCCTGAGGAGATCACCGCGCGCTGCGATGAGTTCACTCCGGATACGTTAAAAGCGCTGTCGCTGTGGCTGAGCCGTAACGCAGGCCAGGAGAGCAGCAAAGAGAGAGAGCAGGAAGAGAAAAACACCACGCTCAGCTAACGGCGTAGCCCCGCGACGTTCAGTCACGTGCGCGGGGCGGCCTGGTTCATTCAGCTTTTCAGGCGCAGCAGCCGCTGTCGCAAAGCGCCCGCCATAATGTATCAAACCCTACAGCTTTAAATTCAGCGGAACGCGCCGGTTCGCGTGTGGCGAAATCCATCGTCGTCTGCGCCAGCGCGAAGAAGATCTCATCGCCGAAGGCGCGGAACTCTGGTGAGCGAAATACCGGCGAAATACACTTCTCGCAGAGTTCGTGCAGCTCCGGGTAGATATCCGTCACGCGTTTTTCGCTCTCCTCGGTAATGCGGCTGCTGACTTCCAGCTTGCGCACCGCCAGATTGGCCGCAGGCCTGGTCAGGCCCCAGTCGATAAAGCTGTTCCAGACGTGACGGGTGTTTTCTTTGTGATCGCCATTGATATCCAGCTTGCCTATCATCGAACGACAGAAGTCCTGTTTCAGGTGCACATAGAGCGCGTTGTACAGTTCGTCCTTCGAGGCGAAATAGCGAAACAGTGTGCCTTCAGCCACGCCTGCCTTGCGGGCTATTAGCGCGGTGGACGCGCCAAGGCCGGCCTCGGCGATAGCGTCGGTGGCGGCTTCCAGAATCGCCATTTTTTTATCTTCACTGCGGGGACGCGCCACGGGCTTTTCTCTCCTGTCAAAAGGGCAGATTGAATCACGACTCGCCGATCCGCTGCAAGGCCCCGGATCACACGGCAAAAACGGGGTTGACGAATCAACGCGCATTCCTATAATGAGTGTTTACTCACTCATTATCAAGTTTCGCCGGCCAGTTTTTCACTGCGCCGCATGCCGGTCTCTTGCGCCGGGAAAATGAGCGGGGCGCTTACGCGAACCGGGCTTCAGGGCAGGCGAACGCCTGAAATATCATTGCTATCACCACGACTGGAGGGATTCTATGGAACTTCCCGCTCAGGTTATTGAAACGCTGACTGACTGGATTGATGACAACCTTCACAAGCCATTGCGCATAGACGATATCGCGCGTCACGCGGGCTATTCCAAATGGCATCTGCAACGGCTGTTCCATCACCATAAAGGGGAGAGTATCGGGCGCTATATTCGCGAGAAAAAGCTGCGGCTGGCGGCGCAGGACTTGCGTGCCACCAACGACCGCGTACTGGATATTTCCATGAAATACGGTTTCGACTCGCAGCAAACCTTTACCCGGCTTTTTACCCGTAAGTTTCAGATGTCGCCGGGCACCTGGCGCAAACAGGGCGGGACGCCAGTAAACCATTGCTGAGCCGCGGTTTGCATAGCGCAAGAAATTCCCCGACAATGCGCTTTTGAACAGACCGAAAGCCTCTCATGAAGCATCCTCTTGAAACGCTAATCACCGCTGGCGGCATCCTGCTGCTGGCGTTTCTCTCCTGCCTGCTGCTGCCGGCCCCGAGACTTACGCTGACCCTGGCCCAGAGCCTGATGACGAGATTTCATCTGGTGGATCTTAACCAGCTTTATACCATTATTTTCTGCATCTGGTTTTTACTGCTCGGCACGGTGGGGTATTACGTGATTCGCTTTGTGTGGCGGCGCTGGTTTTCGCTGGAGCGCTAAGAAGCGGGGCGTTTAAACCATAAAAAAGGCCGCATCGCGCGGCCTTTTGCTTATCAGCGGTGAATTACTGCTGGGTCGCCTGAATCGCGGTCAGGGCGATGGTGTAGACGATATCGTCAACCAGCGCGCCACGGGACAGGTCGTTAACCGGTTTGCGCATACCCTGCAGCATCGGCCCGATGGAGATCAGGTCGGCAGAGCGCTGTACCGCTTTGTACGTGGTGTTGCCGGTGTTCAGATCCGGGAAGATGAACACGGTGGCGCGGCCAGCAACCGGGGAGTTCGGCGCTTTGGATTTCGCGACGTCAGCCATGACCGCAGCGTCGTACTGCAGCGGGCCGTCGATCACCAGATCCGGGCGTTTTTCCTGCGCCAGTTTGGTCGCTTCACGCACTTTTTCCACGTCGCTGCCCGCACCGGAGTTGCCGGTGGAGTAGGAGAGCATCGCTACGCGCGGCTCAATACCGAAAGCGGCTGCGGAATCGGCGGACTGAATCGCGATTTCGGCCAGCTGTTCAGCGGTCGGATCCGGGTTGATCGCGCAGTCGCCGTAAACGTAAACCTGTTCAGGCAGCAGCATGAAGAACACGGAGGACACCAGCGAGCTGTTCGGCGCGGTTTTGATGATTTGCAGCGGCGGACGAATGGTGTTGGCGGTGGTGTGAACCGCGCCGGAAACCAGACCGTCGACTTCGTCCTGCTCCAGCATCAGCGTGCCGAGCACCACGTTGTCTTCCAGCTGCTCGCGGGCGACCGCTTCGGTCATGCCTTTGTTTTTACGCAGCTCAACCAGACGCGCTACGTAGCTCTCACGCACCACTTCCGGGTCGACGATTTCAATGCCTGCGCCCAGCTCTACGCCCTGGGCTGCCGCAACGCGTGCAATCTCATCCGGGTTGCCCAGCAGTACGCAGGTCGCGATGCCGCGCTCGGCGCAGATTGCTGCCGCTTTGACGGTACGCGGCTCGTCGCCTTCCGGCAACACGACGCGTTTGCCTGCTTTGCGCGCAAGCTCGGTCAGCTGGTAGCGGAACGCCGGCGGGGAGAGACGACGGCTGCGCTCGGAAGTGGCGGTCAGTGAGTCGATCCACTCCGCGCTGACGTGACTTGCCACATATTCCTGCACTTTTTCGATACGCTCGTGGTCGTCTGCCGGCACTTCAAGGTTGAAGCTCTGCAGGCTGAGCGAGGTCTGCCAGGTGTTGGTGTTGACCATAAATACCGGCAGGCCGGTGGCGAAAGCGCGCTCGCACAGCTTGTTGATGCGCTCGTCCATTTCATAACCGCCGGTCAGCAGGATAGCGCCTATCTCCACTCCGTTCATGGCGGCGAGGCAGGCGGCGACCAGCACATCCGGACGATCCGCGGAGGTCACCAGCAGGGAGCCCGGACGGAAGTGTTCCAGCATGTGCGGAATGCTGCGCGCGCAGAAGGTGACAGACTTCACGCGGCGGGTTTTGATATCGCCTTCGTTAACGATGGTTGCGTTCAGGTGGCGAGCCATATCGATAGCGCGGGTGGCAATCAGATCAAAGCTCCACGGCACCGCGCCCAGCACCGGGAGCGGGCTGACAGTTTGCAGATGCTGCGCGTCGATGTTGACGACTTTCGCTTTGGTGGAGTCGTCGAAAATCTCGGAGAGATCCGGGCGCGTACGGCCCTGTTCATCAACCGGCGCGTTCAGCTTGTTGACGATAACGCCAGTGATATTGGCGTTTTTGCTACCGCCGAAGCTGCTGCGGGTCAGCTCGATACGCTCTTTCAGCTGCTCCGGCGTGTCGGTGCCCTGAGACATTACAAACACGATTTCCGCGTTCAGAGTCTTGGCGATTTCATAGTTCAGCGACTGGGCGAACTGATGCTTGCGGGTCGGCACCAGGCCTTCCACCAGCACCACTTCGGCGTCTTTGGTGTTTTCATGGAAGCGAGCAATGATCTCTTCCATCAGCACGTCTTTCTGGTTGCTGGAGAGCAGCGACTCGACGTGGCTCATGCGCAGCGGCTCGGCCGCCGGCAGGTTGGTGTTGGCACGTACGATAGTCGTAGTCTGATCCGGAGTATCGCCGCCGGCGCGCGGTTGGGCGATAGGTTTGAAGACGCTCAGACGAACGCCTTTACGTTCCATAGCGCGGATCACGCCGAGGCTGACGCTGGTCAGGCCGACGCTGGTTCCGGTTGGAATAAGCATAATAATACGGGACACGGTTTATCCTCTTTTTGTTGCAGCCAGCCGCGCGGCTGGCACCACATAAAACAACACCGCCAGCGCAGGCTGGCGGTGAGGGATCAGGCGGTCAGGCGGCAGGCGTCCTGCGCGATAACCAGTTCTTCGTTGGTCGGAATGACCATCGCGAGGGTGGTGCCTTCTTTGTTGATGAAGCCGGATTTGCCGAAACGCGCGGCCAGGTTGCGCTCGTGGTCAACCTCGAAGCCCAGCACGCCCAGCTTGCCGAGGGAGAGTTCGCGAACCATCGCGGCGTTCTCGCCGATGCCGCCCGTAAAGACGACCGCATCCAGACGACCTTCCATCAGCGCGGTGTAGGAGCCGATGTATTTGGCCAGACGGTGGCAGTACACGTCCATTGCACGCTTCGCATCTTCTTTGGTTGCGTAGTTGTCTTCAACATAACGGCAGTCGCTGGTGACTTCAGTCAGACCCAGCAGGCCCGATTCTTTGGTTAGCAGCTTGTTGATGTCATCAACGCTCATGCCCAGAGCATCGTGCAGGTGGAAGACGATGGCGGGGTCGATGTCGCCGGAGCGGGTGCCCATTACCAGACCTTCCAGCGGGGTGAGACCCATAGAGGTGTCAACGCATTTGCCGTTGCGGATTGCGGAAACAGAACCGCCGTTGCCCAGGTGGCACGTGATGATGTTCACTTCGTCCACCGGCTTGTTCAGCATTTTTGCGGCTTCCTGCGTCACATAGAAGTGGCTGGTGCCGTGCGCGCCGTAGCGACGAATGCCGTGTTCTTTATACAGTTTGTACGGCAGGGCGTAGAGGTAAGACTCTTCCGGCATGGTCTGGTGGAACGCGGTGTCGAACACGGCCACGTTTTTATCTGCCAGGTTCGGGAAGGATTTCAGCGCTTCAGCGATACCGATCAGGTGGGCCGGGTTATGCAGCGGCGCAAAAGAGGCGGAATCTTTGATGCCCTGAATAACAGACTCATCAATGACTACGGAACTGGTATACTTCTCGCCACCATGCACGATACGATGACCAATCGCGGTCAGTTGGGCAGACAGCTCCGGTTTTTGTGCCAGAATAGTATTAACGATGAAGTTCAGCGCTTCGCTGTGAGCCGCACCGGCGCCAAGCGCCGCTTCTTGTTTGCCGCCGTCCATTTTCCATTTGATACGCGCTTCAGGAAGATGGAAACATTCGGCCAGACCGGACAGGTACTCGTCACCGTTGAGAGCATCGATGATGGCAAATTTCAGTGAGGAGCTACCGCAGTTGAGAACCAGTACTAACTTACTCGACATGGAAGTACCTATTAGTGATACGTGGCTAAAAAAACGTCAGTGAGTCTCTCAGCGTAGCGTAAGATGACGCCGACATTTATGATTAACGTCATAGCGAAGGGAGATTCTGCTGTGACGAAGAAATAAACAGAGTTTACGCCATTCTGCGCAAATTTCCGGCGCGAATGACGGCCTTAAAGATTTGACAGCGCGGGCTTTGCCTTCTACGCCATCGCAGGCGGGCACAGGATAACTGATTGCAGCTGGCATTGACAAAATATTTTGAACGTTGTCATAGAGAGTTGTTATCTTGCAGAAAAATTTTATTTTTTATTAATGAAGTTGAGGTAAGGCCATGTCGACACCTGAAAATCGCCCCGTGAGCTTTTTTAGCCTGTTTCGTCGTGGGCAACACTATGCGAAGACCTGGCCGATTGATAAGCGCCTGGCTCCGGTCTTTGTCGAAAACCGGGTGATCCGCGCCACGCGCTTCGCTATCCGTGTGATGCCGCCCGTCGCCGTGTTTACCCTGTGCTGGCAAATTGCGCTCGGCGGCCAGCTTGGGCCTGCCGTCGCCACTGCGCTGTTCGCGCTGAGTATGCCGATGCAGGGCCTGTGGTGGCTTGGCAAGCGCTCCGTCACGCCGCTGCCGCCAGGCACGTTGAGCTGGTTTTATGAAGTGCGCACCAAATTACAGGAGGCGGGGCAGGCGCTGGCACCCGTTGAAGGCAAGCCCGATTACCAGGCGCTGGCTGACACCCTGAAACGTGCGTTTAAGCAACTTGATAAAACTTTTCTTGATGACTTGTAATTGATCAAAAGACGTATGGGCAAAAGAAGGCAGAGTAGGGAACAGTATCCCACTTTGATCGGGCTTCGCCTGTAACAGGAGCACACCATGGAAATGACCCATGCCCAGCGTCTTATTCTCTCCAACCAGTACAAAATGATGACCCTGCTCGATCCGGACAATGGCGAGCGCTACCGCCGCCTGCAAACCATCATCGAGCGCGGCTACGGTTTACAGATGCGCGAACTCGACCGCGATTTCGGCGAGCTGAGCGAAGAGACCTGCCGCACCGTTATCGACATCATGGAGATGTATCACGCCCTCCAGGTCTCCAGAGCCAACATGAAAGACAACCACACGATTGATGAACGTCGCGTGACGTTTCTGGGCTTTGATGCCGCTACCGAAGCGCGTTTCCTCGGCTACGTGCGGTTCCTGGTCAACACGGAAGGGCGCTATACCCATTTCGACGCCGGCACGCACGGCTTCAACGCGCAAACCCCGATGTGGGAAAAATACCTGCGGATGCTGAAAGTGTGGCAGGCCTGCCCGCGCCAGTACCACCTGTGCGCCAACGAAATTATGCAGATTATTAACGCCTGACGGGAGAAGGCTGTGGAATGTAAAGGGTTTTTGTTCGATCTGGACGGTACGCTGGTGGACTCTCTGCCTGCGGTAGAGCGCGCCTGGTGCCACTGGGCGGATCGCTTCGGCATCGCGCACGACGAGGTGCTGGGCTTTATTCATGGCAAACAGGCGATCACCTCGCTGCGCCATTTTATGGACGGGCACAGCGAAGACGAGATCATAGCAGAGTTTCGCCGCCTGGAGCAGATTGAGGCCAGCGATACCGAGGGCATCGTCGCGCTGCCGGGCGCGCTCGCGCTCCTTAATTACCTGAACGACGCCCGCATTCCCTGGGCCATTGTCACCTCCGGCTCCATGCCGGTCGCCTCTGCGCGTCGGAGCGCAACGGGCCTGCCGGAGCCAGAAGTATTTGTTACCGCAGAGCGCGTAAAGCGCGGCAAACCGGAGCCGGACGCCTATCTGCTCGGCGCTGAATTGCTGGGCCTGGCGCCTCATGAATGTGCGGTTGTGGAAGATGCCCCGGCAGGTATTCTTTCAGGCCTGGCGGCGGGCTGTCCGGTGATTGCCGCTAACCCGCCTGCCAACACGCCGCGTCTTGACGAGGCGGCGCTGGTCGTCAAAACCCTTAACGAACTGGCGCTGGAAAAAGGCGCTGACGGCTGGGTGCGCGTAACGCAAAAGCCGTAACGACGCCCCCGTTTCTGGCGCGACGGCGCCACCTTTCTGATACGGCGGGTTTCCCGCCGTTTTCATTGGCGAAGCCGTGATAACAACAAAAGGATACGTTGTGAATGGTGAATTAATCTGGGTGTTGACCCTGCTTGGCGTGGCGGTGCTGCTGTTCGCCACCGGGAAAATCCGCATGGATGCCGTAGCGCTTTTGGTCATTGTCGCGTTTATCCTGAGCGGCACATTGACCATTAATGAAGCCTTTGCGGGCTTCAGCGATCCGAACGTGATTCTTATCGCCGCGCTGTTCGTTATCGGCGACGGTCTGGTGCGCACCGGGGTGGCCACCAGGATGGGCGCCTGGCTGGTGCAGATGGCGGGCAGCAGCGAAACCCGGATGCTGGTGCTGTTAATGTTAACGGTCGCCGGTCTTGGCGCGTTTATGAGTTCCACCGGCGTGGTGGCGATATTTATTCCCGTCGTGATAAGCGTCTGCGCGCGGATGAAAATCGCGCCGTCGCGCCTGATGATGCCGTTAAGCTTCGCCGGTCTTATCAGCGGCATGATGACGCTGGTGGCGACGCCGCCCAATCTGGTCGTCAACAGCGAGCTGCTGCGCGAAGGGCACGCCGGGTTTGGTTTTTTCAGCGTGACGCCCGTGGGGCTCGCCATTCTGGCGCTGGGCATTGTCTATATGCTGCTGGTGCGCTTTATGCTGGGCTCAGGCGAGGGCCGCGACAAACCGCAGGCCTGGAGCCGTCGCACGTTTCGTGATTTTATCCGCGATTATCACCTTACCGGCCGCGCGCGCCGTCTGGCGATCCGCCCCGGCTCGCCCCTTATCGGCCACCGGCTGGATGATTTACAACTGCGCGAGCATTACGGCGCCAACGTGATTGGCGTTGAACGCTGGCGCCGCTTTCGCCGCGTGATTGTGGATGTTAACGGCGTGACGGAGTTTCGCGCGCGGGATGTCCTGCTGATAGACATGTCCGCCTCAGATATGGATTTGCGCCAGTTTTGCAGCGAGCAGCAGCTGGAGCCGATGATCCTGCGCGGCGACTATTTTTCCGATCAGGCGTTAGATGTGGGCATGGCGGAGCTGTCGCTGACGCCGGAAGGCGAGATGGTGGGGAAAACGGTGCGCGAAATACATTTTCGCAGCCGCTACGGGCTCAATGTCGTCGGCATCAAACGTGAGGGCAAAGCGCTGCCAGGGGCGGTGGTGAACGAGCCATTACAGCTTGGCGATCTGCTGCTGGTGGTAGGGCCCTGGAAGCTTATCAGCCAGCTCGGGCAGAAGTGTCGCGACGTAGTGGTGCTGAATCTGCCGGTAGAGGAGAGCGACGCGTCGCCCGCCCACAGCCAGGCGCCGCACGCGATTTTCTGCCTCGCGCTGATGGTGGCGATGATGCTGACCGACGAGATCCCAAACCCGGTCGCTGCGATTATCGCCTGTCTGCTGATGGGAAAATTTCGCTGTATCAACCCGGACAGTGCCTGGAAAGCGATCCACTGGCCGAGCATTATTCTTATCGTCGGTATGATGCCCTTTGCGCAGGCATTACAGAAAACCGGTGGGGTTGCGCTTATCGTTGACGGGCTGATGCGCGTCAGCGGCGGTTATGGCCCCTATGTGATGCTGGGCTGTCTGTTTGTGATGTGCGCCGCGATCGGTCTGTTCATTTCCAATACCGCGACGGCGGTGCTGATGGCGCCCATCGCGCTGGCCGCCGCCAATACGATGGGCGTGTCGCCGTACCCTTTCGCGATGGGCGTAGCGATGGCGGCATCGGCCGCGTTTATGACGCCAGTGTCGTCGCCCGTAAACACTCTGGTGCTTGGGCCGGGGAATTACCGCTTCAGCGATTTTGTCAAAACCGGCGTGCCGTTTACGCTTATCGTGATGGTGGTCTGCGTGCTCTTAATTCCGGTACTCTTCCCGTTCTGACGCGTCAGAGCGGGGAGTCCTGACTGATTTCATCTAATGACAGATGAAAGCTTGGGACAAACACCTGCATGAAATAATCCATCTCTGCGCTGTGCCGCTGCGCCAGCGTTTTCTCAAGGCGGCTTTTGGCGAGCAGAAATTCATTGTTGCCCGCCGAAAGTTCCTCCAGGCATTTCAGGTAGGCGCACAGGGCGTCCGCCTGCTTAACCAGCGACTTCTCATCCTCGGTATAGTGGTGCTCATCAAGCAGCGGCGCGAAGATGTCCTGTAACTCTTCCGGCACCATTTCAATCAGCTTCTGCTGGGCGATTTTCTCGATAGCTTTATATTCATGGGCTATCTGGGAATTGAAATATTTCACTGGTGTCGGCAGATCGCCCGTTAACACTTCGCTGGCATCGTGGTACATCGCCAGCAGCGCAATACGCTCTGGATTAACTTTGCCCTGAAATTTACGGTTTTTGATCGCGGCAAGTGCATGGGCGACCATCGCCACCTGCAGACTATGTTCAGACACATTTTCAGTGCGCACATTGCGCATTAATGGCCAGCGATTAATTAACTTCAGTCGGGAAAGGTAGGCGAAAAAATGACTCTGACTCATAAAGATCCCTTGTCTGTGACTGCGACAAAAAACCATTGTGAGGGGAGAGGGGGGAAGATGCAAATCTCCCCCCGCAAGGATTACTGATGATAGCCGGAAAGAAAGCGGCCCAGCTTGTTAATGGCGAGATCGAGCTCATCAATACGTGGCAGAGTCACGATACGAACGTGATCCGGCCACGGCCAGTTAAAGGCGGTGCCCTGAACCAGCAGCACTTTTTCCTGGAGCAGGAAATCCAGCACCATTTTCTGATCGTCGTGAATGTTAAACCGCTTTGCGTCAATTTTCGGGAACATATAGAGGGCGCCGCGCGGTTTTACACAGCTCACGCCCGGGATCTCGTTAATCAGTTCCCAGGCGCGGTTGCGCTGCTCATAGAGCCGACCGCCGGGCACGATAAACTCGCTAATGCTCTGGTAGCCGCCGAGCGCTGTCTGAATGGCGTGCTGCGCCGGCACATTGGCGCACAGACGCATTGAGGCGAGCATCTCCAGCCCTTCGATATAGCCTTTCGCGTGTTTTTTCGGCCCGTTCAATACCATCCAGCCCTGACGGAAACCCGCGACGCGGTAAGTTTTGGAAAGGCCATTGAACGTGACGGTAAGAAGATCGGGTGCCAGCGCCGCGATCGAGTGATGCTCGGCGTCGTCATAGAGGATCTTGTCGTAAATTTCGTCGGCAAAGATTATCAGATTATGCTGGCGCGCTATCTCAACGATATCCAGCAGCAGTTCTTTTGAATAGACCGCGCCGGTCGGGTTGTTCGGATTGATGATAACAATCCCGCGGGTGCGCGGAGTGATTTTAGCGCGGATATCGTCAAGATCCGGGAACCAGTCGGAGGACTCGTCGCACAGATAATGCACCGCTTTGCCGCCGGAGAGGGACACCGCTGCCGTCCAGAGCGGGTAGTCGGGCGCAGGAACCAGCATTTCGTCGCCCGTGTTCAGCAGCGCCTGCATCGCCTGCACGATAAGCTCCGAGACGCCGTTGCCGATATAGATATCTTCTACCGTGACGTCGCGCATGTCGCGCGCCTGGTAGTGCTGCATGATAGCTTTACGCGCCGTGTAAAGCCCTTTGGAGTCACAATAGCCCTGCGCGGTAGGCAGGTTGCGGATAACGTCCACCAGAATTTCATCGGGGGCGTCAAAACCAAACGGGGCCGGATTGCCGATATTCAGCTTAAGAACTTTTTGGCCTTCTTCTTCAATGCGTTTGGCCTCTTTAAGCACCGGGCCGCGGATGTCGTAACAGACATTGTCGAGCTTGCTGGATTTTTCTATGGGCGACATAACGTCAGAACCTTACTTGTTTTGCGCTTCCTGCCATGGAAGCCGATGGCGGACAATTTACTCCTCCCGTCCGCGCTTTTAAAGCCTCGTGGGCAAGAGAGTGGTAACCCTGCCTTTCCCGGTCTCTAGTGTTATGTTTCTTATAAATGATTTTGGTTTTTATAAAATATTGTAAAATGAAGTGAGGTGTGTTTTTTGTGCTGGTATAAGTTTTGGCTATGGTTGATGTCACCACAGGCGCGAATGCGCAATCTTAGCCAGTTAATTAATTCAGCCGCTATCAATTTTGCTCGCCAAAATAGAGACGCTTTATCTACACTGCTGATGATAAAAAAGCGGGGTTGATAACGTAGCTTGTAACGAGCTTGTTATATGAACAGCGCGAGAAATAATGAATTATTAAATAATATTAATTATTGGTTTTGCCGATGTCTGTAATAGAGTTACGAAAATTTAGAATCCCCCAGGCATGTATAAGTAAAATCGTATTGAGTCTTAAAAAAAGAACAGATTTGCGATATTATAAGCCCCCTGGCGCAAGACGTTTCGCCAGCGCAGCCTGGCCGGAAAGCGCCTCCCCGGCAAGTGGTTGTTTCTATAGTCATTCAGGACACAAGTCAGGCATAGTTATATACTCTTCTTTTTCTTTTGTCAGAGTATGTTAAGGTCGCAGAGCCGTTACTTTTCGCCTTAGCCAACGTAGCCAGATTTTTAATTCAAATCACGGGTTCAATGTGCAAAATATTTGACGTTAAGGCACAGCGGCAGCAGAAAAAAACGCCCTTTTACTGTTTTAATAACCAGGGGTTTGAATTAGAAAAGCGCATGGCGGTCTTCCGACGCGGGTTGTGTTAGCCCGGAAGCATGCTTCAAAAGGAATTGCTTTCTTTCCTTTACACATAGCAACAGACGGTATCCGCCGCGTGCGGTTACCTGAAAGTGATAACAATATGATTAACGCAAATCGTCCGATCTTAAACCTCGACCTCGATCTGCTGAGAACGTTTGTCGCAGTCGCCGATCTGAATACGTTTGCCGCCGCGGCAGCAGCGGTATGCCGTACGCAATCGGCCGTCAGCCAGCAGATGCAGCGCCTGGAGCAGCTGGTCGGTAAAGAGCTGTTTGCCCGTCATGGGCGTAATAAGCTGTTAACCGAACATGGCATCCAGTTGCTGGGTTACGCACGAAAAATTTTGCGCTTCAACGATGAAGCATGCACTTCGCTAATGTATAGCAACCTGCAGGGCGTCCTGACCATTGGCGCTTCTGACGAATCGGCGGATACCATCCTGCCGTATCTTCTCAATCGTATCAGCTCGGTCTATCCGAAACTGGCGATTGATGTGCGTGTTAAACGCAATCCGTACATTATTGAAATGCTCAATCAGCAGGAGATAGACCTGGTCGTCACCACGCATCAGCCAGAGAATCTGGATTCACTGGTGCTACGCACGTCGCCTACGCTGTGGTATTGCGCGGCGGATTATACGCTGCATAAAAATGAAGCGGTGCCGCTGGTGGTTCTGGATGAGCCGAGCCCGTATCGTGACGTGATTATCGAGCAGCTCAACGCGGCAAATGTGCCGTGGCGTATCTCTTACGTCGCATCCACATTGCCTGCGGTGCGCGCCGCCGTGAAAGCGGGGCTTGGCATTACCGCGCGCCCGGTGGAGATGATGAGCCCGGAACTGCGCGTACTGGGCACTTCAGACGGCCTGCCTGCGCTGCCGGAAACGCAGTACATGTTGTGTCGCAACACCAGCAGCAAGAACGACATGGCGGAGATTATCTTCCAGGCCATGGAGAGCCACTATCAACCGTGGCGCTATACTGCGACGCTTGAAGGCGGTGATGATACGCTGCTGGTGCAGGGCGATCTGGAATAATATTTGCTGCAAATGTTTCATTGATGTTAATAAAGCCTCTGATGATCGTAAGGTTATCAGAGGCTTTTTTTATACATTTCTGTAGGCTAAGTGCCTGTTATTAACTAAAATTGAAACTGTATTTCACCGCTTTTTCACCCTCTTTCAAGCCATTCCATACGCTTTTCACCAGCAGAAAATTTCACTTTTGATGTTAAAAAGTGAGCAATTTTGTTGCTGTTTTTTCTGGTCAATTAACAAAAGCGTGTCGCAGATCAAGAAAATACTCCCGACGAGGGGGAGGAATAGTTGAGATTTCCTGCCAAAATAAGGGGTGTTTATGTCCCCTCACTGTTAACGGACACGATTCACCCGCCGGGCTCCGTGGTCTGATACGCGGCTCACAGGACGCTAAAAGCATCAAATGTTAATGGGCTTGGGGAGATGTAAACTAATGTTAGGTTTCTTTTGTTAAAGTTGACAAAAGGTTATAGAAAGGAGTAAAAAACCCCATCAATTTGCTGCCTAAGTAATAATTCCGGCAGTTATTGTACGGTTGATTGTTCCTCCCCTTGAATCGATGTGGCGTTCATCTGCCAGCAAGAGCAGAGGCTTTAGCGCCACTTTTGATGAGTAAGCAATGAGTATGTCAACATCCACTGAAGTTATCGCTCATCACTGGGCGTTCGGTATCTTTCTTATTGTTGCCATTGGCCTGTGTTGTCTGATGCTGGTCGGCGCCTGGTTCCTCGGCGGTCGCGCCCGCGCCAGGTACAAAAACACCCCGTTCGAATCGGGGATCGACTCGGTTGGCACCGCCCGCTTACGACTTTCCGCGAAGTTCTATCTGGTAGCGATGTTTTTCGTCATCTTCGACGTCGAAGCCCTCTATCTCTTCGCCTGGTCAACATCAGTCCGTGAAGTCGGCTGGCTCGGCTTTATCGAGGCCGCAATTTTCATTTTAGTGCTACTGGCTGGTCTGGTTTATCTGGTGCGCATCGGCGCGCTGGAGTGGACGCCTTCGCGTTCCCGTCGCGAGCGTGTGAACACCGAAGAAGCTGGCAGTCTCACTAATCGTCATACGCAGTAACAGCGAGGCAATAAGATGGACTATACGCTCACCCGCATAGATCCCGACGGTGAGAATGACCGTTACCCCCTGCAAAAACAGGAGATTGTGACTGATCCTCTGGAACAGCATGTACACCGCAGCGTCTACATGGGCAAGCTCGAACATGCCCTGCATGACATGGTGAACTGGGGGCGTAAAAACTCCCTTTGGCCTTATAACTTTGGCCTTTCCTGCTGCTACGTGGAAATGGTGACGTCGTTCACCGCCGTCCATGACGTTGCGCGTTTTGGCGCGGAAGTACTCCGTGCTTCCCCGCGTCAGGCCGATTTCATGGTGGTCGCCGGTACGCCGTTTACCAAAATGGCACCGGTTATCCAGCGTTTGTATGATCAGATGCTGGAACCAAAATGGGTCATTTCCATGGGCGCGTGTGCGAACTCCGGCGGTATGTACGATATTTATTCCGTCGTGCAGGGCGTGGATAAATTCCTGCCCGTGGATGTTTACATCCCAGGCTGCCCGCCGCGCCCGGAAGCGTACATGCAGGCATTGATGCTGCTGCAGGAGTCGATTGGCAAAGAGCGCCGTCCGCTGTCATGGGTGGTTGGCGATCAGGGCGTTTATCGCGCCAACATGCAGTCAGAGCGTGAGCGTAAACGCGGCGAACGTATCGCAGTCACCAACCTGCGTACACCGGACGAAATTTAATTTGCGCCTGCGGGGGGTCGCTTCTCACGTATACCAATAAACGACAGCGAGAAGCCGCCGCCCGACAGTCATCACAGACCATTGGCAATGGTGAACAATATGACCGATTTAACTGCGCAAGACGCCATTTTGCCTGTGTGGCAAACCAGGGATCACCTCGACGACCCGGTTATTGGCGAATTGCGTAACCGTTTTGGGCCGGATGCCTTTACTGTTCAGGCCACCCGTACCGGTATGCCGGTAGTCTGGGTCAAGCGTGAACAATTACTGGAAGTTGGCGAATTTTTACGAAAGCTGCCTAAACCCTACGTCATGCTGTATGACCTGCATGGCATGGATGAGCGCCTTCGCACCCACCGCAACGGTTTACCGGCTGCGGATTTTTCCGTTTTCTACCACCTGCTTTCCATCGATCGCAACCGCGACATCATGCTGAAAGTGGCGCTCACGGAAAACGATCTCCACGTGCCGAGCTTTACCCGCCTTTTCCCGAACGCCAACTGGTATGAGCGTGAAACCTGGGAAATGTTTGGTATTACCTTTACCGGCCACCCGAACCTGCGCCGCATCATGATGCCGCCGACCTGGGAAGGGCACCCGCTGCGTAAAGACTACCCGGCGCGCGCGACCGAATTCGATCCGTTTACGCTCACTAAGCAGAAAGAAGAGCTGGAAATGGAAGCGCTGACCTTCAAGCCTGAAGAGTGGGGCATGAAGCGCGGCAACGACACTGAAGATTTCATGTTCCTGAACCTCGGCCCGAACCACCCTTCGGCGCACGGTGCGTTCCGTATCATCCTGCAACTGGACGGCGAAGAGATCGTCGACTGTGTGCCGGATATCGGTTACCACCACCGTGGTGCAGAGAAAATGGGCGAGCGTCAGTCCTGGCACAGCTACATTCCGTATACCGACCGCGTCGAATACCTGGGCGGCTGCGTGAACGAAATGCCATACGTACTGGCCGTGGAAAAACTGGCGGGGATTCAGGTGCCGGAGCGCGTGGAAGTGATTCGCGTCATGCTCTCTGAGCTGTTCCGCATCAACAGCCATCTGCTCTATATTTCTACCTTTATTCAGGACGTCGGCGCCATGACGCCGGTCTTCTTCGCCTTTACCGATCGTCAGAAAATCTACGATCTGGTGGAAGCGATTACCGGCTTCCGTATGCACCCGGCCTGGTTCCGTATTGGCGGCGTCGCGCACGACCTGCCGCGCGGCTGGGATCGCCTGCTGAAAGAGTTTCTTGAGTGGATGCCAAAGCGTCTCGACTCTTACGTTAAAGCAGCGCTGAAAAACACTATCCTGAAAGGCCGTTCTCAGGGTGTGGCGGCTTATGACGCCAAAGAAGCGCTGGCATGGGGCACCACCGGCGCCGGCCTTCGCGCCACCGGTATCGATTTCGACGTGCGTAAAGCGCGCCCGTATTCCGGCTACCAGAACTTCGAGTTCGAGGTGCCAGTCGGCGGCGGCATCAGCGACTGTTACACCCGCGTGATGCTAAAAGTCGAAGAAGTGCGCCAGTCGCTGCGTATTCTTGAGCAGTGTCTGAAAAACATGCCGGAAGGCCCGTTCAAGGCGGATCACCCGCTCACCACGCCGCCGCCGAAAGAGCGCACGCTGCAACATATCGAAACCCTGATTACCCACTTCCTGCAGGTTTCCTGGGGCCCGGTTATGCCGGCCAACGAATCCCTGCAGATGATTGAGGCAACCAAGGGGATTAACAGTTACTACCTGACCAGCGACGGCAGCACCATGAGCTACCGTACCCGTATCCGTACGCCGAGTTTCCCGCATCTTCAGCAGATTCCTTCGGTGATCCGCGGCAGCCTGGTTTCCGACCTGATTGTCTATCTGGGTAGTATCGATTTTGTAATGTCTGATGTGGATCGCTAACTATGCACGAGAATCAACAACCACAGAACGAGGCTTTTGAGCTGAGTGCGGCAGAGCGTGAGGCGATTGAGCACGAGAAGCACCACTATGAAGACCCGCGTGCGGCGTCCATTGAAGCGCTGAAAATCGTCCAGAAACAGCGTGGCTGGGTGCCGGACGGCGCTATTTATGCGATAGCGGAAGTCCTCGGTATCCCGGCGAGCGATGTCGAAGGGGTCGCGACCTTCTACAGCCAGATCTTCCGCCAGCCGGTAGGCCGTCACGTGATTCGCTACTGCGACAGCGTGGTATGCCATATCACCGGCTATCAGGGGATCCAGTCCGCGATTGAAAAACATCTGAGCATCAAACCGGGCCAGACCACGTTTGACGGACGCTTCACCCTGCTGCCGACCTGCTGCCTTGGCAATTGCGACAAAGGGCCGACCATGATGATTGATGAGGATACTCACAGTTATCTGACGCCGGAAGGGATCCCTGAGCTTCTGGAGCAGTACAAATGAAACAGATTATTCGTACTGCCGAAACGCATCCGCTGACCTGGCGCATGCGCGACGACAAGCAGCCGGTGTGGCTCGAAGAATACCGCAGCAAAAACGGCTACGAAGGCGCGCGCAAGGCGCTCACCGGCATGGCGCCGGATGAAATCGTCAATGCAGTGAAAGACGCAGGTCTCAAAGGGCGCGGCGGCGCAGGTTTCTCCACTGGCCTTAAGTGGAGCCTGATGCCGAAAGACGAATCCATGAACATCCGTTACCTGCTGTGTAATGCCGATGAAATGGAGCCGGGCACCTATAAAGACCGCATGTTGATGGAACAGCTGCCGCACCTGCTGGTGGAAGGCATGCTGATCTCCGCGTTCGCGCTGAAAGCGTACCGTGGCTATATCTTCCTGCGCGGCGAATACATTGAAGCAGCTGAGCGTCTGCGTCGTGCTATCGCGGAAGCGACCGAAGCGGGTTTGCTCGGAAAAAACATTCTTGGTTCGGGGTTCGATTTTGAACTCTTCGTGCACACCGGTGCGGGCCGCTATATCTGCGGCGAAGAGACGGCGCTTATCAACTCGCTGGAAGGCCGTCGCGCCAACCCGCGTTCCAAGCCGCCGTTCCCGGCCTCAAGCGGCGTATGGGGTAAACCAACCTGCGTGAATAACGTGGAAACCCTGTGCAACGTGCCGGCCATTCTCGCCAATGGCGTTGAGTGGTATCAGGGGCTGTCGACCAGCGAAGATAAAGGCACGAAGCTGATGGGCTTCTCCGGACGCGTGAAAAATCCTGGCGTCTGGGAGCTGCCATTCGGCACCACCGCGCGTGAAATTCTCGAAGAGTACGCAGGCGGCATGCGTGACGGCCTGAAATTCAAAGCCTGGCAGCCGGGCGGCGCTGGGACAGACTTCCTGACTGACGCGCATCTCGACCTGCCGATGGAATTCGCCAGCATTGGTAAAGCAGGCAGCCGTCTCGGCACTGCGCTTGCGATGGCTGTTGACCATGAAATCAACATGGTGTCGCTGGTCCGTAACCTGGAAGAATTCTTCGCGCGTGAGTCTTGTGGCTGGTGTACGCCATGCCGTGACGGCCTGCCGTGGAGCGTAAAAATCCTGCGTGCGCTGGAGCGCGGCGAAGGGCAACCGGGGGATATCGAAACCCTGGAGCAGCTCTGCCGCTTCCTGGGCCCGGGTAAAACGTTCTGCGCCCATGCGCCAGGTGCCGTAGAGCCACTTCAGAGCGCGATTAAATATTTCCGTGACGAATTCGAAGCGGGCATTAAGCAGACTCCCGGCAACACCCGTGCCATTAATGGTATTCAGCCGAACCTGCTCAAGACGCGCTGGTAAAAGCATTTTGATTAACGCCTGGCTCGCGCCAGGCCAACTGGAAGCATGCTGACTATGGCTACGATTCATGTAGACGGCAAAGAATATGAGGTAGACGGCGCGGATAACCTGCTGCAGGCATGTCTGTCGCTCGGCCTCGATATTCCTTATTTTTGCTGGCATCCGGCGCTGGGAAGCGTCGGCGCCTGCCGCCAGTGCGCGGTGAAGCAATATCAGAACGCGGAAGATACCCGTGGTCGCCTGGTGATGTCCTGCATGACGCCGGCATCCGATGGCACCTTTATCTCTATTGACGACGATGAAGCGAAGCAGTTCCGCGAAAGCGTTGTAGAGTGGCTGATGACCAACCACCCGCATGACTGCCCGGTCTGCGAAGAGGGCGGTAACTGCCACCTGCAGGATATGACCGTAATGACCGGTCATAGCTTCCGTCGCTACCGTTTCACCAAGCGTACTCACCGTAATCAGGATCTGGGGCCGTTCATCAATCATGAGATGAACCGCTGCATCGCCTGCTACCGCTGCGTGCGTTACTACAAAGATTATGCTGACGGCACCGATCTCGGCGTTTACGGCGCGCATGACAACGTCTATTTCGGACGTCCGGAAGACGGTACGCTTGAGAGTGAATTCTCCGGCAACCTGGTGGAAATCTGCCCGACCGGCGTGTTCACTGATAAAACGCACTCCGAGCGCTACAACCGTAAATGGGATATGCAGTTCGCGCCGAGCATCTGCCAGCAATGTTCACTGGGCTGCAATACCAGCCCCGGCGAGCGTTACGGTGAACTGCGTCGCATCGAGAACCGCTATAACGGTACCGTTAACCACTACTTCCTGTGCGATCGCGGTCGTTTCGGTTATGGCTACGTCAACCTGAAAGACCGTCCGCGTCGTCCGGTACAGCGCCGTGGCGATGACCTTATCACCCTGAACGCCGAGCAGGCGATGCAGGGCGCGGCGGATATTCTGCGTCAGTCGAAGAAAGTCATCGGCATTGGCTCTCCGCGCGCGAGCGTTGAGAGTAACTTCGCGCTGCGCGAACTGGTCGGCGCTGAAAACTTCTATACCGGCATCGCGGCGGGCGAACAGGAACGTCTGCAGTTAATGCTTAAAGTGCTGCGTGAAAGCGGCATTCGCACGCCAGCGTTGCGTGAGATTGAATCTTACGACGCCGTGCTGGTGCTTGGCGAAGACATCACCCAGACCGGCGCGCGCGTCGCGCTGGCGGTGCGTCAGGCGGTGAAAGGCAAAGCGCGCGAAATGGCGGCGGCCCAGAAAGTGGCTGACTGGCAGATCGCGGCCATCCTGAACATCGGCCAGCGCGCCAAACATCCGCTGTTCGTGACTAACGTCGACAGCACCCGTCTGGACGATATCGCCGCGTGGACTTATCGCGCGCCGGTTGAAGATCAGGCGCGCCTGGGCTTCGCCATCGCCAACGCGCTGGACGCGGCCTCGCCTGCGGTTGAAGGACTGGATCGCGACCTGCAAAATAAAGTCGACGTGATTGTTCAGGCGCTGGCTGGCGCCAAAAAACCGCTGATTATCTCCGGTACCAACGCCGGTAGCGTCGAGATGATTCAGGCGGCCGCGAACGTCGCGAAAGCGCTGAAAGGTCGCGGTGCCGATGTCGGCATCACGATGATCGCCCGCGCAGTGAACAGCGTCGGTCTCGGCATGATTGGCGGCGGTTCGCTTGACGACGCGCTGAATGAGCTGGAAACCGGCAGCGCCGATGCGGTTATCGTGCTGGAAAACGATCTGCATCGTCACGCCTCTGCCGCACGTGTGGACGCCGCGCTCGCCAAAGCGCCGCTGGTCATGGTCATTGACCATCAGCGCACCGCGATTATGGATCACGCGCATCTGGTGCTTTCCACCGCGAGCTTCGCCGAAAGCGACGGTACGGTCATTAACAATGAAGGCCGCGCGCAGCGTTTCTTCCAGGTTTACGATCCGTCCTATTACGACAACACCGTGACCATGCTGGAAAGCTGGCGCTGGCTGCATTCGCTGCACAGCACGCTCCAGGATCGTCATCCGGACTGGACGCAACTCGATCATGTGATTGACGCCTGTATTGAGAAGCTGCCGCAGCTGGCGGGTATTAAAGACGCAGCGCCGGACGCAACGTTCCGCATCCGCGGACAGAAACTGGCGCGCGAACCGCATCGTTACAGTGGTCGCACTGCGATGCGCGCCAACATCAGCGTGCATGAACCGCGTCAGCCGCAGGATAAAGACACCATGTTCTCCTTCTCGATGGAAGGGAACAACCATCCGGACGCGCCGCGTTCGCAGGTGCCGTTCGCCTGGGCGCCGGGCTGGAACTCCCCGCAGGCCTGGAACAAATTCCAGGACGAAGTGGGCGGTCATCTGCGTCATGGCGATCCGGGCGTGCGCCTCATCGAGGCGGGCGAGGGCGCTATCGACTACTTCACGACCGTACCGCAGCGTTTCGCGCCGCAGGATGGCCAGTGGCGTATCGCGCCTTATTATCACCTGTTCGGCAGCGATGAAATGTCGCAGCGTTCGCCGGTCTTCCAGAGCCGCATGCCGCAGCCGTATATCCGCCTGAATCCGGCAGATGCCGCGAAGCTCGGCGTGAATGCGGGCGCGAAGGTCTCCTTCAACTATGAGGGTCAGACCATCACGCTGCCGCTGCAACTGTCTGAAGGGCTGACGGAAGGGCAGGTCGGTCTGCCGATGGGTATGCCGGGCATCGCGCCTGTCATGGCTGGCGCTCGTCTTGATAATCTGCAGGAGGCTGCGCAATGAGTTGGTTGACACCGGATGTTATCGAGATCCTGCTCAGCATCCTTAAAGCGGTGGTCATTCTGCTGGTGGTCGTGAGCTGCGGCGCGTTCATGAGTTTTGGCGAGCGTCGTCTGCTCGGCCTCTTCCAGAACCGCTACGGACCAAACCGTGTTGGCTGGGGCGGTTCGCTCCAGCTGGTCGCGGACATGATCAAGATGTTCTTCAAAGAAGACTGGGTTCCGCGCTTCTCTGACCGCGTCATCTTTACGCTGGCGCCGATGATTGCGTTCACCTCGCTGCTGCTGGCCTTCGCCATCGTACCGGTGAGCCCCACCTGGGTGGTGGCGGATCTCAACATCGGGATCCTGTTCTTCCTTATGATGGCCGGGCTTGGCGTGTATGCGGTTCTGTTTGCGGGCTGGTCGAGCAACAATAAATACTCTCTGCTGGGCGCCATGCGCGCCTCCGCGCAGACGCTGAGCTATGAAGTGTTCCTCGGGCTCTCCCTGATGGGTGTCGTCGCGCAGGCGGGCTCCTTTAACATGACCGATATCGTCAATAACCAGGCGGATATCTGGAACGTTATTCCGCAGTTCTTCGGCTTTGTGACTTTCGCTATCGCGGGCGTTGCGGTGTGTCACCGTCACCCGTTTGACCAGCCGGAAGCCGAGCAGGAGCTGGCTGACGGTTACCACATCGAATATTCCGGCATGAAGTTCGGTCTGTTCTTCGTGGGGGAATATATCGGGATTGTGACGGTTTCCGCGCTTATCGTGACGCTGTTTTTCGGCGGCTGGCAAGGTCCCTGGTTACCGCCTTTCATCTGGTTCGCGCTGAAAACCGCGTTCTTCATGATGATGTTTATTTTGATTCGCGCCGCATTACCGCGTCCTCGTTATGACCAGGTAATGTCCTTCGGCTGGAAAGTGTGCCTGCCGCTGACGCTTATCAACTTGCTGGTAACCGCGGCTGTCATTCTCTGGCAGACAGCAGCATAAGGGGTGGGAAAACCATGACATTGAAAGAATTAGTGGTTGGTTTCGGCACCCAACTACGCAGTATCTGGATGATTGGCCTGCACGCGTTTTCCAAACGCGAAACGCGCATGTATCCGGAAGAGCCGGTTTATCTGCCGCCGCGCTACCGTGGCCGTATTGTGCTGACGCGCGATCCGGACGGCCAGGAGCGCTGCGTGGCCTGTAACCTGTGCGCGGTTGCCTGTCCGGTGGGCTGTATCTCTCTGCAAAAAGCAGAGACCAAAGACGGCCGCTGGTATCCGGAATTCTTCCGCATTAACTTCTCGCGCTGCATTTTCTGCGGGATGTGCGAAGAGGCCTGTCCGACAACCGCAATCCAGCTGACGCCGGATTTCGAGCTGGGCGAGTTTAAGCGCCAGGATCTGGTGTATGAAAAAGAGGACCTGCTGATCTCCGGTCCGGGTAAATACCCGGAATATAACTTCTACCGGATGGCGGGTATGGCAATCGACGGCAAAGATAAGGGCGAGGCGGAAAACGAAGCCAAACCTATCGACGTCAAAGGCCTGTTACCTTAAGGAGTCAGGAATGGAATTCGCTTTTTATATCTGCGCCCTTGTGGCGGTCCTGACCACCGCCCGGGTGATCACCCACAGTAATCCGGTACACGCGCTGCTGTACCTGATTATTTCGCTGCTGGCGATCGCGGGCGTCTTTTTCTCGCTGGGCGCGTATTTCGCCGGTGCGCTGGAAATCATCGTCTACGCAGGCGCCATTATGGTGCTCTTCGTGTTCGTGGTCATGATGCTCAATCTCGGGGATTCCGTGGTGCGTCAGGAGCGCGAATGGCTCAAACCGCAGATCTGGATTGGCCCTGGCATTCTCTCTGCGGTTCTGCTGGTGGTGGTTGTCTACGCCATTCTGGGCGTTAACGATCAAGGCATCGAAGGCAACCCGATTAGCGCGAAAGCCGTCGGTAAAGACCTGTTCCAGACGTACGTACTGGCGGTGGAACTCGCTTCCATGCTGCTGCTGGCGGGCCTGGTCGTCGCCTTCCATCTTGGCCGTGAAGAGAAAGCGGGCGATGTGGTGAGCGTGCGCGGCGGGGCTCCGTCGGACGCGTCGAAAAGAAAAACGGAGGAGCGCGCATGATCCCGTTACAACATGGACTGATCCTGGCGGCTATTCTGTTCGTCCTGGGCCTGACCGGTCTGGTTATCCGCCGCAACCTGCTGTTTATGCTGATTGGGCTGGAAATCATGATTAACGCCGCCGCGCTCGCCTTCGTGGTCGCGGGCAGCTACTGGGGCCAGACCGACGGCCAGATAATGTATATCCTGGCGATTAGCTTAGCTGCGGCGGAAGCGAGTATTGGTCTCGCGCTGTTGCTGCAACTCCATCGTCGTCGCCAGAACCTGAATATCGATTCAGTAAGTGAGATGCGTGGATGAACCTGCTCGCATTAACCATTATTTTGCCATTGATTGGCTACGTACTGCTCGCCTTCTCCCGCGGACGCTGGTCGGAAAACCTCGCCGCGACGGTCGGGGTGGGCTCAGTAGGGCTGGCGGCGCTGGTCACCGCTTACGCTGGCATTGATTTCTTTAATAACGGCAAGCAGGCGTTCTCGCTGCCGCTGTGGACCTGGATGTCCGTCGGCGATTTCAACATCGGCGTCAACCTGGTGCTGGATGGCCTTTCGCTGACCATGCTCTCTGTGGTCACGGGTGTAGGTTTCCTGATCCACATGTTCGCGTCCTGGTATATGCGCGGCGAAGAGGGCTACTCCCGCTTCTTCGCGTACACCAACCTGTTTATCGCGAGCATGGTCGTGCTGGTGCTCTCCGATAACCTTCTGTTGATGTACCTCGGCTGGGAAGGCGTGGGCCTGTGCTCCTATCTGCTGATCGGTTTCTACTACACCGATCCGAAGAATGGCGCAGCGGCGATGAAAGCGTTTGTCGTAACCCGTGTGGGTGACGTCTTCCTCGCGTTCGCGCTGTTTATTCTCTACAACGAGCTGGGCACCCTTAACTTCCGCGAAATGGTAGAGCTGGCTCCGCAGCACTTTGCCAACGGCAACGAAATGCTGCGCTGGGCGACGCTGATGCTGCTCGGCGGCGCGGTCGGTAAATCCGCTCAGCTTCCGCTCCAGACCTGGCTTGCGGATGCAATGGCAGGCCCGACTCCGGTTTCCGCGCTGATCCACGCGGCAACCATGGTGACTGCGGGCGTCTACCTGATCGCGCGTACCCACGGCCTGTTCCTGCTCACTCCGGACGTGCTGCATCTGGTCGGCATCGTCGGTGCTGTCACGCTGGTGCTGGCGGGCTTCGCCGCTCTGGTGCAGACCGACATCAAACGCGTACTCGCTTACTCCACTATGAGCCAGATTGGCTACATGTTCCTGGCGCTTGGCGTTCAGGCGTGGGACGCGGCGATTTTCCACCTGATGACCCACGCGTTCTTTAAAGCGCTGCTGTTCCTCTCGTCCGGCTCCGTCATTCTGGCGTGCCACCACGAGCAGAACATCTTCAAGATGGGCGGCCTGCGTAAGTCCATCCCGCTGGTGTATGTCTGCTTCCTGGTAGGCGGCGCGGCGCTGGCGGCACTGCCGCTTATCACCGCGGGCTTCTTCAGTAAGGACGAAATCCTGGCGGGTGCCATGGCGAATGGACATATCAATCTGATGGTGGCGGGTCTGGTCGGTGCGTTCATGACCTCCCTGTATACCTTCCGTATGATTTTCATCGTATTCCACGGTAAAGAACAAATTCACGCTCACGCAGGGAAGGGACTTACCCACCACCTGCCGCTGATTGTGCTGCTGGTACTGTCCACCTTCGTTGGCGCGATGATTGTGCCTCCGTTGCAGGGCGTACTGCCAGACACCACCGAGCTTGAGCACGGTCGCGTTCTGACGCTGGAAATTACCTCCGGTGTGGTCGCTATCGCGGGCATTCTGATCGCCGCCTGGTTGTGGCTTGGCAAGCGTACGCTGGTCAGTAGCATTGCCAAAAGCGCGCCGGGCCGTTTCTTCGGCACCTGGTGGTATCACGCCTGGGGCTTCGACTGGCTGTATGACAAAGTATTCGTCAAGCCGTTCCTGGGTATTGCCTGGCTGCTGCAACGCGATCCGCTTAACGCGCTGATGAACATTCCGGCCATTCTTTCCCGCTACGCAGGCCGTGGTCTGTTGCTAAGCGAGAACGGCTATCTGCGCTGGTATGTGGCCTCAATGAGCATCGGTGCGGTGGTTGTGCTGGTGTTGTTGATGGTGTTGCGTTGATTTGAGATGACGGTATTGCCCGGTGGCGTTGCGCTTACCGGGCCTGGGAGACGGCAGGTCGGGTAAGCGTTAGCGCCACCCGACACCGCAAACCGCACTCAAACGTGGATGTAGTCGAATTCGTTGAAAATCGGTCCCTCCGGGACTTAAACAAGGAACAAATATCGCCATGTTACTACCCTGGCTAATACTGATTCCCTTTATCGGCGGCTTCCTGTGCTGGCAGACCGAACGCTTCGGCGTTAAGGTGCCGCGCTGGATTGCGCTGATTACCATGGGGCTGACGCTGGCGCTCGGTCTGCAACTCTGGTTGCAGGGCGGCTACTCACTGACGCAATCCGGTGAGTTTCCGAAGTGGCAGGACCAGTACACTCACGACTGGATCCCGCGCTTTGGCATCACCATCCACTTAGCCATCGACGGCCTGTCGCTGCTGATGGTGGTACTGACCGGCCTGCTTGGCGTGCTGGCGGTGCTCTGCTCGTGGAATGAAATTGAAAAATATCAGGGCTTCTTCCACCTCAACCTGATGTGGATCCTGGGCGGCGTTATCGGCGTATTCCTTGCCATCGACATGTTCCTGTTCTTCTTCTTCTGGGAAATGATGCTGGTGCCGATGTACTTCCTGATTGCCCTGTGGGGCCATAAGGCATCGGACGGTAAAACGCGTATCACGGCGGCCACCAAGTTCTTTATCTATACCCAGGCGAGCGGTCTGGTGATGCTGATTGCCATTCTGGCGCTGGTGTTCGTGCACTACAACGCGACCGGCGAGTGGACGTTCAACTACGAACAGCTGCTGAAAACGCCGATGTCTCACGGTGTGGAATATCTGCTGATGCTCGGCTTCTTCATCGCGTTCGCGGTGAAAATGCCGGTGGTGCCACTGCACGGCTGGCTGCCGGACGCGCACTCTCAGGCGCCGACCGCAGGCTCTGTCGACCTGGCAGGCATCCTGCTGAAAACCGCTGCCTACGGTCTGCTGCGCTTTGCGCTGCCGCTGTTCCCGAACGCCTCCGCTGAGTTCGCGCCAATCGCCATGTGGCTTGGTGTCATCGGCATTTTCTACGGCGCATGGATGGCTTTTACTCAGTACGACATCAAGCGTCTTATCGCATACACCTCCGTTTCTCACATGGGCTTTGTGCTGATCGCTATCTACACCGGTAGCCAGCTTGCGTATCAGGGCGCGGTTATCCAGATGATCGCTCACGGCCTTTCCGCGGCGGGTCTGTTTATTCTGTGCGGTCAGCTTTATGAGCGTCTGCATACCCGCGATATGCGCCAGATGGGCGGCCTGTGGAGCAAAATCAAATGGCTTCCTGCGCTGTCGATGTTCTTTGCCGTGGCGACGCTCGGTATGCCGGGCACCGGTAACTTTGTTGGCGAATTCATGATCCTGTTCGGCAGCTTCCAGGTGGTCCCGGTTATTACCGTCATCTCGACCTTTGGCCTGGTGTTCGCTTCCGTTTACTCGCTGGCGATGCTGCATCGCGCGTACTTCGGTCAGCCGAAGAGCGACGCGGCGCGTCAGGAGATCCGCGGCCTGTCGCTGCGCGAGCTGTTTATGATCCTGCTGCTGGTGGTGCTTCTGGTACTGCTGGGCTTCTATCCCCAGCCAATTCTGGATACATCCCATTCGGCGATGAGCAATATTCAGCAGTGGTTTACCGATTCTGTTTCAACTACAAGGCCGTAATTCGCCATGACAATAACTACTCAACAATTGATCGCGCTGCTACCGCTGCTGATCGTCGGATTGACGGTGGTAGTTGTGATGCTCTCCATTGCGTGGCGACGTAACCACTTCCTGAATGCCACGCTGTCGGTCGTCGGGCTTAACGCCGCGCTGCTGTCGCTGTGGTTCGTCGGTCAGGCGGGCGCGATGGATGTCACGCCGCTGATGCGTGTGGATGGTTACGCCATGCTCTATACCGGGCTGGTACTGCTGGCGAGCCTCGCAACCTGCACCTTCGCCTATCCATGGCTGCAGGGTTACAACGACAACAAGGAAGAGTTCTACCTGCTGGTGCTCATCGCCGCGCTGGGTGGCATTCTGCTGGCGAACGCTAACCATCTGGCCTCGCTGTTCCTGGGTATTGAGCTGATTTCGCTGCCGCTGTTTGGCCTGGTGGGCTACGCCTTCCGCCAGAAGCGTTCTCTGGAAGCTGCTATCAAATACACCATCCTGTCTGCCGCCGCCTCGTCATTCCTGCTGTTCGGTATGGCGTTGGTTTATGCGCAGTCCGGTAGCCTGTCGTTCGTGGCGCTCGGTAAGAGCCTCGCGGATAACATGCTGCACGAACCGCTGCTGCTGGCGGGTCTGGGCCTGATGATTGTCGGTCTCGGCTTTAAGCTCTCGCTGGTGCCGTTCCATCTCTGGACGCCGGACGTTTACCAGGGCGCGCCTGCGCCGGTTTCCACTTTCCTCGCCACCGCGAGCAAAATCGCTATCTTCGGTGTGGTGATGCGTCTGTTCCTCTATGCCCCGGTGGGCGAGAGCGAGGCGGTACGCGTGGTATTAGGCGTGCTGGCTTTCGCTTCCATCATCTTCGGTAACCTGATGGCGCTGACGCAGACCAACATTAAGCGTCTGCTCGGTTACTCCTCTATCTCGCATCTCGGTTACCTGCTGGTGGCGCTGATTGCGATGAAGAGTGGCGATGGGGTTCAAAGCGGCGGAATGTCGATGGAAACCGTAGGGGTTTACCTGGCGGGCTATCTGTTCAGCAGCCTCGGCGCGTTTGGCGTGGTAAGCCTGATGTCCAGCCCGTATCGCGGTCCGGACGCGGATTCGCTCTACTCCTATCGCGGCCTGTTCTGGCACCGTCCGATCCTGTCAGCGGTCATGACCGTGATGATGCTGTCGCTCGCGGGTATTCCGATGACGCTCGGCTTTATCGGTAAATTCTACGTGCTGGCCGTTGGTGTGCAGTCAGACCTGTGGTGGCTGACCGGCGCCGTGGTCGTAGGCTCTGCGATTGGTCTCTACTACTACCTGCGCGTAGCGGTAAGCCTGTACCTCAACGCACCGCAGCAGCTTAACCGTGATGTGCCGTCGAACTGGGCCTACAGCGCAGGCGGCGTCGTGGTGCTTATCTCCGCACTGCTCGTACTGGTGCTGGGTGTCTGGCCGCAACCGCTGATTACGCTGGTGCAGATGGCGAAACCGCTGATGTAAGCGTGACGCCTGAGCTAACAAAAACCGCCGGTTATCGGCGGTTTTTTTATGGGCGCTAAACTGCAATGGTCAGGAAGTCTTCCGCCAGTTCGCTCGCCGGAAAAATAGCCTGGCACTCTGCCAGCAGCCGCTGGCAGTCCGCCGCATCGTACCGGGAGCTGAAATGGGTCATCACCAGACGCTTCGCGCCAGCGTCTCTGGCAAGCATTGCCGCCTGCTGCGTGGTCGAGTGCCCGCGCCCGTTGGCTTTCTCGGCCATCGCCGCTTCAAGCGTGGTTTCATGCACCATCAGATCCACATCGCGGGCGAGCGCGTCCGCCTGCGGTGTCGGGCCGGTATCGCCGAAAATCGCTATTTTTTTGCCGGGGCGCGGCGCGCTCAGATAATCCGCGCCGCACAGCGTGCGCCCGTCTGCGAGCGTCACCGTCTCGCCGCGTTTGAGTTGCTGAAACAGCGGCCCCGGCGTAACGCCTGCCGCTTTGAGGCGCGCGGCGTCCAGCGCGCCGGGCCTGTCGCGCTCCGCAATCCGGTAGCCGTAACACTCCACCGGGTGTGTCAGCGCAAACGCGGTAACGGTGAACGACGCGTCATCAAGCACAACGCCTGCGGTGATTTCATGCACATGCAGCGGGTAGCTGGTCCAGGAGCCGCTCAGGCGCAGCGTGGTATCGATAAACTCGTCGATGCCTTTCGGGCCGTAAACCTCAAGCGGCGTCTCACAGCCTGCCATTGAGCGGCTACACAGCAGGCCCGGCAGCCCGAAGATATGGTCGCCGTGCAGATGCGTGATAAAAATCTTTTCAATCTTGCCAGGGCTGGCGCTGGCGCGCAGCATCTGGTGCTGGGTGGCCTCGCCGCAGTCAAAAAGCCACAGCCCGGACTGATTATTTTGCGGATTCAGCACAATGGCCGTCACGTTGCGAGTGGTAGAGGGCAACCCGGCGCTGGTGCCTAAAAATGTCAGTTCCATGAGGAAATTACTCTGCACGATTTAGTGAAAGCTTTTAGTATAACGAGGATCGCCGCACATTCTGGAGCCCATTATGATCGACTGGCAGGATAAGCATCACACCGAGCTGGATGTCCCGACGTTATACGCGCTGCTGAAGCTACGCTGTGAAGTTTTCGTGGTTGAACAAACCTGTCCCTATCTGGATGTGGATGGTGAAGATCTGGTGGGCGAAAACCGTCATCTGCTTGCCTTGCGTGATAATCAGCTGATCGCTTATGCGAGGATTCTGAAAAGTAATGAGCCTGACGCCCCGGTGGCAATAGGTCGGGTCATCGTTTCAGAGCAGGCGCGGGGCGAAAAACTGGGCGTTGAACTGATGAAACGCGCCGTAGAGAGCTGCGAGCGTAACTGGCCGCAGAGCCCGCTATACCTGAGCGCGCAGGCGCATCTCCAGGCGTTTTACGCGCAGTTTGGCTTTACACCTGCGACAGACATCTACGACGAAGACGGTATCCCGCACATCGGAATGCGACGCGAACCGCTTCCAGGCAAAAAAGCGTGAGTGTGTCTATAGTTAGCAAACCGGTAACTTGTTAACACGGAGACCAGTTATGCCTTTATCTTCACAACCTTATGAAACACGTGTAGACGATGACCTGACCCTGCTGAGCGACACGCTGGAAGAGATCCTGCGCTCCTCCGGCGACCCGGCGGATCAAAAATATGTTGAACTGAAAGCGCGCGCCGAGCAGGCGCTGCATGACGTGAAAAACCGCGTCAGCTCTGCGTCTGACAACTACTACTTCCGCGCCAAACAGGCGGTTTATCGTGCTGATGACTATGTGCATGAAAAACCGTGGCAGGGCGTAGGAATTGGCGCAGCCGCAGGGCTGGTGCTGGGCCTGCTGTTAGCCCGCCGCTAATTCCGTCGAACGCACGCAGGCGCATCCTTTCGGGTGCGCCATTTTTTTTGCCGCTAAAACCTCGTAGAATGCATGGTTTTACGCAAAAGGAATGGAACCTGTGAGGACGTTCGCCGCCGCGCTGGCGCTGGCGCAAGAGGCGCTGGCGCATGTGCCGGATGCCCCTGATCTCTACCGATACGCTGTTGAATTTTCTCCTGCCGAAGTCGATTTTCTCTTCTGGCTGCGCGCGCAAAACACGTATCCACAGTTCTACTGGCGCTCGCGCGATGGTCACGAGGAAGCCGCGGCGCTCGGTGCGGCGCGCACCTTCACCACGCTTCAGAATGCCGACACCTTTTTACGCCAGCACGCCGATAAACCGGACTTGCGCGCATGGGGGCTAAACGCCTTTGATCCGCAGCGCGGATCTCTTTTTATCCCGTGCCTTGAGCTGCGTCGCGAAGGCGATCGCGGCTGGCTTATCGCCACGCATTGCCGCGATGGCGAGGCTGGGGGGTTAACAGACAGAATGGCGCCGCTACAACCGGCGGTGGCGCTAACCCGGCGCGAGCCGCGTCGCGTCAGCCGGTGCGACACGCCCGACGCGGCCCAGTGGGCGCAGATAGTGGAGCAGGCGCTACAGGCCATTGGGCGCGGAGAATTCGCGAAAGTGGTGCTGGCCCGCGCCACCGATCTGCGTTTTACCGCGCCGGTGGACGCCGCGGCGCTGATGGCCGCGAGCCGCCGCGTTAACCGCGATTGCTACCACTTTTATCTGGCGTTCAGCGCGCGCGAAGCGTTTCTCGGCTCTACGCCGGAGCGGTTGTGGCGGCGGCAAGGGCGTACCCTCGACACCGAAGCGCTGGCGGGCACCGTGGAAAATCACGCGGATGACGCGCAGGCGCAGGCGCGCGCCGCATGGCTCCTGGCGGATGATAAAAATCAACGCGAAAACGCGCTGGTGGTGGACGATATCTGCGGGCGTCTGAAGCCCATCGCGGATGATATTCATACCGAGGCGCCGCAGGTGGTGCGGCTGCGCCGGGTACAGCATCTCAGGCGCGTTATTCGCGCGCGGCTCCACGCGCCTGATGACACCGCGTGTCTGCGCCAGTTACAACCCACCGCTGCGGTGGCCGGGCTGCCGCGCGAGGCGGCGCAGCGCTTTATCGCCGCCTGTGAACCTTTCAATCGCCAGTGGTATGCAGGCTCCGCCGGGTATCTTTCGCTTGAAAAAACAGAATTTTGCGTCAGTCTGCGTTCGGCATGGATTCAGGACGAGACGATACGGATTTACGCGGGCGCCGGGCTGGTGGCAGGCTCGCAGGCGGGGCCGGAATGGCAGGAAATTGAGAACAAAGCGGCGGGTCTGCTCACGCTCTTAACAGGCTGAACCGCACCACAATCCCGACCCATATCAAAATTCGATTTCGACAGCGCTTTATAATAATCCGGCTAAATTGATACCGGACAAGCTTATGTCGACAAGCACCTTCAACCGCCGCTGGGCCGCAGTGATCCTCGAAGCGCTTAGCCGCCACGGCGTGCGCCATCTGTGCATTGCGCCCGGTTCGCGCTCCACACCTCTCACGCTTGCTGCGGCGCAGAACCCGGCGTTTACCTTGCATACGCATTTCGATGAACGCGGCCTGGGTCATCTGGCGCTGGGGCTTGCCAAAGCGAGCGGCGAGCCGGTGGCGGTGATTGTCACGTCCGGTACGGCGGTGGCGAATCTCTACCCGGCGGTGATAGAAGCCGGGCTGACCGGCGAAAAGCTGGTGGCGATCACAGCCGACCGACCACCTGAGCTGATTGACTGCGGCGCGAACCAGGCCATTCGCCAGCATGCGATTTTCGCCTCGCATCCTGCCGCCGCCCTTGATTTACCCCGCCCCACGCCGGCCATTCCCGCCGCCTGGCTTATCAGCGCTATCGATGAAAAGATGGGCGCACTGAAGGCGGGCGCGCTGCATATTAATTGTCCGTTCGCGGAGCCGCTGTACGGCGAGCTGGATGATACCGGGCTTGAATGGCAACACGCGCCCGGCGAATGGTGGCAAAGGGCCACGCCGTGGCTGCGCCTCGAAGATGCACGGGCAGCCAGCGTACAGCCGGACTGGGCGTTCTGGCGCGAACAGCGCGGCGTGGTGCTGGCAGGCAGACTCAACGCGCAGGAAGGCGCAGCGGTAGCGCAATGGGCGCAACGCCTCGGCTGGCCGCTGATAGGCGATGTGCTGTCGCAAACCGGGCAGCCGCTGCCATGCGCCGATCTCTGGCTCGCGCATCCGGATGCCGCCGGCGTGCTGGCGCAGGTACAGTTTGTCGTGCAGTTCGGCGGCAGCCTTACCGGCAAGCGCGTTCTGCAATGGCAGAGTGAATGTCGCCCGCAGGAGTACTGGATTGTCGACCCGCTGCCGGGGCGGCTCGATCCGGCGCACCACTGCGGGCGTCGGCTGGTGGCTGATATTCCCGCCTGGCTTGAACAGCACCCGACAACGTCATCCGTGCCGTGGGCGGAGCCGCTTGAAAGGCTGGCTATGCGAACACAGCGTATTGTGGCGCGCGAACTCACCGAATGGGGCGAAGCGCAGGTGGCGCACAGGCTGCCGGAACTGCTGGCGGATGACGGCCAGTTGTTTCTCGGCAACAGCCTGACGGTGCGGCTGGTCGACGCGCTGGCGCAGCTGCCCGCCGGGTATCCGGTGTATGGCAATCGTGGGGCGAGTGGCATTGACGGGCTTATCTCTACCGCCGCGGGCGTACAGCGCGCCACCGGGCGGCCAACGCTTGCGGTGCTGGGCGATCTCTCTACGCTTTATGACATCAATGCCCTGGCGCTTCTGCGCGACGCGCCCGCGCCTTTTGTGTTGATGGTCGTTAACAACAACGGCGGGCAGATTTTCTCGATGCTCCCGACGCCGGCCCGCGAGCGGGAAAAGTATTACTGCATGCCGCAAAACGTCAGTTTCGCGCCCGCAGCCGCCCTGTTTTCGCTCCATTATGAGGCGCCCGACAGCCTGGCGGCGCTGCAGGAGGCGATGACGCGCGCCTGGGGTTCGCCGGTTGCGACCGTCATTGAACTGCGCGTACCCGACACTGCGGGCGCACAGGTTTTTCAGCGGCTTATTCAACAGGTATGCGCCTGATGTGCCTGGCGGCGCGCTTTCAGCCTGCGCATGCGGCCTCGCACGGCGCGGTAGTCTGGCTGCACGGTTTTCTCGGCGACCAGCGTGAATGGCAGCAGGTGGCAGAGGCGTGCGCGCAGTACGATCATCTGTTTATCGATCTGCCTGGCCACGGCGGCTCGGCGCGCTGTCTGGCGTCAGGCTTCGCGCATGTCAGCGAATTACTGACCGCGACGCTCAATAGTTACAACATACTTAATTACTGGCTGGTGGGTTATTCCCTTGGCGGGAGGATAGCGATGTTTCACGCCACGCAGGGGGAGACGCGCGGCCTGCGAGGGCTGGTGGTGGAAGGCGGGCATCCGGGATTATGTAACGCGCACGAACGCGAGGTGCGTTGGCTTGCCGACCAGCGCTGGGCACAGCGGTTGCGCACTGAACCGCTCGCCACCGTCCTGGACGCCTGGTATCGCCAGCCGGTTTTCGCCACGCTCACGGACGCGCAGCGTCAGGCGCTGATTGCGCTGCGCGCCCGCAACAATCCTGCCGCGCTTGCCGCCATGCTTGAGGCTACGTCAACGGGCCGTCAGCCGCCGCTGCATGAACCGCTGCAAGCGCTGCGCGTGCCGTTTCATTACCTGTGCGGCGAGCGTGACGCGAAGTTTCGCGCGCTCGCCGCCACGCTCCAGATCCCACTGCATCTGATTACTGGCGCAGGCCACAATGCGCACCGGGAAAACCCGCAAGCAACGGCCCGCAGCCTCAACGCGATTTTGCGAACCCCTACGGAGAACTCCCATGATTTATCCTGATGAAGCGATGCTTTACGCCCCCGTCGAATGGCTCGACTGCTCAGAAGGCTATACCGATATCCGCTACCAGAAATCCACCGACGGCATCGCGAAAATCACGATTAACCGCCCGCAGGTGCGCAACGCGTTTCGCCCGCTGACGGTGAAAGAGATGATCCAGGCGCTGGCCGACGCGCGCTACGACGACAACATCGGCGTCATTATCCTCACCGGCGAAGGCGAAAAAGCCTTCTGCGCAGGGGGCGATCAGAAAGTACGCGGCGACTATGGCGGCTATCAGGACGACTCCGGCGTGCATCATCTCAACGTGCTCGACTTCCAGCGCCAGATCCGCACCTGCCCGAAACCGGTGGTGGCGATGGTGGCGGGCTACGCGATAGGCGGCGGCCATGTGCTGCATATGATGTGCGATCTCACTATCGCGGCAGAAAATGCCATGTTCGGCCAGACCGGCCCGAAAGTCGGCTCTTTTGACGGCGGCTGGGGCGCGTCCTATATGGCGCGCATTGTCGGACAGAAAAAGGCCCGCGAAATCTGGTTCCTGTGCCGCCAGTATGACGCTCAACAGGCGCTCGATATGGGGCTGGTTAATACCGTCGTGCCGCTGGCGGAGCTGGAGCGTGAAACGGTGCGCTGGTGTCGTGAAATGCTGCAAAACAGCCCGATGGCGCTGCGCTGCCTCAAAGCGGCGCTCAACGCCGACTGCGACGGTCAGGCCGGGTTGCAGGAACTCGCGGGCAACGCCACGATGCTTTTCTACATGACCGAAGAGGGCCAGGAAGGGCGCAACGCGTTCAACCAGAAGCGCCAGCCGGACTTCAGCAAATTCAAGCGTAATCCATAATGCGCGCGGCACAGCTTTACCGTTATCAGCTGCCGATGGATGCGGGCGTGGTGCTGCGCGAGCGGCGGCTTAAGACCCGCGATGGCCTGCTGGTGCGCCTGTCAGACGACGGGCGCGAAGGGTGGGGCGAGATAGCGCCGCTGCCGGGGTTCAGCGAAGAGACGCTGGATACCGCGCAGTCCGCTACGTGCGACTGGCTTGTGGCGTGGGAACGCGGCAACGCGCCGCCGCCGCCGGATATTGCCAGCGTCGCGTTCGGGTTGAGCTGCGCGCAGGCGGAGCTTGACGGCGCGCTGCCGCAGGCGGCGAACTATCACGTCGCGCCATTGTGCACCGGCGATCCTGATGAACTTTTCGCGCGCCTCGCCGGGCAGCGCGGCGATAAGGTTGCCAAGGTGAAAGTGGGGCTGTATGAAGCCGTACGCGACGGCATGGTAGTGAATCTGCTTCTGGAGGGCATCCCGGATTTGCGCCTGCGGCTGGATGCCAACCGCGCCTGGACGCCGCTGAAGGCGCGCCAGTTCGCCAGATACGTTAATCCGGCGTATCGCTCGCGCATCGAATTCATCGAAGAGCCGTGCAAAACCCGCGCCGACTCGCGCGCTTTTGCCGCCGAAACCGGGATTGCCATCGCCTGGGACGAGAGCCTGCGCGAGGCGGATTTTACGTTCGCCGCCGGGCCGGGTCTGCGCGCCGTAGTGATTAAGCCGACGTTGACCGGCAGCCTGCAAAAAGTACAACAGCAGGTGGCGCAGGCTCACGCGCTGGGCCTGACGGCGGTCATCAGTTCATCCATTGAGTCAAGCTTCGGCCTGACGCAGCTGGCGCGAATAGCCGCCTGGCTGACGCCTAAGACGATCCCTGGTCTGGACACGCTAAGCCTCATGCGCGCCCAGCTGGTTCGCCGTTGGCCTGACAGCACGCTGCCGTGCCTGTCCGTGGATGCGCTGGAGCCGCTGCTGTGACCTTTAGCGACTGGCCCTGGCGGCACTGGCGGCAGCGGAGAGCGGACGCGCAGGCGCTGCGCCTGAACGCGTGGCGGCTAAGCTGGCGTGAACTCTGCGCGCGTATCGATGCGCAGGCTGCGGGGCTTCACGCCCAGGGCGTTCGCGAAGGCGACGGCGTGCTGCTGCGCGCTAATAATCAGCCCGACGCTTTGCTGGCGTGGCTTGCTCTCTTGCAGTGCGGCGCGCGCGTCCTGCCGCTGAATCCGCAACTGCCTGCGCCTTTGCTGGCTGAACTGCTGCCCACGCTGAGCCTGCGCCATGCGCTGGTGCTGAACGGCGGCGAGCTGCCGGTGCGGCTTAATCCTCTGTCGTTGCAGCCAGGACTGGGCGAACACGCGGCGCCCTGGCACGACCGTCGTCTCGCTTCCATGACGCTGACCTCGGGGTCGACGGGGCTGCCGAAAGCGGCAGTGCATACTTTTCACGCGCATCTTGCCAGCGCGGAAGGGGTACTCGCGACGATCCCTTTTGCCCCGCAGGACGACTGGCTGCTCTCGCTGCCGCTGTTTCACGTTTCCGGCCAGGGCATTCTCTGGCGCTGGCTCTCTGCTGGCGCAAGCCTGACGGTACGCGACAAGCAGCCGCTGGATCAGGCCTTACGCGGCTGCACGCATGCCTCCCTGGTGCCGACCCAGCTCTGGCGTCTGCTCAATAGTGGTGTTGACGTGTCGCTCAGGGCGGTGCTGCTGGGCGGCGCGGCGATCCCGGTTGAACTCACCGAACAGGCCCGCCAGCGCGGTATCCGCTGCTGGTGCGGCTACGGACTGACCGAGTTTGCCTCCACGGTATGCGCCAAAGAGGCGGATGGCCTCGCGGATGTCGGGCGGCCTCTGCCGGGGCGCGAGCTGCAAATAGTCGAGGGTGAAGTCTGGCTGCGCGCGGACAGCATGGCCGCAGGTTACTGGCGCGACGGAAAAATGATCCCGCTGACCAATGACCAGGGGTGGTTCGCCACCCGCGATTGCGGTCGCATCGACGACGGCAGGCTGACTCTGCTTGGAAGAAAAGACAACCTCTTTTTTTGCGGCGCAGAAGGTGTTCAGCCGGAGGAAGTGGAGCGGGTTATCAGCGCGCATCCGTCGGTTGAGCAAGTGTTTATTGTGCCGCAGGATGATGCGGAGTATGGCCAGCGCCCGGTGGCGGTCGTGGAGTGTGGCGAAGCGTGCGACCCGTCCATGCTGGCCGGCTGGTGCGCCGATAAACTGGCGCGATTTCAGCAGCCGGTGCGCTGGCTGCGGCTGCCTGAGACGCTGAAAACCGGCGGCATTAAAATTTCCCGCCGGGCGCTACGTGACTGGGTAAACCAGCAGGCCGTTACTGAGTCAGGTACGCTGGACGTTCAGTAACTGCTTCGTATGCCAGCGGCCCAGCGCGAAAACCGTGGTCAGCGCGCCGAGCAAGGCGCAAAACATATCCGACTGGGTATCCCACGGGTCGCCCTGGGTGCCGAGAAAGTCATCCGCGCCTTGTCCCAGCGCCAGCGCCGACCACCATTCGATTAACTCGTAAACCGCGCTAATCGCCAGCGCAATACAGCAGACCACGAAGGCGAGCATTTTACGCCCGTGAACGTAGCCGCCGCGCAGCAAAATTTCCCGCGCCGCAAGCGCTGGCACCAGCCCCTGAAAAAAATGTCCCAGCTTGTCGTACGGGTTGCGGCTCAAATCCAGCCACGCCTGAACGTCAAAACCGACAGGCACTTTCGCGTAGGTGTACATACCGCCGACCATCAAAATGATGGCATGGAAGAAAATCAGCACATAAAGCAGCGGCGTTAACGGATAGCGCGCGTGCGTCGCCAGCAAAAGCGGAACGATGATAATGACCGGCGTCACTTCCATCAGCCAGGTGAGTTTGTCGCCTGCGCTGATACCGGTGTAAACAAGGGTGAGGAGCAGCGCCAGCGCTGCGACGATTAACCCCGAACGGGATGATGCGGCGGTCATAACGGTAACCAGAAAGTGAAAACGATAACTATCAGGCAGATGCGGCAAAAATACAATCTCTGCCATCGCGGGCGGCGGTAGGTTGCCGCCCGCGAGGTATTACATCAGGAGGGAAGATCGGTCTGTGTTTTTAGCTGGCGTCTGCGCAGTCGCTTCACGACCGGCGGGACGGCAATTACCAGTATCGCCATCATCAGCAGGGTTTTGGTCACGCCGCTCTGCCAGAGGATCCCCAGCTCGCCGTTGCTTATCGAGAGCGCGCGTCGCAGGTTCTGCTCCAGCATCTCGCCCAGCACGAAGCCCAGAATGAGCGGCGACATCGGGAAGTGCATTTTGCGCAGAATATAGCCCAGCACGCCGAGGGCCACCATCAGCAGCAGATCGAAGGTGGTGCTGTGCACCGCGTACACGCCTACCGCCGAGACCGCCGCAATGGCGGGCACCAGGAACCACAGCGGAATCGTCAGCATGCGGGTGAACAGGCCGATCAGCGGGATGTTCATGATAAGCAGCATGACGTTTGCGATAAGCAGCGCGGCGATAAGCCCCCAGACGATATCCGGCTGTTCGGTAAACATCGCCGGCCCCGGCGTGATGTTATAGAGCGTCAGCGCGCCCATCATCACCGCCGTGGTGCCGGAGCCCGGCACGCCCAGCGTCAGCATCGGGATAAACGAGCCGCAGGCCGAGGCGTTGTTCGCCGCCTCCGGCGCCGCCACGCCGCGAATATCGCCCTTACCAAATGAACCGTCTTTATCGCCGAGTTTTTTCTCGGTCATATAAGTGATGGCGCTCGCGATCGTCGCGCCTGCGCCGGGCAGAATGCCGACAAAAAAGCCGATCACGGACGAGCGCAGCGTCGCGCCGGTACAGGCGGCGGCCTCTTTGGCGTTAAACAGCATACGCCCGGTTTTACGTACCAGCGTCTGGCCGCTGCTGGTGCTCTCCAGCATCAGCAGGATCTCGGACACCGAGAACAGGCCAATCACCACCACGATAAACTGCACGCCGTCCGAGAGATGCACGCTGTCAAAGGTGAAGCGGTAGACGCCGGTATTGGCGTCAACGCCCACCGTCGCAAGACCGAGACCAATCAGCGCCGCCAGGAACGATTTCAGTGGGTTTTGCGCCATCATGCTGCCGAGACAGGCGATAGCGAACACCATCAGCGCGAAATATTCCGCCGGGCCGAACGCCAGCGACCACTCGGCGAGCACCGGCGCGAACAGAATAATGCCGAAAATCGCGATGAAGGAGCCCACAAACGAGCTGACCGCGGAGATTGACAGCGCCACGCCGCCGCGTCCCTGCTGCGCCATCGGATAACCATCCAGCGCGGTCATGATCGCGGCGGCGTCCCCTGGCACGTTGAGCAGAATCGACGAGATACGCCCGCCATATTCACAGCCGATGTAAACGGTCGCGAGCAGGATCAGCGCCGACTCCGCCGGCAGATGAATGGCGAAAGCCAGCGGCAGCAAAATAGCGACGCCGTTAATCGGCCCGAGGCCCGGCAGCAGCCCGACAATGGTACCGACAAAGCAGCCGATAAGCGCGATCAGCAGATTGGTGGGCGTCAGCGCGACGGCGAAGCCCTGTGAAAGATAAAGCCAGGTATCCATAAAAGCCCCCGTTAATTAAGCCAGGCCCCGAGAGGCAGCGTCACGTCAAGCAGCCTGTCAAAAGCGAACCAGAGCGCGCCGCCCATCACCACGCCGGAGGCCAGTGCCGCCGGAAGCCGCGCGCCGAACAGCATGCCTATCACCGCCGTCAGCAGCGCGGTTGCGAGCGGAAAACCCAGCCACTCAAAGCCCCAGGCATACAGCAGCAGGATAATGACCATCGCCACCAGTCGTTGCAGCACGGCGTTATGCGGCCACTCCACCACATCGGGGCGGCGCAACAGCAGCAGCGCCGAACAGAGCAGCATCAGGGCGATAATGCCCACCGGAAACGGGCGCGGCCCGACCGGTTCATAGGCGTACTCGCTGTGGATCTGCCAGGCGACAAACAGCCCACCTACGCAAAGCAGCAGCCAGATCCCGGCAAAAATACGATCGCTCATCACAGCCTCCTTCGCTATTTCGCAAGGCCAAAGGCTTTGGCTTTTTCGCGATAGTCGTTGACCTGGTTTTTCACATATTCATCCAGCGCTTTGCCCGTCATGTTGAACTCAAACAGGCCGCGCAGGTCGCGCTGCTTTTTGAATTCTTCAGTTTGCTGGAGTTTTTCGAAGGCCTGCACCCACCACTGATAATCAGCGTCGCTGACTTTCGGGCCGACGTAGAAACCGCGAATAATGGGCCACACCAGGTCGTAGCCTTGCTCTTTGGCCGTCGGCACCTGGGCGAGCTGGCCCGGCAGACGTTCATTGGCGAAGACTGCCAGCACGCGCAGTTTATTGCCGGTAAGGTAGGGCACCATTTCGCTCAGATCGCCCGACACCGCCTGTACGTGGTGCCCCATCAGCGCGGTCACCGGCTCGCCGCCGCCTTCAAACGCCACGTAGCGCATTTTGTGCGGATCCACGCCTGCCTTCTGGGCCAGCAGCGCGGTTTTCATCCAGTCCTGGCTGCCGATGGACGCGCCCGCGCCAAACACGACGCTGTTGGGATCTTTCTCCAGCGCTTTCATCAGG
Organism: Cronobacter muytjensii ATCC 51329; assembly: GCF_001277195.1. Classification (NCBI taxonomy): domain Bacteria; kingdom Pseudomonadati; phylum Pseudomonadota; class Gammaproteobacteria; order Enterobacterales; family Enterobacteriaceae; genus Cronobacter; species Cronobacter muytjensii. Next base: position 1,008,191 of record NZ_CP012268.1, read on the forward strand.
TCGCCGAGCGTTTTCCAGGGCGAGTCGGCGCGCACCGCAATCATCCCGTAGTCGGTGCCGACGCTTGCGAGCCAGCGTACGTCGTCAACGTTGTAACGGCCAAATTTGCCCTGCGAAAGGTTCAGCAGCGAGCCGCCGGAGAAGGCCACCACCGTGCCCGGCTCACCGGGGCGCTGGGCGACGATAGCGTTATAAGCTACCGCACCGACGCCGCCGGGCATGTAAGTGACGCGCATCGGTTTTTCCAGCGCGCCGGTCTCCTGCAGGCTCACCTGAATGAGTTTGCAGGTTAAATCAAACCCGCCGCCGGGCTTCGCGGGCGCGATACATTCCGGGCGCGACGGGGCTTCTGCGGCGTGCGCAGGGGCAAAGGTGAAAGCCAGAGACGTTGCTAACAGGGTAGAGAGAAGCGATGTTTTCATTTTCATCCTCATGCATGACTGCCGTGATGTTTCTGATTATGTGAACTGCTTTGTAGCGTGTCGGTTGCATGATTGTTAAAACTAAAGCCTTTCAGTTTCCTTTCATCGCGACAGAAACTTTACTGGATGTGACATGCGTCTCTTACTTGCCGAAGATAACCGTGAGCTGGCTCACTGGCTGGAGAAAGCGCTGACGAATACCGGCTTTGCCGTGGATTGCGTTGGCGACGGGCTGGCGGCGGACCATCTGCTGCAAAATGAAAATTACGCCGTGGCGGTGCTGGATATCGAAATGCCGCGTCTGAGCGGGCTGGAGGTGCTGGCCCGCCTGCGCCGCCGCGGCCAGGCGGTGCCGGTGCTGCTGCTCACCGCCCACGCAAGCGTGGCCGACCGGGTAAAAGGGCTTAACGAAGGCGCGGACGACTATTTGCCGAAGCCCTTTGATCTGAGCGAACTGGAGGCGCGGTTGCGCGCGCTGGTGCGACGCAGCGAAGGACAGGTGCAGGAGGCGCAGCGCTTAGGCGAGCTGATATTCCACGACGCGGGCTATTTTGAGTTACAGGGCAAGCCGCTGGCGCTGACGCCGCGCGAGCATGCGCTGCTCACCGTGCTGATGTTCCGTCGCCGTCGTCCGGTGTCGCGCCAGCAACTCTTCGAACAGGTGTTCAGCCTGAGCGACGACGTCAGCCCTGAGAGTATTGAGATTTATATTCACCGGCTGCGCAAAAAGCTGCTGGCGAGCAACGTACAAATCACCACGCTGCGCGGGCTGGGCTATGTGCTGGAGTGCAGCGATGAGCTGGTTGCGCCCTGAATCGCTGCTCGGCAAGCTGCTGCTGTTTCTCGGCCTGCCGCTTCTGTTGCTGTGGGCGTTTTCCGCGTTAAACAGTTATGTCAGCGCGCTGAACGCCGCGACCCAGGCGTATGATCGCACGCTGTTAGCCTCGGCGCGTATCGTGGCCGAGCGGCTGAATGTGCATCACGGCGAACTGCAGGCGGATGTGCCCTGGGTGGTGCTCGACAGCGTCGAGCGCAACATGAACGACCGCCTCTATTACAAAGTGCAGGACACCCACGGGCGGGTTATCTCCGGCTATGACGATCTCCCGGCGATGCCGCGCGGCGTGGCGCGCACCGATCTCTACCCGGCGCTGGCGTGGTTTTATCACGCCACCTATCAGGGTCAGCGACTTCGCGTGGCGCGGCTGTTACAGCCGGTTAACGAGGGCGGCATCAACGGCATGGCGGAGATTTACGTCGCCGAGACGTTGCAGTCGCGTCACCTGCTGGCGCGCCAGTTGCTTATCTCATCCGCGCTCTCTCAGGGCGGGCTGGTGCTGTTGACGCTGTTGCTTGCTGGCCTGCTGCTGCGCCGGGTATTAAAGCCGATGCGCAAGCTGTCGCGCCTGATGGTCAGACGCTCGCCCGGCGAACTGACCCCACTGCCGGATCTGCTGCCGTGGTCGGAAACGCGGCTGCTGATTATCGCCTTTAACCGTTATATCAGCCGCCTGCGCGCGCTGATTGCGCGTCAGGAGCGCTTCAGCGCTGATGCCTCTCATCAGTTAAAAACGCCGCTTGCCGTGCTGAAAACCCAGGCCGCGGTAGCGCTGGCAAGCGACGATCCGGCCCAGTGGCGGGAGAGCTTACAGGCCATGAGCGCGACGCTCGATCAGACCGTTGACCTGACCGAACGCCTGTTGCAACTGGCGACGCTGCGCCGCCCAGAGCCCGGCGAGACGCGCGCGCACTGTGAAGTCGATCTGGTGGCGACCGCGCGTGAAAGCTGCTTCTCGCGTCTGCCGCAGGCGCGCAGCAAACCGGTAGATCTGGGGTACGAAGGCGAAGAGGGGCCGGTATATGTGCTGGCGGAGCCGCTGTTGCTGGCGGAGCTGTGCGCCAATCTGCTCGATAACGCGCTGAAATATACGCCAGCGGACGGCGTGGTGACGGTACGCGTGCGCGTCGCGGCAGGTGAGGCGATGCTTGAAGTGGAAGACAGCGGGCCCGGTATCGACGCGACCCAGCGCGATCAGGCGTTGACGCCGTTTCGCCGTCTCGATAACGCTGGCATGCATCCCGGCGCCGGGCTTGGGCTGGCGCTGGTGAATGATATCGCTCGCTGGCACCGTACCCGCGCGGAACTGCTCAACGGCGACAGGCTCGGCGGATTGCTGGTCCGCGTGCGGTTGCCGCTTCATCGCGCGCCGCCCGGCCAAAGCGGCGTTTAATGCTTTTCGGCATAGATGTTTTCTCTTTTTTACCCTCTCATTGCGGCGCGCGGGCCGCGCCACGTTGATTGCAGACCGGATACAGGTACAATGCCGCGTTGCGTTTACAGGGTCCTTTTTTCTTTTTTTTGAGATACATGGAATGAAAAACATATTTCGTTTAGCGATGGCCAGCCTGCTGCTGGCCGCCACGCAGGCCAGCGCTATTAGCGTTAACGGCTCGGTGGGCGAGCATTACACCAACATGGGCGCAGGTTTCGGCACCGAAAGCAGCGGCCTGCAACTGACCGGCAACTGGGCGCATAACGACGATCACGGCGATATCGTCGGCGTCGGCCTGGGCTTCAACATGCCGCTGGGGCCGTTTATGGTCACGCCGGGCGTCAAGGCGATTTACCTGAACCCGAACGAAGGGGATGAAGGCTACGCGGCGGCTGTCGGCGGCGGCGTGCGCTGGGATATCGGGCAGCGTTTCTCCCTGTTTGGCGACTACTACTACTCGCCGGATTCGCTCTCCAGCGGCGTGAATGATTACCAGGAAGCGAGCGCGGGCGCGCGTTTCTCTCTGTTCCGTCCTCTCAGCATTGAAGCCGGTTACCGCTATATCAACATGACCGGTAAAGATGGCGATCGCGACAGCAAAGTGGCTGACGGCCCGTACCTCGGCGTGAGCGCAGGCTTCTGATTTTCCGGGCGCGGCCACCGCTGCGCCTGTTTTTTTCCTCCTTCCTTTCTCTGCGCGCTATAGTAAAGCCTTCCCTTCATGCGGAGAAAATAATGCTACAGACAGAAATGCTCTCGACCGGCGACGAAGTGCTGCATGGTCAGATTGTCGATACGAACGCCGCCTGGCTGGCCTCGCTGTTTTTTGATCAGGGATTGCCGTTAACCCGGCGCAATACCGTGGGCGACAGCCTGGAATCGCTGGTGGCGGCGCTGACCGAGCGCAGCCAACACGCCGATATCCTCATTGTTAACGGTGGCCTGGGGCCGACCAGCGACGATCTGAGCGCCGAAGCGGCGGCGCGTGCGTTGGGCGTGGAGCTTGAACTGCACGAAGGCTGGCTGGCGACAATGGAGCGGTTTTTCACGGAGCGCGGTCGGGCGATGGCGCCGAGCAACCGCAAACAGGCGCTGCTGCCGGCGGGCAGCGAAATGATAGACAACCCGGTCGGCACCGCCTGCGGGTTCGCCATTAAACTCAACCGCTGTCTGATTTTCTTCACCCCCGGCGTACCATCAGAATTTAAACGGATGGTGGAGCATGAGATCCTGCCACGCCTGCGTGCGCGCTTTACCTTCCCCGAGCCGCCGCTCTGTCTGCGTCTGACCACGTTCGGGCGCTCCGAAAGCGATCTCGCCGCACAGCTCGATACCCTGACGCTGCCGCCGGAGGTGGTGATGGGCTATCGCTCCTCAACGCCGATTATCGAGCTTAAGCTCACCGGGCCGGCTTCTCGCCGTGCTGAGATGGAGGCTATCTGGCCGACCGTGCGTGAAGTGGCGGGCGACAGCCTGATTTTTGAAGGGACAGAAACGCTGCCGATGCAGATTGCCCGCTGCCTGCGTGAACAGCAGCTCAGCATTACCCTGAGCGAGCAGTTCACCGCGGGCCTGCTGGCGCTGCAACTCAGTGAGGCCGACGCGCCGCTGCTGGCGAGCGAAGTGCTGCCCGCGCAGGTCGAGACGCTGGCGCAGACCGCGCACTGGAATGGAGATCGCCGCCGCCGCCATCTCGCGGATTTAGCGCTGAGTATCGCAAGCTTTGAAGACGATGAGCTCAATATTGCCCTGACCACGCCGCAGGGCACACAGGCCGTGCGCCTGCGCTTTAACGCCAGTCGCTATGCGCGGCGTATCCGCCAGGAGATTTGCGCGATGATGGCGCTGACGCTGGTGCGCCGCTGGTTGAACGGCAAAGACGTGACTGCAAGCCAGGGCTGGGTGCAGGTGGTCGAAACGCTAAACGTCTGACCCTACGGCGGGCGCGGGCGACAGCGCCGCGCGCCCGCGTACTTTTTGTCTTCTCTGCCTCTGGTTTCCGCTGCCTGACGGCCCCTGTCTGATTAACGCTTCTGCACCTGCCTGGTGCATATTTCTGCTATTTTGACCCTAAACGAAAGAAAACGCGCATAAACCGAAAAAGACAGCGTGTAAAAATGCGCCTTTGTGTTCGATTGTCATAAATCTGTAACAATTTGTGCGATGTTTCACAGCATAAATAATCCTTTTTACCTACTATCACGCTCGCTAAGGAAACATAAACAAAACGAATAGTTTGATACCTAATAAGCAGGAGACAGTGATGTTAAGTATTTTTAAACCCGCCCCGCATCGCGCAAGGCTGCCTGAGGGCGAGATAGATCCGCACTATCGTCGCCTGCGCTGGCAGATTTTTATGGGAATTTTCTTCGGCTATGCCGCTTACTATCTGGTGCGTAAAAACTTTGCGCTGGCGATGCCGTATCTGGTGGAGCAGGGCTTTTCGCGCGGCGATCTGGGATTTGCGCTGTCTGGCATTTCCATCGCTTACGGATTCTCGAAATTCATTATGGGTTCGGTCTCCGACCGCTCGAATCCGCGCGTCTTTCTGCCGGCAGGGCTGATCCTTGCGGCATCGGTGATGCTGTTTATGGGCTTCGTGCCGTGGGCGACCTCCAGCATCATGGTGATGTTTGTACTGCTGTTCCTGTGCGGCTGGTTCCAGGGCATGGGATGGCCCCCTTGCGGGCGCACCATGGTGCACTGGTGGTCGCAGAAAGAGCGCGGCGGTATTGTTTCGGTGTGGAACTGCGCCCATAACGTGGGCGGCGGCATTCCGCCGCTGCTGTTTCTGCTCGGCATGGCGTGGTTTAACGACTGGCACGCCGCGCTGTATATGCCCGCCTTCGGCGCAATTCTTGTGGCGGTTATCGCCTTTGCCCTGATGCGCGATACGCCGCAATCCTGCGGCCTGCCGCCGATCGAAGCGTATAAAAATGACTATCCGGATGACTATAACGAGAAGCACGAAGAAGAGCTGACCGCGAAGCAGATTTTCATGCAGTATGTGCTGCCCAATAAGCTGCTGTGGTACATCGCCATCGCCAACGTGTTTGTGTACCTGCTGCGCTACGGCATTCTCGACTGGTCGCCGACCTATTTAAAAGAGGTAAAGCATTTCGCGCTGGATAAATCCTCCTGGGCCTATTTCTTCTATGAATACGCGGGCATCCCCGGCACGCTGATTTGCGGCTGGATGTCGGACAAAGTGTTCCGCGGCAACCGCGGCGCGACCGGCGTGTTCTTTATGACCCTGGTGACCATCGCCACGATCGTTTACTGGCTCAACCCGCCGGGCAACCCGCATGTCGACATGGCGTGCATGATTATTATCGGCTTTCTGATTTACGGCCCGGTGATGCTGATTGGCCTGCATGCGCTGGAGCTGGCGCCGAAAAAGGCGGCGGGCACCGCGGCGGGCTTTACCGGGTTGTTCGGCTATCTTGGCGGTTCCGTCGCGGCGAGCGCCATCGTTGGTTACACCGTCGATTTCTTCGGCTGGGACGGCGGCTTTATGGTGATGATCGGCGGCAGCATTCTGGCGGTCTTGCTGTTGATTATCGTGATGGTGGGTGAGCATAAGCATCACCACGACATGCAGGCGAAACGCGGATAAGGAGCACCGATGACACTGAAAATGACGCTGGCGGCGCTGGCGATAGGCGTGATGTCGGCAGGCGCGCTGGCGGCGGATAAGCTGGTTATCGCCCATCGCGGCGCCAGCGGGTATCTGCCTGAGCATACGCTGCCCGCTAAAGCGATGGCCTACGCGCAGGGCGCCGATTATCTGGAACAGGATTTGGTGATGACCAAAGACGACCAGCTGGTGGTGCTTCACGATCACTATCTGGATCGCGTGACCGATGTCGCCGAGCGGTTCCCCGATCGCGCGCGCAAAGATGGCCGTTACTACGCCATCGACTTTACGCTTGCGGAGATTAAATCGCTCCGGTTTACCGAAGGCTTTGAGCTGGACAACGGCAAAAAAGTACAGACGTTCCCGGGCCGTTTCCCGATGGGTAAATCGGATTTCCGGGTGCATACTTTTGAAGAAGAGATCGAGTTTGTGCAGGGGCTGAACCACGCTACCGGCAAAAACATCGGCATCTACCCGGAGATCAAAGCGCCGTGGTTCCATCATCAGGAAGGGAAAGACATCGCTGCGAAGACCCTCGATACTCTGAAAAAATATGGCTACACCACGAAGCAGGATAAGGTTTACTTGCAATGTTTTGACGCCATTGAGCTTAAGCGTATTAAGAACGAGCTGGAGCCGAAGCTTAAGATGGATCTGAAGCTGGTGCAGCTTATCGCCTACAGCGACTGGAACGAAACCCAGCAGAAGCAGCCGGACGGCAAATGGGTAAACTACAGCTACGACTGGATGTTTAAGCCGGGCGCGATGAAGCAGATAGCCCAGTACGCCGACGGTATCGGGCCGGATTACCATATGCTGGTGGCGGAAGGCTCGACGAAAGAGAAGGTGACGCTGACCGCGATGGCAAAAGAGGCGCACGACAGCCATTTGCAGGTGCACCCGTATACGGTGCGCGCCGACCAGTTACCGGATTACGCCACGGACGTCAATCAGCTTTATGACGTGTTGTATCACAAGGCGGAGGTGGACGGGCTGTTTACCGATTTCCCGGATAAAGCGGTGCAATTTTTAAAAGCGAGGTGAGGTCAGAACGGGTAAGGGGCGGGCGATGCGTCACAGGCCCGTCCATCACGATGGAGGCGGCTTGCGCCTTACCCGGCCTGCATTATTGAAAACACCCGGTAATCCAGGCCGGCCAGGCGCTGCGCCACCTGATGCCACTACATTTCAATCTCGATATCGCCCTGCGGTTTACAGCAGCAGGGTAATATCTCGCCTTCCTGAATAAACGCCAGCGGTTTGGTCAGCCACTGCACCTGGCCTGCGACCAGCTTGCACCGACAGGAACCGCAATAGCCCTCGCGGCACTGGTATTCTACCGTCACCGCGTGTGACTCCAGCGCCACCAGCAGAGAAGGATGTTCGTCCGGGCACAACAGCTCGGTGCCCGTCACGCGAAGCGTAATACGACCCATATCAGAGCTGGAAGCTGCTCAGATCGTCGTGGTCGATTTCTGAATCGATCTGGCCGACCAGATAAGAGCTCACTTCCACTTCCTGCGGCGCCACCTGCACGTTATCAGACACAAGCCAGGTGTTGATCCACGGGATTGGGTTGGAGCGGGTCTTGAACGGCAGATCCAGGCCCACCGCCTGCATACGGATGTTGGTGATGTACTCGACGTACTGGCACAGAATGTCTTTGTTCAGACCGATCATCGAACCGCCCTGGAACAGGTATTCCGCCCACTCTTTCTCCTGCTGCGCGGCCAGCACGAACAGGTCATAGCACTCCTGTTTGCACTCTTCGGCGATCACAGCCATTTCCGGATCGTCCTCGCCGCTGCGCATCAGGTTCAGCATATGCTGAGTGCCGGTAAGGTGCAGCGCTTCGTCACGGGCGATAAGACGGATAATTTTGGCATTGCCTTCCATCAGCTCGCGCTCGGCGAAGGCGAAGGAGCAGGCGAAGCTGACGTAGAAGCGGATCGCTTCCAGCGCATTGACGCTCATCAGGCACAGGTAGAGCTTTTTCTTAAGCTCATGCAGATTCACGGTCACGGTTTTGCCGTTGACGCTGTGGGTTCCTTCGCCCAGCAGATGCCAGTAGCTGGTCATCTCGATCAGGTCGTCGTAGTAGTGCGAGATGCCTTCGGCGCGCTTTAAGATCTGCTCGTTAGTAACAATGTCGTCAAACACCACCGCCGGATCGTTGACGATATTGCGGATGATATGGGTGTAAGAGCGCGAGTGGATGGTCTCGGAAAACGCCCAGGTTTCCACCCAGGTTTCCAGCTCCGGGATGGAGATCAGCGGCAGCAGCGCCACGTTCGGGCTACGGCCCTGGATGGAGTCGAGCAGCGTCTGGTATTTCAGGTTGCTGATGAAAATGTGTTTTTCATGCTCTGGCAGCGCCTGGAAATCGATGCGGTCGCGGGAAACGTCCACTTCTTCAGGGCGCCAGAAAAACGACAGCTGTTTTTCGATAAGCTTTTCGAAAATTTCATATTTTTGCTGATCGTAACGCGCCACGTTGACCGGTTGGCCAAAGAACATGGGTTCAAGAAGCTGGTCGTTTTTCGTCTGTGAAAATGTGGTGTAGGCCATGACGTAAATCCTGTCTGCAAACAATATCGGTTGTTAACGGCGGGTGGCGCTTCGCTTCCCCGCCTTACAGATGACTGTTGCGATTATTTCCCAGGGCAGGCAGGCAATGCGCCTCCTGCCGCCTTAACAACAAGAGGGCGGGTTTCCCCGCCCTGCGTTTAAATCTTACATGCGCCGCTTTCGCAGCCGTCATCCTGAATGGATGGCGCCAGGTCATCCTGGGCGTCTTCCGCGCCGTCGCGAGTGTTCTGATAGTACAGCGTCTTCACGCCGAGCTTATACGCGGTCAGCAGGTCTTTGAGCAACTGCTGCATCGGCACTTTGCCTGACGGGAAGCGCGTCGGATCGTAGTTGGTGTTCGCAGAAATCGACTGGTCGATAAATTTCTGCATGATGCCCACCAGTTGCAGATAACCGTCGTTACCCGGCATTTCCCACAGCAGCTCATACTGATCTTTCAGCTGTTCGTAGTCCGGCACAACCTGACGCAGAATGCCGTCTTTCGACGCTTTAATGCTGATGTGGCCGCGCGGCGGCTCAATGCCGTTGGTGGCGTTGGAGATCTGCGACGAGGTCTCGGACGGCATCAGCGCGGACAGCGTGGAGTTACGCAGACCGTGCGTTTTAATGGATTCGCGCAGGCTTTCCCAGTCGTAGTGCAGCGGCTCGTTTGCAATCGCATCCAGGTCTTTCTTGTAGGTGTCGACAGGCAGGATGCCTTTGCTGTAGGTGGTTTCATTGAACCACGGGCACGCGCCTTGCTCTTTCGCCAGCTCGTTGGAGGCTTTCAGCAGGTAGTACTGAATGGCTTCAAACGTTTTGTGCGTCAGGTTGTTGGCGCTGCCGTCGGAGTAACGTACGCCGTGCTTCGCCAGGTAGTACGCGAAGTTAATCACGCCGATGCCGAGGGTACGACGGCCCATTGCGCCGCGCTTCGCCGCCGGGATCGGGTAATCCTGATAATCCAGCAGAGCGTCAAGCGCACGCACCGCGAGGATAGCCAGCTCTTCCAGCTCGTCCAGGTTCTCGATAGCGCCCAGGTTGAAGGCGGAGAGGGTGCAGAGCGCGATTTCGCCGTTTTCGTCGTTAACGTCTTCCAGCGGTTTGGTCGGCAGGGCTATCTCCAGGCACAGGTTGGACTGGCGCACCGGCGCGACGACCGGGTCGAACGGGCTGTGGGTGTTACAGTGATCCACGTTCTGGATGTAGATACGGCCAGTGGAAGCGCGCTCCTGCATCATCAGGGAGAACAGCTCAGACGCTTTAATGCGCTGTTTGCGGATGCTCTCGTCCTGCTCATATTTGGTGTACAGACGCTCGAATTCGTCCTGATCGGCGAAGAACGCATCGTACAGGCCGGGCACGTCAGACGGGCTGAAGAGGGTGATATCTTCGCCTTTCAGCAGACGCTGGTACATCAGCTTGTTGATCTGCACGCCGTAGTCCATGTGGCGCACGCGGTTCGCTTCGGTGCCGCGGTTGTTTTTCAGCACCAGCAGGCTTTCCACTTCCAGATGCCACATCGGGTAGAAGAGGGTCGCCGCGCCGCCGCGAACGCCGCCCTGGGAGCAGGATTTCACCGCGGTCTGGAAATGCTTATAGAACGGGATGCAGCCGGTGTGAAACGCTTCGCCGCCGCGAATGGGGCTTCCGAGCGCACGGATGCGGCCCGCGTTGATGCCGATACCGGCGCGCTGGGAAACGTATTTCACGATGGCGCTGGAGGTCGCGTTGATGGAATCCAGGCTATCGCCGCACTCGATCAGCACGCAGGAGCTGAACTGACGGGTCGGGGTACGCACGCCAGACATGATCGGCGTCGGCAGTGAAATTTTAAAGGTGGAGACCGCGTCGTAGAAGCGCTTCACATAATCCAGGCGGGTTTCGCGCGGATAGTTGGAGAACAGGCACGCCGCCACCAGGATGTAGAGGAACTGCGCGCTTTCGTAGATCTCGCCGGTCACGCGGTTCTGCACCAGGTATTTACCTTCGAGCTGCTTCACGGCGGCGTAGGAGAAGTTCATGTCACGCCAGTGGTCGATAAAGCCGTCCATCTGCGCAAACTCTTCTTCGCTGTAATCCTGCAGCAGGTGATGGTCATATTTGCCCAGCTCAACCATCTTCACCACGTGATCGTAAAGCTTCGGCGGCTCGAACTGGCCGTAGGCTTTTTTACGCAGGTGGAAAATCGCCAGGCGCGCGGCCAGGTACTGGTAATCCGGCGCGTCGCGGGAGATTAAGTCCGCCGCCGCCTTGATGATGGTCTCATGAATATCGGAGGTTTTGATGCCGTCGTAGAACTGAATGTGAGAACGCAGCTCTACCTGGGAGATGGAGACGTTATGCAGACCTTCCGCAGCCCAGTCCAGAACACGATGAATTTTATCCAGGTTAATGCGTTCCTGGCTGCCATCTCGTTTTGTTACCAGCAGACTCTGATTCATGGGTAATACCTGTCCGTGAAATCCGTGAAAATAGAAATATCCCCCGCTTATCCACAAGTGACTAACTTGTGGATAAATACTATATATAGGGGGTTTGAGATAAGTGAAACGCTATATGGTGAGTATTCTAGTTCGGATTCTTTTGAGAACAAGGCTTGATTTCGGTATTAATTTGCGTTTGCAAAATCCGGAAATTAAGTAAGTCCTCATTGCATAAGGGCTTGAGGGCTTGTCAAGGCGGCAGGAAAAAAAATGAAAATTTGATCGAACGCTGATTTCCTGGTCAGGAAAGAAATTGCGCAACAGAACGTTGCGCAATTTTTAATACCAAAAGCTTCTATCAGGCAGGGTTTTTAGCCTGTGTATGCAACATGTAGTTAACATCAACACCAGGCGCGAGCTTGAAGCGGTTGGTCAGCGGGTTGTAATGCAGGCCGATAATATGACGCTCTTCAAGCGGGGTTTCGTCGACCCATCCCAGCAGTTCGGAAGGGCGGATAAACTTTTTAGCGTCGTGCGTGCCTTTGGGCACCATGCGCAGCACATATTCCGCGCCGACCACCGCCATCAGCCAGGATTTGGCGTTGCGGTTGAGCGTGGAGAAAAAGACGTGGCCGCCGGGCTTCACAAGTTTTGCGCAGGCCTGCACCACCGAGCGCGGGTCCGGCACGTGCTCCAGCATCTCCATGCAGGTCACCACGTCATAAGCGCCAGGATGCTGCGCCGCGTGCTCTTCTACCGTGCGCTGGACATACTCCAGCTCCACGCCGCTTTCCAGCGCGTGCAGGCGCGCGACCGCGAGCGGCTCGGCGCCCATATCGAGCCCCGTAACGTTCGCTCCTTCGCGGGCCATGCTTTCAGAAAGAATGCCGCCACCGCAACCGACATCCAGCACCTTTTTCCCAAACAGCCCGCCGGCGCGTTCGGCGATATAGCCAAGACGCAGCGGGTTAATGCGATGCAGCGGTTTAAACTCCCCTTCAGTGTCCCACCAGCGCGAAGCGACAGCTTCAAATTTGGCGATTTCTTCTAAGTCTACGTTGTGCGCAACGGGCGGTTTTTCAGCATTCATGGACGCCTCTACTCCTTTCTTCGCAAGAGCGTCGAGTATAACAGGCGTCAGTGGGGAATAAAGCGGCCTGACGGGGCTATTCGGTTTACCGAATAGGGCGCGGCTGTGTTATAATTTGCGACCTTTGAATCCGGGACACAGTAGAGGGATAACGGTCAGATGAGCGACCTTGCCAGAGAAATTACACCGGTCAACATTGAGGAAGAGTTAAAGAACTCCTATCTGGATTACGCGATGTCGGTTATTGTCGGCCGCGCGCTTCCGGATGTCCGAGATGGCCTCAAACCGGTACACCGTCGCGTACTTTACGCCATGAACGTGTTGGGCAATGACTGGAATAAAGCCTACAAAAAATCCGCCCGTGTCGTTGGTGACGTAATCGGTAAATACCATCCCCACGGTGATTCCGCCGTCTACGATACCATTGTGCGTATGGCTCAGCCGTTCTCGCTGCGCTACACGCTGGTGGATGGTCAGGGCAACTTCGGTTCTATCGACGGCGACTCCGCCGCAGCGATGCGTTATACGGAAATCCGTCTGGCGAAGATCGCCCATGAACTGATGGCCGACCTCGATAAAGAAACCGTTGATTTTGTTGATAACTATGACGGCACGGAAAAAATCCCTGACGTCATGCCGACCAAAATCCCGAACCTGCTGGTAAACGGTGCTTCCGGTATCGCGGTCGGGATGGCGACGAACATTCCGCCGCATAACCTGACGGAAGTGATTAACGGCTGCCTCGCCTATATCGATGATGAAGACATCAGCATTGAAGGGCTGATGGAACACATCCCTGGCCCGGATTTCCCGACCGCCGCCATCATCAATGGCCGTCGCGGCATTGAAGAGGCGTATCGCACCGGTCGCGGCAAAATCTATATTCGCGCGCGCGCGGAAGTCGAAGTCGATCCGAAGAACGGCCGTGAAACCATCATCGTGCACGAAATTCCGTATCAGGTGAACAAAGCGCGCCTGATCGAGAAAATCGCCGAGCTGGTGAAAGAAAAACGCGTTGAAGGCATTAGCGCGCTGCGCGATGAGTCTGACAAAGACGGCATGCGTATCGTTATTGAAATTAAACGCGACGCCGTCGGCGAAGTGGTGCTCAATAACCTCTATTCCCAGACGCAGCTTCAGGTCTCTTTCGGCATCAACATGGTGGCGTTGCACCACGGTCAGCCGAAGATCATGCCGCTGAAAGATATCCTGGCGGCGTTTGTTCGCCACCGCCGTGAAGTGGTGACCCGTCGTACCATTTTTGAACTGCGCAAAGCCCGCGATCGCGCGCATATCTTAGAAGCGCTGGCGATTGCGCTTGCTAACATCGACCCAATCATTGAGCTGATTCGCCGCGCGCCAACGCCGGCGGAAGCGAAAGCGGGCCTGATCGCGCAGGCGTGGGATCTCGGCAACGTGAAAGCGATGCTGGAGGGCGCGGGCGATGACGCCGCGCGTCCGGAGTGGCTGGAGCCGGAATTTGGTATTCGCGACGGTAAATACTGGCTGACCGAGCAACAGGCTCAGGCGATCCTCGACCTGCGTCTGCAAAAGCTCACCGGCCTTGAGCATGAAAAACTGCTCGACGAGTATAAAGAGCTGCTGACCCAGATTGCCGAGCTGCTGCATATTCTCGGCAGCGCCGATCGCCTGATGGAAGTGATCCGCGAAGAGCTGGAGCTGATCCGCGATCAGTTCGGCGATGAGCGCCGCACCGAAATCACCGCGAACAGCGCCGATATCAACATTGAAGACCTGATCAACCAGGAAGATGTGGTGGTCACCCTGTCTCATCAGGGCTATGTGAAGTATCAGCCGCTGACGGATTACGAAGCGCAGCGCCGCGGCGGTAAAGGCAAATCCGCCGCGCGTATTAAAGAAGAAGACTTTATCGACCGCCTGCTGGTGGCCAACACCCACGACACGATCCTCTGCTTCTCGAGCCGCGGTCGTCTCTACTGGATGAAAGTCTATCAGCTCCCGGAAGCGAGCCGCGGCGCCCGTGGGCGTCCTATCGTTAACCTGCTGCCGCTGGAAGCGAATGAGCGTATCACCGCGATTCTGCCGGTACGCGAGTACGAAGAGGGCGTCAACGTCTTTATGGCGACCGCCAGCGGTACCGTGAAGAAAACGGCGCTGACCGAGTTCAGCCGTCCGCGTACCGCCGGGATCATCGCGGTGAACCTGAACGAAGGCGATGAGCTGATTGGCGTCGACCTGACCGCCGGTAAGGACGAAGTGATGCTGTTCTCCGCGCAGGGCAAAGTGGTGCGCTTTAAAGAAGACGCTGTGCGTCCGATGGGGCGTACCGCCACCGGCGTACGCGGTATTCGCCTCGGCGAAGGCGACAGCGTCGTGTCGCTTATCGTGCCGCGCGGCGAAGGCGCTATCCTGACCGCCACCCAGAACGGTTACGGCAAACGTACCGCAGTGGAAGAGTACCCCACCAAATCGCGCGCGACCAAAGGGGTTATCTCCATCAAAGTCACCGATCGCAACGGCCCGGTGGTTGGCGCGGTGCAGGTAGACGACGCGGATCAGATAATGATGATCACCGATGCCGGTACGCTTGTGCGTACGCGCGTATCGGAAATCAGCGTGGTGGGCCGTAACACCCAGGGCGTTATCCTCATCCGCACGGCGGAAGATGAAAACGTGGTAGGGCTGCAACGTGTCGCCGAGCCGGTGGATGACGAAGAGCTCGACTCCATCGACGGCAGCGTGGCGGAAGGCGACGATGAAATCGCGCCGGAAACCGACGCTGATGACGATGCGGCGGATGACGCTGACGAGTAATCGTCACGCGCTGTCGCAGACAACGCGTTGCCACACGAAAGGGCCGGTTTTACCGGCCCTTTCTTTTTTTCGGCGCGCAAGGCGCCAGGCTGCTCTGAATATCTCCGGATAATGTCGTTGCCGTTGCGGCACAAGGGTTTTGCGGCTACCTTAACGGCATTCCTTTTTGTGACCTCACGGCTAGCTGGTGCCCCTTTGAAATACTTCGTCTCTTTCCGCTCGACGCTTAAGGTGTCGCGTTATCTTTTCCGGGCGCTGGCGCTGCTGCTCTGGCTGCTTATCGCCCTGTTTTCGGTGTTTTACATCGTAAACGCGCTGCACGTAAAAGAGTCGGAAATTCGTCAGGAATTTAACCTGAGCTACGATCAGGCGCAGCGCTACATTCAGCGCACCTCTGACGTCATGAAAGAGCTGAAGTATGTTGCCGAAAACCGGCTGGATAATATCGACGCGCTGTTGAAAAACGGACGCGGGCAGAACGATCCTCTCACCGCGCCGACGTTTGTGCCGCTGTTTTCCGATTCCGACTGTAATACGCTCGGCACCAGCTGGCGCGGTTCTCTGCAGTCGCTCTCCTGGTTTTTACGCTACTGGCACGACAACTTCTCGGCCGCCTACGATTTAAACCGCGTGTTTCTGATTGGCTCCGATAATCTGTGCATGGCGGATTTTGGCCTGCGTGAAATCCCCCTTGAGCGCGACAAAACGCTACAGGCGCTGCATGAGCGTATCGTGAAATACCGCAACGCGCCGCAGGATGAGCGCGGCAACAGCCTGTTCTGGGTGTCGCAGGGGCCGCGCCCGGGCGTCGGCTATTTCTATTCCCTGACGCCGGTATATCTGGCGAACCGCCTGCAGGGTCTGCTGGGTATCGAACAGACCATCCGCATGGAAAACTTCTTTACGCCCGGCAGCATGCCGATGGGCGTGACAATCCTTGATGAAAATGACCGTCCGCTGTTTGCGCTGACTGGCCCGGAGACGCGTCTTGAGCGCGACGGCGAATGGGAGCAGGAGCGCGCGTGGTTTGGCTATACGTCGGGCTTTAAGCAGCTGATCCTGAAAAAGAGCCTGCCGCCGTCGTCATTAAGCATCGTCTATTCCGTACCGGTTGATGTAGTGCTGGAGCGCATCCGGATGCTTATCCTTAACGCCGTGCTGCTGAACGTGCTGGTGGGGATTGTCCTGTTTACGCTGGCGCGCATGTATGAGCGGCGCATTTTCATCCCGGCGGAAAACGACGCTCAGCGTCTCGAAGAGCATGAGCAGTTCAACCGTAAAATCGTCGCGTCGGCGCCGGTCGGGATCTGTATTCTGCGCACCCAGGACGGCACCAATATTATTTCCAACGAGCTTGCGCATAACTATTTGAATATGCTGACGCACGAGGACCGCCAGCGGCTGACGCAGATTATCTGCGGGCAGCAGGTGAACTTCGTCGACGTGCTCACCAGCAACAATACCAACCTGCAAATCAGCTTCGTCCATTCGCGCTATCGCAATGAAAACGTAGCGATCTGCGTGCTGGTGGATGTCTCGGCGCGCGTCAAAATGGAAGAGTCGCTGCAGGAGATGGCCCAGGCGGCGGAGCAGGCGAGCCAGTCGAAATCGATGTTCCTCGCGACCGTCAGCCACGAGCTGCGCACGCCGCTGTACGGCATTATCGGCAACCTCGATCTGTTGCAGACTCAGGAGCTGCCGAAAGGCGTCGACAGGCTCGTGACTGCAATGCACAACTCCTCCAGCCTGCTGCTGAAGATAATCAGCGATATTCTCGATTTCTCAAAAATCGAGTCGGAGCAGTTGAAAATCGAACCTCGGGAGTTTTCCCCGCGCGAAGTGATGAGCCACATCACCGCCAACTATCAGCCGCTGGTGGTGCGCAAACAGCTCGGGCTGTACTGTTTTATCGAGCCGGACGTGCCCATGACGCTGCTTGGCGACCCAATGCGCCTGCAGCAGGTGATTTCCAACCTGCTCAGCAACGCCATTAAATTTACCGATATCGGCTGCATTATTTTGCATGTCGGCACCCAGGGCGATTACCTCTGCTTCCGCGTGCGCGATACCGGCGTCGGTATTCCGGCGAAAGAAGTGGTGCGTCTGTTCGATCCATTCTTCCAGGTCGGCACTGGCGTGCAGCGCAATTTCCAGGGCACCGGGCTGGGGCTCGCTATCTGCGAAAAACTGATCAACATGATGGATGGCGATATCTCAGTCGACACCGAACCGGGCATGGGCAGTCAGTTTACTATCCGCATTCCGCAGTGGCAGGCGCAGCTGCCGCCGAAACCGAACGTCGACGGGCTTTCTAATAAACGCTTCTGGCTGGCGGTGCGTAACGCGTCGCTCTGCGAATATCTGCAAGGGATGCTGACGCGCAACAATCTGCGCGTTCAGAACCATCACGGTGAAACACCGGACAAAGACGACATTCTGATCACCGACGACGAGAATTGCGTCGCGTGGCAGGGCAGGGCGGCGATCCTCTTCTGCCGCCGCCACATCGGCATGCCGGTAGAGCGCAGCCCTGGCGTCTGGATGCATAGCGTGGCCGCGCCGCATGAGCTGTTGACCCTGCTGGGCCGTATCTACAGCATCAATGTTGAAGTGCCGGGCAGCGAACCGACGCTGCCGGCCGCCGCCGCGAGCGCCGAGCAGAACGAAGATATGATGATTCTGGTGGTGGATGACCATCCGATTAACCGCCGTCTGCTCGCCGATCAGCTTGGTACGCTGGGCTACCAGTGCCGCACCGCCAATGACGGTGTGGACGCGCTCAACGTGCTCAGCAAAAACCATATCGATATCGTTTTAAGCGACGTCAACATGCCGAACATGGATGGCTATCGCCTGACGCAGCGTATTCGCCAGCTGGGCCTGACGCTGCCGGTTGTGGGCGTGACCGCGAATGCGCTGGCGGAAGAGAAACAGCGCTGTATTGAATCGGGAATGGACAGCTGTCTCTCCAAACCGGTAACGCTGGACGTGCTGAAACAGACGCTGGCGGTCTATGCTGACCGGGTGCGCAAGGCGCGCGTATGATCGCAGGGCGCCTCGTCACTGGCGGCGGTGCGCCTGCACGCGGCGTGACAAAACCGATAAGCAAAACGCATCAATGACCCGTAAGCGGCATTCATCTTTCGGTGTGAAAAGCAGGGCGGGGAACAGCGGATGTCCCTGCCCGCGCGGGCAGGGACGGGAGGCATTACTCTTTATCCGCAGGCGTCAGGCTGACAGAGGAGAGGTAGTTCAGCAGCGCGATATCGTTATCCACGCCGAGCTTCATCATCGCCGATTTCTTCTGGCTACTGATGGTCTTGATGCTGCGGTTCAGTTTCTTGGCGATTTCGGTAACCAGGAAACCTTCTGCGAACAGGCGCAGCACTTCACTCTCTTTCGGCGACAGGCGTTTATCGCCATAGCCGCCAGCGCTGATTTTCTCCAGCAGGCGGGAGACGCTTTCCGGGGTAAACTTCTTGCCTTTTTGCAGTGCGGCCAGCGCTTTCGGCAGATCGGTCGGCGCGCCTTGCTTGAGAACAATCCCTTCGATATCGAGATCCAACACGGCGCTCAGAATAGCCGGGTTGTTGTTCATGGTCAGCACGATAATAGATAAAGTCGGGAAATGACGCTTAATGTATTTAATAAGCGTAATGCCGTCGCCGTATTTATCGCCCGGCATGGAAAGGTCGGTGATAAGGACGTGCGCGTCTAACTTCGGCAAATTGTTAATTAATGCTGTGGAATCTTCGAACTCACCGACAACATTCACCCACTCGATTTGTTCAAGAGATTTGCGAATGCCGAACAGAACAATCGGATGGTCATCGGCAATAATTACGTTCATATTGTTCATGTATTAGGCTACCTTGCTACAGCAGGCTCTTGACGTAAACGTCAATGTCGCTGATATATTTTTCTATGGCTGTGGCATCCTTCTCGCGAATAAGATGCTCCAGTGTTTCACATAACTGTTTGCCGGGAACCAGATTCAGCATCGCGAACACGCCCTTCAGGCGGTGCGCGGTCTGCGCCAGCGCAGCAAAATCGCCGGCGGACGATTCAGTATACAATCTCTGAACATCATCCGGTACCGTATCGACGAACAGCGCATAATAGCCGCTGGCATGAAGCTGCGCATTTTCATCGCCGCCCATTGGGGATTCAGGAATATCTTCCTGAGCCAGTTGCTCTTCAATTAGTTGTAGCACTGCTTCCTGCATGGCGTGACTAATATTAAAGTTGACGCGCAGCTGTCCCGGTCCGATGCGTCGTACGCCGGCCTCATCATCGCTTAAAAGCAGGCCGTTGGCAGTAAGATTAGACGGATTATCCGTTAAAAATATATCAAACTCTTGACTCGATAATCTTTCGTCCTGCGTGATACAGGATGCGCCCCACTGTTCGAGCTGACGCACCACCACATTACGTACTTCGTTCGACGTAATATCAATCATTGCGATAACGTCATCCAGCAGACGCTCGTCGCTCTCTTCGGTCTCCATTGGCTCCACCGGCATCGTCACGTGCAGCGAATAGCGCGTGCCGAGCTCTTTGCGGGCTTTGATATTCAGATGCCCGCCGAGGCGGCGCGCCAGCTGGTTGCACAGATAGAAAGTGAGCCCGTTGGCCTTGCCGAACTGATCGGTGGAGGTATCGTTAAGGAACGGGAAGTGCAGATTATCGATTTCGCTGTTGCTGATACCTTCGCCCGTATCCAGCACGCGGAACAGCAGACGCTCACGGGCGCCTTCTTCGGCCATGATCTCCAGCGTGATTTTGCCAATCTGCGTTGTCGTCACAGAGTAGTGCAACAGCATCAGCAGCACTTTACGCAGCGCCTCGCGGTCGCCGTGGCGCTCTTCATTGGCGGAGAGCTGGTTATTGATAAGCAGCTGCAGGCCCTTACGTTTGATAACCGGCAGCACTTCCGGCACGACTTCGTCTATCAGCTCCTGAATGGTGAAATCGCTCGGCGTCGGACGCCAGAAATCGGCTTCCAGCTGATTCACCAGCTGAATTTCATCCACCAGACGGGCGATACGTTCGGCCTGCTCGGCGAGCACCTGGCTTTCCGGCGCTTCAATCAGCGCCGCCTGACGGGCGAGCTGCGTCGTCGGGTCTTTCAGCGCCGCGCCGATATTCTGCATAAACGCGGAGCGCCCCTGCTGGTTTTTCTCATACAGGCGCTGTGCCTGCTTGAGTTTTTTGTTCACCAGAATTTCACGATCCTGATCGCGGATAATAAAAATCTGCGTGCGCGGCACCACCTGGCTGCGGAAAAGCCGGATCTCGTAGAGTTCGTTGTTCACCGTCGCCTGAATAATGCCCTGATGCTGATCCGCCATCGAGGTGATGTTTTGCAGATTCAGATGCGGCAGCAGGTGATCGGCGATTTTATTGCTCATGATGGTGCGGCTAGATTCCTGATCATGTACCAGCAGGCCCAGCGGCAGGACGCTCAGGATCTCTTCATTCAGCGCGCGCAGCATTTGCAGTTCGGCGTTATTGGTGCTGCTGGTGGCGGTCTCAACCGGGCGGCTCGGCTGATGGCGGAACGTGGTATAGCCAAAAAGCGCCAGCGCCAGCAGGCCGATATTCAACAGTAACGGCAGCAGGATATTTTGCAGCGTTTCCATCAACAGCGTGCCAAACGGCACTTCCCAGATAAGCCGCAACTGGGTGCTGGTCAGCGCCGAGGAGATCTCAATGCGCGTGCTGTTAAAGTTAATGTTGACGCTGTCCGGGTCTTCTTTATCCTGGCCTGCGAGGGCGCTCTGGCTGCTGTCGGGCTCCAGGCGGAAGCTTTCCAGCGGCATTCCCGGCGGGATCAAATCGTTAATCGGAATATCAAACGCCACTACCGTCGCGAGATGGCCCGGCTGGTTAAAAGTGGTGCGCAGGGTGAAATAGTGGCCGTTCTGCCAGGCGAGCTTGCGCAGCGGCGAGAAACTTTCGCGCTCGTCCAGGGCGTTTGCCTGCTGGAGCATTTCGGCGCGACGCGAATCGGCAATCGCGTTAATCGAGTTCTCTTTAAAGCCGGAGGAGAGATCTTTGAGCGGCAGCGTCGAGATAAGGATCATGCTGTTATCCTGGCCGTTCAGGTAATACATCGACCAGGGCGCGCTCTCCGCGCCCCACAGCGTATCGAGATAGCTTGAGATCCGCTGCGTCATATCCAGCGTCGAGCTGTCGTGAGAGCCGAAAATCAGCGCTTCGGTTTTGCGGTGCGGTTTTTCGAGATAATAGACATCCTGGCGCAGACGCGTTTCCTGTAGCCCTTCGCCGTTCTGACCAGCAGCGCTCGCGCCGATATTGTCGTAAATCTGCCAGGTGGCGTAGCGGTAGGTATCCACACGTTTATGCAGCGCGTGGGTAATGTCGACAATCTGATAGCTTTTATCCTTCAGCCAGGCGTTAACGGCGCTCTGCACCATCACGCCCATCGTCACCAGAAGCACCACGATCAGTAATAAGAAGAAACGGGTAATGCTGCCCGGCATAAGGGAAAATTTATTGGGGATCATTGCGTCTGGCTGACTCATTATTGTGCGTAATCCACCGGCCTGCGCCGTGTAAAGAAAAAAGAACCGTGCTGCGCGGGCGGCAGCTATCCATTTTTTAGCCTTCTTGTCCTGCGGCGTCGCGGCGAAACCGGAGCGCAACGCCCGTAGCACAGGGCTTGTCGGGTCGACACCTGTCTTCTTTTAACAGTATCGCAAACATTGAAGTATAAAGCGAAACGTATGATTTACCAGATGGTGAGAACGGTCTGAAACTGCGGTTGGATCGGGCATGGAAGGGGAGAGATAAAAGACGAGGCGGACAGCCATTATTGTCATTTTTATTCGCAGACGAACAAAATTACGGCAATGTGATTATTTAATAGTCGTTAATTTTACTTTAATTCACCCGCAAATAGTTGAAACTAAAAATTGGGCAAAAAAATGCCGGATGCAAGCATCCGGCGGTAATAGGGGTAAAACGAACATTCAGATATGAATGACGGTAATAAATAAAGTTAATGATGATAGCGAGAGTAATTCTAGTGGACTCTTCTCATTAGGTTTTGGCATTCAGTGCGGTAACTAATCCGAATGGGTAGTTTGTTGATTTTTAAGAATTATTTATAGTTTCTTGATTAATTGTGCGAATATATTTAGCGATTAGTGCGGAAAAAAGTTCCTTAGTATTAATATATTGTTACATTTTGTAGGTATTGTGAAACACCTAAAAAGTTTTCGTATCATATTCCTGTTGGATTATTCGGCTCCGGTTTCGGACAATGGATTCGCCCACTAGTTCAGAGAATTAGTGAGCAGTGGCAATAATAAGTATATAAAGGCATATAACAGAGGGTTAATATAATGAAAGTTAAAGTTCTCTCCCTGCTGGTACCGGCACTGCTGGTTGCAGGCAGCGTAAACGCGGCAGAAATCTATAATAAAGACGGCAATAAATTAGATCTGTTCGGTAAAGTGGACGCTGAGCACTACTTCTCTGACGACAACAGCAATGATGGCGATCAGACCTACATGCGTATCGGCTTCAAAGGCGAAACCCAGGTAAATGATCAGATCACCGGTTACGGCCAGTGGGAATACCAGATCCAGGGCAACACCTCTGAAAGCGACAACCAGTCCTGGACCCGTGTGGCGTTCGCAGGTCTGAAATTCGGCGACGCAGGTTCTTTCGACTACGGCCGTAACTACGGCGTTATCTACGACGTGACCTCCTGGACCGACGTTCTGCCGGAATTCGGCGGCGACACCTACGGTGCTGACAACTTCCTGCAGTCTCGCGGCAACGGCATCGCGACTTACCGCAACACCGACTTCTTCGGTCTGGTTGACGGCCTGAACTTTGCCCTGCAATACCAGGGTAAAAACGGCAGCGTTTCCGGTGAGAACGACGCCGCTGGTGGTCGTAGCCTGCTGAAACAGAACGGCGACGGCTACGGCATGTCCCTGACCTACGATCTGGGCGAAGGCTTCAGCGTCGGTGGTGCGATGGCTTCTTCCAAACGTACCGCTGACCAGAACAGCGCAGGCGTTTATGGCGAAGGCGACCACGCGGAAGTTTACTCCGGCGGCCTGAAATACGACGCGAACAACATCTACCTGGCGGCGCAGTACTCCCAGACTTACAACGCGACCCGTTTCGGTACTTCTACTGGCACCGCTGATGACCGCAGCGACATCTACGGCTTCGCTGACAAAGCGCAGAACTTCGAAGTGGTTGCACAGTACCAGTTCGACTTCGGCCTGCGTCCGTCTGTGGCGTACCTGCAGTCCCGCGGTAAAGACATCGCTAACAAAACCACCGGCGCTTCTTACGGCGACCAGGACATCCTGAAATATGTTGACGTGGGCGCGACCTACTACTTCAACAAAAACATGTCCACCTTCGTTGATTACAAAATCAACCTGCTGGATGACAACGCGTTCACCCGCGCGGCTGGCATCGGTACCGATGACGTCGTAGCGGTAGGCCTGGTTTACCAGTTCTAATCTCCGACCTGATGTGCCAAAGGAGCCTGCGGGCTCCTTTTTTTATGTCTGCAAAAAATAAGGTAACCTTGGGCCGCCGTTACAGAGGAGAAACGCGTGAAATTATCTGGTATACGCACCGCGCTGCTGGCCGTCGCTTTGACCGTCGCCGGATGCGACAACGCCCCGACATCCTCCCCGCAGGCGCTGGTGCTGGAAGGCAAAACGATGGGCACCTCCTGGCGCGTCAGTCTGGCGGGCGTGGATGCCGCGCGCGCGCAGACGCTGCGTGACAAAATTCAGGCGCGGCTTGATGCCGACGACCGGCTGCTGTCCACCTGGAAAGACGATTCGGCGCTGATGCGCTTTAACCACGCCCGCACCACCGCGCCCTGGCCGGTGGATGAAGCGATGGCGGATATTGTGACTGAATCGCTGCGCGTCGGCGCGAAAACCGATAACGCGATGGATATCACCATCGGGCCGCTGGTTAACCTCTGGGGGTTCGGGCCGGATAAACAGCCGGTGAAAACGCCGGATCAGGCGCAGATTGACGCCGCCCGCGCACGCACCGGGCTGTCGCGCCTTAAGGTCATTAACGGCGCCGGGCAGCAGTGGTTGCAAAAAGACCTGCCCGATCTCTTTGTTGACCTCTCGACCGTAGGGGAAGGTTACGCCGCCGATCATCTGGCGCGCCTGATGGAAGAAGAGGGCGTCAGCCGTTATCTGGTGTCGGTGGGCGGCGCGCTCGCCAGCCGTGGCATGAACCCCGGCGGCCGCCCATGGCGCGTGGCGATACAGAAGCCGACCGATCGGGAAAACGCCGTCCAGGCGGTGGTTGATATCAACGGCCACGGCATCAGCACGTCCGGCAGCTACCGCAACTATTATGAGCTCGACGGTAAGCGCCTTTCGCACGTCATCGATCCGGCGACCGGTCGGCCGATTACGCATAAGCTGGTCTCGGTCACGGTGATTTCGCCGACGGCGCTCGAAGCCGACGCCTGGGACACCGGCCTGATGGTGCTCGGCCCGGAAAAAGCGAAGGCCGTGGCGCTGCGCGAGAAGCTCGCAGTCTATTTCATCACCCGGGAGGGCGACGGCTTCGCCACCTGGATGTCGCCGCAGTTCAAAACCTTTCTTGAACAAAGCGAAAATTAAAGAGCAAGAACGTGAGTGTTAAAAGACGGCCAGTCGGGCAAAGTCACGCTAACCTGTAAGAAGGAGAGCGCCATGAACGTAGCAGATTTTACCAGCGAGCACGCCCGCTGGCAGGCGGTGGAGAACCGCGACGCGCGTGCCGATAACGCCTTTGTCTTCGCCGTGGTGACGACGGGCATCTTTTGCCGGCCGTCGTGCCGCGCGCGCCGTCCGCTACGCGCCAACGTCCGCTTCTACCCGGATGCGGCGGCGGCCTGCGCGGCGGGCTTTCGTCCCTGTAAACGCTGCCAGCCCGCGGGGCTGACGCCGCAGGCGCAAAAAGCGCAGCGCATCGCCGCCGCGTGTCGCCTGATGGCGCAGAGCGAGACCCCGCTGACGCTGGCGGCGCTTGCCGACAGCGCCGCCATGAGCCCGTTTCATTTTCACCGCGAGTTTAAAGCCGTGACCGGCATGACGCCGAAAGCCTGGCAAAACGCCCTGCGGGCGCAAAAACTCCAGACAGCGCTCCGTGAAGGAATGACCGTTACCGATTCGCTCTGGGAGGCGGGGTTTTCGTCGGGTAGCGCCCTTTACCGTGAAGCCGACCGCGCGCTGGGCATGAGTCCACGCCAGTACCGGCGCGGCGGGGAACAGATGACGATTCGTTACGCCATCGCGCCCTGCGAGGCGGGGCTTTGTCTGGTGGCGGCAAGCGATCGCGGGCTGTGCGCCGTGTTGCTGGCGGATGACGCCGCCGCGCTTGAAGCCGAACTGGCGGCGATTTTCCCGCACGCGCAGCGTCTCGCGCCCGACGCGGCATTCGCCGCCCAGGTGGCGCAGGTGACAGCGTGGATAGACGCGCCGCAGGGCGAGCTGGCGCTGCCGCTTGATTTACGCGGCACCGCGTTTCAGCTGCGGGTCTGGCAGGCGTTGCAGGCCGTGCCGCCGGGCAGCACCATCAGCTACCAGCAACTGGCGGCACGCACCGGCAATCCGCAGGCGGTGCGTGCGGTCGCCAGCGCCTGTGCGGCCAATAAACTGGCGATAGTGGTGCCGTGTCACCGGGTGGTGCGCCGCGACGGCGCGCTCTCCGGCTACCGCTGGGGAGCGGCCCGCAAGGCGCGGCTGCTCGCCCGCGAACGTGAACAGGAGACCTGATGCTCGATCTTTTTGCCGATGCCGAACCCTGGGAAGAACCGCTCGCCGACGGCGCGGTAGTGCTGCGCCGTTTCGCGCTCGCCAGCGCGCCCGCATTAATGGCGGGTATTGAGGCAGTGGCGGCCCGCTCGCCGTTTCGCCATATGGTGACGCCAGGCGGGTATACCATGTCCGTTGCAATGACCAATTGCGGCGAGGTGGGCTGGAGCACCAATCTTAAAGGCTATCTGTATGCGCAGGTGGATCCGCAAACCGGCGCGCCCTGGCCCGCGATGCCCGGCGCCTTTCGCACGTTGTGCGACGCTGCCGCGCGCGCCGCAGGGTATCCCGATTTCACGCCCGACGCCTGCCTGATTAACCGCTACGCGCCGGGCGCCAAATTGTCGCTGCATCAGGATAAAGACGAGCCGGATCTGCGTGCGCCGATTGTCTCTGTCTCCCTTGGGCTGCCCGCCGTGTTTCAGTTTGGCGGCCTGAAACGCAACGATCCGCTCAAACGCCTGCTGCTGGAGCATGGCGACGTGGTGGTCTGGGGCGGGCCGTCGCGGCTTTTCTATCATGGCATACAGCCGCTGAAGCCCGGTCAGCATCCGGCTACCGGGGAATATCGCTATAACCTCACGTTCCGCCAGGCGCGCAAATAAAAATAAGAATTATTCTTGCCGTGTCCGCAGAGCCGTTTAAACTGCTCGCTGTTTTTCACTGCCTGAGTCATGCTTATTTATGGAACTTCTGCGCCTCGTCTGGCGCCAGTATCGCTGGCCCTTTTCTCTGGTGCTCCTGCTGAGCCTCGCCAGTGCGGCGCTCGGCATCGGGCTTATCGCCTTTATTAATCAGCGTCTGATTGCAACTGTCGATTTAAACGCCTCGGTGTTGCCGGAATTTCTCGGTCTGCTGGTGCTGCTGATGGCGGTCACGCTCGGCTCCCAGCTGGCGCTCACCATGCTTGGCCACCACTTTGTCTACCGGCTGCGCAGCGAATTTATCAAACGCATTATGGATACGCCGGTCGAGCAGATCGAAAAGCTCGGCAGCGCCACGCTGCTGGCGGGGCTTACCAGCGACGTGCGCAATATCACCGTCGCGTTTGTACGCCTGCCGGAGCTGGTGCAGGGCGTCATTTTAACGCTCGGCAGCGCTGCCTATCTCGGCTGGTTATCCGGCAAAATGCTGCTGGTGACCGCGCTGTGGATTGCCGTCACGCTCTGGACAGGCTACCTGCTGGTGCAGCGCGTCTATAAACATCTCGCCACGCTTCGCGAGGTGGAAGACAGCCTGTATGACGATTTCCAGACCGTACTGGAGGGGCGCAAAGAGCTTTCGCTTAACCGCGAGCGCGCGGCCTATATCTTCGACAAAATCTATAAGCCGGATGCGGCGCGCTACCGTCAGCACATTATCCGCGCCGATACGTTCCATCTGAGCGCGGTTAACTGGTCGAATATCATGATGCTGGGCGTGATTGGCCTGGTGTTCTGGATGTCAAACGGCCTCGGCTGGGCCGATACCACGGTCGCGGCTACCTATTCGCTGGCGCTGCTGTTTCTGCGCACGCCGCTGCTCTCGGCGATGGGCGCGCTGCCGACGCTGCTCGCAGCCCAGGTGGCGTTCAATAAGCTCAAACAGTTTCAGCTCGCGCCGTACGCCCCGGCGTTCAGCCGTCCTGAGCGCAACGCTCGCTGGCAGACGCTGGAGTTGCGTGACGTCACGTTTACCTACCACGACGGCAGCTTCAGCGTCGGGCCGATTAACCTTACCCTTCATCGTGGCGAACTGCTGTTCCTGATTGGCGGCAACGGGAGCGGCAAATCGACGCTCGCAATGCTGCTGACCGGCCTGTATACACCGGCTACGGGCGAGATCCTGCTGGATGGCAAACCGCTCGGCGCAGAGGACATGGACGCGTACCGACAGCACTTCTCGGCGGTATTCACCGATGTCTGGCTGTTTGACAAACTGCTCGGCCCAGACGGCGAAGAGGCTGATCCGGCGCTTGTGGAAACCTGGCTGAACCGCCTGAAAATGGTCAATAAACTGACGCTTGAGAACGGCAAAATCCTCAACCTGAAGCTCTCGAAAGGGCAGAAAAAGCGCGTGGCGCTGCTGCTGGCGCTGGCGGAAGGGCGTGACATCATTCTGCTGGATGAATGGGCCGCCGACCAGGACCCGCATTTCCGCCGCGAGTTTTATCAGGCATTGCTGCCGCTGATGAAAGAGATGGGCAAAACCGTCTTCGCCATCAGCCATGACGATCACTACTTCATCCATGCCGACCGCCTGCTGGAGATGCGCCAGGGCGTCCTTTCGGAGCTCACCGGCGAAGAGCGCCAGCTTGCGAGCCGCGACGTGCTGGCGCGCACCGGCAGCTAACCGGCGCGCATAAAAAAAGCGGAAGTTTTCTCTTCCGCTTTCTCACGAAACCACCGCGCCGACGGTGGTTTTTTATGTCACAGCTTGCCGCTCAGCCGCTGGTGGAAGTCGTGGCTGCGCAGATCCAGCCCTTCAATCTCCACTTTCGCGTTATAGCGCTGATAGTGCGTTTCGATGGCGTCCAGCGCGGCGACGGTCGAGGCGTCCCAGATTTGCGCGTGGGTTAAATCGATAATCACCCGCGCCGGATCCACAGCGTAGCGGAAATGCTCGTAAAGGTCGTTGCTGCTGGCGAAAAAGAGGGGGCCGCGCACGCGGTAGCGCACCGCCGCTCCGTTATCGATAACCTCGCGCTCGGCACGGACCACGTGGGCAACGCGACGGGCGAACAGCATCATGGCGAACAACACGCCGCCCGCAACGCCAATGGCGAGGTTGCCGGTCCAGACGGTGGCGATAACGGTCACCACCATCACCAGCGTTTCCGACACCGGCATCCGCTTCAGGGTCGCCGGCGCAATGCTGTGCCAGTTGAGGGTTTTAGCCGCGACCACCATCATAATGCCTGCCAGCACAACCATCGGGATTTGCGCCATCACGGCGCTCAGCCCCGTCACCATCAGCAACAGCACCAGCGCGGCGGCGAGGGTAGAAAAGCGCGATCGGGCGCGGCCCAGTTCCACGTTTACCACCGTCTGGCCGATCATCGCGCAGCCGCCGATGCCGCCATAAAACCCGCTCAGAATATTGGCGACGCCAAGCCCCCAGCATTCGCGGCGCTTGCTTGATGGCGTATCGGTGATGTCATCCACCAGACGCGCGGTCAGCAGCGATTCCATTAGCCCGACGAACGCGATACTCAGCGCGCAGGGCCAGATGATGCTCAGCGTCTCCAGATTGAGCGGCACCAGCAATGGCGTGAAGCCCGGCAGGCCCGGCGTCATCGGGCCTTCGTCGCCAACTGTCGGCGGGGTCAGGCCGCAGGCCCAGGCGATAACCGTCACCGCGACAATCGCCACCAGCGGCGACGGCACGCTTTTGGTGATGCGCGGCAGCAGCAGCACGATGGCGAGCGTCGCGGCGAACAGCAGCCATACCATCTGATTCTGCCCCCAGACGTGCGGCACCTGCGCCATAAAAATCAGGATACCGAGCGCGTTGACGAAACCGGTCATCACTGAGCGGGGGATATAGCGCATCATGCGCGCAAGGCCGAAAAGTCCGAACAGGATCTGGATAATCCCGCCCAGCACCAGCGCGGGCAGAATGTAGCCGACGCCGTGTTGATGCACCATCGGGCCGATGACCAACGCCACCGAGCCTGCGGCAGCCGTTACCATTGCCGGACGGCCGCCGAGAATCGACATGCTAAAGCACAGGACAATGGAGGCCACCAGGCTCACTTTTGGGTCGACGCCCGCAATCACCGAGAAGGAGATAACCTCCGGGATCAGCGCCAGCGCAGTCAGGATGCCCGCCAGCGTTTCGCGCATCAGCAGGCGCGGCGTGCGCAGCACATGCGCCACAGAGAGCTCAGGGATAGCCCGAGCCGTGTTTTGAGTATCAGACATGAGTATTTGCAGGTGTTTTATTATCAGCGCCGCCCTTTACGGGCAGCAGGGACGGGCGATGGTACAGAGCAAGGCGGCAAAATGCCAGCCTTGCGCAATGGCGACGGTCTATTTCAGGCCGAGCTTACGCGCGAGCCGGTGGAGGTTGCCGGGGTCCATCTCCAGTAGCCGCGCGCAGGCCGCCCAGTTATGCCCGGCGAGGTGCAACGCGCGCCGGATATAGTCGCGCTGAAACTGACGTGTGGCGTGCTGGAGGTTTTCGACCTGCGGCGTGGCGGCGTGCGTGGCCGCGACAGGCGAGGGCACGGCGTCGCCAGGAGCGAAGTGGTGCGGCAGCAGCAGCAGCTCCGGGCCGCGGCTCTCTGCCTGCGCCACAATAATCGCCCGATAGAGCGCATGTTCGAGTTCGCGAATATTGCCAGGCCAGCGCTGCGCCATCAGCCACGCGTTCGCCTGCGGGCTTAGCGCGACGCGATTCAGGCCGAATTTCACCCGGCATTTTTCACAGAAAAACCCCGCCAGCAGCAGAATGTCATCGCCACGCTCGCGAAGCGGCGGCACATGTAGCGGAAAGACGCTCAGGCGATGGTAGAGATCGGCGCGAAAGCCGCCCTGCGCGACGGCCTCGCGCAGAGAGCGGTTGGTGGCGGCGACGATGCGTACATCCACCCGCAACAGTTTATCTTCCCCGACGCGCTGCACGTCGCCGTATTGCAACGCCCGCAGCAGCTTCGCCTGAAGCGTCAGCGGCAGTTCGCCCACTTCATCGAGAAACAACGTGCCGTTGTCGGCAAGCTCAAATTTGCCGCGCCGGTCGTGGATGGCACCGGTGAACGCGCCCTTTACGTGGCCGAACAGCTCGCTTTCCGCCACGCTTTCCGGCAGGGCGGCGCAGTTGACGTAGACCAGCGGGCTCGCGGCCCGGGCCGACCTCGCGTGCAGCTCGCGCGCCACCAGTTCTTTGCCGACGCCGGTTTCGCCGAGAACCAGCACGTTGAGATCCGACGGCGCCACCAGCGTTATCTCCTTTTTGAGCTGTTGCATCGGGTCCGATTCGCCAATCATCTCCAGTTGCTCGTCTGGCTGTACGCGTTCTAACGCCCGGCTGAAGGGCGCGGCGGTTTTCTCAAGTTGCTCCATTAATAGCGCGTTATGCAGCGCGCTGCCCGCAAGGCTCGCGACGCCGCGCAGCTCGTCATCGCTGTAGGCGTCAAACTGCGTGGCGCACATGCCGTCGAGCGTCAGCGCGCCGATGAGCGTCTGCCCGGAGAACAGCGGCATCCCGACGCAGGCGTGCACGTGCAGCTCCTGGCGCTCCGGGATCAGCCCGTCGTAAGGGTCCGGCAGGTCGCTGTCGGCAGGAAAGCGCACCACGTCGCCGGCGCGGGCGATGGCTTCAAGGCGCGGATGCGCCGCCAGGCTGAAACGGCGGCCCATCACATCCGGCGCGAGGCCCGCTGTCGCCAGCGGGCGAAACTGCCGGTTTTCATAGCGCAGCAGGGCGGTGGCGTCGCAGCGCAGCAGGTGATGAATGCTGGCGATCATACGGTTAAAGCGGTCGCGGCCCGGCAGCCCGTTTTGTATGTCGACGGCCAGCGCGGCGAGCGCATGTGCGGATAGCGTCATGGTGTCAATTCCACAATGTCGTGTCAAAAATACAATACGCGGTGATTGTGTTTTTGACAATGTAGAAAATTGAATTCTTTTAAAATCAATAAAATAAAAACTGGCACGGTGTCTGCAATACCTGATGCAAAGAGTGTTATTTCAGAGGAACCGTGCAATGAACATTCATGTTAAAAGCAATATTTTTTGGGTTGGCCAGCGCGACTGGGAAGTACGTGATTTTCACGGCACCGAGTACAAAACCTTAAAAGGCAGCAGTTACAACAGCTATCTTATCCGCGAAGAGAAAAATGTGCTGATCGACACCGTCGACCACAAATTCAGCCGCGATTTTGTCAATAACCTGCGCAGCGAAATCGATCTTGCGGATATCGACTACATCATTATCAACCACGCCGAAGAGGATCACGCGGGCGCGCTCTCCGAGCTGATGAACTGCATCCCGGATACGCCGATTTACTGCACCGCGAACGGTATCGATTCCATAAACGGGCATCACCATCACCCGGAGTGGAACTTTAACGTGGTGAAAACCGGCGATACGCTGGATATCGGCAACGGCAAAAAGCTGATCTTCGTCGAGACCCCGATGCTGCACTGGCCGGACAGCATGATGACTTACCTGACCGGCGACGCGGTGCTGTTCAGCAACGACGCCTTCGGCCAGCATTACTGCGACGAGCATCTCTTTAACGATGAAGTGGACCAGACCGAGTTGTTCGAGCAATGCCTGCGCTACTACGCCAATATCCTGACGCCGTTCAGCCGCCTGGTGACGCCGAAAATCACCGAGATCCTCGGCTTTAACCTGCCGGTGGAGATGATTGCCACTTCTCACGGCGTGGTCTGGCGCGACAACCCGACGCAGATTGTCGAGCTGTACCTCAAATGGGCGGCGGATTATCAGGAAGATCGCATCACGATTTTCTACGACACCATGTCTAACAATACCCGCCTGATGGCGGACGCTATCGCCCAGGGCATTGCGGAAGTGGATCCGCGCGTGGCGGTGAAAATCTTTAACGTCGCCCGCAGCGATAAAAACGAAATCCTTACCAACGTCTTTCGCTCCAAAGGCGTGCTGGTCGGCACCTCGACCATGAATAACGTGATGATGCCGAAAATCGCGGGCCTGGTGGAGGAGATGACCGGGCTGCGTTTTCGCAACAAGCGCGCCAGCGCGTTCGGCTCCCACGGCTGGAGCGGGGGCGCGGTAGACCGTCTCTCCACGCGCTTGCAGGACGCCGGGTTTGAGATGTCGCTAAGCCTGAAAGCCAAATGGCGACCGGACCTCGACGCGCTGGAGGCGTGCCGCGAGCATGGTCGCGAGATTGCCCGTGCCTGGGCGCTCTCACCGCTGCCCGTCGCGGCTGCGCCCGCCGACGACAGCGGCGTGGCGTTCCAGGAGCCTGACGAACCCGTAGGCCAGTGCATGATCTGCACCGTCTGCCAGTGGGTCTACGACCCGGCGCAAGGCGAGCCGAATCAGGATGTCGCGCCCGGCACGCCGTGGGACGCGGTGCCGGAGACGTTCCTCTGCCCGGAATGCGGCCTCGGCAAATCGGTTTTTGACGTGTACGAGGGCTGAATCATGACTCAGGAACTGATCGTTATCGGCTCCGGCTTCGCCGCGCGGCAACTGGTGCGCCACCTGCGCCAGCAGGACAGCACGCGTCCTGTCCGGGTTATCGCGGCGGACAGCGGCGATGACTACAACAAACCCGATCTCAGCCATGTGTTCACCAACGGGCAGCGCGCGGATGACCTCACCCGGCAGTCGGCGGGTGAATGGGCGGAGCAGAGCCATATTCTGCTGCATCCGTTTACTCAGGCGACGGCGATAGATACCGCCGCGCGCACCGTGACGACAACCGCCGGCACTTTCCCCTGGCGACAACTGGTGCTCGCGACCGGCGCGCAGGCGATAGTGCCGCCGGTGGAGGGCAGCGAGCTGATGTTCACGCTTAACAGCCAGCAGGAGTATCGCCGCTGCGAGGCGGCGCTGCGTGACGCGAAACGCGTGCTGCTGCTGGGCGGCGGGCTTATCGGCACTGAGCTTGCGATGGATCTCAACCGCGCCGGGAAACAGGTGACGCTGGTGGACACCGGTACGAGTTTGCTCTCCTCAGTGCTGGTGCCGGAAATCAGCGCGCGCCTGCAAACAGTGCTGGCGCAAAACGGCGTAACGCTGCGGCTGTGCACGGGGCTTTCGTCGCTGGCGCGCCATCATGACTCGCTGGTCGCGACCTTAACCGACGGGCATCAGCAGAGCGTTGACGCGGTCGTCTGCGCCATCGGGCTGCGTCCTGATCTGACGCTTGCGAAAAGCGCGGGCCTCGTCACCCGGCGCGGTATTGTGGTGGATGACCGGCTCGCCACCAGCCATCCGGATATTTACGCGCTCGGTGATTGCGCCGAAATCCGCGGACGTCTGCTGCCGTTCTTACAGCCTGCCCAGCTTTGCGCCATGACGCTTGCCAGGAATCTCTGCGGCGCGGCGCAAAACCTGACGCTGCCCGCGATGCTGGTGAAAGTGAAAACGCCGCTAATGCCGCTGCATCTGGCAGGTGACACGGCCAACCGCGAGCTGGACTGGGAGATGCGCATCACCGCGGATGGCGTGGTGGCGCGCGGGCTGGACGGGCAGGGCACGCTGCGCGCGTTTGTGGTCAGCGAGGAGCGCATTAAGCAGGCGTTTGGGCTGCTCAAAGAACTGAACGCGAGCGCCCACTGAGCCGCTACTCCACGCGCTGGTAAGGAAAGCGGTCTTTAATGGCTTTGCGAAAATAGCGCCCCTTCGACAGGGCGCGGCCCAGCGTGAGATAAACCTGCTCCGGCACGTTCTGGTAGTGGTAAACCGCGCCGTTATGAAAGGCTATCTCCAGCACCCGGCTGTCCCAGTCATAACCGACCGACGCCAGGCTGCGGGACATGACCGTTTCTCGTTGCATATCGCCCTCGCGGCTGATGAAAGACTGACAGTAAGTATAGCGTTGAAACGCCGCCGCCCCGGCGGCAACACCGATTTGAGGAGGTTTACGATGCGTATTCCGCAACATTATGTACATACCCGCGCCACGCCATTCTGGAATAAAGAGACCGCGCCTGCGGCGCTGTTTACCCGGCACAACACCCGCGCGGGCGTCTATGGCCGGCTGTCGGTGATGCAGGGCGCGGTGAAATATTACGGCTTCGCCGACAGCGACGCGAAAGCGCCGGATATGGAAGTGATTATCGACGCCGGGCAGTTTGGCATCAGCCCGCCGCAAAAATGGCACCGTATTGAGCTGCTCACCGACGATACATATTTCAATATCGACTTTTTCGCCGACCCGGACGTGACGCTGCAGGGCGCCGGTATCGGGCAGGTGGTGAATACGAAAAAGTAGGGTGAACAGGGATTATTTTTTAATGAGCTATAACGCCGGGCACTCATGTCCGGCGTCATTATTCACAGCCAGCGTATAAAAATAATGGAATTATTCAGTAAACGAATTATAAAATGATAACTATAATGTTTTTGTTATAACTCATTGATTTATTGATCATTTTTGCGAGGGTGAATACCATGCGAACCATCCGTTGCCGTGTGGCTTACAACAAGGATGGTTTCTCATGTCTGAAAATTTCTCGCAGATGGCGGCGTTCATCTGGTCTGTCGCTGATTTATTACGGGGTGATTTTAAACAGTCGCAATATGGACGAATTATTCTGCCCTTCACCTTATTACGCCGTCTGGAATGTGTCTTAGAAAATACCCGTAGCGCGGTGATTGCCGAAGCGGAAAAGGTGGCGTCTATACCATTGCCGGAAAGCGCACGGGAAAAGCTGATTTTACGCGCCGCAGGGGAGCTGGCTTTTTTTAACACCTCACCGCTGGATTTAAGCCGTCTTGGCCAGAACAATATCAGGGCTAACCTGGAGAAATACATACAGTCTTTTTCAGTCAATACGCGCGATATTTTCGAGCATTTCAAGTTCAGCGAATTTATCGGCCAATTAGACGATGCCAATCTGCTGTATAAAGTGGTCAGTTTGTTCAGCAGTATCGATCTTAGCCCGCAACGTATATCTCATTATCAGATGGGGCTCATTTTTGAAGAGCTTATTCGCCGTTTTGCGGAAAGCTCTAATGAAACGGCGGGAGAGCATTTTACGCCGCGCGATATTGTTCGTCTGACCACCTCGCTGGTGTTTATGGAAGATGGCGATGCCTTATCGAAAGAAGGGATTATCCGCACGCTCTACGACCCAACCTGCGGGACGGGGGGCTTTCTGTCCTGCGCGATGGAATATCTGCATACAATGAACCCGCAGGCGGTTCTGCGCGCCTTTGGTCAGGAGCTGAATCCGGAGTCTTATGCCATCTGTAAGGCGGACATGTTAATTAAAGGACCGGATGTCAGCTGTATTAAGCTCGGGAATACGCTGTCAAACGACCAGCTCGCATCCGATAAATTTGATTACATGCTTTCAAACCCGCCTTTTGGCGTGGACTGGAAAAAAATTGAAGGCGCCATTAACGACGAATATCTCCAGAAAGGATTCAGTGGGCGCTTCGGCCCTGGCCTGCCGCGCGTTTCCGACGGATCGCTGCTGTTCCTGCTGCACCTCATCAGTAAAATGCGCTCGCCGCACGAAGGCGGGAGCCGCATCGGCATTATCCTGAACGGTTCTCCACTCTTCACGGGCGGCGCGGGTAGCGGGGAGAGCGAGATCCGGCGCTATCTTCTGGAAACCGATCTGCTCGAAGGGATTATCGCGCTGCCCACTGAGATGTTTTATAACACCGGCATCGCGACCTATATCTGGCTGTTATCCAACAAAAAAGCACCAGAACGTAAAGGTAAGATCCAGCTTATTGATGCGACTCGTCTGTTTTCGAAGATGCGCCGATCGCTGGGAGCGAAACGCAATGCACTGGATGAGGCGCATATACGCGCTATCACCCGCTGCTTTGGCGATTTCCAGACGATAGATACCCGTAAAGCTGACGGGCCAGTGCCTTACGCCAGCAAAGTTTTCTCTTCTGCTGCGTTTGGCTACCGGCGACTGACCATTGAACGTCCGCTGCGTTTATCTGCTCAGGTCACGGATGAAGCGATTGCGACTCTGCGCTTTGCGCCAAAGCCGTTTAACGCGCCAATGGAACGCCTGTATGAAGCGTTCGCATCCCAATGGCAGGAGGAGAACTATGGCGATTTCTCTGAACGGGAAGCCGAAGCGCGCGCCATCATCAAAGCTGAATTTGCCGAGCTGAAAGAGAAGCAGATTAAAGACCTGCTCGACAGCAGGCTCTGGCTGGCGCAGCGCGGGTTGCTGGAAAAAGCGCAGCAGATTCAGGCCGCGCTGGGTACGCAGGCGGGCGGAAAAACGCGAGTCAGCCATGACTTCAACCAGTTCCAGCTAATCCTGAAAGGGGCCATCAAAACCGCTGGCGTGAAGCTTGACGCGAAAGAGAACAAGCAATTCATTGATGCCATCACCACGAAAAACCCGGATGCCGAGCCGGTGGTGAAAAAGGTGCTGAAAGAAGCTGCGCAGCCGCTGTACGGTGCGTTTGAGTACCAGGGTGAAGTGGTCGAGTTTGAACAGGATGGCGACCTGCGCGATAACGAGAACGTGCCGCTGAACCCGGCAGTGTCCACCAGCGATCTGATTGAAAACTACTTCAAAGCCGAAGTACTGCCGCACGTGAATGACGCGTGGATCAACGCCGATAAGCGCGATGCAAAAGATAATGAGGTGGGGATTGTCGGTTACGAGATCCCGTTTAACCGCCATTTCTATGTCTACCAGCCGCCGCGCCCGTTAGAGGAAATTGATGCCGATCTGGATGCGGTCAGCGCCGAGATTATGAAGCTGCTGCAGGAGGTACATTCCTGATGGCTAAGTATAAGGCGTACCCGGAGTATAAGGATTCTGGAGTTGAGTGGCTGGGGGCGATTCCTAAGGATTGGTCTGTCACTAAATTAAAGTACATCGCTGATTTGCTAACTTCAAAATCTAACAATACAGATGACTTATTTGTTGGATTGGAAAATATATCGAGTGGTGATGGAAAGTATATATCGAAACAAGAAAACATAGCAGATGGTACATCGGTGTCATTTGAAAAGAATGATGTTCTTTTCGGGAAGTTGCGGCCTTATCTTGCCAAATCTTGGTTAGCTACTTTCTCTGGGGTATGCTCATCTGAGTTTCTGGTGCTTCGTACAGCTATATTACATCCAAAATATCTTAATTATTATTCATTAACAAATGAGTTTATTGAGCAGGTTAATTCCTCAACTTATGGCTCCAAAATGCCACGGGCAAGTTGGGAGTTTATTAGCCTGTTACCTGTTCCAACCTGTTCTTATTCTTTATCAGAGAAGGTAGCTTGGTTTCTCGATCACGAAACCGCAAAAATCGATGAGCTGATCGAGAAGCAACAGCAACTGATTGAGCTGCTGAAAGAAAAACGTCAGGCGGTGATTAGCCATGCTGTTAGCAAAGGGCTAAACCCTGATGTGCCGATGAAAGATTCTGGGGTTGAGTGGATAGATTCAATACCTTCTGATTGGGAGGTGCGACCAACATTTGCTTTATGTGACGCATCCACTCAGAAAAATATTGATGGTGCTGAGAACAATGTTCTTTCATTAAGTTATGGGAATATTATTCTTAGGGATGTTGAGACAAACTTTGGCCTTCTTCCTGAGTCGTTTAATACATATCAGGTCATTAGTTGTGGAGATGTGATTTTAAGGCTAACAGACTTGCAAAACGATAAAAAAAGTTTGCGGGTTGGTTTGGCAAAACAAAAAGGGATTATTACTTCTGCATATTTAAAACTGAAGGCCAGGAGTGATGTAAGTCCTAATTATTTGTATCGACTACTACATGCATACGATACTACAAAGGTCTTTTACGGTATGGGTGGTGGTTTACGGCAATCAATGAAGTTTGAGGACATTAGAAGATTACCCCTGCTACTACCCCCATATGAGGAGCAGATTAAAATATCTGTTTTCCTCGATCTCGAAACTGCAAAAATCGACTCTTTGATCGAGAAACAACAGCAACAAATAACACTTCTTCAGGAACGCCGCATTGCCCTTATCTCCGCCGCCGTCACCGGAAAAATCGACGTGCGCGACTGGAGGGCACCGGATGCACAGAAAACAGAGGAACCGCAGGAGGTGACGATATGAACATGGACGTGACCAAAGAGAGGAGTTTTCAGGATGACATTATTGCCGGGATGCTCAAAAACGGCTGGGTGCGCGGTAACAACGACGGCTACGATCGCGAGCGCGCGCTCTACTCGCAGGATGCGCTGACCTTTGTGCAGACCACGCAGCCGCAGGAGTGGGAGAAGTTTTCCAGAGTTTACCCGGCCGATACCGAACGCCATTTCCTCGATGCGCTGGTGGCGCAGCTGAAAAAAGCGGATATCAACGCCACCGATAATGTGTCTCGCACTTACGGCATGCTCGGAGTGCTGCGTCATGGCATCAGGAGCCATAACGCGCGTTTTTCCCTGTGCCAGTTCAAGCCGGAACACAGCCTGAACCCGGATACACTGGCGCGTTACGCACAGAACATTTGCCGCATTGTGCCCGAGCTGGTTTATAGCCCCTATGCCACCAGCGCTGCCGCTGACGAGTGCGGCGCTAAGGCAAAGAAATGGCGTATCGACCTGGTGCTGTTTGTTAATGGTCTGCCGGTCGCCACGCTTGAGCTGAAGTCTGAATTTAAGCAGACGGTGAACAGCGCCATTACGCAGTACAAGAAAACCCGCCTGCCGAAAGACCCTGCGACCAACAAACCGGAGCCGCTGCTGACTTTCAAGCGTGGCGCGCTGGTGCATTTTGCCGTCAGCCAGTACGACGTGTTTATGGCGACCAGACTCGACGGCGAGAAAACCTTCTTCCTGCCCTTTAACAAAGGCACCAGAGAGGGCGGCGCGGGGAACGATGCTCCCGAAAATCCGAGCGAGTACGCTACCGGCTATCTGTGGAATGAGGTTCTGCTACCAGGCAATCTGCTGAAAATCCTCGCAAGCTTTGTGCATTTGCAGATTGAAGAAAAAGAGGACTGGAACGGGCTGAAATATAAAAAAGAGAGCCTGATTTTCCCGCGTTATCATCAGTGGGATGTGGTGAACAAACTGGTCACGGCGGCGGTTGAAGAGGGCAGTGGTAATAAATATTTAATTCAGCACAGCGCGGGTTCGGGTAAATCCAATTCTATCGCCTGGACGGCTCATCAGCTTTCCCGTCTGTACGATGAGCGTGGTGAGAAGCAGTTCCACTCGGTGATTGTGGTGACGGATCGCACCGTGCTTGATGACCAGTTGCAGGACACTATTTATCAGTTTGAGCATCAGGATGGCGTGGTCGGGCGTATTAATAACAAAGAAGGCGACGGTTCAAAATCGGAAAAGCTGGCCAGCGCGCTGGAAAACGCGCAGCCCATTATTATCGTCACCATCCAGACTTTTCCGTTTGTATTAAAAGCCATTGAAAACAGCGTCAACCTGAAGCAGCGCAGATACGCGGTGATAGCCGATGAGGCCCACTCTTCACAAAGCGGCTCCACGGCGCGTCAGCTAAAAGAAGTGCTGATGAGCGAGGGGGCCGATGGTGATGTTATGCTGTCTTCAGAAGATATTCTGGATGCCACCCTCGCCGCCCGTAAAGGCAGCAGCAATCTTAATTACTATGCCTTTACCGCCACGCCGAAAGCGAAAACGCTGGAGCTTTTTGGCCGCAGGCCGAATCCGCATGAACCCCCGTCAAAAACCAATACACCCGCAGCGTTTCACGTTTACTCCATGCGTCAGGCCATCGAAGAGGGCTTTATTCTCGATGTACTGAAGAATTACACCAACTATAAAGTCGCTTATAAGCTGCTGCAAAAGCTGGAAGATGAAGACCGCGAAGTCGACAGTAAAAAGGCGAAGATCAAGCTAAACCAGTGGGTAACGCTACACGACCATAACGTGTCGCAAAAAGTGAAGGTCATTGTGGAGCATTTTCGCAAACACATCATGCATCTTCTGGGTGGGCAGGCGAAAGCGATGGTAGTAACCAGTTCGCGTAAAGCAGCGGTGCGCTACAAGCTGGCTTTTGATAAGTACATTGCAGAAAATAATTATAAAAAAATTAACGCGATGGTGGCATTTTCTGGCGAGGTCGAGTTTCACGACAATGACATTAGCGACCTGGCATTGTTGAACCAGAAATTTACTGAAATTACTATGAACCCGGCGTTGAAAGGCCGGGATATGCGCAAAGCCTTCGATAGCGATGACTATCAGGTCATGCTGGTGGCGAATAAATTCCAGACCGGCTTCGACCAGCCAAAGCTGTGCGCGATGTATGTAGATAAGGCGCTGGGCGGCGTCGAATGTGTGCAGACGCTTTCTCGCCTGAACCGTACGTACCCCGGTAAAGCGGAATCAGGCACCTTTGTGCTGGATTTCTACAACGCCCCTGACGATATTCTTGAGGCATTCCAGCCCTATTATCAAACCGCCGAATTAACCGATGTCACCGATCCGCAACGGGTATTCGACTTCTCTGAAAAACTGCGCAGCAGCGGTATTTTTTTCTGGAATGAAGTGGAGCAGTTTTGCGAAGCCTTTTTTAGTAAAAATAAATCTAACGCGGCCATCAGTAATATTTGCAAACCAGCCGTTGAGCGCTGGCGGCTTCGCTATTTCTCTGCAGTTGATGCTTATTTAAAGGCCAAAGCGATCGTTGAATTAACTAAAAAAGATACGCATAACCCGGTGCTGCTCGCGAATGCTGAAAACAGCTTCAAGGCTTGTAAGCAGGAAAAAGACCGACTGGAAATCTTTAAAAAAGATCTCGGCAGCTTTGTTCGCTTCTATGAATTTATGTCGCAGATTGTCGAGTATGATGATAAATCTCTGGAAAAGTTGAGCCTGTTCGCCCGTCATTTACGCCCGTTGTTGCATGAACAGCGGCTGGAAGAAGACGAGATTGATTTAAGCAACGTCGAGATGAGCCACTATCGCTTATCAAAAATTCAGGAGCAGCATATCAAGCTGCAAGAGGACGCGGCGGAGTATCAGCTCACTCCGGGTAATGATGTGGGTACTGCCAAAGCAAAAGATAAGAAAGAAGAGTTTTTGTCGCAAATTCTGGCGCGGCTCAATGAACTCTTTATCACGGAGAAACTCAGCGATAACGATTTGCTCAATTACACGCTGACGGTGTGTGACAAGCTCGCTGAAAATAAAGCGGTGATGCGTCAACTGGTCACCAATACACGCGAACAGGTGATGCTGGGGGATTTTACCCGAGCGCTGGATGATGCTGTTATCGGCAGTCATGAGGCGCACAGGGAAATCATGCTGCAATATTTGTCAAACCCGGAGACTGCGCGCGGTTTCGCTTTTGCCGCATTCGACATTCTGCAAAACCGTCAGCGCATGACAGGTTGAGTTCGCCAGTATCACGCCATAAACTCCCGCGGCGTTGCGCCGAGAATAGCGCGGAACGCGGCGGTAAACGCGGCAGAGCAGGAAAACCCAAGTTGCCAGGCGACCTGTTTGATGGGCACACCGTTGGCGAGAAGATCCAGTGACGCGCAGATCCTCGCCCGTTGCTTCCAGGCCCGGAAACTGAAGCCGGTGTCGCGGATAAA
This sequence comes from Cronobacter muytjensii ATCC 51329, assembly GCF_001277195.1. Lineage (NCBI taxonomy): Bacteria > Pseudomonadati > Pseudomonadota > Gammaproteobacteria > Enterobacterales > Enterobacteriaceae > Cronobacter > Cronobacter muytjensii. The sequence goes on from NZ_CP012268.1 coordinate 1,050,422, forward strand.
CAGCCGCGAAAACGTGCGCTCCGACATCGCCGCGATGTCCGCAAGCTCGCTTAACGATGCCTCCCAGCGGTGGCTGACCAGCAACTCTCTGGCGGCGCGGGCCAGCCGCTCGTCCTGTGGCATCGGCAGCTCGGTGTCAGGACGGTCGGTTTCGCTGAGGATCTCCAGCAGCAGAAGCGCCATGCGTCGTTGACTTGCCGTCTGATACGCGTCACTAAAAAGCCCGGCTATCAGCTCTTTCACCAGCGGCGTTGCCGTTATCACATGTACAACGTCGCTTTTGATGAAATTGACGCACTCTGCGATAAGGCTCGGGCTGAAATAGATTGTGCGAAGCTCCGTATGCGATAACAGGTGGTAGCTGTGCGTCTGCCGGGGCGGCAGCCACAAGGCGCGCTGCGGCGGAATTACCCATCTGCGCGCGTCGGTTTCCACTAGTATCACGCCGCGCGTCGCAAACAGCAGCTGGCCTTCCACATGATGATGCGGCGGGTCGACGTCACCTCGCGAGTAACTAATGGCAAGATTTGACCAGCCGGTGGCTTCATCGTGTCTTGGCGCTTTATCTGTATCGTTTGGCATTTGATATTCAAACCCTGCATTTATGATGAGTTCCACGCAAGCATCCGGACTGGTCAACACATTAATAAGGCCAGCGCCGGTCATTATAAATTCATCACGTTATGGAGTGGTTAACAATGCGGGTACATTTTATCGTACATGAACATTTCGAAGCGCCGGGGGCATATGAAACCTGGGCCAGGCAGCGCGGCTGCGAAGTAAGTTATTCACGCGTTTATGCCGCAGAGCCGCTGCCAGTCAGCGTCGAGGCAATGGATTTGCTGATTATTATGGGCGGACCGCAGGATCCGGACACCACCCTGGCGCAATGCCCGCATTTTGACGCGAGAGGCGAAAAGGCGGTGATTGCGTCTGCGATTAACGCGGGTAAAGCCGTGATTGGCGTCTGTCTCGGCTCGCAATTAATCGGCGAGGCTCTGGGCGCTGCGTATGCACACAGCCCGGAAAAGGAAATCGGTAAATTTCCCATTACGCTCACGGAGACGGGGAGAAATCATCCGTTATTCGCCCATTTGGGAGAGACGCTTGACGTGGGGCACTGGCATAACGATATGCCTGGCCTGACGTCTGAGGCGCAGATTATCGCTTTCAGTGAAGGCTGCCCGCGCCAGATCGTGGCGTATTCCGACCGGGTGTTCGGGTTTCAGTGCCATATGGAGCTCACGCACGACGTGGTCGAATTGCTAATCGCGCATTCACAAAACGATCTCTGTCGGGCTGCGCAATACCGTTTTGTCGATACCGCCGAAACGCTTCGCGGTCATGATTATTGTGAAATGAACGACGCGTTATTCGTCTTTCTCGATAAACTCGCGGCACAGCGCGTAGCTGAACCTCGCGCCTGAGACTTTTACGCGCCATGCGCCGCCTGGCGCGGATAAGACAGCAGCTGAGGCAGAAAACCAGCGCGTCAGGTTCCCCAGTGATAGTCGGTGACTGCCCTGATAAGCGCATCGTTCTCAATTTCTGTCAGGGAAGAACAGAAATCGGGTCGGGAGAGGCGCAGGTGCTCGCGCGTCCTGCTCCACCGGGTGACGACACAGGCCAGCATTTCCAGTCCGCCAGGGCTTTCTGGCTGCCAGGCCTGCGTACCATAAAAGATGTCGCTAAAGATATCCCATTGCTGATAAAGCTTTTGGCAGGCCCCCTGCGCAAGCTGCGTGTGTTGATCTTCTGTGCTGTCTGGCAGCCAGCGCTCGGGGTAGTCAATAATGCCAACCGAGGCGTAACAGTTAGCCGCGATATAAACCAGCCCCCGTAATTGCTGCGCGCGAACGCACGCGTCCGAAGAGAGAAGCCCGGCGTGCGGATATTCCATCGCGAGATGAATGATGATGGCTGCGCTTTCAGTAAGAACTGAATCATCAGGAAGAATTAACGTGGGGATCTGCACTAACGGGTTACGCTGTTTTAATTCTTCAGTGCTGCTCTCTTTTTGCCATGAGCTGGCCTTACACACCTGGTATTCAGCGTTGCATGCTCTGAGCGCCATCTCAATGGCGGCAGAACCAGAACGAGCGGTGCCGTAAAGGTGATACATAATGCGCTTTCCGTTGGGGGTAATTATTTCATCTTAGCAGACCAGGCTGGCGGGTAAGGTAATAGAGCGCGGCGCGGTGTTAAGCGAGGTATGGAATATGTGATAGATGGCGGCACAATCCCGACGGTGTAATTTTTTATCGTAAGGCGATGAGGGGTGTGCCTGTGACACGGGCGCGCCGTCGTGGGCCGGGGCAATAGGTAAACATTTCAGCACGATGCTAACACGCAGCCGCCTCGCCTGCTGTGCCAGCTCATGTCGGTATTTATAACCCTCGCCTGTCGTCCTCTCCAGAGGGCTATGCTGCCACCGCCGGTCTTAAATGGTTGATGCACTATACTGACCATTGCCGTTGTCATTTAACGATGAAGCGACCAACGCCCCGTTATCTGACATCAGCCTTACCCATGACCCTCAGGAGAACAAAATGCAGAAGCGTAAAACCTTGAAAGGGCTGCTGGCCGTATCGGTAGTCGCAGCGATGTTTAGTACGGTGAGTGTGCAAGCCCGGACGCCGACAAGCACCGAGCAGGCTGGGGCTGCAGGTCAGACCCAATCGAGCGCTAAACTCAGCGCCGGCGACGAAAAAGCGTTGAAGGACATGGCGCAGGCCAATATCAATGAAATCGCCGCCGCCAAGATAGCGCTGAGCAAAGCCCAAAGCAGCGACGTCAAAACCTTCGCTCAGAAGATGGTCGATGACCACGGCGCGGCTCTGACTAAAGTCCAGACGGTCGCCCAGCAGAAGGGCGTGACACTGCCGACTGAGCCGGACGCCAGTCATAAGGCTATGGCCAGCGAGCTGGAAAAACAGAGCGGCGATGCCTTTGACAAGATGTATATGGAAAACGCCGGCACGAAAGATCACCAGATGGTGTTGTCGACGCTGCAGAGTGACGCTACGAAGATTCAGGATCCGGATGTGAAGGCCCTGGCCGATGCACATACGCCGGTCGTTGAGCAGCACCTGAAGTCCGCTCAGCAGATAAATAAATAGGTTATCTGGCGGACAGACGTCCTGCTACCTGGCTCTGAGGGCGTTGAATACGTCGCTGACGACCCGCCGCCATGATCTGTGGCGGCAAGGCGGCGGTGTCAAAGCAGCACAGCCCTTAATGACGGAGCGGTTGGCCCTCGCCAAATCGCAGGCATAAAAAAACCAGCCTAATGGCTGGTTTTTTCGGGATTTTTTGGTCGGCACGAGAGGATTTGAACCTCCGACCCCTGACACCCCATGACAGTGCGCTACCAGGCTGCGCTACGTGCCGACGTGGAGGCTTATACTACCCATTTTCACGCTGATTGCAAGCGACGCCCCATTGAGTGATTTATAATTAATCAATCAGTTAGCAATGAACCGTTTTTCATCCGTCAGCACCTGCAACAGCAGGCTGAGCTGCGGTTTATCCTCGTCCATCCGCTCGCCGCGCAGGTCATACATCCGGTAGTTGCCGTTGTTATCCAGCACCAGCGTCATCTGCGGCGTGGTGACCGCCAGCGTGTTGTTATCCGCGCTTACCACCCAGTTGTTGCGGCGGGCAGGGGAGAAGAGATCTTCGCCCTGCGAATACTCATTCGCTGGCGTGCGCACGTGCAGCAGACGCTGCATCAGGGTCGTCATCACGTCCTGATGATCGGTAAGCTTCGTGACGCGTTGCGCAGGCGTGCCCGGCCAGTGGATAACCAGCGGCACCTGAATACGCGAGCGATCCCAGCCGAAGCTGTCCTGCTGTTTGCCAAGCGGAACGCCGCGGCCTGCGGTGATAATCACGACGGTATTTTCGAGCTTGCCGCTTGATTTAAGGGCGTCCAGCACGCGAGCGATCTGCGCGTCCACATTGCCTGCGGCACGGGCGTAACGGCGCGCGAAGGCCGCCTGTTGGGTATCTTCATTAACGGTAGTGCCGTTGAATGACACCCATGAGAACCAGCGGTTGTCCTCGGAAGCATATTTATTCAGCCAGCTTACCCACTGCGAGGCGGTCTGTTCGTCGCTTTGCGGCTGCGCCGTCGGGAGCGAGAAGTCAGAAAGCAGCGCCTGACGATACAGCGAGCTGCTGAACCCATCGGAAGCGAACAGGCCGAGCTGATAGCCCTGCTGGTTAAGCGCGGTGATGAGCGCCGCCGGAATGCGAGCCGCCAGCACCCCATCCATATAGCCTGGTGAAATCCCGTAGAACAGGCCGAAAATGCCGTTATCCGCCAGGTTTCCGGAGCTGAAATGCTGGGTAAAGTTAATGTTGTCGCGCGCGAACTGCGCCAGCGACGGCATCTGTTTTTCAAAGCGCGAATAATTCAGACCGTCGACCGTGATAAACAGGACATTATGGCCCGAACCCATATCGCTGTAGCGCAGGTCGCTTAGGGGGTACTGTACGCTGACGGCTTCCGGATCGCCTTGTTCCACCAGTCGGCGCTGATATTCCTGCGCGTCCAGCAGACCATGTTTTTCCAGAAAACGGCGCGCCGTCATGGGGTACGAGAGCGGCAGGTTCGCGCGCTGCATCGTGACGGGTCGATAGAAATTGGCGTCGGCCCAGATATACATCACATGGGTGGTAACGAACGACGCGAAAAAGAGCGCCGCCACAGGGCGCGCGTAACGGCGTCGGCGCGTCAGGCTGCGCAGCTTCTGCCAGCTCCAGGTGGCGAACAGCATCTCGATAAGCAGAATCACCGGCACCGCGATAAACATCAGCTGCCAGTCGCGTGCCATTTCGCTTTGATCGGGGTTAATCACCACCTGCCAGACCACCGGATTAATGTGCAGGTGGAAGCGGGTAAAGACTTCGCTGTCGACCAGCAGCAGCGTCATCCCGACGGTCGCGAGAATGGCCGACAGGAAACGCATCAGCCGCTGCGACATCACGATGAATGTCAGCGGAAAAAGGATAAGCAGATACGTCGCGAAGACCAGAAAGCTAAAATGGCCCACCAGGCTTACGTAAGAGTAAACCCGGCCCGTCAGCGTCGTGGGCCAGTCGGCGATAAACAGATAGCGGCTACCAAGAACAATCGACAGCAGAATATTGAAAAGAGCGAACCAGTGCCCCCAGCTTATCATCTGGGAGACTTTTTCACGGTAGCGCTGACGGTTAGTCACCATAGCTTTTTAACGTTCTTCCTTAATGCGCGTTATCGTCGCGAATGGAGGATTGCAACGCCTCCGCGAAGGAGCGCGCCAGCGTCTTGCGCTGCGCGGGGGCCACGCTGTTATTGATAACATTGGTGACCATGTTCCCCAGCACCATCAGGGAAAGGTCGGTCGGCGCCTTGTGCTTTGACAGCACGCTCGCCAGTTCAGTCAGTAATTCTTCAACGCGTTCATCACTATAGCGGGATAGTTGTGGCATAACTCAACATCAGTTTGTTCAGGAAAGTCCAATATCTTACCGTAGCAGTGGCTTTATTTCTGCATTTTTATCTGCGGTTGCGCAGGACGGCAGGCAGTGGTTGAATACGCCCCTGCCCAACAGGAGAGTTTATCATGAGTCTGGATATCAACCAGATTGCCTTACATCAGTTAATTAAGCGCGATGAGCAGAATCTGGAGCTTATCCTGCGCGACTCGCTGCTTGAACCAGGCAATACCGTTACGGAAATGATGGCCGAGCTGCACCGCGTCTACAGCGCGAAAAGCAAAGCCTACGGCCTTTTTAACGAAGAGAGCGAACTTGCCGAGGCGCTGCGCCAGTGCCGTCGCGGCGATGACGATTTCCTGGCGTTCAGCCGCGCGGCCACCGGTCGCCTGCGCGATGAGCTGGCGAAATACCCGTTTGCGGACGGCGGCGTCGTGCTGTTCTGTCACTATCGTTATCTGGCGGTGGAGTATCTGCTGGTGGCGGTGCTGAACAACCTGAGCAGCATGCGTGTTAACGAACAGCTCGATATCAGCACCACGCACTATCTTGATATTAACCATGCCGATATTGTCGCGCGCATCGATCTGACCGAATGGGAAACGAATCCGGAGTCGACCCGCTACCTGACGTTCCTCAAAGGGCGCGTCGGGCGCAAAGTCGCCGATTTCTTTATGGATTTCCTGGGCGCGAGCGTCGGTCTTGATACCAAAGCGCAGAACCGCGGGCTGTTGCAGGCGCTGGACGATTTCACCGCCGAGGCGCAGCTCGATAAAGCCGAGCGTCAGAATGTGCGCGCGCAGGTCTACAGCTACTGCAATGAACAACTGCAGGCGGGCGAAGAGATTGCACTCTCTGAACTCTCAAAAGAGCTGCCGAATTTCGGTGAGAAAAGCTTCCAGGAGTTTACGGCGGAGCAGGGCTATGAGCTGGAAGAGACGTTCCCGGCGGATCGCAGCACGCTGCGCCAGCTCACTAAATACGCCGGCAGCGGCGGCGGGCTGACGATTAACTTTGACGCCATGCTGCTGGGCGAACGTATTTTCTGGGATCCGGCGACCGACACGCTGACTATCAAAGGCACGCCGCCGAACCTGCGGGATCAGCTGCAGCGCCGCCTGTCCGGGAAATAAGCGTCAGGCATGAAAAAGGGCGCACGCGTCGCCCTTATTTTCCTGAATATCAGGCAAAAAAAACGCCGCATAGCGCGGCGTTTTTTCTTTCATCGCACTTACGCGCGAACGAAATCGATGTGGTGCAGTTTCGGTTTGTACGGGTGACGCTGTACAGCCTGAACTTTTACCTTAACTTCTTTGCCATCGATAGCCAGAGTCAGCACTTCGCTGTAGAACTCCGGTTTAGCCTGCATGTTCATCACTTTGTCGTGGTCCAGTTCGATTGCAACCGGAGCCTCGGTGCCACCGTAAACGATAGCCGGGAACTTGTTGGCGTGACGCAGGCGGCGGCTCGCACCCTTACCCTGCTCTTTACGTACTTCAGCGTTGATAGTAAACATTGACATCTCTCTTAATAAAGAAGCCTGTTACAGGCGACCCAGCAACAGGTAAATGACTGGCTTTGCGGATGCAAAAGCGGGCGGCATTATAGCCATTTGAGCGCGCAGGGGCAATGAAAACCGCCGTTAACCGCGTAATTCATTAGCGCGCCGGAAGCGGCCATTGTAGTCGAACACCTTTTCACGCACCTGCCAGTACTGGCCTTTGAGCCTTGCCACCACAAAATCCGGATGGCGCAGCAGCGCCTGCTGGGCCACGATGTCGTTGACGGTTATCCAGCGCAGCGGCACGCCCGGCGTGCGGGTGTGCGGGCGGATAAACAGCTGTTCAAAAGCGGTGCGCTGCGCGGGCGTCTGCAGACGAAAACGCTCGCTGACATCCGCGCCATCTTCGTCGTAATAAGTCACCTTCAGCCATTCGCCTTTCTCATCAGCGCCCGGCTGAAGCTGCATGCCGCTACAGCGCAGCACCAGCGCGTCTTTGAGCTTCAGCGCCGCTTTTAGCATATCGTCCGGGTCCACCAGGACCTCGTTGCACTCGCGACAGCGCCGCGCCGCGATGTCGTTCTCCGCGTTGCAGTGCGGGCAGTTTTTAAAACGGAAACGGTAGTCGCACTGCTCGCGGTGGCCGTCGTCATCCTCAAACCAGCCCTGACAGCGCCGGCCGAAATGTTCAATCAGCGTGCCGTCAGCGGTGGTTTTGCCCCAGAACGTATTGGCTAAACCGCAGGCGGGGCAGAAGACCTGCACCGGCACGTTGTCGCTTTTGCCCTTCGGCGCGCCCACTTCCGGCGCGTACAGATCGTGCGGGTTACCCGCGTAATCAAGGATCAGGCAGTCGGTTTTGCCAGGCGACAAGCGCAGCCCGCGCCCGACAATCTGCTGATACAGGCTGACCGATTCGGTCGGGCGCAGGATAGCGATTAAATCCACATGCGGCGCGTCAAAACCCGTGGTGAGCACCGCCACGTTTACCAAAAAGCGCAACTGCTGGGCTTTAAACGCTTCAATAATAGCATCGCGCTCGCGCCCCGGCGTTTCGCCGGTAATGAGCGCCGCTTCGCCCGCAGGCAGCAGGCCCGTAATTTCACGGGCGTGCTCGACGGTGGCGGCGAAAATCATCACGCCGCGCCGGTCGGTGGCAAATTCGACAATCTGGCTCACGATATGCGGCGTAATACGCCGCTGCTGTTTCAGCTCCCGGTTGAGATCGGCTTCGCTGAACAACCCGTTGCTCTGGGCCTGCAGGCGACTGAAATCGTACTGCACCACCGGCATGTCGAGGCGTTCTGGCGGCGTCAGGTAGCCATGCTTAATCATATAGCGCAGCGGCAGCTCGTAGATGCAGTCGCGGAACAGCGCTTTTTCATCGCCGCGCACCATGCCGTGATAGTGGAACTGATAAATCCAGCCTTTGCCGAGGCGAAACGGCGTGGCGGTCAGCCCCAGCAGCCGCAGGCGCGGATTCTGCTTACGCAGGTGCGTGAGGATCTGCTGATACTGGCTGTCGTCATCATCGCTGATGCGATGGCATTCATCGACAATCACCAGCGAGAATTCGCCCTGAAAATGGTCGAGGTTGCGCGCCACCGACTGCACGCTGCCGAACACCACTTTACCGTGGCTCTCTTTGCGCGCGAGGCCCGCCGCGTAGATATCGGCTTCCAGCCCCAGCGCCAGATATTTGGCATGGTTTTGGGCCACCAGCTCTTTAACATGGGCGAGCACCAGCACGCGGCCGCGCGCGAGCCGCGCCAGTTCGGCGATAACCAGGCTTTTGCCGGCGCCGGTCGGCAGGACGATCGCCGCTGGCGCGTCGTGGCGGCGAAAATGGTTCAGGGTGGCATCCACCGCTTCGCGCTGATAGGGACGTAAAGTAAAGGACATGGGCCTGTCAGAAAAAGGGATCACGCTAATATTATGCCACGAATCAATTTCATCTTGTGAGCGGGCCATTGCCCGTTATACTGACCGCTCTGATTCCGCTTCATGAATGTTGACGGGCGCCTTGCCCGCCCCGCGTCGGAACTGCATCAACAGGCTTATAAACGTCAACAACAGGCTTATAAACGTAATGCGACTTGATAAATTTATCGCCCAGCAGCTTGGCGTCAGCCGCGCTATTGCTTCCCGTGAAATTCGCGCCAGCCGGGTGACGGTGAATGGCGACATTGTAAAAGACAGCGCTTTTAAACTGCTGCCGGACCACGACGTCGAATATGACGGCAATCCGCTGACCCAGCAGAACGGCCCGCGCTATTTTATGCTGAATAAACCGCAGGGCTACGTCTGCTCGACTGACGATCCGGATCACCCGACGGTGCTCTATTTCCTCGACGAGCCGGTCGCCCATAAGCTGCACGCCGCCGGGCGTCTGGATATTGACACCACCGGGTTGGTGCTGATGACCGACGACGGCCAGTGGTCGCACCGCATTACGTCGCCGCGCCACCACTGCGAGAAAACGTATCGGGTGACGCTCGAGTCGCCGGTGGCGGACGACACCGCCGCATTGTTTGCAAAAGGCGTACAGCTGCATAACGAAAAAGATCTCACCAAACCCGCGCAGCTTGAGGTGATCACCCCGACTGAGGTTCGTCTGACCATCAGCGAAGGGCGCTACCATCAGGTGAAGCGCATGTTTGCGGCGGTAGGCAACCATGTCGTCGGCCTGCACCGCGAGCGTATCGGGGCGATTGAACTCGACCCTGCGCTGGAACCTGGCGAATATCGTCCGTTAACCGAAGACGAAATTGCCAGCGTTGGCATGCCGTCGCGCTAAATTCAGGAGCATATTGTGACCACCAGGCAGAATTCGTCGCTGGGTATTGTGTTTATTCTTGGCCTGCTGGCCATGCTGATGCCGCTCTCTATCGATATGTACCTGCCGGCGCTGCCGGTTATCGCAAACGAGTTTGGCGTCGAGGCGGGCAGCGCCCAGATGACGCTCAGCACCTATATTCTGGGCTTCGCTATCGGGCAACTGTTTTATGGCCCGATGGCCGACAGTCTGGGACGTAAGCCGGTGATCCTCGGCGGCACGCTGATTTTCGCGGCGGCCGCTATCGCCTGTGCGCTCGCGCAGACTATCGATCAACTGATTTATATGCGCTTCCTGCACGGGCTCTCTGCTGCGGCGGCGAGCGTCGTTATCAACGCCCTGATGCGCGATATCTATCCGAAGGAAGAGTTCTCGCGCATGATGTCCTTTGTGATGCTGGTGACCACCATCGCGCCGCTGCTGGCGCCGATGGCGGGCGGCGCCGTGCTGGTCTGGTTCAACTGGCATATCATCTTCTGGATCCTCGCCGTACTGGCGCTGCTGGCCTGCGCCATGATCTTCTTTCTTATACGTGAAACGCTGCCGGTGGAGCGCCGCCAGAAGTTTCACTTTCGCACCACGCTTGGTAACTTCGCCACGCTGTTTCGACATAAACGCGTACTGAGCTATATGCTGGCGAGCGGTTTTAGCTTTGCGGGCATGTTCTCGTTTTTAAGCGCCGGACCGTTTGTTTATATTGAGCTCAACCACGTTTCGCCCCAGCATTTCGGCTATTACTTTGCGCTCAATATTGTGTTCCTGTTTGTGATGACCATCATCAACAGCCGCTTTGTGCGCCGCGTCGGGGCGCTGAAGATGTTCCGCGCCGGGCTGTTTATTCAGTTCGCGATGGCGGTGTGGCTGGTGTTAAGCGCGCAGTTTGATGTCGGTTTCTGGTCGCTGGTGCTTGGCGTGGCCGCGTTTGTCGGCTGCGTTTCGCTGGTGGCGTCTAACGCGATGGCGGTTATTCTGGATGAGTTCCCGCATATGGCAGGTACGGCCTCGTCGCTCGCGGGGACGTTCCGCTTCGGCATCGGCGCCATCATGGGCGCGCTGCTCTCCATGGCGACCTTCAATTCCGCGTGGCCGATGCTGCTCTCGATTTTCTTCTGCGCCACCTGCTCGATTCTTTTCTACCTTTACGCCAGCCGGCCGCGTCGTCGCGCCGCATGATCCTTCCGGGGGAGGTTTTCTCCCCCCCATTTTTTCTCCCTGACTGTCTGCGCGATGTCCATCGTCTGCGGGGTATTTGTTTCTCGAATGTAAAAGTAAAGCATGTAAAAAGTCACAGCCTTGTATTAAAAAAGGTTGTGTCAGGGCGCAGAACGGGGTACATATAGCGCCAAAATGGGAGCCAACGCACAAAATAACCGCCTCGCTGATGAGGAAATAACCCGTCTGCGCTCGCCATGAAACCGTTTTCTTTGTTGACGCGATCACTTTTTGTCAACATGTGTTAATCTTTATGTGAATGACTTGTAAAATTTATGTTTCCGGGGACACTATCTTGAATACGCTACAACTCTCAATCATTCATCGCTTGCCGCAGAGCTATCGGTGGAGTACGGGTTTTGCCGGTTCAAAAGTTGAACCGATTCCGCACCAGGGGCCGGATTGCGACAACTGTCTGGTGGGCTTACGCCTCCTGAGCCCGGATGGTGAAAAAGCCTGGCCGGTCATGCATAAGCTCAGCCAGGCGCTGAGCGATATCTCGGTAGATTGTTCTGTTCTGGAGTGTGAAGGCGAGCCGTGTCTGTTTGTGAATCATCAGGACGAATTTGCGGCCACCTGCCGTCTGAAGAACTTCGGCGTGGCTATCGCTGAACCGTTTTCCGGCCAGAATCCTTTCTGAACGTTAGCGCAGCGTTAACAGCTCGCGCGTATAGGCCTCACGCGGGGCGGCGAAAATTTCCCGACAGTCGCCCTGCTCAATCACTTCTCCCTGACGTAACACCACGACCTGATGACACAGCGAGCGTACCACCTGTAAATCGTGACTGATAAACAGGTAAGCGAGCCGGTGCGTCTGCTGTAATTTTTTCAGCAGCGCCAGGATCTGCGCCTGCACGGTGCGATCGAGCGAGGAGGTCGGTTCATCGAGGATCAGCAGCTCTGGTTTAAGGATCAACGCCCGCGCGATGGCGATGCGCTGGCGCTGGCCGCCGGAAAACTCGCTCGGGTAGCGATGGCGCGTTTCGGGATCCAGACCTACTTCACGCATCACGTCAATCACCTGCGCCTCGCGCTGCGACGGCGTGAGCGTCGGCTGATGCACGCGCAGCCCTTCGGCGATAATGCTTAATACGTCAAGACGCGGATTAAGCGAGGAGTTAGGGTCCTGAAACACGACCTGAATGCGGCGGCGCAGCGGCAATAGCGCGCGGCGGTTAAGCTGGTGCAAAGGATGGCCGTCAAAAATAATCTCGCCTTTTGAGGCGATCAGGCGAAGCAGCGCGAGCCCGGAGGTGCTTTTACCGGAACCCGATTCGCCCACCAGCCCCAGACTTTCGCCCGCGTGCAGCGTAAAACTTAAATTTTTCAGCGCATGATGATAACCCGCCCGGCGCCGGAACAACCCGCGGCGTTGTTCAAACGCCACGCTCAGGTCGCGCACGTGCAGCAGCGGCGCGGCAGGCGAGGGGAGCGGCACCGGCTCGCCATCCGGCTCAGCGGCGATAAGCCGCCGGGTGTAGTCATGCGCGGGCGCGGTGAAAATCGGCCCGACGCGGTTCTGCTCCACGCAGCGTCCGTTTTGCATCACCGCCACGTTATCCGCGAGCCGCTTCACGATATTCAGGTTATGCGTGATAAACAGCAGGCCCATATTGAGCTCGCGTTTGAGTTCCGCCAGCAGTTGCAGAATTTGCGCCTGCACCGTGACGTCCAGCGCCGTGGTGGGTTCATCAGCAATCAGTAGCGAGGGACGCGTCAGCAGCGCCATCGCAATCATCACGCGCTGGCGTTCGCCGCCGGAGAGCTGGTGCGGAAAGTCGTTTAACCGCTGCGCGGCGTTGCGGATGCCGACCCGGTCAAGACAGGTGAGGATCTCGGCGCGGGCGGGCTCGCGGCGCATGCCGCGGTGCAGTGACAGCACTTCGTAAAGTTGCTTTTCGACGCTATGCAGCGGGTTTAAGGAGACCATCGGCTCCTGGAAAATCATCGCTATCTGGTTGCCGCGCACCGCGCGCAATTCACGCTCGCCGGCGTTAAGCAGAGACTGTCCCTTAAAGCGGATATCACCCTGCGGATAGACCACCGGCGGGGACGGGAGCAGGCGCAATATCGACAACGCCGTGACGCTCTTACCGGAGCCCGACTCACCCACCAGCGCCAGGGTTTCGCCCGGATCAATGGTAAGCGACAGCGAATCCACCACCTGGCGCTCGACGCCCTGCTGGCGAAACGCGATGGAGAGGTTGTCGATGGAAAGCAAAGGATGCGCCATATCAGACCGCCTTACTCGGATCAAAGGCGTCGCGAACCGCTTCGCCGATAAAAATTAACAGCGACAGTAAAATCGCCAGCGAGAAGAAGGCGGTCAGCCCAAGCCAGGGCGCTTCAAGGTTATTTTTGCCCTGCAGGAGCAGTTCGCCGAGCGACGGCGAGCCTAACGGTAACCCAAAGCCCAGAAAATCAAGCTCTGTCAGCACGGTAATCGAGCCGCAAAGAATAAACGGCAGAAACGTCAGCGTCGCCACCATCGCATTGGGCAGCATATGACGCCAGATGATAGCCCTGTCGCTGACGCCCAGCGCCTGGGCGGCGCGAATATAGTCAAAGTTGCGGGTGCGCAGAAATTCGGCGCGCACCACGCCCACCAGCGTCATCCAGCCAAACAGCACCGTAATCAGCAGCAACCACCAGAAACCCGGTTGCACCACGCTTGAGAGCAAAATTATCAGGAACAGCGTCGGCATGCCCGACCAGATTTCAATAAAACGCTGGCCGAACAGATCGATTCTGCCTCCGTAGTAGCCCTGAACGGCCCCAACGGTAATGCCGATGACGCTCGCACATATCGTCAGCATCAGCCCGAACAGCAGCGAGATGCGCGTGCCGTAGAGAATGCGCGCCAGCACGTCGCCGCCGTTGGCGTCAGTACCGAGCCAGTTTTGTGCTGACGGCGGGGCGGGGAAGGGGCGCTCGGAGGCGAAGTTAATCGCGGTGCCGCTGAATCTTATTGGCGCCCAGAGCACCCAGCCGTTGTCCTGTAACCGTTGGCGCAGCCAGGGATCCTGATAATCAGCGGGCGTCGCGAGCGGGCCGCCGAAATCGCTCTCGCTATAGGCAGTGACCAGCGGGAAATACCAGTGGTCCTGATAGCGCACCGCCAGCGGTTTATCGTTGGCGATAAGCTCCGAAAACAGGCTCAACACAAAAATGACCGCGAAAATCCACAGCGACCAGTAACCGCGCCGGTTATGGCGAAACCGCGCCCATCGCGCCTGATTCACCGGATTCAATCCCCTCATCCGCGCCTCTCGAAATCAATGCGTGGGTCAACCAGCGTATAGGTGATATCGCTGAGGATATTTAAAAGCAGGCCGACCAGGGTGAAAATATAGAGCGTGCCGAACATCACCGGATAGTCGCGCGAAACGGTGGCTTCATAGCCCAGCAGCCCGAGGCCGTTAAGCGAGAAGATCACCTCGATCAACACCGAACCGGTGAAAAACATGGAGATAAAGGTCGCCGGAAAGCCCGCAATCACCAGCAGCATGGCGTTGCGAAACACGTGACGCCAGAGGATTTGCTGCTCGCCAAGCCCTTTCGCTCGGGCCGTCACCACATACTGTTTGCGGATCTCATCAAGAAACGCATTGCGGGTAAGAATGGTGAGCGTCGCGAAGCCGCCAATCACCGTCGCCAGCACCGGCAGCGTGATATGCCAGAGGTAGTCGGTGATTTTCTGGTACCACGGCAGCGTGTCAAAGTTGGCCGACACCAGCCCGCGCAGCGGGAAGAGATCGAACCAGGTGCCGCCCGCGAAGACGACAATTAACAGAATGGCGAACAGAAACGCCGGAATGGCGTAGCCGGTGATAATCGCCACGCTGCTCCAGACGTCGAAGCGGCTGCCGCTGTTGACTGCTTTACGAATGCCGAGCGGAATCGATACCAGATAGATAATCAGCGTGCTCCACAGGCCGAGCGTTATCGACACTGGCAGGCTGTTTTTAATCAGATCCAGCACCGAGGCGCTGCGAAACAGGCTGTCGCCGAAGTCGAAACGGGCGTAGTTCCACAGCATGTTGAAGTAACGCTCATGCAGCGGTTTATCGAATCCGTAGCGGTGGGTTATCTCGGCGATCACTTCCGGGTCAAGCCCGCGCGCGCCGCGATAGTGGCTCTCGTTCACATTCACCACGCCGTTTTGCGGGCGGGAAGCGCTGTTCATCTCGCCGCCCTGAACGCCCGGCACGCCGGTGCCGCCGCCAAACTGGATGGCGGCGAGCGCCTGGTCGACCGGGCCGCCAGGGGCTATCTGAACAATAAAAAAGTTAATAGTGATAATGGCCCAGAGCGTCGGGATCAGCAGCAGCAAGCGGCGAAGCAGGTAAGCGCCCATAATTTTCCTTAGCGCCGGGCTTCTGGCAGGGCGGCGGCTTTGTTGACGTCATACCACCACGTATCAAAGCCCAGAGTGTAGAGCGGGCGCGTGGCGGGGCGGGAGAATTTATTCCACACTGCCACGCGATCCGCCGCAGCGTACCACATCGGGATCATGTAGTAGTTCCAGGTCAGTACGCGGTCGAGCGCGCGGCCAAGCGGCAGCAGCTTCTGCTGATTGCCCTGGTTTTCAATAATCTGCTCAATGAGCTTATCCACCGCCGGGTTTTGCACCCCGGGCGTATTCCAGGAGGAATCGATGTAGTCTGACGCCCAGCTCACCTGTAGCCCGGTGTCGGGCCACGGCGCAGCGCGATAGAGCGTCGGCATCATGTCGAAATCGCGTTTGCGCAGTCGGTTGGTGAGCTGCGAATTATCCACCTGGCGAATGGTCATAGTCATGCCGAGCCGCGCCAGGCTGTGCTGAAACGGCAGCACCCACTGGTTATTGCCCGCTGAGCCGAGCAGCAGTTCAAAGGCGAACGGTTTGCCGGTCGCGCGGTTAACGAGCTTGTTGTTTTTCAATTCCCAGCCTGCCTCTTTTAGTAAGGCCAGCGCTTTAATGAGATTGTCCCTGTCGAAACCATCGCCGCGCGATACCGGCGGCTCGTAAATTTTCGTGAAGACTTCCGGCGGCACCGCTTTTTTCAGCGGCGCCAGCAGAGTGAGCTCGTCGGCGTCCGGGTAATGGCGCGCGGCGTAGTCGGTATTCAGGAAATAGCTGTTCGGACGACGCCAGGCCTTATAAAAGAGCACTTTGTTCATCCACTCGAAATCAAACGCCAGCGAAATGGCCTCACGTACCCGGCGGTCGGCGAAAAACGGCCGCTGAATATTGAACGCGAGCCAGCGGGCATCCTGTGCGGTGGTGTTTTCAAACTCGTCTTTAATGATATACCCGCGCTCGAAATTGCTGCCGTTGTAGCGCGTTGCCCAGTTTTTCGGGCTGGTTTCCGGGCGGAAATCATACGCGCCTGCCTTGAACGCCTCGAAAGCGACATTGTCATCCAGGTAGTAATCGTAGCGGATGGTGTCGAAATTCCAGCGGCCGCGGTTGACCGGCAGATTCGCGGCCCAGTAATCCTTCACGCGGGAATAGACAATGTATTGCCCCATGCGCCACTGGCTGACGCGATAAGGGCCGTTCGCCAGCGGCGGTGTGGAAAGGGGATCGCTAAGTTTATGGTCGCGCCAGTATTTTTCCGGCATCACCGGCAGCGTCAGCAGGCCCAGCATATTCTCTTTACCCGGCTGCGCCAGCTCGATGCGCACAGTCAGCGGCGCGATAGCTTTCATCGTGGCGCCTTTGTAGTACAGACGAAACTGCGGCACGCCCTCGGTCATGAATTTATGAAAGGTGAACGCGACATCTTTGGCGGTGATGGGCGAGCCGTCGTGATGGCGCGCTTGCGGGTTAATCGTTACCTCCGCCCAGGAAAAATCATCCGGGTAGCGGATCATTTCGGCAATCAGCGGATAGTAGCTGCCCGGCTCGTCGTCGGAGCTGGTAAACAGCGTGTCGTAAAGCGTTTCGGTGCGCACGCCAGGGTTGCCGCGCAGCGCGTAGCGGTTGAAATTATCAAAGGTGCCGAGCGCCGCCTGCGTGATGTTGCCGCCTTTCGGCGCCGCCGGGTTGACGTAATCGAAATGGTTGAAGTTGACGGCATACTTCGGTTCCCCGAGTACCGCCAGCGAGTAGCTTTCATGAATGGTCTGCGCCTGACAAACAGCGCTGAACATCAGAAACAGCAAAACGAACGCGCGTGCAATCATTGAGGTGGTATGTCCTTCTGCGGGGCCTGAACGGGCGCGGTAACAGCATGGCTGCATAATAAGGGAGCCGCGCGCGATTGTGAAATAGCCCCGCGTTATGAGTCCATCTCCTTCATGCTCGCCGGCAGCTCGGCGGCACGCACCGGGCGGCTGAAATAATAACCCTGCAGGAAATTGACGCCGCGCTCGCTCAGCCATTTCGCCTGCTCAAGCGTCTCCACACCTTCGGCGACCGTCACCATATTCAGGCGTTTCGCAAGGCTTATCACGGCGTCAAGCACTGGCGAGGTGATGGTTTCGGTACCAATCGCGTTGACGAAACCGCGATCGATTTTCAGGTAATCGAGCGTAAAGCGCTCAAGGTAAATCAGCGCGCTGTGCCCGGTGCCGAAATCGTCAACCGCTATTTCATAACCCTGCTTGTGCAGCCAGTCGAAGAGATCGAGCGCTTCTTCTTCGCGGATCATGTCGCGCTCGGTCATTTCAAACACCAGTTGGAAATAGTCCGGCGGCAGCGAGGCGTGAAACTTTTGAATATCGGTTTTGAACTGCGCTGAATGAAGATGGCCGGGGGCGATATTCACGCCGAGCTTGGCCCCGGGCGGCAGCGACTGCTGCAGGCGAGGCACATCCTGGGCGATGAGTTTAAACAGGTGTCGGGTAAGCGGGACGATAAGTCCCTGCGCCTCGGCGAAGCTGATAAACGCGTCCGGCGGGATCATGCCTGCGGTCGGATGTTTCCAGCGCATTAACGCCTCGACGCCGCGGATCTGGCGCGTGGCGGAGTCCACCACCGGCTGATAGACCACAAAAAACTGGTTACGCTTAATGCCGCTGACAATCTCCCGCCCGGATCGCGCGCGCAGCGCCAGCAGGACAACCGTCAGCACGCCGCCAAGGACACCCAGCAATAAACCCAGCAACAGCGCCAGATGGCGGTCTTCGGCAGGCATGGTGTCGCCGTAGAGATAAAGTTTGAGCGGATAACCCTGCACGCTTTCGCTGCGTAGCGGCTCGGCGGGAAGTTCGTCGGGCGTCATCGCCCTGCCGGAAAACGTAGTCAGGGCGCGATCTTTCGCCACCAGCGCCAGACCGTTGAGATCGTTCTGGCGCGCGGTGTAGATAAGATAGGGCGTCAGGTTGACGTTAAGCGTCGTAACGATCCCGCGGCCTTCCATCAGCGGATTGCCAAACCACATCACGATCGACGGCTTATCCGGCATCATCGGCGTGCCGGGAATAATACTGATATCCACCGCTTTACGGGTATCGATGTCCGGCGCGAAGTCGCGAAGCGGCAGTTGCAGCCTGCCAGTCGCGGAGGAGCAATACGCCGCGCCGTTTCTTATCAGCAAAAACGCGCGCACGTTGACGTTAAATGCCGCGCGCGACGTGAGTTCGGCGGAAACCGCGCCGCATTCGGCGAGCGTCAGCGGCTGCAGTGCATCGGCGGAGGCTTTCAACTGCGTGAAATAGGTGTTGAGGTACTGATGGATGTCGCGCGCCAGCAGATCATACTGCGCTTCTCGCTGCTGATGCAGCCAGCCGCGGGCAGCGAGCGTGACAATAAACGCCAGGGCAATTCCTGTCGCCATGCCGACAAGAAGGATTTTACGGGGAGTGGACAGGGTTGATGCAAAAGGCGGACTGGATAACATCATTCAGTTCCCGTGCGAGCAACGAGCGTGGCATCAGCTTAACAGACAATACCGCAGAAAGTGAGGGAGAAAGGGCGCGGCTGGCGCGCAGACAAAAAAAACGCTGCATCAGCAGCGTTTTTTATCGTTCAGCACAGACAATCAAGGGAAATCGTCACGCTGAGTATTAACTCCGGCCCAGTACGCGGCGCGCTTCGTTATAGCGCTTCTTCCAGTACGGTTCATCCAGATTGGAGATCATCACGCCGCTGCGTGTTGACGCATGCACAAACTGGTTGTTGCCGATGTAAATGCCCACGTGGCGGCCCGTCGAACCGGCGCGGAATAACACCAGGTCGCCGGTACGCAGGCGGGTGCGGTCAACCGATTTACCCATTTCCTGCTGCTCGTAAGTCGAGCGCGGCAGTTCTAAACCAAACTGTTCGCGGAAGGTGCGCTGCACGAAGCCGGAACAATCGATGCCTTTTTTGGTGCTGCCGCCGAGGCGATAGCGCACGCCTTTCCAGTCAGCGTACTGATCCATAATGCGGGATTTCACATCCAGCGTACGAACCATCTGTTCAAATTCATCCTGAGAGGCTTGCAGTAACAGCCCGTCGTTTTCACCTACTGCATGCGTCTCAGAATGCATGTTTTTTGCGGTATTGGTAGAGCTACATGCTGACAGCAGAATTGCCACAGCCACAGCGGGGATGACCCGAGTGATATATCTCAAAATTGGTTGAGATTTGACCATTTTGTTTGTTTTCCCTTGAAGTCCTTAACGATAAAAATCGTTATAAAAAATGCTAAACGTGCCGAGACTAATGAGCTCTGGGGGGTAAGACAATTCCTGGTAAGCTAAATTGTGTGTTAGTGCACACTTTTATTTGCATTACCAATAAATGCCCTTAAACCGCAAAACGCTCCCGAGATTACCTGAACAAAACCCATATGGCGAGTGGTTTTAATCATTTTTTTATAAGAAATTGTAATGGTCAAGAACCGTAAAGACGGGAAAAGAGAACGCCTCAAAATCTGACGTAAAAATAGTCAACGCCTTCATTTTTATGACGAATCTGTGAAAGTCTTGCGAAAAGCGTCTGGCAGGGGTAGGGCAAAAAATAAACAGGGACCCTTAACGATCCCTGTTGATGTTATTTTTAATCTATTAATTAATTGTTATGGGGTTGTTGTTTTTTTACCGGGCAGATGATTATTAAGCCAGGTAATTATTTTATCGCTAAGCGGCGTCAATAAAATCCACGGAAGACCAATAAAAATGATTGACAAAGAGCCAACAGCTATATCCGTGAACCAGTGCGCGCCAATCATCATGCGCGGCAGGGCGAAAACGCAGAATATGAGCATACTGAGCGTAAAGGCTTTAACGCCGAAATAGCGCCACATAAAACCGGCGAATATAAGCAGCATCATACCGTGGTCGCCCGGAAAACTGTCGGTCGAGGCGTCTTTAGTCGAAATTCCCACCACGTTCCCCACGCGCAGGCTGTCTTCAAACGTCAGCGTCGGGCTCGGACGCGACACCGGCAGCAGGTGACCAAGCTGATTCAGCACCACCGCCGAGAGCAGCATCACCACGCCCATGATAATAATGTGGCGTCGGCCTGATGGCGTTGCGCGACGCCAGTACCAGAGCAGCAGCAGCCCCATCGCCAGCAGCGAACAGCCGTCGAACGCGCGGTTATTGGTTATCGCCAGGAACCATAAAAAGCTATGGCTGGTGGCCGCAAGGTGGTTGAAAAAGTGGAAAATCCCGGCATCGAGGGAAAACCAGAAGCCGGTCTGCGCCGGCGGATACCAGGAAAGAAAGAGAGCGGCGCCTGCAAGATTCAGCAGCAGGATCGCGGGGATACGTGTGTTAGTCATGACAGTCTGATTTTTTCGCAAAAGGGTAACGTTAAAGCGATTCGTCTAAACGAAGCTTCAACAAGGCCGATTGCAGGGCGTTCCAGTCAGTATTCTCGGCGGTAATCAGCTCGATGCGGCTGTCCGGCGGCGGCGCGCTCTGGGTTTCAATATGCAGATCCAGGCCCTGGCGGTTAATACGCACCAGCCCTTCGCGAATACGCAGCACGCCCTTAACGCGCTCCGCCGGCGCAAGCCGTGCCCACTCGAGAATGCCTGTCGTGTCAAACACCGTGTCGGCATCAAAAATCCAGCCGCAGGCGTGGTGCCCCTGGCCGCTATTGAGGCTGCGTCGCCAGCGCTGATTATCCGGCAGGCTCAGCGCTGCAAGGCCGCTGCGCGCCGCATGCGAATGGGCGTGATGGGCGCTCGCGGGCAGTTCGCGCAGATTAAGGCGAGGCTTATCAAGCAGCGCGAGGTCGATTTCGCCCTGGGTGGCGAACACCAGCTCACGGTCAGCCGCATATTCCTCGCGCCAGGCGCGCAGCGCCGCCAGGCTTTCTTCGTCGCTGCGATCCTGTTTATTGGCGACGATAATATCCGCCGCGGCGAGCTGGTCGCGGAAGTTTTCATTTGCGACATATTTCTCATCCCGCAGCTGGCGCGGGTCAAGCAGGCACAACGTGGCACGCAGGTCTATCCAGGGCTCATACACCGCCGAGGTGAGCATATCCAGAATCTGTTTAGGATGTCCCAGTCCGGTCGGCTCAATCAGCAGCCTGTCCGGTTTGCCCTGGCGCAGTAAGGTATTGAGCCCCACCTGCATCGGCAGGCCGTTGACGCAGCACATGCAGCCGCCGGGGATCTCTTTTAACAGCGCGCCGCTGTCAGCCATCAGCGCGCCATCAATGCCCACTTCGCCAAACTCATTCACCAGCACGGCCCATTTTTCCGCCGGATCTTTATGGGCCAGCAGGTGGCGGATGGTGGTGGTCTTGCCGCTGCCAAGAAAGCCGGTAATAAGATTGGTACGAGTCACATGCGCTCCTGATAAATATCTGGCGGAAATAAATCATCAGGCATCATTCTGGATAAAAATGGCAGGGATGAGAAGAGGCAACGCGGACGAGCAGGCGCCGCATCCGCGTTAAAAGCATTCAGGGTTAAAATCAGCGGCGTGCGAGGCGCGCCACCGCTTCTTTTGCGCCCAGTCGGCAGAGTGATTGCCACGCGGCGTTCAGGGTATGGATAAACAGCGGATGCTGCGCCAGCTCCTCGCCGAATACTTCTTTCAGCGTCAGCAGCGCGCCGACGCGCTCATCTTCGTGGCTCGACTGCACCAGCGCCGCGATTTTTTCCGCCAGCGGATCGCGCACGTCAATGGGCTGGCCGCGGTCATCCACGCCGCTGACGTAGCGCATCCAGCCCGCCACGCCCAGCGCCAGCAGCGACCACTCGCCGCCGTGCTGCAAATGCCAGCGCACGGAATCCAGCATACGCTGCGGCAGCTTCTGGCTGCCGTCCATTGCGATTTGCCAGGTGCGATGTTTCAGCGCCGGATTGGCGAAGCGCGTAAGGAGGCTGTCGGCGTACCCGGTGAGATCCACCCCCTGAATGCGCAGCGTCGGCGCCTGCTCGCGCAGCATCAGCTGGCGCGCCGCGTCGCGGAAATTCGCGTCATTCATGCAGTCGCTGATGTGCTGATATCCCGCCAGATAGCCGAGATACGCCAGAAAAGAGTGGCTGCCGTTCAGCATTCGCAGCTTCATCTGCTCCCAGGGCAGAACGTCGTCGACCATCTGCACGCCCGCGTCTTCCCAGGCAGGACGGCCCGCGACGAAATTATCCTCAACCACCCACTGGATAAACGGCTCGCAGCTGATGGCGCACGGATCGGCGACGCCCAGCGTATCGGCAATCTCCTGTAAGGATTCCGGTGTTGCCGCCGGCACAATACGGTCGACCATCGTACCGGGGAACGTGACGTGTTCGGCAATCCATTCCGCCAGCGCCGGGTCGCGCTTATGCGCCATGCCGAGCACCGCTTCACGCACCACATGGCCGTTATCAGGAATGTTATCGCAGGAGAGCACGGTAAACGGGGCGTGCCCGCGCTCGCGGCGGCGGTGCAACGCCTCCACCAACAGCCCTGGCGCGGAGTGCGGCTGATGCGGGTTGTCGAGATCATGCACGATGCGGCTGTTTTGCGTATCCAGATGACCGGTGGCCGGGTCGATGCAGTAGCCTTTTTCCGTGATGGTTAACGAGACGATAGCGACCTGCGGCTCGCAAAATTTTTCAATGATCGCGTCCATGCCGTCGAGCTTTGCGTTGAGGCATTCATTCACCGCGCCAATAATAATAGCCTGATTGCCGTCGGCGCCTTTTTCCAGCACGGTATAAAGATGGTCCTGCGCGCGCAGCGCGGTCATCAGCTCATCGCCGCTAAACAGGCTGATTTCGCAGATGCCCCAGTCGCCGCCGTTGAGATTAAGCACACGGTCGGTCAGCAGCGCCTGGTGGGCGCGGTGAAACGCGCCGAAACCAAAATGCACGATACGGCTTTGCAGGGCGCTGCGGTCGTAATCCGGACGTTGAACCGCAGCAGGCAGCGTGGCGGAAGCGATATTATTCATTTCTCACATATCCTGATAACCATTATTTAACAAACTTAGTGTAAAGTTATATGACAGCAAATTGAATTGGTATGCCGTAAATATCCGGGGTTTGTGAGCTGGATCAATACAGGCTAGTGCGCGGTTTGACGGTTCTGGTTAAACATGTATGGTAGTTACCATGAGTTCTCGCAATATTGGTATAACAACTTTTTAAGGAGAGGGCGATGGAACAAACCTGGCGTTGGTATGGGCCGAACGATCCGGTATCGCTGGATGACATCAGACAGGCCGGGGCAACCGGCATCGTCACCGCACTGCACCACATCCCGAACGGCGAAGTCTGGCCGGTAGAGGAGATCAAAAAGCGTCAGGCGGAGCTTGCGCAAAAAGGGCTCACCTGGTCGGTGGTGGAAAGCATCCCGGTACATGAAGATATCAAAACCCATACCGGTCAGTACGATCTCTATATCGCCCGCTACCAGCAGAGCATTCGCAATCTGGCGGCCTGCGGCATCGACACTGTCTGCTACAACTTTATGCCGATCCTCGACTGGACGCGCACCGATCTCGAATATACGCTGCCGGACGGCTCGAAAGCGCTGCGTTTCGATCAGATTGCCTTCGCCGCGTTTGAACTGCACATCTTAAAGCGCGACGGCGCGCACCAGGATTATACGCAAGAAGAGCAGCGCCAGGCGCAGGACTATTTCCACGCCATGAGCGAGGCGCAGATTGAGACGCTGACGCGTAATATCATCGCCGGCCTGCCGGGCGCGGAAGAGGGCTACACGCTGGATCAGTTCCGCGCGCGTCTCGCTGAATATGACGGCATCGATAAAGCCGCGCTGCGCGACAACATGGCTTATTTCCTGAAAGCTATCGTACCGGTGGCGGAAGAAGCGGGTGTGCGCCTGGCCGTGCATCCGGACGATCCGCCGCGCCCGATCCTCGGTCTGCCACGCATTGTCTCAACTATCGAAGATATGCAGTGGCTCAAAGAGACGGTCGACAGCATTTATAATGGCTTTACCATGTGCACCGGCTCTTACGGCGTACGGGCTGATAACGATCTGGTGCGGATGGTGGAAACCTTCGCCGATCGTATTCACTTCACGCATCTGCGCGCCACCTGCCGCGAAGCGAACCCGAAAACCTTCCACGAAGCGGCGCACCTGTATGGCGACGTCGATATGGTGGCGGTGGTGAAGGCGATCCTGACCGAAGAGCAGCGCCGTAAAAAAGCAGGCGATCTGCGCCCGATCCCGTTCCGCCCGGATCACGGTCATCAGATGCTTGACGATCTGCGTAAGAAAACCAACCCCGGCTATTCGGCGATTGGCCGCCTGAAAGGACTTGCCGAAGTACGCGGCGTGGAGCTCGCGCTGAAAAAGGTGCTGTTCCCGGATCTGCTGTAAACCGTAAGTCACGCAGAAATAAAAAAAGCCCCGCAGCGCGGGGCTTTTGTTTTACTCAGTTAGCGCTTATTCGGCGCGGCCCATATAGCGGCGCTCGGCGATATGCACACGGATTTTCTCACCGGCGCTCAGGTATTCCGGCACCTGAATCACTACGCCGGAGGAGAGTGTCGCAGGCTTGGAGCGGGCGCTTGCAGACGCGCCTTTAATGCCCGGCGCGGTCTCGACGATTTCGAGATCCACGGTCTGCGGCAGCTCCAGCGCCAGCAGCTGGCCGTCCCAGGTCAGTACCTGCATATCCGGCATGCCGCCTTCCGGCATAAACAGCAGCTCTTCTTCGATCTGGTCTTTGGTAAAGGTGTACGGCGTGTAGTCTTCTTTATCCATAAAGACATACTCGTTGCCGTCGACGTAGGAGAAATCCACAAAGCGGCGGGTCAGCGTGATGGTGTCCAGGATATCGTCGCCTTTAAAGCGCTCTTCCACTTTTTGCCCGGTGCGGACGTCGGAAAACCGCATTTTGTACAGTGTGGCCGCGCCGCGCGCGCTCGGGGACTGAATGTCGATATCTTTTACAATCAGCAGTTTGCCGTTGTAATTCAGCACCATACCTTTTTTAATTTCGTTCGCTCTTGGCATCGGAGTGTCCTGTTAAGCTGGAATATGCAAAATATCGCGACAAGTTACTCGCGAGACACGCGCCAGGCAAGCGGAATTACGTACATTGCGAGACGTGCCGAAAAAGCGACGCGCGGCGGGCTTTTTCGGCGTCAGGGCTGTACCCGGCCGGGCAAAACGCTACAATGCCCGCCTTTCACGCGAGGAGCGCGCTATGTCGATTTCCATCCGTCATGTCCTGCCTGAAGAGACCGCCGCTGTTTACCGTCTGATCCCGGAGTTCGCCGGGCTGCATGACGCGCACGCTATCCGCCAGCGTATCGGCGATCGCGCCGCCTGCGCGCTGGTGGCGTATGACGAGGCGCAGCCGGTCGGTTTTAAGCTCGGTTATGAAACGGCGCCCGGCGAATTTTACAGCTGGCTCGGCGGCGTGGTGTCCGCGTACCGACGCGACGGCGTGGCGCAGCGCCTTCTTGAGACGCAGGAGCGCTGGGCGCAGGAAAATGGCTACCGGCGGCTGCGCGTGAAAACCCGCAACCGGTTTCGCGCCATGTTGATGCTGCTTATCCGTAACGGCTATCAGATTATCGAACTGGAAAAAAAGGGCGAGGCCGCAGACTACCGGCTGCTGCTTGAAAAATCACTGACCGGCGCGTAGCGCGTCGTCACGGAGAGTTTATGGACTGTCGCCCCGACTGCGGCGCCTGCTGCACCGCACCGTCGATCTCAAGCCCCATTCCCGGTATGCCCGACGGCAAGCCGGCGAATACGCCTTGCGTCCAGCTTGACGAACGCCTGCGCTGTAAACTTTTTGGCTCGCCGCTGCGCCCGAAAGTGTGCGGCGGCCTGCAACCGTCGCAGGAGATGTGCGGCACAAACCGCCACGCGGCGATGGCGTATCTCATCCATCTTGAGGCGCTCACCGCGCCTTAAACGTCTTTAATGCGCCACAGGCACCAGACCGCGCCCGCGGTCATGCCCAGCGCTACGTAAAACACCGAGTGGTAATTCCAGAGTTCTGCAATCACCCCCGCAAGCGAGCCGGCGATTATCCAGCCCACGCGCGTGGTGTTGGTGTACAGCGTTGTGGCGGCGCCCGCCTGGCCTGGCATCAGATCCTGGAAATAGAGCATCCCGATTCCCGCCAGAATTCCGATATAGACAGCGTTCAGCAGCTGTAGCGTCAGCAGCAGCGCCGGGCTTTGCAGCGTCAGCATACCGAGATAAAACAGTACGCCCGCCACAACGGCGACGCGCATCAGAAAGCGTTTGCCGAATTTCCGGGCGTAATAGCCCGCAATGAGCATTACCGGGATCTCAAGCCCTGCCGCCGCGCCCATCATCACGCCCGCCAGTTTCTCCGGCAGGTGCAATTCGTTAATCAGGTACAGCGGCATATTAATGATGTAGAGGCTGTTGGTGCCCCACATCAGCGTACAAATCGAAAACAGCAGCAGCGCGTCGCGACGGTTGCGGCGGGGCGCTTCTAAAGGCGCTGTGGTGGCGAGCGGCTCTTTGCGCATCGACGGCAGGAAAAACCAGACCATCAGCGCGCAGAGCACAAACGCGGCGGCGGCGCTGATATACATCGTCTGAAAACCAAAACCCATCGCCAGCGCATAGGCCAGCGGCGGGCCGACCACCCAGGCGAGCGACACCTGCGCGCGCAGAATCGAACTGAACATCACCGCTTCACGTCCGGTGCGGTCAGCGTGCTCGCGCGCCAGCGCGAACATCTGCGGGTTGGCGGTGGAACCAAAACTGCTCAGGAACACGCCCACAAACAGCAAAATGAAATAGTTGCGGTTCCATGCGAACAGCAGACACGCCAGCGCGCCTAACAGGCAGCAGGCGAAAATCAGCGACTTGCGATCGCCCTTGCGATCGGAACGGCCCGCCAGAAACTGGCTGACGAAAATCCCGATGATCGCGCTGCCGGTAAAAAAGAAGCCGACCATCGCCGGGCGGGCGTGCACTTCTTCCGTCAGGAACAGGCTGAGCGTCGGGGTTTGTAGCGCGCCGGCAATACCGGTGAGAAAGGCGACAATCAGAAACGAGGCGGAGGTGAAGTCGAGCGGTCTTTGCGGCGTGGCGAGGGAGTCGTTTTGCATAATGAAAACAAAATCAGGAAAGAAGGGGCGGAGTTTACGCCCCTTGCCATACTTTGAACAGCGGCCAGCGGGTGAGACGCCACAAAAAATCAAAATGGCATTTCAGAATGAAACGCCACGTTGTAAAAGCGAGCTGACGCCTGCTGAAACCGGCTGAAACAGAATGCCGTCGCGTTTCACTAAAGGATGAAATGTGCGGGATCTCTAATATTCAATACGTGAATAACGGCTTTTCTTGCGCACGGGCTATGGAAAATGCAGACTTTCTTGAAACGTTTCAGCGTTATCTCGTTTTCGCTCATTTGACGGGATAACGCTCTTTTTCTCACAACGGCTGAAACGATTCGGGTTCAGCAAGCGAGGAGACCATGTTCCAGTTATCTGTTCAGGATATCCATCCCGGCGCACAGGCCGGTAATAAAGAAGCGGCGATTCGTCAGGTGGCTGACGCGCTGGTAAACGCAGGCAACGTCAGCGCCGGTTATGTTGACGGCATGCTGGCCCGCGAGCAGCAAACGTCTACCTTCTTAGGCAACGGTATCGCTATTCCTCACGGGACGACCGACACCCGCGATCAGGTGCTGAAAACCGGCGTTCAGGTGTTTCAGTTCCCGCAGGGCGTGGCCTGGGGCGAGGATCAAATCGCCTATGTCGCTATTGGCATCGCCGCCAGCTCTGACGAACATCTCGGTCTGCTGCGTCAGCTCACGCATGTACTGAGCGACGACGCCATTGCTGAACAGCTGAAAACCGCCGCCACGGCGGAAGAGCTGCGCGCCCTGCTGATGGGCGAGAAGCAAAGCGCGGGCATGAAACTTGATAACGATACCATCACGCTTGACGTCGCGGCGACAAGCCTGGTGACGTTGCAGGCGCTGAACGCCGGTCGTCTCAGCGAGGCAGGCGCGGTGGACGCGGAATTCGTCAGCCATGTGATTAACGCGAAGCCGCTGAATCTCGGTCAGGGCGTCTGGCTTGCCGACAGCCCGAATGGCAACCTGACCAGCGCCGTTGCGGCGTGCCGTCCGGCGCAGCCGTTTACGCAGGAGGGCGAAACCGTCGGTCTCCTGCTGACCGTCGCCGTTGCCGACGACCAGCCCTTGCAGGTGCTGGGCCGCGTCAGCGAACTGCTAATCGCCAATAAAGCTGAACGTCTGCTGAACGCTGACGCCGCCACGCTGCTGTCGCTTCTGACCAGCGACGACGCGCTGGCCGACGATGTGCTGAGCGCCGAGTTTACCGTGCGTAACGAGCACGGCCTGCACGCCCGCCCGGGCACTGTGCTGGTGAATACCATCAAGCAGTTCAGCAGCGATGTCACCGTGACCAACCTTGACGGCTCCGGCAAACCGGCCAACGGCCGCAGCCTGATGAAAGTCGTCGCGCTGGGCGTGAAGAAAGGTCATCGCCTGCGCTTTACCGCGCAGGGCGATGACGCGCAGGCGGCGCTGGACGCCATCGGCGAAGCCATTAACGCCGGCCTCGGGGAGGGCGCAGCATGAGCAGACGCGTCGCCACCATTACCCTTAACCCGGCATACGACCTGGTAGGTTACTGCGCAGAGATTGAGCGCGGCGAAGTTAACCTCGTGCGGACCACTGGCCTGCACGCGGCGGGTAAAGGCATTAACGTCGCCAAAGTGCTCAAAGATTTAGGTATCGACGTCACCGTCGGCGGTTTTCTTGGCAAAGACAACCAGGACGGCTTTCAGCAGCTGTTCAGCGAACTCGGCATCGCCAACCGTTTCCAGGTGGTGCAGGGCCGTACCCGCATCAACGTCAAGCTGACGGAGAAAGACGGCGAAGTGACCGACCTCAACTTCTCCGGTTTTGAAGTGACGCCTGCCGACTGGGAGCGTTTCGTTAACGACTCCTTAACCTGGCTTGGTCAGTTCGACATGGTCTGCGTCAGCGGCAGCCTGCCGTCGGGCGTCTCCCCGGAGGCGTTTACCGACTGGATGACCCGCCTGCGCAGCCAGTGCCCGTGCATTATTTTCGACAGCAGCCGCGAGGCGCTGGTGGCCGGGCTGAAAGCCGCGCCGTGGCTGGTGAAGCCGAACCGCCGCGAGCTGGAGATCTGGGCCGGTCGCAAACTGCCGGAACTGAAAGATGTTATCGAGGCGGCTCACGCGCTTCGCGAACAGGGTATCGCCCATGTGGTGATCTCTCTGGGCGCGGAAGGGGCGCTGTGGGTGAACGCGTCGGGTGAATGGATCGCCAAACCGCCGTCCTGTGAAGTCGTCAGTACGGTCGGGGCAGGGGATTCCATGGTCGGCGGTCTCATTTACGGCCTGCTGATGCGTGAATCCAGTGAACATACCCTACGTCTTGCAACGGCGGTGGCGGCGCTGGCGGTCAGCCAGAGCAACGTCGGCATCACCGACAGGACACAGTTGGCCGCCATGATGGCGCGTGTCGACTTAAAACCCTTCCACTAACAGCAGGAGAGGCATAATGAAAACGCTGCTGATTATCGAGCCCGGGTGTGGACAGGCCCGCGCTTATATGGCGAAAACGCTGCTTGGCGCCGCCGCGCCAAAAGCGCATCTGGAACTGACTGACAACCCGAACGATGCGGAGCTGGCGATTGTTATCGGCAACGCCGTGCCGGGCGACACCTCGCTGAACGGCAAAAAGGTTTACCTCGGCGATATTAACCGCGCCGTGGCGCACCCGGAGCTTTTCTTAAGCGAAGCGAAATCTCACGCCGCGCCTTACAGCGCGCCTGCTGCGGCAGCGCCAGCGGCAAACGTCAGCGCCAGCGCCAGCGGCCCGAAACGCGTCGTGGCGGTGACAGCCTGCCCGACCGGTGTCGCGCACACCTTTATGGCGGCGGAAGCGATTGAAACTGAAGCTAAAAAACGCGGCTGGTGGGTGAAAGTGGAAACGCGCGGTTCGGTTGGCGCGGGCAACGCTATCACGCCGGAAGAAGTGGCGCAGGCTGATCTGGTTATCGTGGCGGCGGATATCGAAGTGGATCTGGCGAAATTTGCCGGTAAGCCGATGTATCGCACCACCACCGGTCTTGCGCTGAAGAAAACCGCGCAGGAATTCGATAAAGCGGTGGCCGACGCGAAGCCGTATCAGCCTTCCGGCCAGACGGCGTCCGCCCAGGGCGACCAGAAAGCCCAGGGCGGCGGCGGTCCATACCGTCACCTGCTGACCGGCGTTTCATATATGCTGCCGATGGTGGTGGCGGGCGGTCTGCTGATTGCGCTCTCCTTCGTGTTCGGTATCGAAGCCTTTAAACAGGAAGGCACGCTCGCGGCGGCGCTGATGAAAATCGGCGGCGGCTCCGCGTTCGCGCTGATGGTGCCTGTGCTTGCCGGCTACATCGCGTTCTCTATCGCTGACCGTCCGGGTCTCACGCCAGGCCTTATCGGCGGTATGCTGGCGGTCAGCACCGGCTCCGGGTTCATCGGCGGTATTATCGCGGGCTTCCTCGCAGGCTACGTGGCGAAAGCCATCAGCGGCAAAGTGAAGCTGCCCCAGAGCATGGAGGCGCTGAAGCCAATCCTCATCATTCCGCTGTTCTCAAGCCTGATTGTCGGTCTGGCGATGATTTACGTGATTGGCACGCCGGTTGCGAAAATCCTGGCGGGCCTGACCGCGTGGCTGCAAAGCATGGGAACGGGCAATGCCGTTCTGCTGGGCGCTATCCTTGGCGCGATGATGTGTACTGACATGGGCGGCCCGGTCAATAAAGCGGCGTATGCCTTCGGTGTTGGCCTGCTTAGTTCTCAGGTTTATGCGCCGATGGCGGCGATTATGGCGGCCGGTATGGTTCCACCGCTGGCAATGGGTATCGCAACGCTGGTGGCCCGTCGTAAGTTTGACAAAGGCCAGCAGGAAGGGGGCAAAGCGGCGCTGGTGCTGGGCCTGTGCTTTATCTCCGAAGGGGCTATCCCGTTCGCGGCGCGTGATCCGATGCGCGTCATCCCTTGCTGCATCGTGGGCGGCGCGGTAACCGGCGCTATCTCCATGGCGGTGGGCGCGAAACTGATGGCGCCGCACGGCGGTCTGTTCGTGCTGCTCATCCCAGGCGCTATCAGCCCGGTGCTGGGCTACCTGCTCGCCATCGTGGCAGGGGCGCTGCTGGCGGGTCTGGTTTACGCTTTCCTGAAACGTCCGGAAAGCGAAATGGCGGCGAAAGCAGCCTGACGATGAAGACTCCCTGCTCCGGCAGGGAGTTTTTTTATCCCCGTTGTCATTTCTCGTTACCCCTCTTTTTTGCCCTCCGCACGGTTTGCGTCAACACTTAAACCTTTGACAAAACTCACAGGAGGACGCTGTGCTTCGCTCAATCGCCACCGTCTGCGTCGCCGGAACATTGCCGGAAAAACTGCGCGCCATCGCGCAGGCCGGTTTCGACGGCGTGGAGATTTTTGAACCGGATTTCACCGCCTGGGGCGAAAGCCCGGCGCGACTCGCCGCATTGTGCCAGGAGCTGGGGTTAACGATTTTTCTCTTTCAGCCGCTGCGTAATATTGAAGGAGCGCCGCCGCAACAGTGGCCGCAGACGCGCGACCGCGCGTGCCGCACCTTTGAGGCCATGCGCGAAATGGGCTGTCGCGACCTGCTGCTGTGCAGCAATCTGGCGGCGCAGAGCAGCGCCGACCCGGCGCGGCAGGTGGAGGATTTAGCGCGTGTGGCGGCGCTCGCGGCGGAATTCGACGCGCGGGTGGGCTACGAGGCGCTGGCCTGGGGCCGTCATGTGAATCGCTATACCCAGGCGTGGGCGCGCGTGCAGGCTGTGGATAATCCGGCGCTCGGCCTGGTGCTCGACAGCTTCCATGTGCTGGCGCTCGGGGATACGCTGGAACTCGATACGATCCCGCCTGAAAAAATCTTTTTTACACAGTTTGCCGACGCGCCGCGTAAAAACTTACCGGTGGAGGAGTGGAGCCGCCATTTTCGCGCCTACCCCGGCGAGGGCGAATTGCCGGTGGCAGCGTTTGCGCGCACGCTGATGCAACGCGGGTATCAGGGGCCGTGGTCGCTGGAGGTGTTCAGCGACGTCTGGCAGCAGGCGCCCGCTATTGAGAGCGCCCGCGCCGGGTTTGCCTCGCTGACGCGGCTTGCAGAGCAGCTTAACGCGCGGCGTTGAGATGCGTGTTAATCAGCGCGCCTGCGCGCCGCCGGTTTGCTGCGCATTCAGCCAGGCGATTTCTTCTTTCCAGATATCGGGATTAATGGTTTCCAGAATCAGCGGAATATTGTCGAAATGCGGCTGCTGCATTATCCAGCGAAACGGCGTAAAGCCGATGTTGCCTTCGCCTAAGCTGTGGTGGCGGTCGACCCGGCTCGCGAACGCGCTTTTAGCGTCGTTCAGGTGCATGCCGCGCAGGTACTGAAAGCCGACGATGCGGTCGAACTCCGCGAAGGTCTTTTCACAATCCGCTTCGGTGCGCAGATCATAACCCGCCGCGAACGCGTGGCAGGTGTCGATGCAGACGCCGACGCGGGATTTGTCTTCTACCTGGTCGATAATCGCCGCCAGGTGTTCAAAGCGGAAGCCGAGATTGCTGCCCTGACCTGCGGTGTTTTCAATCACCGCCGTTACCCCTTCGGTCTTATCCAGCGCGATATTCACCGACTCGGCGATACGCGAGAGGCAGGCGTCTTCGCTTATCTGTTGCAGATGGCTGCCGGGGTGGAAGTTCAGCAGCGTCAGCCCGAGCTGCGCGCAGCGTTCCAGCTCATCGATAAACGCCGCGCGGGATTTCTCCAGCGCTTCCGGCTCCGGGTGTCCGAGGTTAATTAAAAAGCTGTCGTGCGGCAGGATCTGCCCCGGGCCAAAGCCGTGCTGGCGGCAGGCGGCTTTGAACGCGTCGATGACGGCAGGCGTCAGCGCCGCCGCGCGCCACTGGCGCTGGTTTTTGGTAAACAGCGCAAAGGCTGTCGCGCCGATTTCCGCCGCGCGGACCGGGGCATTAGCGACCCCGCCCGATGCGCTAACGTGCGCGCCTGTAAACTTCATCGTTTTCTCCTGTCATACCCGCAAAGGGGGAACGTTTTATCATAGCGGGCCTGGCAGGGAAAGGCGCGTCCGTTCAACCCAGCAGATGCGTGACCGCCAGATTGATAGCGCCGCCGCCGACAATCAGCCAGGCGAACAGCACCAGCGCCATCAGGAGCGGTCGCACGCCGGCGTTTTTCAGCGCGCTGACATGGGTGGTCAGCCCCAGCGCCGCCATCGCCATCGCCAGCAGAATGGTGTCGAGCGTCACCAGCGCCTGCACCAGGCTCGCCGGCAGAAGGTGCAGCGAGTTGAACGCGGCCACGGCGATAAACAGCAGCGCGAACCACGGAATAGTGATTTTACCCGCCTGTTCGCCGCCGCGCGGAGCGAGCTGTTTCACGCGGCCTGCCAGCAGCAGCAGGAACGGAGCGAGCATCATCACGCGCAGCATTTTAGCGATAACCGCCGCGTTTTCGGTGTCCGGGCTAACCGCATGGCCTGCCGCCACGACCTGCGCCACTTCATGCACCGTCGAGCCGATATAGACTCCGAAGCTCTGTTCGTTAAACCACGGCGCCAGCCACGGCCACAGCAGCGGATAAACGAAAATCGCCAGCGTCCCGAAAATCACGACCGTCGCGACCGCCACGGTCACTTTGCTCGCCTGCGCTTTCACAACGGGCTCGGTCGCCAGCACCGCCGCCGCGCCGCAGATGCTGCTGCCCGCGCCAATCAGCCAGCTGGTTTCGCGGTCAAGCTTAAAGACTTTCTGCCCAAGCCAGCAGGCAAGGGTAAAGGTGCTGGCGAGCGTCAGGATATCCACCAGCACGCCGCTCGCGCCCACGTCGGCTATCTGCCAGAAGGTGAGACGAAACCCGTAAAGAATGATGCCAAGCCGCAGCAGATGCTGTTTGGCGAACAGCACGCCGCCGTCGCAGCGGCTGTGCAGGCGCGGATAGAGCGTATTGCCGATAATCATTCCGCCGATAATGGCGAGGGTAAGCGCGCTGAAACCGGCGTTGCCGACGGCGGGGATCGCGCCGCCCCAGAGCGCGACGGCCGTTAGCGCGCCGGTCAGCGCAAGGCCGGGCAGAAAATGTGTAAGCCCATGATGCCGGGCGGAAAATGTCAGTGTGGTCATAGCGTCCTCCTGTGATGGAATAAGCTTATGCCTCTCTGGTATAAAAATAAAATTGATTATATATTTATAATTAATCTTAATAAGTGGTAAGCGCGTAGCGTCCGAACGAGGTCATCATGCACATCACCTTACGCCAGCTGGAAGTGTTCGCCGAAGTGCTGAAAAGCGGCTCGACGACCCAGGCATCCCAGATGTTGTCACTGTCGCAATCCGCCGTCAGCGCGGCGCTCACCGATCTTGAAGGACAGCTTGGCGTGCAGCTGTTCGACCGCGTCGGCAAGCGGCTGGTGGTCAATGAACACGGGCGGCTTCTCTACCCGCGCACCGTGGCGTTGCTGGAGCAGGCGGGTGAAATCGAACGGCTGTTTCGCAACGACAACGGCGCGATCCGCGTTTATGCCAGCAGCACCATCGGCAACTATATTCTGCCGGAAATCATCGCCCGCTACCGGCGGGACTTCCCGGATCTGCCGCTTGAGATGAGCGTTGGCAACAGTCAGGACGTTGTACAGGCGGTCTGCGATTTTCGCGTTGATATCGGGCTTATCGAAGGGCCGTGTCATATGGCGGAGATCGTGGCGCAGCCCTGGCTTGAAGATGAGCTGGTGGTGTTCGCGTCGCCCGCAAGCCCGCTGCTGGAAGGGGAGGTGACGCTGGAACGCCTCGCCGCCACGCCGTGGATCCTGCGCGAAAAAGGCTCCGGCACCCGGGAGATTGTCGATTACCTGTTGCTCTCGCATTTGCCGCAGTTTCGCCTGAGCATGGAGCTTGGCAATTCAGAGGCGATTAAACACGCGGTGCGCCACGGGCTTGGCATTAGCTGTCTGTCGCGCCGGGTTATCGCCGAGCAGCTGGAAACCGGCTCGCTCGTGGAGGTAAAACTGCCGCTGCCGCCGCTGGTGCGTACGCTTTATCGCATCCATCACCGCCAGAAACACCTCTCCAGCGCGCTGTCGCGCTTTCTGCGTTATTGCGAACTTTGATTTCGCGGAGCGCGTCACACGGCGCGCTCATTATCAGTTTTTTTTCCGCCGCCGCCCCGATTCGCTGCTTTACTTATAATCCTCCGGCGATCATGAAGCTCTCTTATAACCGCGTTTTTCCACCAGGTAGTCCGCGGTAACTCTGCTACAATCGCGCCTCTTTTGATGGATGGGCATTATTTTTATATGGTTTCCGAATCTAAAACCACACAAGCGCCTGCGCTGCGTCGCGAACTGAAGGCGCGCCACCTGACCATGATCGCCATTGGCGGCTCCATCGGCACAGGACTTTTCGTCGCCTCCGGTGCGACTATTTCTCAGGCGGGCCCTGGCGGCGCGCTGTTTTCCTATATTCTCATCGGCCTGATGGTCTATTTCCTCATGACCAGCCTCGGCGAACTGGCGGCATACATGCCGGTGTCCGGGTCGTTTTCCACTTACGGCCAGAAGTATGTTGAAGAGGGTTTTGGCTTCGCGCTGGGCTGGAACTACTGGTACAACTGGGCGGTGACCATCGCGGTTGACCTCGTGGCCTCGCAACTGGTGATGAGCTACTGGTTCCCGGACACGCCGGGCTGGATCTGGAGCGCCCTGTTCCTCGGCATCATGTTCCTGCTGAACGTCATTTCCGTGAAGGGCTTCGGCGAAGCGGAATACTGGTTCTCCTTAATTAAAGTCGCCACCGTGATTATCTTTATCCTGGTGGGTATCGCGATGATTGTCGGTATCTTCAAAGGCTCTGAACCCGCTGGCTGGAGCAACTGGAAGATTGGCGACGCGCCATTCGCGGGCGGTTTTTCGGCGATGATAGGCGTGGCGATGATCGTCGGGTTCTCGTTCCAGGGCACCGAGCTTATCGGCATCGCCGCGGGCGAATCTGAAGATCCGGAGAAGAACATTCCGCGCGCGGTGCGCCAGGTGTTCTGGCGTATCCTGCTGTTCTATGTGTTCGCCATTCTGATTATCAGCCTGATTATTCCGTACACCGACCCGAGCCTGCTGCGCAACGATGTGAAAGACATCAGCGTCAGCCCGTTCACCCTGGTATTCGAACATGCGGGTCTGCTGGGCGCGGCGGCGATTATGAATGCGGTGATCCTGACGGCGGTGCTTTCAGCGGGCAACTCGGGGATGTATGCGTCCACCCGTATGCTCTATACGCTCGCCTGCGACGGCAAAGCGCCGCGCATTTTCTCGAAGCTCTCTAAAGGCGGCGTGCCGCGTAACGCGCTGTATGCGACGACGGTTATCGCCGGGCTGTGCTTTTTGACCTCCATGTTCGGCAACCAGACGGTCTACCTGTGGCTGCTTAACACCTCCGGGATGACGGGCTTTATCGCCTGGCTTGGCATCGCCATCAGCCATTACCGTTTCCGCCGCGGCTATGTGATGCAGGGCAACGATATCAATAACCTGCCGTACCGTTCCGGTTTCTTCCCGCTGGGCCCGATTTTCGCCTTCGTGCTGTGTCTTATCATCACGCTTGGCCAGAACTATCAGGCATTCCTGGCGGATACCATCGACTGGGCGGCCGTGGCGGCCACTTATATCGGCATCCCGCTGTTCCTGCTGATTTGGTTTGGTTATAAGTTCGCGAAGGGCACCCGTTTTGTGCGTTATCGCGATATGGAATTTCCGGATCATCTGAAGAAATAAGAAAAGGGCGCGCAAGCGCCCTTTTTTATTACGGCGGGTTTGATGGCGAGTGCCCTTGACCGGCACGACCTTTAACCCCACCGCGCTCGTCTGTTAACGCAAATGCTTCGCGTGGAAGCGCAAATGCTCTTCAATAAAGGTGGCGATAAAATAATAGCTGTGGTCGTAACCGGGCTGCATACGCAAGGTTAACGGCCAACCGGCCTCGCGCGCGGCTTCATCGAGACGCTCGGGCTGGAGCTGTTCGCCGAAGAACGGATCGCTGTCGCCCTGATCGATAAGCGTCGGGATGGCGTGCGCCGGGTCGGCGTTTTCCATCAGCGCGCAGCTGTCCCACGCCTGCCAGCGCTGCGTATCGTCGCCGAGGTAGGCGCTGAACGCTTTTTTACCCCACGGCACCCCGGCCGGATTCACGATGGGGGCGAACGCCGATACCGAGCGGAAACGCCCCGGATTTTTCAGCGCCATGATAAGCGCGCCGTGGCCGCCCATTGAATGCCCGCTGATGGCCGCTTCTGGCGCGAGCGTAAAGTTCTCTGCCAGCACCTGCGGCAGCTCATTGCTCAGATAATCAAACATTCTGTAATGCGCAGCCCACGGCGCCTCGGTGGCGTTCAGGTAAAAACCGGCGCCTTTGCCGAGGTCATAGCTGGCGTCATCCGCCACATCATCGCCGCGCGGGCTGGTGTCGGGCATCACCAGCGCGAGCCCCAGCTCTGCCGCGACACGCTGCGCGCCCGCTTTGGTGGTGAAGTTCTCATCGGTGCAGGTCAGCCCCGACAGCCACCACACCACCGGCGGCGGGGTCTGCGCGTCGGGCGGTAAAAAAAGGCTGAAGGTCATCGGGCAGTTAAGCACGCGGGAGTCGTGACGCCAGCGCTGTTGTAACCCGCCAAAACAGCGGTGTTCTTCGAGCAGTTCCATAGTGGCTCCTTTTTTTCAAACCCGGATAGTGCAGTTTAAACGCCAGGTGAGCAAGTTTCACTTCACCGGGTGGGCATCATGGCGCATCATATTGATAACTTTATTTTAACAATTGGGGGCGGCGTGGCGCTGCGTATTGCATTAACCGGTTTTCTGTCACTGGTCGTGGCGATGGGGATTGGGCGTTTCGCTTTTACGCCGCAGGTGCCGTTAATGGTGGGCGAAGGCCAGCTGACGCTGACCAGCGCGGGGCTGGTGGCTGCCGCTAACTATCTCGGTTATCTGCTGGGCGCATGGGACGCGATGCGCGCCCGGCGTCATGTGGAGTACCGTCTGCATGCGGGGGTCTGGGGCGCGGTACTATTGACGCTGGTGTCGGCGCTGGCGGACGGCCCGTGGTCGCACGGCGTGGTGCGCTTTGTGATTGGCTGCATGAGCGGCTGGGCGCTTGTGATGGCCGCGGGCTGGACCAATGAACAACTCGCCCATCACGGCAAGCCGGGCCTGAGCGCGGCGGTGTTTGCAGGGCCTGGGGTTGGCATCACGATAAGCGGTCTGTTGGCGGTCTGGATCCAGGGCGCGGCGCTAAACGCGGCGCAGGGCTGGGTGATTTACGGCGTGCTGGCGCTGGCGCTGATTGCGCTTATCGCCCGGTATCTGCCCCGTAAAGGGCAACTGCATCGGGCGGATGCGCCGCCCGCGCCGCTGGCGCTGACGCCCGCGCTGAAACGGCTCGTCTGGAGCTACAGCCTTGCGGGTTACGGCTATATTTTGCCCGCGACGTTTTTATCGCAAATGGCGGCGGCGCGTTTTCCCGGCAGCCTTTTTGCGCAGTTCGTCTGGCCGGTGTTCGGCGCGGCGTCGGTGGTGGGGATTGCGCTCAGCATTCTCTGGCGAACACGCGGCACGGCGCCGCAGCGGCTCGCCGTTGTGCTCTGGCTCCAGGGGCTGGGTGTGCTGGCGGCCGCGCTGCTGCCGGGGCTGTCCGGGCTGGTGGTCGGGTCGCTGCTGGTCGGCGGCGGGTTCCTTTGCGCGGTGCAACTCTCCTTACAATGCGGGCGCGAGCTGGCACCACAGCACACCCGTTACCTGGCGGGGCTGCTCACCACCGGTTACGCGGTGGGGCAACTGGTCGGCCCCGTGACGTCCGCGCTCGCCAGCCACTTTACCGGCAGGCTGGAACCCGCGCTGTGGCTCGCAGGGGCGGCGCTGTTTGTCGGCGGCGCGCTGGTCTGGCGACGCGCCTGAAAGGCCACGACGATTTCAACAATTTCGCCCCGGCCACTGGATTATGTGCGTTAGCTCACGCACAATGAGCGCACGCTCAGCCCCGGCCGGGCAGAGTCTGGTTACACCTGCTGGAGAAAATAACAATGCCATCACTCAGTAAAGAAGCGGCCCTGGTTCATGAAGCGCTGGTCGCGCGCGGTCTGGAAACGCCGCTGCGTCCGCCAGTCAACGAACTGGATAACGAAACCCGCAAGCGCCTGATCGCAGGCCATATGACCGAAATTATGCAACTGCTTAATCTCGATCTGAGCGATGACAGCCTGATGGAAACCCCGCACCGCATCGCCAAGATGTACGTGGATGAAATCTTCTCCGGCCTCGATTACGCCAACTTCCCGAAAATCACCGTCATTGAAAATAAAATGAAGGTGGATGAGATGGTGACGGTGCGCGATATCACGCTGACCAGCACCTGCGAACACCATTTCGTCACCATCGACGGCAAAGCGACCGTCGCGTATATCCCGAAAGACGCGGTGATCGGCCTGTCTAAAATCAACCGCATCGTACAGTTCTTCGCCCAGCGTCCGCAGGTGCAGGAGCGTCTGACCCAGCAGGTGCTGGTGGCGCTGCAAACCCTGCTCGGCACCAATAACGTGGCGGTCTCCATTGACGCGGTGCATTACTGCGTGAAAGCGCGCGGCATCCGCGACGCCACCAGCGCCACCACGACGACCTCGCTCGGCGGGCTGTTTAAGTCCAGCCAGAACACGCGCCAGGAGTTTCTGCGCGCCGTGCGTCACCACAACGGCTAAGGCGCCAGGATGACGAGAAATATTACCCTCGACGCGGTACGCGGCCTGGCGATTCTCGGCATCCTTCTGCTCAATATCACCGCCTTTGGACTGCCGAAGGCGGCTTATCTCAATCCCGCCTGGTATGGCGCTATCACTGACCGCGACGCCTGGACATGGGCGCTGCTTGATCTCTTCGCGCAGGTCAAATTCCTCACGCTTTTCGCGCTGCTGTTCGGCGCCGGGCTGCAAATGCTGCTGCCGCGCGGCAAACGGTGGATCCAGGCGCGTCTGACGCTGCTGGTGCTGCTCGGGTTCATTCACGCGATTTTTATCTGGGACGGCGATATCCTCCTGGCTTACGGGCTGGTGGGGCTGGTCTGCTGGCGCATGGTGCGCGACGCTCAGAGCGTGAAGTCGCTGTTTAAAACCGGCGTGGTGCTCTATCTCATTGGCATTGCGGTGCTGCTGCTGCTCGGCATGATGTCCGGTGACAGCATGAACCGCTCCTGGACGCCGCAGGCGGGCGATCTGTTCTATGAGAAATTCTGGCGTCTCGAAGGCGGTATGGAAGCCATCCGCAATCGCCTCAATCTGCTCTCCTCGATGCTGCTGGCGCTCGGCGCGCAGTATGGCTGGCAACTGGCGGGCCTGATGCTGACCGGCGCGGCGCTGATGCGCAGCGGCTGGCTACGCGGCGAATTCAGCCAGCGGCACTACCGGCGCACGGGCTTCGGGCTGGTGGCGCTTGGCGTGGCGATTAATCTGCCGGCGATTATCGTTCAGTGGCGGCTCGGCTGGGATTACCGCTGGTGCGCGTTTATTCTTCAGGCGCCGCGCGAGCTCGGCGCGCCGCTTCAGGCGCTTGGCTATACGGCGCTTGTGTTCGGCTACTGGCCGTGGCTGGCGCGCCTGAGACTGATGACCGCCGTCGCCTGCGTGGGGCGGATGGCGCTCACCAACTATCTGCTGCAAAGCCTCATCTGCACCACACTTTTTAACCACTTCGGCCTCTTTATGAAATTCGACCGGTTTGCGCTGCTGGCGTTTGTGCCGGCGGTCTGGGCGGTTAACCTTGTCTTTTCCGTGCTCTGGCTGCGCTACTTCCGTCAGGGGCCGCTGGAGTGGCTGTGGCGGCGTCTGACCCGCCTCGCCGCAGGCGCACCGCAATCCGCATCATCCAGATAACGATCTGGATCACAATCGTTAACAAATTGCATGTAACCGTTTCCAGCGCTGTGATGCGCTTCACGCAGCGCGTGGCAGCACACTGCCAGAATAGCCTCCTGACTTAACACAGGGGGTTTCTGTGAGACGCATTTCAGCTCTTCAGGGTGGTCGCCATGATCACCATTCGTGACGTCGCCCGTCTGGCAGGGGTTTCTGTCGCGACTGTCTCCCGGGTTCTCAACAACAGCGCGCTGGTCAGCCCTGAAACGCGTGAAACGGTGATGCAGGCAGTGTCGCAGCTCGGCTATCGCCCGAATGCCAACGCGCAGGCGCTCGCCACGCAAGTCAGCGACACCATCGGCGTGGTGGTGATGGACGTTTCCGATCCCTTCTTCGGCGCGCTGGTGAAAGCGGTCGATGTGGTGGCGCAGCAGCACGGCAAATATGTGCTGATTGGCAACAGCTATCACGAGGCGGAAAAAGAGCGTCACGCCATTGAAGTGCTGATCCGCCAGCGGTGCAGCGCGCTTATCGTCCATGCCAAATCGCTCAGCGACGACGAGCTTTCGACCTTCCTTGAACAGGTGCCCGGCATGGTGCTGATTAACCGCATCGTGCCCGGCTACGCGCATCGCTGCGTCGGGCTTGATAACGTCACCGGCGCCATGATGGCGACGCGCATGCTGCAAAGCAGCGGCCATCAGCGCATCGGCTATCTCGCTTCCAGCCATCAGATTGACGATAACGATAAACGTCGCGAAGGGTGGCAGCGGGCGCTGGCTGACGACGGCGTACAGCCGCCGGAAAGCTGGGTCGGCACCGGTAGCCCGGATATGCAGGGCGGAGAGGCGGCGATGGTAGAGCTGCTGGGCCGCAACCTTCAGCTTACCGCCGTATTCGCCTATAACGACAGCATGGCGGCGGGCGCGCTGACGGCGCTGAAAGATAACGGCATCCTGGTGCCGCAGCATGTGTCAGTCATTGGTTTCGATGATATTCCGATTGCCCGTTACACCGACCCGCAGCTCACCACCGTGCGGTATCCTGTGGTCTCCATGGCGAAGCTCGCCACCGAGCTGGCGTTACAGGGAGCCGCAGGAGAGCTGGATCCGGGGGCGACGCACTGTTTCATGCCGACCCTGGTGCGGCGCCATTCCGTGGCGGCGAGACAAAGTGTGGCCCCGATCACTAGTTTATAAACCGGCGTGATGTAACCGCTTTCAATCTGTGAGTAAATTCACAGTATATTAACATTGCGCTGTCTATGATGACGGCGTCTCATGGGCCTGAAACATTATGTAACGGCGATTTAACACTGACGTTATCTGCCGGCCCGGAGCCACAAAAAAGCTTTACTGGAGCATTACCGAGCAAGGAAGAGTTTTTTATTAGTGAACTTCGGCATTCAGTAAGGCTTTTCTCCTTACCGTCCTGCCGCCCGTTTTTCACGATAGCTACCCTGCATAAAAACCGGAGATACCATGAATAAGAAGGTGTTGACCCTCTCTGCCGTTATGTCCTGCATGCTTTTTGGCACTGCTGCTCAGGCGGCCGACCGTATTGGCGTAACCATTTATAAATATGACGACAACTTTATGTCCGTCGTGCGCAAGGCGATTGAAAAAGAGGCTTCTGCGTCGTCCGACGTTCAGCTGCTGATGAACGACTCCCAGAACGACCAGTCCAAGCAGAACGATCAGATTGACGTCCTGCTGGCGAAAGGCGTCAAATCTCTGGCGATCAACCTGGTTGACCCGGCTGCCGCAGGCACCGTTATCGAAAAAGCGCGTGGGCAGAACATCCCTATCGTGTTCTTCAACAAAGAGCCGTCTCGCAAAGCGCTGGACAGCTATGACAAAGCCTATTACGTGGGCACCGACTCAAAAGAATCCGGCATTATCCAGGGCGATCTGATTGCCAAGCACTGGAAAGCCAACGCGGGCTGGGATCTTAACAAAGACGGTCAGATCCAGTACGTGCTGCTGAAAGGCGAACCGGGCCATCCGGATGCGGAAGCGCGCACCACCTACGTTATCAAAGAGCTGAACGACAAGGGCATCAAAACCCAGCAGCTGCAACTGGATACCGCCATGTGGGACACCGCTCAGGCCAAAGACAAAATGGACGCGTGGCTCTCTGGCCCGAACGCGAACAAAATCGAAGTGGTTATCGCGAACAACGACGCGATGGCGATGGGCGCGGTAGAAGCGCTGAAAGCGCATAACAAATCTGCTGTGCCGGTCTTCGGCGTGGATGCGCTGCCGGAAGCCCTGGCGCTGGTGAAATCTGGCGCGCTGGCCGGTACCGTACTGAACGATGCCAATAACCAGGCGAAAGCGACGTTTGACCTTGCTAAAAACCTGGCGGCAGGTAAAGGCGCGGCAGATGGCACCAACTGGAAAATTGAAAATAAAGTGGTGCGCATTCCTTACGTCGGCGTTGATAAAGACAACCTGGCGGAAATCACCGGTAAATAATAATTGCGAAGTTCTTACGGGGCGCCTTTTGCGCCCCTGTTAAGCCGTGCCATGCTCAGACAACACTCTCGCAGCCAGGTATAAATA
This sequence comes from Cronobacter muytjensii ATCC 51329, assembly GCF_001277195.1. Taxonomy (NCBI): domain Bacteria; kingdom Pseudomonadati; phylum Pseudomonadota; class Gammaproteobacteria; order Enterobacterales; family Enterobacteriaceae; genus Cronobacter; species Cronobacter muytjensii. Next base: position 1,094,314 of record NZ_CP012268.1, read on the forward strand.
TGGTCAGCAATAATACGCAGTCGCCAGGCGAATACTTGTTGGAAATGACGAATATCAACAAGAGCTTCCCGGGCGTTAAGGCACTCGATAACGTGAATTTAAAAGTTCGCCCTCATTCTATTCATGCTCTGATGGGCGAGAATGGCGCGGGCAAGTCAACGTTATTAAAATGCCTTTTCGGGATCTACCAGAAAGATTCCGGCAGTATTCTCTTCCAGGGGAAAGAAATAGATTTCCATTCTGCCAAAGAAGCACTTGAGAATGGAATTTCGATGGTCCATCAGGAATTAAACCTGGTATTACAGCGTTCTGTAATGGACAACATGTGGCTCGGCCGTTATCCGACCAAAGGCATGTTTGTCGACCAGGAAAAAATGTTTCGTGATACCAAAGCGATTTTCGACGAGCTGGATATTGATATTGATCCGAAAGCTCGCGTGGGTACGCTTTCCGTATCGCAGATGCAGATGATTGAAATCGCCAAAGCGTTTTCTTATGACGCCAAAATCGTCATCATGGATGAACCGACGTCTTCGCTGACTGAGAAAGAAGTTAATCATCTGTTTAAGATTATCCGCAAGCTGAAAGAGCGCGGTTGCGGCATCGTTTATATTTCCCACAAAATGGAAGAGATCTTCCAGCTGTGCGATGAAATCACCATTCTGCGCGACGGTCAGTGGATCGCCACTCAGCCGCTCGACGGGCTGGATATGGATAAGATCATCGCCATGATGGTGGGTCGTTCGCTTAACCAGCGCTTCCCGGATCGTGAAAACAAGCCCGGCGAAGTGATCCTTGAGGTACGCAATCTGACCTCGCTGCGCCAGCCGTCTATTCGCGACGTCTCTTTTGATCTGCATAAAGGAGAGATTCTCGGCATTGCGGGGCTGGTGGGCGCGAAACGTACCGATATCGTGGAAACGTTATTTGGTATCCGTGAAAAATCTGGCGGTACGATTAGTCTGCATGGCAAAAAGATTAATAACCATAGCGCGAATGAGGCCATTAATAATGGTTTCGCGCTGGTGACCGAGGAGCGCCGCTCAACGGGGATCTATGCTTATCTGGATATCGGCTTCAACTCCCTGATTTCCAATATTCGCAACTACAAAAGCAAAATCGGTTTGCTGGACAATTCCCGCATGAAAAGCGATACCCAGTGGGTTATTGACTCGATGCGCGTAAAAACGCCGGGCCATCGCACCCAGATAGGTTCGCTTTCCGGCGGTAACCAGCAGAAGGTTATTATCGGGCGCTGGCTACTGACCCAGCCGGAAATATTAATGCTCGATGAACCGACCCGCGGGATTGACGTAGGCGCGAAATTTGAAATCTATCAGCTCATTGCCGAGCTTGCGAAAAAGGGCAAGGGGATCATTATTATCTCCTCTGAAATGCCTGAGCTGTTAGGGATAACTGACCGTATTCTGGTAATGAGCAATGGCCTCGTTTCCGGGATTGTTGACACCAAAACGACGACGCAAAACGAAATTCTGCGTCTTGCGTCTTTGCACCTTTAATATCAGGGGCTCCTCATGAGTGCGTTAAATAAGAAGAGTTTTCTCACTTATCTGAAAGAAGGCGGTATTTACGTCGTCCTTTTAGTGTTGCTGGCCATTATTATTTTCCAGGACCCAACTTTTTTAAGCCTGCTGAACTTAAGTAACATTCTGACCCAGTCATCGGTGCGTATTATTATCGCGCTCGGCGTGGCGGGGCTGATTGTCACCCAGGGCACCGACCTCTCCGCAGGGCGTCAGGTGGGTCTGGCGGCGGTGGTGGCGGCGACGCTGCTGCAATCGATGGAAAACGCCAACAAGGTGTTCCCGGAGATGGCGACCATGCCGATCCCGCTGGTGATCCTGATTGTTTGCGCTATCGGCGCCGTGATTGGTCTGATTAACGGCATTATCATCGCGTACCTGAACGTCACGCCGTTTATCACTACCCTGGGCACGATGATTATCGTTTACGGTATCAACTCGCTCTATTACGACTTCGTGGGCGCATCGCCGATTTCCGGCTTCGACAGTGGTTTCTCGACCTTTACGCAGGGCTTTGTGGCGCTCGGCAGCTTCAGACTCTCCTACATTACGTTCTACGCGCTGATTGCCGTGGCGTTTGTCTGGATCCTGTGGAACAAAACCCGCTTCGGTAAGAACATTTTCGCTATCGGCGGCAACCCGGAAGCGGCGAAAGTCTCCGGCGTCAACGTGGCGTTGAACCTGCTGATGATTTATGCGCTCTCCGGCGTGTTCTACGCCTTCGGCGGGCTGCTGGAAGCGGGCCGTATCGGCTCTGCCACCAACAACCTGGGCTTTATGTATGAGCTTGACGCCATCGCCGCGTGCGTGGTGGGCGGGGTCTCCTTCAGCGGCGGCGTGGGTACGGTGCTGGGCGTCGTGACCGGTGTGATAATCTTTACCGTAATCAACTACGGTCTGACCTATATCGGCATCAACCCGTACTGGCAGTACATCATCAAGGGCGCGATTATCATCTTCGCGGTTGCCCTGGATTCGCTGAAATACGCGCGTAAAAAATAACTGTTGTTTGTCATACCGAAAAAGCCTCCGCCAGCGGGGGCTTTTTTTATGGGGCAGGGGCGTGAGGGGGAGCGGGTGCGAAGCGGCGATGGCAGTGTTTGTAGGGTGGGTACCATTTGGCGAGTGCCCCATGCCAGTCCCGCCACACAAGGGATTTAAAATCCCCTGCGACTTACTTCTTCTTCTGCAACTCAAGCATCTGTTCCGGCGTCACTGCGGGATAGCCCTGCGCGTCGTCGGGCACTTCGTGAAGGGCGGGGATAGGCACCAGCGGGCCGAGAAAGCGCGGTTCGCGCTTGAAGATATAGAGTTCCGCGAGCGCGCCTAAACGCGCGCCAAACTCGCGCACCCGTACCGACAGCATATTTTTCGGCGACGGCACGGCGTAACACTGCGCCTGAATCCCCATATGCAGCGCGATAAACAGCGCGCGCTCGCAATGGAAGCGCTGGGTAATGATGATGAAGTCGTTAGTATCGAACACGCGCCGCGTACGCACGATGGAATCGAGCGTGCGGAAACCGGCGTAATCCAGCACGATATCCGCCGGATCGACGCCGGCGGCAATTAAATCTTTGCGCATTGTCACCGGCTCGTTGTAACTCTGCTGGGCATTATCGCCGCTCAGGAGCAGGTAATTCACTTTGCCGCTGTTATAAGCGTTCAGCGCGCCCTGGATGCGGTAGCGGTAATACTGATTAATAACGCCGGTGCGGTAATACTTGGCGGTGCCGAGCACCACGCCCACCTGACGCCAGGGTAAATCCTGCAGCTCGTCGTAGACATAAGGCGCGGTTTTCCAGCTAATCCAGCGGTCGAGCAGCAGCGCCGTTAACAGCAGTACGCCAATCAGGGCCAGCAGGCTGTATAACAAACGCTTTAACATTCAGGCAGCTCGAAGCAATAAGGAAAGAGACTCAAGGCTACTTTACCCGTCGGGCAAGAGCAAGAATCGAACGTCCGGTTGAAGCATTTTTCGTCGCTGCGGGCAGGGCGCCCGCAGCGGTGGATCAGGCGAGCGCTATCAGCTTGAGGTCGGCAAAGCCCAGCGCATTCAGCGTCGCGGCGGTGGCGTCGCGCTGTACAATGGTCGCATCGCTGCGCTCGGCAAGCATCGCGCGCTGAATGTCATGCCAGCCGTAGCCGTTCAGGCTCAGCAGATTCAGCGCGGCCTGTAACGGCGGCAGCGACGGATTGAACGCGGCGTTTTCAGCGTAGCTGCCGGTAAACACCGCGCCATCGCGGGTTTCAATGGCGAGCCCGGAAGGCGACTGGCTGTAAGGCGCATGGCTGCGGTTCGCCGCCGCGATCGCCGCCTGAGTCAGCGCGTCGCCATGCTGCGCGTAGCCGTGGTTTTCGGTATCAAAAATCAGCGTCTTGATATCCAGATCGCGCGGGCCGAAGGCGTCCGGCAGGTAATCGCCCAGTTTCGACGGCGCGCGGCCCGGCAGGTTGATACGAAGCGCAAGCCCGCTGTTAAGCTCATTCATAAACTGACGGCAGTGGCCGCATGGCGTGTAATTGACGGTAATCGCCGTAAGGCCAGCTTCGCCGCGCATCCACGCATGGGTGATAGCACTCTGTTCGGCGTGAACGGTCTGCTGCATCGCCGCGCCCCGAAATTCCATATTGGCGCCGAAATAGAGCGCGCCGCTCAGGCCGCGCGCTACGGCGCCAACGTTAAAGTGGGATATTTCGGTTTGCGCGCAGGCGGCGGCCAGGGGCAGCAGCGCGAAGGCCAGCGCGTCGTCATCCAGTCCGCTCTGGCGGCGAATTTCAGCAACCTGTTCGGCGCTGAACATCGCCGGAAAATGGGGATCGGCAAGCAGCGGAGCCAGAGCGGCTTGCAGCGCAGCCGGCAGCTGTGCGAAGGCAGTTTCAAAACGTGGGTGCATGGCAAAGCCTCAAATAAGTAACCGGAACCGTAGTTTACGGCGCTCCTGAGGCTTTATATGTGATTTAACTCTCACTGGCTATGCAACAAATGAAATTTAAAAAGAAAATGCGCGACGTATCGCAAGTTTTAACGCCATAACGCCAGAATCAGCGGGAACAGGAACGGTGCCACCAGCGACGTGATAATCCCGCAAATCACCAGCGCCAGCGAGCTGAACGCGCCTTCCTGGTAATCCAGTTCCGCGCAGCGCGCCGTGCCGAGGGCATGCGAGGCAGTGCCCATCGCCAGCCCGCGCGCCGATTTGGTTTTAATGCGCATTACGTTCAGCAGCGCGTGGCCGAAAACAGCGCCAAGGATGCCGACGAAAATCACGCACACCGCGCTGATGGCCGGAATGCCGCCAAGGCTGCCGCCCACGGCCATCGCAATCGGCGTGGTAACGGATTTGGGCAGGACTGATGCCGCGATTTCCGGGCTTGCGCCCATCAACAACGCAATAGAGGTGCCCGTCACCATCGCCACCACGCTGCCTGCAAAGCAGATGGTAATGATGGACTTCCAGCGCGCGCGGATCTGGTGCAGCTGTTCATACAGCGGGAACGCCAGCGCCACCACGGCGGGTTGCAGCAGATCGTTCAACACACGGCTGCCCTGGAAATAGCGCTCATACGAAATACCCGTCAGCATCAGGAAGGGGATCAGCACGACCATACAGACCAGCAGCGGGTTCAGCAGCGGGCTTTTCAGCCGCGCGGCAAGCTTACGGGCGGCGAAAAACACCAGCAGCGTCAGCGGCAGAGACCACCAGATATTCTGGATCATTTTTCATGGCTCCTTTTCTGACCAATCACTTTGCGCTCGCCGTGCGCCAGATGCGAGCTCCAGCTCACCACCATAAACACCACCAGCGTACTGATAAAACAGGAGACCACCACCGGCCCGAACTGCGCCTGCAGCACGTCGAAATATTGCATCACGCCGATACCCACCGGCACAAACAGCAGCGCCATGTAACGGATCAGCAGATGACAGGCGGGCTGCACCCATTTCGCAGGGAGGATCTGAAACGCGAGCAGCAGAAAAAGGATCAGCATGCCGATGATACTGCCGGGGATCGTAATCGGCAGCAGCGCAGCGAGCGCGATGCCTGCATAAAGACAGGCGTAAATCAAAATAAAAGCGCGTACCAGTTGCCAGAGAGAAGTCAGCATTGTGCTCATAGAGGGTAACCTTTAACCGAACGCATTCATCATACAATTAAATCTAAAACTGTGCTACCGATCACAGGCGTCTCCTCAGCATACCTAAACTTTTCGGCGGGCGCTCTTTTACACTCTGACGCCGCGCCAGCACATTCCCTTCGCGATGGGGAGGCGCTACCATAGCGCCTCTTTTTTTAGCGGGTAGCGTTATGCGTGTTTTACTGGCGCCGATGGAAGGCGTGCTTGATTCTCTGGTGCGTGAACTGCTCACCGGGGTGAATGATTACGATCTCTGCATCACGGAGTTTCTGCGCGTGGTGGATAGCCTGCTGCCGGTAAAGTCGTTTTATAAACTCTGCCCGGAACTCCATAACGAGAGCCGCACGCCGTCCGGTACGCGGGTGCGGGTGCAACTGCTCGGCCAGCATCCGCAGTGGCTGGCTGAGAACGCCGCCCGCGCGGTGGCGCTCGGCTCGTGGGGCGTCGATCTTAACTGCGGCTGCCCCTCGAAGCTGGTGAACGGCAGCGGCGGCGGCGCCACGCTGTTAAAAGATCCCGACCTTATCTATCGCGGCGCGAAGGCGATGCGCGAAGCGGTGCCCGCGCATCTGCCGGTCACGGTAAAAATTCGTCTCGGCTGGGACAGCGGCGCGCGGCGCTTTGAAATCGCCGACGCTGTACAGCAGGCCGGCGCCACGGAGCTGGTGGTGCACGGGCGCACCAAAGAGGATGGCTATAAAGCGGAGCGTATCAACTGGCAGGCCATCGGCGAGATCCGCGAACGCCTCTCTATTCCGGTTATCGCCAATGGCGAAATCTGGGACTATGCCAGCGCTCAGGCCTGTCTCGCGGCGACGGGCTGCGAGTCGATTATGATTGGTCGCGGCGCGCTCAACGTGCCGAATTTAAGCCGCGTTATCAAATATAACGAGCCGCGCATGCCGTGGCCGGATGTGGTAAAGCTGCTGCAAAAATATACCCGGCTTGAGAAGCAGGGCGACACGGGCATGTATCACGTGGCGCGCATAAAACAGTGGCTCGGCTATCTGCGTAAAGAGTACGCCGAGGCGACGGAACTCTTTAGCGAGATCCGCGCGCTGACCACCTCAGCGGCTATCGCGCAGGCGATCAACCGCCACTGATTGTCTCGCCGCCCGCCAGCAGCGTGCGGATAAACCCGCGCAGCCACATCAGCGCCGGATCGCTGTTATGGCGCTGATGCCAGAGCAGCGCCACGTCAAACGGCGGCACGTCCAGCGGCACCGGGCTTGCGGCAAGCCCCCACGCCGTCTGCCACGGGTCGCACAGGCCCGCAGGCACCGTAGCGAGCGCGGGCATCTGCATCAGCAGCCCTGGCAGGCCGGCAAAATGCGGGGTGGTATAGCAGACGTTGCGGCGCTCGCCCTGGCGTGCCAGCAGGGTATCTATCAGGCTACTCGTCGCCTCCCGGTACGTCACCATCAGATGTGGTTCACGCACGTAATCGGCAAGTGTCAGCGGCGTGTTAAGCGTAAGCTGCGACGGGTGCCAGAGCGTCACGAAAGGCATACTCACCAGCACCTCGCGCTCCTGCCAGCGCGGCCCGGGCGACGCCACGCTTATCGCCATATCCAGCTCGCCTTCTTCCAGACGGCGCGTGTCGTTAAACGGCGAGCTCGCCACCACGCTCAGGCGCAGACCTGGTGCCGCTTCGCGCAGCGCCGGGATCAGCTGCGGCATCAGCCACATCTCCACCCAGTCAGTCATACCGAGCGTAATGGTGGCGCTCGCCTGCTGCGGATGAAAATCGGCCTGCTGGAACAGTGCTGACTGGAGCTGCTCCAGCAGCGGCATCAGCTCGGCGTGTAGGGCGACGGCCCGCGCGGTCGGTTGCATCCGGTGGCCGCTGCGGATAAACAGCGGATCGTCGAACATATCGCGCAGGCGCGAGAGCGCGCCGCTCACGGCGGGCTGGCCGAGATGCAGTTTATCAGCCGCCATCGATACGCTCTGCTCGCGAAACAGCACGGCGAAAGCGATCAACAGATTGAGATCGATTTTACGAAAATCGTTTTCTTTGATAGTCATTATGGCTCCAATCAATTGGAGTGATAGTATTCCGGCGTTGATACTTCGGCAAGGCAAATCACCTGGAGAAACACGATGAAAATCACCGCCGCCTTGCTGGCGCTTTTTAGCGTCACCTTTACCGCGCACGTCAGTGCCGCCCCGCTCGCCGTTAACCCGGCGCAGGCGCCGGGCTATTACCGCATGATGCTGGGCGACTGGCAGATAACGGCCGTCTCCGACGGCACCGTGACCATTCCGACGGATAAACTCTTAACCCGCATCACGCCACAGGCGCTCAATGCGCGGCTCGCCGACGACGCGCTGACCTCGCAGGTTGAAACCTCGATTAACACCTATGTCATCAACACCGGCGACAGGCTGATCCTGGTGGATACCGGCGCAGGCCCGCTGATGGGCGACGCGGGCGGTCATCTGCCAGAGAATCTGCGCGCTGCGGGTATAGATCCTGCGCAAATCGACACCGTCCTGCTGACGCACGTGCATGGCGATCACTCCGGCGGCGTGCAGCGCGACGGCAAGCTGGCCTTCCCGAACGCCACCGTGCGGGTGGATCAGCGCGATGTCGATCTCTGGCTAAATCCCGCCCGGAAAAACGAGGTGGAAGAGAGCCAGCGCCACACCTTTGCGGAATCCGAACGTTCGCTGCGCCCGGTCATTGACGCGGGCAAACTGGGCACGTTCCGCGCGCCAACGCAGATCATGCCAGGCATTGAGGCGCTGCCCGCGCCCGGCCACACGCCCGGCAGCGTTATCTACAAAGTGAGCCGCGGCGGCGAAACACTGCTGCTGTGGGGCGATATTATTCATGTCAAAGCGGTGCAGATGCCGCAGCCTCAGGTGGCTATCCATTTTGACGTCAACCAGGACGGCGCGGTGGCAACGAGAGAGAAAACCCTGAAAATGGCAGCGCAAAGCAACGCCTGGGTCGCGTCGGCGCATATCGCGTTTCCGGGGATCGGTAAGATAAAAGCGCAGGGAGAAGGGTATCGCTGGGTGCCGGTTAACTACAGCAGCCACGGCGCGCAATAACAGAATGGGCGCCGCGGACAGGCGGCGCCCGGTAGATCAGAAGATCATCTTAAACACGCCCGTAACCACCAACAGCCCAATCAGAAAAATAATCAGTACCGCCCACAGAATATATTTCATCGCCACTCCTTATTGTCTTTGCGGGATCCTGTTGATCCATGAAGGTAATTATCAGTATAGAAGCTCCTGCCGGGGCGGCAGAAAAAAGTGCAGATTGCGTTAGCCTGCCAGTCGGCGCTGAATTTTCAGGCATCGCTATACTTAACGCTTTACCGCAACAACCCGGAGGCACCATGCGTTCTGCAAACAAAGTGGCGATTGTCACCGCGTCAGATTCTGGCATCGGCAAGAAGTGTGCGATTTTCCTGGCGAAGCAGGGTTTTGATATTGGCATCACCTGGCATAGCGATGACGAAGGCGCGAAAGAGACGGCGCGTGAAGTGGAAAGCCTGGGGCGGCGCGCTGAGCTTATCCAGCTCAACCTCAGCAACCTGCCGGAAGGCGCGAATGCCATTCAGGAGCTGATCGACCGCTTCGGGCGTATTGACGCGCTGGTCAATAACGCGGGCGCGATGATCAAAGCCCCGTTTCTGGAGATGACGTTCGACGAATGGCGCAGTATCCAGACGGTGGATGTCGACGGCGCGTTTCTCTGCTCGCAGATTGCCGCGAAGGCGATGGTGAAGCAGGGGCAGGGCGGGCGCATCGTCAATATCACCTCGGTGCATGAGCACACGCCGCTGCCGGAGGCGAGCGCGTACACCGCCGCCAAACATGCGCTCGGCGGGTTAACCAAATCGATGGCGCTGGAGCTGGTTGAGCATAACATTCTGGTGAACGCCGTGGCGCCGGGCGCTATCGCCACGCCGATGAATGACATGAAAGAAGGCGACGCGACGCCCGGCTCGATGCCGAATATTCCGCTGGCGCGCCCTGGCGAAACCGAGGAGATAGCCAGCATCGTCGCGTGGCTCTGCTCCGAGGGCGCCACCTATACCACCGGCCAGTCGTTTATCATCGACGGCGGTTTTACGCTGGTGAACCCGCAGTTTAAAGCGCAGGCGTCTTAATCCTCTTTGCTGCTGCGCTTATGCCACAGCCAGCGTAGCAGCAGGACAATCCCCGCCGCCAGCGCCACCCAAATCAGCTGTTTGAGGTGATGATCGAGCCGATGCAGCCAGGGCTCGATCACTTCACCTCCCAGATACCCCAGCGTGGTAAACAGACTCGCCCAGACCACCGCGCCGAGAATATTGAGCGGCAGAAAAAGCTTCGGCGGGATATGGCTCGCGCCAATCAGCAGCGGCCCGATAATGCGAAAACCGTACATAAAGCGGGTGCCAATCACAAACCACGCCGGATGGCGCTGGATAAGTTGTTGGGCGCGCGTAATTTGCTTCTGCTTGCGGGAAAAGCGTCCCAGGGCGCGGGTGCCAAAGCGGCGGCCTGCGAGATAAAGCAACTGGTCGCCTATCATGCCGCCGAGCGCGACTACCAGCACCACCAGCGGAAAATGCAGCAGCCCCTGATGCGCCGCCACGCCGCCCAGTAGCGTCACCGTCTCCCCCTCCGCCAGGCTGCCGAAAAACAGCGTCAGATAACCGTACTGCTCAATCAGGTTATTGATATCCATGAATCAAAAATGCTCCCGTTTGCGTTGCCTGCGTTCGCGGCATGCGCGAAACCAGAAGTATAACGCGCTCGCCGCGCCTTGCCCGGCCAACCGCCCGCGCGTTTTTGTGCTGTTTACTTTTTAATCTGTAGGGCTGAATTATACTTAAAGCACCCGTTCCGGGCGGTCTGTGTCAGGGGGCGTTATGAACCATGTCTGGGGGCTTTTAGCCCATCCCTTTCGCGAAATGCAGGTGATTCGCCGCGAAAACGAAACCGTGTCGCATCACTATACTCACCATGTGCTCATCATGGCGGCGATCCCCGTGATTTGCGCGTTTATCGGCACCACCCAGATTGGCTGGGATTTCGGTGACGGCAACGTGGTCCGGCTGTCGCTGTTTACCGGTTTTTATCTGGCGGTGTTGTTCTATGCGCTGATGCTGGCGGGCGTCGCCATTATGGGCCGTGTTATCAGGTGGATGGCGCGTGACCTCCCGCATCGTCCGTCGCTGGCAAGCTGTATGGTCTTTGCGGGTTATGTGGCGACGCCGCTTTTTCTAAGCGGCATCGTGGCGCTCTATCCGCTGGTGTGGCTCTGCGGGCTGGTGGGCACCCTGGCGCTGCTCTATACCGGGTATCTGCTTTACGTCGGTATCCCGGCGTTTCTCAGTATCAGCGAGGAAGAGGGGCTGCGTTTTTCCGGTTCGACGCTCGCTATCGGCGTCCTGCTGCTGGAAGTGCTGCTGGCGCTGACCGTACTGCTCTGGGGCTACGGCTATCATCTGTTCTGACGCGAGCCGCCGGTGTAAAAACCGGCGGTGCCGCAGCGTGCGCTGAATCTCCTGTAGCGGGAAACGCGAAGGCCGGAGTATCATGCCCGCGCCAGCCATCAATAGTTATTATCATTGGTGGCGGTGCGTTTGATTACGCGCGTGAATTATTTTCCGAACTTTCGCCATGTCGACAAAAATTCGTCTTTCCCTGTTAAGTCTTGCGCTACTGCTGACCGCGCCGCTTTCCACGCCCGCGCTCGCCGCCGCGAAAGCGGCCGCGCCCTCTGTGTCCGCCGCCGAGCCGCAAATCGCCTCCGGCAGCGCCATGATCGTCGATTTGCGCACGAATGAAGTGCTGTTCTCAAGCCATCCGGACCTGGTGCGTCCGATTGCGTCTATTACCAAAGTGATGACCGCAATGGTGGTGCTCGACGCCAGCCTGCCGCTTGATGAGAAGCTGACGGTGGATATCAGCCACACGCCGGAGATGAAAGGCGTCTATTCACGGGTGCGGTTAAACAGCCAGATCAGCCGTAAAAATATGTTGCTGCTGGCGCTGATGTCGTCGGAAAACCGCGCGGCGGCGAGCCTTGCGCACCACTATCCGGGCGGTTACGACGCGTTTATCCGCGCCATGAATGCCAAAGCCAAAGCGCTCGGCATGCGCAACACACGCTTTGTGGAGCCGACGGGGCTTTCCATACACAACGTCTCGACGGCGCGCGATCTCACCAAACTTCTGATTGCCACCAAACAGTATCCGCTGATTGGTCAGCTCAGCACCACGCGCGAAGAGATGGCGACCTTCTCCAACCCGCCGTATACGCTGCCGTTTCGCAACACCAACCATCTGGTCTATCGCGACAACTGGAATATACAGCTGACCAAAACCGGTTTTACCAACGCGGCGGGGCACTGCCTGGTGATGCGTACGCTGATAAAAAACCGCCCGGTGTCGCTGGTGGTGATGGACGCGTTCGGCAAGTACACCCATTTCGCCGACGCCAGCCGTCTGCGCACCTGGCTTGAAACCGGCAAGGCGCAACCGGTGCCTGAAGCGGCGCTTGCCTATAAGCGCCAGAAAGCGGCGCAAATGGCGAACAACAGCGCCGAATAAGTTATTCCGGCAGCGTCCAGTCTCCCTGATTGAGCGGACGCTGCATAATCAGCGTGTCGCGCCAGCCGCCGAACTTAAAACCGACGCTGCGCAAATTCCCCACCACTTCAAACCCCAGCAGCCGGTGCAGCCGCGTCGAGCCGCGATTATTCTCGCCATCGCCTATCACCGCCATCAGTTGCCGCCACGGCCCCTGCTCGCAGCGCTCGATCAGCGCCTGCAACAAACGGCTGCCGATGCCGCGACCGGTCACGCTGGCGTCGATGTAAATGGATTCTTCAAGGGTATAACGATACGCGGGGCGCGGGCGCCAGGGCGAGGCGTAGCTGTAGCCAACCACGATGCCGTCGAGTTCCGCCACCAGCCACGGCAGGCCCTGATCCGTCACGTTTTCCACGCGCGCGGTCATCTCAGCGAGCGTCGGCACGGTTTCTTCAAACGAGGCGCGACCGTGTTCGACATGCCAGCCATAAATCACGCGGATGGCTTCGATATCCCCCGGCGTGACGTCCCGAATCGCGGCCTTCGACGCCGTGAGATGTTCCACAACAGCCATACCTGTATCCTCTGAAAACATACCGCCGGAGGGCTCCGGCGGTATGGGGGATATATTATGCCTGCGCTTAAAAAGAAAACAGCCTGCCAGAATCAGCGGGAGGCGCTGTCCGTTGGCGTTTGTGCGATCCCGGCGGATTTGCCCCAGTATTTCTGCTTCGACGTTTTGCCGATGCCGGGGTTCATGCTGTTGGTCGGGTCATTGGCCTTATAAAATAGTTTTAAGCTCTCCGGCGCTTCATAGAGATGGCCGACGTTATGCTCCGCCGGGTATTGCGCGCCGCGCGCGCGCAGCAGCGCCAGCATCTCTTCTTTGAGCGCATGGACGTCCACCCCTTTTTTAACAATGTAATCCTGATGGAAGACATGGCAGAAGAAGTGGCCGTAATAGAGCTTATGCACCAGCTTGCTGTCGATTTCCGGCGGCAAATGCTCGAACCATTCGGTGTCGTTACGGCGCAGCGCGATATCCAGCGCCAGAATATCTTCTACTTCGTCGGCATGTACCGCGTGGTAGCGCACCGCCGCGCCCGCCGCCGCAAAGCGATGCAGAAACGCCTTGCTGCCTTCTTCCGCCGTACAGGCGAAGAAATCGCCTTCGGCCTCTTTAAAGAACGCGGTCAGCCAGCTGCGCGCCTCTTCGATACCTTCGCCCGCCATTTTCAGCAGCAGATGATGCTCATATTTATCGCGCCAGCTTTTCATGCGCGGCGGCAGGTGGCCGGGGAACAGCCCGCCCAGTTTTTGCATCACGCGGTCGGTAAAGTGCGGTTTGACGAACGGCACTTTCTCAAGCCAGGCGTCGGTGCGGCCTTTGGCGGTAAAGAAGAACGGCATTTTGTCAGTACCGAGCTTGTTGATCATCAGGAAGGTGTCTTTCCCGTAGCGCTCGGCGATGTCGTAGATGTCGCGGTGCATATATTCGCCCGCGACCGGCAGGCTCTGGAAATTCGCGAGAATATGGCGGCGGATCTGCGTCAGGACGTCAGGCTGATTGGTGCCGATATAAAACACCTCCTGGCGCTTTTCAGCCTCGAACGTATCAAGACGCACCGCGAACACCGCGAGTTTCCCGGCACAGCCGGACGCCTCAAACAGCCGCTCCGGGTTGGCGTTATAGCGCGCCGGGCTGTCAGCCTCGATATCGCGCACGCGCTCAATGTAGTGACGGTCAGAGGCCTGGCGCTCGTCGTGGCGCACCGCGGCGGGGTCGATACGGTCATCATCCAGGCGGCCCAGGATCTGCTCCGGCGTCTGGCCGAGATCGATGCCCAGATGGTTAACGAGGCGCAGCCGCCCGGTGTCGTCTATCTGCGCGAACAGCGCCATTTCGGTATACGCGGGGCCGCGATGCACCAGCGCGCCGCCGGAGTTATTGCAGATGCCGCCCATCACCGAGGCGCCGATACAGGAAGAGCCAATCACCGAGTGCGGCTCGCGCCCGAGCGGCTTTAACGCGCGCTCCAGCTGCCAGAGCGTGGTGCCGGGGTAAGCCAGGATCTGCTCGCCCTTATCCAGCAGGTGCAGCTTATCGAGGCGCAGCGTGCTGATAATAATAATGTCGCGATCGTAGTCGTTGCCGTTCGGCGTCGAGCCTTCGGTCAGGCCGGTATTAGCCGCCTGCATCAGAATAATTTTGTCGGCGGCGACGCAAACTTCCAGAACGCGCCATAATTCCAGCAGCGTACCGGGAAAGACAACGGCCAGCGCCTCGCCCTGGCCTGAGCGAAAGCCTTTGCGGTAACGGGCGGTTTTGGCCGGGTCGGTGAGAAGATGGCTGGCGCCGGTGATGCGGGTCAGCTCCGCGATAACCTCATGGTTACCGGAGGTTGATGTCAGGATCATGTTCCACTCCTTGTGGCAGAGAAAAACGCACGTCTCTAAGCATAGCCGTGAATTCGCGACGAGTCCGAAAAGGTTGAAAAATCAGCGTATAAACTTGCGTTTGGCTTCTTCCCTGCTAAGGCTTATGGCACACTGCACACCTTAATCTTTGTGGCGGCAACGTTGCGGCTGCGTCTAAAAGAGAGTTAATCCTATGAAATGGCTTTGTTCTGTGGGTATGGCCGTGAGCCTTGCGCTGCAACCGGCCCTGGCGTCTGAACAGTTCGGCGATCATCCGCTGACGCCCGAAGCGCGGGATGCGTTCGTGACCGATTTACTCAAAAAAATGACGGTCGATGAGAAAATTGGCCAGCTGCGCCTGATTAGCGTGGGGCCGGATAACCCGAAAGAAGCGATTCGGGACATGATTAAAGAGGGACAGGTCGGCGCGATTTTCAATACCGTGACCCGCCCGGATATCCGCGCGATGCAGGATCAGGTGATGCAGTTAAGCCGCCTGAAAATCCCGCTGTTTTTTGCCTACGATGTGCTGCACGGTCAGCGCACCATTTTCCCGAACAGCCTGGGCCTGGCGTCTACCTTTAACCTCGACGCGGTGAAAACCGTGGGCCGCGTGTCGGCGTATGAAGCCGCTGACGACGGTCTGAACATGACCTGGGCGCCGATGGTCGACGTGACGCGCGACCCGCGCTGGGGTCGCGGCTCGGAGGGGTTCGGCGAGGATACCTATCTCACCAGCATGATGGGCAAAACCATGGTGGAGTCGATGCAGGGCAAAAGCCCGGCGGACCGCTACTCGGTCATGACCAGCGTGAAACACTTCGCCGCTTACGGCGCCGTGGAGGGCGGTAAAGAGTACAACACCGTTGATATGAGCTCCCAGCGCCTGTTCAACGACTACATGCCGCCGTACAAAGAGGCGCTCGACGCGGGCAGCGGCGGGGTAATGATTGCGCTTAACTCCCTGAACGGCACCCCGGCGGCGTCCGATGGCTGGCTGCTAAAAGATCTGCTGCGCGGCGACTGGGGCTTTAAAGGCATTACCATTTCCGACCACGGCGCGATTAAAGAGCTTATCAAACACGGTACGGCATCCGGCCCGGAAGACGCAGTGCGCGTGGCGATTAAATCCGGCGTTGATATGAGCATGGCGGATGAGTATTACAGCAAATATCTGCCGGATCTTATCAAGAGCGGCAAAGTGACAATGGCCGAACTTGACGACGCCACCCGTCACGTGCTGAACGTCAAATATGACATGGGGCTGTTTAACGATCCGTACAGTCATCTGGGGCCGAAAGAATCCGACCCGAAAGACACCAACGCCGAGAGCCGCCTGCACCGCGACGACGCGCGTCGCGTGGCACGCGAAAGCCTGGTGCTGCTGAAAAACCGCCTGGAGACGCTGCCGCTGAAAAAATCCGGCACTATCGCGGTGGTCGGGCCGCTCGCTGACAGCAAGCGCGACATGATGGGCAGCTGGTCAGCGGCGGGCGTGGCGGATCAGTCCGTGACGCTGCTGCAGGGCATGAAAAACGTGGCGGGCGATAAGGCGAAAATTCTCTTCGCCAAAGGCGCGAACGTCACCGACGATAAAGGTATTGTCGACTTCCTGAATCTCTACGAGCCGGCTGTGGTCGTGGATAAACGCACGCCGAAGGAAATGATCGATGAAGCGGTGAACGTCGCGAAGCAGTCTGACGTGGTCGTGGCAGTGGTCGGCGAAGCCCAGGGCATGGCCCATGAGGCGTCCAGCCGTACTGACCTGACCATTCCGCAGAGCCAGCGCGATCTGATTAGCGCGCTGAAAGCGACCGGTAAACCGCTGGTGCTGGTGCTGATGAATGGCCGCCCGCTGGCGCTGGTGAAAGAAGATCAGCAGGCGGACGCGATCCTGGAAACCTGGTTTGCCGGGACCGAAGGCGGTAACGCCATCGCCGACGTGCTCTTTGGCGACTATAACCCGTCGGGCAAGCTGCCAATTTCCTTCCCGCGCTCGGTCGGCCAGATCCCGGTCTACTACAGCCACCTCAACACGGGCCGCCCGTACAACCCGGAAAAACCGAACAAATACACTTCGCGCTACTTTGACGAAGCCAACGGCCCGCTGTACCCGTTCGGTTATGGCCTGAGCTACACCACGTTCAGCGTGTCCGACGTGAAGCTCTCCGCGCCGACCATGAAACGTGACGGCAAAGTGACCGCCAGCGTGACGGTGACCAACACCGGCAAACGCGAGGGCGCGACGGCGGTGCAGATGTATCTTCAGGACGTTACGGCGTCCATGAGTCGTCCGGTGAAACAGCTGCGCGGTTTTGAGAAAGTGACGCTCAAGCCTGGCCAAAGCCAGACCGTCAGCTTCCCGATCGACGTCGAGGCGCTGAAATTCTGGAACCAGCGTATGAAATATGACGCCGAGCCTGGCAAGTTTAATGTCTTTATCGGGCTTGATTCCGCCCGCGTGAAGCAGGGCGAATTCGAACTGCTGTAAACGGTTGTTGAAAGTCAGAGGGCCGGGAAACCGGCCCTTTTTTATGCCGTTTTTCTTCCAAAAAATGCCATTTCCCGTCTTTTCCCTCCGCCCGTAACATTTATCAACTACGCTTTTCTCTTAAGCCCTTAGCGAAGCGGATAAAAGAGGAAAATCATGACGCTGAAACAGTGGAGCGCGGCAGGTCTGTTGCTGCTGGCGGCAGGCGCGCAGGCGGCCGAGCCGGTGAAAGTGGGTTCGAAAATCGACACTGAAGGCGCGCTGCTCGGCAACATTATTTTGCAGGTGCTGGAAAGCCACGGCGTGAAAACGGTCAACAAAGTGCAGCTTGGCACCACGCCAGTGGTGCGCGGAGCCATTACCTCCGGCGAGCTGGATATCTACCCGGAATACACCGGCAACGGCGCGTTCTTCTTTAAACAGGAAAACGATCCGGCCTGGAAAAACGCGCATCAGGGCTACGAGAAAGTGAAAAAGCTCGACGCTGAGCAGAACAAGCTGGTCTGGCTGACGCCTGCGGCGGCGAACAACACCTGGACCATCGCGGTGCGTCAGGATCTGGCGCAGAAGAACAAACTGACCTCGCTTGCCGATCTCAGCCGTTATCTGAAAGCGGGCGGTACGTTTAAGCTTGCCGCCTCGGCGGAATTTATCGAGCGCGCCGACGCGCTGCCGGCATTTGAAAAAGCCTACGACTTTAAACTCAACCAGAACCAGCTGCTGTCGCTTGCGGGCGGCGATACTGCGGTAACTATCAAAGCGGCGGCCCAGCAAACCTCCGGCGTGAATGCCGCGATGGCGTATGGCACCGACGGACCGGTCGCCGCGCTCGGCCTGCAAACGCTCACAGACCCGAAAGGCGTTCAGCCGGTCTACGCGCCAGCGCCGGTGGTACGCGAGGCGGTGCTGAAGGCGTACCCGGACATGCCGCAATGGTTTGAGCCGGTCTTTAAAGCGCTGGATGAGAAAACGCTGCAAACGCTGAACGGCCAGATTGCGGTTGAAGGACTGGATGCCGGTAAAGTGGCGTCGCAGTGGCTGAAAGAAAAAGGACTGGTGAAATAGCGCTCCGGCGCTCGCCTGCAGGAACCGTTTTGTCGATTAGATGCCATAACCGGGTGCTGGTGCTGCTGGCGGCTCTGCTTGCCGCCGCCGCGCTGTTGCCCTTTTTAAATCACGCGCCGAACCGTCTGGTCTCCGGCGCGCCGCTCGGCCTCACTGCGCTGTTTCCCGTCGTCGCGCCCGCGCTCTGGGCGCTACCGCTTTTGCTTTGTCTGCTCGCCTGCGTTCCCGGAAAGCCAGGAGCCTGGCTCGCGCTCATTAGCGCGCAGGGGTTGTTTATCGCGCTGCTTTACGTCACGGGCGCGGAGGCGACGCAGCTTGCCCAGACGGGCAGCCGGCTTGCGCGCACGTCGCCCGGCAGCGGGCTGTGGCTGATGCTGGCCGTCGCGCTCCTTGCCGCGAGCGACGCTATCGGCCGGCTGACGCGTAAGCCCCTCTGGCGCTGGCTGCTGCACGCGCAGATCTGGATAGCGCCGCTGTGGCTGCTGATGAGCGGACACTTCGACGCGTTGTCGCTTCTCAAAGAATACGCCAACCGCCAGACGGTGTTTGATGACGCCACGGCGCGCCATCTGACGCTGCTGTTCAGTACGCTCCTGGCGGCGCTCGTGATTGGCCTGCCGCTCGGGATCCTCTGCCATCGCCGTCCGCGCTGGCAGCCGGGCCTGTTTGCGGCGCTCAATATTATTCAGACAGTGCCGTCGGTCGCGCTCTTTGGCCTGCTGATGGCGCCGCTCGCCGGGCTGGCGCGGGAATTGCCGACGCTTGGCGCGATGGGCGTTTCCGGCACCGGCATGGCGCCTGCGCTGATTGCGCTCACGCTCTATGCGCTGCTGCCGCTGGTGCGCGGCGTGGTGGCCGGGCTTGGCCAGGTGCCCGCGCCGGTGCTGGAGAGCGCGAAAGGCATGGGGATGTCCGCGCGTCAGCGCTTCTGGCATGTCGAAACGCCGCTGGCGCTGCCGGTGTGGCTGCGCAGTCTGCGGGTCGTGGCGGTGCAGACGGTGGGCATGGCGGTGGTCGCCGCGCTTATCGGCGCAGGCGGCTTTGGCGCGCTGGTGTTTCAGGGGTTGCTCAGCAGCGCGCTCGATCTGGTGCTGCTCGGCGTGATTCCCGTGGTAGCGCTGGCCGTAGTGCTGGATGCGCTGTTTACCTTGGTTATCGGGGCGCTGGAGGCGAAACGAGATGATTGAATTTCAGCAGGTCAGTAAATTTTATGACGGCAGTGCTGCGGTAAAGGATATCAGCCTGACGTTTGCAGAGGGCGCGTTCTCGGTGCTTATCGGCACTTCGGGCTCCGGCAAGTCCACCACGCTGAAGATGATTAACCGCCTTGTGGAGCACGACGCGGGTGAGATCCGCTTTGCGGGCGAGGAGATCCGCCGTTTTTCTCCGGAGGCGCTGCGTCGGCGCATGGGCTATGCCATTCAGTCGGTCGGGCTGTTTCCGCACTGGACGGTGGCGCAGAATATCGCCACCGTGCCGCAACTGCTGAAGTGGCCGAAGGCGCGCATTCAGGCGCGGGTGGATGAACTGCTCACGCTGCTCGGGCTGGCGCCTGAGGCGTTTCGCGACCGCTACCCGCACCAGCTCTCCGGCGGGCAGCAGCAGCGCGTCGGCGTGGCGCGCGCGCTGGCGGCCGATCCGGAAGTGTTGCTGATGGATGAGCCGTTCGGCGCGCTCGACCCGGTGACCCGCACCGCGCTGCAACAGGAAATGCGCCGTATTCATCAGTTGCTCGGGCGCACCATCGTGCTGGTGACGCACGACATCGACGAGGCGCTGAGCCTTGCGCAGCATCTGGTGCTGATGGATAACGGTGAAGTGGTGCAGCAGGGCACGCCGCTCTCGCTGCTGACCGCGCCGCGTAACGATTTTGTGCGTGATTTTTTCGGGCGCAGCGAGCTTGGCGTGCGGTTGTTGTCGCTCAAACAGGTCGCGGACTTTATCGAGCCGGGGGCAGGCGAAGGCGAGCCGGTGGCCGAAACCTTAACGCTTCGCGAGGCGATGTCGCTGTTTGTCGAACGCCAGTGCGAGGCGCTGTCGGTGGTGGACGCGCAGGGCGCGCACCGCGGCGTGCTGCGCTTTCGCCATCTGGTGAATCAGCGGGAGGCGCGGGGTGAATAGACTGCGCGATCCGCTGCTCTGGCTGACGCTTGCGTTTATCGCGCTGCTGCTGGCGATGCCGCACAGCGAAGGGCTGTTCCACTGGCTGTTTCCGGGGCTGTCACGCCCGGTCTACCTGCAGGAGAGCTTTGTGGCGCTGACGCTCTCGCATCTGGGGTTAGTGGCAGTTTCAGGCGCGGTGTCGGTCGCCTGCGGCGTCGCCGTGGGCATTGCGGTGACGCGCCCGTGGGGACGCGAGTTTCGCGCGCTCGCCCAGACGCTTGCCGCCGCCGGACAGACGTTTCCGCCGGTGGCGGTGCTGGCGATTGCGGTGCCGGTGATGGGGTTTGGCCGCGAACCCGCCATCGTCGCGCTGATCCTCTACGGCCTTTTGCCGGTGTTGCAGGGCACCCTCGCGGGGCTCAGCGCAGTACCGGAAGATGTCAAAGAGGTGGCGCGCGGCGTCGGCATGAGCCGCGGGCAGATCTTACGCAAGGTGGAACTACCGCTGGCATCTGGCGTGATGCTGGCCGGGATCCGCACGTCGGTGATTATTAATATCGGCACCGCCACGATCGCGTCTACCGTCGGCGCCAGCACGCTCGGCACTCCAATTATCATTGGCCTGAGCGGCTTTAACACGGCGTATGTGATTCAGGGGGCGGTGCTGGTGGCGCTGGCGGCGATTCTGGTAGACAGACTCTTCGAGCGCCTGGCGCGGGTTATGAACCGGAATGCAGGATAACGGTGTAGCCTGCGAGCATTACGCCGCCGATACCGCCGATGGCCATCAGGACCATGCCGGTTATCAGGCTGATTCGGACTAATTTCATGCTGTGCTCC
The DNA here is from genome assembly GCF_001277195.1 of Cronobacter muytjensii ATCC 51329. Lineage (NCBI taxonomy): Bacteria > Pseudomonadati > Pseudomonadota > Gammaproteobacteria > Enterobacterales > Enterobacteriaceae > Cronobacter > Cronobacter muytjensii. The sequence continues at coordinate 1,115,461 of NZ_CP012268.1, forward strand.
TTATGTTAACCGCGTAATTATACGGTGAAGCGCGACTGTTAATGAACCTTTAAATGGTGTCAGGTTCATGGAGCGAAAAGATCGCATGGCCCTGCTGGCGCCAGGCGGCGATCTGCTCAAGCTGACGCGGCGCGGGCGGCTCGCCGCACCACACCAGCAGCGTTTTACCGGGGAACAGCTCGGGGCGCAACTGCACCAGCGGCTGCGCCAGCACATCCACCCGCCAGCCTTTTTGCACCGCCAGCCAGGCCTCCAGCCACAGTCGCGTGGCATCCTGATGCCCCCAGCCGACTACCAGCGCGTCGTTGCCGGGCTTTTTCCACGCGGATTGCAGGCAGAACGCAACATAATTAATCAGAATGCCGTCGAGTAAACTTAATAACGCATGCAAAGTGGCATGTTGCAACTGCATCCGGCGGCGCAGCGGGGTATAGAGATGATGCACCAGCATCGGGGCCGGGTAGTCGCGCCCAAGCTCGCTTACCCAGTTTCTGACCTGGCCGACGTTACCGCTGCGTAGTTTCGCAAGCAGCATCTCCTGACGCTCGCGCCAGCCTTCCGGCTCATCCGCGCTGTCGCTGCTAAGCAGCGTTTTGACTTTACTGACCTGGACGCCTTGCTCAATCCAGTGTTTGATTTCGCGGATGCGGTCGATATCCGCCTCGCTGAACAGGCGGTGACCGCCGTCGGTGCGCACGGGTTTGAGCAGCCCGTAGCGTCGCTGCCATGCGCGCAGCGTCACCGGGTTTACTTCGCAAAGATCGGCGACTTCGCCAATCGTATATAGCGCCATACTGGTTCTCTTCCTGGGATCGTACCCGTTAAATGTAGTAGGTGTTGCACGAACCGGGAAAAAGAGTTTAAACCAGACCGGTTACGGGTAAAACGGCAATCGGACATGCTCAACGACGGGGCATGGCACGAAAAAAGGGGAGATGTGCATCCCCCCTTTATTTATGACGCCTGCAGCGCGTCGGTGTGGTGAATTATTTCACCTGCTGCCCCGGTTTGGCGCCGCTGTCCGGGCTTAACAGGAAGATATCTTTCCCGCCTGGGCCCGCAGCCATCACCATCCCTTCGGAGATGCCGAAGCGCATTTTACGCGGCGCGAGATTCGCCACCATCACCGTCAGGCGGCCAATCAGCGCCTGCGGGTCCGGGTAAGCGGAGCGGATGCCGGAGAAGACGTTGCGTTTTTCGCCGTCAAGATCCAGCGTCAGGCGCAGCAGCTTGTCGGAGCCTTCCACAAATTCCGCATTTTCGATAAGCGCCACGCGCAGGTCGATTTTCGCGAAATCGTCAAACGTGATGGTGTCCTGGATAGGGTTGTCCGCCAGTTCGCCGGTCGCCGGCGCGGCCGCGGCTTTCACTTCTTCTTTTGACGCTTCCACTAACGCTTCCACCTGTTTCATTTCGATACGGTTATACAGCGCCTTAAAGCTATTCACTTTATGGCCGAGCAGCGGGGCGTTGATGCCATCCCAGGTCAGCCCGGTATTCAGGAACGCCTCGGCGCGCTCGCACAGCTCCGGCAGCACCGGTTTCAGCCAGGTCATCAGCACGCGGAACAGATTAATGCCCATGGAGCAGATCGCCTGCAGTTCGGCATCGCGACCTTCCTGCTTCGCCACGACCCACGGCGCCTGTTCGTCGACATAGCGGTTAGCGAGATCGGCAAGCGCCATGATTTCGCGAATGGCCTTACCAAACTCGCGGCTCTCCCACGCGTTGCCAATGACGACCGCCGCGTCGGTAAAGGTTTTGTAGAGCGCCGGGTCGGCGAGTTCCGCCGCCAGCTCGCCGTCAAAGCGTTTGGCGATAAAGCCTGCGTTGCGCGACGCCAGGTTTACCACTTTGTTAACAATGTCGGCATTCACGCGCTGCACGAAATCTTCCAGGTTCAGGTCGATATCGTCGATGCGCGAGGAGAGCTTCGCCGCGTAGTAGTAACGCAGGCTGTCAGCGTCGAAATGGTTCAGCCAGGTGCTGGCTTTAATAAAGGTGCCGCGCGATTTGGACATCTTCGCGCCGTTGACCGTCACGTAGCCGTGGACAAACAGGTTGGTCGGCTTGCGAAAACCGCTGCCTTCCAGCATTGCCGGCCAGAACAGGCTGTGGAAGTAGACGATATCTTTACCGATAAAGTGATACAGCTCGGCGTCGGAGTCTTTCTTCCAGTATTCGTCAAAGCTTTCGGTGTCGCCGCGCTTGTCGCACAGGTTTTTGAACGAACCCATATAGCCAATCGGCGCATCCAGCCAGACGTAGAAATATTTGCCCGGCGCGTTCGGGATTTCAAAGCCGAAGTAAGGCGCGTCGCGGGAGATGTCCCACTGCTGCAGGCCGGATTCAAACCACTCCTGCATTTTGTTCGCCACCTGCTCCTGGAGCGCGCCGGAACGGGTCCACGCCTGCAGCATTTCGCTAAACGACGGCAGATCGAAGAAGAAGTGCTCGGAATCGCGCATCACCGGCGTGGCGCCGGACACCACGGATTTCGGCTCGATAAGCTCGGTCGGGCTGTAGGTCGCGCCGCAGACTTCACAGTTATCGCCGTACTGATCCGGGGATTTACATTTCGGGCAGGTGCCTTTCACAAAACGGTCCGGCAGGAACATGCCTTTTTCCGGATCGTAGAGCTGCGAAATGGTGCGATTTTTAATAAAACCGTTTTCTTTCAGACGGGTGTAGATAAGCTCCGACAGCACGCGGTTTTCATCGCTGTGGGTTGAGTGATAATTGTCGTAGCTGATGTTAAAGCCTGCAAAATCGGTCTGATGCTCTTTGCTCATCTCGGCAATCATCTGCTCCGGCGTGATGCCGAGTTGCTGGGCCTTGAGCATGATGGGCGTGCCGTGGGCGTCGTCGGCGCAGATGAAATTAACCTCGTGGCCGCGCATTCGCTGGTAACGGACCCAGACATCAGCCTGGATGTGCTCCAGCATATGGCCGAGGTGGATGGAGCCGTTGGCGTACGGCAGCGCGCACGTTACCAGAATTTTCTTCGCGACTTGAGTCATAGTGAGTATTACGTCTTCTGTGGCAAATGGGGCAGTCATAGTAACCGAATCAACCCGCGTTGAGTACCGCGCCGCGGCAAAAGCGCGCAAAAAAGCAGAGGAAAGAGCGACCTGCGGCGACGCCGTGCGCGGCCATCCATTCAGGGCTGGCGGCTGGCGAAGAGCGGGTTGAGCGCGGGTAAGACGATTTTGGTGTGGCGGCGTCACCATACTCGCTCATCGGACACGGGTGCCCGCCGCTGTGTCTGGTTCAGTGGCTCACTCTTATTGGCACAGCGCGTTACCGTCAGCCCGTTAAACGGTGGCAGGCGGCTTACCGCGAGCGAAAAAGAGTGCGTTGGGTTATTTATTATCGTGCGAACATTCTTACAGCTGAACAGAAAGCATGCTGGCACATTTGCAAAACACAGAAACAAAAATGGAATGATAATTACTAGCGATTAGTTATAATGTCTCGGCGTTAAATAGAGCGAAATACTTTTTCTCCACATTTATTTATAAACCCATCAACGTCAGAATAATATCAAGTCCATTTTTACACAGATGTATCACACGTTATTTACATGCATAAGCAATTACGCATTATTGATAACGTTTATCTGCTGACGCATTCGAGATTTCTTTGATTTGGTTCTGTTTTTGGAATTTGAAAAGGAGGTAATATTTATGATTGGCCCATATTGAGGAGGAGAAATGGTTTTTAATATTGGTAATACATTGATATTTCTATGTAGAACTAAGGAGAGGTTTAGAAATAATTTAATTTTTAATGGAGTCTACGCGTCGTACATTGCTTATCGTCTGTCGTTAATGATGGAGAAAAGTAATGCTTTTTGCCTGCGGGCTTTGATCTGTGGCTTGTTACAGGGTTACACCACGCCTGCCAGGGACAATAAAAAAGCGCAGGACGAGGAAAATCCGTCGCTCAATAACATACAACGCGTAGAACTGAGCGATTGCTCGGTCTTCGAGAGTTTTTCAACGCCGACGCGTTATCGGTTTTATGATTATGATCTTTTGAAAGCGTTAGCTATTTCACAGGAGGATATTTTAATTTCTTCTGTTTTGAAGATAAGTAACGATTTCGATCTGTTTTTGCATAAATCACGCTTGTATGAAAAATTAGAGCATGAGCGAGGCTCTGCATTGCAAGCGAGTTCATTATTTGATGAGTTCGCAATAAGCACGCGCCCTGAAAGATTCTATCCGGGCTTAATGGATGAACTCATGAAATTAACTGAACTGGATGATTTTTGGTTTTATCTGCGTGCTGATTATATTGAAGGGATGATCAGGACGATTAATTTTGATAAATCATTACCTGTCATGAATGATGAGCATACGCTAAGTTTAGCGCGCCTGCTCTCCACCATTGTGGATATGAAAAACCCTCTTACCTATCATCACTCACTCAAAGTCGGCGAATTAGCGAGCTTTATTGGTAAGAAGATGTACCTTGATGAAAGAACCTGCAACCGATTATATCTTGCTGGCTTATTGCACGATCTCGGGAAAATCAATACTGCCGATGGCATACTGAATAAATGTGGGAAACTCACGCCGGGCGAATACAGGACTATTCAGCGCCACGTCACGGACACCCGCGGCATCCTGCGTAGCATAATTATTGATGAAAGTGTGGTTGACTGGGCCGCCGAGCATCATGAGCGTATTGACGGCTCAGGCTATCCCATGAAAAAAACAGGAGAACAGCTCTCATTACCCAGCAGGATAATGGCGATAGCAGATATTTTTCAGGCGCTATGCCAAAAAAGAACGTATCGTGAGGCGCTTCCTCTCGATAAAGTTTTATCAATTATACGGACAGAATGTGCAAATGGAAAAATATGCTCAAGAACCTTTAGCGTTTTCGAAGAAAATGCTAAAGAGTGCTACGAAATCGCTAAATAAAAATTGGTTGTATGAAAATTTCAATGCTTGTTAACAAAAGAAAAAACAAACGATACCTGGTCGGCACTCTCTTTTTTGCGTTTATTTCATTAATGATTCTGGTGGCAATTACATTCAACCACATACGCGAAGTGTGTAACAATACCATTGAATCCGTCACGGAAATTCTGTTACGTGAGCAGGCGATCAATGACAGTATTGCGTCGATGATTTCAACCTCCACGATGTCGCATATGAATAAACACTGCGAATCAAAAGATCTTTTAGGCGCGCTTTATACCAACCGTAACTTTAACGCGCAATCTTGCAGTAAAATAAATGCTGTGACTTTTGTTGAAAATTATCTTTCCAAAAAAACGCTGCAAAACAGATATTATTCGTCGCCAGAATATGGTTTTGTTTATTTTTTCAATGGCAAAAAATATAATAAATTACAGCCTGCGATGTACAGCGACGTCATTAGTCTCACGGGTAATTTTGCACGATTTCTTTCCTATGAGAAAAGGAAAAAAGACATTTTAGATTTTTGGGATAATCACCTTGAATTCAATGAGATTTATCGTGACTCGGTCAGTAAAAATCTGGTGATGACAATTGCAACGCCTGTCACTAACTCTTATACCCGGGAAGTGATTGGCGTGATGTACACGGACATCAGTGAGGAAGAACTGCAGCAGCATGTATTTAGCAGGAATCCTGCCCCGGAATGGGTCAGCGTTACCGCTAATAATATCTCACACGATCGGCCTGGCCGCCTGTGCGCCACGAAGCATTGCGATGTTCATGCATTATCATTGAACGTACTTCGTCAACCGCTTGCGGAAATTTTCATTCTGGAAGCAAAGGTTGATCTCTACGCTTTTATTAAAGAAAATATAAAAACGTTCCTGGCGGTTTTGCTCGCTTTTTCAATTATTGTTACTGCGGTTATAAAAGCAATAAATCTTTTTCTGAACACCCAGAAACATGCCGTCATAGATTCATTAACGCAGGTCTATAACCGTCAGATCATCCCACATCTGTCCGGTAAGGATTATAATAGCCTCGTTATTTTTGATTGTGATGAATTTAAAGTAATAAATGACACTCACGGACATCTGGTGGGCGATGCGGCTTTAACGCATATCGCCAGCATAATTTCAAGTAACGTCAGACATGAAGATGTCGTCGTTCGCTACGGCGGCGATGAATTTATCGTGCTGTGTACGAATGAAAAAATCCATGCGCGGAAAATGGCGGAAAGAATATGTTCAAAACTTAAAGTTAATCCCTTGGTTTTTGGCGATCTGACTTTGCCATTATCGATCTCTTTTGGCGTGGCTGAATTTACGGACGATCTGCACACCGCGCTATACAAAGCAGATAAAGCGCTTTATGCGCAAAAACTGAAGAGCCGCTCTCAGAGGAATTGACGCTAAAACCGCCCATTAAAAACAGGGTTCTTTCGTAAAGGGGCCCTGTTACGAGTAACGACACCGTAAAGGCTGGCTCTATGGTATTTCGTTACAGTCGCCCAGCACATCGCCGCCGGCATCGTAAGCATTATGCTGCCTCGGGTTAAGGCGCCAGCGTGGTTCTTGCATTACGGATGCGCGGATCACATCCTGCGGCGAGACGTAAAATACGCGTCAGCCTTTCTCCGCCGTGCCGGCAGGCATGTACCGGTCTGCTTATAGCGCACGGGAGGCCAACGCCGTCGCGCCGTTTAATATCGTCTTACTCCCCGCGACTCTGTTATGATTCTATGACTGCAATTTTTTAACATCAGAACAACAAAGGAGTCGGGATGAATTCGCAATCCCAGGCCAAATCCCCCGAGGCGCTGCGCGCGCTGGTCGCCGGGACGCTGGCCAATTTCCAGCACCCAACCCTGAAGCACAATCTGACGGCGCTAAAAGCGCTGCATCATGTCGCCTGGCTTGATGACACTATCCATATCGAGCTGCAAATGCCGTTTGCCTGGCGCAGCGGGTTTGAAGAGCTTAAAGAGCAGGTGAGCGCCGAGCTGCTACGCCTCACCGGCGCCAGCGCTATCGACTGGAAGCTCTCGCACAGTATCGCCACTTTAAAGCGCGTGAAAAATCAGCCGGGCGTTAACGGCGTGAAAAACATCATCGCGATAAGCTCCGGCAAGGGCGGGGTAGGGAAATCCTCTACTGCCGTTAACCTGGCGCTGGCGCTGGCGGCCGAAGGGGCCAAAGTGGGTATTCTCGATGCTGACATCTATGGCCCGTCAGTGCCGACGATGCTTGGCGCGGAAGGCGAACGCCCGACGTCGCCGGACGGCACGCATATGGCGCCGATTATGTCTCACGGGCTTGCCACTAACTCCATCGGCTATCTGGTGACGGACGATAATGCGATGGTGTGGCGCGGCCCGATGGCGAGTAAAGCGCTGCTGCAACTGTTGCAGGAAACGATGTGGCCGGATCTCGATTATCTGGTGCTGGATATGCCGCCAGGCACTGGCGACATTCAGTTAACGCTCGCCCAGAATATCCCGGTAACCGGCGCGGTGGTCGTGACCACGCCGCAGGATATTGCGCTTATCGACGCCAAAAAAGGCATCGTGATGTTTGAGAAAGTGGACGTGCCGGTACTCGGTATTGTTGAGAACATGAGCATGCACATTTGCAGCAACTGCGGCCACCATGAGCCTATCTTCGGCACCGGCGGCGCGGAAAAACTTGCGGAAACCTACCGCACCCAACTTCTGGGGCAGATGCCGCTGCATATTACTCTGCGCGAAGATCTCGACCGCGGTCAGCCGACCGTTGTCTCCCGCCCCGAGAGCGAATTCACCACCCTTTACCGCCAGCTGGCGGGCCGTGTGGCGGCGCAGCTCTACTGGCAGGGCGAGGTGATCCCCGGCGACATCGCGTTTCGCGCGGTGTAAAGGGCGATAACCTGCCTGAAAAACGCCTCCTTCGGGAGGCGTTTTTTATGGGTCAGATTGGCGAAAATGCAGCAGTTCGTACGCGCCTTCCGGCGCTTCGCCGCTCGCCTCCCGCACCCAGCCGCGACGCTCATAAAAGCGCAGCGCGCGCGTATTTTTCACCATACATTTCAGCGCGCCGGTGCTGGTAAAGCGCGCCTGTACAGCCGCAAGCAGCGCCGCGCCGACGCCTTTGCCCTGCGCTTCAGGCGCTACAAACAGATGGTGCAGAAAATTATCATTCCCGGCGAGCGACGCGAACCCGAGCCGGTGGTCGTCCTCCTCCGCCACCAGTATGGTTTCGCCCAGCGTGTCGGCGTCGAAATCCTCCAGCCGCCATTCGCTGCCGTCGAGCCACGGCCAGCCCTCGCGTCGGGCGTGTAAATAAATCGTGCGCAGGAAAGGACGATCGCTCTCCTGCCAGGGTCTGATGTTCACGCGCTGCCTCCTTAATAAACGACGCTCACTCACGGTTTTTTGGTTTTCTTCATAGAAAGTTATGGCACAGCAGCGTATTTTACGCGCTCTTAATCGCAGGACCGGAGCGTGGCCGTGTACGAATTTAATCTGGTTTTATTGCTGCTCCAGCAGATGTGCGTGTTCCTCGTGATCGCCTGGCTGATGAGCAAAACGCGGCTGTTTATTCCGCTGATGCAGGTGACGGTTCGCCTGCCGCATAAATTTCTGTGCTACGTGGTTTTTTCCATTTTCTGCATCATGGGCACCTGGTTCGGGCTGCATATTCAGGATTCCATCGCCAATACCCGTGCCATCGGCGCCGTGATGGGCGGATTGCTCGGCGGCCCGCTGGTGGGCGGTCTGGTGGGGCTCACTGGCGGGCTGCACCGTTATTCGCTCGGCGGGATGACCGCGTTAAGCTGCATGGTCTCGACGATTGTCGAAGGGCTACTGGGCGGTATCGTTCACAGCTGGCTGATTCGCCGCGGACGCACCGATAAAATCTTCAACCCGTTCACCGCAGGCGCTATCACGCTGGTGGCCGAGATTGTCCAGATGGGCATCATTTTGCTTATCGCGCGCCCGTTCAGCGAGGCGCTGCATCTGGTGCAAAATATCGCCGCGCCGATGGTGGTGACAAATACCGTCGGGGCCGCGATGTTTATGCGCATCCTGCTCGACAAACGCGCCATGTTTGAGAAATACACCACGGCATTTTCCGCCAGAGCGCTGAAGGTCGCCTCCGCCACCGAAGGGATTTTGCGCCAGGGGTTTAACGTCGAAAACAGCATGAAGGTGGCGCAGGTGATCCGCCAGGAGCTGGAAATCGGCGCGGTCGCCATTACCGACCGCGAGCAACTGCTGGCGTTTACGGGCATCGGCATGGATCACCATCTGCCAGGCAGCCCCATCTCGTCTTCCTGGACGCTGCGGGCGATTGAGTCCGGCGAAGTGGTGTACGCCGACGGCAATGAGGTGCCGTACCGCTGCACGCTGCACCCTAACTGCAAACTCGGCTCGACGCTGGTTATCCCGCTGCGCGGCGAAAACCGCAAAGTGGTTGGCACCATTAAGCTCTATGAGCCGAAAAACCGGCTGTTCAGCTCTATCAACCGCACGCTGGGGGAGGGGATTGCGCAGCTGCTGTCGGCACAAATTCTGGCGGGGCAGTATGAACGCCAGAAACAGCTGCTCACCCAGTCAGAAATCAAGCTGTTGCACGCCCAGGTCAATCCGCATTTTCTGTTTAACGCTCTCAATACGCTGATGGCGGTGATCCGCCGCGACAGTGACCAGGCGTGCCAGCTGGTGCAGTATCTTTCGACGTTCTTTCGCAAAAATCTTAAGCGCCCGACGGATGTGGTATCGCTGGCTGATGAAATCGAACACGTTAACGCGTACCTGAAAATTGAGCAGGCGCGCTTTCAGTCGCATTTGCGGGTAAGCCTGAGCCTGCCTGACGAACTGCGACACATCCGGCTGCCGGCATTCACCTTGCAGCCGATTGTGGAAAACGCCATTAAGCACGGCACGTCGCAACTGCTCGGCACAGGCGAAATCGCCCTGCGCGCAAGCCGCGACGCGCAGCATCTGGTGCTGGAAATAGAAGACAACGCCGGGCTCTATCAACCCAACGCCGACAGCAACGGTCTGGGCATGAGCCTGGTGGATAAACGACTGCGCGCGCGCTTTGGCGACGGGTGCGGCATTTCGGTCGCCTGTGAGCAGGACCGCTTTACCCGAATTACCTTACGTTTACCGCTGGAGGGAACGACATGATTAGCGTGCTGATTGTCGATGATGAGCCGCTGGCGCGGGAAAACCTGCGTCTGCTGCTAAAAGAGGAGCCGGATATCGACGTCGTGGGCGAGTGCGCCAACGCCGTTGAGGCTATCGGCGCGGTGCACCGGCTGCGCCCTGACGTGGTGTTTCTTGATATCCAGATGCCGCGCATCTCCGGCCTTGAGATGATAGGTATGCTCGACCCTGACACCCGCCCGTGGATTGTCTTTCTCACCGCGTTTGACGAATACGCGGTAAAGGCATTTGAAGAACACGCGTTTGATTATCTGCTCAAGCCCATCGAGACCGCGCGCCTGCAAAAGACGCTGGCGCGCATGCGCAACGAGCGGCGTGAGCAGGATATGTCGCCGCTGACCGCCCGCCAGGAGGCGCTGAAATTTATCCCCTGTACCGGCCACAGCCGCATTTATCTGCTGCAAATGGAGGACGTGGCGTTTGTCGCCAGCCGCATGAGCGGCGTGTACGTCACCAGCGGACAGGGGCAGGAAGGGTTTACCGAGCTGACGCTGCGCACGCTGGAGAGCCGCACACCGCTGATGCGCTGCCACCGGCAATATCTGGTCAACATGGCGCACCTCAAAGAGATCCGGCTGGAAGAGAACGGCCAGGCGGAGCTGCTGCTGCGTCATGGTCAGACGGTGCCGGTCAGCCGCCGCTATCTCAAAACGCTCAAAGAAGCGCTCGGATTGCGCGGATAATCACCGGCTGATCACGGCGGTAAAATAAATACCGCCGTTTTGTACATCTTTTTCCTCGCTTGCCGATAACGGAGGATATATCCGTACCAGGCAAAAATGAGGATTTCTTGATGGGCCTGCTTAAAGACTTTTCCATCCGCGCCGTCATGCTGACGGTGCTCGGCGTACTCTGCGTGTTATGGGCGGCCGTGGGCGTCTACAGCGTCTATTCGCTCTCGGCGATGGCCGACGGCAACCGCGTGGACCGCCAGCTGGTGTCGCAAATGACCGTACTTAGCAAAGGTAACGATCAGTATTTCCGCTTCGTCACCCGCTTAACCCGCGCAATGGAGAACGGCGCGCCGGACGCCAAAGCCCTTGAATCCGTCCAGCAGGCGCTCGACAGCATGACGCGCCAGCTCGAACAGTTTAAAAAACTCTCGCCGGGCCCGCTCGATCCGGCCGTGTCGCAGAAAGTGATCGCCGACTGGCAAAAGCTGCTGGATGAAGGCGTGATCCCGCAGATGAAGCTCGCGCGCGAAGGCACGCCAGAGGCGTACCGCGCCCATGCGGGTAAAGTGACCCCGGTCTTCAGCCGCGCGTTTGGCGCGAGCGCCGAGAAATTCAACGCCGCGGCAGGCAGCAAGCTTGACGCCACGCGTGAAAATGTCGACAGCATGACCGCCACCACCAAAACGGTCATTATCATCGCGGTCATCATCGGCCTGCTGCTTCTGCTGCTGACCGACCGTTATCTGGTGGCGCTGCTGGTCAAACCGCTTGAGAAAATCCGCAACCACTTCACCCTGATCGCCGGTGGCGATCTCAGCCAGCCCGTCGAGCCGTTTGGTCGCAACTGTGTCGGGAAACTGGTGCCGCTGCTGACCGCGATGCAGGATCAGCTGCGTGAAGCCGTAAGCGCCATCCGCCACGGCAGCGAGAATATCTGGCGCGGCGCGTCGGAAATCTCCGCCGGCAATAACGATCTCTCCTCGCGTACCGAAGAACAGGCCGCCGCGCTGGAGCAGACCGCCGCCAGCATGGAGGAACTCACCTCCACCGTGCGCCTGAATGCGGAAAACGCGCGTCAGGCGAGCGAGCTCGCGCATGCTGCCTCGGAAAACGCCGGTAAAGGCGGCCAGCTGGCGCAGAACGTTATTGAGACCATGCAGGGGATCTCCGGCAGTTCGAAGAAAATTGCTGACATTACCAGCGTGATTAACAGCATTGCGTTCCAGACCAACATCCTGGCGCTCAACGCCGCCGTTGAAGCGGCGCGCGCGGGCGAACAGGGGCGCGGCTTCGCGGTCGTGGCGGGCGAAGTGCGTAACCTCGCGAGCCGCAGCGCCGAGGCAGCCCGTGAAATCGAAACGCTTATCACCGAATCGGTCGAACGTATTGATAAAGGTTCTGAACTGGTGAACGCGGCGGGCGATTCGATGGCTGAAATCTATCGTGGCGTCTCCAACGTCAGCACCATCATTAAGCAGATTGCTTCTGCTTCTGAAGAACAGAGCAAGGGCATCTCGCAGGTGGGCCTTGCCATCACGCAGATGGATACCGTTACCCAGCAGAACGCCTCGCTGGTGGAACAGGTTTCCGCCGCCGCGGCTGCGCTGGAGCGCCAGACCGAAGAACTGCAAAGCACCGTGCAGAAATTCCGCCTCTCTGCCTGATCTCGCACTCTGTCTCATAAAAAAAGCCGCCCGTGAGGGCGGCCTTTTGGTTTATTCGTATGGAACGATAACTGCCTGCTGACGTTTAACTTTAGCTATGAGATAACTCACATAAAAGAATCACATAGCTTTTATTGAGAATATTCTTAATTTTTTTGTTGGGATAAATTTATAGCCTTTCACTACCACAAACCCTGCAAGGAAAAGCCATGTCAGATTATTTATCAGGGATGAAATCACCTGACAATCTCCCTTCTTTCACTAAGCCAGTAACATGGGGCGGTCCGGGTTTAGTCGATTTTGATTTTGATGCGTTAGCAAAAGAACTGGCTCGTACACGTGATTTTAGCCGCGTAGGGATCATCTATTCCAACGGAATCAGCGAATGGCTTGTAAGACCTTCACGACGTATCGCGACGCCAAATCAGACTACGGTAAGCCATGTCATTGTTACTAAAGTAAATGATATATCACCCCAGAATGCGGCAAAAGCAGTTACAAAAACGTTGCAGACTCCTTCACTTACAACAGAAATAACTTCTACGGCAATATCTTGTGGAGCGTTAGTTGCGACAGCATTTATCGCAGTAAGTGCAACGCTCGTCATTCCTTTTACTGCAGGGGCGACAGGTATTATCGCGGGAATTATGACTGCAGGGACAGTTGCTACAGGTTTCCAGTGCGCAGTAGGTGTCGGTCGCTTATTCGCGATGGGATACGGTTATGAGGAAAATGTTGCCTGGTTAGATTCTCAGGATTGGTATACCTCTACGATGACAGCGTTAGATATAATATCTATTGCTGGAGCAAGCGTTGCTCTGAGAAGTACAATAAAAGCCTATATGGCGATGAAAACAGGTTCCTCAGCGAAAGCCCTTGACTGGCTCAGGACGTTGAGCAGGCATGAACGTAAACGAATAACTATTGAGATCATACGCAATAGAAATCCCGGTATTTCTAATGATGGGATTAAAGCGTTAATTAAGGCGGGTGCTTATCCAAGCCGATACCCTACTGAAGCCTTACAAAAGAGCTTGCAACACGAATTAATCAAAGCATTTAATAATGCCTCTGCTTTTGCTGGGAGTGCCGTTTCCGGTACTATCAGAAATCCGCAAAATTTACCTAAATCCGGCCAGTTTGTTATTGGTCTTATCCAGTCGTTTTCACTGGCAGGGAGTCGTTGGATCAAGGATGTCTAATTATTTAAAACAAAGCATTGAGTTGGGCCGTTTTGTTGAAAATGGCCTTAAAACCAGGCGAACAGACGCACTTGAGTTACTTAAGGCGCAACTTAAAGAAAAAGTGAGCTTGCCAATGGGCTGGCAACGCTTTGGTTTTCCCTTAATTTTCAGCATGGCGTTGTCGGTAGTAAGTTTCGCCATTCCACAAGTTTATTTTTGGGTGGCTGTTTCGCATAGCCTGTCGTTGCCAGAACCCACCTTTATTATTGGTATGTTGATAACTAACTTACTATTTTGCCTGCTGATAATTCCAGCAATGATGTGGATAGCAAGGGGATATTTACGCGCGTTACAGCTTTATCTGGGACTCATTTTTGTTGCACTTCTGGCCAGCCTGATTTTTTTTATTAGTGTCATGCTATCTCTTCACTCGCCTGGTGATGTCGGGCGCTGGAATATTTTCGGGTCACTGTCGGGAATAACATTAATGGCGCTTAGCGTACGTTGTGTTAATAGCGAATCCTTCGTTAAAACGATTGCGCTTGGCCTGCATAATCGTATCTTGCGCGAACAAACTTCTTTGCACACACATCAGTTCAATGAAATAAAGCAGTAACAGAGCCTGTGACAGGGAAAACGTCATAGTACTTACCGCCACATAAAAAAGCCGCCCGCCAGGGCGGCCTTTTGGTTTATTCCAGCCCCAGCGCGGCGCTGATATGCGCTATCTCCTGACGCCACTGCGCCTGTAAGGCGGGTTTTTGATGACGCGGTTTGCGTGCGAGATCGGCGGTTAGCCGCGCTTCCAGCTCGACTAACCGCTCCAGCAGATGCGTGTCGTGCTCTGGCTCCGGCGTTTCCAGAGCAGGGGTTGCATTCGCCGGGGCAGCCTCCGTGGCCGCTGGCGCTTTACGCAGTCGCGCCAGCAGCGCCTCCATATTATGCCACTCGCTGAGAACGCCATCTTCAACAAGCCAGAAGCGGTTACAGCTCGCCTCCAGCAGTGTCCTGTCGTGCGTCACCAGCAGCAGCCCGCCCTCAAAGGTTTGCAGCGTCTGCGCCAGCGCCTCTTTGCCTTCCATATCCAGATGGTTGGTCGGTTCGTCGAGCATCAGCAGCGAATAGCGCGCAAGCGACAGGCCGACAAACAGCAGGCGTGAGCGCTCGCCGCCGCTGAGCGTCCTTACCTGCTGCCCGTGGCGCGCCCACGGAAAACCGGCGCTGATGAGCGCCAGCTTGCGCGTTTGCAGTTCCGGCGCAAATGGCGACAGCGCCTCCAGCAGCGTGGCGTCGTCAGGCAACTGATACAGCGACTGGTCGTAATACCCGAGCGACACGCGCGGATGAAACGTAACGCCCGGTGTGGCCGCCTGCGCCTGCCACTGCCGCCACAACAGGCGCAGCAGCGACGATTTGCCGCAGCCGTTATAGCCGAGCAGCGCCACACGATCGCCGCTTTTAATACGCGCGAGCGGCAGGGTAAAGAGCGTCGGTGTGCCGGGCGCGGCGCTGACCGCCAGGTTTTCCATCTCCAGCAGACGATCCGCCGCCAGCGCGTCGCCGGCAAGCGTCAGTTGCCAGCGGCTGCCCTGCGCCAGTTCGGTTTGCTCCTCCTTCAGACGCGTGACCTGTTTTTCCATCTGTTTGGCTTTGCGCGCCAGATCTTCGTTGTCATACACCTGGCCCCAGGTGGCCAGCCGTTTCGCGCTGGCCGTGACGCGATCTATCTCTTTTTGCTCCGCTTTACGGCGCAGCGCGTCGCTGTCGTCACGCGCCGAGAGCGCCGCGCGTGCGGCAGTGCAGGGGAGATCGAACGTGTGCAACTGGCCGTCGCGCAACACCCAGGTGCGGTTGGTGACGCTGTCCAGCAGCGCGCTGTCGTGGGAGACCAGAATAAAGCTGCCGTTCCAGCGCGACAGGAACTGTTCCAGCCACAGCAGGGTGGGCAGATCGAGATGGTTACCAGGCTCGTCGAGCAACAGCAGATCGGGCGAGACAATCAGCGCGCGCGCCAGTAACAGCCGGGTATGCTGACCACCGCTCAGCGATCCGGCGGTCAGCGTCCAGGCCGATTCGGCAAAGCCCATGCTTGCCAGCAGCGCCTGCGCCCGCCAGGCGTTACTTTCCCGCTCGGTTTCAGGCAGCCGCGCCAGCAGCGCCTCCAGCAGGGTCTGATGATGCAGCATCCCGGGCAGATGCTGCTCCACGCGCGCCAGCAGGCATCGCGCCGCGCGCGTCACGACGCCTTCGGCAGGCGAAATTGTGTCGTCCAGCGCTTTTAATAGCGTGCTTTTCCCGCAACCGTTATGGCCGATAAGCCCGATACGGTCGCCTTTTTTCAGGGTGAAAGAGACAGAGTTCAGCACCGGGCCGAACGGAGAATCAATACGCAGAGATTGCGCAGTCAGTAATGTGCTCATCGCTTACTCAGAATTTTCAGGCGCAGAAACGCCTCGTCAAACATCGCTGACGATAATCTGGTAAGCCCTGGGAAGGGATTAGGTGATGAGATCTTCGCTCAGGGTCCAGTTATCGCAGCACGATACCGGTGATGCCTGAGCTCTGGCGATCGCCAAAATGATGTGAATAGTCAAACAATTCACAGCACAGCATAAGAGTCCTCCTTTTATATTCATCAGGTTAATAGGTAGAGCGAGTGTAACGAGCGGCGTGTTTTTTCGCCACTCCTGTTATTAAGGGGGGTTGTTCGCTGGATTCCGGGAGGGAGAGAAAAGCGCCTGAAACCCCGCAAGCGTTTCAGGCGAGGGCGTTAGCGGTGATAGAAGATGTCGCCGTTCATGGCGCGCACGACTTTGCCTTCGGCGTCGGTGATAAGCACGTAGTAGCCGCCCATGTAGGTCCAGTGGGTGCCCGCTTCCGGCGCGGGCAGGTTGCGAATTTGCCACTGTTTAATGTTGTACTGTTCGGTCCGGTAGAGATCCGGCACCACGTCGCCAATGGTGAATTTACGCGAATCGGAGATAAACTCTTTTACCTCATAGCCATCAATGGTTTTCGGTTTTACACCGTCTGCGGCGAATGCAGAAGCCACCGACATCAACAGCACTCCCGCTACGATCATTCTGGTTTTCAACATACCTTCTCCACATGTCAGGGCCCGCGCCCCGTTGATTTCTGTTACCGTCAGGCCGCCATCTTCCAGCGCCATCGCCCGTGGGGCAAGGCTAATTATGTATAAAAAAATGAAGCGGATAGCAATCGGCGCAGGGCGGATTCGCCAGGGGATTAACGAAGATATTAGTGGCGTTAGCGCAGCGGCTGCGAAGAACGACGTGCCGGGTTCATCCGGGCTTTACATCTTTTCGAAGCTAAAAGCGCCAGAAAGAATTTCAGGAGAAGCTTAACAGAACAATCCATTGTCTTATTGTTTCATCGTGACATCATTATAAATAACAGTGGTTCCTTAACAATTAACTGTGGCAGAATAGACAGCACTTGAAATTAACAAATCAAAAATAATTACCTTAGGTATGGCGCCTTATATAAAAACCCTGCATAATAGCAGGGCTGTTAAATCATTACTTTATTAATTGACTATTTACTACCACTTCATTTTCAACTATCAAACGTAAACTATAATTGCCTTTATGCCACTCTCCATTGTCAGGCTTCCAACCTTTGGAAAGTAAGTATTCAGCAGCATCAGAAATAGGTTTATTCATTACATGATCTGCTTCACTGGCAATCTGCTTATAACTTCCACTTGCTTGAGGCGCTTTTACATCACATTCACCATTAGCATCTTGCACTTGTGTACATCCTTCAGGTAAGTGCTTGTGAACTGATTGTGCATATTGTTTAGCTGCATTATCAAGGGCTTGTTTTTCAGCAGCAGCATAGATATTCGATTGTCTGTTTTGCTCTGCAAGATAGCATGTGTCTCGGCTAATACCCTGTGCTTCACATTTAGCCATACGATCAGCAGCAGAAGAACAGCCAGCCAGAGTTACAATTATCGCAAGCAAGGTTAACTTTTTCATTTGAACACCTCAACTATCACTATTAATATTATCATTTCAACTATTAATATGACCAGATTCAAAGTTACATTTAAGCTAGTCATTCATACAGTTTGAATTATCGTATGAAATATAAGAATCATACATGGTGCCTATCCAAAAACCAGTAAGCACTAATGCAAGCGAAACGAGAGCAGAAAGAAGGATGTTTTTAATCATGTTTGCTTTCATCAAAAGAATATAGAAAAGAAGCCGGTCCAACGCTATGTAACTGACAAATCCACACCAAGAGTGCCAGACAGACTTCTTATCTATACGCCCCATTATTGAGGCGTAAGATTTGATTACCAACCGAAGGAAACACCCGCGCCTACAGTAGCACCGCCATAAGATCCAGCACCTACAGAAGCTTTAGTTACTACATGCTCAGAGACCCGAGCAGAGAAACCAACAGCTACAGCACCTTCTGCATCATTGCTGCCAACACCAACCCCTACAGAGTAGTTTTGAGAGTCGGTTACTTGTGGGATGTTAGACATTGCAGCTACAGAAGCAATCCCCACAGCAGCGCGTTTACGGTTAGACTCAACATCGCTTTTCAGACTACGGAAAGCGTTATTACTCTCACTCTCCAGCGCCGTGATCCGTGATTCATGATTAGCCAGTGTGTTAGCGTGAGACTGAACAGCAGCGCTATTAGCTTCACTACGAGCTTTAACATTAGCTACAGCAGATTTATTAGCAGCGGCTGCAGTTTGAGCGTCTACGGCTTGTTGTTGAGCGTATACGCTATTTGAGTAAGCGTTATTTGAGGTAGTTTTAGTAGTCGCTATTTTAGATGGTTTTGCAGAGATAACAATCTCTTGTTTGTTAGTGGTTGCAATACCATTTTTAGCATTATCTTCAATGACATCAGTAGAAGTAATAGCTTTGGTATTATCAACCTGAACGATATTCAGTTTTGGTTGTTCAACCTTCGGATAGATTGTTTCACTAGTAGTTGTAGCTTTGACCAATGTAGTGTTTACAACCGGAGTATCAATATGATCTGGTTTGTTAACTGTGTAATGGTTTCCTTAGTCGTTGGCTCACTTTTCACTAAAGGAGCCGAAACATCTGGAGTATCAACACGGGCAGGTTTGTTCGTGGTCACAATAGTTTCACTGGTAGTTTCAGCTTTAACCAGTTGAGCCGGAGCAGCTACCGGAGTAATAACATGTGTCGGTTTATTAACATTGGTTATTACTTCATTATTAGTATATGGCGTAACAGGGTTGATAGTGTCTGTAATCACTTTATCAGTTACATAGCTCTGTTTTACCGGTATGACTTCAACTTGTAATTTAGTTGGCGTGGCTACAGGTTGTTTAGCTGGAGTGAGGTTAACCATTTGCATTACTGGTGCTTGTTGCTGTTTAACCGGAGCGCCATAGATAGCCAGTGGTGCAGGAGCTACAACTTTAAGCGGTACAGGCATTTTGTCAGGAGTAGCTTGCGGCAGTGGCTGAGGGATAGCCATATGAGCCGGAGGAACAGGCATCTTAGACGGTGTGCCGTAGATAGCCAGCGGAGCCGGAGCTTTGTTATAGGCAGGAATTTTAGACGGTACAGGGATGCCATTCGGATCGTGTTTAACAATGGCAGGCATCGGTTGTTTGCCCGGAATAGCATCAGGTGCAGCAGTCGGAACTTTATGCGGAGCCAATACAGGATACAACACCCCATGAGCATGACCAGCCGGAGCGTAAACAGAATCAGGAGCGTTATCAGCCTGATTCATGGCGCTGTTAAAACGGCTGATATGATTCAGTTGCGCGTTAAGCTGTGAAGCATTAGCGCTTACAGTTTCGTAGCCGTATTGAGTTTGAGCGGCATTAACAGATGAAGCCGCGATAGCGCCAAGTACAGCAACAGCAACTACAGTTTTCACATTTGAAGTTTTCATTTTAACCATCACCATTAACATTATTGATTTATTGAAAGCGGTTTCGCTTGCAAGCGCCTTAAACAGGCTTTGTCTCTATTAAAGAAACGCACTTAATTTATGAAGCGAACTATCCCGTATGGAAACGATTACAATTTTGACGTAGATCACAAAAAGTATTGGTTGATGAATATTTCGTTGTATTAAAAACGAGAAGTATTGAAAAGATATTTCGAATGAAAGACAAAGCTGGATTAACGATGGTGATTTCTATTCTCAATATACTTGGTTTACTAGTACGTTATTAAAATACCTTATAAAAACGATATGCGTTTATAGCAGATAAATACATATTGGTAGTGTGATCGTCCATATGCACAGAGGTAAGATGTAGAGTTGTTAGCGCTCTGGCTTTAAAAAACCACAGTATGAGAGTGACGATAAGAGGAAGAACATTAAAAGAGAACCGATAAGGAAGGCCAAAGAAAGGTTAATAATTTTCATATACTACTTTCTTTCCCTCTTCTTCTACTAGCGGTCTGTTGTTCTTAGAGTGAAGCTTGTAGGAAACTGTAAGTTTCTTAGGTATAGGAAATGTTTTAGGGAAATACTGCTCTAATATTTAAATTTAACGTTATTGTAATGATTATATCGGTATTAAAATTGATGTTTTATAGCCTTAGCTATGTATAGCATCGCTTAACACAGCAGTTATACGGGGAGCGTTGCGCCCCTCCAGGCTCCCGCGAAAGCTAACTAAACCCCCGTCAGGGGGTTGGCTTGCTCTTCCTGAGCTAAGGCTATAGTAAATTAATTACTTCCCAATTTAATATTGGAGATTGAAGCAATGACACCCAATAAATATATATTATTAACCTGGCACGTAAAAAGAACGCAGCTAAAGCATTAGTTAAGTCTGGAACATCAAGAATATCAACATAAGTTTCTGGCAAATCTGAAAACCTTGCTTATACGGTTATGTTGTGACGTTTTTGGTCTTTAGTATTTTCTCCCTTTTACTGGCGTTGTTTGTCTTTTGCTCCTGTCTTGCGTGAAGAAGGCAATGCCGGACAGGGCCAGTAATTGGAAGCTTGCGACAATGACCACTTTCCTACGCTTTGTACACCCTAAGCGGAATACAAGCGGATGAACTCATTAAAGCGCTTGATTACGTGATGCAGCTATTTCGAGTGTGATAACTGCTGTGATAAATCGAAAAATCTTGCACCCTGCCTACGGCCCCGGTTACACTAAGAACTTACAACTTGTTTGTGTGTAACTCATTGTTTTGTAATTGATTTGACTCGGGGTGCCCTTCTGCGTGAAGGCTGAGAAATACCCGTATTACCTGATCTGGATAATGCCAGCGTAGGGAAGTCAGATGCCTGTCCGGTATCCCGTCTTCGCGCCTGGCAGGAGAGAATCATGTCTTCTGACCTGCTTTGCGGCACCCATGCCGCGCCTGTTGTCACTCAACTTTGCCGTCACGCTCCGCTGGTTCATTGCATCACTAATGATGTGGTGCAAAATTTCACGGCTAATGTCCTGCTCGCACTGGGCGCCTCGCCCGCAATGGTTGTGGATGCCGACGAAGCCGCGCAGTTCGCGGCCATCGCCGATGCCCTGCTGATTAATTTAGGTACGCTCACGCGCCCGCAGCAGCAGGGAATGCGCGCGGCTATCGACAGCGCCCGTGCGGCGGGAACGCCCTGGACGCTCGACCCGGTCGCGGTCGGCGCGCTGACGCTTCGCACGGACTTCGCGCATGAGATTCTGGCGCAAAGGCCCGCGGCTATCCGCGCGAACGCATCGGAAATCCTCGCGCTGGCCGGTGTGAGCCGTGGCGGACGCGGCGTTGATGCCACCGAGAGCGCGCATCACGCCCGTGAAGCCGCGGCTGTGCTGGCTCGTCGCAGCGGCGCCGTCGTCGCGGTGACCGGCGAGGTCGATTACATCACCGACGGCGAGCGTATGCTGGCGGTCAACGGCGGCACCACGATGCTGACGCGCGTGGTCGGCACCGGCTGCGCGCTCTCGGCGGTAGTGGCCGCCTGCTGTGCGCTGCCGGGCGATCGTCTTGAGAATGTCGCGACGGCCTGCTGGCTGATGAAGCGCGCGGGCGAACAGGCGCTTGCTGTCGCGAAGGGGCCGGGCAGTTTCGCGTCCGCATTGCTCGACAGCCTGCATGCGCAGGCGTTCGGAGGTCACCATGCAACGCATTAACGCGCTGACTATCGCTGGCACCGACCCGAGCGGCGGGGCGGGTATCCAGGCGGATCTGAAAACCTTTTCGGCACTGGGCGCTTATGGCACCTCGGTCATCACCGCGCTGGTGGCGCAGAACACGCGCGGCGTGCAGTCCGTGTACCGCATTGAGCCGTCGTTTGTCGCCGCCCAGCTCGATTCGGTGCTAAGCGACGTGCGTATCGACACCACTAAAATCGGCATGCTGGCCGAAACGGACGTGGTTGAGGCCGTGGCGGAGCGGCTCTCGCGCTACCGGGTGCGCAATATCGTGCTGGATACCGTGATGCTTGCGAAAAGCGGCGATCCGCTGCTGAGCCCGTCGGCGGTGCGTACGCTGCGTGAACGGCTGCTGCCGCAGGTGGCGATTATCACGCCAAATCTGCCGGAGGCGGCGGCGCTGCTTGATACCGCCCACGCCCGCAGCGAGGCGGAGATGCGCCAGCAGGGCGAGGCGTTACTGGCGCTCGGCTGCGGCGCGGTGCTGATGAAAGGCGGCCATCTCAATGATGCCGAAAGCCCGGACTGGCTCTTTACCCGCGACGGCGCCACGCGCTTTACTGCGCCGCGCGTGGCGACGAAAAACACGCACGGCACCGGCTGTACGCTCTCCAGCGCGCTGGCGGCGCTGTACCCACGCCACTATGACTGGGTCCAAACCGTGACGGCGGCGAAAGCGTGGCTGACAAAAGCGCTGCAACAGGCGGATAGTCTGGAAGTAGGGGAGGGGATCGGGCCTGTCCATCATTTTCATGCATGGTGGTGAACCGTGCCAGCAGAATAAACTGAAAATGCGCTCAGGTCTGGCAATCTGTGCTATTCAGTACCAGGCTTAGACTGCCCGGTTAGCGGGTGGGTAAGGATCTTTTCGTCCGGCGGGCGTCGTCCGCCGACAATTACGGGAGCGTATGATGACTGATATTGCGCAGTTGCTCGGCAACGATGCCGATAGCCTGTTACAGCACCGCTGTACGACCATTTCCTCCGACCAGCTTTATCTGCCAGGGCCGGATTATGTCGATCGCGTAATGATCGATAACAACCGGCCTCCGGCGGTGTTGCGAAATATGCAGACTCTCTATAACACCGGGCGCCTCGCGGGCACCGGCTATCTTTCTATTTTGCCGGTGGATCAGGGCGTCGAGCATTCGGCGGGCGCGTCGTTCGCAGCTAACCCGATGTATTTCGACCCGAAAAACATCGTCGAGCTGGCCATTGAAGCGGGCTGCAACTGCGTGGCCTCAACCTATGGCGTGCTGGCGTCGGTGTCGCGTCGCTACGCGCACCGTATTCCTTTCCTGGTCAAGATTAACCACAACGAAACCCTGAGCTACCCGACGCAATACGATCAGACGCTGTATGCGAGCGTTGAGCAGGCGTTCAATATGGGCGCGGTGGCGGTGGGGGCGACTATCTATTTCGGCTCCGAAGAGTCGCGTCGCCAGATTGAAGAAATTTCTGCCGCGTTTGAGCGCGCGCATGAGCTTGGCATGGTGACGGTGTTGTGGGCGTATCTGCGTAACAGCGGCTTTAAGAAAGAGGGCGTGGATTACCACTCCAGCGCCGACCTGACCGGTCAGGCCAACCATCTGGCAGCGACCATCGGCGCGGATATCGTGAAGCAGAAAATGGCGGAGAATAACGGCGGCTATAGCGCGCTGAAATTCGGCTATACCGACGATCGCGTCTATAGCAAGCTGACCACCGATAACCCTATCGATCTGGTGCGCTACCAGCTGGCGAACTGCTATATGGGCCGCGCGGGGCTTATCAACTCGGGTGGCGCGTCCGGCGGCGAGGCCGATCTCACCGATGCGGTACGCACGGCGGTTATCAACAAACGCGCGGGGGGCATGGGGCTTATTCTGGGGCGTAAGGCGTTTAAGAAAACGATGGCCGACGGTGTGAAGCTCATTAACGCGGTGCAGGATGTGTATCTGGACAAGAAAGTGACGATTGCCTGACGGCGGTGTGGTTACGCATTGAAAACGCGCCTGCGGGCGCGTTTTTTGTGGGTGGGGTAAATGGTGTGGCGAGGTAAACGGTGGGTGCGCTGCGCTTACCCGCCCTACGAAACCACAAAAGCCACCGCCGATGCCGTGTGTTTTCCTTTGCGGCTGCCCTTTGGCCGCGAGCCGGGATTGTTAAGGGGGCGGCGGCGAGCCCCCTTAACACGTTCGCGTGAGTATACGTGACAGAGAGAATCCGCGTTGTGGCGAACGGAACAGGTCACCAGGCGTACATATTCCTGAGTTCCATGGTTCACCCGTATTGAACAGGCAATGCCTTTCATTTGACGGCGGTGCTGATGGTGGGTGCGCTGCGCTTACCCACCCTACAACGTTTCATACCGTTGCATCACTGGTAGGGCGGGTAAGCGTAGCGCACCCGCCGTCCCGCAAACCGCGATGCCATACATCCATTTATTTAAGCAACGGACAATCCGGCGGCAGGCGGCAGTGCAGCGCCCCGGGCTTAATCACAATGTGGAAATGCTGGCCGCTCAGCGGTTCGCCGTCGAGGTTAAAGGTAATGTCGTGCGGGGCTGTTATTTCAAACCAGG
The DNA here is from genome assembly GCF_001277195.1 of Cronobacter muytjensii ATCC 51329. Lineage (NCBI taxonomy): Bacteria > Pseudomonadati > Pseudomonadota > Gammaproteobacteria > Enterobacterales > Enterobacteriaceae > Cronobacter > Cronobacter muytjensii. Next base: position 1,139,837 of record NZ_CP012268.1, read on the forward strand.
CTGACGCGCCGTCGATAATATTCGGGCTGTCTTCCGGCTGCGTCAGCGTGGTAAAGAGCGCTGGCAGCAGCTCTTCACCGGTAAAAATGCGCAGTTGCAACAGCCCATCGTTAATCAGCGCCGCCGGACAAAGCTCCTGGCCGCCGCCCGCCTGACGCCCGTTACCGATGCCGATAACCAGCGCGTCGCCCTGCCAGTGGAAATTCTCACCGCGAATCTCGCAGCGGTCCGCTTTCAGAGCGTCCATACGCATCAGACCGTGGATCAGATACGACACGCCGCCAAGCGCCGCCTTCAGCCGCTCCGGCGTCTCGGTGGTAATGCGCGTGCCAAAACCGCCGGTAGCCATGTTAATAAACCAGGCTTTATCATTCACCTGCGCAATATCAATGGGCACCGCACGGCCTTCGATAGCCAGCTTCAGCGCCAGTTCGATATCGTCCGGCACGGCTGCGCTTGTCGCGAAATCATTGGCGGTGCCGAGCGGCAACAGGCCGAGCGCCGGACGTTTTTCCCCGGCGACCGACGCCAGCGCCGCTGCCACTTCGTTAATGGTGCCGTCGCCGCCTGCGGCAATCACCGTTTGCGCGCCCTGTTCAACGGCCTCACTGACATAGCGCCCCGCGTCGCCTTTCTCCCAGGTCACGCGCACATCCAGCGAGTGGCCCTGCTCGCGCAGCAGTTTTACGCTGCCGCGCAACACCTCATTATCAGCGCTTTTACCATTTAAAATCAGAAACGAACCTGGGGAACGGGACATGAATGCACTCCTGTGAATACGGATTCACTGAGTTTATCGCAGAGTCTGGCGCGTCGCTTAAGAACTGGCTGAAAGGACAAAAAAATAAGCCTGCGTAAGGGAGATTACGCAGGCTGAAGGAGGTGGTTCCTGGTACAACTGGCATTTATGGATTATGTTTTTCAGCGCCGGGGATAATAACCGCTTTAAACATAACGGTTTGTGATCCCATTCGAAGAAACATTCGCGCGATAAAAATAACCCTTATAAATTATTTGCTGTGTGGATTTCGGGTGGTCTGGCCAGAGAAATTGCGCATCAGTAGCGCATATTCCAGTGTTAAATCCTCCGGAACCGGCATCCAGATGGTGTATCCATCTCCCGGCGCCACGTCCATTTTCTCGCCTTTGGCATTTTCCATATGTTCCAGCGTAAAGCTGATATTGCCCTGCGGCGTCATCAGCTCCAGGCTATCGCCGAGAGAGAATTTATTTTTCACCGCCACGGCCGCCAGAGCCCCGTTGCGCTCGCCAGTGAATTCGCCGACAAACTGCTGACGATCCGATACCGAATAACCATATTCATAATTCTGATAGTCGTCATGGGTGTGACGACGCAGGAAGCCTTCGGTATAGCCGCGATGCGCCAGGCCTTCCAGCGTTTCCAGCAGGCTCGGGTCGAACGGTTTGCCTGCGGCGGCGTCGTCAATCGCGCGGCGATAGACCTGGGCTGTGCGCGCGCAGTAGTAGAACGACTTGGTACGCCCTTCAATTTTCAGCGAGTGAACGCCCATTTTCGTCAGCCGCTCGACGTGCTGAATGGCGCGCAGATCTTTGGAGTTCATGATGTAGGTGCCGTGCTCGTCTTCGAACGCGGTCATATACTCGCCAGGGCGCTGCGCCTCTTCAATCATAAAGACTTTGTCGGTCGGCGCGCCGATACCGAGCGTCGGCTCGACGGTTTGCACCGGGATCGGCTCATGGATATGGACGATATTGCCGATGCTGTCTTCTTTGCCTTCCTGAACGTTATATTCCCAGCGGCAGGCATTGGTGCAGGTGCCCTGGTTCGGATCGCGCTTGTTGATGTAGCCGGAAAGCAGGCAGCGGCCGGAGTAGGCCATGCAGAGCGCGCCATGCACGAAAATCTCCAGCTCCATTTCCGGCACCTGTTCGCGGATTTCGGCAATCTCTTCCAGCGACAGTTCGCGGGAGAGAATGACACGCGTCAGCCCCATCTGTTGCCAGAACTTCACCGTCGCCCAGTTGACGGCGTTAGCCTGCACCGAAAGATGGATATCCATCTGCGGGAAGTGCTCGCGCACCAGCATGATCAAACCCGGATCGGACATAATCAGCGCGTCCGGCCCCATGTCGACCACTGGTTTGAGGTCGCGAATAAAGGTTTTCAGCTTGGCGTTGTGCGGCGCGATATTCACCACCACGTAGAATTTTTTGCCAAGCGCGTGGGCTTCGTTAATGCCGATCTGCAAATTTTCGTGGTTGAATTCGTTATTGCGCACGCGCAGCGAATAGCGCGGCTGACCGGCGTACACGGCGTCAGCGCCATAGGCGAAGGCGTAACGCATATTTTTCAGCGTTCCCGCCGGTGAAAGGAGTTCGGGTTTAAACATGATGGACTCGTTCTGATGTCAGGTCAGAGCCGCTTCAACATTGAAGCGGTGGGGGGCGCGTTTACCCCCACGTTAAGGGCGGGAATTGTAGCGCCAGCGGCGCAGGGGTGCAAACCGTTACGGGGCTTATGGGCGTGAGGCGGGTGCGCTGCGCTTACGCACCCTACGAAACTACGAAACCCAATGCCAACGCCGTGTGTTTTCCCGTGCGGCTGCCCTTTGGCCGCGAGCCGGGATGGTTAAGGGGGCGGCGGCGAGCCCCCTTAACACGTTCGCGTGAGTAAACGTGACAGAGAGAATCCGCGCCCTGGCGAACGGAACAGGTCACCGGGCGTGCATATTCCAGGGCCCGGCGTTTCACCCGTGCAGGTCATCTCTACACCACTCGGCCGGCGTCGGCCTCCCAGCGGTAGCCCACGCCGTACACGGCGCGGATAAACGGCTGGTCATCATCGAGCGCTTCGAGCTTGCGGCGCAGGTTCTTGATATGGCTGTCGATGGTGCGATCGGTCACCACGCGGTAGTCGTCATACAGATGATTGAGCAACTGCTCGCGGGAAAAGACCTTGCCCGGCTCGCTGGAGAGCGTCTTCAGCAGGCGGAACTCGGCGGGGGTCAAATCGAGCGGCTTCTGCCGCCAGCTCGCCTGGAAACGGCCTTCATCGATAACCAGCGGGCTCTGGGCGGCTTGCGCCTGCAGGTCGCGCTGCGGCTTGCAGCGCCGCAGGATGGTTTTTACGCGCGCCACCACCTCGCGCGGGCTGAAGGGCTTGCAGATATAATCATCGGCGCCAATCTCCAGCCCCAGCAGGCGGTCTATCTCTTCAATTCTTGCGGTCACCATCACAATCGGCACTTCTGAAAAGCGGCGTATCTCGCGACACAGCGTCAGCCCGTCGGTGCCGGGCAGCATCAGATCCAGCAGAATCAAATCCGGCGGCGTCTGGCGCACATAGGGCAACACCTGGTCGCCGTGGTTAATCAGCGTCGGCGCATAGCTGGCCGCCCGCAGATAATCCACCAGCAGCGCGCCGAGTTTCGGCTCATCCTCAACAACCAGAATGCGTGGGGTTTTGTCGTTAATCGGTAACTCTGTCATACGTCTCCCGGAAGTACGGCATCAAGCGGCAAAGATACGGTAATGCTAACACCGCCTGACGATGAATGATCGGCGCTGATGGTGCCGCCATGCGCCGACACGATATTGGCGCAGATGGCGAGGCCCAGGCCGGAACCGCCGCTGGCGCGGTTGCGCGAGCCCTCGGCACGGTAAAAACGCTCAAACAGTTTCGCGAGCTGCTCGTCGCTCACGCCCGGCGCGCTGTCGCTAAAACGCAGCACAAACCGCGCCGCCTGGCATTCGCCCTGAATCAGCAGGCCGCCGCCTGCGTCTGTATAGCGCAGGCTGTTTTCCAGCAGATTATTAAACAGCTGCATCAGCCGGTCCCGGTCGCCAAACAGCGTGACGCTCTCAGGCATGGAGAGATTCAGCGTCAGTCCGCGCGCGGCGAAGCGCTCGCGGAACGCGCCGGCGGCCACCTCAATGAGTGTCACTATCTCCAGCGGTTTTTTCTGGTAGGCGAGCGCGCCCTCGTCGGAGAGCGAAAGCTGATGTAAATCGTCCACCAGTTTGGTCAGCGTGCCCACTTCCGCCTGTAACGAGGCGACGGATTCCGGCGTAAACTGGCGCACGCCGTCCTGAATCGCCTCCAGCTCGCCGCGCAGCACAGCAAGCGGCGTGCGCAGTTCATGGGAAATATCCGCCATAAAGGCCTGACGCATCTGCTGATTTTTCTCAAGCGTGCTGGCAAGCTGGTTGAAATCCTGCGCGAGACGGCCCAGTTCATCCTGGCCTGTGGCGACGACGCGGGTTGTGAAATCGCCCGCCGCGAGCCGGTGCGTGCCTTCCACCAGCCGTTTTACCGGCGCCAGCAGGCCGCGCGCCAGCAGCAGCGTGGCCGCCGCCGCGAGCAATGTCGAGAGCGCGACGATAAGCCAGCTGGTGCGTCGCTGCTGTTTATCGAAATTAATATCGGTGCTGCGTGTCAGGCGCTCCACCGGCGAGGCGATGACCCAGCCGACACGCTTGCCATCAACGACAATCGCCCGCCGCGCGCCGTCCTGCGGCACCGGCGAGCGCGGGCCGACCAGCACATTCTGATCGGCGTCCACCACCCAGAACTGCGTGCGCCAGCCGTGCGGCGGCATATGGGGCGGCGGCCCTCTGTCCGGCGGCGGCGGGCCATCGTGCGCGTTCTCTCGCTCGAAAGAGCGTAAAATCTGGAACACCACGCGATCGTTATGGCGCAGGAACCCCCAGTCGCCGTGCTGCTGATACTGATCGCTCAGCGCGTCGCTTAGCAGCGCCAGCCGCTGTTCGTTGCCGTGTTTGATGTAGTCGATAAAGCCGCGCTCAAAGCTAAAGCGCACCGCCCAGTGCATCGTAATTAACAGCAGAATGCAGGTGGCGAAAATGGCCAGAAACAGCTTGCCCATAATGCCGGGCCGCCAGAACCTCATGAAGCTCTCCTTTTGCGCCGCGCGATCACGGCATTTTTACTGATATCGTTCGGAACGCGGGCAAAGACGAGCGCTGGCACGGCGATAATCACCGCCATCCACAGGTACGTCCAGAAGAAGATCCCGTGCGCGTCGCTGCTGTCGGCGGCCAGATGGTTATGGCCAAACGCGCCAAGCAGCAGGCCTGCGAGGGTTACGCCGAGACTCATGGAGAGCTGCATTACCATCGAGAGCATACTGTTGCCGCCGCTCGCCATCTCATCCGGCAGGTCGCGCAGCGTCAGCGTGTTCATCGCCGAGAAACGCACCGAGTTGACCATCCCCTGAAAAAGCAGGACTACCGGCAGCAACCAGTACCAGCCCGCCAGCGCCACGCCCATAAACAGCAGGCTCGCCAGCGCCAGGCCAAGCGTGGAAGCCACCAGCACGCGGCGATAACCAAAGCGATTGACCACCTGCACCACGATACGCTTCATCCCCATGCTGCCAAGCACCATCGGGATCATCATCAGCCCGGCGTGAAATGGCGAAAAGCCGAGGCCAATCTGTAAAAAAACCGGCGTCATAAACGGCAGCATTCCGCTGCCGATGCGCCCGCATAAACTCCCGAGCAGCCCGAGCGAAAAGGTGCGGGTCTCGAAAAGCCGCAGGCTGAACAGCGCCCGCTCGTTGCCGCGCGCATGCCACAGATAGAGCAACACCGCCGCGCTGCCGCCCGCCACCAGCGCGCCGAGCCCGGCGGCGGAAAGGCCCGTGCTCTTGTAGCCGTCGAGCGCTATCGTCAGCGCCGCCATGCCGAAGGCGAGCAGCAGAAAACCGGAGAAATCGAAACGCCGGGTCTGCATGGTGTAATTCGGCATCAGCCAGAGCGTCGCGGCGGCACCCGCGATGCCGACCGGCAGGTTAATGAGAAAGATCCAGTGCCACGAGGCGTACTCCACCAGCAGCCCGCCAAGCGCCGGGCCGAGCAGCGGCCCCACCTGGCCGGGGAGCGTGACAAACGTCATCGCGGCCATGTATTGTTCGCGCGGAACAATTTTCATCACCGTTAATCTGCCGACCGGCACCATCATCGCGCCGCCGACGCCCTGCAACACCCGCGACGCCACCAGCTCGTTGAGCGTTGACGACCAGGCGCAAAACAGCGAGCCGAGCGTAAACAGCACAATGGCGCAGAAGAAGATATTGCGCACCCCGACGCGATCCGCCAGCCAGCCGCTCGCGGGCAGCATCACCGCCACCGTCAGCACGTAGGAGACGATGACCATATGCATCCGCAGCGGGCTCTCCCCGAGGCTTACGGCCATAGAGGGGAGGGCGGTGTTGACGATGGTGGTGTCCAGCGCCTGCATAAAAAAGCCAAAGGCGACAATCCACAATTGCCAGCGCACGTTCTGGGGCAGGTCGGTCATAGGCTATTCGCTCGCGGTCAGGGTGTCCTCGGGTTTCGCCCGGCGGGTAAAGCGCAGGCGCAGTCGGTCGAAGAAGAGGTAGACCACCGGCGTGGTATAGAGCGTCAGCAGCTGGCTCATGACCAGCCCGCCGACGATGGTAATGCCGAGCGGCTGGCGCAGCTCCGCGCCGTCGCCGCTCGCTATCATCAGCGGCAGCGCGCCGAACAGGGCCGCCAGCGTCGTCATCATGATCGGACGAAAACGCAGCAGGCAGGCCTGAAAAATCGCCTCGCGGGCGTTGAGCTCGCCGCTGCGCTGGGCATCCAGCGCGAAGTCCACCATCATTATCGCGTTCTTCTTCACGATACCAATCAATAGCATAATACCGATAAGCGCGATGAGGCTAAACGGGGCGTCGAACGCTTCCAGCGCCAGTAATGCCCCGACGCCCGCCGACGGCAGCGTGGAAAGGATAGTCAGCGGATGCACGTAACTCTCATACAGCATACCCAGCACGATATAGACCGTGGCGATGGCGGCGAGGATCAGGATCACCTGCGAATTCATGGTGTCCTGGAACACCTGCGCCGTGCCCGCAAAGCTGCCGCGCACCGACGACGGCACGCCGAGGGAGGTCATGGTGCGGGTGATGGCGTCGCTCGCCTCGGAGAGCGACACGCCGGTCGGCAGGTTAAACGCGATGGTCGACGCCGCCGACAGCCCCTGATGGTTCACCGACAGCGGCGCGTTGGCAGGCCGCCATTTGGCGAACCAGGAGAGCGGAATCGGCTTGCCCTCGCTGTTCATCACAAACATCTGATTCAGCGCGCTGATGTCCTGGGTGTAACGCGGGTCCACCTCCATCACCACTTTGTACTGGTTCAGCGGCTGGTAGATGGTCGAAATCTGGCGCTGGCCGAACGCGTTATTCAGCAGGCTGTTGGCGTCCTGAACGCTGATCCCTAAGCGCGCCATCGATTCGCGATCGTAAACCAGGCTCATCTCCGCGCCGTTATCCTGCTGGTCAGAGTTCACATCGGCGAGCTGCGGCAGCGCGGACAGCGCCTGGCGGATTTTCGGCTCCCATTCGCGCAGCGCCGCGAGATCGTCTGACAGCAGCGTATACTGGTAGCTGGCGTTCGACTGGCGCCCGCCGACGCGGATATCCTGCACCGCCATTAAAAACAGGCTCGCGCCAGGCTCTTTCGCGAGCTTTTTACGCAGCCGGTCGATAACCTGCTGGGCGCTTTCCGTGCGCTCGCCAAGCGGTTTGAGCGAGATAAACATCATGCCGCTGTTAACCCGGGAACCGCCGGTAAAGCCGGTGACGTTATCCACCGCCGGGTCGTCGCGGATGATTTTCATGAAATCCTGCAATTTGCCGCGCATCGCCTGGAAAGAGATGCTCTGGTCAGCCTGAATGCCGCCCATCAGCCGTCCGGTATCCTGTTCAGGGAAAAAGGTTTTCGGGATGGAAATATAGAGCCAGACGTTCAGCGCGATGGTGGCGATAAGCACCACGCCCACCAGCCGCGCGTGGTTCAGCACCCAGCCGAGCGAGCGGGCGTAACCTCCCTGGAGCGCCAGCAGCAGCCGGTTGACGCCGGTGCGGCGGCGCGTCTCCTTCGGCGCGCGGGCTTTCAGCAGCCAGCCGCACATCATCGGCGTGAGCGTGAGCGACACCACCAGCGAAATCCCGATAGCCACCGACAGCGTCACCGCGAACTCGCGGAACAGCCGCCCCGGTAGCCCGCCCATCAGCAGCAGCGGCAGGAACACCGCCACCAGCGACAGGCTCATGGATAGCACGGTAAAGCCCACTTCGCGCACCCCTTGTAGCGCCGCCTGAAGCGGTTTCATTCCGGCTTCCAGATGCCGCGAGATATTCTCCAGCACCACGATGGCGTCATCCACCACAAAGCCGGTAGCGATAGTCAGCGCCATCAGCGAGAGGTTATTAAGGCTAAAACCGCACAGGTACATGGCGGCGAAGGTGCCAATAAGCGATACCGGCACCGCGACGGCCGGGATAAACGTCGCGCGACCGGAGCGCAGGAACAGAAAGACCACCAGGATGACCAGCGCGACGGAAATCACCAGCGACTGCTCCACCTCTTCAAGCGACGCGCGAATAGTAGGAGAGCGATCCTGCGCTATCTGCATATCAATGGCGGCGGGGATGGTCTGGCGCAGCGCCGGCAACGCGTCGCGGATGCGGTCCACGGTGTCGATAATATTCGCTTCCGGCAGTTTGCGGATCATCAACAGGATCGCCGGTTTGGCGTTGGTCATGCCCGCGTTGCGCACGTCCTGCACCGAATCGGTGACCGTCGCCACATCGCTTAACGGCACCGCCGCGCCGTTGTTGTAGTGAATGATGAGCGGCTTATATTCCGCCGCGGTTTTCAGCTCGTCGTTCGTCTGTAATTGCCAGCGGCGCTGCGTGTCCTCAATCGCACCCTGCGGGCGGCGCACGTTGGCGTTGCTGATGGCGCTGCGCACGGCGTCCAGCGACACGCCCTGGTTAAACAGCGCCTGCGGGTTAAGCGCCACGCGCACGGCGGGCAGCGAGCTGCCGCCCACATCGACATCGCCCACGCCGTCGATTTGCGCGATAGTCTGGGCAAGCTGCGTCGAGGCGTAGTCGTAAAGCTCGCCCTGAGAGTAAGTCTCTGACGTGAGCGTCAGGATCATAATTGGCGCGTCGGAGGGGTTCGCCTTGCGGTAGGTCGGGCGCGAAGGCATGCCGCTTGGCAGCAGGCTTTGCGCGGCGTTGATCGCCGCCTGGACGTCGCGCGCCGCGCCGTTGATATCGCGGTCGAAGTTAAATTCCAGAATGATGCGCGTGCTGCCAAGCGAACTCGACGAGGTCATCTCGTTGACGCCCGCGATGCGCCCGAGCGAGCGCTCAAGCGGCGTGGCCACCGACGAGGCCATGGTTTCTGGCGATGCGCCGGGCAGCGACGCGCTGACCATAATCACCGGGAAATCGACCTGCGGCAGCGGGGCCACCGGTAGCAGGCGGAAGCCCAGCACGCCGCAGAGCGTCACGGCGACCGAGAGCAGAATGGTCGCCACCGGGCGGTAGATAAAGAGCGCGTAAAACTTCACTTACGCCTCCCCTTCACGCCGGGGAAAACGACGGCGTACGGCATGGCCCAGACGGTCGAACAACAGATAAATCACCGGCGTGGTAAAGAGCGTCAGCACCTGGCTTACCAGCAGGCCGCCGACCATGCCGATGCCGAGCGGGCGCCTGAGCTCCGCCCCGACGCCGGTGCTTAACATCAGCGGCAGCGCGCCGAGCAGCGCGGCGAGCGTCGTCATCAGGATTGGCCGAAAGCGCAGCAGGCAGGCCTGATAAATCGCCTCGCGCGGCGACATGCCCTGTTCGCGCTCGGCGGCCAGCGCAAAGTCGATCATCATGATGGCGTTCTTTTTGACGATGCCTATCAGCAAAATGATGCCGATGATGGCGATAACGTCCAGCTCCGCGCCTGCAATCAGCAGCGCCAGCAGCGCCCCGACGCCTGCGGTCGGCAGCGTCGAAAGGATCGTTATCGGGTGAATAAAGCTCTCATAGAGCACGCCCAGCACGATATACATCGCCACGACCGACGCCACAATCAGCCAGACGGTGCTGCCGAGCGCCGCCTGGAAGGCGAGGGTGCTGCCCTGGAACTGTGTCGTAATCTCCGCCGGGAAGGCGAGATCCGCCTCTGCCTGGGTGATGGCCTCCACCGCGTCGCCCAGTGAATACCCCTCCGGCACGTTGAACGACAGCGTCGTGGACGGGAACTGATCGAGATGATTAATCGTGAGCGGCCCGAAGCGCTGTTCCACGTTGGCAATCGCGCTAAGCGGCACCATGCCGCCTTCGCTGCTGGTAAGGCGAATGCCGTCCAGCGCGTTGAGGCCCGGCGTCGCGGCGGTATCGTGTTCCAGCACCACGCGGTACTGGTTGGCCTGGGTGTAAATTGTTGAGATAAGCCGCTGCCCAAAGGCGTTATAAAGCGCATTATCGACATCTTTCATGCTGATACCCAGCCGGCTGGCGCTGGCCCGATCCACATTGACGAAGGCCACCAGCCCTTTATCCTGCCAGTCGCTGCTGACATCCGCGAGCTGCGGCAGCGTTTTCAGTCTCTCTGTCAGTTTCGGCACCCAGGTGCTGAGCGCCTCCAGCGAATTAGCCTGCAACGTAAACTGGTACTGCGTGCGGCTCACCTGGGTATCGATGGTCAGATCCTGGATGGGTTGCAGGTAGAGCGTCGCGCCCGGCACGCTGGCGGCGGCCTCCTGGAGACGCGCAATCACCGTCTGCACGCGATCGTCACGTTTCTCCAGCGGTTTTAAATTGATTTGCAGCCGCGCGCTGTTGAGCGAGGGGTTGGTGCCGTCGACGCCGACGAATGACGTCATGCTCTCGACGGCCGGATCTTTAAGAATGACGTCCGCCACCGCGCGCTGGCGTTCGGCCATACTCGCGAACGAAACCGACTGCGGCGCCTGGAGCGTGCCCTGAATAATGCCGTTATCCTGCACCGGGAAAAAGCCTTTGGGGATGACAATCCACAGCAGCACCGTCAGCGCCAGCGTGCCGAAGGCGACGCCGAGCGTCAGCCACGGGTGGTTCAGCACCCGCTTAAGTAACTGGCCGTAGCGGCCAATCACGCGGTTAATCACGCGCTCCGAGGCGCGCGAAAAGCGGTTTTGTTTACGCAGCGATTCGTGGCTTAACATCCGCGCGCACATCATCGGCGTCAGCGTCAGCGACACCACGGCGGAAATTAAAATCGCCACCGCCAGCGTCACGGCGAATTCGCGGAACAGACGGCCCACGATATCGCCCATAAACAGCAGCGGGATCAGCACCGCAATCAGTGAGAAGGTGAGCGAGATAATCGTAAAGCCGATTTCGCCCGCGCCCTTGAGCGCCGCGGCCAGCGGCTTTTCGCCTTTTTCGATATAGCGCGAGATATTCTCAATCACCACGATAGCGTCATCCACCACAAAGCCCGTGGCGATGGTCAGCGCCATCAGCGTCAGGTTATTGATGGAGAAATCGAGAAACACCATCGCCGCGAAAGTGCCGACCAGCGAGAGCGGCACCGCCACCGCCGGAATAAGGGTCGCCGGTACGTTGCGCAGAAACAGATAGATAATCATCACCACCAGCGCTATCGCCAGCATCAGCTCAAACTGCGTGTCATTGACCGAGGCGCTGATGTTCGTGGTGCGGTCGGTCAGCACCTTCACCTGCACCGATTTCGGCAGGCTTTCGGTGAGCTGCGGCAGCAGTTTCTGGATAGTTTCAGCGGTAGTAATGATATTCGCGCCCGGCTGGCGCTGTACGTTCATCACAATCGCGGGCTGTTTATTGGCCCAGGCGCCGAGCCAGGCGTTTTCCGCCCCCTGCTCAACGGTCGCCACATCGCCAAGCCGTACCGGCGCGCCGTTCTGGTAGGCGATAATCAGGTTGCGGTACTCGTCGGCGGATTTCATCTGGTCGTTGGCGGAGAGCGTCACGGCGCGTTCGGGGCCGTCGAAACTGCCCTTTGCCGAATTGACGTTCGCGCCCGTGATAGCGGTGCGCACCGTTTCGCTGTTAAGACCCAGAGACGCCAGCGCCTGCGCGTTAAGCTTTACCCGTACCGCTGGCCGCTGGCCGCCGGAGAGCGTCACCAGCCCGACGCCGGTCACCTGCGAGATACGCTGCGCAACGCGGGTTTCCACCATATCTTCCACCTGCGTCATCGGCAGGGCCGAGGAGGTGACCGCAAGCGTCATGATGGGCGGGTCCGCCGGGTTGACTTTGCTGTAGACCGGCGGGTTAGGGAGATCGTCCGGTAACAGGTTTGTCGCGGCGTTGATGGCCGCCTGCACTTCCTGCTCCGCAACATCGAGCGGCAGCGTCAGTTGAAACTGTAGCGTGACGACCGAAGCGCCGCCCGCGCTCTGCGAGGCCATCTGTTTCAGGCCGGACATCTGGCCGAACTGGCGCTCCAGCGGCGCGGTAATCGCGGAGGTCACCACATCCGGGCTGGCGCCAGGGTAGAGCGTCACCACCTGGATAGTCGGGTAATCCACCTCAGGCAGCGCGGAGACCGGCAGAAAACGGTAGCCGATTATCCCGGCCAGGAGTATCGCCACCATTAACAGCGTGGTGGCGACGGGGCGCAGAATAAACAGGCGGGACGGGCCGCCCGTAGCGCTCGGAGGTAACACCTGCATCAGGAACGCGCTCCTTTGGCCGCGCGGGCGCTGTCGGTGGACGTGCGTTCGCCGCGCGCGGGTTTGGCGTTATCCGTCGCGGTTTGCGCGGCCACCACTTCCACTTTTGCGCCTTCAGTCAGGCGGTCGATACCGTCTGTCACCACGCGATCGCTTGCTGAGAGACCTGCGGCGATCACCACGCTTTCGCTGTTCTGAATACCGGTGGTGACGGTGTGTTTGCTCACTTTATTTTCGTCATTCAGCACCCACACGAAATGACCTTCGTTGCCCATTTGCAGCGCGGCGGTGGGGATCACCACCGCGTTCTGCTGGGTGTCTATCAGCATCCGGGCGTTGACGAACTGGTTTGGAAACAGCGCGTCGTCCTCATTAGCAAAACGCGCTTTAAGCTTGATGGTGCCGGTCGTGGCGTCAATCTGGTTATCAAGGCTCAGCAGTTCGCCGGTGCTGAGTTTCGTGCTGTTGGTGCGATCCCAGGCTTCTACCGACAGGGTTTTTCCCGCTTTCTGCGCCTGCATCACGGCGGCGATATCGCTCTCCGGCAAGGTAAACACCAGATCTATCGGGTGCGTCTGGGTCAGCACCACGAGGCCCGTAGTGTCGCCGCTGGAGATCTGGTTGCCGATATCGACCTGTTTTAAGCCAACGCGACCATCGATGGGCGCAGTGATACGGCTCCAGTCAAGCTGTAACTGCGCGCTTGCGACCGCAGCTTCGTCGGCCTTCAGCGTGCCCTCGGTTTCACTGACCAGCGCCTGCTGGGCGTCGAGCTCCTGGCGCGACACCAGGTTCGTTTTACCAAGCTGCTGGTAGCGCGCCAGATCGCGTCGGGCATTGGCAAGCGTGGCGCGGTCTTTGGCGAGTTGCCCCTGCGCCTGGGCGAGCGCGACCTTAAACTGGCTCGGATCGATTTCCGCGAGCAGATCGCCCGCTTTCACCTGCTGACCTTCTTTAAAATGAATAGCCATCAGTTGCCCATCCACCCGGCTGCGCACCGTGACGGTGTTTGCGGCGGTGATAGTGCCAAGGCCCGTGAGGTAGCGCGGCACCGCTTCGCTGCGGGCGGTCGCAGCCTGTACCGGTGCGGGCGCGCCGCCTGCGCGCATCCCGGCGCGTCCATGCGACGCTTTACCTGCCGGAGCGTCGGTATCGGCGCTACGCCAGTAAAGGAGAGCGGCAAGGGCCGCGACAATAACACCGGCGATAATCCACCCGCGTTTTTTAAACGTGCTTTTCATAAGCGGTACGTCTTCTTTTCCTGAAACGATTAGGCGTAATGATACAAGTTTAGTGAGCCTTCACCGCAGAAAGATGGAGGAAATATGAAACACCGTTTAGAACTGTCTGAATCGCTCAGGGTTTACGAGACGTCTCGCAGAGGCGTAATCCTTTTCTGACAAAGCATCAAAGCCCTTATTAAAGTGTGGTTTTGTGCTCGAATATAAACTATAGTTTATGAGGGATGGGTATGACATGGACGGTGATTTTTACCCCGCATTTTTATGAGTGGTATCAACAACAGCCCGAAGGATTACAGGATCGTATCGCCGCGCTGTTATGGAATTTACGCCACAGCGGCCCGTTGGTTGGGCGTCCGCTGGTGGACACGATAAAAGGCTCGCGGATCGCCAATCTTAAAGAGCTGCGCGTTCAGTATGGCGGTTCGCCGTGGCGGGTATTTTTTGCCTTCGACCCAACCCGTCAGGCTGTGGTGCTGTGTGCAGGCAACAAGCGCGGTCACAAAGATTTTTATAAAACCTTAATCACGCAGGCGGAGACGGCGTTCTTCCAGCATCTGCAAAAAATAATGGAGAGTAAAAATGAAAACGATTGATGATGTGATGGCGGAGTTTCCGCCAGAGCGGCAAGCTGAGATCCTGCGCATGGCTGATGAAATCGCGCTTGAACACGGGCTGCCGCGCCTTCGCGAAGAAAGGGCGTTCTCGCAGCAGCGGCTGGCGGAGATAATGGGCGTTACGCAGCCCGCTATCGCCGCCATCGAACAGCGCGGAAAGGAGATCAAACTGCTGACGCTCAAGCGCTATGTCGAAGCGCTGGGCGGGAAGCTGTCCCTGCTGGTTGAGCTGCCCGAAGGCAGCAAAGTCATTCCTGTTTAACGCGGTTACGCAAACACCACCTGCGCCCAGCGCGCAAGACCGGCGGTGACCGAGCCGAAATCGTCGCCGCCCTGAACCGGGATGCCCGGCAACTGCGTTTGCAGCGCCTCGCGGATAAGCGGCGAACGCGCGCTGCCGCCGGTGAGGTAAATCACATCCGGGCGTTCGTTGCTGGCTTCCAGCGCCAGCGTCACCTGTTCCAGAATGCGCTGCAGCGGCGGGTTCAGCGCGAGCGCCAGCGCCTGCTGCGTAATATCGTTGCTAAGATCGCCTTCGATAAACGGCAGCGCGGTCCGGCATTCCGTGGCCTGCGAAAGCGCGATTTTGCTCTCTTCCGCCGCCCGCACCAGCCGGTAGCTGAGACGCTGACGCCAGACCTTCTGCAACAGCGCCACCTTGTGCGGCTCGCGGGCGTCGCGCACTAAGTCCGCCAGCAGACGACCGCATGCGGCGCTGTAAAAATCGCTCTGCGCCGGCACATCGTTGATAGCGCACGCGTTCCACCACGGCAGCACTGGCAGCGACGTGCCTTTTACCGTTTCGCCGCCCATGCCGAGCAGCGGCATCAGCTGTTTAAACGCCAGCGCAATATCCAGATCGTTGCCGCCCACGCGGCAACCGCTGTGGCCCAGCAGGCTCTGATCGCGGTCGCGGCGCGCGCGCCACTGCGGGCCCATCAGCAGCAGAGAGCAGTCCGTGGTGCCGCCGCCGATATCCACCACCAGCACGCGCTGTTCCTGGCTGAGCGTGGCTTCAAAATCGAGCCCGGCCGCGACCGGCTCATACTGAAATACCACATCGCGAAAACCGGCGCGGTGCGCCGCGCGTTCCAGAATACCCTGCGCCTGCTGGTTAGCGTCATCGCCGCCAAGCCCCTGGAAGTTAATCGGGCGACCAATCACCGCCTGGTCTATCTCCGCGTCCGCCTGTACCTGCGCCGTTTTGCGAATATGCACCATCATCGCGCAGACCAGATCTTCAAACAGCGCAACCTGCTGCGGCTTCAGGCCGCTGGCGCCGAGAAACGATTTCGGCGACTTCACGAACCAGACCTCTTCCGGGTCGTCCATATACTGGCGCAGCGCGCTCAGGCCGAACTGCACGCTGGCGGGCGTGACGTCGATGCTCTCTTCGCGGTTATAGCTGACCGCGCGGCGCAGCAGCGCCTGCGTCTCTGCGCCGCTCGCCTCGACATTCTGATGGCGGTAAAGCCATTCGCTCACCGCCTCGCGCACCGGCGCGCCAATCATTGACGGCAGCAGCGTTGAGCCTTGCTCAAGCGGCAGCATCTGCGGCGCGCCGTCGCGCATAACGGCGACCGAACAGTTCGCGGTGCCGTAGTCAAAACCGATAAACATTCACATTTTCCCCATGCCGTGAAGAAGGGGGGCGACTTTAGCGAAATGTCGCGTCGGCGGCAATATGGAATATCTGCGCAAGGCAAAAAAAGCCCGTAGCGATTAAGCTAAAGAAATCAAAAACAAAGGAGACGCTATGTTTACGCTTCGCTATCAGCCGCCTTACGACTGGCCGTGGATGTTACGCTTTCTGGCTGACCGTGCCGTGGCGGGCATCGAAGAGGTGAGCGACAGCCAGTACCGGCGCACGCTGGCGGTCGGCGCGCATCAGGGCTGGTTTAGCGTCACGCCGTACCCGGAGCGCGCGACGCTTGCGCTTGCGATGAGCGACGGGCTGCTGCCGGTGGCGGACGAGGTACAGGCGCGCGTGGCGCGCTTATTCGATCTGCGCTTTGACCCTGCGCCAATGCTGGAGACGCTCGGCCCGCTCGCCGCCGCGCGTCCGGGGCTGCGTCTGCCGGGCTCGGTAGATGTCTTCGAGCAGGGCGTGCGCGCCATACTCGGGCAACTGGTGAGCGTGGCGATGGCAGCGAAGCTCACTGGCAAAGTGGTGCAGGCGGTCGGCACGCCGCTTGACGACGGCAGCGGCTGGCGCTTTCCCACCCCCGAGGAGATGGCGCGCACGGAACCCGCCACGCTAAAAACGCTCGGAATGCCGCTCATGCGGGCGGGCGCGCTTATCCAGCTTGCGCGTGAGCATCTGGCCGGGCGGTTTCCGCTGACCTGCCCGGAGGATGTGGCGGCGGGAGTGAAAGCGCTGACGCAACTGCCAGGCATCGGCACCTGGACTGCCAATTACTTCGCGATGCGCGGCTGGCAGGCGCCCGACGTCTTTCTGCCGGACGATTATCTGATTAAGCAGCGTTTCGCGCCGATGACGCCTGCGCAGATCCGCCGCTACGCCGCACGCTGGCAGCCGTGGCGCACCTACGCGCTGCTGCACATCTGGTATGCCAGCGACTGGCAGACACCGGTCAGTGAATAGAAAAGTAGCTGGTGGCGAGCCGGGCGGCGAGCGATTGCGTCTGGGCCACGGTTTCGCCGTACGCCAGATCGATACCTATGCTGGCGAGCGTCTCCAGCAGTGACTGCTGGTCGGCGGGCCCGGCGATGGTTTGCAGGCCGAGACGGCGCGCGTTGCCCATCACAATGGTCAGCAGCATTTCATCCATCAGGCTGGAATGGGCGTCCATCACCAGATCGCTTGCCACCATGATGTAATCGGCGCACTGCGCGCAGATATGCTCGAACACTTCCAGCTCGCGGCCCACGTGGCTCAGCACCACCCGGCAGCCCGCTTCGCGCAGACGCAATAACTGGCGTCGCGCCGCGGCGGCGTCCTGCATCAGCACTTCGCTGCTGACGATAAAATGCAGCAGACGCGGCGGCAGCGGGCTTGCGGCAAGCTGTGCCAGCAGGGCATCGAGACGCTGCGGGTTAAGCAGAGTGGGGCCGGAGAGCGTCAGCGCGACGCCGACGCCTTTTGCCGCCACGCAGGCGGCGTGATCGCGAAAGAAATCGGCGACCAGACGCGCGTCCAGCGCCTGCAACAGTTCCGGATCGCTAAGCCCGGCCCGGAAGCTGTGCTCTTCGATCATCTCCCCTTCGCTGGTCCACAGCCGCAGCGACAGCAACCAGAAGGTCGCGGTTTCCGGCACGCGCGGCGAGGCGACCGGGCGCACCATCAGCATCTGGTGATGTTCGGCTATCATGCGCTTCTGTTCGTGAGCGGCGAGGGTGTCGCGCCCGCTGTGCAGTTGCTGCTGGTGCGGCTCGTAAACCGTCACCACGCCGCGCCCGGCGTTCTTCGAGGTGTAACAGGCGATATCCGCCTGAGACATCACCTCCTGCGCCTGGTTATTCGAGGCGTCGATAATCGTGATGCCCGCGCTGGCGCCGATGCGATGCAGGCGGCTCTCCCAGACAAACGGATATTCATTGATGGCCGCCACGATGCGCTCAGAGATGGTGCGGGCGTTCTCCAGGCTGCAATCCGGCAGCAGCAGGCCAAACTCATCGCCGCCGAGGCGCGCCAGCACATCGGTAGTGCGCAGCATGCCGAGCATCAGGGAGGCGAGCTCGCGCAGCAACGCGTCGCCCGCAGCGTGACCGGCGGTGTCATTCACCGCTTTAAACCGGTCGAGATCGATATAGACGAGCGCATGGCGCTGGTGCGTTTCGCTGACGCTTTGCAGCAGGCGTTTGAGGTGAGTTTCAAAGCTCACGCGGTTGGCGAGATGGGTCAGGGCGTCGTGCGAGGCGCTGTAGCTGAGCTGGCGCAGCATTTTTCGCGACTCAGTGACATCATGGATAACCAGCACTGAGCCGATATTTTCCCCTTCCAGCGTGCTGAGCGGCGTGATGGTGTAGTGGATGTCGTAATGCCCGCCGCTACGGCAGTGCAGCACTACATCCTGATCGATGCCGGTGCTGGCGTGCGTGGCGTCGCCGCTGTGAATATCTTCCAGCAGCGGGCCATTATCGCCAAAGGTAATGCGCAGAATCGCGAGTACCGGCTGGCCGATGGCCTCTTCCTGGCGCCAGCCGCTCATCTTCTCCGCCACCGGGTTCATAAAGGTGACGTTCATATCGACATCGGTGCAAATCACCGCCTCGCCGATGGAGTCGAGCGTGATATGCAGACGCTCTTTCTCCTGAAACAGCGCTTCGTTGAGCTGTTTGACCTCGGTCATATCCATATTAATGCCGAGCAGGCGCTCCACTTCACCCTGTTTATTCAGCACGCGGTTGGCGAGCGCGCGAATATGGCGCACGCCGTTTTTCACCTGGATGCGAAACTCCAGCTTAAACGGCACGCGGGAGCGCAGCGCCTCCTGGATAGTGGCTTCGGCCTGGGCGACATCTTCTTTAAAAAGGCGCGACTTCCAGAGCTGATACGTCGGACGGGTATGCGGCGGCACTTCGTAGAGCTCGAACATGCGCTGATCCCAGGCGATGATGTCGGTGCCAAGCTCCCACTCCCAGATACCGATGCCGCCCGCTTCGTTGGCGAGCGTAATGCGCTCCATCAGGCGTTTATTAACCCATTCGGTGCGTTTGAGATCGGTAATATCTTCTATCTGAGCGATAAAGTAGAGCGGCGAGCCGTCGCGCTGGCGCACGATAGAGACCGCCAGCAGTGCCCAGACCACGTCGCCCGCGCGGGTGTAGTAACGTTTTTCAAGCGAATAGTTGTTCATCTCGCCGTTCAGCAGTTTTTCGACCAGCGCCATATCGGCGTGCAGATCTTCCGGGTAGGTGAGCTGCTGAAAACTCATGCTGGCGAGCTGTTCCGGGGTGTAACCGAGAAACGTGCAGAGCGCTTTATTAACCTGCAAAAAACTGCCTTCGGTGGAGACCAGCGCCATGCCGATGGCGGAATATTCCATCGCGTTGCGAAAACGCGTTTCGCTCTCGGTGATGAGTTTTCGCTCTTCTCGCGAGGCGTACATCACCATCGTCATGACGTTGGCGGGCAGCAGGATCATCAAAAACGGAAGCCAGGGGGCGTTCACCACCATGCCTTCGTGCGGCAAATCAAGCAGCGTCGGGTTAGAGGCGATAACAAACGAGACCATCATGACGGTGGCGAGAAAGACCGTGAACGCCTCCAGTCGCGGCAGGCGGATAGCGCTCCACATCAGCAGCACAATCACGAAGGTAAACGGCCAGGGCATATAGTGTAGCGCCAGCCAGCTGCACAGCAGCGTAACGCACAGCGTCGCCAGGCTTTCGGCCAGCAGGCGCGGGCTGCGATGGCGCAACAGATAGCGCGCTTTGAAGAGCAGCCCGAGCGGCACCAGCGCCAGCGCGCCGATGGTTTCCGATAAGATCCACACCAGAAAGACGCGCAGCGTCACGTCATGCTCGCTGATGGCCGCCAGCAGACAGCCGCCCACCAGCGGCGGCACGACCGCGCTGGCGAACGCCAGCCGCAGCCAGTTGTTGAGGTTTTTAAGCGGGTTATACCAGGGCAGAAGCTTGCGCAGCAGCGTCGCGCCGACCAGCGCTTCGATAATATTAATGACGGTGTAGGCGGGCTCAAGATGGCCAGGTGGGAACAGCGTCAGCGTCGCCAGAATCGTGCCCGCGCCGCACACCAGCGCAATGGGCACCCACAGGCGCAAGGCGTGGCGAAAGAACGCCACCATCATAATTGAGGTCGGGAACCACAGCGGGGCCAGCAGCGTATCGAAAAGCGTCAGCTCAAGCGAAAAGAGCGTGAAAATATAAGTCAGCAGTCCAAGGCTTACTAAGCGCAGCAGTGGATGCGGCGTGGCCGCCAGCTCCTGCTTGTTCTTTTTTTTGGTCATTACCACATAATCCGCATAGGCATTGCCGTCAGGTGCAATACCCGGACGTATCAGGAAAAATGTTTCGGTTATGCTAGTACAAACAATTTACAATTCCTATGGCGTCTGCTCATAAATTAACTGTCATGAATAATAAAAAGCGCGCCGCAGAACTTTCGCCTCGCTTAATGCCTGTTTACGCAGCAAAAAACCGTGATTTTACCCTGCCGGAGACGACAGAATTTGCGCACTTATTCTCACGATTGCAGCATCGACTGGTATCAATTTAGTGAAATCCCTATAATTGCCGCGTCTGGCGCGACGGCGTCACCCTTCCTTTTCTCTTTATTATGTAAACCAGGTCGCTAATTTATGACTGACAAGTCCCATCAATGCGTCATCATCGGCATCGCCGGCGCATCGGCTTCAGGTAAAAGCCTTATCGCAAGCACCCTCTATCGGGAGCTGCGTGAACAGGTCGGTGATGAACACATTGGTGTTATTCCAGAAGACAGCTATTACAAGGATCAAAGCCATCTGTCCATGGAGGAGCGGGTTAAAACCAACTATGACCATCCTAACGCGATGGATCACAACCTGCTGTTTCAACACCTGCAAATGCTGAAAGCAGGCAAACCCATTGAGCTGCCGGTTTACAGCTACGTGGAACACACCCGTACCGCGCAGACGGTACATATCGAACCGAAAAAGGTGATTATTCTGGAAGGGATCCTGTTGCTCACCGACGCGCGCCTGCGCGAAGAGATGAATTTCTCGATTTTCGTCGATACCCCGCTGGATATCTGTCTGATGCGCCGCATTAAGCGCGACGTCAACGAGCGCGGCCGTTCTATGGACTCCGTAATGACGCAGTATCAGAAAACGGTGCGTCCGATGTTCCTGCAGTTTATTGACCCTTCCAAGCAGTACGCTGACATCATCGTGCCGCGCGGAGGCAAAAACCGCATCGCTATCGATATCCTCAAAGCGAAAATCAGCCAGTTCTTTGAATAAGCTGCGTTTTGCGTGTACCGTTCCAGAAGTTACTCTCAGGCTTTCGGCGTTCGCCGGAAGCCTGAACACATCAGGAGAGTGTAATGCGTCTTTGTGACCGAGATATTGAAGCCTGGCTGGACGAAGGCCGACTGGCTATCACCCCGCGTCCGCCAGTGGAGCGCATTAACGGCGCCACGGTGGATGTGCGTCTTGGCAATAAATTCCGTACCTTCCGCGGCCATACCGCCGCGTATATCGATTTAAGCGGCCCGAAAGATGAAGTGAGCGCGGCGCTCGATCGCGTGATGAGCGATGAGATTGTGCTGAAGGACGGCGAAGCGTTCTTTCTGCATCCGGGCGAGCTGGCGCTGGCGGTGACGTATGAATCCGTCACGCTGCCTGCGGATCTGGTGGGTTGGCTCGATGGCCGCTCGTCGCTGGCGCGTCTTGGGCTGATGGTGCACGTTACCGCGCACCGTATCGATCCTGGCTGGCAGGGCTGTATCGTGCTGGAGTTCTATAATTCAGGGAAGCTGCCATTAGCGCTACGCCCTGGCATGTTGATAGGCGCGCTGAGCTTCGAGCCGCTCTCCGGCCCGGCGGCGCGGCCTTACAACCGCCGTCAGGATGCGAAATACCGCGATCAGCAGGGCGCTGTCGCCAGCCGTATAGACAAAGACTAAACGCCTGCGGGCCGGTCTGCAGAGGATGCCATGAGACGAGTTCTGACCACGCTGATGATCTTACTGGTGGTGTTTTTCGCCGGTCTTTCCGCGCTGGTGATGCTGGTAAATCCCAACGATTTTCGCAGTTACATGATAAGCCAGGTGGAGCGGCGCAGCGGCTATCAGCTTAAGCTCGACGGCCCGCTGCGCTGGCACGTCTGGCCGCAGCTCAGCATTCTCTCGGGCCGGATGAGCCTCACCGCGCCAGGCGCCAGTCAGCCGCTGGTGAGCGCCGACAACATGCGCCTCGATGTGGCGCTGTTCCCGCTGCTGTCGCATCAGCTCTCTGTGCGTCAGGTGATGCTGAAAGGCGCGGTGGTGCAGCTCACGCCCCAGAGCGAGGCGCGTCATGAGCCGGGCGCGCCGGTTGGGCCGAAAAACAGCGCGCCGCCGGTGGAAGATACCCGCGGCTGGTCGTTCGATATCGCACGTCTTAAAGTGGCGGACAGCGTGCTGGTGTTTCAGCACCAGGATGATGAACAGATAACCGTTCGCAATATCAACCTGCAAATGGAGCAGAACGAGCGGCATGACGCGCAGCTGGAGTTAAGCGGCAAAGTAAGCCGCGACCAGCGCGATCTTACGCTTTCGCTCTCCGCGGCGCTGAACGCCGGCGACTATCCGCAAACGCTGAGCGCGACGGTGTCGCAACTCTCCTGGCAACTGCATGGCGCCGACCTGCCGCGTGACGGCATTCAGGGCGATGGCACGTTCCAGGCGCGCTGGCTGGAGGCGGAAAAACGCCTGGAGTTCAGCCAGCTTAATCTCAAAGCCAACGACAGCCAGCTGGCGGGGCAGGGGAGCGTGACGCTCGGCGACGTGCCCGCCTGGGATCTTGATTTACACTTCACTACGCTGAATCTCGAAAAACTGCTCGCGCCCGATCCGGCGACCACCACGGCGGTTGCCCAGCAGGGTCAGCAGAGCGCGCTGCCGCGCCCGGTGATCGCCGCTGAAGTCGAAGAGGCGCCCTATACCGGGCTTCGCGGCTTTAACGCCAGCGCGCGTATTCAGGCTGACAGCGTGCGCTGGCGCGGGCTCACCTTCAACGATGTCAACGCCGACATGCGCAATCAGGCGGGGCTGCTGGAGCTGAAAACGCTCCGCGGCAAACTGGGCGCAGGCGAGCTGTCGCTGCCGGGCACACTCGACGCCCGTAAAGATGTTCCGCAGGCGCGTTTCGCCGTTAACGTCAAAAATATTGAGGTGGGCGAGATCCTGCGCGCCTTTAATTATCCTATCGCGCTGACCGGCAAGATGAATGTCGACGGCACGTTTCGCGGCGATCGTATCGATGCAGCGGCGTTTCGTGAAAACTGGGAAGGCGAGGCGGCGCTCAGTCTGACCGGCAGCCGCATGGAAGGGCTTAACTTCCAGCAACTGATCCAGCAGGCGGTGGAGCGCAGCGGCGGCGGCGTCAGCGCCCGTCAGGATTTTGACAACGCCACGACGCTCGACAGTTTCACCACACACGCCACGCTGGATCACGGCGAGCTGGCGCTTGACGAGATGCAGGGGCGTTCATCGCTGCTGGCGTTAAGCGGCGAAGGCACGCTTGATCTGGTGCGCGAGCAGTGCGACACGCGCTTTAAGGTGCAGGTCACCGAGGGCTGGCAGGGCGATGACAAGCTGGTGCAGTGGCTTAAAGCCACGCCCGTACCGCTGCGCGTCTACGGCTCCTGGAAAGCGCTTAACTACAATTTGCAGGTCGATCAGCTGCTGCGTAAGCATATGCAGGATGAGGCGAAGCGTCGCCTGAGTGACTGGAGCGAGCGTCACAAAGGCAGCAACGACGCGCAGGATGTGAAAAAGCTGCTCGATAAACTTTAAGCGCAGCACAACAGTGTAAAAAAGCGGCCCTGGCGGCCGCTTTTTTTGGTGTTATGCATCTTCTGGCGGGCTCTCCTCAGGCGCGGCCTGGGCGACAATCTGCACCTTCTGGATGCGGTGTTGCTCCACCTTCAGGGTTTTCAACTGGTAATGCCCGACCTTCAGCGTTTCGCCCACGCCGGGTACACGCTGTAAATACTCCATCATCAGCCCGGCCAGCGTGTGGTATTCGCGCTTCTCATCGAGCGGCAGCGGCACATACTGAATTAAATCTTCCAGCGGCATATGGCCGTTGGCGGTCCAGCTACCGTCGGCGTTTTTCTGGATGTCGTGGCGCGCGTCAATCTCTTCCACTTCATTCGGCAGGTTGCCGGCGATGGTCTCCATCACGTCGCTCAGGGTAACCACGCCCTCCACCGAGCCGAATTCATCCACCACAAACGCGAAGTGGGTACGGGCGTTGCGAAACTGCTCCAGCGCTTTTAACAGCGGCAACCCTTCAGGGAAGACCAGGGGCTGGCGCACCAGTGCGCGCAAATCGAGCGGCTCGCCGCGCAGCGACTGTTGCAGCAGGTCGATAATGTGCACCACGCCCAGCAGATCGTCATCGTCCTCTTCGCTGCGCACCACCACGCGGGTGTGCTGATTGCGCTCCAGCAGCGTGCGCACCTGCGCCTCTGGCGCGTTGATGTCGATATGCTCCACGTCGTGGCGCGAGGTCATAATGCTGCTGACGCTGCGCTGATTAAGGTTCAGCACGCGCTCGATCATCAGTTGTTCCTGAAGATTAAACAGCGGGTGGTTGTCGTAGTCGGCAAGCAGCGACGCGGTCTGCGGGTCGAGATCGGCATCTTCTTTTTTACCGCTGATAAGCCGCATTACCGCTTCCGTGGTGCGCTGGCGAAGCGTGCGGTTAGCGGTAGAGAGAAAGCGGCGGCGGTTGAAAATCGCGAGCTGGTTGAGCGCTTCAATCATGATGGAGAAACCAATCGCCGCGTAGAGATAGCCTTTCGGAATATGAAAGCCGAAGCCGTCGGCGATAAGGCTAAAGCCAATCATCAGCAGGAAGCTCAGGCAGAGGATAACAATCGTCGGGTGGTGATTCACAAAGCGCGTCAGCGCCTTGCTCGCCAGCAGCATCAGCGACACGGCGATAATCACGGCGGCCATCATGACCGCCAGATGATCAACCATGCCCACGGCGGTGATCACCGAATCGAGCGAGAAGACCGCATCAAGAACCACGATTTGCGCCACCACCGCCCAGAATTTCGCGCCGCGCCGCTGCGTCGGGTTGGCCGTGTCCTTGCCTTCGAGCCGTTCGTTAAGCTCCACCGTCGCTTTGAAGAGCAGAAACAGCCCGCCCAGCAGCATGATGAGATCGCGGGCGCTGAAGCTGAAGCCTTTTACGGTCAGCAGCGGCGTGGTGAGCGTCACCAGCCAGGAGACAGACGCGAGCAGGCCGAGGCGCATCACCATCGCCAGCATCAGACCGGTGACGCGCGCGCGGTCGCGCTGGGCAGGGGGCAGTTTTTCAGCAAGGATGGCGATAAACACCAGGTTGTCGATTCCGAGCACCAGTTCCAGCACGATAAGCGTGGCCAGACCAGCCCAGATAGAGGGGTCGGCAATCCATTCCATATGAGGTCAGTTACCTTTTAAGATAAATAGCAGTCTGATGATCCTGGATAAACCGCGCTTAAATTGCAATGTGAGGCAGAATTATCTGAACCATTAACAGTGGCGGGAAAATAACCAAAAAAGGCAAATTAATGCTAATAAATAGCCAGATGCCATATTTTGGTCATAATCAAAAAGAATGAAATAATAATATTACCAAGATATATCTTAATTAGGTTGTCTGCGTAGTTTATTCCCGCCTGGCTGTCAACATGAAGAAAATCCTAAAAGCATTAAATTGCGCTGTTCATATTATTCTTAAAAACAGCCTCGCAACGGTGCGTTAACTTGCCTGCTAAAACTTTAGCTGCAACAATCCACTCAGCATTTCTTATTCCCACCGGCACACAAGGTTTTTTCTTTGTGCGTTATGAATGAGCGGTGCGCCAGCGTAATGAACCGTCTCTTTCAATAAGACAAATCCAATTGGAAGAGGCTTCACAGGGGTGTGTCAATATAACCGTCTGTTTTTGCAGTAGATTGGTAACTGAAAGCCAAGGGCGGTAGCGTGCCTGAAGTCTGTCAATTAGCCTCAATTATTCTGTCAATAGTATATGGGTAAATAAGCGACTTTTAGGAATGATTCCAGTTATATTCTGGCGCCTGACGCCGCATTCTTGATGCAGGAACAAGCGGTACGGTGGCTTATTTAAAGGGTCAGAATAATTACTCTGCCAAAGTGATAAAAATTCAATGATGAAATCCAGACTGAAATTGATGCCTTTATTGGTGTCTGTAACCTTGATGAGCGGTTGCACTGTTTTTCCCGGCAGCAATATGTCTACGATGGGAAAGGACGTGATCAAGCAACAGGATGCAGACTTTGATCTTGACCGGATGGTGAACGTATATCCGTTGACGCCGCGACTGGTAGAACAATTACGTCCTCGTCCGAATGTCGCCCAGCCGAATATGTCTCTCGATCAGGAGATTGCCAGCTATCAATATCGCGTAGGGCCAGGCGATGTGCTGAACGTCACCGTCTGGGATCACCCGGAGCTGACCACGCCTGCGGGCCAGTACCGCAGCTCCAGCGATACCGGCAACTGGGTGCAGCCAGACGGCACCATGTTCTATCCCTACATTGGCAAAGTCCACGTTGTTGGCAAAACGCTCGCTGAAATTCGCAGCGATATTACCGGCCGTTTAGCGCAGTACATCGCTGACCCGCAGGTGGACGTTAATATCGCCGCATTCCGCTCGCAAAAAGCGTACATCTCAGGCCAGGTGGCGAAATCGGGCCAGCAGGCCATCACCAACGTGCCGCTGACCGTGCTTGACGCGATCAACGCCGCAGGGGGTCTTACGGAAGACGCCGACTGGCGCAACGTGGTGCTGACCCACAACGGCCAGGAGCGCCGCATCTCCCTGCAGGCGCTGATGCAAAACGGCGATCTGAGCCAGAACCATCTGCTCTATCCGGGCGACATCTTATTCGTACCGCGTAACGACGATCTGAAAGTCTTCGTCATGGGCGAAGTGAAGAAACAGAGCACGCTCAAAATGGACTTCAGCGGTATGACGCTGACCGAAGCGCTCGGCCAGGCCGAAGGCATCGATCTGAACACGTCTAACGCCAGCGGCATCTTCGTTATCCGTCCTCTGCGCGGCGACAAGCAGCGCGGCGGCAAGATTGCCAACATTTACCAGCTCGATATGTCCGATGCCACTTCACTCGTGATGGCGACGGAATTCCGTCTGCAGCCTTATGACGTGGTCTATGTCACCACCGCACCGGTGGCGCGCTGGAACCGTCTTATCAACCAACTGCTGCCGACCATCAGTGGTGTCCGTTATATGACGGATACGGCAAGCGACGTTCACAACTGGTAACGCGTATGTTTAACAAAATTCTTGTGGTTTGCGTGGGGAACATCTGTCGTTCCCCGACCGCGGAGCGATTGCTTAAACGCTACCTGCCGGAGGTGACGGTGGCGTCCGCAGGGCTCGGGGCGCTGGTCGGGAAGGGCGCGGACGCCAGCGCGGTAAGCGTAGCGGCCGGGCACGCCCTCTCTCTGGAGGGCCATGTGGCCCGCCAGATAACCAGCGCGATGTGCCGCGATTACGACTTAATCCTCGCAATGGAAAAACGCCATGTCGCCTCGATTTGCGAGATGGCACCGGAGATGCGCGGCAAAGTGATGCTGTTTGGTCACTGGGACGACCAGCGCGATATTCCCGACCCGTATCGTAAGAGCCGGGACGCCTTTGAGGCGGTTTACGCACTTCTGGATCACTCTGCCCGCCAGTGGGCGCAGGCACTGAAAACGCAGCAGGGATAACGATGACTGATAAAGTGAGACATTCTGCCGCTCCGGCGGAGGGCGGCGACGAGATAGATATTGGACGCCTGGTCGGTACCGTAGTGGAAGCGCGCTGGTGGGTGCTTGGTATTACGGCGCTGTTCGCGCTGGGCGCGCTGATTTATGTCATGTTCGCCACCCCCATCTACAGCGCCGATGCGCTGGTGCAAATCGAGCAGAATCAGGGCAACTCGCTGGTGCAGGATATCAGCACGGCGCTGCAGAATAAGCCGCCAGCGTCCGATGCGGAAATTCAGCTGATCCAGTCCCGTCTGGTGCTTGGCAAAACGGTTGACGATCTTGACCTCGACATCGCCGTTGAGAAAAAGACCTTCCCGCTATTCGGCTCAGGCTGGGAGCGACTGATGGGCCGCGCCAACGAGACCATCAAAGTGACCACCTTCAATCTGCCGAAAGGCATGGCGGAGGAGGAGTTCACCGTCGCGGTCCTCGGCCCGAAACAGTATCAGCTCACCAGCAGCGGCGGCTTTAGCGCCCGCGGCGAAGTGGGTAAACCGCTCAGCAAAGACGGCGTCAGCATCACGGTCTCGGAAATTCACGCCCAGGAAGGCAGCGAATTTACCGTCACCAAATACTCGACGCTCGGCATGATCAATCAGTTGCAAAACAACCTGACGGTGACCGAAACCGGGAAAGACACCGGCGTGTTGAGCCTCACCTATATGGGTGAAGATCGCGATCAGATCCGCGATATCCTCAACAGCATTACCCGCAACTACCTTGAGCAGAACATTGAGCGTAAGTCGGAAGAGGCGGCCAAGAGCCTGGCCTTCCTCGCCAAACAGCTTCCGGAAGTGCGCGCGAATCTGGATGTCGCGGAGAACAAACTCAACGCGTACCGCCAGCAGCAGGACTCCGTAGACCTGCCGCTGGAGGCTAAAGCGGTGCTGGATTCGATGGTCAACATCGACGCCCAGCTCAATGAGCTGACCTTCAAGGAAGCGGAAATCTCCAAGCTCTACACCAAAGCGCACCCGGCGTACCGCACGCTGCTGGAAAAACGCCAGGCGCTGGAAGATGAGAAAGCCAAGCTGAACAACCGCGTCACCGCGATGCCGAAAACCCAACAGGAGATTGTCCGTCTGACCCGCGACGTGGAGTCTGGCCAGCAGGTTTACATGCAGCTGCTGAACAAACAGCAGGAGCTGAAAATCACCGAGGCCAGCACCGTGGGCGATGTGCGCATCGTCGACCCGGCAATTACCCAGCCGGGCGTAGTGAAACCGAAGAAAGCGTTGATTGTGCTGGGCAGCATTATTCTCGGCCTGTTGCTCTCCATCGTGATTGTGCTGCTGCGTTCGCTCTTTAACCGCGGTATCGAAAGCCCGATGGCGCTGGAAGAAGCCGGTATCAACGTTTACGCGAGCATCCCGCTTTCTGAATGGCAGAAATCACGCGACAGCGTGAAGACCGTCAAAGGCGTCAAACGCTTCAAACAGAGCCAGCTGCTGGCCGTGGGCAACCCGACGGATCTCGCCATCGAGGCTATCCGCAGCCTGCGCACCAGTCTGCACTTCGCCATGATGCAGGCGCCAAATAACGTGTTGATGCTGACCGGCGTAAGCCCGTCTATCGGTAAAACGTTTGTCTGCGCCAACCTGGCGGCGGTCATCAGCCAGACCCATAAACGCGTGCTGCTGATCGACTGTGACATGCGTAAGGGTTACACCCACGAGCTGCTGGGCACCACCAACGTCAACGGGCTTTCCGACGTGCTGGCCGGGCAGGGCGATATCAGCCGCTGCGCGCAGAAAACTTCTGTGCCGGGCTTCGACCTGGTGCCGCGTGGCCAGGTGCCGCCGAACCCATCTGAGCTGCTGATGAGCGAACGTTTCGCGGAGTTGGTGAAGTGGGCGAGCGCTAACTACGACATGGTGCTTATCGATACGCCGCCTATCCTTGCGGTCACCGATGCCGCCGTGGTCGGCCGTCACGCCGGCACCACGCTGATGGTGGCGCGCTATGCGGTCAACACGCTCAAAGAAGTGCAGACCAGCCTGAGCCGCTTTGAACAGAACGGCATCCAGGTCAAAGGGGTTATCCTCAACTCCATCTTCCGTCGCGCTTCAGGCTATCAGGACTACGGCTACTACGAGTACGAATACAAATCGGATCATAAGTAGCAGCATTACCCCTCACCCCGCCCTCCCGCTTTCTGCGGGAGGGAAAGCACCCCCAACGGCAGGCATAGTTTCTTCCTCTTTTAAGAGGAGGAGGGCGGGGGCGAGGGTAAAGAACACGGCACAGCCCGCTGCGGCTGCGCCCTTGCGGCAACGTGCATAACTTTCCATTTAGCATTCGGAGACACCACAATGACCAGCACAGCGCGCCCATTAGTTTCTGTTTACATGCCGACGTGGAATCGCCAGCAACTGGCCATCCGGGCTATTAATTCCGTGCTGCGCCAGGACTATGACAACTGGGAGCTTATCATTGTCGATGACTGCTCCAGCAACTGGGAACAGCTGCAAAACTTCGTTCTGGCGCTCAACGATCCGCGCGTCAGCTATACGCGCAACGATTTCAACTCCGGCGCGTGCGCGGTACGCAACCAGGCCATTTTGCAGGCGAAGGGCGAATTCATTACCGGCATTGACGATGATGACGAATGGATGCCGAACCGTCTGTCGGTCTTTCTCGCGCACAAAGACAAGCTCAACCAGCACGCGTTTCTCTACGCCAACGACTATCTGTGCGAAGGGCAGGTGTACTCGCAGCCGAACAGCCTGCCGCTTTACCCAAAATCGCCGTGGTCGCTGAAGCTGTTTTACAAGCGCAACATCGTTGGCAACCAGGTGTTTACCTGGGCCTGGCGTTTTAAAGAGTCGCTGTTTGATAACGAGCTTGCCGCCGCCCAGGACTACGACATGTTCCTGCGCATGGTGGTCAACTACGGCGAACCGTGGAAAGTGGAAGAGGCGACGCAAATTCTGCATATCAACCACGGTGAAATGCAGATAACCAAATCCGCGAAAAAGTTTGCCGGTTATTTCCACTTCTATCGCAAACATAAAGACAAATTCGACCGTGCGAGCAAAAAGTATCAGCTATTTACGCTCTATCAGATCCGTAATAAGCGCATGAACTGGCGCACGCTGCTGACGCTGCTCTCTGTTCGCAATACCAAACGTCTGGCTGACAGCCTGCGGGGGAAATAATGCTGCTTGAGGATCTGCGCGCCAACTCATGGAACCTGCGCCCCTGCTGCATGGTGGTCGCCTATCGCATCGCGCACTTCTGCTCGGTGTGGCGCAAAAAAAATGTACTGAACAACCTCTGGGCGGCGCCGGTGCTGCTGCTCTACCGCTTTTTTACCGAGTGTTTCTTCGGCTATGAAATCCAGGCCGCCGCCACCATTGGCCGCCGCTTCACCATTCACCACGGTTATGCCGTCGTCATCAATAAAAACGTGGTAGCGGGCGACGATTTCACCATTCGCCACGGCGTCACCATCGGCAACCGCGGCGCGGATAATCTCGCCTGTCCGGTCATCGGCAACGGCGTGGAGCTGGGAGCGAATGTGGTGGTGATTGGCGATATTACTATCGGCAATAACGTGACTATCGGCGCGGGCAGCGTGGTGCTGGACAGCGTGCCGGATAACGCGCTGGTGGTGGGCGAAAAAGCGCGGGTGAAGGTAATTAAATGAATATTTTACAGTTTAATGTCCGCCTCGCAGAAGGCGGCGCAGCAGGCGTAGCGCTGGATCTTCACCAGCGCGCCCTGCAAAAAGGGATGCGCTCTCGTTTTATT
Source organism: Cronobacter muytjensii ATCC 51329 (assembly GCF_001277195.1). Classification (NCBI taxonomy): domain Bacteria; kingdom Pseudomonadati; phylum Pseudomonadota; class Gammaproteobacteria; order Enterobacterales; family Enterobacteriaceae; genus Cronobacter; species Cronobacter muytjensii. Next base: position 1,171,435 of record NZ_CP012268.1, read on the forward strand.
TACGGCTATGGCAAGGGCGGCAAAAAAAGCGTCAGTCACGACAATTTCCCGGAAGTGGAAAAACATACGCCGCGTCTGACCTCCATTGCCAATATTGCGCTGTTCCGCTTTGCAAACCAGGATCTTTTCGGCTCGCTCGACGGGCTGTATCGCCGCGTCACCCGCACCGACGGGCCGGTGGTGCTGCATTTTCATGTACTGCACAGCTACTGGCTGAATCTCGATAAGGTGGTGGCGTTCTGCCAGAAGCTCAAAGCGCACAAGCGCGACGTTAATTTCGTCTGGACGCTGCACGACCACTGGAGCGTTACGGGCCGCTGCGCGTTTCTCGACGGCTGCGAAGGCTGGAAAACCGGCTGCCAGAAATGCCCGACGCTGGATAACTATCCGCCGGTCAAAGTCGACCGCGCGCGCAGCCTGGTCGACAGCAAACGCCAGCGTTTCCGCGATATGCTGGCGCTCGGCTGCCATTTTATTTCGCCAAGCCAGCATGTCGCCGACGCTTTCAACAGCCTCTACGGGGCCGGACGCTGCAAAATTATCAATAACGGCATCGATGTGGCGACGGAAGCGATCCTCGCCGAATTGCCGCTGATGGCGCCGGGCACCGGCGCGCCGAAAATCGCGGTGGTTGCGCACGATTTACGCTATGACGGCAAAACCAATCAGCGCCTGGTGCGCGATCTGGTGGCGCTCGGCGATAAAGTCGAAGTGCACACCTTCGGCAAGTTCTCGCCATTTGAGGGCGCCAACGTGGTGAACCACGGCTTCCTCACTGACAAGCGCAAACTGATGAACGATCTGAACCAGATGGACGCGCTGCTGTTTACCTCACGCGTCGACAACTACCCGCTTATCCTCTGCGAAGCGCTCTCGATTGGCGTGCCGGTTATCGCCACCCACAGCGAGGCGGCGCAGGAAGTACTGCATAAATCGGGCGGTAAAACAGTCGATGAGGGCGAGGCGCTGTTGCTTGCGCAGCGCGGCAAAGCGCAGATCGCCGAAGCGGTATTCGGCACCACGCTTGAGGCCTTCCGGGCGCGCAGCCGGGAAGCGTACAGCGGTCAACAGATGCTGGAGGAATATGTCTCGTTCTATCAGAATCTGTAGCTATCTGCTGCTGCCGTTCATCTATCTGGTGGTGAACGTCAAACTGGCGCAGCTCGGCGAGAGTTTCCCGATTACGATTGTGACGTTTTTGCCGGTGCTGCTGCTGTTGTTCGTAGACAAGATAAACCTGAAAAAGCTGATGATTGCGCTGGGCATCGGCGCGGGTCTGACGCTTTTCAACTATCTGTTCGGTAAGTCGCTCGACGCCAGTAAATATGTCACCTCGACGATGCTGTTTCTCTATACGGTCATCATTATCGGGATGACGTGGAGCATCCGCTTCAAGACCATCTCACCGCGTAACTACCGCAAAATCCTGCGGCTGTTTTACCTGGTGGTGGGCTTTATCGTCGCGCTGGCGGCGCTGGAGATGGCGCAGATTATCCTCACCGGCGGCAGCAGTCTGATGGAGAACATCTCGAAGTTCCTCATCTACAGCAACAGCTATGTACTCAATTTCATTAAGTTTGGCGGCAAACGCACCACGGCGATGTATTTCGAGCCGGCGTTCTTCGCTCTGGCGTTAATCTCAATTTGGCTCAGCATCAAACAGTTTGGTATCAAAACCCCAAAAACCGATGGTATGATTCTTTTAGGGATAGTCTTATCGGGTTCGTTTTCGGGCGTGATGACATTTATCCTGTTTTATTTGCTTGAGTGGGCGTTTCAGTATCTTAATAAAAACGCGATTCGTAAAAAGTTGCCGCTGGCAATTGTTTCCCTGGCTGTCTTTATCGTGGGCGTGGTGTTCGCCTTCCCGTATATCGCGGAGCGTATCGGTGATTTAGGCACAGAGGGTTCGTCATCCTATTATCGCATCATCGGACCGCTGGTCATGGTGGGATATTCGCTGACGAATATCGATGGTGTAGTGCGTTTTGGTTCGCTTTACGAATATGTCGCATCATTCGGAATTTTTAACGGTGCGGACGTCGGAAAAACAATAGACAATGGGCTCTACCTGCTAATCATTTATTTCTCATGGTTTGCAGTGTTACTCACCGGCTGGTATTTGTTCAGGGTCGGGAAAATGATGATTAACGCTTTTGGTAATAATCAGAATTTTCGCGTACAGCTGTGGTTATTTACACCTGTATCCCTGTTTTTTACCGGTTCGATTTTTAGCCCGGAATATGCGTTCTTAATTGTTTGTCCGTTTATTCTGCGTAAAGCGTTAAACATTACAGATTCCTGATGAGGTAGGCCCGGATGCTTTTAAGTGTAATTACTGTCGCCTGGCGCAATTACGAAGGGGTGGTGAAGACCTGGCAGTCCCTGGCCCACCTGGCGCAGGCCCCGGAAATCGAGTTTGAATGGATTGTCGTGGACGGCGGCTCAAACGACGGCACGGCGCAGTTCCTGGAAGATCTCGACGGTCAGTACAACCTGCGTTTCGTCAGCGAAAAAGACAACGGCATTTACGATGCGATGAATAAAGGCATCGCTATGGCCAATGGTCGCTTTGCGATTTTTCTGAATTCCGGTGACGTATTTCATCCGAATGTGGCAGACGTAGCGCGCCAGCTGGCCGCTGCGCCTGCGAATGAAGACGCGATGTATATTGGCGACGCGCTGCTGGATTTTGGCGACGGCAATAAAATTCGCCGCAGCGCGAAAAGCGGCTGGTATATTTACCACAGCCTGCCTGCCAGCCATCAGGCCATTTTCTTCCCGGTTTCCGGGCTTAAAAAGTACCCCTACGATCTGCAATATAAAGTCTCATCCGATTACGCGTTAACCGCCAAAATGTATAAATCCGGCTACGGCTTTAAAAAGCTGAAAGGACTGGTGTCAGAATTCTCAATGGGCGGCGTGTCAACCTCGAATAATCTGGAATTATGTCAGGACGCTAAAAAAGTTCAGCGCAACATATTACGGGTTCCTGGAATATTAACAGAACTTTCTTATTTATTACGCATGCGTACGACCGGAAAAGCTAAGGCGCTGTATAACAAAGCATAAAGCCTTGCCATAAGGAAAGCATATGCAGGATTTAAGCGGATTCTCGGTGCCGAAAGGTTTCCGGGGCGGGCACCCTATTAAGGTTCAGTTGTGGTGGGCGGTTCAGGCGACGCTTTTTGCCTGGTCTCCACAAATATTATATCGCTGGCGCGCCTTTTTATTACGGTTATTTGGCGCGCGTATTGGTAAAGGTGTGGTCATTCGCCCTTCGGTGCAAATTACATACCCCTGGAAATTAACTATCGGCGATTACGCCTGGGTCGGGGATGACGCGGTGCTCTACACGCTCGGGGACATCACTATCGGCGCCAACGCCGTGGTGTCGCAGAAATGCTACCTGTGCACCGGCAGCCACGACTATATGAGCCCGCATTTTGATATTACCGCCGAGCCGATTGTGATTGGCGAGAAGGCCTGGCTTGCGACGGATGTGTTTGTCGCACCGGGCGTCACTGTCGGCGCAGGCACGGTGGTTGGCGCACGCAGCAGCGTATTTAAGACGCTGCCGGCGAACAAGATCTGCCGTGGCAACCCGGCGCAGATTGTTCGTGACCGCGTAGAGACGCAATAACGCGTCACGCCACAACAGATTTCCCCTCTCAAGCCGAGAGGGTTTGGGAAAGGGGAGCAGGACACTGATCCCTGAATTAATAAACGGCCTGGTGAGCCAGGCAAAGTCCGATTTAAACAGAGGAAAAACAAATTATGAGTAAAGTTGCTCTCATTACCGGCGTAACCGGACAAGATGGCTCCTATCTGGCTGAGTTTCTGCTTGAGAAAGGGTATGAAGTTCACGGTATCAAACGCCGCGCGTCTTCTTTCAATACCGAGCGTGTTGACCATATCTATCAGGATCCGCACAGCAGCAACCCGAAATTCCACCTGCACTATGGTGACCTGACGGATACCTCCAACCTGACCCGTATCCTGCAGGAAGTGCAGCCGGACGAAGTGTACAACCTGGGCGCGATGAGCCACGTAGCGGTCTCTTTCGAATCCCCGGAATACACCGCAGACGTAGACGCCATGGGCACCCTGCGCCTGCTGGAAGCGATTCGCTTCCTGGGTCTGGAGAAGAAAACCCGTTTTTATCAGGCGTCCACCTCTGAGCTGTACGGCCTGGTGCAGGAAATTCCGCAGAAAGAGACCACGCCGTTCTACCCGCGCTCTCCATACGCGGTCGCGAAACTGTACGCTTACTGGATCACCGTGAACTACCGTGAATCCTACGGCATGTACGCGTGCAACGGCATTCTGTTCAACCACGAATCTCCGCGTCGTGGCGAAACCTTCGTAACCCGCAAAATTACCCGCGCTATCGCCAACATCGCTCAGGGTCTGGAATCCTGCCTGCATCTGGGCAACATGGACTCCCTGCGTGACTGGGGCCATGCCAAAGACTACGTGAAAATGCAGTGGATGATGCTGCAGCAGGAGCAGCCGGAAGACTTCGTTATCGCAACGGGTGTGCAGTACTCCGTGCGCCAGTTCGTCGAAATGGCGGCCGCACAGCTGGGCATCAAACTGCGCTTTGAAGGCAAAGGCGTGGAAGAGAAAGGCATCGTAGTCTCCGTGACCGGTCACGACGCACCGGGCGTGAAGCCGGGCGACGTTATCGTTCAGGTTGACCCGCGTTACTTCCGTCCTGCTGAAGTGGAAACCCTGCTGGGCGACCCGACCAAAGCACACGAGAAACTGGGCTGGAAACCGGAAATCACGCTGCAGGAAATGGTCTCTGAAATGGTCGCGAAAGATCTCGAAGCCGCGAAGAAACACTCGCTGCTGAAATCTCACGGCTACGAGGTTGCCATCGCGCTGGAGTCCTGAGCATGAAAAAGCAACGTATTTTTGTGGCCGGCCACTGCGGGATGGTGGGGTCGGCCATCGTTCGCCAGCTTGAGCAGCGCGACGACGTCGAGCTGGTGCTCAAAGGGCGCGACGAGCTGAACCTGCTGGACAGCGCGGCGGTCAACGCGTTCTTCGCGGATGCCGCGCTTGACCAGGTTTACCTGGCGGCGGCGAAGGTGGGCGGCATTGTCGCCAACAACACCTATCCGGCGGACTTCATCTACGAAAATATGATGATTGAGAGCAACATCATTCACGCGGCGCATCTGCACAACGTGAACAAGCTGTTGTTCCTCGGATCGTCGTGCATCTACCCGAAACTGGCCAACCAGCCAATTAAAGAAAGCGAACTCCTGCAGGGGACGCTGGAGCCGACGAACGAGCCGTACGCTATCGCCAAAATCGCGGGCATCAAGCTGTGCGAGTCTTACAACCGCCAGCACAACCGCGACTACCGCTCGGTGATGCCGACCAACCTGTATGGTCCGCATGACAACTTCCACCCGAGCAACTCGCACGTTATCCCGGCGCTGCTGCGTCGCTTCCATGAAGCGACCCAGGAGAACGCGGCGGACGTAGTGGTGTGGGGCAGCGGTACGCCGATGCGCGAATTCCTGCATGTGGATGACATGGCGGCCGCCAGCATTCACGTGATGGAGCTCGACCGCGAAGTGTGGCAGGAGAACACCGAGCCGATGCTGTCGCACATTAACGTGGGCACCGGCGTCGACTGCACCATTCGCGAGCTGGCGCAGACCATCGCGAAAGTGGTGGGCTACAAAGGCCGCGTGGTGTTTGACGCGTCTAAACCGGACGGTACGCCGCGCAAATTGCTCGACGTTAATCGTCTGCACTCACTGGGCTGGTATCACGAGATCTCACTGGAAGCGGGCCTTGCCAGCACATACCAGTGGTTCCTTGAAAACCAGCATCGTTTCCGGGGGTAAGGATGTTTTTAAGTCAGGAAGATTTTGCCACCGTGGTGCGCTCCACGCCGCTTATCTCCATCGATCTGATTGTCGAAAACGAGCAGGGGGAGTTCCTGCTCGGTCATCGCACCAATCGTCCGGCGCAGGGCTTCTGGTTCGTGCCTGGCGGTCGGGTTCAGAAAGATGAGCCGCTGGCGCAGGCGTTTGAACGCCTGACGCAGGCGGAGCTTGGCAAACGCTTTTCGATGCCGGAAGGAGAGTTTTACGGCGTCTGGCAGCACTTCTATGACGACAACTTCTCCGGGACCGACTTCACGACCCATTACATCGTGCTGGGTTTCCGGCTGCGCGTAAACGCGGAGGCGCTCAACCTGCCCAAAGAGCAGCACGAAGCCTACCGCTGGCAGTCGCCCGCCTCGATCGTGGCAAGTGAAGATGTGCATGACAACAGCCGCGCCTACTTTATGGCTGAACGCTTTGCCGGAGTACCGGGCTTATGAAAATCCTGGTTTACGGCATCAACTACTCGCCGGAGCTGACCGGTATCGGTAAGTACACCGGCGAGATGGTGGAATGGATGGCCCGTCAGGGCCATGAGGTGCGGGTCATTACCGCACCGCCATACTACCCGGCCTGGAAAGTGGGGGAGAACTACTCCTCCTGGCGCTGGCGCAAAGAGCAGGGCGCCGCCACGGTGTGGCGCTGCCCGCTTTATGTCCCGAAACAGCCTTCTACGTTAAAACGCCTGATCCATCTCGGCAGCTTTGCAGCCAGCTCGTTCTTCCCGCTGCTGGCCCAGCGTCGCTGGAAGCCGGATCGCATCATCGGCGTGGTGCCGACACTGTTTTGTACGCCGGGCATGCGCCTGCTGGCGAAGCTCTCCGGCGCGAAAACCGTGTTGCACATTCAGGATTACGAAGTGGACGCCATGCTCGGTCTTGGCATGGCGGGCCGCGGCAAGGGGGGCAAAATCGCCCGTCTCGCCAGCCGTTTTGAGCGCAGCGGTCTGCATAACGTCGATAACGTGTCGACCATTTCGCGCTCCATGATGAACAAAGCCAAAGAAAAAGGGGTCCCTGCGGAGCGCGTGATTTTCTTCCCGAACTGGTCCGAAGTGGCGCGGTTCCGGGATGTGAAAACCGAAGACGTCGACGCGCTGCGCCGCGAGCTGGGTCTGCCTGCGGATAAAAAAATCATCCTCTACTCCGGCAACATCGGGGAGAAACAGGGGCTGGAAAACGCCATTGAAGTGGCGGCCCGCTTTACCGACCAGCCGTGGATTTTCGCGATTGTCGGCCAGGGCGGCGGCAAAGCGCGCCTCGAAAAAATGGTCGCGGAGCGCGGGCTCACTAACGTGCGGTTCTTCCCGCTACAGCCTTATGAAGCGCTCCCGGCGCTGCTCAAGATGGCGGATTGCCATCTGGTGATTCAAAAGCGCGGCGCAGCCGACGCGGTTCTGCCGTCCAAGCTCACCAATATTCTGGCGGTGGGCGGCAATGCGGTTATCACGGCGGAGAGCGACACCGAGCTCGGACAGCTCTGTATCGCGGAGCCTGGCATCGCCGTCTGCGTGGAGCCAGAGTCGGTCGACGCGCTGGCGGCAGGGATCGAAAGCGCCCTGGCGCTGCCCAAAGACAACACGGTGGCACGTGAATATGCCGAACGCACGCTCGAAAAAGAGAACGTGTTAAGCCAATTTATCGCTGATATTCGGGGTTAAGCCATGAGTCAGTCAAAACTCTTTCCGGTAATTATGGCAGGGGGCTCCGGCAGCCGTCTGTGGCCGCTTTCCCGCGTGCTTTACCCAAAACAGTTCCTCTGCCTGAAAGGGGATCTGACAATGCTTCAGACCACCGTCTGCCGCTTAAACGGCGTGCAGTGCGAAAGCCCGGTGGTTATCTGCAACGAACAGCATCGTTTTATCGTCGCCGAGCAGTTGCGCCAGCTGAACAAGCTCACCGAAAACATCATTCTTGAGCCTGCCGGACGCAATACCGCGCCGGCCATCGCTCTGGCGGCGCTGGCGGCGAAACGCAACAGCCCGGACACCGATCCGCTGATGCTGGTGCTGGCGGCCGATCACATGATTCAGGACGAAGACGCGTTTCGCAGCGCCGTGCGCGCCGCGATGCCGTTCGCTGAGAGCGGCAAGCTGGTGACCTTCGGCATCGTGCCGAATCTGCCGGAAACCGGCTACGGCTACATCCGCCGCGGCGAGGTGTGCAACCCGGAGGTGGCGGTTGACGCCGTCGCCTTCAGCGTGGCGCAGTTCGTAGAAAAACCGGATCTGGAGACCGCCCGCTCTTATGTCAACAGCGGCGAATATTACTGGAACAGCGGCATGTTCTTGTTCCGTGCCGGCCGTTATCTGGAAGAGCTGGCGAAATACCGCCCGGACATTCTGGATGCCTGTGAAAAAGCCATGGGCACGGTTGACCCCGATCTCGACTTTATCCGCGTTGATGAAGAAGCCTTCCTGGCCTGCCCGGAAGAGTCTATCGACTACGCCGTGATGGAAAAAACCGCCGACGCGGTCGTGGTGCCGATGGACGCGGGCTGGAGCGATGTCGGCTCCTGGTCATCGCTGTGGGAAATCTCCAACCGATCGCCGGAAGGCAACGTGCATCACGGCGACGTGATTTCGCACAACACCGAGAACAGCTACGTCTATGCCGAATCCGGTCTGGTGACGACCGTCGGCGTGAAAGATCTCGTCGTGGTGCAGACCAAAGACGCGGTGCTGATTGCCGACCGTAATCACGTTCAGGACGTGAAGAAAGTGGTCGAGAAGATCAAAGCCGATGGTCGCCATGAGCATCATATCCACCGCGAAGTGTACCGCCCGTGGGGCAAATATGACTCCATCGATCAGGGTGATCGCTACCAGGTGAAACGCATCACGGTGAAGCCGGGCGAGGGTCTGTCGTTGCAGATGCATCATCACCGCGCTGAACACTGGATTGTCGTGGCGGGTACCGCGAAGGTGACGATTAACGACGAGGTGAAACTGGTGGGCGAGAATGAGTCGGTCTACATCCCGCTCGGCGCCACCCACTGCCTGGAAAACCCCGGCAAGATCCCGCTGGATCTGATTGAAGTGCGCTCCGGCACGTATCTGGAAGAAGACGATGTGATTCGCTTCGCCGACCGTTACGGGCGGGTTTGATTCTGCGGCATCGTTTATGCGCCCCGGTCACGTCGATGACGGCGCGACCGGGGCGCGAAATCGGCATGCAGAACCGTGCAGAATTTTTTCCGACAAAAAAGACAACCCAAGAGATAAAAAATGGAAAAGTTAACGTGTTTTAAAGCCTACGACATTCGTGGGCGTCTGGGCGAAGAACTGAATGACGATATCGCATGGCGTATTGGCCGTGCCTATGGCGAGTTCCTGAAACCGAAAACTATCGTGCTGGGCGGCGACGTGCGCCTGACCAGCGAATCCCTGAAGCTTTCGCTGGCGAAAGGTCTGCAGGACGCGGGCGTGGACGTGCTGGATATCGGCCTGTCCGGCACCGAAGAGATCTACTTCGCCACCTTCCATCTGGGCGTGGATGGCGGCATTGAAGTGACCGCAAGCCACAACCCGATGGATTACAACGGCATGAAGCTGGTGCGCGAAGGCGCGCGCCCGATTAGCGGCGACACTGGCCTGCGCGACGTGCAGCGTCTCGCGGAAGCGAACGACTTCCCGCCGGTGAACGAGGCCAAACGCGGCAGCTACAAAAAAATCGACCTGCGCGAGGCGTACATCGACCACCTGCTGGGCTATATCGACGTTAACAACCTCAAGCCGCTGAAACTGGTGATTAACTCCGGCAACGGCGCGGCAGGCCCGGTGGTGGACGCCATAGAAGCGCGCTTTAAAGCACAGGGCGTGCCGGTTGAGTTCATTAAAGTTCATAACACCCCGGACGGCAACTTCCCGAACGGTATTCCTAACCCGCTGCTGCCGGAGTGCCGCGACGACACCCGTAACGCGGTGATTGAACACGGCGCGGACATGGGCATCGCGTTTGACGGCGATTTCGACCGCTGCTTCCTGTTTGATGAAACCGGGCAGTTTATCGAGGGCTACTACATTGTCGGTCTGCTGGCCGAAGCGTTCCTCGAAAAACATCCTGGCGCGAAAATCATCCATGACCCGCGTCTGTCCTGGAACACCGTGGACGTGGTGAAAGCCGCCGGCGGCGTGCCGGTGATGTCCAAAACCGGTCACGCGTTTATCAAAGAGCGTATGCGCCAGGAAGACGCCATCTACGGCGGCGAAATGAGCGCGCACCATTACTTCCGTGATTTCGCCTACTGCGACAGCGGCATGATCCCGTGGCTGCTGGTCACTGAACTGCTGTGCCTGAAAGGCCAGTCGCTGGGCGAGCTGGTACGCGACCGTATGGCGGCGTTCCCGGCGAGCGGCGAAATCAACAGCAAGCTGGCAGAGCCTGCCGTGGCGATTAAGCGCGTGGAAGATCACTTCGCGCCGCAGGCAAGCGAGACAGACCACACCGACGGCATCAGCATGGCGTTTGGCGGCTGGCGCTTTAACTTGCGTTCGTCCAACACCGAGCCGGTGGTGCGTCTCAATGTGGAGTCACGCGGCGATACGGCGCTGATGCAGGCGAAAACCGAAGAAATTCTGGCTCTGCTGAATCAGTAAAACGGCGCGGCCGCCCGGCGTCGCTTCACTGCGACGCCATCGCCCCGCAGGCGCAGGCCTGCCGGGTGCCGGGCAGCCGCTTAACTGCGCCTTACGGCGCCTGAAGGTACGACGATGACAAATCTAAAAAAGCGCGAACGAGCCAAAACGAATGCATCGTTAATCTCTCTGGTGCAACGATTCTCCGACATAACCATTATGTTCGTCGGGCTGTGGGTGGTGTGCAGGATCAATGAGCTGCCGTTTTTCTACATGCATCTGCTGATGGCCCTGACCACCCTTGTTGTATTCCAGATGATTGGCGGGATCACCGATTTTTACCGCTCCTGGCGCGGCGTCAAAATCTCGACCGAACTGCTGCTGCTGTTGCAGAACTGGACCATGAGCCTGGTGTTCAGCGCCGGCCTGATGGCGTTTAACCCCGATTTCGAAAGCCCGTTCCGCGTCTTCTTCGCCTGGTATCTGCTGACCGGCGCCGGCATGGTGATTTGCCGTTCGGCGATTCGCTTCGGCGCGGGCTGGCTGCGTAATCGCGGCTATAACACCCGTCGCGTGGCGATCGCGGGCGCGCAGCCGGTGGGCCAGCAGCTCGCCGAAAGCTTTCGCAATGAGCCGTGGCTGGGCTTTGAAGTGGTCGGTATTTATCACGATCCGGAGCCGGGCGGCGTGCCGACCGGCTGGGCCGGCAACCTTGAGCAGTTGGTGGAAGACGCCCGTGCGGGCAAGATCCACAACGTCTATATCGCCATGTCGATGAGCGAAGAGGCGGCGATGAAGAAGCTGGTGCGCCGGCTTTCCGATACCACCTGCTCTGTGATGCTGATCCCGGACGTATTTACGTTCAACATTTTGCACTCGCGCCTGGACGACGTGAACGGCGTGCCGGTGGTGCCGCTGTATGACACGCCGCTTTCTGGCATTAACCGCATTCTGAAGCGCGTGGAAGATATCATCCTGGCCTCGATGATCCTGCTGCTGATTTCGCCGGTGCTGTGCTGTATCGCGGTCGCCGTGAAGCTCAGCTCGCCAGGCCCGATTATCTTTCGCCAGACCCGCTACGGCATGGACGGCAAGCCTATCATGGTGTGGAAATTCCGCTCCATGCGCGTGATGGAAAACGACAAGGTGGTGAAGCAGGCGACCCAGAACGATCCGCGCGTAACCAAAGTAGGCAACTTCCTGCGCCGCACCTCGCTTGATGAACTGCCGCAGTTTATCAACGTGCTGACCGGCGAGATGTCGATTGTCGGCCCGCGTCCGCACGCGGTAGCGCATAACGAGCAGTATCGCGCGCTGATTCAGGGCTACATGCTGCGCCATAAAGTGAAACCGGGCATCACCGGCTGGGCGCAGATCAACGGCTGGCGCGGCGAGACCGATACCCTGGAGAAGATGGAAAAACGCATCGAGTTCGATCTGGAGTACATCCGCGAGTGGAGTGTCTGGCTCGATATCAAAATCGTTTTCCTGACCGTGTTCAAAGGCTTTGTTAACAAAGCGGCTTATTAAGGGTAGTGGGTCATGAGCCTTCGCGACAAAACCATTAGCGGCGCCAAGTGGTCCGCGATTTCGACGGTCATTATCATCAGCCTCGGGCTGGTGCAGATGACCATCCTGGCGCGGCTGATGGATGGTCATCAGTTCGGCCTGTTGACCATAAGCCTGGTGATTATCGCGCTGGCCGATACGCTCTCCGATTTCGGGATTGCGAACTCGATTATCCAGCGCAAAACCATCAGCCATCTCGAACTGACAACGCTGTACTGGCTGAACGTCGGTCTCGGGATGGTGGTCTGCGCGGCGGTGTTTCTCTTAAGCGACCTGATTGCGGGCGTGCTGCATAACCCGGATCTGGCGCCGCTTATCAAAACGCTGGCGTTCGCCTTTGTGGTGATCCCGCACGGTCAGCAGTTCCGCGCGCTGATGCAAAAAGAGCTGGAGTTCAACAAGATTGGCTCTATCGAAACCTTCTCGGTGCTGGCGGGCTTCACCTTTACGGTGATTTCCGCGCAGTACTGGCCGGTGGCGATGACCGCCATTCTCGGTTATCTGGTGAATACCGCAGTGCGTACGCTGCTGTTCGGTTTCTTCGGGCGCAAGATTTACCGTCCGGGCCTGCATTTCTCACTGGCGTCTGTGTCGTCTAACCTGAAGTTCGGCGCCTGGCTGACGGCGGACAGCCTGGTGAACTATATCAATACCAACCTCTCAACGCTGGTGCTGGCGCGCATCCTCGGCGCGGCGGTGGCCGGGGGCTATAACCTCGCGTACAACGTGGCGGTTGTGCCGCCGATGAAGCTCAACCCCATCATCACCCGCGTGCTGTTCCCGGCCTTCGCCAAAATTCAGGACGATACTGACAAGCTGCGCGTGAACTTTTACAAGCTGCTCTCGGTGGTCGGCATTATTAACTTCCCGGCGCTGCTGGGCCTGATGGTGGTGTCGAATAACTTCGTGCCGCTGGTGTTCGGCGAAAAGTGGGTGAGCATTGTGCCTGTCCTGCAACTGCTGTGCGTTGTCGGCCTGCTGCGCTCTATCGGCAACCCGATAGGATCGCTGCTGATGGCGAAAGCGCGTGTTGATATCAGCTTTAAATTCAACGTGTTTAAAACCTTCCTGTTTATTCCGGCCATTATCGCGGGCGGGCATCTCGGCGGCGCGCTCGGCGTGACGCTCGGCTTCCTGCTGGTGCAGGTTATCAACACTATCCTGAGCTATTTCATCATGATTAAGCCGGTGCTGGGCTCCAGCTACCGCGAGTATATCCAGAGCATTCTGCTGCCATTCTGGCTCTCATTGCCTACGCTGGTGGTCAGCTTCGCGCTGGGCGTGGCGCTGAAGGGGCATCTGCCGCTCGCCTCGCTGCTGGCGGTGCAGATTGCGGCCGGCGTGCTGGCGTTCGCCGTGACGATGGTGCTGTCGCGCAATGCGCTGGTGGTGGAACTGAAACGTCAGTTTTGCCGCAACGATAAAATGAAAATGCTGCTCCGTGCAGGCTGATCCCGTTAAAAATTATTGATGCGCAAGCCCCTGCGGCCGGAGTGCCGCGAGAAAGGCGAGCGTATATTTCAGAGGGCAACATGAAGTTACTCATTCTTGGCAACCACACCTGCGGAAACCGTGGCGACAGCGCCATCCTGCGCGGATTGATTGATGCGATAGCGCTTCAGGACCCGACGGCAGACGTCGACGTCATGAGCCGCTACCCGGTGAGCTCCGCCTGGCTGCTGGACAGAGAGGTCATGCCTGACCCGCTCTACAAACAGATGAAGCAATTTAATAACGCGGCAGGCGTGATGGGCCGCGTGAAGAAAGTGCTGCGTCGTCGCTATCAGCACCAGGTGCTGCTGGCCAAAGTGACCGGCAACGGCAAGCTGCGCAATATTTCTCTGCCGCAGGGGTTTACTGATTTCGTCGGCCTGCTTGGCGGCTACGACGCGATTATTCAGGTCGGCGGCTCGTTCTTCGTCGATCTTTACGGCACTCCGCAGTTCGAACATGCGCTGTGCGCCTTTATGGCGAAAAAGCCGCTGTTTATGGTTGGTCATAGTGTCGGCCCGTTCCAGGAGCCGCAGTTTAATCAGCTCGCAAACTATGTGTTTGGCCACTGCGACGCCCTGATCCTGCGCGAAACCGTGAGCCTGGATCTGATGAAAAAAGGCCAGATCGATACCTCAAAAGTGGAGCTCGGCGTCGATACCGCCTGGCTTGTCGAGCACCATAACGACGATTTCGTCCCGAGCTACGCCGTACAGCACTGGCTGGACGTGGCGGCGCGCGACAAAACCGTGGCGATTACGCTGCGTGAACTCGCGCCATTCGACAAACGTCTCGGCACCACCCAGCAGGCTTACGAGCAGGCGTTCGCGAATGTGGTCAACCGCATCATCGACGAAGGCTACCAGGTGCTGGCGCTCTCTACCTGTACCGGCATCGACAGCTATAACAAAGATGACCGCATGGTGGCGCTGAATCTCAGCAAGCTGGTGAAAGATCCGTCGCGCTTCCACGTGGTGATGGATGAACTGAACGACCTCGAAATGGGCAAAATTCTGGGCGCCTGCGAGCTGACCGTGGGCACCCGTCTGCATTCGGCGATTATCTCAATGAACTTCGGCACACCTGCCATCGCCATTAACTACGAGCACAAGTCCGCGGGCATCATGCAGCAGCTCGGCATGCCGGAGATGGCGATTGAGATCCGCCATTTGCTGGATGGCTCGCTGCAGGCGATGGTGGGCGACACTTTAGGCCAGCTGCCAGCGATTAACGAGCGCCTTGCGGCGGCCGTCGCCGCCGAGCGTGAGAAGGGCCAGCAGATGGTGAAATCGGTATTGATGCGTGCGGGAGGGGCCCGATGAAAGTCAGCTTTTTTCTGCTGAAATTCCCGGTCGCCTCTGAAACGTTCGTCCTGAACCAGATAGTCGGCTTTATCAACATGGGGTATGAGGTGGAGATCGTCTCGCTGCAAAAGGGCGATCTTAAGAACACCCATGCGGCCTATACCGAGTACAACCTGGCGCAGAAAACCCGTTTTCTGCTGGAAGAGCCGGAAGGCAAAGCCGCGAAGCTCAAATATCGCGCCACGCACACTGCGCGCGGGCTGTTTAACGCCCGCACCTGGCGGGCGCTGAATATGGGCCGCTACGGCGACGAGGCGCGTAACCTGATCCTCTCTGCCATTTGCGGGCGCGTGCCGGGCACGCTGAAAGCCGATGTTTTTATCGCGCACTTCGGCCCGGCGGGTGTTACCGCCGCGAAACTGCGCGAACTCGGCGTGCTGGACGGCAAAATCGCCACCGTATTCCACGGTATCGATGTCTCGCACCGTGAAGTGCTGACACGCTATACACCGGAGTATCAGCAGCTGTTTCGCCGTGGTGATTTAATGCTGCCGATTAGCGAACTGTGGGCCGAGCGCCTTAAAGCGATGGGCTGCCCGCAGGAGAAAATCGCTGTCTCGCGCATGGGCGTGGACATGGAGAAATTCTCGCTGCGCCCGCTCAAGCAGCCGGGTACGCCGCTTGAGATTATCTCGGTGGCGCGTCTGACTGAGAAAAAAGGGCTGCATGTGGCGATCGAAGCCTGCCGCCTGCTGAAAGGCCGCGGCGTGGACTTTCGTTACAACATCCTGGGCACCGGGCCGTGGGAGCGCCGCCTGCATACGCTGATTGAGCAGTATGGTCTGGAAGATTGCGTCTTTATGCCTGGTTTTAAACCCAGCCATGAAGTAAAAGCAATGCTCGACGAGGCCGATCTGTTCCTTCTGCCTTCCGTAACCGGCGTGGATGGCGATATGGAAGGCATTCCTGTGGCGCTGATGGAGGCGATGGCGGTGGGAATTCCGGTCGTCTCCACGCTGCACAGCGGCATACCGGAGCTTATCGACGCCGAAAAATCGGGCTGGCTGGTGCCGGAGAATGACCCCCAGGCGCTGGCGGAAAAACTGCAGGCCTTCGCCGCGATCGACGAGCAGACACTGCGTCCGATGCTGAGCCGCGCCCGTGAAAAAGTGGAAACCGAGTTTAACCAGCAGCGCATCTACCGCGAACTCGCGGGCCTGCTGCAAACCCTGTAACCCGAGGTTTTATGCGTAAATTGATGTCGTCCGGGCACCTTACCCGCCGGACTTTCGTGCAGGCCGGCGCCGCGACGGCGCTACTGCCGCTGTTGCACAGCCGCGCCGCCCGTGCCGTGACGAGCGGCAAAACGGTGAATGTCGCCGATTACTACCGCGATAACTGGCCGCAGGCGTTTAAGCTCGCGTTCAACGAGGCGCAGACCGTCGAAGTGCCCGCAAACCTTACCTGCGACAACATCAACAGCCCTGTCTTTATGCCCGCCGGTAAAACTCTGCGAGTCCTGGGCGCGCTCAAAGGCAATGGAAAAGGGCGGTTTATTCTTCAGGACGGCTGTCAGATCCTCGGCGAGAAAAAAGGGCGGCTGCATAATATTATTCTCGACGTGCGCGGCTCGCAGGTAGCGATTAAAGGCGTCGAGATGACCGGCTTCGGCCCGGTGATGCAGATTTACATCGGCGGCAAAAAACCGCAGAAAATGCAGGGGCTGGTGATTGATGATATTTACATTCACGACGCCAACTACGGCATTTTGCGCCAGGGCTTTCATAACGAACTGCGCGACGTACGCATCACCAACGGGCGCTTTGAGCGTTTGCAGGGCGACGCCATAGAATGGAACGTGGCTATCAATGATTCGGAGCTGCTTATCTCCGATCATGTGCTTGATAACATCAACTGCACCAACGGCAAGATCAACTGGGGCATCGGCATTGGCCTTGCGGGCAGCACCTACGATAACGACTACCCGGAAAGTCAGGCGGTGAAGAATTTCGTCGTGGCGAATATCACCGGCAGCAACTGCCGCCAGCTGGTGCATGTGGAGAACGGCAAACATTTTGTCATCCGCAACGTGAAGGCGAAAAATATCACGCCGGACTTCAGTAAAACCGCGGGCATTGATAACGCCACGGTGGCGATTTATGGCTGCGATAACTTCTTGATTGATAACGTTCAGATGGTAAACAGCGCGGGCATGCTGATTGGCTACGGCGTTATCAAGGGCAACTACCTGTCGATTCCGCAGAACTTTAAGCTTAACGACATCCATATGGATAACCGCAACCTGCCGTATAAGCTGCGCGGTATCCAGATCTCTTCTGGCAACGCCACGTCTTTTGTCGCCATTACCAACGTCGATATGAAGCGCGCCACACTTGAGCTGCATAACAAGCCGCAGCATCTCTTTGTGCGCAATGTGAAGGTGATGCAGGAGTCGTCCGTTGGCCCCGCGCTGAAGATGCACTTTGACCTGCGTAAAGACGTGCGCGGCCGCTTTATGGCCAAAGACGACACGCTGCTCTCGCTGGCGAATATTCAGGCGGTCAACGAAAAAGGGCAGAGTTCCGTCGATATTGACCGCGTGGATCATCAGCACGTGAATGCGGAAAAGCTGAATTTTGCGCTGCCGGCACGCATCACAAAATGAATGCTCAGACTTTACGAATTATCCTGGCGATTAACGGTATGAATTCATAGAAGGTATAACCACTTTCCCTGAGAGTCGCGGGGCAATGGCGCTTACGCTATTGATAAATTCATACTGGCTTATGTCCGGTAAACGACTATAATTCATCAACCTTTTGAGGTGGGAGAGAAAATGAATAATTTAAAAGCAGTCATCCCGGTAGCCGGGCTCGGCATGCATATGCTGCCAGCCACTAAGGCTATTCCGAAGGAAATGCTACCTATCGTCGATAAGCCAATGATTCAGTACATTGTCGACGAAATCGTGGCGGCGGGAATCAAGGAAATTGTGCTGGTTACCCACTCCTCCAAGAACGCGGTTGAGAACCACTTCGACACCTCTTACGAACTCGAAGCGCTGCTTGAACAGCGTGTGAAGCGCCAGCTTCTGGCGGAAGTGCAGTCTATCTGCCCGCCGGGCGTGACCATCATGAACGTGCGTCAGGCGCAGCCGCTGGGCCTCGGCCACTCCATTCTTTGCGCGCGCCCGATTATTGGCGACAATCCATTTGTCGTCGTGCTGCCGGATGTTATTATTGACGCCGCTTCAGCTGACCCGCTGCGTTATAACCTGGCCGCTATGATTGCGCGCTTCCAGGAAAACGGCCGCAGCCAGGTGCTGGCGAAGCGCATGGCGGGCGATCTCTCTGAGTATTCTGTTATCACGACCCAGGATGCGCTGGATACCGAAGGTAAAATCAGCCGTATCGTCGACTTTATTGAGAAGCCGGATCAGCCGCAGACGCTGAATTCTGACCTGATGGCCGTTGGCCGCTATGTGCTTTCCGCCGATGTGTGGGATGAGCTTGCGAAAACCGAGCCGGGCGCCTGGGGCCGTATTCAGCTGACCGATGCTATCGCTCGTCTGAACGAGAAGCAGCCTGTTGAGGCGATGCTGATGACCGGTGAGAGCTACGATTGCGGTAAAAAAATGGGTTACATGAAGGCGTTCGTGAACTACGGCCTGCGTAACCTGAAAGAAGGGCAGAAGTTCCGCGAGAGCATTAAGAAAATCCTGGCGTAAGCCAGTCGCTATGCGCGGTACGCTATACAGGCAGGATAGCCTTTGATAAAACGGCAGTTGAGCATTCGGGTTGATAAGCATTTATACTCGACGGACTCACTGCCGTTTTGTTTTTTTGATGTAAAAAATCGCTCTGACAGGCATTAACAGAGGACGTTTGTGGCGGCTCTGCTGTTAAAGAGTGCCTTGTGCCTGGCGAAAGGATAGCTTTACCCCCAGTACACTGGTAGCTGTTGAGCCAGGGGCGGTAGCATTGTTTCGCCACGCTGAGCGGCGCCAGGCAGTGACCCTTCAAATCGTAATGTTAAGGCAGTTTTATTAATGCTTAAAACGCTGAGCGTTAATACAAGTCCCTTTTCAAAATATCCACATATAAGAGATAACTCACTGTGAAGATATTAGTCACCGGCGGTGCCGGATTTATTGGCTCTGCTGTAGTACGACATATTATTGATAATACCCAGGATTGGGTCGTCAATGTTGATAAGCTTACCTACGCAGGCAATCCGGAATCTGTTTCTTCTGTTGCAAATAACGAACGCTATACCTTTGAACAGGCCGATATTTGTGATCGCGCTGCGCTCGATCGCATATTTAAAGAACATCAGCCCGATGCGGTGATGCACCTGGCAGCAGAAAGCCACGTCGACCGCTCTATCAGCGGCCCGGCTGACTTTATCGAAACGAATATTGTTGGTACGTATACGTTGCTTGAAGCGGCGCGTGCGTATTGGTCATCATTAAATGATGACCGCAAAGCCGCTTTTCGCTTTCACCATATCTCTACTGATGAGGTCTATGGCGACCTCCCACACCCTGATGAATGGCAAGCCGGCGAACCGCTCCCTCTCTTCACAGAAGACACCCCTTACGCGCCGAGCAGTCCTTATTCTGCATCAAAAGCCTCAAGCGACCATCTGGTGCGCGCCTGGTTGCGCACTTATGGTTTGCCTACCATTGTGACCAATTGCTCAAATAACTATGGGCCATATCATTTTCCTGAAAAGCTGATCCCGCTTGTGATCCTCAATGCACTGGAGGGTAAGCCACTGCCGGTATACGGCAAAGGCGATCAAATTCGCGACTGGTTATATGTTGAAGATCATGCACGTGCGCTCTATACCGTCGTGACTCAAGGGCAGGTTGGCCAGACTTATAATATCGGCGGACATAACGAGAAAAAGAACCTTGATGTCGTATTAACCATTTGTGATCTGCTGGATGAGATTAAGCCTAAAGCAACGCCTTACCGCGAACAAATCACTTACGTTGCCGACAGACCGGGTCACGACCGTCGTTACGCCATTGACGCAGATAAAATCAGCCGCGAACTAGGCTGGCAGCCGCAGGAAACCTTTGAATCCGGTATCCGTAAAACGGTGCAATGGTATCTGGATAATTCTCAGTGGGTCGAGAATGTGAAGAGCGGCGCTTATAAGAGCTGGATCGAACAGAATTACGGGACTCGCTGATAATGAATATTCTCCTGTTTGGTAAAAACGGCCAGGTTGGCTGGGAATTACAGCGAGCCCTGGCTCCGCTGGGAAATCTTATTGCGCTGGATTTTAATTCTGAAGATTATTGCGGCGATTTTAGTAATCCTGAAGGAGTCGCGGAGACGGTAAGGCGTATCAGGCCGGATGTGATTGTCAATGCTGCTGCGCATACCGCCGTCGATAAAGCAGAATCGGAGCGTGATTTTGCACAGCTGTTAAATGCAACGAGTGTTGAAGCTATTGCAAAAGAAGCGGAGAAAATTAACGCCTGGCTTATTCATTACTCAACAGATTATGTTTTCCCCGGGACAGGTGAAACCCCCTGGTGTGAAAATGATGCTACAGCGCCGCTGAATGTCTATGGTGAAACAAAACTGGCGGGCGAACAGGCTGTACAAAATTTTTGTCAGAATCACCTTATTTTCAGAACCAGCTGGGTCTACGCCGGTAAAGGAAATAACTTCGCCAAAACCATGCTACGGCTTGCTAAAGAACGGGAATCACTCTCCGTTATTAACGATCAGTTCGGCGCACCAACCGGCGCTGAATTACTCGCTGACTGCACGGCGCATGCCATTCGCGTGGCACTCGCGAAACCTGACGTTGCGGGTTTATACCACCTCGTCGCCTCAGGTGTTACGACCTGGTATGATTTTGCGGCGCTGGTATTTGATGAAGCTCGTAAGGCAGGGATAACGCTGAAGCTTACTGATTTGCATCCTGTAGCAACAAGCGCCTATCCAACGCCTGCTCGCAGGCCACAGAATTCACGTTTAAACACCACAAAATTCCAGCAACAATTTGGGCTGGTGCTTCCGCAATGGGATGTCGGTGTTAAACGGATGCTGGAAGAGTGGTTTACCAGCGTAAATTAATGACAGAAATGCCCGTCGCCGGGCATTTTCATTGAGAGAATAAAGAGAATGACAACGCGTAAAGGAATTATACTGGCTGGGGGCTCCGGGACTCGTCTCTATCCGGTCACCATGGCGGTGAGCAAGCAATTATTACCAATCTATGATAAGCCGATGATCTATTATCCGCTTTCTACGCTCATGCTTGCCGGGATACGGGATATCCTCATTATCAGTACGCCACAAGATACGCCGCGCTTTGAGCAACTCCTTGGTGATGGCAGCCAGTGGGGGCTGAATCTCCAGTATAAAGTACAGCCGAGCCCGGATGGCCTGGCGCAGGCTTTTATTATTGGCGAAGAGTTTATTGGTAATGATAAATGCGCGCTTGTTCTGGGCGATAACATTTTCTATGGTCATGATTTACCAAAACAACTGGAATCAGCGGTTAGTAAAGATAACGGCGCGACTGTCTTTGCTTACCATGTCAATGATCCTGAGCGCTACGGCGTTGTTGAGTTTGATAAAACTGGCAAAGCCATTAGCCTGGAAGAAAAGCCTGCAGAACCAAAAAGCAATTATGCTGTTACTGGACTTTATTTCTATGACAATGACGTTGTTGAAATGGCTAAAAGCTTGAAACCATCAGCACGTGGCGAGTTGGAAATTACCGATATTAACCGGCTTTACCTTGAACAGGGCCGCCTTAATGTCGCGATGATGGGACGTGGTTATGCCTGGCTTGATACCGGCACACACCAAAGTTTAATCGAAGCCAGTAATTTCATTGCCACCATTGAAGAACGTCAAGGCCTCAAGGTTTCATGTCCGGAAGAAATTGCCTTCCGTAAGAGCTTTATTGATGCTGAGCAGGTAAAAAGGCTGGCGCAGCCGCTTGCAAAAAATGCCTATGGTCAATATTTGCTCAAGATGATTAAAGGTTATTAAGTAATGAATGTTATCCAGACAGAAATACCGGATGTTTTGATTTTAGAACCAAAAGTATTTGGTGACGCCCGTGGCTTTTTCTTTGAAAGCTTCAATCAGCGTACTTTTGAAGAAGCGGTAGGTCGTAAAATTGAATTTGTACAGGATAATCATTCTAAATCAGCTAAAGGTGTCTTGCGGGGACTACATTATCAACTTGCGCCATATGCTCAGGCTAAACTGGTACGTTGCCTACATGGTGCAATTTATGATGTGGCGATAGATATTCGCCGTAATTCACCAACCTTTGGTAAGTGGGTTGGTGCCGAGTTATCAGCGGAAAATAAACGCCAGATATGGATTCCGGAAGGATTCGCGCATGGCTTTATTGCGCTAGAAAATGGCACAGAAATCCTTTATAAAACGAACAACTTTTATTCAAAAGAAAGTGAACGTGCGATTCGCTGGGATGATGAACAGATTGCCATTGAATGGCCAGCTAAAGCAGATATCATTTCTGAAAAAGATGCCGTGGCGCCTTCATTTGCAAATGCAGACTTATTTGAGGGATAACAATGGATATAAAAATTATTCCGTTGCAGGCGCACGGCGACGAGCGTGGCTCTCTAATAGCGCTTGAAGAAAAACATAACATTCCATTTGAAATTAAGCGTGTGTATTACATGTTTAATACTAAAGAAGGAGTGCGTCGTGGTTTTCATGCACATAAAAAATTAAAACAGGTCGCTATCGCAGTAAGGGGTTCTTGCCGTTTTGTATTAGATGACGGTTCTGAACGTGTAGAATTGTTGCTGGATAATCCAGCACAAGGATTACTTATTGACTCGTGTGTTTGGCGAGAAATGTATGATTTCTCGGACGATTGTGTACTGATGGTACTGGCAGACAGTCTGTATGATGAGGCTGATTATATCCGTGACTATGATGTATTTTTAGAGAATACTACTAATGCCAAAAATTCATCCACTAAGTGACGTTCAGTCTGTACAGATTGGTGAAGATACAAAAGTCTGGCAATTTTCTGTTATATTGAAAGGAGCTAAAATTGGACGGGATTGTAATATTTGCGCGCACACGTTGATTGAAAATAATGTGATTATTGGAGATCGTGTTACGGTAAAATGTGGTGTTTACATTTGGGATAACATTTTTATTGAAAATGATGTATTTATCGGCCCAAATGTCACCTTCACTAACGATAAACATCCGCGCTCAAAAGTGCATGATAAAGAATTTCTTTCTACCTATATCAAAGAGGGAGCATCGATAGGCGCTAATGCAACTATTCTTCCTGGATTAATTATAGGTAAAAAAAGTATGGTTGGTGCTGGTGCGGTAGTTACAAAAAATGTTCCTGATTACGCGATTGTCTACGGTAACCCGGCCAAATTGATGGGGATGGTAAATAAAAATGATTAATTTCCTTAATTTGAAATCAATTAATGCTCGCTACGAAAAAGAATTAAAACTAGCATGTGAACGCGTGATTGATTCCGGTTGGTACATCGGTGGCAATGAGTTAGAGCAATTTGAGAAAAAGTTCGCTGAATATTGTGGCGTTAAACACTGCATTGGCATGGCCAATGGTTTAGATGCATTGGTACTTACTATCCGCGCATGGAAAGAATTAGGCTTGGTTAAAGAGGGCGATGAAGTCATCGTGCCTGCTAATACTTATATCGCTACAATTCTTGCTATAACCGAAAATAAACTTTGCCCAGTTTTTGTCGAGCCTAATTCACAGACGTTCAATCTTGATGCAGTGGGCATAAACGGAGCATTGACAGACAAAACCCGTATCATTATGCCTGTACACTTGTATGGTTACCTTTCGCCTATGGAAGAGATTATGGCGATTGCTCACCAGCATGGCTTGCTGGTACTTGAAGATTCAGCACAAGCACATGGTGCCAGCATTGGTGGGAAACGTGCTGGGGCATGGGGTGACGCTTCTGGGTTCAGTTTTTATCCAGGAAAAAACCTCGGAGCATTGGGTGATGCTGGCGCTGTCACAACTAATAATGATGAGCTTGCCAGTGCATTACGAGCATTGGGTAATTATGGGTCACATAAAAAATATCAGAATATTTATAAGGGTGTTAATAGTCGCCTTGATGAGATTCAGGCGGCTATGTTAAGCGTTAAGCTAAAATTTCTGGATGAAGAAATTAGGTTACGACGTGAAATTGCGTCAATGTATCTGGCTGGCATCAATAACAAAAAAATTACCCTACCATTAGTTAATACATCGGAAGAACATGTCTGGCATCTGTTTGTGATAAAAAGTCAGAAACGTAATGAATTACAGGAGTATCTTGCCGGTGCAGGAGTACAAACTATGATTCATTATCCGATCCCACCGCATAAACAGCATGCTTATAAAGAGTATAACAATCTTCATTTACCAATCACTGAGAACCTGCATAGGGAAGTTCTGTCTTTGCCAATAGATCCTACGTTAGATAAAGAAGAAATCTATCAAATAATTAGTTTGATCAATGAGTTTGATAGATGAAACGTCTGCTATCAATTACTGGCATGACTGCTGCTTTAACTTTATTTCGTATGATGTCTGGTTTTATAATTGTCAAGTTCGTAGCTATTTATGCTGGGTCGGCTGGCCTGGCCATGCTCGGCCAATTTCAAAGTCTGATATTGATTTTAAATGGTATTGTTAACGCTCCAGCTGGCAATGCAGTTGTAAAGTATACCGCTCAGTATAGTCATACCAGTTACTCAAACTGTGCCCCCTGGTGGCGCGCATCCATGAGATGGATTTTGATCTTAATCGCTGCGATTATGGTAGTGGGTTTACCATTATCACATTATATTTCTAAATGGGTTTTTCAAACTGAGAAATTTGGGTGGGTTATTCAACTTTGCTTGCTTTTTCTTCCCTTCTCTGCAGCATCATCATTAATCAACTCTGTTATAAATGGAACGCAAAATTATAAACGATTTATATTACTGGGCGCAGTATCGGTAATAATTTCATCAACGTTAATGATTACTTTAGTAATCTATTACAACCTGGTAGGTGCGCTATTAGCTGCAGCGCTTCAGGGTAGCGCAATTGGCATAGTCATGCTTGTCAGTTCTTTGCGTCAACCTTGGTTAAAATTCCGGTTATGGTGGGGGAAGATAGGAGATAAACATAAAGCGAAAATCTCTGGTTATTTGCTAATGACGATCGCTTCTGCTGTGATGATGCCGCTTTCTCTTATTGGAGTGAGGAATATAACTGCAAACGAGCTGAGCTGGGAAGCTGTGGGGTATTGGCAAGTTGTATGGAAAATATCCGAGGTTTACTTAAGTGTAATTACTATTGCTTTGGGTACATATTATCTGCCGAGGCTATCAAAATTAAATACAGCTGATGAAATTATCACTGAGGCTAATGCCACACTAAAGGTGGTAGTGCCTGTTATTTTTGTTATTGCAGTAGTTATTTATCTCTTTAGGGATTTTGCCATTACCCTTTTATTTACCAAGGATTTTTTAGTAGCAAGAGATCTCTTTGGCTTTCAGTTATGCGGTGATGTTATAAAAATAGTAGGATGGATTCTTGCATATCCAATGATTGCACGTGGTGCGACTAAATGGTTCATCTCCACCGAGATCGTCTCCGGTTTGCTTCTAATGATACTTACGTTCATCTGCGTCAAATATTTATCGCTACAAGGCGCAAATATTGCCTATTTACTTAATTATACTTTATATGCTTTTTTCATTAGAATGAACTTAAGAAAAATGATTGCATGATTTCTTTGAAAATGAAAAAACAGAATTAATCAAATTTCGCCAAGGCTATGTCGATGGAAAAGTACAAAGTAACAGTTGTAACTTTAACCTATAACAATTGGGATAAGATACATACCGCAATCAAGTCGTTAGCAAAACAGAGTATTGATGAACACATCGACATTGAATATTTAATTGTGGATGATGGTACTGAGAATTTTAATCTTGAGTATGTAGAGGAGCTCGTAAGAAATAACTTAAATATTAAAACCAGAATTATCATCAATAAAAGAAACTTAGGTACTGTAAAGTCTTTTAATAATGCAATCAAACAGTCTTATGGTGATTTTATAATACCACTTTCAGCTGATGATGAATTTTATGCCAATGATGTTATCAATAATATAATGGCAGAGTTCGTTAATTCAAACGCTGAGATTGTCACAGCCAGGCGCATGCCTTATGAAGAAGGAAACCGAGCCGCATTTGCATCGTTACCGACTGAAGCTCAAATAAAACTTTTCACTAATAATGTTGAATTATTAAAGTATATATTAAAGCATGGAAGCTTCATATCTGGTGCCTGTACATATTATCGTAAAAGTCTTCTGATGAGGCTTGGTTTTTTTGATGAAGAATATGTACTTTTGGAAGACTATCCATTTCTGGTGAAAGCACTCCTTAATGGTGTGGGTATTAATTATGTTAATATCGTTGCTATCAAATACAGGCTTGGTGGTGTTTCAAATATTGCCAAAAGACATCCTTTGCTTGAGAAAGATTTTCGTAGATTGTATAAAAATATTAGCGTAATGCCTCAGCTTAACCCGTATTGGAAAAGACGGATTTTTTATTTGAAGGTTTTAACGCCTTCTGAAAAAATAAAAATATTAAACATTATGAAATACCCCGAGCAATTTATCTATTTTTGTCTTAAACGATTTGGGAAAATATTCGGTTATAATATTGAGCGTTTGAGATAAGATCTATTGTTTATATTAAAAACACCAAGAGCTATTTAATAAGCAATATATATACGTAATTTAACAGATAAATTAATACCATAGTGGCATCTCTGCGTTGACACTGATGGTTGTAAGTTATTGGAGTCATAGTGTGAAACGTGTTGCTATAGTTGGAACTGTGGGTATTCCTGCTTGTTATGGAGGATTTGAATCACTTGTTGAGAATTTGACTAAGTACAAAAGCGAAGATTGTAAGTATTACATATTTTGCTCAAGTAAACATTATCCTGAAAAATTAAAAACGCACAATGGTGCTGAGTTAATTTATGTTCCATTAAAAGCAAATGGCGTGCAGAGCATACTGTACGATATTTTTTCTTTATGGAAGTGTTTATTTCTTAAAGTTGATACTATTTTAATATTAGGTGTCTCTGGCTGTATTTTTCTTCCTTTTTTTAGATTAATAAGTAAATCAAAAATAGTTACTAATATTGATGGTCTTGAATGGAAGCGAGAAAAGTGGGGGAGAGGGGTCCAAAAATTTCTTAAGTTGTCAGAGTCATTTGCAGTAAAATATTCACATGCGATTGTTACTGATAATGAAGCAATTACTAATTATGTTAAAGACGAGTACAATAAGCAATCCTATACAATCGCCTATGGTGGTGATCATGCTATTAGAGCTTCTCGAAAAGATGCCAATTTAAAGCAAAGTTATGCGTTAGGTCTATGTCGTATTGAACCAGAGAATAATGTTGAGCTAATTTTAAACGCATTCTCTTCCATTAATGAAAAGCTTAAGTTTGTAGGGAATTGGGATGCCAGCGCCTATGGGCGATCTCTCAAAAAAAATTACAGTAAATACGACAATATAGAGCTGATCAATCCAATTT
The DNA here is from genome assembly GCF_001277195.1 of Cronobacter muytjensii ATCC 51329. NCBI lineage: Bacteria > Pseudomonadati > Pseudomonadota > Gammaproteobacteria > Enterobacterales > Enterobacteriaceae > Cronobacter > Cronobacter muytjensii. Next base: position 1,198,908 of record NZ_CP012268.1, read on the forward strand.
ACGATATTGATCAATTATACATTTTACGAGACGGCTGCGATAAATATATTCATGGTCATTCAGCTGGCGGTACAAATCCCTCGTTAGTTGAAATGATGCATTTTGGTATCCCTATCTTCGCTTTTGACTGTGAATTTAACAGGTACAGCACTAACAATAAAGCCTTTTATTTTAAGAATGCCACACACTTAAATGAGTTAATTAGAAAGAACGATTGTAAAAAACTTGATGACAATGCATCCTATATGAAAAAATATGCGAAAGAGAATTATACCTGGCAAATAATTACCGCTGCTTATGAGAAGCTGTATTGATGTGTTGAGTTTTCATTTTAATGGCTTTATTTTCTCCTTTATATCGTGAATAAATTATGCAAAACGATGTGTTCAGTCTGGATGTAAACTCAATTCTTAAATGTCGTAAATATATTGCAGTGAAGTTAAGTCGATTGATCCACTGTTTGTTTTTTACGTATCAATTGAGTAGTGAAGGGAAAGGTAATAACAATATCGTGATTTTTGATACGACTGAGTTGAAAAGGAGAACTGACTATAAAGAATATATGCTTAATTTTATTGGGCAATGTATAGAAAAACGACCCGCACAAGTTTATACAATTAAATACGCTTTTGATATCTTCGGGTTTTTCAAGAAAATAACATTTATAATTGCTCAAACTAGTCGCAATAAAAACATAAAAGAACTTCTTCAGCTGTCTCAATTAAATACTCTTTATGGCCAGCTAGTCAGTTTAAATTTGTTTGATAAATCTATAGTAACGTTTTGTGATGCTCATCCTGAAGATAATCTTATATCCCAGACGTTGAAAATAAATCGTTGCAGGACATATACTTTGCAACATGGATATTATACGTACTCCCCTGGGACTATAAACCAGGAAGTTTATGAGAATTTTATTTCGGACTATATGCTTTGCTGGGGCCCATCCTCAGTAGCTAACTTGATTAATTGTGGTATTTCGTCTTCAAGGCTCATACCTTTCGGGTATTTTAAAGAAACTAAATTACGCTATCATGGTGGGAATGCCGTATTTATCCTTTTAAATGGAAGGCATAATAGTCAAACTAATTTTGCTTTATTGACGCTGGCTAAACGTATAATTAATGATACTGGTATGAGGGTATATATTAAAAAACATCCGGACGATACAAATGCTTATCAAGATTTTGAGGGGGTTGAATTTGTAGGTGCTTTATCAGAGGGTACAAAAGATGCTCGCCTTGCTATTATTTCAGAAAGTGGCGTTTTCGTTGACTTCTACATGGCAGGATTTCCTTATTTAATTTTGAAGTCAGATAACCTTAAAAAAGAATTTTCATCATTACCTAATGCCTTATCTTCTGATGAAATCATAAATTATATTACTTGTAATTCAAGCATAAAAAAATTCAGTTATCCTGAGTTAGTGACGTTACAACCGGATTTTGAGAAATTATAATGAAGAAAGTATCTTTCTGGGGTTGGTATAGTGACTATGACTGTCATACTATTGACGGGTTAAAAAAATATTATAACGTCAGAAATGATTCAATGACGAAATTCGTCCGTGTAATGTTTAAAGCATTTAAAATGCTGTTACCTAAAAAAGTTTCTGAGAGAATTATAAGCTTAGTATTACTATCTAAATTAGATAAAAGTTCTATCGCTATATTCAGTGATGACATATTGTATTACATCAGATTTGCTCTTGCTTTGCAGAATCAAAGAAAGATTGTGGTTTTTAGGAACATAATTGATCGCACTTATGAAAATAACATTAATTTGCTGAAAAGATCTGGCTTTGAGTTATATACGTTCGATCCCGCTGACGCACAGTATTATGATATTTGCTACAAAGGTCAGTATTTACCAGTTTATGATGTTGATGATGTTAACCCGGACGTTGCTGCTTATTTTTTAGGGTTAAACAAAGGGCGTAAAGAGATACTTGAAAGGCTTTCTCATCAACTTCTCAAAAAAGGAGTTGCTGTTAATTTTACTATCATTGATAACTCAGAAAAAAAATTCTCACTCTCGAAGCGTTCACTCAGCTACAAGGAAAACATTGAACAGGTTTTGAGGTCTCGGTATCTTGTTGATATTGTTAGGCCTGGCCAGAGCGGCATGACATTAAGAGTTCTTGAATCGGCTTTTTATAAGCGTAAGTTGATTACTAATAACCCAAATGTAAAAGACACTGATATATATAATTCTAACAATATTCTTGTGTTAGATGATCAGATGAATATTCCTGATGAATTCCTGGCCAGTCCTTATGAGGAATTACAAGTTACTACTCTTGAAAAATATAAAGCTGATAATTATTACATCGATATATTAGAAGGCATTCAATGTGATAAGAATATTTGATCTATTTTCGATTCTGGTGTTTATCCTGATTTTCGGACTACTTTCGTCTTTTAATAATAAAAGCAACAGATTATCTTTTTTACTTTTTTGTTTAGCATGCATTATCATATCTTTTAGAACAATTGGTGATGATACTGCAGAATATATCGATATTTATACCTCAATGTCTCCAGCGTTTAGTTGGGATAGCATGCTCAATGTAAATGGATTTAGAATTGAGCCCGCATGGGGTATTTTCATAAGCATATTAAAAAGTGCTGGCATCCAAACGCATTATTTATTTTTCTTTTTAAGTCTCCTCTTGCCATCGCTGGCAGTTATTTGGGTTTACTTTAAAAGTAACAGGCTTGGTTCAAAAGTATCTGCATTATTTTATTTCATATTCTTATTGATTTTGTATCAGTATTTAATAAATGGAATTAGAGCATTTGCTGCCAGTTGTTTTGTTTTGCTAGCGTTATGGTTTCTATTCAAAAAGAATTACTTGCGCTTTGTACTGGCTGGTATGTTTGCCGTTGCCTTACATACTAGCGCTATCATTTTCATTCCATTTGCTTTTGTCTTCAATATGTCATTGCAAAGACGGCATATTGGATATCTTGTTTTTTTTGTAGCGTTATCTTTAATTATACTTTCTCAAATCAATTGGCAGGATGATTTTATTTTACATATCACTTCAAAATTAGAATATTACTTATATTCGGTTGAGGATGATATGATCACACAAAACCGTGGCAGAGAGTTGTACGTTTATTTTGCACGTTCTGTTTTTATGTCCTCTGTTGTTTATTCTATATTTCTCTTGTTGTTATCAGTAGATAGTTGCCAAAATAATAACTTTATCGCAGGATTATATAAATGTGTTTCGTTTATATTAATTGTGTGTGTGCTTCTGATGTTCTGTGGAGTTTTCCTTTTTTCATACAGGTTATTGCAATTTGGTGGGCCTTTATTAGTCTTGCTCGTCACACACAGTTTGATTTCTGAACCAAAGCCATTTAAATTTCCTTTCTTCGTAATATTTACTGGCTTTTATTGGTTTTTATTTATCCTTTATGCAAGTAGGTTTTACGATAGCTGACTGTAGGTAACTGGTTCATCTTTAATGTTATCAGCCTATTATCTGTACATAAATTTTTATTTATATATTTTAAAATTAAGTTAAAATATAAATATGCAACGCACATTCTTGCGAATACCAAACCTGACAGGAGTATGTAATGTCCAAGCAACAGATCGGCGTCGTCGGTATGGCAGTCATGGGGCGCAACCTGGCGCTCAACATTGAAAGCCGTGGTTACACCGTCTCCGTATTCAACCGCTCCCGTGAAAAAACCGAAGAAGTGATTGCCGAAAATCCCGGCAAGAAACTGGTGCCTTACTATACCGTTCAGGAATTTGTCGAGTCGCTGGAAACCCCGCGCCGCATCCTGCTGATGGTAAAAGCCGGGGCGGGTACGGATGCAGCCATCGACTCCCTGAAGCCGTATCTGGAAAAAGGCGACATCATTATTGATGGTGGCAATACCTTCTTCCAGGACACCATTCGCCGTAACCGCGAACTCTCCGAAGAAGGTTTCAACTTCATCGGCACCGGCGTTTCCGGTGGCGAAGAGGGTGCCCTGAAAGGCCCTTCCATCATGCCTGGCGGCCAGAAAGAAGCTTATGAGCTGGTTGCGCCGATCCTCAAAGAGATCGCAGCCGTTGCCGAAGGCGAGCCGTGCGTGACTTACATCGGTCCGGATGGCGCCGGTCACTATGTCAAAATGGTGCACAACGGTATTGAATACGGCGATATGCAGCTGATTGCAGAAGCCTACTCGCTGCTGAAGCACGGCCTGAACCTCTCCAACGAAGAGCTGGCAAAAACCTTCTCTGAGTGGAACGAAGGCGAGCTCAGCAGCTACCTGATCGATATCACCAAAGATATCTTCACCAAAAAAGATGAAGACGGTAACTACCTGGTTGATGTCATTCTTGACGAAGCGGCCAACAAAGGCACCGGCAAATGGACCAGCCAGAGCTCCTTGGATCTCGGCGAACCGCTGTCCCTCATCACTGAATCCGTATTCGCGCGCTATATCTCCTCCCTGAAAGAGCAGCGTGTTGCCGCCTCTAAAGTGCTGAGCGGCCCGCAGGCGAAACCGTTCGCAGGCGATAAAGGCGAGTTCATTGAGAAAGTCCGCCGCGCGCTGTATCTCGGTAAAATCGTTTCTTACGCGCAGGGCTTCTCCCAACTGCGTGCCGCGTCTGAAGAGCACAACTGGAACCTGAACTACGGCGAAATCGCGAAGATTTTCCGCGCAGGCTGCATTATTCGCGCCCAGTTCCTGCAGAAAATCACCGACGCTTATGCAGAAAATCCATCCATCGCGAACCTGCTGCTGGCGCCGTACTTTAAAAAAGCGGCGGACGATTACCAGCAGGCGCTGCGTGATGTCGTCGCTTATGCTGTGCAGAATGGCATCCCGACCCCGACCTTCTCCGCTGCCATCGCGTACTACGACAGCTACCGTTCCGCGGTGCTGCCGGCGAACCTTATCCAGGCGCAGCGTGACTACTTCGGCGCGCACACCTACAAGCGCACCGACAAAGAAGGCGTCTTCCATACCGAGTGGATGGAATAACGTTTCCTTTTAATAAGACAAGCCCGGTGGTTGCGCCGGGCTTTTTTTATGCCTGACGACCGCCGCGAACCGCGAGGGAAGCCAGTAAGCGCTTTGTTTTTCAGTATTTTCCCAAGCCACATTCACGCTTCGTTATGCAATCATAACGCCTTGCATCTACACTCATGGCTGGTGTGGCTTTCTCATAATAATTAGATGACAAACAAGGACTCTATGAGCAAAGAATTTCAGGGTGGCGCTATTCACCACAGCAATGGGAACCCGGAACAGATTGACCTTATCGACCTGCTGATGCAGCTCTGGCGGGGACGTCTCACCATCATTGCGACGGTCATCGTAATGATTGTTCTGGCGGTACTTTATCTTTTCGTCGCCAAAGAAAAATGGACGTCGACGGCCATCGTAACGATGCCGGACGCCGGCCAGATCGCCAGTTACAACAACGCGATGAATATCCTTTATGGCAACGCCGCGCCGAACGTCACTGACGTACAGCAGCGCGTGGTCGGGCGCTTCAGCTCCGCGTTTTCCGCGCTGACGGAGACGCTGCAAAACCAGCAAGAGCCGGAACAGCTGACCATCGATATGGCAGTGAAAGGGCAGCCGCTGCCGCTGAAAGTCACCTATCAGGCGCAAACGCCTCAGGCCGCGCAGAAAAAACTGGCGGAATACATTCAGCAGGTGGATGAGCAGATCGCGAAAGAGCTAAATAAAGACCTTACTGATAACGTAACGGCGCGCGCTAAAGAGTTGCAGGAATCGCTCTCAACGCAGGAGAAAGTGGCGCAGGAGCAGAAAGATCTGCGCATCAAGCAGATTGCCGAAGCGCTTAAGTTCGCCCAGGAATCGAACGTGACGTCTCCCCAAATGCCGCAGGCGCAGGAAGTAACGCAGGACACGCTGTTTCTGTTAGGCAGCGAAGCGCTCTCTTCAATGATCAAAAACGAAGCGACGCGCCCGCTGGTTTTCTCTGATGCGTATTACCAGACCAAACAGAACCTGCTGGATATCTCCAAGCTGAAAATCGATGAATCCTCGCTTCACGCGTACCGCTACGTAATGAAGCCGACCGAGCCGCTGCGTCGCGACAGTCCAAAACGCGCGCTGGTGCTGGTGCTTTCGGTGCTGCTGGGCGGCCTTATTGGCGCCGGCATCGTGTTGGGGCGCAACGCGCTGCGCGAGCACAACAGCCGTCAGGTGCGTTAATCTGGCGAAAAGAAAAAGGCCGCATCACGCGGCCTTTTTTATTGCATGTTAACCGGGGCTTATTTATGCCTTCCTCGCAGGTTTTCAATCACCGCGCTTAAATCGAGCTCCTGATCCTGTAGCAGTACCAGCAGGTGATAAACCAGGTCAGATGCTTCATTCACCAGCTCGTCACGATCGCGAACGGTGGCGGCAAGCGCCGTTTCCACGCCTTCTTCACCGACTTTCTGCGCGATGCGCTTGGTGCCGCTGGCGTAGAGCTTCGCGGTGTAAGAGCTGTCCGGCGAGGCGGTTTTCCGCGCGGCCAGCAGCTCTTCGAGCTGGTACAGAAAATGCCACTGGTGGTGCGCGTCGCCAAAGCAACTGGAAGTGCCGAGATGGCAGGTCGGGCCAATCGGGTCTGCCAGCACCAGCAGCGTATCGTTATCACAGTCCGGCGTGATGCTGACAACATTGAGAAAATGACCGGACGTCTCGCCTTTGGTCCACAGGCGTCCTTTAGTACGTGAGAAAAACGTCACTTTGCCGCGCTGCTCGGTTTCGCGCAGCGCGTCTTCATTCATATATCCCAGCATCAACACTTCGCCGGAAACCGCATGTTGCACCACGACTGGCAGCAGTCCGTCCGTTTTCGCCCAGTCCAGTTGGGCCCGCTGTTGTTCTGTTAACACACCCGTATCTCCACGCCTTGCTGAGCCAGAAACGTTTTCAGCTCGCCAATATTAATAATCTGTTTGTGGAACACCGACGCGGCCAGCGCGCCGTCGACGTTCGCCTCGCGGAACGCCTCAAGGAAATGTTCCATCGTGCCCGCGCCGCCAGAGGCAATGAGCGGCACGCGGCACGCCTCGCGCACTTTTTTGAGCTGCACAAGGTCATAGCCGTTACGCACGCCGTCCTGGTTCATCATATTCAACACGATTTCGCCCGCGCCGCGCTGCTGTACTTCCTTGACCCACTCCAGCGTTTCCCACTGGGTGACGCGGGTGCGGCTCTCATCGCCGGTGTACTGGTTGACGTGATATTTGCCGGTCTGCTCGTCAAACCAGGTATCGATGCCGACCACGATGCACTGCACGCCGAAGCGATCCGCAAGACGGGTGATAAGCGTCGGGTCCGCCAGCGCCGGGGAGTTGACGGAAATTTTGTCCGCACCGAAAGAGAGGATTTGCGCCGCGTCGTCCAGCGTTTTAATGCCGCCCGCCACGCAGAAGGGGATATCGATAACTTCCGCGACGCGGGTCACCCAGCTTTTATCAACCACACGACCGTCGCTGGAGGCGGTGATATCGTAGAATACCAGCTCATCGGCGCCTTCTTCGGCATAGCGTTTCGCGAGCGGCACGATGTCGCCAATGATTTCGTGATTGCGAAACTGTACCCCTTTGACGACCTGCCCGTCGCGCACGTCAAGACAGGGAATTATCCGTTTTGCCAGCATTGGATCGCCTCCGTTACGTTAAATTTGCCTTCCAGCAGCGCGCGGCCAACGATCACGCCGCCCACACCGCTGCCGCGCAGCGCGCGGATATCCGAAAGCTCGCCGATGCCGCCGGAGGACTGAAACGCCACCTGCGGGTAACGCGCGCAGACTTCTTCATACAGCGCCACGTTTGAACCGGACAGCGTGCCGTCGCGAGAGATATCCGTGCACAGCACATGTTTAAGGCCGAACGGCAGATAGCTCTCCACCAGCGTTTCCAGCGACACGCCGGAGTTCTCCTGCCAGCCGCTGACGGCGACCTGCTTGCTGCCCGTCTCGTCGATGCGCACATCAAGCGCCAGCACCAGCGCGTCGGCGCCGAAACGCGCAAACCAGCGCTGCACCTCTTGCGGGGTTTTCACCGCCGTTGAGCCAACCACCACCCGCGCCGCACCGGCTTCCAGCAGCGCCGCCACGTCCTCTTCGCGACGCACGCCGCCGCCAACCTGAACGGGCACGTTCACGCCTGCCACCAGCTTTTGAATCAGCGGGATCTGGCGCTTCGCCGGATCTTTCGCGCCGGTCAAATCCACCAGGTGCAGCAGCTGCGCGCCCTGCGCTTCATACTCCTGCAGGCGCGGCAGCGGATCGCGGCCATAATCGCGCTGCTTACCGTAATCGCCCTGATGCAGGCGCACCACATTACCGTCAATCAAATCCAGAGCGGGAATAATCATTTACATCTCCAGGAAGTTTTTCAGCAGCTGCGCGCCCGCAGCTCCCGAACGCTCCGGGTGGAACTGCACCCCCCAGAAGTTATCTTTCTGCACTGCGGCGGTAAATGCCTCGCCGTAGTGGCACTGCGCAATCGTATTCTCGTTTACCGGCATGGCGTAGCTGTGCACGAAGTAGAACCAGGCGCCGTCGTCAATGCCGCGAAACAGCCGGTCGCCCGCTTTGGCAGAGACGCGGTTCCAGCCCATGTGCGGCAGCGGCAGGCCGTGATCGGTCATTTTCGGCACCGGCTGGTCGATAATGCCCAGCAGGTCGACGCCGTTACTCTCTTCGCTGCGGCTGCCGAGCAGTTGCATACCAAGGCAGATCCCCAGAACTGGCTGAGTGCAGGCCTTAATTAAATCCACCAGATCGCGCTCGATTATCTGGTTCATCGCCGCCTCGGCGGTGCCGACGCCTGGCAGAAACAGCTTATCGGCGCGCAGCACCAGATCCGGGTCGCGGCTTACCACGGGCTCATAGCCGTGGCGGCGCACCGCGGACTGCACCGAATGCAGGTTCGCGCAGCCGGTATCCAGAATCACCACGTTCATCACAGCACTCCTTTTGATGAGGGCAGGGTATCGCCTTCGACGCGGATCGCCTGACGCAGGGTGCGGCCAAAGGCTTTAAACAGGCTCTCCACGCGGTGGTGGTCGTTTTTGCCTTTGGTTTTCAGGTGCAGCGTGACGGCCATGGTGTACGAGAGCGAGCGGAAGAAGTGCTCGACCATCTCGGTACTGAGATCGCCCACGCGCTGGTAGGTGAACTCGGCTTTATATTCGAGGTGCGGACGGCCGGAAATATCGAGCGCGCAGCGCGCCAGACATTCGTCCATCGGCAGGACGAAGCCGAAACGGTTAATGCCGCGCTTGTCGCCGAGCGCGAGCTTCAGGGCTTCGCCCAGCGCCAGGCCGGTATCTTCGACGGTATGGTGATCGTCGATATAGAGATCGCCCTTTACCGTGATTTCCATACGAAAGCCGCCGTGGGTGGCGATTTGGTCAAGCATATGATCAAAGAAGCCGACGCCGGTGTTGATTTTGCTGCCGCCTTCGCGATCCAGCCAGACCTTAACGTCAATCTGGGTTTCACGCGTGTTGCGCTCAACGTGCGCGTAGCGGTCGCGGCGCGTCAGGCGCTCGGCGATGGCCGGCCAGTTCAGGTCGGCGCGGCTGTAGCGCAGTCCGGTAATGCCCATGTTATCGGCAAGCTCCACATCGGTGGCGCGGTCGCCAATCACATAGCTGTTCGCCGCATCCATCACGCCCGGCGCCAGATAACGCTCCACCAGCTTCACTTTCGGCTTGCGGCAGTCGCAGTTGTCCGTCGGGAAGTGCGGACAGATCAGCACGTCTTCAAACAGCACGCCCTGAGAGGTGAAAATCTGCATCATCAGATTATGCGGGCCGTCGAAATCCGCCTGCGGCAGGCTGTCGGTGCCAAGGCCGTCCTGATTGGTGATCATCACCAGCTTAAAGCCCGCTTTTTGCAGTTGCAGCAGCACCGGGATCGCGTCCGGCTCAAAGGCGAGCTTGTCAAAGCGGTCCACCTGGAAATCTTCCGGCGGCTCGGCAATCAGGGTGCCGTCGCGGTCAATAAAGAGATACTTCTGGCTCATACTCGCTCCGTGGCCGCAAGGCCGGGTTGGTCACGCAGGGCGTCAATCACGCGCTGGCACTCTTCACGGGTGCCGACGGTAATGCGCAGGCACCCGCTGAGTGTCGGTTGTCTGTTCTGGTCTCGTAAGATAATGCCCTGATCCCACAGCGATTTAAATACCGCGCTGGAGGCCGTGATGCGCGCCAGCACATAGTTGGTTTCGCTGTCGAAAATCGCCTCGACGCACGGGGTCTCGCGCAGGCCAGCAATCAGGAACTGGCGGTTAACCAGCACCTGCGCCACGCGTTCGCGCATCGCGGCGATGCCCTGCGGGCTCAGGGCCTGGGCGGCGATATCCGCCACCGGCGTGGAGAGCGGGTAGGGCGCAATCACTTTCAGCAGCAGGTTGATGACTTCTTCACTGGCGAGCGTAAAGCCGCAGCGCAGCCCGGCGAGCGCGAAGGCTTTGGAAAGCGTGCGCAGCACGACCAGGTGCGGGTATTCGCCAAGCCAACCGGCGAGCGTCGCCTGCGGGCAAAACTCAATATAAGCCTCATCCGCCACTACGATAGCGTTGTCGCGCGTCATCTCCAGCAGCACGCGCAGATCCTGCGCCTTGATCAACTGGCCGGTCGGGTTATTGGGGCTACAGACGAAAATCACTTTTACGCCGTCGAGCTGTTCAGCGATAGCCGGGAGGTCGAGCTGCCAGCCGTCGATGGCCTGCACGGTGCGACACTCAACGCCCATGGTTTCGGCGCTGACGCTATACATGCCGTAGGTCGGCGGACAGTAGAGCACCGCGTCGCGGCCTGGCTCGCAGAACGCGCGGATCAACAGTTCAATGCCTTCATCCGCGCCGCGGCTGACCAGCACCTGCTCCGGTTTGACGCCTGCGTACTGCGCGTAACGCTCAATAACCTGCTTCGGCTGACACTCCGGGTAGCGGTTGAGCGTCTGCGCGGTGAGCTGAAATTCCACCGCCTGCGGGTATTCATTGGCGTTCAGCCAGACATCGCCATTGCCGCCGAGACGGCGCGCAGACTGATAGGGCGTCAGATTGCGCACGTTCTCGCGCGCCAGTTCTTCAATGCTCATGCTTGCTCCTTCAGGGCGGCCACGCGCAGCGTCACGGCGTTTTTGTGGGCGGTAAGCTGTTCTGCCGCCGCCAGGGTTTCGATGGTGTCGGCGAGTGCGGAAAACCCGGCGGGCGTCAGCTCCTGGATAGTCATGCGCTTCTGGAAATCCGCCAGCCCGAGGCTTGAACAGGTGGCGGTGTAACCATACGTCGGCAGCACATGGTTGGTGCCGGAGGCGTAATCGCCTGCGGATTCCGGCGACCAGTCGCCTAAAAATACTGAACCGGCGCTGGTGATGTCGTCCACCAGTTCACGCGCATTCCGGGTCTGAATAATCAGGTGCTCCGGGCCATACTGGTTAGAGATAGCGACACACTGCGCGAGGTCGCGCGCCACAATGAGGCGGCTTGCCGCGAGCGCCTGACGCGCGGTGTCGGCGCGCGGCAGCGCCTCCAGCTGGCGGGCGGTGGCGTCGGCGACCGCCTGCGCCATCGCGGCGTCCGGCGTCAGTAAAATCACCTGCGAATCCGGCCCGTGCTCGGCCTGCGAAAGCAGATCGGAGGCGACGAAATCCGGCGTCGCGCCGCTGTCGGCAATCACCAGCACCTCGGAAGGCCCGGCGGGCATATCAATCGCCGCGCCGTCAAGACGCTGGCTCACCTGGCGTTTGGCTTCCGTCACAAAGGCATTGCCCGGCCCGAAAATTTTGGCCACTTTCGGCACGCTTTCGGTGCCAAAGGCGAGGGCGGCAATCGCCTGCGCGCCGCCGGCCTGAAACACTTCCTGCACGCCGCAGAGCTTCGCGGCATAGAGAATTTCATCGGCGATGGGCGGGGGCGAGCAGAGTACGACGCGTTGACAGCCCGCGATGCGCGCAGGCGTCGCCAGCATCAGGACGGTGGAGAAAAGCGGCGCGGAGCCGCCAGGTATATAAAGGCCGACCGACGCCACGGGGCGCGTCACCTGCTGGCAGCGCACGCCGGGCAGGGTTTCCACATCAACCGTCGCGAGCTGCTGGGCGCGGTGAAATTTTTCAATGTTCGCCACCGCGACCGCCATCGCCTGTTTTACGTTGTCGTCAAGGCGCGCGGCGGCGGCGTCAATCTCTTGCGCGCTCACCTGCAATGCGGTGACGTCGGTCTTATCAAACTTCGCGCTGTATTCACGCAGCGCCGCGTCGCCCCGGGCTTTGACGTTATCTAAAATATCGGCCACGGTGCGGGTAATGCTCTCTGAAGCTGAAATAGCCGGACGCATCAGCAGCTCGCGCTGCTGTGCGGCGCTACAGGTGTTCCAGTCGATGATCGTGTTAAACGTCATGGCGATTACTCCATCATCTTCTCAATCGGCAGTACCAGAATGGAGCTTGCGCCCAGCGCCTTGAGCTTCTCCATGGTTTCCCAGAACAGGGTTTCGCTACTCACCATATGCATCGCCACGCGCTGCTGATCGCCCGCCAGCGGCAGAATGGTCGGGCGTTCTGCGCCCGGCAGCAGGGCGATCACTTCATCAAGACGCTCGGTTGGCGCGTGCAGCATGATGTATTTCGATTCGCGCGCCTGGATAACGCCCTGAATTCGGGTCAGCAGTTTGTCGATAAGCTGCTGCTTAACGGCAGGCATCTCGCCGTCGCGCTGGATAAGACAGGCTTTGGAGCGGTAAATCACCTCTACTTCGCGCAGGCCGTTGGCCTCAAGGGTCGCGCCGGTGGAGACTAAATCGCAGATGGCGTCGGCAAGCCCGGCGCGCGGGGCGACCTCCACCGAGCCGTTCAGCAGGCAGGATTTAAACTGTACGCCTTTCTGATCGAGATAACGCTTGAGCAGGTGCGGGTAAGACGTGGCGATACGTTTGTTATTCAGGCTTTCCGGGCCTTCCCAGATATCGTCCACCGGCGTGGCGAGCGAGAGACGGCAACCGCCGAAGTCGAGACGACGCAGCGTGTAGTAACGCGGGTCGTCGCCCTGCGCGCGGCGGGTGAGCAGCTCTTCTTCCAGCACGTTTTCGCCGATGATGCCGAGATCGACCACGCCATCCATCACCAGGCCCGGAATATCGTCATCGCGCACGCGCAGGATATCGATCGGCATATTCTCCGCCAGCGCAATCAGACGCTGGGTGTGGAGATTAATTTTTATGCCGCAACGGGCCAGCAGTTCGCGTGAATCATCGCTTAAACGGCCTGATTTCTGAATAGCTATGCGTAAACGGTTGTTGTCTGTCATCTCGCCTTATCCTTGTTTTCTCGTGAAATTCGCCTGCAAACGCCCAATAAAAAAAGCCCCCGGAAGTGTGATCTTCCGGGGGCTCTCTTAGCGTTCATGCACCACTGGAAGATCCGATCGTCTTCCAGCACACATCGCCTGAAAGACTAATCAGGATGATGGTGATGGTGATGGTTGTTAAACTGAACGCGTGTCATAAAATTCTCTTGATGAATGCTTATTCAAACCTGTCTTAACCGTAAACCATACCGGGCAGAGAAGGCAAGGGCTTTTTTTCATCATTAAAACCTTTCATATTCATTACATGAATTGTCAGCCTGCGGCGGCTGGCGTAGCCTGAAAAGACGCAGGCGTAAACGGAGCAGGAGAACGAGATGAAAAAGGTCGCGATTGTCGGATTAGGATGGCTGGGGATGCCGCTGGCGCTCGCGCTTAACGCCCGTGGCTGGCAGGTCGCTGGCAGTAAAACCACCGCCGACGGCGTGGAGGCCGCGCGTATGTGCGGCATCGAAAGCTATCAGCTTGAGCTGCTGCCGGAAATGGTGTGCGACAGCGACGATCTGGAGGCGCTCTTTAACGCCGACGCGCTGGTGGTAACGCTGCCCGCGCGGCGAACCGGCGGCAACGGCGAATACTATTTACAGGCAGTGCAGCAGGTGGTCGACAGCGCGCTGGCGCACCAGATCCCGCGTATTATTTTTACCAGCTCTACCTCGGTCTACGGCGAAGCGGACGGCCTGTGCAAAGAGACATCGCCGCTCAATCCGGTAACCGAAAGCGGGCGCGTGTTAAAAGAGCTGGAGCAGTGGCTGCACCATCTGCCGGGCACGTCGGTCGATATTCTGCGCCTCGCCGGGCTCGTAGGGCCGGGGCGCCATCCGGGGCGTTTCTTTGCCGGTAAAAGCGCGCCAAACGGCGGACATGGCGTCAATCTCGTGCATCTTGAGGACGTGATCGGCGCCATTAGCCTCCTCTTGCAGGCGCCGAAGGGCGGCCATATTTATAACCTGTGCGCCCCGCAGCACCCGGCACGCGCCGAGTTTTACCCGGTAATGGCGCGCCAGCTTGGCCTGGAGCCGCCGCGCTTTAGCGACAGCCCCGTGGGCAGCAAAGGCAAACTCATCGACGGCAACCGGATCTGTCATGAGCTGGGGTTCGAGTATCTCTACCCGGACCCGCTGGTTATGCCAATGGCGTAAGCGCCTGATGGTCGGCCTGCCAGACACGGCAGGCCGCCACAAAGGCGTCGAAGATCTGTTTCGAGAGCGGTTCATCGCGCAGCGCGCCCCATTCCGGGTGCCACTGCACGCCGAAGGCGAAGGGGTGATCCGGAATGCTTATCGCCTCAATCAGCCCGTCGTCGGCGCGCGCTTCGATAAACACGTCAGGCCCGACCTCGCGTATCCCCTGTTGGTGCAGCGTATTCACGCGAACGGGCTCCCCTGGCGTTACCCAACTGTCGAGCCAGCCGCCGGACATAATCTCAAGCCCGTGGACGGGCGCGAATTTCTCCTCCGGGCTGCCGCTCGGGTTTACTTCATGTTCCCGTAGCCCTTCAACGTTATGCAGCTGTCGCCAGAGCTTGCCGCCGGTGGCGACCACCATTTCATGCACGCCGCGGCATGAGCCGAGCAGCGGCAGGCCGGTGTTAAGCGCATGGCGCACGAGCATCAGCGCGAGCTTGTCGCGCCCCGGATCGTTACTGCTCTCCTGCGCCTCTTCGCCGTAGTGGTGCGGCTCGATATTGCACGGGCTGCCGGGGAGAAAAAGGCCGCTTAGCGATTTTAACGCCGCCGCCAGAGAGAGCGGATCGTCCGCCAGATGATGAGGAAGCGGCACCGCTACGGCACCTGCGTGGTACAGCGGGGCCAGATAGAGATTTTCCACCGTCAGGATCAACTGTCCTTCCTGATTACTTTGACACATCAATACGCCAATCAATGGCGGTGTGGTTACGCCCATGGTGCTTCGCCTGTTTTGCCGGGATACAGATCCTGTAGTTGAGCATTCGCAGCGGGTCAACTTTCCGTGCGGGCGCTCTGGCGGAACCTTCGCCTTGAGCTATGGTTTGATAACGGGCGTTATTTGAGCGGTTTTCGCCACGTCCTCATGATGCAGAACCGCCCGACAGGCGCTTTTCAGCGCGCCCCATAACATACCAATGAGAATAGTATGGCCTCCGTCTTTCCGGGCGGAGGCTTTTTGCGCACAGGAGTCAAAGATGCAAAGCAATCAGCAGTGGCAGGAGAGGCGTGAGCGCGCGGTGCCGCAGGGCGTGGGCAACGCATTGCCGGTGTATGTGGCGCGGGCGAAAAATGCGGAGATCTGGGATGTCGAGGGGCGGCGCTATATCGATTTCGCCTCGGGGATTGCGGTGCTCAACACCGGGCATAACCACCCGGCGGTCATGGACGCGGTGAAAGCGCAGCTCGATAACTTCACGCATCCCTGTTTTCAGGTGACGCCTTACGGCAATTACGTTGAGCTTGCGGAGCGGCTGAATACGCTTGCGCCCATCAGCGAGCCCTGCCAGACGCTGTTTCTCTCGACCGGCGCCGAGGCGGTGGAAAACGCTATCAAGGTCGCGCGTATCGCGACCGGCCGCTCGGCGGTCATTGCCTTTCGTGGCGCGTTTCATGGCCGCACGCTGCTTGGCATGGCGCTCACCGGTAAAGTGCAGCCGTATAAAAAGGGTTATGGCCCGTTCCCGGCGGGTATCTATCACGCGCCGTATCCGGCGGCCTACCTGGGCGTAAGCGACACCCAGGCGCTGGCGTCGCTCGCCGGGATTTTCGCCGCCGACGTCGCGCCGGACGAAGTCGCTGCCATTATTATCGAGCCGGTACAGGGCGAGGGCGGGTTTTACGCCGCGTCGGCGGAATTCATGCGACAGCTGCGCGCGTTGTGCGATAAGCACGGCATTGTGCTGATTGTCGATGAGATCCAGAGTGGTTTTTGCCGCACCGGCAAAACTTTCGCCATCGAACACGCAGGCGTTGAACCGGATCTCATTACCATGGCGAAAAGCCTGGCGGGCGGTTTTCCGCTCTCGGCGCTGGTGGGCAAAAAGGCGCTGTTCGATAAAGCGCTGCCGGGCGGGCTTGGGGGCACCTACGCCGGTTCGCCGGTCAGCATCGCCGCCGCGCTGGCGGTGACCGATATTATCGCGCGGGAACGGCTGAACGAGCGGGCAGTGGCGCAGGGCGAACTGCTGACTGACCGCCTGCGTGAGTTTGCCGAAATTTATGATTTTATCGGCGACGTGCGCGGCGTTGGCGCGATGGTGGCGATGGAGCTGGTGCATGAGCGCGACAGCCAGCGTCCTGACAAAGAGTTAACCCAGCAACTGGTGCAGGAGGCGGGGCGTCAGGGGCTGATTTTACTGACCTGCGGCGTACGGGCGAACGTCATCCGTTTTCTTATCCCGCTCACCGCGGAGAAAGAAATTGTGACAGAAGGTCTCAACATCTTGTCATCGTGCCTTAAAGTGGTGCAAAATACGCGCCCTGCAAAATGAGATGATTAACCGACGTTCAACGCGTCGGTTATTTTTTTGCAGTCAAGAGCATCGTAATTAAATTCAAGAGGCCGGGCTTCGTACCGGATAGATACTTACTTAAAATCCGACAGTTGTTGTCGCTGAGGAATACAGAAAATGGGGCAATTTTTCGCTTATGCGGCGATGTTCACCGTAAAGGAGAATAATTATGTCGCTTAATGCAACTCCAAAAACCTCTCGCGTGGAATTACGTAAAACGCTTACGTTGATTCCGGTTGTCATGATGGGCCTTGCCTATATGCAGCCTATGACGCTGTTCGATACATTCGGTATTGTATCTGGCCTGACGGATGGCCATGTGCCGACCGCCTACGCCTTCGCGCTGGTCGCCATCCTCTTTACCGCGCTGAGCTACGGTAAACTGGTGCGCCGCTTCCCGTCGGCCGGCTCCGCTTATACATACGCTCAGAAAGCGATTAACCCGACCGTGGGCTTCATGGTGGGCTGGTCGTCGCTGCTCGATTACCTGTTCGCGCCGATGATCAACATCCTGCTGGCGAAAATTTACTTTGAAGCGCTGGTGCCGGAGATCCCGTCGTGGATTTTCGTGGTGCTGCTGGTCGCGTTCATGACCGTTTTCAACATGCGTACCCTTAAAGGCGTGGCGAACTTCAACACCATTATCGTGGTGCTGCAGGTTATCCTGATCGCCGTGATTCTGGGCATGGTGATTTACGGCGTGTCTCACGGCGAAGGCGCCGGTACGCTGGCAAGCTCCCGTCCGTTCTGGTCTGAGAATGCGCACGTCATCCCGATGATCACCGGGGCGACCATTCTGTGCTTCTCGTTTACCGGCTTTGACGGCATCAGCAACCTGTCGGAAGAAACCAAAGACGCTGGTCGCGTTATCCCGCGCGCTATCTTCCTGACCGCGCTGATTGGCGGCCTGATCTTTATTTTCTCGACCTATTTTATCCAGCTCTACTTCCCGGATATCTCGCGCTTTAAAGAGCCGGATGCGTCTCAGCCGGAAATCATGCTGTATGTCGCGGGCAAAGCCTTCCAGGTGGGCGCGCTGATTTTCTCCACCATTACCGTGCTGGCTTCCGGTATGGCGGCGCATGCAGGCGTGGCGCGTCTGATGTATGTGATGGGCCGTGACGGCGTGTTCCCGAACCGCTTCTTTGGCTACGTGCATCCGAAATGGCGCACCCCGGCGCTGAACGTGGTGCTGGTTGGCGCGATTGCGCTGATGGCGATTAACTTCGACCTGGTGATGGCGACCGCGCTGATTAACTTCGGTGCGCTGGTGGCGTTCACCTTCGTGAACCTGTCTGTGATTTCGCAGTTCTGGATCCGCGAAGGCCGCAACAAGACGCTGAAAGACCACTTCACCTACCTGCTGCTGCCGGTGTGCGGCGCACTGACCGTCGGCGCGCTGTGGCTGAACCTGGAAGAAAGCTCCATGGTGCTGGGCCTGATCTGGGCGGGTATCGGTGTGGTTTATCTGGCGTGCGTAACCCGCAGCTTCCGTAACCCGGTTCCGCAGTACCGCGAAGACATCGCGTAAGTTGCCCCAAGGCACACGAAAAAAGGCTCCCCTCGGGGAGCCTTTTTTGTTTTGCGGCGGGTTCACTTTGGCGGGTGCGGCTTCGCTGATCCTGCGCGTGAGCGTCTCACTGGATAAGGGGTGGAGAAGGGCTGGCGTACCTCCCCTGCCTGTCCCGCCCCCGGGTTTACCCGACAATCTCCTGCGCGTACTGATACAGCGCTTTTAGCAGCGCCGTTTTTTCTTTATCGCTTTCATACTGGTTGTAGAGCATCTCTAACTCCTGCGCGTAAGCCTGCAGGAATTCCGGTGAAAACACATCACGACGGTGGTTAAGCCAGCGTTGCTGTTCCGGCTCGCTGAGCGTGCCGGGAAAATTGCGCGCCCGGTAGTTAAACAACAACTTCTCGATGCGCTTATCCACGAACGTGATATCCAGCGCCGGGAGGTTTTGCGGCGGTGTCTGCAACACAATGCGCATCGCGGCGCGATCGGCATCGCTGAAAAAGCCGTCGTAGAGCTGCGCATCCACATTGCTGGTGGGCGGGAAGGGGGGCGCCTCGGCAAACAGCGCCACCAGTTTCTCACGCACCTGCGGCGAATCGCGCAGCACCTTCAGATTATTCAGGCAATGCTGACGGTCGATCCCCAGGCGCTCGGCGTCTTCCGGGCGCAGCGTATTGGCCTGCGCCAGCACCGGACACTTATTGAGATGCACCAGCTTCACCGGCACCGCGCTGTCGTCGCCGAGCGCGGCTTTCGGCGTATACAGCCGTTCGCGCAGGGCATCGGCGTCCAGCTCCAGCAGCGGGCTGATATTCCCTGCCAGATCCACCACAATCACCGCATTGCGGTTGTCCGGGTGCCACGCGAGCGGCGCTATCCAGCTCGTATTGCCGCGCCAGGCGCCAAACATGCCGGAGACATGTACCAGCGGCTTTATCTGGACGATATCAATCAGCGTCGCCAGCTTCTGCTTGCTGCGATAGGTGTAGAGATAATCGAACATCCGCGGCTGACGGGTTTTCACCAGCTGCGCCATCGCGATGGTGGCGTGGACATCCGCCATCGCGTCGTGCGCGTTGGCGTGCTCGATACCGTTAGCGACCGTCAGGTGTTCGAGCCGGAAACTCGGCAGGCCGTCACTGTTCTCTGGCCAGACAATCCCTTCCGGGCGCAGCGCATAGCAGGCGCGCATCACATCCAGCAGATCCCAGCGCGAGTTGTCGTGCTGCCAGCTCCACGCGTAAGGGTCGTAAAAGTTGCGGTAGAAAATATTGCGTGTCACTTCGTCGTCGAAGCGCACGTTGTTATAGCCCACCACGCAGGTTTTCGGCACGGTGAACAGCGCATGGATGCGTCTTGCGAACTCGGCTTCGTTCTCGCCGCGCGCGCGGGCGACCTGCGGCGTAATGCCAGTTATCAGCACGGCTTCCGGCTGTGGAAGGTAATCGTCGGCAGGTTTGCAATAGAAGACGTCCGGCTCGCCGAGAACGTTAAAATTCTCATCGGTGCGCAGAGCGGCGAACTGCGCCGGGCGGTCGAGCGAGGGGCTTTTGCCGAAGGTCTCGTAGTCGTGGAACAGAAAAGTCGGTTGCGCGGCAGAATCAGACACCAGGTCACCATCCAGAGTAAGTAAAAAAACAGGGCTATGGTAAACCATAGCCCTCTCAGGAAGAAGTGGCAGCGACCTTAAGGCAATACCTGCTCCGGCTGTACCGGCTTGCGGGTAATCAGACGCTTGCCCAGCGCGATACCCGGCTTCTCGACGCGATGGAACAGCACTGTCGCCAGCCCGTATGTGACAGGCAGGCTGATAGCGGCGGCAATCAACAGGCGCACCGGCGAGGCGTGCTGCGCGAACGCGCTGTGCTCCACCAGCATCCCGATGACCGGGATTACAATCATCAAATGCAGCAGGTAGACGGAGTACGAGACATCCCCCAGATACTGGCTGACGCGGCGCGTCAGGAGCCAGCGCGGCAGGCGCATCGCCTGATGCAACAGCGAGCCTGCCTGCGCCTGCCACAGCAGCGCGCCGAGGCCCGCAATCATCACGCACTGGGCGATAAGACGGTTTGGCGTCACCGCGATATGCATCTGCCAGGCGATGACCGGCGCGAGAAACGCCAGCAGCAGCAACAGGCGACGGCTGTCGCGCACGGCGGCGGCAATCAGCATTCCTGCGACAAACAGCGGCAGCTTAATCAGGATCATCGACGGCATCGGGAACGCCTCGAAATAGCCCGGAAACGCCCAGCGCGCCGCGAAACAGCCCACCATCACCGCAAACGACGCGGCGAAAAAGCCCCAGCGCATCACCAGCAGCATAATGAACGGGAACAGCAGGTAGAACTGCATTTCAAGCCCGATGCTCCAGTCCGGCAGTACCGTGCGGAAGGAGTAATAAGGGATAGCGCCGAAAACAAACGAAATATGCGCGAGGATATTACCTGCGGACGTATCTGCATAGCGCTGGCTCTCGGTTTGCGTGGACGGCCAGGCCTGTGCGATAACGTCGCGCCATTCGCCAAACGCGGCGCCGAAAATAAGCGCTAACAGCAGCAGGAAATAATAGAGCGGCGCAATCCTGAAAAAGCGCCGCAACCAGAAATTACGCATGGTATGGCTGCTGGTCCAGGGCTCAATGTCCCGACGCTCAAGATAATTCTTCGCCATCAGAAAGCCTGACAGCAAAATAAACAGATCGACACCCATACCCGGATCATATAAGAGAGGAATGCGGCACTGTACCAGCAGGCAAATATGCCCCAGTAATACCCACAACGACGCGAGACCGCGTAATCCCTCCAGCTCCGGCGACCAGCTTTTACCCTGCGCCATACCCTTCTCCTCAGCCTTTAAAAGTCACCAGGCTAAAAAGAGTCGGCCTTTATCACAATCGGAAGAGTACGTGAAATATGCATTATCAGATTTTCCGCAGCCGGGCATCGACAGGGAAATAAACCGGCGAAAAGAGAGGTTCAGACACATCTTATTCATATTTTCTTGCAATTTAACGGAGCAAGGAAATAAAAACTGCCGTAAAAAAGGCGCCCCATCAAGACGTTACTGAGGATATGCTGTTGAAATTTAGACCGATGATTGCCGTTTCCTGCATCATGCTGGCCGGTATTACCGCGCAGGCGAACGCCGCTGCGCCTGCCATGCCACAGCCGCCTGCCATCGTGGCGGGTAGCTATGTGTTAATGGATTACACAACCGGACAAATACTGGCGGCGAATAACGAACATCAACAGCGTAACCCGGCGAGCCTGACCAAATTAATGACTGGCTATGTGGTGGACCGCGCCATCGACAGCCATCGCATCACGCCGGACGACGTGGTAACGGTGGGCAAAGACGCCTGGGCGAAAGATAACCCCGTCTTTGAAGGCTCATCACTGATGTTCCTGAAGGCGGGCGATCGCGTCACGGTGCGCGACCTCAGTCGCGGGCTGATTGTCGACTCCGGCAACGACGCCTGCGTGGCGCTGGCGGATTACGTGGCGGGCGGGCAGCCGCAGTTCGTCGCGATGATGAATGACTACGTACAAAAGCTCGGCCTGAAAGACACCCATTTTGAGACGGTCCACGGCCTGGACGCGCCGGGGCAGCACAGCTCCGCCTACGATCTGGCGGTGCTGTCGCGCGCCATTATTCACGGTGAGCCGGCGTTTTATCATATGTACAGTGAAAAGAGCCTGACCTGGAACGGCATCACCCAGCAGAACCGCAACGGGCTGTTGTGGGATAAGACGCTCAATGTTGACGGCCTGAAAACGGGCCACACCTCCGGGGCGGGCTTTAACCTGATTGCCTCAAGCGTTGACGGTAAACGTCGTCTGATCGCGGTGATTATGGGCGCCGACAGCCCGAAAGGTCGTGAAGATCAGGCGCGCAAACTTCTCCACTGGGGCCAGCAGACGTTCGACACCGTGGAGATCCTCCAGAAAGGCAAAAAAGTGGGCAGCGAGCGCGTCTGGTACGGCAAAGATGAACAGGTGGCGGTCGGGACCGATCGTGACTTCTGGCTGACGCTGCCGAAAGCGCAGCTCGCCAACGTGAAAGCGAAATATCTGCTGGACAGAGAACGCCTTGACGCGCCGCTGGACGCTAATGAAAGAGTGGGCGAAATAGAACTCTACAACGGCGATCAGATAATAGCGCGGATGCCGCTGGTGACGCTTGAGAAAGTGAAAAAGGGCGGTATTTTTTCGCGCTTTGGCGACTGGCTGCACCTGACGCTGTAAGCGTTTCTTGCCAATGCGAAGGCGCTCACAGACGCCCGGGTGAGCGCCGCACACTATACTCGCTATTTTAACAGCGAGGAGTGAACATGGATTACACCATCGAGCATATCGTCACGCGAAAAATCGCCGGGTTTCATCTGGTCGGCCCGTGGGAGAAAACGGTGCCGCAGGGCTTTGAGCAGTTAACAATGTGGGTGGATAACTTTCATATCCAGCCGCAGGCCTGGATTGCGGTCTACTATGATAATCCGCAGCAGGTCGCGCCGGAGAAACTGCGCGCCGATACGGTGGTTGAAGTGCCGGCGGATTTCACGATGCCCGAGAACAGCGTCGGCGTTATCCTGACGGACTTGCCCGGCGGCCAGTATGCCGTGGCGCGCGCCCGTGTTGAAAATAACGACTTCGCCACGCCGTGGCTCGCGTTCTTTACACGTCTGCATCAGGACGTCCGTTATCAAATGGCGGCGCGCCCGTGCTTTGAAATCTATCTTAACGACGGTAAGAAAGACGGCTACTGGGACATCGATATGTATATCCCGGTACAGACATCCGGCGAATAACCCTGACGCGCGCCCGTGCTGGCGGCGGGTGCGCTGCTTTTGTTAAATAAAAGGTGAAATAACGTTAATTCCACGATTTTTCGCCTCGAATTTCCCAAAAATTACAGCTTTTCCCCGTTTTTTATCAGAAAATAGCGCCCCTCATTTTCAGGCGTTGCGCCTGAAGCGACGTTTCATCAGGGTTATTAACGGGAAAGTTAGCGTGCGAGCTGATAAATCGCTTACCTCTTTCGAAATTCGTCTCTACCAGCATTACCGCATCGTCCACGGCGTGCGCATCGCGCTGGCGTTTATCATTACCTTTTTACTGGTGCGGATGCTGAACGTGCCGGAAGGCACCTGGCCGTTGATTACGCTGGTGGTGGTGATGGGGCCTATCTCTTTCTGGGGCAACGTCGTGCCACGCGCGTTTGAGCGTATCGGCGGCACCATTCTCGGCGCCGCGCTCGGGCTGGTAGCGTTACAGCTGGAGGGCTGGTTGCTGCCTGCGATGCTCTTGTGGTGCGCGCTGGCGATGTTTCTGTGCGGTTACCTGGCGCTCGGCAAGCGTCCGTACCAGGCGCTGCTTATCGGCATTACGCTCTCGGTGGTGGTGGGCGCGCCGCAGGGCGACATGCTGGTCGCGCTCTGGCGCGGTGGCGATGTGATTTTCGGCTCGCTGCTGGCGATGCTGTTCACCAGCCTCTGGCCGCAGCGCGCGTTTATTCACTGGCGCATCCAGATGGCGAATTTCGTCAGCGATTTCGGCAAAATTTACCACGCCGGGCTGTCGCCGAATCTGGTGGAGCGCCCGCGCCTCGATAAGCCGCTACAGCAAATTCTTGGCAGCGTCGTGAAGCTGCGCGCGTTTATTACGCCTGCCAGCAAAGAGACGCACATTCAGCGCGCCATTTTCGAAGCCATCCAGACCACCAGCCGCAACATGGTCTGCACGCTGGAGATGCAAATTAACGCCTGGTGGGCCTCGCGCGAAAGCCATTTTCTGATGATCAACGCGCGCACGCTGCGTGATTCGCAGCAGATGACCGAAAATACGCTGGCGGCGATTGCCGAGGCGCTGCGCGAGGGCAACCCGTCGCCGGTGATGGCGAACCGTGAAAAGCTCGCCGAGATTGTGCAGGAGCTGCGCACGCTTATGAAAGAAGGCCAGCAGAATGATCTGGTGGAAACGCCGATTCACGGCTATGTATGGTTAAGTATGGAGCTGGCGCAGCAGCTGGAACGCCTGTCGCAGCTGATCTGCCGGGCGCTGCGCAAATAACCCGCAGACGGCAGGCGCTTGTTTCGATTCAGCACCGTTTCAGAGTATGATGGTGACAGGCATCCTGAACGGGATAAAACCATTGTCATCAACCGCCGCTGCCAGTAAGGTTTATGCTATGCGGTTGTTTTAACGAATCCGAGTCTTATATTCAGCAGGGGTGTAAAAATGGAAAACAGCAAACCTTCATTCCAGGACGTTCTTGAGTTCGTGCGTCTGTTCCGTCGCAAGAACAAGTTGCAGCGCGAGATCCAGGACGTTGAAAAGAAAATCCGTGACAACCAGAAGCGCGTGTTGCTGCTCGATAACCTGAGCGACTACATCAAGCCGGGCATGAGCGTGGAATCCATCCAGGGCATCATCGCCAGCATGAAAAGCGACTACGAAGACCGCGTTGATGACTACATCATCAAAAACGCCGAAATCTCCAAAGAGCGCCGCGAGATTTCTAAAAAGCTTAAAGCGATGGGCGAGCTGAAAGTCCACGAGCCGAAAGGCGAAGAATAAAGAAAAAAACCGCTTCGGCGGTTTTTTTTATGCCTGCGGCGTGACGTCAGACCGCTGCGCGCCACAGCGAAAAGCCCGCCTGAGCGGGCTTTTTAATGGGAAAAGCTTTAGTTATTTACAGCCAGGCTCGCGGCGTCCAACGCCTCAGTTTTATCCTGAACGCGCATCGATTCTACCCAGCAATAGTAAACACGCGACTAAGTGAATAAACTCTCAACCAGAGGTAGCTCACATAAAAAACCAGTATCAAGCATAAAAAAGATCCGCACGCAGCACTCACCTTAATTCCTTCAGGAAGCCCTTAAACTGGCTGAGCGCATTGGTGTCGCCGCAACAGCCCGCAAGCTCAGACTGTATGCATCGCAGCGCTATAACTGGCGCAGTAAAAAGGAGCAACAGCTCTCATCCTCTGACCAGGGAAATGAAATCGCCGCTGAAAATGCCCGCCTCAAACGCCAGCTGGTGGGGCAAGCTTATCCTCCCAAAGGCGCGACATACTTCGCGAAGCGCCTGAAATGAAGTATGTCTTTATTGAAAGCATCAGGCTGAGTTAAGCATCAAAGCCATGTGTCGCGTGCTCCGGGTGGCCCGCAGCGGCTGGTATGTGTGGAATCGGCGACGCGCGGGGATAAACTCACGCCAGCAGTTCCGTCTGAGTTGCGACAGCGCTGTGCACGAGGCTTTTCGCCGGGCAAAACAGCGTTACGGGGCACCGCGCCTGACCGATGAACTGCATGCTCAGGTTACCGGTTCAACGTGAAAACCGTGGCAGCCAGCCTGCGTCGTCAGGCGCTGCAAGCGAAAGCTTCACGGAAGTTAAGTCCTGTCAGTTACCGCGAACATGGTCTGCCGGTGTCGGAGAATCTGCTGAAACAGGATCTTACGCCAGCGGCCCGAACCAGAAGTGGTCAGGAGACATGACCTGCTTACGTACGGATGAAGGCTGGTTGTACCTTGCCGTGGCAATCGACCTGTGGTCACGGGCAGTTATCGGTTGGTCGGTGTCCTCCCGGATGACAGCGCAACTGGCCTGCGATGCGCTACAGATGGCGTCCGTCGCGGCAGCGCAAACGCCCGGAGGATGTCATCGTCCATACAGATCGTGGCGGGCAGTACTGCCCGGCGGATTATCAGGCGCTGCTGAAGCGGCATAATTTGCGCGGTAGTATGAGTGCAAAGGGTTGCTGTTATGATAACGCTTGTGCGGAAAACTTCTTCCGCTCACTGAAAGTCGAAGGCATTCACGGTGAACGCTTTATCAGTCGGGAAATAATACGAACGACGGTATTTAATTATATCGAGTGCGATGACAATCGCTGGCGTCGCCACAGTGCCTGTGACTGGCTCAGCCCGGAACAGTTTGAAAACCAGAATTTCGCTTAGAGCTGTGTCCACTTTACGTGGTCAGGATTATGTGGGGATGCTCAGGACCGCGCAAACGTATTGAGGCTTTGATTTCGTCATGGTCCGGGTTGCGGGTGAGTCGTAGATTCATGCCGAAAGGGCGTAAATCTTTCAAGGGATAGTAATCAGGTTATATTTGTTGCTATTCATTGTTGTTACTCTTGTGCGATGGGCGCAGCGCTCTCAGGCGGACTGTATTCTCAATCCATTTGTCAATTTCATTTTCAAGCCATGCCACACTGACAGGGCCTGTCTTAATTGACTGCGGAAAATGGCCTTCTTTCATCCATGCGTAGATTTGTGAGCGATGGAGTCCGGTTCTGGCCTCAACCTGTTTTATGCGCAGTCTCGGATTTGTCGTTTTCTATATGAGATATATTGTCATTCCCATTACATTTCTAGCCGCATTTATAAAACCAAAGAACTCTTCAGTAATCTTTGGGCTAGTTATTATCTTCATGCTTTATTCGTGGTATGAAACAAACCCTCTAAGAGTTATATTAATGCTTATCTCTTTCTCAACTTACTGCGTGCCGCATCGCGGAGCTGGCGTGCCGTAAGCAGGGAAACATCCGGGTAGGGGCCAAAGGCCAGCTTCTTCTCTTTCCCGTCAATGCGGTACTTCATATACCAGAGTTTTGAGCCGTTGGGTTTGATCAGCAGGTACAGTCCGGCACTGTCCCCGAGTTTGAAGGGTTTGTCTGTGGGTATGAGCTTGTGGATAGCAGTATCAGTGGGTGCCATAGCGGGGGGCTCCATTCGTTCAACGAACCGTGAGGCTCCCGATTAAGCCCCCAAAAACTACAGATGACAAAAAACCCGGCAATCCTTATCAGGACAACCGGGTCAATCTAACTGATTGTTTTTGTAACGCATTAAGACTCACTGAGATGTCTTAATACTAAAATCTGGCTCCTCTGACTGGACTCGAACCAGTGACATACGGATTAACAGTCCGCCGTTCTACCGACTGAACTACAGAGGAATCGTGTGGAGGCTAATCATAGCGGCCTCGGGCGAATTGTCAAATGGCATTTGCCACCGGATCGCGCGTTCGGATGTTCTGTGAGCATAACGCGCTATTTTCAGACAATATGTGCGGAAAGCCTTTGCAGGATTGCGGGTTCTAACTCATTATTTGAAATGAGGTTTCAACTTTCGCGCGCAGGTCCATTTTGAGTGTAACCACCACCGTTCGCCAGGCAATTGCTCGCACGCCCTGGTACAAAAAACGTAAAAGCTATCGGGTACTGTTCTGGCGTGAGATCACGCCGCTGGCGGTGCCTATTCTGCTGGAAAATACCTGCGTGCTGCTGATGGGGGTGCTGAGCACCTTCCTTGTAAGCTGGCTCGGAAAAGAGGCGATGGCAGGTGTAGGGCTTGCCGACAGCTTCAACATGGTGGTGCTGTCGTTCTTCGCGGCGGTCGACTTAGGGACCACGGTCGTGGTGGCGTTCAGCCTCGGCAAACGCGATCGCAAGCGGGCGAGGGCGGCGGCCCGACAGTCGCTGGTGCTGATGACGATAGTGTCGGTGCTGCTGGCGGCGCTGGTGCATATGACTGGCGAATACATCATCAATGTGGTGGCCGGTGAGGCGTCCGCGCAGGTCAAAGAACTGGCGCTTATCTATTTGCAGCTGACTGCCTGGAGCTACCCGGCGGCGGCTATCGCCCTCATTGGTAGTGGCGCGCTGCGCGGCGCGGGCAATACCAAAATCCCGCTGCTGATTAACGGCGGGATGAACATCCTGAATATCGTCATCAGCGGCTTTTTAATTTACGGGCTCTTCTCCTGGGACGGGTTGGGCTTTATCGGCGCTGGCCTTGGGCTCACCATCTCGCGTTACATCGGCGCCATTGCGATTATTTACGTGTTGATGATTGGCTTTAACCCGGCGCTGCGCATCTCGCTGAAAAGCTACTTCTCGCCGCTGAAGCTCAATATTCTTTGGGAGGTGCTCGGCATCGGGCTGCCGGCGAGCATTGAGTCGGTGCTGTTTAATGGCGGTAAGCTGCTGACGCAGATGTTTGTCGCGGGGATGGGCACCAACGTTATCGCCGGTAACTTCATCGCATTCTCGGTCGCTGCGCTGATTAACCTGCCGGGCAATGCGCTCGGTTCAGCGTCGACGATTATCACCGGCAAGCGCCTCGGTAAAGGGCAGATTGGCCAGGCGGAACGCCAGCTGCGGCATGTCTTCTGGCTCTCTACTTTTATGCTGACTGCCATCGCGTGGGCGAGCGCGCCGTTTGCCGGGCTCTTCGCATCGTTTTACACCCATGAAGAGGATGTGAAAGAGGTGGTAAAAGTCCTGCTGTGGCTCAACGCCGCGTTTATGCCCATCTGGGCGGCGTCGTGGGTGCTGCCCGCCGGGCTTAAGGGCGCGCGCGACGCGCGTTTCGCGATGTGGGTATCGATGCTTGGCATGTGGGGCTGTCGCGTGGTGGCAGGTTATACGCTCGGCATCGTGCTCGGTATGGGCGTGGTCGGCGTGTGGCTCGGGATGTTCCTGGACTGGGCCGTGCGCGGCGTCTTCTTCTACTGGCGTATGGTGAGCGGCAAGTGGCTGCAGAAATATCCGCGCCCGCCAAAGCGACCGGTGGTGCTGGATTCACCCGCGCCCCCCGGCCAGCCGAAAGCAATGTAAGGCTGCGATGAAAAGCAAAAAGCCCGCAGAATGCGGGCTTTTTAATGTCACTCTTCTGGCTGGGCTTAAAACGCAGACGGCGTCGTAAAGGGCTGGCGACTGAGCGGCTTCCGCTTTTACGCCCGGATGCGCCGAACCTGACCTGGTCGATGGATTTTGTCATGGATGCACTCGCCTGCGGTCGCCGGATTAAGTGCCTGACCTGTGCGGATGATTTCACGAAGGAGTGCCTGACGATCACCGCAGCATTCGGGATTTCAGGCGTTCAGGTCACGCGTATTCTGGTCAGCTTTGCGCTGTTTAGGGGCTATCCGGCGACGATAAGAACGGACCAGGGGCGGAGTTCACTTGCCACGCACTGTATCAATGGGCCTTTGAGCATGGTGTGGAACTACGGCTTATCCAGCCAGGTAAGCCAACGCAGAACGGATTCATTGAGAGTTTTAACGGACGATTTAGCGATGAATGCTGAATAAGCACTGGTTCAGCGATATTGTTCATGCCAGGAAAACGATCAATGACCGGCGGCAGGATTACAACGAGTGCCGTCCCACATTCAGCACTGAATTATCAGACGCCATCAGAGTTTGCAGCACGGTGGCGAAATGGGAAATTAGGCACTAAGAAAACAGGTATTACTAACTGACTATTGTATCTAATACTGGGGGCTGTTCAGACGTGCCGGGTTCGTTTGTTTTTATAACGCTCTAAGACTCACTACAACATCTCAGAACTAAAATCTGGCTCCCCTGACTGGATGCGACTTGTTTCACATCATATTCAACTTGAATCATTTTAATTGAAAATTTCGAAGCAAGGCCCTTAATAAAGCCCCAAACGCGACTACCAATTGAAATTTTGATGTATATCTTGTTTTTACAGAGGTGGGTGGTTAATATTCAACGAATTTCGTAACCAACATGAGTCAGTTTTTCTGGGGGCCCGATCAATGCGCACCCGTTTTCGCCAGGGGCAGTGATATAGTGAATCTGGTACTGATGGTGGGCGAGTGGTTGATGGTAAAAAAATTCATATTATGAGGAATGACATGTTCAACGCTTTTGATTTTAAAGGCTTCTGGAAAGACAATGCTGAGTCGAAAAAAGACTTTATCAGTCAGGATGTTTCAGATGAAGAAATACAGCAATGCGAAAAACAGTTAGGCTTTAAACTACCAGACTCTTACATTGCCTTAATGAAAGGGCATAATGGCGGGATTCTGGGCAGGGATGTGTTTCAAAAAAAGGATGCTAACGGGAAAATTATTAAATCTGTTATTTGCGAATTTCTGAATGCTATCGGTGGTGAAAAACGTTTCTCACTTATGTCAGACTGGAGCAAATGGATACGAAAAGGATACAGCTCTGGTATTCTCATTGGCCTGCATATGCCCAACGGCGGATATGCTAAGCAATACTATCTTGATTATTCTCTGTGTGGTTCGCAGGGGGAACCAAGAGTAATATGTCATACCAGAATCTGGCGTAATAACACTACGCAGGAAATTGATTTTGAATTGGCAGAAACATTTGAAAGTTTTGTCAAAGGTCTTGTGAAAAGGCCTAAAATTCCACCTTTTGATTTTTGCGGTTTCAATGAAAAATTAAAAGATATAATAAAAGAAATTTTTACCGAGACTATAAGAAAACACACGGATGAAACTATAAATTCTTTTGGTTTATATACCGCAGAAGAAGCCTCTTTTATTGCGACTGCATTCAACACAAAAGAGCATTTTGAAACACTTTCAAAAAACAACAATGAAGATGAGTTTTATAAATATTCCACGGCCAATTGGAAATATGAAGGGACAGAGGATAAAAATTATAATAAAATTTTCATTATTTCGGAACAATTAGAAGAATATTCCGCCTTACTTTTAACGGATGCAAGTTTAAGAACGTTTCGCAACAAACTCATCGATAACTGTGCGTTAGTGCTTGAGGAACTTAAACAAGAAAATTTCTTCAAAGACCACTGCAAAAATACGGTGACATTGATGGTAAACCTGGCGCAGGACGATCTCCCAAAAGCTAAATATAAAAAGTTGATTCACCAATTAAATTAATCCGTTGTGCAATGGTGGAATAAAAACCCTGCATTTTCAAACGTTTATAGCATACCGTTCTCAAAAAACAGTATTGTGTTTTTTTGTTCAATAATCCAGTTCCCTATACCACTGGAAAATTGAAGTACTGCGCCAGTTCTTACGCCGCAGCCTATCGCGGCTCTTTCATCCGGGCGTTCTTATGAGCATCAGGGCCAGCTACTTCGCATACATATACGCTTGCGGTATCGAATAGTTGACTCGTTAAACAGGAAAACATCCGGACAGGGGCGCTCGCTTTTTCTCTTTTCCGCAGATGTGATACTTCATGTATCAGAGCCTTGAGCCGTCGGGTTAGAGCGGCAGGTACAATCCTGAATTGTCGGTAAGCCTTAAGGATTTCTCGGTGGGTTTGATCTTGCGGACAACGGTATCGGTTAATGCCACTGGCGAAGGCGCCTGGCAGGCATCGAATCGTAAGCTGCCCGATAACGTGCCCGAAACAGCAGAAACAAAAAACCCGGCAATCTGTAGCAGATGTGCCGGGTTCGTTTGTTTTATAACGCTCTAAGACTCACTAAAACATCTCAGAACTAAAATTTGGCTCCTCTGACTGGACTCGAACCAGTGACATACGGATTAACAGTCCGCCGTTCTACCGACTGAACTACAGAGGAATTGCGAGAACGGGGCGCATAGTAACGGCACCGTTCGGGGTTGTCAAAGCCTGAATGTGAAATGCTGAACCGTTTGCTGAATAATTCTGCAAATCCTGGCGCAGCCCGCGCTGCGCCAGAATCCATCAACGGAACGGCGGCTCGTTGAAGGTGCGCAGTTTACGGGAGTGCAGACGCTCGCCCTCGGCACGCAAGAGGTCAATGGCGCGAATGCCAATCTGCAAATGCTCGGAGATCGCGCCCTCGTAGAAGCGGTTCGCCTGGCCTGGCAGTTTGATTTCGCCATGCAGCGGTTTATCCGAGACGCACAGCAGGGTGCCGTACGGCACGCGGAAGCGATACCCCTGAGCGGCAATAGTGGCGCTTTCCATATCAATAGCCACCGCGCGGCTCAGGTTAAAGCGCAGCGCTGAGGCAGAGTAGCGCAGCTCCCAGTTTCTGTCGTCCGTCGTCACCACGGTGCCGGTGCGCAGCCGCTGTTTCACCTCTTCGCCCGGCATATTGCTCACAAGCTTCGTGGCGTCATAGAGCGCGCGCTGTACTTCGGCGATGCTCGGCACCGGAATATCCGGCGGCAGCACGGCGTCCAGTACGTGATCGTCGCGCAGATACGCATGGGCCAGCACGTAATCGCCAATCGACTGGCTTTCGCGCAGGCCGCCGCAGTGGCCGATCATCAGCCAGACGTCCGGGCGGAGCACCGCGAGGTGGTCGCAAATGGTTTTCGCGTTCGACGGCCCGACACCGATATTCACAAGCGTAATGCCCTGGCCATCGGCGGTAATCAGGTGCCACGCGGGCATCTGATGTTTTTTCCAGGCGAGATCGGAAATTGCCGCTTCCGGCGCTTCGGTATCGGCGGTGATCCAGGTGCCGCCCGCGCAGGAGAGCGCCACGTAAGGGCTTTCCGGGTCGAGGATCTGGCTGCAACCCCAGCGCACGAATTCATCCACGTAGCGCGTGTAGTTGGTAAAGAGCACGAAGGGCTGAAAATGCTCGACCGGCGTGCCGGTGTAGTGACGCAGGCGCGCGAGCGAGAAATCGACGCGGCGGGCGTCAAAGTGCGAGAGCGGGTAAAACTCGGTCGGGTGGAAAATCCCGTCGGCGGTTTCATCGCCAATCTGCGCCAGCTCGGTGGTCGGGAAGTGGCGGGTGAGGCCGGCGCTCATGGAACGGTCCAGCGTCAGCGCTGAGCCGTCAATCACATACGGATAAGGGATTTCATGCTGCGACGGACCCACTTCGATGGTCGCGCCGTAATCTTCATAAAGCAGGATCAGCTGTTCGCGCAGGTAGCTGCGAAACAGCCCCGGACGCGTGATGGTGGTCGTGTAGCAGCCCGGATGCGTAAAGCGCCCGTAGGCGCGCGTCTTCTGCGCCTTGCGCGCATCGCCGTCCCAGCACACCCGTAATTGCGGGTAGACAAACAAACCTTCAGCCCGGCGGGCTTCGTCCGGCAGGGTACCGTTGTCAATAAACGCCTTGATAGCGTCGCGCAGGGCGTTGACCGCGTCATCATACAACGCTTCCAGCTTGTCGAGCGCCTCATCAGGCGTCAGCGATGTTGTAGTGGTATTCATCTGGTCTCCTTGTCCTGCGTGGCACAGTTGTGTCTTATAAGATGGCACAGGTTTATGAAACTAAACGGAATGGCGCAATGGCATTAATCTGTAAAGTGTCTGCAAAGCGCATTACGCTGAGCCTGCCCCTTTCTGTCCGCGGGTTCGCCGGCATCCGCTCACTGTTAAGTATTCATTTTATGAATAAATATTTTTACCGGCTATGTCGATGTTTTTGCAGATTAAAGGCGCAATAGCATTCATTGCGAGAATATATGCGGGCTGTTTCGCGGATTGCAGCGAAATACGACAGGGTATACTGACACTTTATATGACCTAAAAATGCAGGAAAACGATGCTATCCACCCTGATTTATCGCAGCCGGGCGAAAGGGGATATCGACCAGGCAAGCCTTGCCGCCATAGTAAGGCAGGCGCAAACACGTAATGCGCAGATGCAGGTCAGCGGCATTCTGGTTTTTGATGGTGACCAGTTCCTGCAGGTGCTGGAAGGGCCACTGAGTTCGGTCGAGGCGCTGTTCGCGCGCATCAGTCAGGATGAGCGGCACGATTTCGTGGTGGAGCTGATGCGTGACTATGCCCCGCGTCGACACTTTGAAAATGTCGGGATGACGCTATTCGACCTGCGCAGCGTTAAAGCGCACGCGGTGCTGAAATCGGTGGTTGACTCCAGCGTGGTGCCGTTCAGTCTCGCCCGTGAAGCGCGGGTGTATAAATTTATCCGCTCCTTCTTAAGCTTGCCGGATCGCCAGCAGCTCTCCCGGGCGTTTCAGCCGGACGCCTGGCAGGTCGGGCTCATGCCGCCGCGTTCGCAACCTGCTTTAGCGCCCGTCGTGCTCGATGCCACCTGCCAGTTTGCATTGCAGCCTGTCGTGGAGCCGCTCACTGGCAAAATTAAAACTTTCGAAGCGTTGATCCGTACCGCTGACGGTGGCTCGCCCGCCGCCTGGTTTGCGTCATTATCTGGCGAAGCGCTCTATGAAGCCGACCTCCACTCTAAAGATGTCGCCTTTGCGCTGGCGAAAGCGTTGAATATCGGCAGCCATATGATTTCGGTTAACCTGCTGCCCGGTTCGCTGGTGCAGGTGCCGGACGCGGTGGCGATTCTGCTTGCGCAGATCGCGCGTCATGGCCTGCTGCCGCAGCAGGTGATTGTTGAAATCACCGAAAGTGAAGTGATCTCGCGCTTTGATGAGTTTGAGGACGCTATCCGCCAGTTGCGCGCGGCGGGGATTAATCTCGCGATAGACGATTTTGGCGCCGGGTTTGCCGGGCTGTCGCTGCTTACGCGCTTTCAGCCTGGGATCATTAAAATCGACCGCAGCATCATTACCGATATCCATCTTTACGGCCCGAGACAGGCCATCGTACACGGCATTCTCCGCTGCTGCGATGAGCTTGAGATAACCGTGGTAGCGGAAGGGGTAGAGAAAGTGGAGGAGTGGTGCTGGCTTACGGCGGCAGGCATTAACTATTTCCAGGGCTTTCTCTTTGCAAGGCCTGCACTGAATCGTGTTCCGCCGGTAAGCTGGCCGCGGCCTGATGAGAACGCGTCACGAGCTTCACGCACCGGATGACAGACAGCCGCATTGCTCGCCACTGTTTCCTGGAGTGTTGCAAGCCAGGCGTTGACGCCTGATAACGCCCTCAAGGGGTGTCCGTCAATAAATTTGAACCATTATGTGAAACAAATGGCATTTATTCTTGCCCGTTATCAGTCCAGAGTGGGAGCACTGAACCAGACTACGCGGCGGGCATCGCGCACTTTGCACAAGCGCAGCCCGCCCTGAAAACGGGATCGTTATGAAAAAAATCGGCTTTTTGTCATTTGGCCACTGGACGCCGTCGCCGCAGTCCGCCACGCGAACCGCGGCAGACGCGCTGCTGCAATCCATCGATTTAGCCGTCGCGGCAGAAGAGCTGGGAGCGGATGGCGCGTATTTCCGCGTGCATCACTTCGCCCGTCAGCTCGCCTCGCCGTTTCCGCTGCTGGCCGCCATCGGTGCCAGAACACGCCATATTGAGATAGGCACCGGCGTTATCGACATGCGCTATGAGAACCCGCTCTATATGGCGGAAAGCGCAGGGGCGGCGGATCTTATCTCCGGCGGGCGTTTGCAGCTTGGTATCAGCCGTGGTTCGCCGGAACAGGTCATCGATGGCTGGCGCTATTTTGGCTACGAACCTGCCGCCGGTGAAAACGAATCCGACATGGCGCGCCGCCACACCGAAGCGTTGCTTGAGGTGCTGCGCGGGGAAGGGTTTGCTAAACCCAATCCGCAGCCGATGTTCGCCAATCCGCCCGGTCTGCTCCGGCTTGAACCCTGGTCCGAGGGGCTTCGCGAGCGCATCTGGTGGGGCGCTGGCTCCAATGCCACCGCGGTCTGGGCGGCGAAACTGGGGATGAATCTGCAAAGCTCCACCCTTAAGGATGATGAAACCGGCGAGCCATTCCACATTCAGCAGGCACAGCAAATTCGCGCTTACCGTGCCGCCTGGGCAGCGGCAGGGCATACCCGCACGCCCCGGGTATCGGTGAGCCGCAGTATTTTTCCGCTCATGGACCAGCGGGATCGTGCCTGGTTTGGCGCAAGCCGGGACGACAGCGATAAAGTCGGTTTTCTGGATGAGAAAACCCGCGCCATCTTCGGGCGCAGCTACGCGGCCGAACCTGAGAAACTTATCGAGCAGCTTAAGCAGGACGAGGCCATTGCCGAAGCGGATACGCTGCTGCTGACGGTACCGAATCAGCTGGGCGTGGAATATAACGTACACGTGATTGAATCGGTGCTGAAGCACATCGCGCCGGCAATGGGATGGCGCGCCTAGACTTACGCACAGCAGAAAAGCAAAAAGCCCGCTAAAAAGCGGGCTTTTTTGAATTTGGCTCCTCTGACTGGACTCGAACCAGTGACATACGGATTAACAGTCCGCCGTTCTACCGACTGAACTACAGAGGAATCGTGTGAACGGGGCGCATAGTACCGGGGTCGCCTGGCGTTGTAAAGCCCTGAACGCGCCAGAAAATTCGTTTGCCGAGAAAACCATCAAAATGCGTGTGCGTGCAGAGGTTGCACCATGATGGTGCGGGAATACCTCTAATGGGGCATAAGCAAAACAGTGTTTCAACCGCCGAAAGCGATAAGTTATCGCTTTCTCTTATAATTTAAGCGCTTATATAAGCCGCGCGCGCTTTGCAAAAACTGGCAAGCATCTTGCAAAACCTGTTACGACATCATTGCCGGCATTGGCTCTGGCATTCCGTACAGGAGGCAAAATGAACTTAAGACGACTGAAATACTTCGTAAAAATCGTCGATATCGGTAGCCTGACCCAGGCGGCCGAAGTGCTGCACATCGCGCAGCCCGCGTTAAGCCAGCAGGTCGCGACGCTCGAAGGGGAGATGGATCAGCAACTGTTGATCCGCACCAAACGGGGCGTGACGCCAACGGAAGCCGGGAAGATCCTTTATGCCCATGCCCGCACCATTTTACGCCAGTGCGAACAGGCGCAGCTCGCCGTTAATAACGTCGGCCAGACCTTGCAGGGCCAGGTGTCGATTGGCCTCGCGCCCGGCACCGCGGCGTCTTCCGTCACCATGCCGCTGCTCCAGGCTGTGCGCGCGGAGTTGCCGGATGTGCTGGTCTACCTTCATGAAGACAGCGGTGCGACGCTCAATGACAAACTGCTGAGCGGTCAGCTCGACATGGCGGTGCTCTATGACCGCGCGCCGGTGGCCGGGCTGACCAGCCAGGCGCTGATTAAAGAAGATCTGTTCCTGGTCGGTACCCGCGATTGCCCCGGGCAGAGCGTGGATCTGGCGAGCGTCGCCCAGATGAATCTCTTCCTGCCGCGTGACTACAGCGCCGTGCGTAAGCGCGTGGACGAGGCGTTTTCGCTGCGTCGCCTGACGGCGAAAATCATCGGCGAAATCGAATCCGTCTCGACGCTCAGCGCCGCTATCGCGAGCGGGATGGGCGTGACGGTACTGCCGGAATCTGCCGCACGCTCGCTTGCCAGTTCGGCAAACGGCTGGCTCGCGCGTATTACCAGCCCGTCGATGACGCTGCCGCTGTCGCTCAATGTCTCTTCGCGTCTGCCGTTAACGCCCCAGGCGCAGGCGGTGAAAGATATTCTGCTGTCGCTGGTGGCGCGCCCGGCGCTGGAGAACCGCGAGCTGATGCTGGTGGGCTAAGCGATATTCCACCGTGGAATAACAAACCGCTTTTTATTATTTGTGATGCCCGCCGGGGGACTTTAACAATAGCGTCATGTTGACTGTCTCCTGGGGGCGCTGTGAATTTCCAGCAACTTAAAATTATTCGCGAGGCCGCAAGGCGGGATTTTAATCTCACCGAAGTGGCCAACATGTTGTATACCTCGCAGTCCGGCGTCAGCCGGCACATTCGCGAACTCGAAGAAGAGCTGGGCATCGAAATTTTCATTCGACGCGGCAAACGGCTGCTGGGCATGACTGAGCCTGGCAAAGCGCTGCTGACGATTGCCGAGCGTATCCTTAA
The DNA here is from genome assembly GCF_001277195.1 of Cronobacter muytjensii ATCC 51329. Classification (NCBI taxonomy): domain Bacteria; kingdom Pseudomonadati; phylum Pseudomonadota; class Gammaproteobacteria; order Enterobacterales; family Enterobacteriaceae; genus Cronobacter; species Cronobacter muytjensii. The sequence continues at coordinate 1,236,718 of NZ_CP012268.1, forward strand.
CGAGGCCAGCAATGTGCGCCGCCTCGCCGATCTCTTTACCAACGACGCCAGCGGCGTGCTGACTATCGCCACGACGCATACGCAGGCCCGTTACAGCCTGCCTTCCGTGATCAAAACCTTTCGGTCGCTGTTTCCTGACGTACGTCTGGAGCTTATTCAGGGAACGCCGCAGGAGATTGAATCCCTGCTGCAAAACGGCACGGCGGATATCGGCATCGCCAGCGAACGTCTCAGCGCCGATCCTGGGCTGGTGGCGTATCCGTGGTTTCGCTGGCATCACAGTCTGTTGGTGCCAAAAGATCACCCACTTACACAGGCAAACCCGCTAACGCTTGAGGAGATCAGCCGCTGGCCGCTTATCACCTACCGGCAGGGCATCACTGGCCGTTCGCGCATCGACGAAGCTTTTAGCCGTAAGGGACTGACGCCCGATATCGTGCTGAGCGCGCAGGATTCCGACGTCATCAAAACCTACGTGGAACTAGGGCTGGGGATCGGCCTGGTGGCGGAGCAGGCGAGCGAAACCCGCGAAGAGAGCACGCTGACGCGCCTCGATACGCGGCATCTTTTCGACGCCAACACCGTCTGGCTCGGCCTCAAGCGCGGACAACTCCAGCGCAATTACGTCTGGCGGTTTATTGAGCTTTGCAACAACGGCCTGTCGCTTGATGAGATCAAGCAGCAGGCGCTGGAGCCTGCAGGCGAGATAGTGATTGATTACCAGATTTAACGGAAACGTCCCGCCAGCAAGCGGCTGGCGGGAAGATTCGCTTAACGCGGCGGTGGGGCTTTGATAAACAGCGCCGTCAGCGCCGAGAGCAGGCAGCCCACCATCAGGTAGATAGCTACCGTATGCCACGCGCCGCCGGAAAACGTCAGCAGCGCGGCGGCGATAAACGGCGTAAAGCCGCCGCCTATCACGCTTGCCACCTGATAGCCGACCCCCGCGCCGCTGTAGCGATACCCTGCGCCAAACATCTCGGTAAACATCGGTTGCTGCACGCAGACCACCATGTCGTGGGCGATATTCGCCAGCATCAGCGAGAAAATCACCACGCCGAAGACAGAACGGGCCTCCAGCGCCATGAAGAAGGGGAACGCGCTCAGCGCGCCAAGTAGCGCGCCGGTAATGTAAATGCGCCGGCGGCCATAGCGATCCGCCATCCAGGCGAACAGTGGAATAGTCAGGCAGCTTATGCCGCCCACCAGCAGTCCGATATTGAGAAACAGCTCGCGCGGCAGACCGAGATTCTGCGTCGAATAGTTCAGCGCGAACGCGGTGACGATGTACATGGTCAGCAGTTCGCACAGCCGCAGGGCGATGATTTTCAGGAACGCGCCCGGATGACGGAGCAGCGCCTCAAATACCGGCAGCCGGTTTTTCGTCTGCGCAGGCAGGGCGGCCTGCGCGCGTTCGAACTCGGCAGACTCTTCCATGCCGTTACGTACCCACAGCGCGCCCAGCACCAGCACGATGCTGAACAGGAACGGCAGACGCCAGCCCCAGCTCAGGAACTGCTCGTCGGTGGTGAGCGTGCTGATAAGTGACACCAGACCTGTTGAGAGCAACAGCCCGACGCCATAACCCACCTGAATACCGCTGCTGTAAAACGCCTTTTTCCCGGCGGGCGCGCTTTCGACCGCAAGCAGCGCCGCGCCGCCCCATTCGCCGCCCACCGCGAAGCCCTGAATGGCGCGCAGCGTCACCAGCAGCGCGGGTGCCCACCAGCCGATCGTGGCGAACGAAGGCAGAATGCCGATACAGGCGGTGGCGATGCCCATCAGCCAGACGGTCATCATCAGCATCCGCTTGCGGCCCAGGCGGTCGCCGAAATGCCCAAAGACAATCCCGCCGAGCGGACGGAATAAAAAGCCGACGCCGAAAGTGGCGAAGGCGGCAAGCGTGCCCATCGCCGGAGAGATTTGCGGGAAAAACTCGCTGTTAAACACCAGCGCCGCGGTGATGCCATAAAGCAAGAAATCAAACCAGTCTACGACCGCGCCGGCGAAACTGCCCCAGGCGGCGCGGCGGGCGCGGTTGAATGCGGGCGCCTCTTCATCGGGGCGGGGAGTAATGAGCGTGGAGTCCATCGTTGTCCTGTCCATTCATCAACATTCTGTATTTTTATTGTTATTAAACCAGGGAAAAGGTTACTCACATGGGTCGCAGCAAAAGTCGTTACAGAGACTACAGCGACAGCCGCCAGGTGAAAACTCTTTTGCGCCGCAGATGGCGGGAAAGGGCAATTTGACTCAGGGAGACGGGATGCGCAGAGGATTATGCGGTGGGAAGGGGCACAAATAACGGATGCAGAAAAGCAAAAAGCCCGCTAAAAAGCGGGCTTTTTTGAATTTGGCTCCTCTGACTGGACTCGAACCAGTGACATACGGATTAACAGTCCGCCGTTCTACCGACTGAACTACAGAGGAATCGTGTGAACGGGGCGCATAATAATCATGCCCCGTATCGGTGTCAACGCAAAAAATTACGCTATGGATTCAAATGCTTAATTCTGCGTCAGTTTGCGGTTTTAATGTACCTGACGATCCTCGGTAAGCGTCATGATGTCATTCTGGCGCAGACGCGGCAGCGGATCCTGACCGTAAAAATGGCAAAAGCGCTGCCACAGCGATGGAAAGCGCGGCGCGAAGAGCGCCGGCGCGCTGAAGAAGTATTCCGAGAGTACTGCGAAACACTCCGCCGGATCGGTCGCGGCATAGGCGTCGATGCTGGCGGCGCTTTCGCCTACCAGATCTATCTCATCCTGAATATTTTCCATCGCGGCGTGCAGATCGTGCTCCCAGCCTGCCACTTCACGCAGCGGGATCAGCGGAATACCGCTCGCCCGGTCGCCGTTGCGCATATCAAGCTTATGGGCCACTTCATGAATAATGAGATTAAAGCCGGAGGCGTCGAACGAGTCCTGAATATCGAGCCAGTTGAGGATAATCGGCCCCTGCTGCCAGCTCTGGCCCGACTGCACCACGCGCTGGCTGTGCACCAGGCCGATATCATCTTCCCATTCGTCATCCACCACAAACGGCGCGGGATAGATCAGCACTTCGTGGAAGCCATCGAGCCATTCGAAGCCGAGCTCCAGCACCGGCAGGCAAAAGAGCAGGGCGATGCGGGCGCTTTTCAGCTCGTCGAGCTCAAAGCCCTGCAAGGGAACCAGCCGTTTTTGCTGTAAAAAGCGCCCGGCGAAGCGCACCAGCTTCTGCTGTTGATCGTCGCTCAGGCCCGCCAGAACAGGAATGGCGAGCGCCGCGTCCCAGGGAATGGGGGGCAGCGCGGCGGTTTCATTTGCTTTCCAGGGCCACTTAATCATCTTATTGCTCGCAAACTCGTCACTTGAACAAAATCGAAGAGGCAGGGACTGTTAAAATGCCAAAGATCCTGGCATCATGGCAACCTCAAGTACGGAGAGATGCCGGAGCGGCTGAACGGACCGGTCTCGAAAACCGGAGTAGGGGCAACTCTACCGGGGGTTCAAATCCCCCTCTCTCCGCCACTATTCAAACAGTTACCGCCTCGCCTTTCAGTGATAACCATCCCGTTGAGAAAAAATGAGACCATTCGCGGCTAAAAACAGCACGCGCCTCTGTCTTTTGCCTGCGCTATTTTTACCTTTCTTTGCGTTTACTCTCGCGTTTAAGCGCAGTTGCTGAACAGAAATTTATCGGCTGACGCTTTTTGCATGAACTCGATCTGATAAGGCTATTCTGATATTTTTGTCTTTTCGCGACAAGGAAAGCACTGAACATGGCATTGATAAAAAGCGCGCTGGCGCTGACGGCAGGTTTTCTGGCTTTTAACGCACCGGCCGCTGAAAGCTATATCCCCGCATTATATAATTTCTCTGTCATGTATGATTTCAATCCCGTCAGAGGGCCTGTTAAAACACTGTCTGCCGACGTCCATAGTGAGACGGATAATTATACAGTGAAGGTGGCGCTTTCACCGCAAGGCTGTATCGAGACTTTTTCACGTACCGATAGTAATGAATATGGCAACGCCGTACTGACGCGTCAGGGGAATACGCTGGCAGGCTCACTCAATAACAGCCCTGTGAAATATGTTTTTGACGAGAAATGTAATATCGTCAGCATGACCGATAACTACGGCATGAAAACTTTTCAGACCAACAGCGCAGGGCTGATTGAGCGGACAATGGCTAACGGACAACCGCTCTCCGTTTATCATTATACCGACGGCGGCAGCTTCGCCGGAAGTCAGTACTTTCTCAATGGCAAGGTCGCCAGCTATTCCGAAGTCGCTTATCGGGATGAAAAAAATAAGCCGCTGGATTTCAGTATGACCACGGTGTTCGGCGAGGAATATACCCTTGTTGGTGACGGGGCCTGCATTTACGACGCACGTAAAGTGCCTGTCGAATGCACAATAACCACAAAGAAAATCCATAATAATAACGTGGTGGAAGAACAGCATTATTCCGCGAAGATGGCCGTCACCTATTATTAAGCATCCATCCCTTTAACGGTCAGTAGGCTGTTGGCGTCAGACTTACAGCAGGCGGTAAGAGGCCCAATCATCACCCGCGCTGCTGATTGTTTTGCATAACGCCGGCTCAAAAGTGCCTCTCTGGCGCTATCGGTACTATTCTTACTGCATGATTCGCTATAGATAATCCCCGGAATTCGCAGGCTTGTGCACGCCGGGCCGGAGAATAAAGGCCTGGCGGAGTTACTGATAAACTTCAGCCACATTAATGAAACGCGGCGGGATACGCAGGAGGTGGCATTCGTGCCTGACAAAAAGCAGTTTATCCGCATTTTAGCGCTTGATACTCCCCTGGGCCGCAGCCTGGCGTTTTTCCTGTTTATCCTGCTGGCAGGCAGCATCGCGGCCAATGCAGTGACACTCTATCTCTCCTGGGAGCGCACCGTCGCCGAGACCGAAAGTAAGGCTATCAATTTATCGCTTTCGCAGGTGCGCCAGGCCGACGACACGTTTCTTCAGGCGGAGCTGACCTTGCAGGAGATCCGCCGCAATCTGGCCTACGGTTATCTGCCTGACGCCGAGCTGAATGCCTCGCTTGCCGAGCTGGAGCGGCGCTTGCCGCAACTTGATGGCCTGTTTATTTATGATGCCCAGGGCGCGTGGCGCAACAGCTCCTACGAGCTGGAACCCGCTGAGGCAAATATTGCCGGGCGCGACGATTTCCTCTATCACAAAGAGCATAGCTGGATGGGCGTGCATATCGGCCATGTGGTGCGCAGTAAAATCAGCGGCGAGCTGGTGATCCCGGTATCCCTGCGCATTAACGACATCACGGGCGGCTTTGCGGGCATCGTGATGGCCACGGTAAAAATGGACTATTTCCGCCAGTTCTACAGCTATTTTGAACTCACGAATACTGACATTCTCGCGCTGCTGCTGGTGGATGGCAAACCGCTCTACATTCGCCCGTTTGATGAAAGCGTGCTGAATAAAGACCTCTCCGCCAGCCCGCTCTTTACCAAAGTGTTGCTGCGCGCGCGGCAGGGGAGCGCGACCTGGCTGTCGGCGCTGGATAACGTCGTGCGGATTTACGGTTTTGCGCGCTCGACGCGCTACCCGATTGTCGTGGTGGCCGGCTACGATAAAAACAACCTGCGTGCGACCTGGCTGCGCAACAGCATCCCGGATTTACTGATCAACGGCGCGCTGTTGACCGCCATTATCCTGATGGGATTTGTGCTTTTCAGGCAGGTGCGGGTGAATATCCGCGACCGCAACGAACTCGCCACGCTGCGTGACGAGCTGGTGAAAATCAACCAGACGCTGCATTCAATGGCGATGATCGACGGCCTGACGGGGCTTGCCAACCGGCGACGCTTCGACGCTTTTCTTGAGCAGGCGCTGGCCGACTCCGCGGTCACCGGTCACCCCGTCTCGCTGATCCTCATCGATGTGGACTTCTTTAAACGCTATAACGACAACCGCGGACACGTGGCGGGCGACGCCTGCCTGCGCCGCATTGGCGGCGTGCTGCAACAGGCGTCATTCAACCACGGCGATCTGGTCGCCCGCTACGGCGGCGAAGAGTTCGCGATTATTCTCTCCGACGCCTCGCCGGACGACGCGCTGCGCATCGCAGAAAAAGTGGTCAGGATGGTCAGGGAAAAGGCGCTGCCGCATCCCGATACCGAACTGCCGGAAGGCGTGGTCACGATCAGCGCGGGCTGTTACAGCATGGTCGCGGACGGGCGCATGGAGTGCCTGACCTCGCTTATTAAAGGCGCCGACGAGGCGCTCTATCAGGCGAAAAGCACCGGGCGTAATCGCGCGGTTCGGCTGGCGTAACGGCGGCGCGCTTACCCCGTCGCCTGCTGCATAAACCGAATCAACGCCTCGCAGGCGGAGGAGAGCCCTTTGTGCGGCGCGTAAATCAGCGAAAAGGGGCGCGTGCGCCCGCGCGTGTGGCGCATGATCTCCCTCAGCAGACCGCCTGCCATTAATGGCCGCGCGATAAAATCGTAGGTCTGACAAATTCCCGCGCCGCTGGCGGCAAGAGATATCACGCCCAGAATGTCATCGGAAACCTGTATCTGGCCTTTGGGCGTCCACTCCACAGGCTGAGCGTTATCGTTCAGGCTCCAGCTGGCGATACGTCCGCTGCTCGGCATGATAAAGGGCAGGCAGCGGTGGTGCGCAAGGTCGCTTATATGCTGCGGCTCGCCGTGCTGTTGCAGATACGCAGGGGCGGCGACCAGACACAGCGGCGCGTCCTCCAGCTTGCGCGCCACCAGACGGCTGTCCGGCAGCGTGCCCAGACGGATCGCCAGGTCATACCCTTCAGCCACCAGATCCACATTGCGATTGGTGATATTCAGCTCGACGGTTACCCCCGGATACTGTGCGGCGAACTGCTGCAACAGCGCCGGGAGGCGGTAATGCGCATAGGTGGTCGGCGCGCTGAGCCGTATATGACCGATAGTTTCCGCGCCGCGCCCCTGGATATCGCGCTCGGCGCGTTCAAATACGCTGAAAGCGCTGCACGCCTGTTCATAGTAATGGCGGCCGGCCTGTGTCAGGCTGAGCTGGCGCGTGGTGCGCCTCATCAGCTGCACCCCGAGGCGCGTCTCCAGCCGCGTCAGCGCGCGGCTCAGCACCGAAGCCGTGGTCGCCAGCGCGATCGCCGCCGCCGTAATCGACCCTTTCTCAATAATCGTGACGAATATCTCCACATCGCTGAGGTGGGCGAAGCGTCGGCTCATTGTGTCTCCTGAAGAACAAATGATTGTCTCTGGCGGTAGTTTATCGACTTTTGAGGAAACACTACAGTGTGCCCATCCCGCAGCCCGGCCTGCGCCTCAACGATTATTACTCAGGAGCGCCTTATGAAAATTTTTCGTCACCTTGTCCTCACCGCCGCGCTTGGCCTCACCGCGCTGCATGCCCAGGCCGCCAGCGTGCTGGTGGTGTTATCCGATGCCGACCATCTGGATCTTAAAGACGGCAAAGTCTTCCCGACAGGGTTTTACCTCAACGAGCTGATGCAGCCGGTCAAGCGCCTGCTGGACGCCGGACATCAGGTCACGTTCGCGACGCCGAACGGCCGCGCGCCGACGCTGGATACCTCCTCTGATGACAAAATGTATTTCAACAACGATGAAACCGCGTGGCGCACGCATCGCGCGCTGCTTAACACGCTGAAGCTCACTTCACCTGACGCCTCGCCGGTCATCAGCCTGGCGCGCGCCGCGCAACAAGGCTACGGACAGTTTGACGCCATCTATATTCCGGGCGGTCATGCCCCGATGCAGGATCTGCTGACAAGCCCGGCGGTGGGAGACGCGCTGGCCGCGTTTCATGCCGCAGGCAAACCGACGGCACTGGTCTGCCACGGCCCCATCGCGCTGCTCTCCACGCTGCCGGACGCCCCGGCCTTTACCCGTAAGCTTGCTGAAACGGGCCGCGCGAATGCCCAGCCCGGCTGGATCTACGCGGGTTACCGCATGACGGTGATTAGCAATGCGGAAGAAGAGATAGCGAAAGGGCTGCTGCCCAAAGGCGGCGCGATGAAATTCTATCCGCAAACCGCGCTGGAGCAGGCGGGCGGCGCATTTAGCAGCAACAGTGAGCCGTTCACCGCGCATGTCGTCACGGATCGTGAACTGATTACCGGCCAGAACCCGGCGTCGGCATCCGGCGTGGCGCAGGAATTACTGGCACGACTGAAACCCGCTTCTGTTGAACCTCATTAAGGAATTCATATGGATCTGCAACTGAACGGCAAAACGGCAATAGTCACGGCGGCGACGGCGGGGATTGGCCTGGCCATCGCCCGGCGGCTGGCGCAGGAAGGCGCGGCGGTGACCATTACCGGGCGCGACAGCCACAAACTGGCCGCGGCGGTGGCGGCGATTGAAGCCGATGCGCCCGCCGCGCGCGTCAGCGGCGTGCTGGCGGATGTCAGCACCGTGGAGGGCGTCGCCACGCTTACCGCCCACCAGCCGCAGACGGATATTCTGATTAATAATCTCGGCTTTTACGAGGCGACGCCGTTTGCGCAAATTGATGACGAGGCGTGGCTGCGCATGTTTGACGTCAATGTCATGTCCGGAGTACGGCTCTCGCGGCACTATTTCCCGAGGATGCTTGAGCACCACTGGGGACGCGTCATTTTTCTCTCCAGCGAAGTGGGGGCCTTTACGCCGCCGGACATGATCCACTACGGGATGAGTAAATCGGCCCAGCTTGCGGTATCACGCGGCATGGCGGAGCTTACGAAAGGCACTGGCGTGACGGTCAACAGCGTGTTGCCATCCGCCACCCGCTCGGAAGGGATTATGGATTACCTGCGCCAGACGGCCCCGGCGCCGGGCATGACCGACGCGCAGATTGAAGCGCATTTCTTCGCGACGTATCGCCCCAGCTCGCTTATCGCGCGCATGATTGAGGCCGATGAAATCGCGGCGATGGTAGCGCTGCTGGCAAGCCCGCTGGGGGCGGCCTCTAACGGCGCGGCGGTGCGCGTTGAGGGCGGCACGTTCCGCTCGATTCTCTAGCCGCGCACTGGCCGGGGTAAAACCAAAAACAGGCTCGCATGCGGGCCTGTTTTTTTGCGTAAAAACGATCAGGCAAGCGCAAACGCCGTTGTCATTAACGATTGCAGTTCATCGCTGGCGAATAACCGCGCGCGATAACACTCGCCGGGGAATTCCGGATAACCATGCAGCGCGCTGATCACATCATAAATCGTCGCGATGACATGGCCGGTCGGGTCGATAATAAAGAATGAGCGCGCGGCGTTCGTAAAGACCGTGTAGTAGTCGCCATAGTCGAAAACCGCACCCATAAAATCGCTTATCTGCGGAACCCGCGTTTGCGGCAGGGTGAGCGCCTCGCCCACTTGTTTAACGGTGCTGGTCGCGAGATCGACGGCGTAAAACAGCACCTGCACAGGCAGGGCGCGATAAGCGGTTGCAGTGGCGGCCTCGCTCATGGGGCGCACGACCGCCTTGCCGGTCGTATCCGCGCAGGACCGGTTATTAAACAGCGACAGGACAAATTTCCCGGCACTGATATCGCTTTTATCGCTGAAATACGCATTTTGCGTGACGAAAACCGTGTGCGCGCCATTATCGCGATCCGTAATTGTGCTGATATCCAGGCGCGGTGCGGGCAACGTTTGCGCGAACGTCGGGTTGTAGTTGCCGGTATCCGCTGACCATAAAATATGGCCATCATCCGGCGAAATACCGAACGTCAGGCTTGCCGAGCGTGAATGCACAATAATGGCTTCGCTAAAGCGCTCGCTGGCAGGTATATGCGACAGCGAATTGAAATGTACATCGTTGGTGCCACTGTTATTCAGGATATTGGTGTTATCAAACTCGGCAGTGAAATTTTTCCGCCAGAGCATTTCACCGGTCCGATCGTCGAACTTCAGGATCCATGCGTCCTGACGCATCGTGTTGGTTGAGCGGTCCGGGAAGTCGCTGCCAATCATGTAAAGGTTGCCGGCGGTGTCCCACGCCAGATCGTGCGTGTTGGTATAGGCGTTGCCGTTTTCATCCCGCAGGGTAAATTCCAGCACCGGGTTGCCCAGAATATCGATTTTAAAAAAACGGCGGGCATACCAGTGTTCCTCTTCCTCACTGCCGATATAAAAATAGCCGTCGTGGGTGCGCAGCATCTGGTTGCGATAAGGCGCTTTATAATAGCAGCGCAAATCGCCGTTGCGGTCGTAGCCGTCGCAGAATGTCGTCATCAGCCAGCTGTTGCCCCAGACGCTGGAAAAAAGCGCCGGATCGGTCTGCTCAATATCCAGGTGAAATATCGTCTCGTCACGATAAGTCTGATCCTCTGTGCTGATAATCAACGTATTGTCATAGGCGATATTGCCGTTTTGTTCGGTAAAAATAAGGCGAACTTCATTTGCGTAATGGGCATACAGACCTGTTACGGGTACTTTGATAATGCCGTCCTTTCCAGTCGTCCATTGATCGAGGGTGTAGGTAAACGGAATACTGCCAGGGCTGCCCGCGCGCGCCGCAACGGTATAGGTAAAAGTAACGGGCGAATCGGTGCGAAAACTGACATACGCCGCCAGCTGGTTATTGGCCGGGGCCAGTTCTGTTTGCAAATGTACTATCGTCATAATCATCTCCTTTGTTAACGATAAAAATCAGGCGCGCGAACCGCCGCGCCTGATGTGACTCATCCCTGGGGGGTTGCTTTGCTCACCCGCATCTCCTGCACCTGCGCGGCGACGATGGTATTGCCTTTTTTGAGGTAATCGATCACCGCGTCAGAGAGGTTATAGCCGCCGTGTACCTGTTTATTTTTCCCGGCGTTGAAATCGGTAAAACCATCGCCGCCGGGCGACAGGAAGCTATTGGTCGCCACCCGGTAGGTCGCGTCGTCAGCGATCGGTTTGTCGTTAAGGGTGAACTGTACGACGCGCTGGCCTGCGGGTTTCGCCGGGTCATAACGCATCATTACGCCTTTTGAGGTCTGCAATACGCCGTTGGTCAGCCCCGCGCTATGCTCCATCAGGCTGCGCAACTGCTTGCCTGTCAGATCCATCACCGTCAGCTCGTTGGGGAAAGGGAAGGCGCTGATGATATCGCCATAGGTGATTTTGCCCGCGGCGATGTCATCGCGCAGGCCGCCGGAGTTGGTAAGCGCCAGTTGCGCGTCAGGTGCGGCGACCATCATCGCGTCGGCAAAGAGGTTGCCGAGCGGCGACGATTCGCCATAGGCGCGCGTCAGCGCCACCGGCGTTTCGCCCACCTGCTGGCGCACCGTTTCAGCGAGCTTTTTATTCCAGCCGTCAATGCGCTGCTGCGTCGTCGGGTCGGGCGTAAATTCATCGGCATACAGGGTCTTAAGTTCAAACTGTTTCACCTTGTAGCCGTGCTGGCCGGGCTTAACATCCATCACCAGTTTGCCGATATTCACGCCGCCGCTGTCGGTGGACATAATCAGCGTGTCGCCCACTTTAATCGGCTCCGGCGTACCGGTATGCGCGTGGCCCGTAATCAGGAGATCCAGCCCTTTCACCTGGCTTGCGGTCTGGATATCTTTATTCAGGGCCCGCTTAACGTCTTTATTGCCAAGGCTGGACTGACGGCCCGGCACGCCTTCGTGGACCAGGGCGACGGTGACGTCCACTTTGCCGCGCAGCTCGTCGATATAGTGCTGGAGCCATTTCACCTCGTCGCGCGCCTCAATGCCCTGGCGCATCGATGACGAGACGGTGTCGTTAAACGCGAAAACGCCATGTAAGCCAATAACGCCGATTTTCACGCCCTCTTTTTCCAGAATGACATAGGGCTTATTCCAGAAGGGCATCTTGCTGTTCTGATAAAACACATTGCCCAGCAATACCGGAAATTGCGCCTGGCTTAACTGCAGCAGCGTATTATCCCAGCCATGATCGAATTCATGATTACCGACCGAGGCGGCGTCAAGCGACATCGTATTCATAATATCTATGATCGCCTTGCCTTTCGTCAGGCTGCTGATATACGGCCCGGTGAAATAGTCGCCCGCATCAAAATAAAAGGTGGCTTTATTGCGCGCTTTCTCCTGTTTCACCAGCGCGGATATTGTCGCGAAGCCGCCGACGTCGCGCTGGCCATTCGCAATCCACGGCACTTTATAAGGCTCGACATGCGCATGCAGATCGTTGGTATAAATCACCGTGACGTCCTGCGCCAGCGCCGGTAATGAAAGCCCGGCCGCAATCAGAAAAGCTAAAAAATTTCGTTTCATCATAATTGCTCCTTAATAACGAAAGGGAGATGCCATCGTGCCGGGCTATTTTTTTCCGCGCGCCTGGGGGCTTTTGTGATACCTCGCACAAACCGTTTTCGCCGGGCTTTTCAGAATGCGGCAACTGACAAAATAAGTGGGTAAGGGAAATGGCAGCAGGATTGCTGGTGAGGCTCAATGTGTGTAAAAGCTGGGCATGTCCGAATTTAGGCGTGCCGGACGCGATGGATTATCAGCAGCCAGTCTACCGGCTGGGATATCCGGCGTTACACTGCGCCCGCTGCGGCAGCCTGCCGCCGCTTTTTAATGAGCCGCTGTTTAACGGCTGGTTTTCGCGCTTTCTGGCGCAGAAATTAAAACAGAGCGGGACGGGGTGTCCGCACTGCGCCAGCGCCCTGACCATCCGCTACGGCACGACGCAAACCGGCCGCCAGCGGTTACAGTGTCGCGCGTGCCGGAAAATCTTCACGCCCTGGCAGCCGGGGGATAAAGCGCTGCGCCATATTCAGGCATGCCTTGCAGCGCTGGCGCGCGGTGAAACGGGAGGCGATCGCGCCTGCTACCGCACGCTGGCGCAGGCGGCGGCCTGGTGCGAAGCGCAGCTGGTGGAGCGTGCGCACCGCGCCGCGCATATCGCCACGCAGACCTTTACCGTGCCGATGCAGGGCGAACATCCGCAGCAGCCGCTGTATGTGGTGCTGAGCGCGGATATCGTGACCGGGCAGGTGCTGCAAGTCACCTCCAGCTACTGCGAATGGAAACCGCACGAGGCGCTGCGTTATCCTGGCGGCGACGCGGGTCATCCAGCCCTGCGACTCTGCGGCGCGCTACGCGTCAGGGAGCAGGAGGCGCAGTTTATGCGCCGCCGTCAGTTTGACGACATCCGCTATGGCGACGCCGCGCTATGCCGCAACGATCCAGGCGCGCTGCTGCGCCCGGCTATCGTCATTCATGGCCATTTTCAGTGGTTGCGACGCCGGTTTCCGGAGGTGCTATCGCACAGCCTGGCGCACGAATGTGTGCTGCGGGGTGCTGCGATCACGGCCTGGGCTGCGCAGGTGAGCGCCGGTAAAACGCAACTGCGGTTTGTGGTGGAAGAGACGCTTAATGAGAGGGCGGCAGACGGCGCGTATGTGCATCGCGGGAGCTGGCGGATCGGCTGGTGGAATAATCTGTGGCAGCAGTGGGAGAACGGCGCGACGCGCAAGATGATCGGCATGCTGACCGGTGAGGACGATCCAGGCGATATCCCGACGGTTTCGCTACAGGCCTGTATGGCGTTTACCGACTGGTTGCGTCTTCAGCCCGGCGTGGCGCGCTGGGGGCACCATCGCGCGGGGGTGGTCAGCCAGCAGCTGATATGTCTGGCGTACCGATATAATCAGCAGTTAATGGCGCAACGCACGGCAGAGCCACGCTGACGCCAGGCGATAAAAAACCCGCGGCGGGCGGGCTTTTTATTGCGCTTATTCGTTCACCAGCCACATATCGGCTTCATCGAACATCTCTTCCAGCATCCGGTTCAGCTTTTCGCGATCGTTTTTATTGGCGTCGGAATTAAGCCCGTTCGTCTGCATGGGCTTAACACGCACGTCAGCATCCGGGAAGATGCGATGCACGCGGCGGGTCAGCTCGGCCAGAATAATGTCGCGCGCGCCGGGCAAGCCTGCGACATTGCGTTTGTCATAAACCAGTTCAACAAACATGGAAAACTCCACAGTATGGATATATATACAGTCCTGGCACACTATAGCGCCCGTCCGTCATCCGGTAAAGGGGAGAGTGCAGGCGCGCGCGAAGAAGCCGCAAAATAAAAAGGCCCGCACGCGGCGGGCCTGAAAGGGCAGAAGCGGGATCAGAACTGATACACCATGCCGATGCCGACAATGTCATCGGTGGCGATGCCGTTGTCTTTATAGAAGTCGTCATCCTCATCCAGCAGGTTGATTTTGTAATCGACATAGGTGAGGAAGTTTTTATTGAGATACCAGCTGGCGCCGACATCCGCGTATTTCACCAGATCGTTATCCTGGTACTTACCGGCATACCACAGGTCTTTACCGCGGGATTGCAGGTAAGCCAGCGACGGACGCAGGCCAAAATCGAACTGATACTGCGCCACGATTTCGATGTTCTGCGTTTTGTTGGCGATGCCGACGCTGTCGCCATACGGCGTCATGTTGCGGGTTTCAGCATAGGTCGCAGCCAGATAGATATCGTTAGCGTCATATTTCAGGCCGGTCGCCCACGCGTCAGCGCGATCGCCGCCAGCGACGATGGTGTCGCCACGGCCATAGTTGACCTGTTTCTCGGTACGATCGGCGGTGGAGTAGGCGGCGGACGCGCTAAAGCCCATCCCGAAATCGTAGGTGGTAGACAGACCGAAGCCGTCGCCGTTCTGGCTCTGCACGTCGTGACCGCTGGCGGTGCCTTCGTTTCCGTTGCCGTCATCTTCGTTATTGCCCTGGTATTGCAGCGCGAAATTCAGGCCGTCTACCATGCCGAAGAAGTCGGTGTTGCGATACGTAGCCATCCCGTTGCCGCGGCCAACCATATAGTTATCGCTATAGGTGTAGGAGTCGCCGCCGAACACCGGCAGCATATCGGTCCAGGCTTCAACGTCATAAATCACGCCATAGTTACGGCCATAATCGAAAGAGCCGTAATCGCCATATTTCAGACCGGCGAACGCCAGTTTGTTATAGGAGGTGTTGCTGTCTTCGGTGCTGTTGGCCATGATTTTGTAGTTCCACATGCCATAGCCGGTCAGCGCGTTAGTGATTTGGGTTTCGCCTTTAAAGCCGAATTCCAGATAGGTGCCGTCGCCATCATCGCCCGGGTTATCAGAAAACGTGTGACGCGCATCGACTTTGCCGAACAGGTCGAGTTTATTACCGTCTTTATTATAAACTTCTGCGGCGTTGGCAGCGCCTGCTAACAATAATGCGGGTACAACAAGAGCCAGTACTTTTCTTTTCATTATCAATTTCCTTATCGTCATAAATAATATCAATGAATGGTGTAAATGAATGACGTAGCGGAGTATCGTCCGCGGCACGCATATTAGCAGAATGAAAAATCGCCACAAAAATTATTTTCCGCCATTGCGGTTTCTTCTTTTTAAATAATTCATGGTTTCTATTTAAATTTATATTTCATTGGCTTGGTAAATAGATTAAAACAGGAATAAATGTTGTTGAGAAAAACACTCTTCCATAATCAACAGTCGCAAGGCCCGTCACGCCAGCGCTGATGCGATGCCACGGCGATAATAAGAGTGAGATCCGCGTTGAGGATAACGTTAAGATAATTGCCCCTTGAACGATTAAGGCGATAACTATTTTTCGGAAAACAGAAGGGGTGCGAAACCGGATAAATAACCGCTTCACAACGGTAAATTTATCATCTGCGCTAAAAAACATTCTCTTATGCGTCAGGTGTCCCTGATGCCACTGCCGCACGTTATGAACGCATTATCTTATTAATATGACTTGCAGGCAGAGCGCATATCACACGGCAAAAAGGAGCGCGACGCCGCGCGCAAAGGTGCGCAAACCATGCTAATTTTGTGATCTGCATTACAGAAACAAACCGGGTGTCCCGCGCAAAAGGAGTCTCTATGTCGCTAACCCACTGGCAGCAGCGTTTTGAAGAATGGCTGCATCACAGCTGGAATCAGGATGATAAAGCCCATGATGTCGCGCATTTTCGCCGCGTCTGGAAAACGGCTCAGCAGATCATGGCGGGCAGCGAAGCTAACCGACGGGTCGTGCTGACGGCCTGTTATTTCCACGATATCGTCAACCTGCCGAAAAACCATCCGCAGCGCCATCTGGCCTCGACGCTCGCGGCGCAGGAGACGCTGCGCATTCTGGAAACCCACTTTCCTGATTTTCCGCGTGAGGAGTATGACGCCGTAGCCCACGCGGTGCGGGCGCACAGCTTCAGCGCAGGCATCAGACCCGAGACGTTCGAGGCGAAAGTCGTGCAGGACGCCGACCGGCTTGAATCGCTCGGCGCGATTGGTCTCGCGCGCGTCTTTTATGTCTCAGGCGCGCTGGGCCGGGCGCTGTTTGACAGTGACGATCCGCTCGCCAGCGATCGCGAGCTCGACGATACCGCCTGGGCGCTCGATCACTTCCAGAAAAAGCTGCTGACGCTGCCTTCCACCATGCAAACCGAGGCGGGCAGAGCGCTCGCGCGGCATAACGCCGATTTTCTCGTTCACTATATGGCGAAGCTCTGCGCCGAGCTTAAAGGCGACTACTGCCAGCTCGACGAAGCGGTACTGCGCCGCTTTATTCAGGTGACGCCTTAACCGCAGCCCCGGCCCAAAGTGTGTTACTCTGTCAGATATCGGATCTGTATGGCTAACGCAATGCTCGAAAATCACTCTGTTATTGAGGACGTACTGACGGGCGCGGAGGATGACGCCGCCCCCGCGCTGAGCGCGCACACGCTGCTGCAAAAAGTGCTGGAGATTTACGACACCAAAACGCTGGTGGCTATATTAAACGACGTCGGCGAGAAGCGCTGGAGCCGCGCCCGGCTGAAACGCCAGCAGCTTCACCCTGACGGCGCGCGCCTCAGCCCCGGCGAATACCGCCGTCTCCTGACGCTGCTCCCCACGCCGCCGCGCCATCATCCGAACTACGCCTTTCGCTTTATCGATCTTTTCGCCGGTATTGGCGGCATTCGTAGCGGCTTTGAAGCCGCGGGCGGCCAGTGCGTCTTTACCAGCGAGTGGAATAAACACGCGGTGCGCACCTACAAGGCCAACTGGTATTGCGACCCGCAACAGCATCAGTTCAACGAAGATATTCGCGATGTGACGCTAAGCCACCGGCCCGATGTCAGCGACGAGGCCGCCGCCGAGCATATCCGCGCGCAGATCCCGCAGCACGACGTTCTGCTGGCGGGCTTTCCGTGCCAGCCGTTTTCGCTCGCTGGCGTCTCGAAGAAAAACGCGCTGGGCCGCGCGCACGGTTTTGCCTGCGAAACGCAGGGCACGCTGTTTTTCGACGTGGTACGCATTATCGCCGCGCGTCAGCCCGCGATTTTCGTGCTGGAAAACGTGAAAAACCTTAAGAGCCACGATAAGGGCAACACGTTTCGCATCATCATGCAGACGCTGGATGAGCTGGGCTATGAAGTGGCGGATGCCGCGGAGATGGGCCCGGACGATCCGAAAATTATCGACGGCAAACATTTTCTGCCCCAGCACCGCGAGCGCATCGTGCTGGTGGGCTTTCGCCGCGACCTGAATCTTCATGAGGGGTTTACGCTGCGCGCGCTGCCGGAATTTTACCCGGCGCGGCGACCGGCGTTTGGCGAGTTGCTCGACCCGACCGTAGACGCCCGCTACGTGCTGACGCCGACGTTGTGGAAATACCTTTACCGTTACGCCCAGAAACATCAGGCGAAGGGCAACGGCTTCGGCTATGGGCTGGTGAATCCGCTGAACCCCTCCAGCGTGGCGCGCACGCTGTCGGCGCGCTATTACAAAGATGGCGCGGAGATCCTGGTCGATCGCGGCTGGGATAAAGCGCTTGGCGAGAAAGATTTTGACGATGCCATCAACCAGCAGCGTCGTCCGCGCCGCCTGACGCCGCGCGAGTGCGCGCGCCTGATGGGCTTTGAAGCGCCGCAGGGCCACGCGTTTCGAATTCCGGTTTCCGATACGCAGGCCTATCGCCAGTTTGGCAACTCGGTCGTCGTGCCCGCGTTCGCGGCGGTCGCGCAGCTGCTGCGTCCGCGCATCGCGCAGGCGGTGCGCCTGCGTCAGGAGAAAACCGATGGCGGACGTTCATAGCAAAGCCATTCGCAGTAAAAACATGCGCGCTATCGCCACCCGCGATACCGCCATCGAAAAGCGGCTCGGCGCGCTGCTGACGGAGCAGGGCTTTACCTTCCGCGTCCAGGACGCCGCGCTTGCCGGGCGTCCGGATTTCGTGCTCGACGACTACCGCTGCGTCATCTTCACCCACGGCTGTTTCTGGCATCACCACCACTGTTATCTCTTTAAAGTGCCCGCCACCCGCACCGAATTCTGGCTCGATAAAATCGGCAAAAACGTGACGCGCGATAAACGCGATGTGGCGACGCTGCTGGCCGGGGGCTGGCGGGTGCTGCTGGTCTGGGAATGCGCGTTGCGAGGGCGCGAGAAGCTTTCGGACGCGGCCCTCGCCGAACGGCTGGAGGAGTGGATTTGCAGCGGCGGGGCGCATGCGGAGATAGACTTCCAGGGCATTCACGCCCGGGAAGGCGAGCGGCCCGCGCCGCCCGCTGGTTAAGCGTTACTTCTCGACAGGGCAGGGTTTCACCACCGGTTTCCCCGGCAGTAAATATTTGCCGAGCGTCACCAGCAGCACCGCCAGAATAATCACCCCAAGCGCAAGCCATTCGACAGATGAGAGGCTCTCGCCGCCAAAACCGGTGCCGAGCAGCACCGCCACCACCGGATTCACGTAGGCGTAACTGGTGGCGACCGCTGGCGAGACGTTGCGGATAAGATACATATAGGCGCTGATGGCGATAACCGAGCCAAACAGCGCCAGATAACCTACCGCCAGGAAGCCGGAGAGATCGGGCATGGCGGTCATCCGCTCGCCGGTAAGCAGCGAGGCCACTAACAATACCAGGCCCGCCGCGAGCATCTCAATCGCGCCCGCCATCATCCCGACAGGCAGTTCAATACGTGAACCGTAAACCGACCCAAACGCCCAGCTTAGCGAGCCAATAAGGATCAGCAGCGCGCCCCACGGGTTGCCGCTCAGGTTGCCGCCGCTGTTTAGCAGCACGATACCTGCAAGACCGATGGCCACGCCGAGCCACTCCAGCTTGCGGGTCTGAATGCCGAAAAAGCGGCTGAACACGAGGGCGAACAGCGGTACGGTCGCCACCATCACGGCGGCGATGCCGGAAGGCACATGCTGGTGCTCGGCGACCGTCACGAAGCCGTTGCCTACCGCCAGCAGCAACACGCCAATCAGCGCCGCGTTCAGCATCGGGCGGCGCGCCGGCAACTTATGGCCCGTCAGCAACAGGACACTCAGCAGCAGCACGCCCGCGCAGAGAAAGCGCACGCCCGCCATCAGAAACGGCGGCCAGCTTTTCACGCCGACCGCTATCGCAAAATAGGTGGAACCCCAGATGATATACAGCGCGAACAGCGCGCCCAAAAGCGGTAAAACTCGACCGAAACGCATACTCCCTCACGACGTGAAATAAAGAACGCTTATAGTGAACGCTAAAATTATTGCAGAGGCGAGGTTTTTAATTGTTTCGCTTAAGTTAATTTTGCGTTGACAGAAGGTGGTAGTTTCAGGGTTCAGCCTTTTGCTCCATACTTAACTCTCCAGAATCACAACACGAAGGAATGAAATTTTGGCCGGAAGTAGTTTATTAACGCTGCTGGACGATATCGCCACGCTGCTGGACGATGTCTCAATGATGGGAAAACTCGCGGCAAAAAAGACCGCAGGGGTGCTGGGCGACGATCTCTCCCT
The DNA here is from genome assembly GCF_001277195.1 of Cronobacter muytjensii ATCC 51329. NCBI lineage: Bacteria > Pseudomonadati > Pseudomonadota > Gammaproteobacteria > Enterobacterales > Enterobacteriaceae > Cronobacter > Cronobacter muytjensii. Next base: position 1,256,455 of record NZ_CP012268.1, read on the forward strand.
TAATGCGCAGCAGGTCACCGGCGTGCGCGCCAACCGCGAGCTGCCGGTGGTCTGGGCCGTGGCGAAAGGCTCGCTGCTCAATAAAGTGATTCTCGTGCCGCTGGCGCTCATCATCAGCGCCTTCGCGCCCTGGGCGATTACGCCGTTGCTGATGGTCGGCGGCGCGTTTCTCTGTTTCGAAGGTGTGGAAAAAGTGCTGCATAGCCTGCACGCGCGCAAACATAAAGAGACGCCGGAGCAGAAACAGCAACGTCTCAATGAGATAGCGAAACAGGACCCGAAAGTTTACGAGCGCGATAAAGTCAAAGGCGCAGTGCGCACTGACTTTATCCTCTCGGCGGAAATCGTCGCCATTACGCTTGGTATCGTGGCGGAAGAGCCGCTGTTAAGCCAGGTGCTGGTGCTGAGCGGCATCGCGCTTCTGGTCACCATTGGCGTGTACGGTATCGTCGGGGTTATCGTGAAGCTCGACGATATGGGTTACTGGCTCGCCGACAAGCGCTCGGCGCTGGCGCGTGGCGTCGGTAAAGGGCTGCTGGTCGCGGCGCCGTGGCTGATGAAAATTCTCTCCGTTCTCGGCACCGTCGCGATGTTTCTGGTGGGCGGCGGTATTGTGGTGCATGGCGTCGCGCCGCTGCATCACGTCATCGAACACTGGGCACACGGCCTCGGCGGTGTTGGCGCGGCGGTGATGCCGACGGTGTTGAACCTGGTGCTTGGTTTTATTATCGGCGCCGTGGTGCTGGCGGTGGTCAAGTTTATCGGGCGGCTGCGCGGTAAACCGGCACACTGAGAATATTCCTGATTATTTAACGACCACAGGCGAAAATCGCGCGCGTTGACTATCTTCTGAATGTTTTCACACTGATAAAGGAGGCGGTTATGGTCTTTTTGGTCAGCGATGAAGTTCAGCGCAAAAACAGCGGTCAACGCATGGTCGTCACCGGCTATTCAAGCGGCATGGTTGAGTGCCGATGGTATGACGGTTACGGCGTGCAGCGGGAGGCGTTTCGTGAAGACGAACTGCTTCCCGGTGAAAGACAGTCTCGCGAAGAGCGTCGTTGAAATAATGCCCGGCCAGCGTGCCGGGCGTTTTCATTCTCCCCTCATCCTGCAACAGATCAACGACATCCTTGTGCTTTCAAGGCGACAATATTTAAAAAACCGGCCACACTTTTAATATCCGCGCCGCCTGGTATTATCGGAGCCGCCTGACCTTCACTATGCCTCAATGAGTCGAGCCTTTATCAGTACAGGGAGTCTGACGTGCCTGACAAGATCCTCATCAGCCGCTGGCGGACCAAAAACCCAATTCGGGTCGTCAACCTCTGCTTTTGCGCCGTCTTTATCTTCTCCACGCTCCTGACCTGGCGTGAAGGGGTGATATTGCAGGACGCGTTTATTTCTTCCCAGCGTAACCAGCTGGACACTATCGCCACTTCAATGGATCGCAACCTGCAATACAGCGTCGACAAGCTGCTGTTTTATCGCGCCGGGATGCGCTATGCCATGCACAATCTGCTGGAGGGGCCGGAGACCGACACGACAATGGCGTCCTTCCAGGCGCACCGCCACGCCGCCGCCTGGGTGCTGCCTGCAGCCCGTGACCATGCGCTGGTTATCAAAGGCGTGTCGGATGAATTTGTCAGTGAGAGCACGCTGCTTAAGCGCGACGATGCGCTGCTGCACAACGAGCTCAACGCGACCCTGGCGCTCGGGCATATGCTGAGCATTGCCGACAGCCGTAATGAACGGCCTGAAATGCGGACCTATTATGTTTCCCGCGCCGGGTTCTACCTCACCAGCCTGCCGTTCTACGGCCACGGGCGCATCCCGGAGCAATATTACGAGCAGGTCAGCAGCCGCTGGTTTCTTGGCCATGCGCTGCGGCTGAACCCGGCGCGCGGCGTACGCTGGCTGCACAGCCGTGACCCGAGCATGCCGTCGGGACAGCGCGTCACCGCCAGTATTCCGCTTGACGACGATGGCCGCTGGTTCGGCGTGCTGGCGATGGATTTTCCCATCAGCGCGATGCGCGATTTCCTGAAAAACGCGCTGGACAATGACGAAGCGGGCGGCGAAATCATGCTGTTTGACCGTCAGTTAAGCCTTATCTCCACCACCTCATCCGGCATGGATGACACGCTACGCTTCAGCCCGCAGGAGAAAGCGACGCTCGCGCGTCAGATGGAGAGCGGGAACGAAGGCGACGCGCGCATGGATACCCGCTTTATCACCTGGGCGAAGCTTGATTATTTCGACGGCGTGCTGGTGAAAGTCACCACCGTCTCACAGAGCGCCGAGGGTAGATTCGGCAAGGTGGCGATGGTGCTCGGCCTGCTGTGGCTGCTCTTTACCGCTATGCTGTTTATCTCCTGGCGTGTGATCGTGGGGATGGTACGCAATATGCTGACCATGCAGCGCTCCCTGAAGTGGCGCGCCTGGTATGACACGCTCACCCGGCTCTATAACCGCGGCGCGTTCTTTGAGCGGGCGCGGCTTGCCGCCAAAGCGTGCGAGGCGCAGCACCAGCCCTTCTCGGTTATCCAGCTCGATCTCGATCATTTTAAAAGCATCAACGACCGCTTCGGCCATCAGGCGGGGGATAAAGTGCTGACGTGGGCGGCGGGGATGCTAAGCCGCGCGCTGCGCGCGGAGGATATCGCCGGGCGCGTCGGGGGCGAGGAGTTTTGTATTATCCTGCCGGGCACGCCGCCGGAGGGCGCGCGTATGGTGGCGGAGCGTATCCGCCAGCGCATTAACAGCCAGGAGATTCTGGTGCGGCCCGACACCACGATTCGCATCAGCGTTTCCGTGGGGGTCAGCGAGGCCAGACGCGACGGCGATTACGATTTCGAGCATTTACAGTCGATAGCGGACCACCGCCTCTACCTGGCGAAACAGCGCGGACGCAATCAGGTGTGTGACGAAGGGTAAGGCTTATCCCTTACCCAGAAAGTGATCAAGCCCTTCACGAAAACCCGCCGGGCCGCTCTCCTGCGTATGATAAACGCGTTGCGGATCGTTATTTTTCAGGCTCACGCCCTGGCGGCTGAGCCCCTTCACCACCACGGCGAAATCGACATTATCAAGCAGTGAGGCGTCATCCGGGCCGTCGCCAAGCCCGAGCGTGGTGCGCAGCCTGCCTTCACGCTGGCGGTATTGCTCTTTAAGCCAGTTCACCGCCTGGCCCTTGCCGCCGCGCGCGTCCAGCACGTGCCAGAAACGACCGCCTTCCAGCATCATTAAGCCGAGCGCCTCAAGGCTTGCGGTAAAACGCGCCAGGTTTTCATCGCTGTCGCGCCAGATAACCGTTTCTGAAGCTTCCAGCAGGTTCGCCATCGCGGCGAGCTTCGGGCTGAGGCCCGTCCATTCGGCGATGGTTTTGTCATCCACATCGCTAAAGCAGAAGAGCTTATAACCGTGCTCGTCGCGCAGGCGGTTGATCACCGCAAGAATTTCATCATGCGGCACGCCGTTAAGCAGGCGAGGGAAGTCGGGACTCTCCTCCCAGCGGGCATCAAGCTGAATAATCGCGCCATTCTCGGCGATAAACGGCTGACCCTGTAAACCGAGCGACTCTTGCAGCGCGATAATCTCTGCCGCCGTTTTGGTGCTTGAGAGCACGACCGGCACCTGGTGGTCGATTAACCGTGTAAGCCACGCCTGCGCAGGCTCCCATTCATGTGTGTTGGGATCGAGCAAGGTGCCGTCGAGATCGGTAATCACCAGCAAATCGTCATTAAGATGCGCCATAGCGGCTCCTTTTTTGTGCGCCGGGGATCCCGCCGTTAACCAGGAAAAATCTCAATTAATCGGCCTCGTTTGCAGGGGTATTCCGGGATCGATTCCATGGAAGGCGCGCGGTTGTTGGCTTGCAGTGAATATATCCGCCAATAATATTAGCAGCGTATTATTCACCAGCAGAATATATCCTTGTGCTGTAAAAATTTTGCGGTATGTTGTTCATCGACATCAGTTTCCCTGGTGTAACGAATTTTAAGTGCTTCTTGCTTTCGCAAGCTTATCCCGGCTCCCCAGGCCGGAATATTTTTATGCTCAACGGTTCACTTCGCTCGGCCCCGCGTCGCGGATATCCAGTTCAAACTCTTCGCCCAGCTCCCGACACGCATCCTGCCTGTGCGCATCCGCCTGCGCCGAGGAGACACTGTCTGGCGTGCGCTGCTCGTGCTCGCTGATGACCTCAATCGCGCCCAGCAGGGCGTCGATATCGGCCTGCGGCGCGTCTGGCGTGGGATATTGCAGTTTCATGGCACTTACCTCCGGCGGCCCCATCCCTACAAGTATAGCCAGGCGCGTGCGCGCAACCACGCGCCCGGTGCCAGCAAAGCGGTTTTGTTCTACACTGGCTCAATAGTAATAAGAGGAGCAGTTATGAACGTTAACGATCGTGTTACCGTCAAGACGGATGGCGGGCCGCGCCGCCCGGGCGTGGTGCTGGCCGTCGAGCCTTTTAATGAAGGCACCATGTATCTGGTTTCACTGGAGGATTATCCGCTGGGGATATGGTTCTTTAATGAAAAAGATCACCCGGACGGGATATTTGTCGAAAAGGTGGAATAACGCGTCATACGTCTGGCTTATAATAACGCCGCCCCGTTAATAAGGGCGGCGTCATTTTTTGGGCGATGAAAATCCTCGCCGCGGCGATACGATGGAAAATTCATTTACCGTTCCGGCGAGCGCCAGAACTCAAGCGTAGGGTACAGGATAAAAATTAACGTGCTGCGTTAGCGCATATTCACAAAAATGCCGTTAGTGACGTTATCGGTCAACCGTACGACATGATAGATCACTTGCTTATTATGGGTCTTGATTTTACGTTTTATATTGCCTTTATGAGACGAAACGGTCTTGGCCTTAATATTCATCTGATCGGAAATCTGAATCGTATCCTGGCCCGACATCCACATTCTCAGCATACTGGATTCAGTACGGCTTAAAGAAAGTGTAGGCAAACTGATTTTGCCGATGCACTGCATATCTTTGGTTAAATAATCTCCCAGAATGGCATCCAGCGACTCCGGTTTAATCGATTTAGAGCTAATTAACAGATTCTTACGCACCCGTAAATATTCATCGAAGTGAATATTGGCAATCGCCATAAATACGATAAATAACGTACCGGGATGCTGATTAATGATGTGCTTTATATGCTGACTGCTCTCGGGATCGTGAATAAAACAGTCTTCATTAATAAACACCACATGGGGCTTGCGTACCTGACAGGCTTGCTCCAGATTTCCCACGCTATCAGCATGAAATATCTGTCTTTTCCGTACTCCTCTCGATGATAAATAATCGGTTAGCCCGAGCCTGGTATAGCTGCAGAGATCCATAATAATCGTTGACATAGCCTACCCTCACTAAACGCGTTATCCGTTAAAGCACAACGATTGCTCCACCAGCCTGAGAACGACCGCCGTTCTGCCAAGACCAGCAATTACGGGATAAGAAAGCGTAAAACGGCATACCGCAGACCGATAGCGTGAATCGTATCAGCCGGGTATCGAAGTCATTCAGGCGACCCCAACTATCCCGTAAAGTTACGTATAATTTGCCAGGAAAGTTCTTAAAGTAAAGAGGCGATCCGGTTATGTGAGAGGCGTAAAATCATTAATTCCGCCTGGGATGTATGGTCAGCCCGAGAATATATTTTCCATATTAGGAATATCCTTAGGATGACCATTAAAAATGGAGGGTTAACCTTTAGCCGGAATTTCGCTAACGATATCAGTCAACAAGTGAAATATTTCTGCGAATAAATGTTCACAGAACGGTGCTATTAAGGGCATTAACGCCGCCATCACGATAATCCCGATACTCAGCGTCAGCGGGAAGCCAATCGCGAAAACGGTCAGCTGCGGGGCCATGCGGTTTAACAGGCCGAGCGCCAGGTTTAACGCCAGCAGCAGCGTGATAAGCGGCAGCGCCAGCATCACGCCGTTGACGAAAATGAGGCTGCCGGCACGCGTCAGCGCCATAAACGCATTGCTGTTAATGGCCTCGCCGCTGATGGGCAGCGTATGAAACGTATCGGCAAGAATGGAGATAAGCCACAGGTGGCCATTGAGCGTCAGGAACAGCAGCATCGCCAGCATATCGATAAAGCGCGCCAGCACCGGCATATTCAGGCGGCTGCCCGGGTCGAAGAACGTGGCGAACGACAGCCCCATTTGCAGGCCGATAAGCTCGCCTGCGGTACGCACCGCGGCAAACGCAAACTGCATCGTAAACCCGACGGCGATGCCGATAAGAATTTGTTGCAGCCCCAGCCACAGCCCTTCAAGCGAGAAAATCGGCACGTTGCTGCCGGGAATATTCGGCGCGAGCGCGATGGTAATCAGCAGCGCAAGGCCGATTTTGACGCGAATGCTGATGGCGCGCTCGCTCAGAATAGGCGCGGTGCTGATAAGCGCCAGCACGCGCAGCAGCGGCCAGAAGTACAAAGTCAGCCAGTGGAGCCACTGGTCGCTGGTGAATTGCAGCATGGGAACGGCCGTCAGCCGATGATATACGGCAGGTTGGAAAACAGGGTGCGCATGTAGTCGAGCAGCAGATTAAGCATCCACGGGCCTGCCGTTACCATCACCACAAACACCGCCAGAATTTTAGGAATGAACGAGAGCGTCATTTCGTTAATCTGGGTGGCCGCCTGCAGGATACTAATAAACAGACCTGTTACCAGGGCGACCAGCAGCAGCGGGGCGGCAAGCGCGAGCGCGACTTTCATGGCTTCCGTGCCCATCATCATGACTGATTCTGGCGTCATCATGCACCTCGTTAACTGTAAAAGCTTTGGGCAAGAGAACCGACAAGCAACTGCCAGCCGTCAACCAGCACGAACAGCATCAGCTTGAAGGGCAGGGCGATAGACGCCGGCGGCACCATCATCATCCCGAGCGCCATCAGCACGCTCGCCACCACCAGATCGATAATCAGGAAGGGAATGAATACGGTAAAGCCAATCTGGAACGCGGTTTTCAGCTCGCTCGTCACATAGGCGGGCAGCAGGATGCGCATCGGCACCGCTTCCGGCCCCTGGAGCGGCTGGGTATTGGCAAGCTTCGCGAACAGCGCGAGATCCGCCTCACGCGTCTGGCGCAGCATAAATTCGCGCAGCGGTTGCGAGCCGCGCTCAATAGCCACTTCCATCGAAATTTTGTTTTCGCTGAACGGCTGATAGGCGTCGGTATAAATCTTATCGATAACCGGCGACATGATAAAAAAGGTCAGGAACAGCGCGAGGCCCAGCAGCACCTGGTTTGGCGGCGCGGACGGGGTGCCCAGCGCGTTACGCAGCAGGCCGAAAACGATAATGATGCGCGTAAAGCTGGTCATCATTAACAGAATGGCGGGCAGGAACGTCAGCGAGGTGATAAACACCAGCGTCTGTACCGGCAGCGACCAGCTCTGTCCGCCGCCGGACATCGGCTGGCTGACAAGACCCGGCAGTTGTGCCATCGCCGGCGCGGCCATCAGGCCGAGCGCGAGGAAAGAAAGATTCAACCAACGACGCATTACTTTCTCCCGCTACGCTTAAGCAGATTCTTCATCAGGTTCTGGAACTCACCGGCTGGCATCGTTTCCTGCTCCGGCGCGGCTGGCGCGGGCGGCAGGGTGTGCAGCGGCGTAATCGAGGTGGCGGTCACGCCCAGCACCAGGCGGGCGTCTTCCACTTCGACAATCACAATCTTTTCCCGAGCCCCGAGGCTCAGGCTGCTGTTAAGCTTCAGACCACGCATCCCGGCGGTTTTAGCGGTGAAGCCAAAACGCTTTGCCATCCAGGCAAACAGCAAAATGAAGATGATAATCAGCGTTAACGCGCCGCTGACCTGGATTAAGGATGAGCCGGCGTCGGGCATTGCCGGCTGTTGAACTGTGGTCTGATTTTTCATTTAACGACTCAGGCGACGCATACGTTCTGACGGGGTGATGATATCGGTGATACGCACGCCATATTTATCGGCGACGACCACCACTTCACCCTGGGCAATCAGGTAACCGTTGATCAGGATGTCCAGCGGCTCACCCGCGAGACCGTCCAGCGCCACCACGGAACCCTGCGTCAGACGCAGCAGCTCTTTGATGGTCATGCGGGTGCGGCCCAGCTCCACGGTGAGTTTCACCGGGATATCCATAATCAGGTTGATATCCTGCAGGGCGCCGACCATGTCGCCGCCTTCCAGCGCGCGGAACACGCTGTCCGCGGAGCTTTTGCCTGCGGTTTTCTGCTCGCTCAACGCGTCGGCCCACAGATCGTCTGCGGAACCGCCGGTGCTTTTTTGTTCTTTCAGTGCATCAGCCCACAGATCGTCCATTTCACCTGCGTTTTCATCGGACGGTTTGTTAATGTCACTCATTGGGCTGTTCCTCATTCAGCGAATTCAAAATTGGGTTGATCAAATGTTCAACGCGCAGGGCATATTGTCCGCTCACGGTGCCGTACTGGCTGGTGAGAACCGGCACGCCATCTACGTGCACCAGAATGCGATCCGGCTTCTCGATGGGCAGCACGTCGCCTGGCTTCAGCTTCAGGATCTTCGACAGTCGCAGCGGGATCTCGGCGAAGTTGGCAATCAACTCCAGCTCCGAGTGCTGTACCTGGCGCACCAGGTTGTCGCGCCAGTGCTGGTCTTCCTGACGGGAGTTTTCCAGCGGCGGGTTGACCAGCATTTCACGCAGCGGCTCAATCATGCTGAACGGCAGGCAGATATTAAACTCGCCGGTCAGGTTACCAATCTCGACGTGAAACGGGGTGTTAACCACGATATCGTTCGGCGAGGTGGTGATATTAGTGAACTTCACCTGCATTTCTGAACGCACATACTCTACGTCCAGCGGGTTAATCGCTTTCCACGCATCGCTGTAGGCTTCAAGCGCCAGCTTGAGCATACGGTTGATGACGCGCTGTTCGGTGTGGGTAAATTCGCGGCCTTCCACTTTAGTCGGGAAGCGGCCATCACCGCCGAACAGGTTATCCACCGCGATAAACACCAGGCTTGGCGAGAACACAAACAGGCCGGTGCCGCGCAGCGGTTTTAAATGAATCAGGTTAAGGTTGGTCGGCACCGGCAGGTTGCGGGCAAACTCGTGGTAGGGCTGGATGCGAATCGCCCCCACGGTAATGTCCGGACTGCGGCGCAGCAGGTTAAACAATCCCATACGGAACTGGCGCGCGAAGCGTTCGTTGATAATCTCCAGCGCCTGGAGGCGCTCGCGCACCACGCGACGCTGGGTATTGGGATCGTAGGGGCGGATGTCGCCATCGCCCGCTGACGCTTGCTGTTCCGCGCTCTGCTCGCTGTCGCCGTTTAACAGCGCATCGATTTCGGCTTGAGAAAGAATGCTGTCGCCCATGGCTTTACCGCAGAATAAAGGCAGTGTAGAGGACGTCAGTCACTACCTGCTTCGGTTGTCCTGCCACCAGCGGCTCGGAAAGCGTCTGTTTGATCGCTTCCACCAGCTTCTGTTTGCCCTCATCTGTCGCCAGTTGCGAGGCGTCCTGACGAGAGAAGAGCAGCAGCAGACGGCTGCGCACTTCCGGCAGATAGTCGCTCAGGCGCTGACGGGTCGCTTCGTCTTTCAGACGCAGCGTAATGCCGACATACAGCACGCGATCGGCATCACCCAGATTCACCGTAAAGGTGTCGAGGGCGAAAAAGACCGGCGCCGGCGGCGGTTCTGGCGCCGCTTTAGCCGCGGTGGTGCCATGCTGCTGCATACGCCAGTAGCTGTAACCTGCCGTCGCACAGGCAGCGAGAGTTATAATGACCAGTAACGGGATCCAGATGGAGCGTTTACGGCCTTTACCTTTGGTGATTGCGCTGTCAGTCATCAGACTCGGGTTTCCTGTATCAGTACTGCGATAGAGTGATTATCCCGTCTCTGCGCGCAGTCAAAGCCTGGAAAAAACGGGAATAATCACGTTACCTCTGGCGTTAGGCAAAGATATCCACCGCGCCAGTGCCGCGAGCGGCTGCCTGAAGGCTTGCCGGAGCGGCAATCGCTTCTTCTTCACCGCCGAGGCTAAAACCGCTGCCAGCGCGGGATGAGCCAGACTGTTGCGGGTTGTTTTGCTGCTGCTGACCGCTAAAGTTTTCGCTGCTGATGCTGCTCTGGCCCAGCTGAATGCCGCTTTCCGCGAGCTGCGCGCGCAGGGTCGGCAGCGCCGCTTCCAGGGCGGCGCGCACGTGGCTGTGCGGCGACACCATCTGTACCTGCGCCATATTGTCGTCAATCTTAAGGCTAATCTGTACCGCGCCCAGCTCTTCAGGGTGCAGGTGCAGTTCAGCGCTCTGCTGACCATTGCGGGTAAACAGCGAAATGTGCTGGCTTACCGAGTTCTGCCAGTCCGGCGTGCCGAACGGCGCCGTGACCTGAGCGGTCGGCATCGTCATTACCGGCGCGCTGGTCTGCTGGCCTGCCGCTGACGGAGTCATCGCCTGCGCGTGCAGGTTCAGGTTGTGCGGCAGCTGCGTGCTGCTGACATCCGCAGCGGTTTTATCAAGCGTTGACACCGGAGCGACGACATCGGCCGCCGTCTGGCTGACCACCGGCGCGGTCGCCGCAGCGGCCGTCAGCGGAGTAGCGGCGTCATCGGTTTTGGCGTTAGTTTTGGCATCGCCTTTCGCGTTGCCGAGCGCCTGCGTCAGGGTGGCCGCCGGGCTAAAGCCATTGGCGCTGAGCGCCGCGACGCCCTGTGCCTGCGTCTGCGCCGTCACGGCAGGCGCCGCGTTCGGCTGCTGTGCAGGAGGCAGCATCGCGAAGAGGGCGCTTAACGCGGCCATATCTTCATCGCTGAGCTTTTTATCATCGTCAAGACCGGCCGGTTTCAGCGTCGGTTGCGCAGCGGCAGTCACGGCCTGCGTATCGCCCGCGGCAAGCGAGAGATCGGCGGGCGTGATGTCGCCGCGGGTCAGCTGATCAAGCAGACGCGCCAGATCGCTCTGGGAGCCCGGCAGGGTCGCCGTCGCGTCCGCCAGCGTTTTACCCGCCAGCGTCTCTTTACCGGCAGCGCCCTGTAACTGCGCGAGCGATAACGTTTTACCGTCCGCAAGCGTCAGCTCGCCAGAAAAGTGCTGGCCTAACAGCGCCAGGAAATCCTGCGCCGCGTCGCCGCCTTTCGCGTCAACGCCTTTCAGACCGGCGCCAGGGGATGTCGCGTCGACATCGCTGGTCAGCACAACATTGGGCAACGTAATCATTCGCCTTTCCTCATTGATGCCCGCTGGGCAAATTCATCCATTCTTTTTTGATCGAGCCGGTTTTCCGCCAGCATCGCCGCGCTGGCATGCCGGTCCTGGAGCGTTTGCCAGGCCTGAAGACGCTGCTTTTTCTCTTTCCAGAACGAGAGCGCCTGATCGACTTTGTTATTCCACTGCGTCAACTGGAGGCGATGCTGTTCAATCGCTTTCTCCAGCGTCTGGATAAACTGCTGGTAATTGACCCAGCGGTTACTGGCAATCCCCTGGGTCATGGTCTGATTCAGGTTATTGCGATATTCCTGCTGATAATTCATCAGCATCGACAGCTGCTCCTGCGCCTGCTGGCAACCGCGGCGCATTTCGCCGAGCCGCAACGCGGCATCGTCGACTTCTTTCTCAGCCATATCTTTAAGCGTGTTCAGCGCGCCATTTTGTTTCATGGCTACCTCCCTCATACCTCATCACACTGACGGGAAGATAAGTTCCAGTGCCTGTAACGCATCCTCGACATTGGAACGTTCGTAAATACCTTGCTGCAGAAACGCTTCCAGTTGCGGCCACAGCGTAATGGCGCGATCCAGCATCGGATCGCTGCCTTTGGCGTAAGCGCCAACGCTCACCAGATCACGGTTGCGCTGGAAGCTTGAGAGCAGCTGTTTGAAGGTCCTCACGCGCGCGTAATGCGACTCGCTGATGATGGAGGTCATCACGCGGCTGATGGACGCTTCAATATCAATGGCCGGATAGTGTCCGGCTTCCGCGAGGCGGCGCGACAGCACAATGTGGCCGTCGAGAATGGCGCGCGCGGAGTCGGCGATCGGGTCCTGCTGGTCGTCGCCTTCGGTCAGTACGGTATAAAACGCGGTAATCGACCCGCCGCCGGTAATGCCGTTACCGGCGCGTTCCACCAGCGCAGGCAGTTTGGCGAAGACGGAAGGCGGATAGCCTTTGGTCGCCGGCGGTTCGCCGATGGCGAGCGCAATCTCACGCTGGGCCATCGCGTAACGGGTCAGCGAATCCATGATCAGCAGCACGTGCTGGCCACGGTCGCGAAAATCTTCCGCAATGCGCGTCGCATACGCCGCGCCCTGCATACGTAATAAAGGAGAGACATCCGCCGGGGCTGCGATCACCACAGAGCGCGCGCGCCCTTCGGCGCCGAGAATGTTCTCAATAAAGTCTTTAACTTCGCGGCCACGCTCGCCAATCAGGCCCACGACGATGACATCCGCCTGGGTGTAGCGCGCCATCATGCCGAGCAGCACCGATTTACCGACGCCGGAGCCTGCGAACAGACCCATACGCTGGCCGCGTCCCACCGTCAGCAGGGCGTTGATCGGGCGCACGCCCACGTCCAGCACGTCTTCAATCGGGGTACGTTGCAGCGGGTTGAACGGCGGCGTCATGAGCGCGCCGGTCGTTTCGGTATCGGGGGAGGGCAGGCCGTCGAGCGGTTTGCCCGCGCCGTCGAGCACGCGGCCCAGCAACTGCGGGCCGAGCGGCAACTGTTTGCTGCTGTGCAACCCTTCGCCGCTACCGCCACGCGCATAGACGCGCGCGCCCGGCAGAATGCCTTCCACTTCTTCAAGCGGCATCAAAAACAGTTTCTGGCCGTTAAAGCCGACCACTTCGCTCTCCACTTCGTGGAGCTGCGTGCCTTCCTGACGTTCGATAATGCAGGTCGCGCCGAGCGGCAGTTGCAGGCCCGTCGCCTCCAGCACCAGGCCGGTGGCGCGGGTCAGGCGGCCGTAGCGGCGCACCGAGGGCAACTGCGCCATTTTGGTCTCGAAATTATCGAGCGTGTTAAGCCAGCGAGTCAGTCGGGCAGTCATTACACCACTCCTGGTGCGGCCAGGCGGCACAGTTCCTGCCAGCGCGTCGCCACGCTGGCGTCGAGATCGCCTTCATCGGCGGAGACTTTGCAGCCGCCCGGATGCAGCGTCGGGTCGCCGCGCAGCCGCCAGCCGTGCAGGCTTAAGGTCGCGCCGAGCATCTCTTCGACGCGCTGTAAATCGTCCGGATGCACACGCAGCTGCGGTTTGCCGCTGAACAGCGGCTCCTGCTGCAACAGCGTCTGGATCTGCTTGATCAGGTGGTTATTATCCACCTGAACATGGCCTATCACCTGACGCGCCGCTTCCAGCGCCATCTGCATCAGGCGCGAGGCGATAACGCTGTCGAGCGCGTCCAGCGTATACTGGAACTCGCTCACCAGCTGTTGCATGCGGGCGTGGATCGGGCCTTGTTGGGCGCGCGCTTCCGCAAGACCCTGTTCGAGACCTTTCGCATAGCCTTCCTGGCGGCCCTGTTCGAAGCCCTGCTGACGCCCCTCGGCAAGCCCGGCGTTATAGCCTTGCTCATGCGCCTGGGTCTGCATCATCACCAGCGCCTGCTGCTGTTGTTGCAGGCGTAACTGCTCTTCGTCGACTTCTTCGCTCTCGCCGCTGACCGTCTCGTCGAATGCCGTGAATTCCGGCATTACGGGAGGAGAGAGGTCGTCAGGCATCCAGCGCTGCCAGGGAAGCTTATTAGACATAGGTATCCTCGCCGCTGCCAATTACCATCTCGCCGGTTTCCGCCAGACGACGGACGATGAGCAGGATAGCTTTCTGTTCGTTTTCCACCTGAGACAGACGTACCGGGCCGCGGTTGGCCAGGTCGTCGCGCAGGATATCGGCGGCGCGCTGCGACATGTTGCGCAGGAACTTCTCGCGCAGCGGCTGCTCGGCGCCCTTGAGCGCGATAAGCAGAGATTCGGACTCCACTTCCTGCAGCAGGCGCTGGATGGAGCGGTCGTCGACTTCCACCAGGTTTTCGAACAGGAACATCTCGTCGATGATTTTCTGCGCCAGGTCGCCGTCGAACTCGCGTACCGCGGTAATAACGGCTTCTTCCTGCTGAGTTTTCATCAGGTTGATAATTTCGGCCGCCGTTCTCACGCCGCCCATTTTGCTGCGCTTGAGGTTCTGACCGTCGAGCAGGTTGTTCAGCACTTCGGTCAGTTCCGCCAGCGCCGCCGGCTGGACGCCGCCGAAGGTGGCGATACGCAGCATGACGTCGTGACGCAGACGCTCGTCGAACAGCGCCAGGATATCCGCCGCCTGTCCACGTTTGAGGTGAACAAGAATGGTGGCGATGATCTGCGGGTGCTCGTCGCGAATAAGATCGGCCGCGCTCTGCGGTTCCATAAAGTTGAGCGTTTCCATGCCCGACGTCGTCTCTTTGGAGTCGAGAATATCTTCCAGCAGGCTGGAGGCGCGCTCTTCGCCCAGCGCTTTGACCAGCACCGAACGCAGGTAGTCGTTGGTGTTGATGCTGAGCGCCGCGAACTGTTCCGCTTCCTGCTCAAACTCCGCCAGCACGTCGGTCAGCTGTTTGTTGGAGATCTGGCGCACGCTCGCCATCGCGGCGCTGAGGTGTTGCACCTCGCGAGGCGAGAGGTGTTTAAACACCTCTGCCGCGCGGTCTTCACCGATGGTCATCAGCAGAATGGCGCTCTTATCGGTGCCGGACAGACCATTCGTATTAGCGTTGGTATTAGCGTTACTCATAGCTCGTTACTCATCCACTGGCGGATGACCAGCGCGACCACGCGCGGATCGTTGTCAGACATTTCGCGGATACGCTGGCTCATGACTTCTGCGCTCAGGCGCTGGTTGGCGCGGCGCTGCTGCGTCTGTTCGTCTTTGCTCAGGCGAACTTCCACGGACTCTTCGACTTCTTTACGCTGCTGCTGCATTTCCTGGACGCGCTTAACTTCTTCAGCGCGGCGCTGGAGCTGCGGACGAATCGCTTTACGCCACAGCAGCCAGGCGACAATCAGCACCACCAGCCAGCGGCCTGCGGCCAGAAGCTGATCGATGAAGGATTGCTGCTGCCAGAACGGCAGTTCGCCACCGGTTTCATCGCTCGCGGTGAACTGCGAGTTGACCACGTTCAGGGTGTCGCCGCGCTTGTCGGAGTAGCCCATCGCTTCGCGGGTCAGGTTTTCAATCTGTTTCAGCTGATCAGCGGTCAGCGCCAGCGGTTTGCCGTTCGCCAGCTGACGGTAGTTCACCACCACCGCAACGGAGAGACGCTGCACGTCGCCCACGTTCATTTTGGTGTGGCGAATAGTGCGGTCCACTTCATAGTTCGTGGTTTCACCGCGCTGGCTGCTGTGCGGGCCACTGCTCGCGCCAGCGGTGCTGGTGTTCTGGGTACGCTGGCCATTCTGGCCATTGGCGTTCTGACCGTTGGCGTTCTGGGCATTATTCTGCCCGGCCGGCGCATCGATAGGCGCGCTGTTGGCCGGTGCAGGCTGGTTCGAGAGCGCACCCGGTACGCCGCCCGGATATGCGCCGCCGACCTGGTCGTTGGTGTTCAGCTGACGAGAACGTACCGCCATCTGCGCCGGGTCGCTGTTCGGACGGTACTGCTCTTCAGTCTGTTCTTTATTAGAGAAATCGATTTGCGCGGTAACCTGGGCGTGAACGTTGCCGGTGCCGACGATAGGCGCAAGGATAGATTCGATACGGCGCTGCACGCGGCCTTCGACATCAGCGGCATATTTCAGCTGCGCGTCGTTAAGGTCGCGACCGGCGGTGCCGGACTGGGTCAGCAGGTGACCGGCCTGATCCACGAGCGTGACGTTGCCCGGCGGCAGACCAGCGACAGCGCTGGAGACCATATGCACCACGGCGGCTATCTGGCCTTCATCCAGGGCGCGGCCCGGCTCAAGGCTCAGCGTGACCGACGCGGACGGTGACTTCTGCTCGCGGACGAATAACGACGGTTTCGGCATGGCGAGATGCACACGCGCGCTCTTCACCGGCCCTAAGGTCTCGATGGTGCGCGCCAGCTCGCCTTCCAGCGCGCGCTGGTAGTTAACCTGCTCGCTGAACTGGCTGATGCCGAATTTTTCCTGATCCATCAGCTCAAAGCCTACGGCGCCGCCTTTCGGCAACCCCTGCTGGGCCAGGCGCAGACGCAGCTCATGCACCTTCTCGGCGGGCACCATAATGGCGGCGCCGTTATCGGAGAAGCTGTAAGGAATATTCATCTGAGTCAGTTGGGTGACGATAGCGCCGCCGTCCTGATCGCTCAGATTGCTGTAAAGCACGCGGTAATCGGGCTGTTTTGCCCAGAGCACCAGAGCCACAATGATAGCGACCGCGGCGGCCCCGGCCACCATTAAGGGGATCTTCGGGTTTGCGCGTAAGCGGTTGAGCCACTCTACGGTTTTATTTTGTGGCGTTTGAGTTGAAGCTGCGGCAGTCATTGCGCCCCTCTTGACTCAGCGTTGACAGAATAATGCGTGTTATGAAGCAAAACGGACTCCCGGGTCGGCAAGCACGACTAAAGTTCCACTAGGATGGCGAGGTCATTATTTGCTTTTATGGGATTTTCTATGGGCCAAATAGGTTGGTTTTTTATCGCTATTTAGAGGCTTTATCCCATTGACAAAATGTTACTCTGCACCCCGTTGAAAAATCATCCAGGGGTTAAAGATGGCTATTCAGGGTATTGAAGGGGTACTTCAGCAGATGCAGGCCACCATGCAGGTGGCGCGCAATGATGCAGTGCAAACCCCGCCCTCCGTGAGTTTTGCCGGAGAGTTACAGGCCGCGCTTGGACGTATCAGCGATACGCAAAGCGCCGCCCGCACTCAGGCGGAAAAATTCGCAATCGGCACGCCGGGCGTGGCGCTGAACGACGTCATGGTAGACCTGCAGAAATCGTCGATTTCGCTGCAGATGGGCATCCAGGTGCGTAACAAACTGGTCGCCGCCTATCAGGACATTATGAACATGCAGGTGTAGTGAATTTATCTTGTTGAAATAAATAAGATATCTTAATCAGATCCTGTGATATGGGGCATGGGTGGGGCAAAAGCAGATAACGTCTGGTTTTGTGGCTCAACCTGCCCCATAGTGTTATCTGCTATATAAAGGCGCTAAAGGACTGGCCCTCATGAAACGCAAACGCCTGCCCGTAGTAACCGACCGTGAAAGCTGCTATGCCTTGCCCTGCGACAACGACACCCGCCAGCAGTAGCCAGCCATTACGCGGCGTATGAAGGGCGAGCAGCAGCCCGCCTGTTGATGAGAACGCTGTCGCTTAATGCCCGTTTTGATGCGCTGATCGCCTGAGACAGTTTTTCCCATTACCAGCCCTTACAGCCAGCCCATATAGTCCGCACCCCAGACCACTGCCGCCACTACCAGTAAAATGATTGTCGTCTTGCGCATGGTATCCGTTCTCTGGTTAAGGTTTTCCTTAACATCATGCCCGCAACGCGGCGGATTATCTAATAAAAGCGTCACGCTACCGGATTGTCGATGGGCGTCAGGAGATCGGGGCTCTGGTTTCTGATATTCCCCACCGCGCGGTCTACCGGGTGCCAGCTAAACGCCTCCGGGCCGAGGGCCGCGTCGTGCGCCAGCTCGCCTGCGCGCGCGTCGGACGTCTCCGGGCTAAGCCAGGCGAGCGCGGCTTCGGCGGTCAACGCCACCGGGCGGCGGTCGTGAATATCAATCAGCCCTTTGTCCGCCGCCGCGGTCACAATCACAAACCCTTCGTGCTCATGGCCCGCGTCAAACGGCGCTTTGCCGATGGCGGCAAAAAAGAGCGGCGCGCCATCGGCGCGGTGGATGAAATAGGGCTGCTTTTTATCACCGTCGCGCTTCCACTCATACCAGCCGTCGGCAAAGACAATGGCCCGCCCGTGCTGCCACAGCGGCTTAAACATCCGGCTGGCGGCGGCAGTTTCGACGCGCGCATTAATCAGCGGCGTTTTATGCCACCACTCGGGCGCATAGCCCCAGTGCACAGGGTCGAGGCGCAGCACGTCGTCACGCTGGTTCAGCAGCAGCACGCGCGTGCCGGGCGCGACGTTGTAACGGGCGAGCGGCTCCGGGTCAAAAGCGATATCGCGTTCGGCATTCTCATCAAGCGCCGCGAGATATTCTTCACGGCTTAACGTCTGGGCAAATCGACCGCACATAGCAGGGCTCCGGTAACAGGCTTTACCGAAGTATAGGGCAGGAACTCCGCGCCCTCCCGCCAGACACGTTCTACGTGTATTTCATTCCCTCATGACGTGCTGTTCGTTCGCTATCCATGAAACACCTACCAGAATTTGCGACTCTGAATAAGTGAAAATGCTTTTACAATTATAGGCTAAGGAGCTCTCACTTATTTAAAGGAAGGTTTTATGGCAGAGCAAGCTCAACAGGAAGGCAGCCTTCGGCTATTAACGCCAGGCGAAATCAAATTAGCAAAGTCCGTATTCGGTAATTCTGTTACGTACCATAAGGTATGGATCCATCATGACAGCTACCTTCCCCTGGGAATGCAAGGAGATTACGCAGCGTTGACTCCTAATGGTGAGCTTTATTTCCGTTACTGGTACAGAGACGATTTCTCCACGTCGACTGCCAATTTACAGCATCTTTTCATTCATGAGATGAGTCATGTATGGCAGCGCGAGAGAGGAATGTATGTAAAGCTACGCGGCTTTTTCAGTTGGGCTGTAAGTTACCGGTACGGCCTGGATAAACGGACCTTGAGGCAATATCCTCTGGAGCAGCAGGCCCAAATTATTGCCGATCATTTTTTGTTAGAAAATTTTGGTTATGCGCAATGGCTGGTATACAGAGACAGAAGCCAGGACATCGTCTCGTATGATGGCGTTCTCGATGAGTCTACGTTACGTGAGCGATACGCCTACACCCTAAAAGGATTTCCTTATGTTTAAGGCCCCGAAATTATGGCTACTGTCGGTATTTCTGCTGTCCGGCTGTCCTGGCGCAGGGGACAGATTAACCCCCAGCGAAACGACGACAGTGACACTGGTTTCGCAGAATGTCTGCTTTAGCGTGCCGGATGCACAGGATTATTGGCCATCTATTATTATCATCGCGCCACGCAATACGCCGCCTAAGGAGCGTTGGTATCGTGAAAAGCCTGCGCTAAATGTAAAAGATGGGCAGTTATGCCTCCCGCCGTCTTTCTACACGTTCAAAACGCAGACGCCTTATATCGTGGAATATGTGCTGCTCCCCGGAGCGAAAAACAGCAGCGAGGCGTCCCGGCATGTTGTAGCGGGTTTTGAACTAACTAATGGCAATATCCGCGCGCTGGCACTGAATGACAGCGAGATTAGTCGGTAAAAAAACAGCGCTCATTATTAAGAGAGATTGCTGATAACAAGACCGCCTTCAGGGCGGTTTTTTTTACATCCGAATGAAAGAACTCCGCGCCCTCCCGCCAGAGAGGGCGCGGCGGGTTATTTCTGGATGAGATAGCGAATCGTCGGGCCATCCTGCTGGATATCCAGCACCGTATAGCCGTGGTTACGGGCATCAAGCGGGATGTTATTGATTGACTGCGGGCAGTCGCTGATCACTTCCAGAATTTCGCCTTTTTTCAGCTTCGGCAGCGCTTCGAGCGTAGCGACAGCGGGGTAAGGGCAGGGCTCGCCGGACATATCCAGGCGGTAGTCGGGAGTCATGGCGTTCATGCGCCCTCCTTAATGGCGTCAATGGCGGCGGCCGGTTTTTGACGGCGGAAAAAGCGTTTTTCGTGGGCGATGACCAGCATCAGCGCGGCGAACAGCAGCAGATAGGTCACCAGCAGCCCGCCGAGCGGCCCGAAGGTATTCAGCAGGTTGATTTTATCCCAGCGGGTGGCGAGCGACGGTGACAGGTCATCCCAGAAGTACGCGAGCAGCGTGGAGCCAATAACATTGCCAAGCCCCACCCACCAGTAGTGCACCTGACCTTCCACCGCGCGATACATCCAGCCGGTTTCACAGCCGCCCGCCAGCACGATACCGAAGCCGAATAAGAGGCCGCCGAGCACCGCGTTCGGGCCCGCCCACATGATTTTCGGCTCAGCGCCCAGTTGCACATAGCTGAAGATGCCGATGGCGCTGACCGCCATGCCGAAAATAATCGCTTTGGCCATATGGGTGCGCCCGGTAATCCACATATCGCGAAACGCCGAAGTAAAACAGATTTGCGCGCGTTCGATAAGCAGCCCGAAGCCGACGCCGAACAGCATCGCGAGACCCAGTTTCGGCGCGTTCATCGCGGTGAGCAGCGCCCAGCCGATCATGCCTGCGAACACCAGCATGCCGAGGCGAAAGCGGCGCTTCGCCTGGTCCGGCTTTTGCGTAAGCGGCGCGGCGGCGCTCACTTTCTGCATTTTCACCGGGATGCGAAACAGCGGCAGCAGCGTAAAACGCGCGCCGAACCAGGAGCCGATGGCCGTCGCCAGCGCGAAAAACCACGCGTGCAGTGAAAACTGCGGAATGCCGGTAAAGAATGCTGCGAGGTTACAGCCCATTGCGAGACGTGCGCCGAAGCCCGCGATAATGCCGCCCGCCACCGCCTGGATAATGCGGATGCGGTGTTGCGGCAGGCGCAGCTTCACATTGTTGGCCCAGAGCGCGGCCGCGAAACAGCCGCCGAACATGCCGATAATCATCATCCCGTCGATGCGGGTAAGCGGGGTGCCTTCCAGATGAATCAGTTTAAAGTAGCCCCAGGTTTCGGTATGGACGCCGAACAGCTGTAACAGCTGCCCGCCCCAGCGGGTAAATTCGCCAGTGACGGCCCAGAAGGTGCCGGTTATTCCGAAATAGTAGGTGGAAAGAATGCCTGCGGCGATGACGGCGGGCAGCGGGGCCCAGAAACGGATAAGGTATTGCTGTTTAAAGTCGTGCCATGACATGAATTTTAGCCTCTGAACTCAGACGGAACTAAAAGGCGCCGAAAGGGGCGCCGAAGAAGCCCGCATATTACGCCGCTGTCCATTTTCGCACAGCAAAAATTCGGCAAAAGCGAATCTGGATCAATTCCTGCGGCGCGGCGTTGGGGTGGAAGCGTTAACGCTTTAATGCCACAATCTTTTTTTCTTCACAGGCAGGACAAACGATGAAAAAAATCGCGCTGGGATTGATGATGCTGGGGCTGAGCGGATGCGTTCAGGTGGAGAACTATAACGAGGTGGTGAAAACGCCGCCGCCTGCGGGGCTTGCGGGGTACTGGCAGTCGAAAGGGCCGCAGGGCAAGCTGGTGAGCCCCGAGGCGATCGCGAGCCTGGTGGTGACGCCCGAAGGCGACACGCTGGATTGCCGTCAGTGGCAGCGGGTCATTGCGCTGCCCGGTAAGCTGATGCGCCGCGGCGACGATTTATATAACGTGACGAGTAAGCTTGAGGTGTATTCGCTGGAGCGCATGGGCGACACGCTGGAATACGCGGGGATGACGCTTCAGCGCGTGGAGCGTCCAACGACCGAGTGCGCGGATTTCCTTGCCAAAAACCCGCTGGAGACGCCCCTGCCGTAACGGGCGTTGGCAGCAAAAATGAGCCTGGCGCGTATCGGCGTGCCGGGCTTTTTTTATGGGCGAGAAATTTTGAGGGCAGGTAAGCGTGCGCGCATCCACCGCAGGCAAAACACCCGCTTCACACATACGCTGCAGTGATATTCCCGGACGTGAGAAAGGCGCAGGGCAGCGGCAGGTCGCCGTGCCCCGACAGACAGGAAATTACGGGTTAAGATCGTGCGGCATCAGCACGTTGCCGGAAAGATTGCCGTAGGTCGACACCAGCGATTTCTGGTTACCATTCTGTTCTATCAGCACGCGCAGCTCTTCCATCCGCGCCTGAAGTTTGGTCTTTAACGCCGCTTCGTTCGCCAGCACTTTGGTCAGCAATTCGCGCGCTTTTTCCTGAAACAGACTATTGTCCGGCTCGACAGGGTTGCGGGCAATCGCCTCAACCAGCGCCACGTATTTCACTTCCTGTTCAATCAGCTCATCCCACTGTCCTGAATTCGCCAGGCTGAGCATGGTATTACTAAGCGCGTAAAGCGCCTGCCAGTTATTTAGGGATGAGATGAAATCATTCATCAGAAGGTTTCCTGCGCGATAGTAGAGCCAGGGCCAATCTGCTTCCAGGCGTCAGCAATATTGGTCATCAGGGTTTCGACTTCATTGATGGCATCAACATCGTTACGCAGGTTCGCATGCAGTAAACGTCGCACCATATATTCATAAAGCGAGGCCAGGTTTTGGGGGAGATCGCCGCCAATATCCATATTCAGGCCAGCTTTAAGTCCGTTATCGATAATGTTGATGGCTTTGGTCAGCGCCTGCCCTTTCGCCTGGGTGTCGCCCTGTTCGATAAACAGGCGCGCGCGGACAAGGGCACTGAGTGCCCCGTCAAACAACATTACGACCAGCTGGTGTGGACTTGCGCTCATTACCGCACTTTCCAGGCCCACCTGCTGGTAGGCCTGAACACCAGAGCTATTGTACATATCCGTTCCTTAACTGCTTGAAGAGAATTGTTTGGTCAGGTACGTTGAGGTGCTGTTCAGTTTGCTCACCAGGGAATCCAGGTTGCTAAACTGCGCCTTGTAACGCGCCATGGTCGCTTCGATGGACGCTTCCATCGCGGTATAACGCTTATCCAGCGATTTCAGCGTGTCGTTAATGCTGTTTTTGGCATTCTGAATCACCCCTTCTTTGCCCGTCGTGGTGCTGAGCATGGAGGTCAGGGTGTTATTCATCTTCGTCGCCATACCCGTGGTTTTACCGTCGCCCACAAAGTAAGCCTGAACGGCGTCCGGGTTTTCGGTCAGCGCCTTCGTCAGTTTAGCATCGTCAATTTTCAGGTTGCCGGCTGCGCCATCAGCGCCCAGAACCGGATCCTGCGTCACGCCGAGCTGCGCGAGGATAGCGTAACTGCCGCTCTGTACTTCCGTCAGCGTGCTGCGCAGCTGAGACTGAACAGAACGCACGTTGCTGTCGCCAATCAGCGCGCCGTTGTTGGCGGACTGGGTCGCGCCCGCGTCCACTTTCACATATTTGGTGAGCGAAGCGATGGTCGACTGCAGCGAGTTATACGCGGTAACCCAGTCGGTGACGGCTTTTTTGTTGGCGTCGGTCGCGCGGGTGACGGACAGCGTTTCGTTGGCGGTGCTCTGCGCTTTCAGCGTCAGCGTGGTGCCCGGCAGCGCGTCGGAAATCACGTTAGTGGAACGCTCGATTTCGATATCGTTAACGACCACTTTGGCGTTCTGCGAGGCGGTCTGGATGGACAGCGCGCCGGTTTTAGACGCGGAGTCGAAGCCAATCACGCCCTGCAACGTATCGTCGCCGGTGACCGTTACGGTCATATCATTGCTGGTGCCGGTCGTTTTCGAGGTCAGCATCAGGCGGAAATCGCCATCGGCCGCTTTAATGACGCTCGCGGAGACGTTGCCGCCCGCTTTGTTAATGGCCTTCGCAATGCCGTTCAG
Organism: Cronobacter muytjensii ATCC 51329; assembly: GCF_001277195.1. Taxonomy (NCBI): domain Bacteria; kingdom Pseudomonadati; phylum Pseudomonadota; class Gammaproteobacteria; order Enterobacterales; family Enterobacteriaceae; genus Cronobacter; species Cronobacter muytjensii. The sequence continues at coordinate 1,279,975 of NZ_CP012268.1, forward strand.
CGAGGTATCGCCATCAGCCAGAGAAACGGTCAGCGGTTTTGTGGTGCCCGGCTGGCTGATGGTGACGGTACGGGTGGTGCCGGTCGTGGCGCCAAGCTGCGTGGTGCTGCTGGCGATAGAGCCGGAGGTCAGCACCTGCGCTTTCGCCATCTGTTTTACGTTGACGGTGTAATCACCGGTCATCGCATCGCTGGTGGTGGTCGCGGCAAAGGCGGTATTGGTGCCGTTAACTGCCGTGGAGTTCCAGGTGGCGGTTTTGCCAAGCGTCGCTGTCGCGGTCTGCAGGCTTTGCAGGGAGCTTTGCAGCTTGCTGTAAGCGCTCAGTTGCGTGTTATACGTGCTCTGCTGTTTGGTAATAACCGTCAGTTTGGTCTGCTCTGCCGCTTCCAGCTTGTCATACAGATCGGCAAGCCCAAGATTCGTGCCTACCCCGAGATTACTGATTGTAGCCATGCGTGATTTCCTTGAGGTCGATGGTCGTTTCAGTTTCTTATCGGCGACGCAAAGCAAAAGTTTACTCCCGGCGGCAAAAAAATAATCCCAGGAATAGATGACAGAGTCGCAGGCTATTGAACCGATAGCGCGCCCTAAGCGAAATCATTTCCCTTCTTTATATGCCGGTAAAAGAAAAACGATCCCGAGCTATTAATAAGGAAAGAGAAGGGGAAAAAACGCGCAGAATATATTTATCCATTATATAAGAATAATCTTAGTTCGAAGCCTTATAATCAGACATTAAATAAAATAAATCATTAAAAAACAATAAGATGTAAATTTTTTGAGTTTGTTTCTAAAGTCTTTTTAAGAAGCGTCGATAACCTTGTTGACGGTGAGAGACGCCGTGAGTGTTAGGCACCGAACCTAAACCCCATTTTTGAAGGAATTAAATTATGTCAGTTATCAATACTAACCTTTTGTCCCTGACCACTCAGACCAACCTGAACAAATCTCAGTCTGCTCTGGGCACTGCTATCGAGCGTCTGTCCTCTGGTCTGCGTATCAACAGCGCTAAAGATGACGCTGCTGGCCAGGCGATTGCTAACCGTATGACCTCTCAGGTTAAAGGTATGACTCAGGCTGCTCGTAACGCTAACGACGGCATCTCCCTGGTTCAGACCGCTGAAGGTAACCTGAACGAAATCAACACCAACTTACAGCGTATCCGTGAGCTGGCTGTTCAGGCTGCAAACGACACCAACGGTTCTACCGACCTGACTTCCATCAACACGGAAATCACTCAGCGTCTGTCTGAAATCGACCGTATCGCTGGTGGTGCTAACTTCAACGGCAAAAAACTGCTGGACGGTTCTGTAAGCACCGCTCTGAAAATTCAGGTTGGCGCTGGTACTTCTTCTAACGATACCATCTCCATCGACAGCAACGCACTGATCAACGCCACTTCTGGTACTCTGGACGCAAGCCTGAGCACCTCTATCGCAGACAACTCCTCTGCACAGGCTGTTATCTCTGCTGCTGACGCTGCTATCGCTAAGATCGATACCGCGCGTTCTAACATGGGTGCGATTCAGAACCGTTTTGAATCTACCATCAACAACCTGAACAACTCTATCAACAACCTGTCTGCGGCACAGTCCCGTATCCAGGACGCTGACTACGCGACCGAAGTTTCTAACATGTCTCGCGCTCAGATCCTGCAACAGGCTGGTACTTCTGTACTGTCTCAGGCAAACCAGGTTCCGCAGTCCATGCTGTCCCTGCTGCGTTAATAGACGCTCAAGCTTTCAAAAAGGTTGCTGGAAACAGCAACCTTTTTTTTTGCCTTTCTGTTATCGGCCCTCGCCTTAAATGCAATCTCCAAAATAAGCCGCTATTCGCGGGGTTTTTCCCTCCATTATGCCCGCGCGCCCGATGTTACCCTTTCAGGAAAGCTTCCTCTTTGTATGCCGCGAAGGGAATTCACCCCCCAGGTTGCGACAGATACGGCCGGATTGACTGGCAAAACGCCGTTGCGCGTTGCAATTAATGACGAGTTAACACCGATGAATCAGTTTGCCCAGTGTCGTGCAATGCATCAGTACTACCGTGACATCTTTACCCGCGATATCTATCTGCCGGAAGCGGATGTCATGCCGTCGCACCTGGTCGCGGAAGTGCTTCACTTCTGGAGCACCGATTACGCCGCGCTGGAGCCCGCCATCATGGCGGCGCAAACCCGCCTTGATGAAGACAAAGCGCTGGCGGTGAAACATCTGCTCTGTGCCGCGACGCTCGCCAACCAGGCGTTTGACAGTAAAAAGCAGGGGCATCAGGTCGCCGCGGCGGAAGGCTTCGGCGAACAGGTCACCGCGCATGTGGTGGAAGCGCTTAAGCGCGACGACTCGGTCAATCTCGTAGTGGTCGCCATTCAGTTGCTGTTTCGCGTGGGCGAAATTGACGGCGCCGTCTTTTTAATCTCCAACCATCTTTCACGCCTGAGCAACAGCGCGCCGGTGCTGAAAATCCTGCTGATGATCTGCCTGATGGAAGAAGACTATAACCAGGCATACGTCGTTATTCAGGCGCTGACGGCGGACTCTTCCTTAATAGAAGAAGACACCCTGACGCTGCTGATGATCGTCTGCGGTATTTACAAGCTCGGCGGCTGCCCGGATTCCTTTATCGATTTCCGCCCGCTTAACGAAGCGCTGCCGCTGCCGGATTACAACCGTTATACCTGGCATATCCCGAAAGCCGCGACCGGCAACACCACGGTGCTGGTCTCCTGCGATCCGAAATATTTCTTCGATCACGCCCAGGCGCTGGTGGCCTCCGTGTATGACACCAACGGCACCGCGCTGGACGTACATCTGCACATCTATAACTGCGACGCGCGTTGCGAAGCCCGCGTGCGCGACATGCAGGCGGCGTTTCCTGGCCTGAATGTGTCCCTTAGCAGCGAAATCATCGAGCCGGTGCGCGGTATCAACGTGCACTACGCCTCGCGTCGTTTTGTCTTCCTGCGCCACGCGCTGGAACAGTTCGACACGCCGGTGATTCTGCTGGACGCCGATTGTCTGGTTCGCCACCCGTGGGCCGGGGTTCACGCGCGTCTCGATAACGCCGATCTGATCCTCACCTGCAGCGACGGCGCGCCGCTCTGGGAGCGCGTGCTCGGCGGCTTTATTTATGCCCGTCCCAATGAGGCCAATTTCCGTTACCTCGACATCGTGGCGCGCTTTATTGACCGCAACCTGGCGGCACAAAACAACGAGTGGTTCCTGGACCAGGTGGCGCTCTCCTTTGCGCTCGACACCTTACCGGCGGTGGAACAGATGCAAATCCGCCGTGAAGAGGCCGCGCGTCTTATCAGCATTAACCACACGGCGGACGCGTTCAGCTGGGTGGTCACGACCGCCAAACAGGGCGGCGGCGCTTATAACGACTACAAAACCCGCCTGATGGCGAAACACCTTGCCGCGTAAGCACAGGACTTTTTACAACGGATGAATGATGTGAAGACGCTCTACCCGGAATACCGCATTAGCCCAACCGCGCTGCACGCCAGCGCCGCGCTTAACCACGTGGCGGCGACGCTGCCCGCGTTCGCGCGCGTGCTGGAGATTGGCTGCGGGGCAGGCGAGGCGCTGATTGCCCACGCCCGCGCCTGGCCGAACAGCATCGCGCTCGGTATCGATCTTGACGAAGGGCGTATCGGCGAAGGGCAACAGCAGATCCAGGCAAGCGGGCTTACCAATATTGAGCTGTTCGCCGCGGGTCTGGGCGATCTTCTGGCGGTGTCGCCGGGCGAGTTCGATTACATCATCATTCACGGGCGTTTTTCTTACACGGATGCCGACACGCGCGACGCGCTGCTGGGCTGGTGCCGTCGGCACCTTTCCGCGCAGGGCGTCATTGCGTATCACGCGGTTGCGCTGTCGGACAACGACGATGAGACGACGCTGCGTAACGCGCTGGCGTTCCACAGTGCGCGCGCCGCAAGCGAGGCAGAGAAGCTGTCTTCTGCGCGCGCCATGCTCGGCTATCTGGCGATGACGCTGCCGGACGGCGCGCTGAAAACGCAGGTGACGGACGCCGAGGCGCTGGACGATGCCTCGCTCAGGAAGCGTTACCTGACCGGCGACGCGGCGACGGGTGATTACACCGATTTCGCCCGCGCGATGCAGGCGCTGGATCTGGATTGTATCGGCGACGCGCTGGCGCAGACCGACCTTGCCGCCTCTTACGGCGAGCGTCAGCAGCAGCTGCACGCGATGATTGCAGGCCAGAGCGACCGCCACAGCGCGCGTCAGTATCTCGATTTTGCGGTCAATCGCCGCGAGCGCTTTACGCTGCTCTGCGCCGCAGGCGCGGCGCAGCCGTCGTTCGTGCCGGATCTGGCCGTCCTTGAGTCGCTGCAGTGGGCGGGTAATTTCACGCGCGTGTTTACCATTAACGGGCTCGTGGTCAGCGGCCATATTTCACAGTCCGGCGTGCCGGTGCGCACCGAAAACCCGGTAACGCTGCAAATTCTCGACCTGCTGGGCGGCGCCTGGCCCATGAGCCTGAGCGTTGAACAGCTGGTCTTTAACTGCCGTCTGCCGGAGCGGCCGGGCGATGACACCCGCAAGCAGGTGCTGGAATCGCTGCGCGATCTCTTTTTGAACAACCTCGACGGGCTTCACTGGAGCGTTGCGCCGGGGCCGTATAACCTGGCGGATAACGACGTCTTAATGCCGGTAGCGCCATTTGCGCAAACCGATGACGACACCCACATCATGAACCTGTGGGGCGAGGCGGTGACCGTCACGCCCGCGCAGGCACGCTGGCTGCGCGACGGCATGCGCGCCACCGATGATGAGGCCTGGGCAAGTTTTACCACGCTGCGCCTTCGCGGCGTGCTGAAAGGCTCGCCGCTGGCGTGGAAAAACGCGATCCAGCCGTTCCTGCGCACCGGCAAGGTGGCGTGGCTGAAGCAATGTATCAATACGCTGCTGCTGTTAAGCGTCAGCGAGAAGCGCGGCGGCCTGCTGTATAGCGAAACCAGCCTTGATGACGACAGCCAGACCGACAGCATCCACATGGACGCCGTTTATGAAGAAGCGAACCGGCTGATTGGCAAAGGCATGGCGAAAGAGGCGCGCGACTACACCCGCGCGCTGCTGGAAGACGACCCGCAGAATATGCATATCCTGCGCTGCTACTCGCGCACCTGCGTGCTGACCGGCGCGTGGGACGAGGCGCTGGACGCGCTCTGCCGCCTGATGGGCCATTACTTCTCAAGCCTTGATATCTATTACGATCTGGCGACCGCGCTGCAAAAAACGCTCGATCATTTCAACGCCCGTAAAGTGGTGCGCGGCCTGCTGCGCCTCGATGAGAAAAACGGCGGGTTCTGGAACTCGCTGGCGACGCTCTACCACACCTACGGCGACATGACGCTTGCCGAAAAATGCGCCCGCGAGGCGTTCCGCTTCCAGCCGCGCAACCCGCGCTATCTGGCGATGATGGGCGTGGTGCTGAGCGATAACCAGAAGCTCGACGAAGCGCGCTACTTCCTTGAGAAGTCGCTGGAACTCGCCCCGCAGGATTTCGACTGTTTCACCAGCCTGCTGTTTGTGATGACGCACGATAACCGCGTCAGCGCGCAGGAGCTGCTGGCGAAGCACCGCGAGTATGGCGAGCGCGTCACGGCCGCCGCCGCGCGCAGCGCGCTCGACCTGCCGCTGAATAATGTCAAAGACCCCCACCGCAAACTGCGCGTCGGGTTTGTCTCAGGCGATCTTCGCACCCACCCGGTGAGCAACTTCCTGCTGCCGTTCTGGGACTCCTTTGACCGCACGCAGTTTGAGCTGGTGGGCTATAACGCCGCGCCGATGAAAGATGAGGTCACCGATCACCTGAGCGCGGGCGCCGTGCTGTGGCGTGATGTTTATCAGTTAAGCGATCGCGAGCTGGCGCGCCAGATCAATGACGATGGCGTGGACATTCTTATCGATCTCTCCGGGCACACGACCTGGACGCGGCTGCCGATGTTCGCGCTGCGCCCGGCGCCGCTGCAAATGACCTGGATTGGCTACCCTGGCACCACCGGCGTACCGGCGATGGATTACCGTCTGCTCTCCTCAACGCTCGCAAGCCCGCCAGGGCTCGCAGAACAGTTTACCGAGCAGATCCTCTGGGTGCCGATGCGCAAAATTTTCGAGCCGCATCCGCAAAGCCCGGACGTCAACCCGCTGCCGGCGCTGCGTAACGGCCACCTGACCTTTGCAAGCTTCAACCGCCCGAAAAAGGTCAACGACGAAGTGCTCGAACTCTGGGCGCAGATCCTGGTGCGCGAGCCGAGCGCGAAGCTGTTGATGGGCTTTATGGCCGATGACGAGATGATAACGATGATGACGCGCCGCCTGACGCATTTCGGCGCGCGCCCTGAGCAGCTCATTTTCAAAACGCGCACCGGGCTTATCGGGTATCTCGAATATCACCATCACATCGATATTTTGCTCGACGCCTTCCCGTATACCGGCGGCACCACCACCAACCACGGCGCGTGGATGGGCGTGCCGACGCTCACCCTCTGCGGCGAGACGATGGCGGGGCGTCAGGGCGTGGACATTATGAACGGCTATGGACTGCCGGAATTCGTGGCGAACGATAAAGCGGACTACGTCGACAAAGCGCTCTCCTGGCAGGGCCGCTTTGAAGAACTGAACGCGATTCGTCTCTCCATGCGCAGCCGCATCCCGACGGATAACGCCGACGGGTTCCGGGTGGCTGACACCTTTGAAAAAGGGCTGCGCGAGGCGTGGAAAATTTACTGTACCGCAGAGGCGCCGCGTTCGTTCTTTGTTGAGGAATAACGCGTCGCGACGGCATTACCCATACCGGCCGGGGCCGGCAACGTTTGGTGTAAAACACCGAGGTGTATCATGCAAAATCTTTTTGTCACCAGCCCGCTGCTGCCGCCGCTGGAAGAGTTTATCCCGTATCTTGAACAGATCTGGGAAAACAAATACCTGACCAACGGCGGCCCGTTTCATCAGGAGCTGGAAACCCGGCTCGCTGAATATCTGGGCGTGGAACACCTCTGCCTGTTTTCCAACGGCACGCTGGCGCTCCTGACCGCGCTGCAGGCGCTGCGCATTACGGGTGAAGTGATTACCACCCCGTATTCGTTCGTCGCCACCTCGCACTCGCTGCTGTGGAACGGCCTGACGCCGGTGTTCGCCGATATCGATCCGGTCACCTGTAACATCGATCCGAACAAAATCGAACAGCTGATCACGCCAGCGACCTCTGCAATTCTGCCGGTCCACTGCTACGGCCTGCCGTGCGATGTCGACAAAATTCAGTCCATCGCCGACGCCTGGGGCCTGAAAGTGATTTACGACGCCGCGCATGCGTTCGGCGTGAAGAAAAATCACCAGAGCATCCTCAACTGCGGCGATCTGTCGATTCTGAGTTTCCACGCGACCAAAGTCTTCAACACCTTTGAAGGCGGGGCAATTATTTGCCCGGATGCGCGCATGAAGCAGCGTATCGACTACCTGAAAAACTTCGGTTTCGCGGGCGAAACTACCGTGGTGGCGCCGGGCATCAACGCCAAAATGAACGAAGTACAGGCGGCGTTCGGCCTGGTGCAGCTTGGGCATATCGATAACGCGCTGGCAAGCCGCGCGGCTATCCACGACCGCTACTGCGAATGGCTCGCCGATATCCCTGGCATCGAAACCTTCAGCGCGCCGGACGACGTGGAGTGGAATCACTCTTACTTCCCGATCCGCGTGAATGACGACTTCCCGGTGAGCCGCGACGCGCTCTATGAGGCGCTGAAAGCCGAAAATATCTATTCGCGCCGCTATTTCTACCCGCTTATCAGCGCGTTCTCGATGTACCGCCATTTGCCGTCGGCGCAGCCGCAACACCTGCCGATAGCGACCGGCATCGCCGAGCGCATCCTGTGTCTGCCGATCTTCCCGGATCTGACCGAAGAGGATCAGCGCCGCGTGGTCGACGCCATCCGCGCGCAGGCCGCGCTCGGCCTTGCGGAGAAAGTGGCATGAAGCTTGGCATTTACGGCGCGGGCGGGTTAGGGCGCGAGGTGCTGACGCTGGCGCGCGCCATGAATCAGTGTACGTCGCGCTGGAGCGAGATTTTCTTTATCGATGACGTGACCGACGCGCGTGAGGTTTATGGCGCGGCGGTGCTGCGTTTCGACGCGCGCCCGGCGGACTGCGAAGTGGCTATCGCTATCGGCGAGCCGGCGCTGCGCCAGCGTCTCGCGCAGAAGCTGGCGGGCGTCGCGCCGCTCGCCACGCTTATTCACCCGAATGTCGATATCCCGACACAGAGCGAAATTCGCCCCGGCGCGATTATCTGCGACGGCGCGTTTATCTCCTGCGGCGTCACGATTGGCGAAAACGTGCTGATCCAGCCGCGCGCCTGTGTGGGCCATGACTGTGTTATCGGCGCGTACAGCGTGGTCTCAAGCCTGGTGGCGCTCGCGGGCCACTGCGAGGTGGGCGAGCGCGTGTTTATCGGCATGAACAGTTGCGTGAAAGAACAGACCCGCATCGGCGATGACGCCATCGTCGGGATGGGGTCTGCGGTATTCAGCGACGTGGCGGACGCCACGATCGTACTGGGCAACCCGGCCAGGGCGATGCGCCAGAACACCCAGGGCAAGGTGTTTAAATAAGCGCCGCGACAGAACATTTTTTATCTGGAGTATGACCATGACTAACTTAGCGAAATACAACACCATTTTTATGGAAACCTTTGAAGTGCCGGAAGACGTGCTGGCGGACTACAAATATCAGGACACCCCGTCCTGGGATTCGGTCGGCCACATGACCATGATCGCCGCACTGGAAGAGACCTTCGACATCATGATGGACACCGAAGACATCATCGATTTCTCCTCCTGGCAGAAGGGCAAAGAGATCCTGCAAAAATACGATGTAGAAATCGCCTGATATGACGGAGGTCAGCATGCTGCTCGCGGGAAAAAACGCGGTGATCACCGGCTGTTTACAGGGGATCGGCAACGCCACGATGGTGGCCTACGCACGCCACGGGGCCAATATCTTCGCCTGCGTTCAGCAGGAAGATGCGGCGTTCAGCGCGCAAATCGCCGGGCTGGCTGAACAATACGGCGTGACCATTACGCCGGTTTGCTTCGACCTGCTGGACGACGCGTCCATCAAGCAGGCCGCGATGGCGATCCAGAAAGCGAAAGTGCCGGTGGATATCCTGGTGAACGTGGCGGGCGTCACGCTCGACGCGCTGTTCCCGATGGTTACGATGGAGCAGCTGCACAAGACCTTCGCTATCAACTTCTTTTCACAGATGGTGTTCACCCAGTACCTCACCCGCCTGATGCTGCGCAATAAACGCGGCAGCATCATTAACATCGCCAGTATTTCGGGCCTGGACGGCAACAGCGGGCAACTCGCTTACGCCGCCTCCAAAGCGGCGATGGTGGCGGCGACCAAAACGCTCTCCATTGAGCTGGCACCGCAGGGCATTCGCGTGAATGCGGTGGCGCCGGGCGTCATCGCCACGCCGATGACGGAGAATCTGGCAAGCGACGTGGTGGAAAGCAAGCTCGCGCAGAGCGCGCTGCGCCGTACCGGGCGTGCGGATGAAGTGGCCGACACGCTGGTCTGGCTCGGCTCTGACGCCGCAAGCTACGTGACAGGTCAGGTGGTGCGCGTCGACGGCGGTATCGGCTGAATTAAAAGGGGAAGCCCATGTTGTTAAAAGAGAAAAACGTCATTATCACCGGCTGCGCGCGCGGCATCGGGCGCGCGATGGTGGAGGCTTTCGCCGCTGAGGGGGCCTGTATTTATGCGCATGCCCGCGGCGAAACGCCGGAATTTCTGGCCGACATGGCGGCGCTGGCCGAACGCTATCAGGTGGAGATCTGGCCGTTGTGCTTTGATCTGACGGATAACGACGCGATGAAAGGCGCGGTCAAACGCCTGATGAGCGATAAACGCCCGTTACATGCGCTGGTGAACAATGCGGGCGTCACCTGGAACGCGCTGTTTCAGATGACCTCCATGCAGGCGCTGCGCGATCAGTTTGAAGTGAACTTCTTCTCGCTGTTCAGCTTTACGCAAATGGTGTCGAAGCTGATGACGCGCCAGCGTTTCGGCAGCATTGTGAATATCGCCTCCACCGCCGCCGAAGACGGCAACGCCGGTAAAGCGGCCTACGGCGCGGCCAAAGCGGCCGTCGTCGCGCTCACCCGCACCATCGCCACCGAGCTTGGCGAGCAGGGTATTCGCGCCAACTGTATCGCGCCGGGCATGACCGAAACCGACATGCTCTCGACCATGCCGGATTACATCATTGAAGAGACGCGTAACGGCACCGATCTGCGTCGCCTCGGCGCGCCGCAGGAGATTGCCGCCGCCGCCGTCTGGCTGGCGTCGGATCTGTCGTCGTACGTGACCGGACAGACCATCCGCGTTGACGGTGGCCTGCGATGAACGCCTGCGTTGCTAAGCTTATCGATGACGCGCGCGCCATTCGCCAGTCGATTATTCGCACCGCCAGCGCGGCGCCGGTAGACGGCGTTCACCTTGGCCCTGCGCTCTCAATGGTGGAAATCGCCGCCGCGCTGTATGGCGCGGTGATGCGCTTTGATCCTAAAAACATGGCGTCGATGGCGCGCGACCGTTTTCTGCTCAGCAAAGGCCACGCGGCGCTCGCGCTCTACGCCACGCTGCACCACTACGGCGTGCTGAGCGATGACGAGCTGGCGACGTTTGACCACAGCGGCTCGCGCTTTCCGGCGCTGACGCCGATGAACCCGCCGCTCGGCATCGATTTTGCGGGCGGTTCGCTCGGCATGGGCGTCGGTTACGCCTGCGGCGCGGCGCTAGCCCAGCGGCTGCGCGGCGAGCGCTGGCACCACTACATTGTGCTGGGCGACGGCGAATGCAACGAAGGCTCCGTCTGGGAGAGCGCGTTTTTCGCCGCCCAGCAGGGGCTGGATCAGCTGACCGCTATCGTCGACTGCAACGGTTTCCAGTCCGACTGGTCATGCGAGCAGACGATCAAAATGGATTTCCCGGCGCTGTGGGCCGCCTGCGGCTGGCATGTGGAAACCTGCGATGGTCATGACATTCCGGCGCTGCTGGCCGCGCTCGACGCGCCATCCCACGGCAAGCCGAAAGCCATTGTGGCGCGCACCGTGAAAGGTAAAGGGGTGTCGTTTATGGAGCATAACAACGCGTTTCATCGCGCCCGTTTATCGGCGGCGCAGCGCGACGCCGCGCTTGCAGAACTGGAGGCCAACCCATGAGCCTGACGATAACGCCTGCCGAAATCCGTGCCTGGTCGATGATGGGCACGCGCGGCACCTTTGGCGTGACGCTGTTAAAGCTTGCCGGGGAAAATCCGGCGCTGGTCGGCCTGACCGCCGATCTCGCCATCACCTCCGGGATGGAGCGCTTTAGCACAACCTACCCGGAGCGCTTTTATAATCTCGGCATCGCCGAGCAGAATTTAATCGGCGTGGCGGCGGGCATGGCCTCTCAGGGGCTGGTGCCGTTCGCCACCACGTTTGCTAATTTCGCGGCGCTGCGCGCCTGCGAGCAGATGCGCCACTATCTCGGCTATCTGCAAGAGAACGTCAAAGTGGTGGGGCTCGCCTCTGGTTTTGCGATGGGGATGTTCGGCACCACGCATTACGGTATCGAAGATATCGCCACGCTGCGCGCGATTTCCGGGCTGACTATTCTCTCGCCCGCCGACGCGACGGCGACAGCGCAGCTCACGGAACTGGCCGCGCGCCACCACGGCCCGGTCTATCTGCGCCTGACCGGCGGTATGCGTACCCCGGTCGTGTACCCCGAGCAGGCGGTGTTTGAGCTCGGTAAGGCGATGCGCCTGCGTGACGGCGAGGATATCGCGCTGGTGGCTACCGGCAGCATGGTCGCCGTGGCGCTGAAAGCCGCCGTGGCGCTGGAAGCGCACGGGCTACGCTGCGCGGTTATCGATATGCATACCATTAAACCGCTCGATACCGACACGCTGAAAAGCCTGTTCGGCCATCGTCTGCTGGTGACGCTGGAAGAACATAGCGTGGTCGGCGGGCTGGGCGGCGCGGTGGCGGAATATCTCGCTGAACAGGGCGGGGCGCCGCGCCTGTTGCGGCTCGGCATTCCACAGGGCTACGGCCCGGCGGGCGAATACGCCTGGAAGCTGGAGCAGTGCGGCTTAACGGCCCCGCAAGTGACACAACAGATTCTGGACGCGGTGTTATGACAACAGCGCCTTTCTGGCAACTCTCACACGCGCCGCGCGACGGCGTGGCACTTATCGAAGATGGCGGCGTGACGCTCTCCTGGGGCGAGCTGGCGCAGCAGGTGGCGCAGGTGCAGGCGCATCTGCCCGCCCGCGCGCTGCTGTTTTGCTTTTGTGAAAACAGCGCGGCGTCGCTGACCGGCTATCTGGCGGCGCTTAACGCCCGCACGGTGCCGGTGATGCTCGATGGCCAGCTTGACGACGCGCTGACTAATGCGCTGTTGGCCCGCTGGCGGCCCGGCTTTCTCTGGCTGCCGGAAGGGCGCGAGGCGGCGGGCGAGGTGCTGCTACGCCTGGGCGGTTATCAGCTCATCGCGACCGGTGAACCTGCGCCCGCGATGGATGACGCGCTGGCGCTGCTGATTACCACGTCCGGCTCCACCGGCAGTCCGAAGCTGGTGCGCCAGAGCTATCAGAATCTCATCAGCAACTGCGAGAGCATTTGCGACTATCTGGCGATTGACGCGAGCGAGCGTCCGCTGGTCTATCTGCCGATGAACTATGTATTTGGATTATCGGTCATCCATACTCACCTGGCGCGCGGCGCGACGCTGCTGATGACCCGCAGCGGCCCGGTGCAGCCCGGTTTCTGGGCGTTTGTTAAAAGCCAGCAGGCGACGTCGCTTGCGGGCGTGCCTTATACGTTCGAGATGCTCAATAAGCTGCGTTTTATGCGCATGACGCTGCCGTCGCTGCGCACGCTGACTCAGGCGGGGGGCAAGCTCTCCGCGACGCTGCATGAGGCGTTCGCCGCCTGGGCGCAGGCGCAGGACAAGCGTTTCGTGGTGATGTATGGCGCGTCGGAGGCGACCTCGCGCATGGGCTATCTGCCTGCCGGCCTGGCAGCGGCGCTGCCAGGCGCGATGGGGGTGGCCATTCCGGGCGGGCGCTTTACGCTGGAAGATGAACAGGGCGCGGAGATTCTCGCGCCGGATGAGACCGGCGAGCTTATCTATTACGGGCCGAACGTCTGTCTCGGCTACGCGCAGGAGCGTGAGTGTCTCGCGCGCGGCGATGAGTTTAATGGGCGGCTCGCGACAGGCGATCTGGCCCGCCGTGACGCGCAGGGCGTGTACACCATCGTCGGGCGCAAAAAACGTTTTTTAAAAGTGTTCGGCAACCGCGTCGGGCTGGATGAGCTGGAACAGCTGGTGAAAAACCGCTTTGTCGGGCTGGACTGCGCCACCGGCGGCGTCGATGACCGCATCACGCTTTATCTTACCGACGAGACCCAGGCTGACACAGTGAAAACCTGGCTGGCGCAGACCTGTCAGCTACACCACAGCGCGTTTCGCGTGGTGACGCTTGCGACAATACCGAAAAACGCCGCCGGAAAAACGCTTTACGCACAACTGGAGGCGCTCAGTGCTTGATTACGCGCAGTGGTTACAGCAACCCCCTTATTCGCTGGCGCGCGACGACAAACGCGCGCTGATGACGCAGCGCCTGCAATGGCTCACGGAACATCATCGCGCAAACTGCGCGCCGTACCGCGCCATGCTTGACGGGCTGGGTGTGGATACGGCGGCGCTGACCGCGCCGGAAGAGGTGCCGTTTCTGCCGGTGTCGCTGTTTAAAAGCCTGACGCTTGCGAGCATCGCGCCGGACGAAGCGGTAAAGGTGATGACGTCATCCGGCACGACCGGCCAGGCGGTGTCGCGTATTTATCTTGATAAACAGACCGCGGCCAACCAGCAGAAAACGCTGGTGAAAATTGTCAGCGCGTTTACCGGCGCGGGGCGTCTGCCGATGCTGATTATTGACGCGCCTTCGGTGTTGAAAGATCGCACCATGTTTTCCGCGCGCGGCGCGGGCATTCTCGGTTTTTCTATCTTCGGCGCCGACCGCGCGTTCGCACTGGATGACGACATGAAGCTCGATATTGACGGCATCACGGCGTTTCTTGCGAAACACGCAGGCAAACCGGTGCTGCTGTTCGGCTTCACGTTTATGATCTGGCAGCATTTCTGGCGCGCGCTCGCGCAAAGCGGGCAGCGGCTCGATCTCAGCCAGGGGATTTTGATCCACGGCGGCGGGTGGAAAAAACTCGCCAGCGAAGCGGTGTCGCCGCAGGAGTTCGCCCGCCGCCTGCATGATGTCTGCGGGCTGACGCGCATTTATGACTATTACGGCATGGTGGAACAGACCGGCTGCATCTACATGCAGTGCGAACAGGGTCACCTGCACGCCAGTATTTTTTCCGATGTGATTATCCGCGATCCGCACGATTTCTCGGTCTGTCCGCCGGGGCGTGCCGGGATTGTCCAGGTGCTGTCGCTTATTCCCGAGTCCTATCCGGGGCATTCGCTGCTCACAGAAGATGAGGGCGTTTGGCTTGGCGAGGATGACTGCCCCTGTGGACGGCACGGTAAATATTTTCGCATCAACGGACGCCTGCAACAGGCCGAAATCAGAGGATGTAGCGACACTTATGCAGCCCAGTTTTGATAACCTGACTTTTCTGCTGGGCGACGCCGCGCAGCTCGCCGCCCTTGAGCGCTTTCGCCCGCGCGCGCCGTTTGACGACGAGACGCTCACGTTCTTAAGCGAATTTTCCCGCCGGCTGCTGGCCGACCCGCGCGTGCGGGCCTACAGCGACGTGGTGAGCCTGGCCTTCTGGTGCCGTCCGGCGTCGCTTGAAAAGCTGCGTCAGGAATTTATGCCGCAGGGCATGACTCAGGGCCGCGGCGTGGCGTTTCATATCGCGCCCTCTAACGTGGCGGTGAATTTCGCGTTTTCGCTGGCGGCGGGGCTGCTTACCGGCAACGCGAACATCGTGCGGCTCTCCTCAAAACCGTTCCCGCAGACGGCGCTGATTTGCGAGGCGCTGAAAGGGGCGCTGGCGCACGTGCCGGCACTCGCCGACAGTCTCTGTCTGGTGCAATACCCGCACGACGCGGCGCTGACGGACTATTTTTCCGCGCTGTGTGACGCGCGGCTTATCTGGGGCGGCGATCGCACTATCAGCGAGGTCCGGCGCTCGGCGCTGCGCCCGCGCGGCGTGGATATCGCGTTTGCGGATCGTTACTCCTTTGCGGTGATCAACGCCGACGCCTGGCTTGCCGCGCCGGATAAAGCGCGTCTGCTGGAGGCGTTCTATAACGACACGCTGCTCACCAGCCAGCAGGCGTGTACTGCCGCGAAAATGGTGGTCTGGACCGGCGATCGCGCCGATGAAGCGCGCGCGCAGTTCTGGCCCGCGTTCCGCGACTGGTGCGGTGAGCGCTACGCGCCGCTGCCCGCCACCGCCGTGAGTAATCTCGCGTGGTTCTGCGCCCATACGGTAAACGACCCGACGCTGCGACGCATTGCGCAACCCGATAATCGTCTGTTCCTGGCGCAAACTCACGCGCCGGATGGCGCGTTACTGACGGATCATCACCAGAGCGGTTTGTTTATTGAATATGTTGCGCAGGATCTGCTGGACATCGCGCCGCTGTGCGGGGAGAAGTGCCAGACGATCGTGAGCTTTGGCGTAGATCCTCAGGATTTTCAACGGTTTTTAGCCACCGCTAAACCGCGCGGCGTCGATCGTATTGTGCCGCTCGGGCAGAGTATGCAGTTCTCTTTGCACTGGGATGGCTATCCGCTGGCTGAAATGCTGACCCGTCGTTTAACTTTAATTTCTTATTAATCAGCGTATTTTCAGCAAGTTAGCTTACAACCTGAAAATAACCCCTTATTTAGACCATTATTCTCCCGATTAAAAAGCGCTGTAGAATTAGATAATCACGCCGATAACTCAACTAACGCAGGGCCGTTTATCGTGAATTCTCTCTATACCGCTGATGGTGTAATGGATAAACACTCGCTCTGGCAGCGTTATGTCCCGCTGGTGCGTCACGAAGCGTTGCGCCTGCAGGTGCGTTTGCCGGCGAGCGTCGAACTGGACGATTTGTTACAGGCGGGCGGCATCGGCTTGCTGAATGCTGTAGAACGCTATGACGCCCTGCAAGGAACGGCATTTACCACTTACGCAGTGCAGCGTATACGTGGCGCGATGCTGGACGAGCTGCGCAGCCGTGACTGGGTGCCACGCAGTGTCCGACGCAACGCGCGCGAGGTGGCGCAGGCAATAGGCCAACTGGAGCAGGAACTGGGGCGTAACGCGACGGAACTGGAGGTCGCAGAGCGACTGAGTATCCCGCTTGAAGAATATCGTCAGATGTTGCTCGACACGAACAATAGTCAACTTTTCTCTTATGACGAGTGGCGTGAAGAGCATGGCGATAGTATCGAACTGGTGACGGAAGATAACCAGAACGAAAACCCGCTGCATCAACTGCTGGAAAGCAATTTACGCGAGCGTGTGATGGAGGCGATTGAATCGCTGCCGGAGCGCGAGCAGATGGTGCTGACGCTGTACTACCAGGAAGAGCTCAATCTCAAAGAGATTGGCGCGGTACTGGAAGTGGGCGAATCAAGGGTCAGCCAGTTGCATAGCCAGGCCATTAAACGTCTGCGAACCAAGCTGGGTAAGCTATAGGTTGTTGATTCGTCATCATCCTGGTAATGCCGCACAGAGGAACGACAACCAGGAGTTATCATGACGGCGCAGCAACCTAAAAGGCGGCCCCTGAGCCGCTACCTTAAAGACTTTAAGCATTCGCAGACGCATTGTGCGCATTGTCACAAGCTGCTGGACCGCATTACGCTGGTCCACCGCGGCGAAATTGTGAACAAGGTCGCTATCGCTGCGCTCGACACGCTTCTCGACGAGGCCACCTGGGAGCTTGAAAAGCAGGACTGGGTGGCGCTCTGTCGCTTCTGTGGCGATCTGCACTGTAAAGAGCAGAGCAACTACTTCGACATCATCGGCTTTAAGCAATACCTCTTCGAACAGACCGATATGAGCCACGGCACGATCCGCGAATACGTGGTGCGCCTGCGGCGTCTCGGCGCGCATCTCACCCAGCGTCAGGTGCCGCTCTCCCTTGCCCGTCAGGATAATCTCGACGAGCATCTGGAGGCGTATCTTCCGCTGACGAGCACCAATAATTACCGGATTGCGCTTCGCAAGTATGCCCAGTATCAGCAGCTCTCCTTAGCCCCGACGGAGAAAACCGCCTCAGCGGCCACTTCTGATATATATTAAAAAGGTATAAGTTGTAGCACAGTGGTTTTGATTTCTTTGCGTAACTACTTACACTACAACTCAATTTCGTTAATTCGGGGTATTTATGAAACTTGCACTTTTAGGTCGTCAGGCACTGATGGGCGTTATGGCGGTAGCGCTGGTGGCGGGCATGAGCGTAAAAACCTATGCTGCGGAAAATTTGCTGAATAAAGTTAAAGAACGCGGCACGCTGCTGGTCGGGCTGGAAGGCACTTATCCGCCGTTCAGCTTCCAGGGCGATGACGGCAAGCTGACCGGTTTCGAAGTGGAGTTCGCCGAGGAGCTGGCGAAGCACCTGGGCGTTAAAGCCTCCCTTAAGCCTACCAAGTGGGACGGGATGCTGGCGTCGCTGGATTCTAAGCGTATCGACGTGGTGATTAACCAGGTCACCATCTCTGACGAGCGCAAGAAAAAATATGATTTCTCAACGCCCTATACCGTTTCCGGTATCCAGGCGCTGGTGAAGAAAGAGAACGCGGCGAGCATTAAAACCGCAGCCGATCTCAAGGGCAAAAAAGTGGGCGTCGGTCTTGGCACCAACTACGAAGAGTGGCTGCGCCAGAACGTACAGGGTGTCGATATCCGCACCTATGACGATGACCCGACTAAATATCAGGATCTGCGCGTAGGCCGTATCGACGCCATTCTGGTGGACCGCCTGGCGGCGCTGGATCTGGTGAAGAAAACCAACAATACGCTGGCAGCGGCAGGCGAACCGTTCTCCCGTCAGGAAGCGGGCGTCGCGGTGCGTAAAGGCAACGAGGATCTGGTGCAGGCTATCGATAAAGCGATCGCCGCGATGCAGCAGGATGGCTCGCTGAAGAAAATCTCTGACAAGTGGTTTGGCGCAGACGTGACCAAATAAGGTTATCGCTGCTGAAAAAAGGTGCTGATATCAGCGCCTTTTTTTATGCCGCCGGAAAATTGCTGCATAATGACGGTTTAACCGCTGAACTGGCATGAGGTTCCACGATGCATAATCTCACCCGCTTTGCGCGCCTTGAGCTTATCGGCGCCCCGACTCCGCTGGAGTTTCTGCCGCGCCTGTCCGACTATCTGGGCCGCGAAATTTTTATCAAACGCGACGACGCGATGCCGGTGGCGATGGGCGGCAATAAGCTGCGCAAGCTGGAGTTTCTCGCCGCCCAGGCGCTGCGCGAAGGCGCAGACACGCTGGTGACTGCGGGCGCGATTCAGTCCAACCATGTGCGCCAGACGGCGGCGGTGGCCGCGCGCCTCGGCCTGCACTGCGTGGCGCTGCTGGAAAACCCTATCGCGACCCGCGAAGAAAACTACCTGACCAACGGCAACCGTCTGCTGCTGGATCTGTTTAACGTGCAGGTCGAGATGTGCGACGCGCTCGACGCGCCGGACCGCCAGCTCGATGAACTGGCGGTGCGTCTGGAAGCCCAGGGATTTCGTCCGTATGTGATCCCGGTCGGCGGCTCGAACGTGCTGGGCGCGCTCGGGTATGTCGAGAGCACGCTTGAGATTGTGCAGCAGTGCGAAGGCATTGTGCGGCCCTCATCAGTGGTGGTGGCTTCCGGCAGCGCCGGCACCCACGCGGGGCTGGCGGTCGGGCTGGAGCAGGGGATGCCGGATGCCGAGCTTATCGGCGTGACGGTCTCCCGCACGGTGGCGGAGCAGAAACCGAAAGTGGTCGCGTTGCAGCAGGGCGTGGCGCAGGCGCTGGAGCTCGACGCCAACGCCGATATCGTGTTGTGGGACGACTATTTCGCGCCGGGCTACGGCGTACCTAATGATGAGGGCATGGAGGCGGTGAAACTGCTGGCGCGTCTCGAAGGCATTCTGCTTGACCCGGTTTACACCGGCAAAGCGATGGCCGGGCTGATTGACGGCATCGCGCAGCACCGCTTTAAGGATAACGGCCCGATTCTTTTTATTCACACCGGCGGCGCTCCGGCGCTGTTCGCGTACCATCCGCACGTTTAAACGCAGGGTGAAACCAACATAATGCAGGAAAGTATCCAACTGGTTATCGATTCGGCGCCATTTCTTCTGAAAGGGGCCATTTTCACACTACAGCTGAGCATCGGCGGTATGTTCTTCGGCCTGGTGCTGGGCTTCGTGCTGGCGATGATGCGGCTGTCGGCCTTCTGGCCGGTGTCGTGGCTGGCGCGCTTTTATATTTCGATTTTTCGCGGTACGCCGCTTATCGCACAGCTCTTTATGATCTACTACGGCCTGCCGCAGTTCGGCATTGAGCTTGATCCTGTTCCGGCGGCGATGATTGGGCTTTCGCTTAATACCGCGGCGTATACCTCGGAGACGCTGCGCGCGGCGATTTCGTCCATCGATAAAGGACAGTGGGAAGCGGCGGCGAGCATCGGTATGACGCCGTGGCAGACGCTGCGCCGCGCTATCCTGCCGCAGGCCGCGCGGGTGGCGCTGCCGCCGCTCGGCAACAGCTTTATCAGCCTTGTGAAGGACACCTCGCTTGCCGCTACGATTCAGGTGCCGGAACTGTTCCGCCAGGCGCAGCTGATTACCTCGCGCACGCTGGAAGTGTTCACCATGTATCTGGCCGCGTCGCTTATCTACTGGGTGATGGCGACGGTACTGTCCGCGCTGCAAAACCATTTTGAAAACCAGCTAAACCGACAGGAGCGCGATCCGAAATGAGTGCCATTGAGGTCAAAAACCTGGTGAAGAAGTTCCACGGGCAGACGGTGCTGCATGGCATTGATCTGGAAGTGCAGACCGGGGAAGTGGTGGCGATTATCGGCCCCAGCGGCTCCGGCAAAACCACGCTGCTGCGCAGCATTAACCTGCTCGAACAGCCGGAGAGCGGCACCGTGCGCGTGGGCGATATTCTTATCGACACCGCGAAACCGGCACGCGAGCAGCGCGGTCTGGTGCGGGCGCTGCGCCAGCAGGTGGGGTTTGTGTTCCAGAGCTTTAACCTGTTTCCGCACCGCACGGTGCTGGAAAATATCATCGAAGGGCCGGTTATCGTGAAAGGCGAGCCGAAAGCCGACGCTACCGCCCGCGCACGTGAGCTGCTGGCGAAAGTGGGGCTATCCGGTAAGGAAAACAGCTACCCGAAACGCCTTTCCGGCGGACAGCAACAGCGCGTGGCGATTGCGCGTGCGCTGGCGATGCGCCCTGAAGTTATCCTGTTTGACGAGCCGACCTCGGCGTTAGATCCGGAGCTGGTGGGCGAAGTGCTGAACACGATTCGCCAGCTGGCGCAGGAGAAGCGCACGATGGTTATCGTGACGCATGAGATGAGTTTCGCGCGCGACGTGGCCGACCGCGCCATCTTTATGGATCAGGGCAAAATCGTGGAGCAGGGCGAGGCGAAAGCCCTGTTTGCTAACCCGACGCAGCCGCGCACGCGCCAGTTTTTAGATAAATTTCTTAATACCTGATGCCTCGCCCGGCGTGTTTTACGCGCCGGGCTGCCGCCTTAAACCCTGCCAAAAATAAGCCTTAAAATTCGTCTGACGAATTAATCAGCATCAACAGGCTCTTAGCGAAATAATTTGCCTTAAAGGTTCTCGCTGGCTCAAAGTCACTGACAGAATGCCGATTATTGATATTAATAATTATGTAGAATGTGTTACTTTGTCATATCACAAAAAATAATGCTCACAGCACGACAGGAGTTTCGCCCCACAGCATGAAGGAAAGTGACTTTTTTAACTGGCGTCGGGAAATGGCGACCCGCTTTCAGGAAATTCAGGATTCGAGCGACATTTATTCGCTCCTGAAAACCGAAACGCAGAACATGGAATATGATTATTTCGCGCTTTGCGTTCGTCACCCTGTGCCTTTCACACGCCCCAAACTGACGCTGCACACCACCTATCCCGAAGCCTGGCTTGAGCATTATCAGGCGGAAAATTACTACGTGATAGACCCGGTGCTGAAGCCCCAGAATTACCTGATGGGCCATCTCCCCTGGAGCGACGCGTTGTTCTCCGGTGCGGCGGAAGAGCTCTGGAATGCCGCGCGCGACCACGGTCTGGTCAAGGGCGTAACGCAGTGCGTCATTGCGCCTAACCGCGCCCAGGGATTCCTGTCCGTCTCTGGAACCAGCCCGCGTGGACACGCCATGTCGGATGACGAACTGGCGTTGCGACTTCAGCATTTAGTGGAGCAGAGCCTGGTCACTATGGCGCGGCTGGAAGATCCGGCGGTGACCGTGCTGGAAATGAAACTGAGTAAACGAGAAAAAGAGATATTGCAGTGGACGGCGGAAGGTAAAACGTCGGCGGAAATAGCGATAATATTATCTATCTCGGAAAATACTGTTAATTTCCACCAGAAAAATATGCAGAAGAAGTTTAATGCTCCGAACAAAACGCAAATTGCCTGCTATGCTGCTGCGATTGGCCTGATTTGAGCGGGTAATTCGTTCTGCGTGTCAGACGCCCAGACCGGCTGGAAGAATAACCGCTTCCAGCCGGTTTTTTAATTACTGGCGGTAAGCCTGTTTAATCTGCTTAACGGTATTGGTGTATACCGCCGCCTGCGCGTCGTCTTCCATTTCAGCGATCTGCTTTTCCATTTTAATGATGACCCGGCCCGCATCAGCCTGGCCCATGGCCTGCAGCATCAGGGTCAAAAGGGATTTCAGGCAGGAGACTTCAACAGCCAGTTCCTGCATCTGCTCTGAGGTGGAAAAATCGGGAGCGCTCATGTTTATGTCCTTTTCTGTGTGGCGGCGTGCGCCGGGCACGCCTGTCGATGTTTTGAGGCGGCGGAGTATACCATAAGGTCCAAAAAAGTAATTGGCGCCGATTTTTTGAGCGATCTGCGCGGCGCCCGGCTTATTATAATAAGGTTTTACTGAGAGCAAACATTTCACCAGGTTCGCTGGCGTCGCGTTAAAAATATATGTTTCTAATAAGTTTCTACGTTGTGAATTTAAAAGTTGTTAATTATTGCCTGAAAATTCACGCTTCGTAATAAGTTAGATCGAAAAATGCTGTACTTTGATTTTTCAATGTTTTTTAAGGATGGCGGCGAGGTTTGGCGAGTTAAAAACGCGTTTTAATTCTGTTTCCCCTCTCAGTCGGGCGCATAACTGCATTTTTTGCGTTTCAAAGTTGACTTAAAAAACGCTAATATGGGGCGAATAAGTTACCAGCAGCGTTATCCCTTTTTGAGGAGTGTTTTCCTTTGATCAACGTTCTTCTTGTTGATGACCACGAACTGGTGCGCGCAGGGATACGACGCATACTTGAAGATATGAAGGGCATTAAAGTGGCAGGCGAAGCCTGCTGCGGCGAGGACGCCATCAAATGGTGTCGCATTCACCCGGTGGATGTGGTGCTGATGGACATGAATATGCCGGGCATTGGCGGCCTGGAGGCGACTCGCAAAATCGCTCGTTATTCTTCAGACATTAAAGTGATCATGCTTACCGTTCATACGGAAAACCCGCTTCCGGCGAAAGTGATGCAGGCCGGCGCCGCGGGATATCTGAGTAAAGGTGCGGCCCCCGCCGAAGTGGTAAGCGCCATCCGGTCCGTTCACGCCGGGCGACGCTATATCGCTTCCGACATCGCACAGCAAATGGCGCTCAGTCAGATAGAGCCCGACCGCAGCGAATCTCCCTTCGCGAGTTTGTCGGAAAGGGAATTGCAGATTATGCTCATGATTACCAAAGGCCAAAAGGTCAATGAAATCTCTGAGCAGCTTAATCTCAGCCCTAAAACCGTTAACAGTTATCGGTATCGAATGTTTAGTAAGTTAAACATTCATGGCGACGTCGAGTTAACGCATCTGGCCATCCGCCATGGCCTGTGTAACGCGGAGACCTTATCAAGTCAGTGAGTGAAGTTTTCGATTCAAAATCATTTCTGAAAACCGTCACCAGCCAGCCTGGCGTCTACCGTATGTATGACGCCAGCGGGACGGTTATCTACGTCGGCAAGGCCAAAGATCTTAAAAAACGCCTGTCCAGTTACTTTCGCAGCAACCTCGCCAGCCGTAAAACCGAAGCGCTGGTGGCGCAGATCCAGAATATCGACGTGACGGTGACCCACACCGAAACCGAAGCGCTGCTGCTGGAGCACAACTACATCAAGCTTTACCAGCCGCGCTATAACGTGCTGCTGCGTGATGACAAATCGTATCCGTATATTTTCCTGAGCGGCGACACGCATCCGCGTCTGGCGATTCATCGCGGCGCGAAACATGCTAAAGGGGAGTATTTCGGCCCGTTCCCGAACGGCTACGCGGTGCGCGAAACCCTTGCGCTGCTGCAGAAGATTTTCCCGATTCGTCAGTGTGAGAACAGCGTCTACCGCAACCGTTCGCGGCCCTGCCTGCAGTATCAGATTGGCCGCTGCCTCGGGCCGTGCGTCGAAGGGCTGGTGAGCGAAGAAGATTACGCGCAGCAGGTGGAGTATGTGCGGCTGTTTCTCGCCGGTAAAGACGATCAGGTCATCAACCAACTGGTGGCGCGGATGGAGCAGGCGAGTCTGAATCTGGCGTTTGAAGAGGCCGCGCGCCTGCGCGATCAGATTCAGGCAGTGCGTCGCGTAACGGAAAAACAGTTTGTCTCCAACAACGGCGACGATCTGGATGTCATCGGCGTGGCGTTCGAGTCGGGCATGGCCTGCCTGCATGTGCTGTTTATCCGCCAGGGGAAAGTCCTCGGCAGCCGCAGCTATTATCCGAAAGTGCCGAGCGGCACTGAGCTTGCGGAAGTGGTGGAGACATTTGTCGGCCAGTTCTATTTACAGGGCAGCCAGATGCGCACGTTACCGGGCGAGATCCTGCTCGATTTTCATCTCACCACCCCGGAATTGTTGACGGAGACGCTGTCGGAAATCGCCGGGCGTCGCGTGAACGTCCAGACCCGACCGCGCGGTGACCGCGCGCGATACCTGAAGCTCGCGCGCACTAACGCTGCCACGGCGCTTACCACACGGTTGTCGCAGCAGTCCACTATCAGCCAGCGTCTGACGGCGCTTGCGCAGGCGCTGCATCTGCCTGAAGTGAAACGCATGGAGTGTTTCGACATCAGCCATACGATGGGCGAGCAGACTGTCGCCTCCTGTGTGGTGTTTGACGCAAACGGGCCGCTGCGTTCTGAATATCGCCGCTATAATATTACTGGCATCACGCCGGGCGATGATTACGCGGCGATGAATCAGGTACTGCGTCGTCGTTATGGTAAAGCTATCGAAGAGAGCAAAGTGCCGGATCTGATCCTTATTGATGGCGGCAAAGGCCAGCTTGGCCAGGCAAAAGCGGTTTTCGCCGAGCTGGACGTGACGTGGGATAAACATCATCCGCTGCTGCTTGGCGTGGCGAAGGGCAGCGACCGTAAAGCCGGGCTTGAGACGCTGTTCCTTGAGCCGGAAGGGGAGGGCTTCGCGCTGCCGCCCGATTCCCCGGCGCTGCATGTTATCCAGCATATTCGCGATGAGTCGCACAATCATGCGATAACCGGGCACCGTAAAAAACGCGCTAAGGTCAAAAACACCAGTACGCTTGAGACGATCGAAGGCATCGGCCCGAAACGTCGCCAGATGTTGCTCAAATATATGGGTGGATTGCAGCCGCTGTTGAACGCATCGGTTGAAGAAATCGCGAAAGTGCCGGGCATCTCGCAGGCGCTCGCAGAAAAGATCTACTACTCGTTGAAACATTAAGGGCTATGTAGCAACATAGCGGTAATCTTAAATTATGACAGATAGTTACCTGCACTATGCGATTTAACATCCCTACATTGCTGACGCTGTTTCGTGTCATTCTGATCCCATTTTTCGTGCTGGCATTCTATCTGCCTTTTCACTGGGCCCCTTTTCTTTGCGCGTTGATCTTCTGCCTCGCGGCCATTACCGACTGGTTTGACGGTTTTCTCGCGCGCCGCTGGAACCAGAGTACCCGCTTTGGCGCGTTTCTCGACCCGGTGGCGGATAAGGTGATGGTCGCCATCGCAATGGTGCTGGTGGCTGAGCACTATCACAGCTGGTGGATAACCCTGCCGGCGGCCACCATGATCGCGCGCGAAATTATTATCTCCGCGTTGCGTGAATGGATGGCGGAGCTTGGCAAGCGCAGCAGCGTGGCGGTCTCCTGGATAGGTAAAGTCAAAACCACCGCGCAGATGCTGGCGCTGATCGGTTTGCTGTGGCGCCCGAACATGTGGGTAGAGTACGCCGGTATCGCGCTCTTTTTCGTCGCGGCGGCGCTGACGTTCTGGTCAATGTTCCAGTATCTGCACGCCGCGCGCGGCGATTTGCTCGAACGTTGATCTATCCGACGCAAAATTCAGCAAACGAACCAGGTAGCCTGAAAATTTCGTTGACTCATTGCGTCAGGTAAGTAGAATGCAACGCATCGAACGGCGGCACGGTTCGCCAGACGATAAACAAATCAAGTAATTAGATTCAAGCGTTTAGCATAATTACTTCGATAAGCGGGAATAGCTCAGTTGGTAGAGCACGACCTTGCCAAGGTCGGGGTCGCGAGTTCGAGTCTCGTTTCCCGCTCCAGATTCTGATATCAGCCTTTTGCTGGTGTCCGCCTGAAAAGGCAACGCAATTCTGGCGCGTTAACAAAGCGGTTATGTAGCGGATTGCAAATCCGCCTAGTCCGGTTCGACTCCGGAACGCGCCTCCACTTTCTTCCCGAGCCCGGGTGGTGAAATCGGTAGACACAAGGGATTTAAAATCCCTCGGCGTTCGCGCTGTGCGGGTTCAAGTCCCGCCCCGGGCACCATGGGAAAGACAAGAATAATCAAAGCAATAAGCAGTGTCGTGCAAACCACCTTCGGGTGGTTTTTTATTTTGTATTGCCCGTCATTCCTCATTTTTCAACGCCTTAATTTCAGCGCTTACCCCGCCGGGGATAAATCGTTTATGGTCTTCTGAGACAGCAAGGAGACGACGATGGAATACCTGCTTACCGACACCCCTGACGACGCGCTTAAAGCGCAGATCAAAAAACAGGTTGGCCTGTACAACGCCAGTCATATGCCTGTGGATCTGCGTGAACTGGTCATCACCCTTAACGACGCGCAGGGGAAACTCACGGGCGGGCTGTCCGGCCGCAGCGCCTGGGGTTGTCTGCATATCGATTATCTGTGGGTGGACGAAACCCTGCGCGGGCAGGGCGTCGGTGCGACGCTTATCGCCATGGCGGAAGAAGAGGGGCGCAGGCGCGGCTGCAGGCACGTATTTGTCGACACCTTCAGCTTCCAGGCGCCCGCGTTTTATCGCAAACAGGGTTATGAGAGGTATGGCGAGGCGTCAGGCTATCTGAATCAACACACCCGCTTTTATTTTGGCAAAGCGCTGAGTGACGAATAAAAAAAGCCCCGTCTGACGGGGCTTTTTTATGGTGTGGTTAGCCTGCTTCGCGCAGTAAGCCTGCGCTAATCAGAAACTGGATGGCGATGATGGCGATGCCGCAGGCAAACACCACCGCCAGCATCGCTTTGCCGCCTGCGACCTGCCAGGCCGTCGGATGTTGTTTACGGCTCTGCCAGGCGAGCATCGCCGGCAACAGCAGCGCCAGCACGGCGAGCGCCACGCCCGCGTAGCCGAGCGCCATCACAAATCCCTGCGGGTAGAAAAGCGCAAAGGCCAGCGGCGGCGCGAACGTCATCAGCCCGCTCTGAGCACGGCCCGCCACGGTACGCCTGCGCTTAAACATATCCGCCAGATAATCAAACAGCCCGAGCGACACGCCAAGGAACGAGGTTGCTAACGCCAGGTCGGCGAACAGATGTACGGCCAGCTCCACATGCGGCGAGGCGACAACGTCGCGTACCGCCTGCAGTAGCCCGTTCAGCCCGGCATGCGTGGCGAGCAGGCCCATAAACGTCGTGGATGGAATCGCCCCAAGCGTGGCGAGCTGCCAGAAAAGATACGCCACCAGCGGGATCGCGCTGCCGGTAATAAATATCAGCCGCAGTTTACGCACGTCGCCTTTCATATAACTGACGATACTTGGCACGCTGCCGTGAAAGCCGAATGAAGTGAAAATCACCGGCAGGGCAGAGAGCGCAAGGCCCTGTTCGACCGGCAGCGTCAGCAGATTCGCCTGATGAATATGCGGCATCATCATCGCCAGCATCACGACCAGAAAGACCGTTTTGGCGGTAAATAACAGCCGGTTCACCATGTCAACGCTGTGCGTACCGATGCTGACAATCAAGCCGCCCACGGCGGTAAAAGCCAGCACGCCGGTTGCAGGAGTGATGGTCATGCCAAGCCACTGGCTGAGGCTTGAGGCCAGCAGTTCGCCCGCGCCGCTGATATACGCCGCCGTCAGTGCGTACATTAAAAACAGCATGCTGAAGCCTGCGAGCCACTGCCCCGGTTTGCCGAGATAATGCAGCGCCAGCGTGCCGAGGCCGGTTGAGGCGGGCTGATGCTGATACACCTCCACCAGCAGCAGCGCGGTGTAGCACATCAGCGCCCAGAGCATAAAGAGCAGCAGCGCGGTCACGCCAAAGCCAACGCCAGCCGCCGCGAGCGGCATCGCCAGCATCCCTGCGCCGATCGTAGTGCCGGCGACGATAAAAATACTGCCAAGAGTGCGGTTCTTCACGCGGTGTACTGTCCTGGAACGATCCTTTGAAAATTTATGCTGCGCAGGGTAAAGAATTCTGCGCAGTTCGTCAAACTGACGTTACGTGATGCGTAACTTAAAGTTTACATCGTGCGCATATGCCAGTCTGGTTCACTCTGAGCCAGAGTGGGTGAGAAAAGGGACAAAAAATAAAAGGGAAAGAATAAAGGTAAGGGAAATAAAAACGGTAATGACGGGCGTCATTACCGTGGGAATATCATGCCTGGGCGTCGAGGGTCGCGAGTTCTTTATCGATAAAATAAAGCCCTTCACCGCTTTTGCCTGCGAGGCTCAGTTTATCCAGTACGGATTTAAACAGCTTCTCTTCTTCGTGCTGTTCAGCCACATACCACTGCAGGAAATTAAAGGTCGGATAATCCTGTGTGGTCATCGCTACATGCGCCAGCGCATTTATCTGACGCGTGATCAGCTGCTCATGCTCGTAAGTTGCCTGGAACAGCGCATCGAGCGACGCATAGTCGGCATACGGCGACGGCACGGCGTTGATACGCGGGAAACTGCCGGTGTCGGTCAGGTAATTAAACAGACGCTGCATATGCGTCATCTCTTCCTGCGCGTGACGGCTTAAAAATGCCGCCGCCCCTTCAAAGCTGTGATAGCTGCACCAGGCGCTCATCTGTTGATAAAGCAGGGAAGAATAAAGTTCAAGATTCATCTGCTCATTGAGTTTTTCAATCATATCCGGCTTCAGCATATTCGCTCCAGAATAAGGGGGGGTTATCGCCGCACTATAATTTGTTATTAAACTGTTTGCAAAAGATAAAATAAAAAAGCGTGGCGTTAATAATGCAAACGGGAATTAAACGCATTTATAAATTAAATGAGAATTATTATTGCAGTCACAATAAATGAAAATAAGCGGAAGAAATAAACGCTAAATAATGGGATAAGAATGGCCGCAAAAGCGTAAAGCCTCTCTGACCCGGCGAAAAGTAAACACAGCCACCGCCTGACGCCGGTGGCTGTAAAGCGCAGTTACCAGCCGCCGACGGCGCGGTTATTGATGGTGAAGCCGCGGCACTGATATTCCAGCACGATCGATTCGGTCATGCATTGCGTGCCGGTCACGACAGAGCACGTTTTTACCGGCGCGCCATAGGCTTCGGCTACGGCGTAGCCCCAGTCCTGACACTGACGATTCGCAATCGACTGGGCGACGTAGTTATCGACTTTCGCATGTTGCAGCGGTTGTTCGCTGATGCCGAGCCTGACGGTGCCGGTAACTTTACTGCCGCCGACCACTTCCGGCGTTTTGGTAATGGTGCAGCCGCCCAGCGCGAGCAGAGCGGTAATTAAAATGACCTTGCGCATCGGTTTTCTCACAAAGTTTGCCTTATTAGCATCATGCCACGTGCCGGCGTGCGTCAATCGCCGGAAAAGCCCACGGTTCACCCCATTTCCCGCGCTTTTACCCATCAATAACGTAAGGTGATTTTAAATAATTACTTAACTTTATTGTTTCACTGCTTAAGTTTTAGGTAACCAGGCCGACAACTACGATACGGTAAGTCTTCATCTGTGACATACAGAAGTACAGGGAAGACAGGGACAGATACCGTCATGATTCGCTCAGGGACGGCTTCTTAACACCGGGAATTTACTATGAATTTTATTCGTAACGTTAAAATCCGCGCGATGGTCGTATGGGTCTTACTCTTATCAACCATCGCCTGGGTGGGGGTCTCCGGAGCGACGCTCTGGTTTCTACATCACCTGGAAGATAGTCTTAAACTGACGCCTGAGCAGGCAGGCTGGGTCGACACCACTCAATTAATATTAAGCCTCTCGGTCGTGGGCAGTATCGCCCTTACCGTGCTGATGGAGCGTTATCTTTATTTCTGTCTGGTACGCCCCGTGGAGATAATTCGTGGGCACCTGAACGTACTGGCGGACGGCAATCTGGAAGTGAAGCTGCAGGACCTTGGCAGCAACTGCGTGGGGCTGATGGTGCCTTATATTCAGCGCATGCAGGATAACTGGGAAAAAACCGTCAGCGCTATTCGCGCGAGCGCAGACAGTATCCGCAGCCATGCGGGAGAGGTCACCGGTGTTAATAACGAACTCTCCACGCGCTCCGAAGAGCAGGCGGCCGCGCTGGAGCAAACCAGCTCCAGCATGCAGCAGCTCAGCAGCACGGTAAAACTCAACGCGGAAAACGCGAGCCATGCCAGCACGCTCGCCGGCAACGCCACGCGCACGGCGCAGGCGGGGGGCGCCTCCGTGAAAGAGGTGATGGAAACCATGTCGCGGATCTCCAGCAGCTCCAGCAAGATCGTCGATATCACCACGGTTATCAACAGTATTGCATTCCAGACTAACATCCTTGCGCTTAACGCGGCAGTGGAGGCGGCACGCGCGGGCGAGCAGGGCCGTGGCTTTGCGGTGGTAGCGGGCGAAGTGCGCAATCTCGCGAGCCGCAGCGCTCAGGCCGCGAAAGAGATTGAAACGCTGCTTAACGAGTCCGTCGCTAATATCCAGACTGGCTCCGGTCAGGTGAAAAAGGCGGGCGAAGCGATGGATCAGATCCTGGTCGCGGTGCGCCAGGTCAACGACATCATGGGCGAAATCGCCAGCGCCTCCGGAGAGCAGAGTGACGGCATCAGTCAGGTTGGCGTGGCGGTTAAAGAGATGGATGCTGTCACGCAACAGAACGTGCAACTGGTGCAGCAGTCCGTGCTGGCATCAAACGATCTGGAGCGTCAGGCCGGACATCTTACCGAGGTGGTAGGGCTGTTCCGCCTGCGCGGTCAGACTGAACGCGTTAAAGCTGCTGTATCCGCACCGCTGGTGCGGCCTGCGCTGGTCAGCGCGGCTGAGCCGAAAAGCGTCGCTGCCAGCGAAAACTGGGAAACCTTCTGAGCCGGGCTGTGTGATAGAAAACTGTGAACCTCACGCTATTTTTTAAAACAATCTTTCATTTAATTTGAAAGTGCGTTTGGTGGATAGTATGGTGAGTTCACAGTTTGCTATTCATAGCCTTTTCAGGAGACAACCCAATGAAAATTGCACTGATGATGGAAAACAGTCAGGCGGCCAAAAACGCAATCATCTATAAAGAGCTGAAAGCGGTGGCGGATGAGAAAGCGTTCCCGGTGTACAACGTCGGCATGAGCGATGAGAACGATCATCACCTGACCTACATCCACCTCGGGATCATGGCGAGCATCCTGCTGAATTCCAGAGCGGTGGATTTCGTGGTCACCGGCTGCGGCACCGGTCAGGGCGCGCTGATGTCCCTGAATATTCATCCGGGCGTGGTGTGCGGTTACTGCATCGATCCGGCGGATGCCTTCCTGTTCGCGCAGATCAACAACGGCAACGCGCTGGCGCTGCCGTTTGCGAAAGGCTTCGGCTGGGGCGCTGAACTCAACGTGCGCTTCATCTTTGAAAAAGCCTTTACCGGGCGCAAAGGCGAAGGCTACCCGCCGGAGCGTAAAGAGCCGCAGGTGCGTAATGCGGGCATTCTCAACCAGGTGAAAGCGGCCGTGGTGAAAGACAACTATCTCGACACCCTGCGCGCCATCGACCCTGAACTGGTGAAAACCGCTGTCTCCGGCGAGCGTTTCCAGCAGTGTTTCTTCGATAACTGCCAGGATAAAGAGATTGAAGATTTCGTGCGCGGCCTCCTTGGCTAATCACGCCTGATAAAAAGGCCAGCCCGTGGGCTGGCTTTTTTTATGCCTGTTTGCCGGAAACGCTGCTGCCGGCATGCGTGGCGAGCCTCAGCGTATCGATCATGCCGGCGAGGCTTATCAGCGCAATCATCACAAACGCCAGCCGGAAGCTCACGCCCGGAATATCCGCTGTAAAAAAGGCCCCGCTTATCATCTCGCCAAGCCGGATGCCGATGGCGCCGAGCGTGACCCCAAGACCGACGGCGAGCTGTGTTGCCGTGCTGAACAGCGTATTGGCGTAGCTCATTTCCCCTGCGGGCACATCGGCAAACGCCAGCGTGCTGATGCCGGTAAACTGAATCGAACGAAACACCCCGCCCAGAAACAGGATCAGCAGAATAAGCCATACCGGCGTTTGTGGCGTCAGTAGCGCACAGGCGAGCAGCGCCAGCACGTTCAGCAGGCCGTTAATCAGCAGCAGATTTTTGAAGCCAAGCCAGCGGATAAGCGGCGTGGTGGCGGGCTTGATCGTCAGATTACCGGCGAATACTGCCAGCACCAGCAGCCCGGAGTGAAACGCGTCCATCCCGAAACCCACCTGAAACAGCAGCGGCAGTAAAAAGGGAACGGCGCTTATCGAGGCGCGAAACAGCGAGCCGCCATACATCGTCACCCGAAACGTCGGTACGGCCAGCGCATTGAGGCGAATCATCGGGAACGGCGCGCGGCGAAAATGACGCAGCGCGAAAACCAGCGCGCCGGTTCCCGCGAGCAGCAGGGCGACGGCAAGCCCGGTGCTGGTGTCGCGCGCGGCCAGCATCTCCATAGCGCTTACCAGCGCCACCATTGCCAGCGCAGTGGCGATAAATCCCGGCGTGTCGAACGGGCGGCGCTCGTCATCGTGGTTATCCGGGATAATACGCCAGGCGAGCGCCATCGCCAGCAGCCCGGCGGGCAGGTTAATAAAGAAGATCCAGCGCCAGCTGGCGTAGCTGGTGATAAACCCGCCGAGCGGCGGCCCGATAATCGGCGCTACCAGCGCAGGCCAGGTGAGCGTGGCGATAGCGGTAATAAGCTGATGTTTTGGCGTCACGCGCAGCACCGCGAGCCGCCCGACCGGCACCATCAGAGCGCCGCCCGCGCCCTGTAATATTCGCATCAGCACGAACGTCTCCAGCGAATCCGCGAGACCGCACAGCACCGACGCGCCGGTAAAAATGCCGAGCGCCAGGGTAAACACTTTGCGCGCGCCGAAACGATCGGCAATCCAGCCGCTGGCCGGGATCAGCACCGCCAGCGTGAGCAGATACGCGCTGATGCCGATATTGAGCGCGACGGCCTCAACGCCGAACGTCTGCGCCATCGTCGGCAGGGCGGTGGCGATCACCGTTCCATCGAGGAATTCCATAAAAAAGGCGCCAGCCACCAGCAGCGCGGCGGGAGAGATGCCCCCGGTACCTGCCTTCGCCATATTCTGACCCATGCCCGCTCCCTAAACTATTTTTATAAATTTTAACCAAAAAGCATAATCGTTAAGCGCCGGAATTATCAGCATTTTATTAACATAACGCCCATTCTCATTAACTAAATGGCGTGATTTTAATCACAAAATGGTTGATTTTTGTGATGCAGGTCATATTATTGGGCTGCGGCAACCCGCTAACCAGAATGAACAAATTCGGAGCCTTTATGAAACTGCGCAAGATCCTCAAAAGCATGTTTGAAAACTACTGCAAAACTTTTAAAGACGTTCCGCCAGCCGGGATGTTCTGATAAAAAAACCTGCCGCCGGGCAGGTTTTTTTATGCCTGACGCTCACGTTATACTCGCGGCTGTCTCAATCGCAAACCCCTGTTTTTTGCCTTCTGAAATCACGGTTCATTTTATGCGTCTCTGGCGTCACGTTCGCATTCGCCGGGCTTTGCCGTTACTATGTGCGGCTTCAAGCTAAGGAGAACGTAATGTCACAGCCCCTCACCGCCGAAGATGAACTGGTTTCCGACGTGGTCGCCTGCCAGTTGGTTATCAAACAGATCCTCGACGTCATCGACGTTATCGCGCCGGTGGAAGTGCGCGAAAAAATGGCCAGCCAGCTGAAAAGCATCGATTTTGCAGGCCATCCTTCCGCCGATCCGGTGACGCTGCGCGCCATTCAAAAAGCGGTGGCGCTCATTGAACTGCGCTTTACCCCGCAGAGCGACGCGCACTAAGAAAAGCGGCCCCTTCCGGGGGCCGTTGTCAGTGAAAGAAACCCATCCAGGCGCTGGTCAGCAGCCAGAGCGCCATCACCTGTTGAAAACGCACCAGCGCTTTCTCACTGCGAAACACACGATGAACGCCGCATCCAAGCCATGCCCAGGCGGCAAGACAGGCCAGCGAAATCACCAGAAAGCCCAGCGCCTGAAACGCGAGCGTGAAAAACGCGCGGCCCTCATGCGGCGCAAATACCGTCACCACCGCCATCGCCATCATCCAGGTTTTCGGGTTGATCAGCTGTAATGCGGCCGCCGCCTGCGCGCTGAACGGACGCGACGCGTCGCCTGCAAGCGTCACGGCGGGCGCCCGGAACAGTTGCCAGCTCATCCAGGTGAGCCACAGCGCGCCTGTGAGCGCCATCAGTCGCGCCAGCCACGGCGCGTGACGCAGCGCCTCGCCAGGGCCGACGCCGCACAGCAGTACAATTGCGCTTGAGGCGAAACAGGCGCCCGCCACGGCGGGCAGCGTCGCCCGCGCGCCGTAGCGCTGGCTGTTGGTGAAGATAAGAATGTTCGTCGGCCCCGGCGTAATCGAGGCGACAAAAGCGAAGCATAAAAACGGCAGCTGTTGTGAAAGCAGGCTCATAAGATCTCCCGGTTATCTGAGCCGCTATCTTCGGGGGATCAGCGCGCCGGGTCTGGAAGATTCGTGCAGAGTTTGCGGTAGTGGGCTGGCGAGAGCCGGTAGGCGCGCTGGAACCAGCGGCCCAGATGGCTCTGATCGGAAAAACCGAGCGCGGCCGCGACGTCGGCGGGCATCATACCGCGCGCAAGCAGCGTTCTGGCGCGGGCGAGACGCAGTTGAACCAGCCAGGCGTGCGGCGCCATGCCGAAGGCGTGCTTGAAACTGCGCGAGAGCGTGAAGCGGTCGGTATTGAGCGCCTGCGCCAGCTCCGCCAGCCCGATATTGTCACCGATGTGCGCAAACAGATAATCACGGGCGCGCTGGGCCATGCGCGCGTCGCGGATCTCACCGGGCAGCCGCTTGCGCCACTGACAGTGGTGCGTCAGCTGATTAAGCAAATTATCCATCACGCCCTGTTGCACAATACGCATCTCATCCTGATGCAGCGTGTTGAAGGTGGTGGCGATGGTGTGCGTGAGAACCGGATCGCGGGCAATCGTGTGGGCGAAGCGCAGCTCGTAACTGTCCGGCAGCGTGGCGTAAAGCCCGCCGAGCGTGTCGCGCAGCCAGCGCGCATCCAGATAAAAGGTGAGATAGGTAAAACCGCCCGCGAGCGGCGCGTCGCCGTCGTGGGTCTCGCCGGGCTCCAGCAGAAAGGCGGCGCCGGGCGTGCTGTAATGCCGCTCCCGGCGGCAGTGAAACTGCTGGGTGCCGGAGAGCGTCACGCCTGCCAGATAGCTGTCGTGCCAGTGCGGATCGTAGGCGTGGCCTTCGAAGTGCGCGCGGATGGTTTCGATGCCGGTGTCAGCGTGCTGTCGTAGTTCAATCCAGTCTTTTGCCATAGCGTCTCCTGCGAAAGGAAACTCTAGCATAACGAATCGTTAACAACAGTCTGGAAGATTTGTGCAGGCGGCCCGCAGGCCGCCCTGTTAAAGAAATACGATCAGAAGAAAAGCGTCACCAGCAGGTAGCTGGCGGCGCAGGCGCAGCTGACGCCAATCAGACCGGGCAGAATAAAGCTGTGGTTTAAGATGAATTTGCCAATGCGGGTTGTACCGGAGCGATCAAAGCCAATGCACGCCAGGTCGCTCGGGTAAGTCGGCAGCACGAAGTAACCGTAAGAGGCCGGGAAAAACGCTACCAGCATTTTCGGCTCCACGCCGAGCATCAGCCCCATCGGCGCGACGGCGGTCAGCGCCGCGGCCTGGCTGTTTACCAGCTTGGAGACCAGAAACAGCACCAGCGCGTAGGTCCACGGGTGGCTCTTCACCACGCCTTCCAGCGCCATTTTCAGTTCCGCGAGATGCGCCTGAAAAAATGTATCGCTCATCCATGCCACGCCGAACACAGAGAAAATCGCCACCATCCCGGCTTTGAACACCGCACCGCTGGAGACAGACGCCGCGTTGACCTTACAGACCACCAGCATCACGGCGCCTGCGATCAACATCATCATCTGAATCACCAGATTCATGGAGAGCGGGGCGATTTTACCTTTTACCTCAAACGCCGGGCGCAGCGCGGGCAGCGCGCCGAGCAGCACCACCAGCGCAATGGCGGCAAAGAAAATCCAGGTCGACCACCAGGCGTGTTTGTCAAAGCGCTGGTTCATGAGCGTTTCATTGCCGCCATAAATGAACTCACGCTGTTTCGGATCGCGCAGGCGCGCCTGAAACGCCTCGTCGTCGTCCAGATTTTTACCGCGTTTCAGGCTCCAGAGGGCGGCGATGAGCACGCCGAACAGCGAGGCGGGCACCGACACCGCCAGGATCTCCAGAATGCTCCACGCCTCGCCGATGCCGTGCTGCGCACCGAGAATCGAGACCAGCGACACCACCGCGACCGATACCGGCGAGGCGGTGATCGCCATCTGCGAGGCGACGGACGCCACCGCCATCGGTCGCTCGGGGCGAATATTTTTCTTCAGCGCGATATCCGCAATGATCGGGAACATGGTGTAAACCACGTGCCCGGTGCCGCATAAAAAGGTCAGCGTCCAGGTGGTGAGGGGCGCCAGCAGCGTGATGTGCTGCGGGTGACGGCGCAACAGCCGCTCGGCGAACTGCATCATCACGTTCAGCCCGCCTGCGGTTTGCAGCGTAGCGGCGCAGCCGATCACCGCAAGGATGGTCAGCATCACGTCCACCGGCGGCTTGCCCGGCTCCAGCCCAAAGATAAAGGTTAAAAGAAACAGCCCGATGCCGCTGATTAAGCCAAGCCCCATCCCGCCGAAGCGGGTGCCGGCCAGCAGACACAGAATAATGACGATAAATTCGAGGGTGATCATAAGGCTCCTGCCACACAACGTTGGGTGAATCGCTTAAGCATTGCAAATTGTGTGGATAACCATTGGGAGCCAGATCGGATTTATAAAAACCTAACAAAAACAGTACATTGTTAACTTATGATTAACGTCGGGCCGGGGCGGGGAGGAGGGCAAACGGCAGAAACGACAGCGCCCTCGGTAGAGGGCGCGGGGGCATTACAAGACATTTTACTGCATCTGTTCCATCATCCCCAGCAGGCGCTGGTCCGCCTCTTCGGCGCACAGACCCGCTTTACGGGCGCTTGCGAGTTCACGCAGGATAGTCTCCAGCAGCGCCTCATCCTGGCGCAGCTCATTTTCGAATTCGCTGAGCATCGCGAGTGTCGCCTCGTCGCGCGCGGTGTGCGCCTCGCTCATCAGGCGCGTCAGCGCCGCGCGGCGCCCGGTCAGTTCTTCCTGCATCTGGTGGAAAATCGCCTCAAGGCTTAAGCAGTCGGGCTTCACCGATTTCAAAGCGCCGAGCACCGGATTGGCGCCGGTTTGCTTCAGATAATCGAATAAACGCATCATTTGCGTCACATTATGTTGCGCCTGATGACGCAATACCGTCGCGCTGCCATTGAGGCTTTGCTGCGCGCACCAGTCGCTGTAATACAGGCACAAATTCGATGCATAAAACTCCTTATTCATTTGTGCATTCAGTTTCTGCACCACGCTGATGGGAGCCATATAAATATCCTTATTGACAGGTTTAAGAGAGGACGGTCATTGACCACGACAAGCGCGCTTCCGGCCTGCTACATCCCGGCGGGCCGCCACTTGTCAACCGTCACTACAGAAGCGTGCGTTATTTTCCTGATGTATTAAGCCTGGTATAAATGGGGGCTTTTGCCACTCCAACCGTTTCTTTCTCAAAACGTGACGCAGCGCCGGATTATTAATGAAACAATGTTTCATTATTTAGCCAGCCCGGAAAAACGAACGCATTTACGTACATATAACAGGAGCGAGAAATGAAACGAGCGGCGGTGCTGCTGGCGCCAGGATTTGAAGAGGGAGAAGCCATTGTCACTATCGATATATTACGACGGCTAAACATTGAGGTGGAAACGCTCGCCTGCGCCGAAACGCGCGCGGTGGTGAGCTACCACGCTATTCCGCTGGTGGCGGATGCGCTCCTCGCCGTGCGATTTGATGAAACCTACGACGCGGTGATCCTGCCGGGCGGCCCGCAGGGCAGCGTTAATCTGGCGGCGGACCCGCAGGTAATCGACTTTGTCGCGCGCCACGACAGCGCCGGAAAACTTATCTGCCCCATTTGCTCCGCCGCCGCGCGCGTACTGGGCGGCAACGGACTGCTGAAAGGCCGCCGCTATGTCTGCTCGGGCGAGCTGTGGCAGGCGGTGCAGGACGGGGAGTATGTCGATGCGCCGGTGATGGAAGACGGCAATCTCATCAGCGGCAAAGGACTCGGGCGCGTCTTTGACTTTGCGCTGACCGTCGCGGCGCGTTTAACCGGCGATGAAGCCGCCGCGCGCGATCACGCCGACCATATCTATTACCCCTGGTAAAGCGGCATAGCATGGCGGGCTATACTTACCTGACGTTTGCGAAAGGAGAAGAATATGACCCCATCGTGTGAAACGCTTTATCTGCGCGAGCCCTGCGGGGGCGTGCCCAATAACGCGCTGCCGGTGCTTCTCTACCGGCAGGCGGCCCCCGAAGGAACGGACGATCGCGCCGTCTGGTTTGAGCAGCGCTTCGCGCAGCACCAGTGGCCCGCGCGCTGGCGCTATCCGGTGTTCACCTATACCCACTTTCACACCAACACCCATGAGGTGCTCGGCATCTATGCGGGCGAGGCGCAGATCCAGCTTGGCGGCGAAGCGGGCCCGGTGGTGACGCTGCGCGCAGGCGACGCGGTGCTGATCCCGGCGGGCGTCGGGCATAAGCAAATCGACGCCAGCCCCGACTTCATGGCGGTGGGCGCTTATCCTGATGGGCTGTCCCCCGATAAATTCCTTGATGAACCTGCGCAGTTGCCGCAAACGCGTCGCCAGGTGGCACAGGTGACAAAGCCGCCGCGCGATCCTCTCTTCGGCCCGGAAGGCGGACTGGTCACGCACTGGTAACGTTCAGGGATTCCCCGGCTGGGCTTATGGAGATATCTGCTAAGCCCACTCTTAATCATCATACATATCGGGCGAAATTTATGCCCGATTTTGCTGTATTTATGTACGCAATCACTGTAATTCCATGATGTGATTTCGCTCTCCTATGGAGAATTAATTTCCCGCTAAAACTATCTCCAGCAATCGCCGCTTCCAGGAGTGAACGGCTAATGCGTTGTTTTCTGTCCGATTAAAAGAACCTTATCAGGTTTTTACCCTGCATAAAAGAAAGCTAAAGCTGGAGATAACCATGCACAAATTTACTAAAGCGCTGGCGGCCATCGGGCTCGCCGCCGTTATGTCACAATCCGCTATCGCCGAGACCATGAAGCTCGGTTTTCTGGTGAAACAGCCTGAAGAGCCGTGGTTCCAGACCGAATGGAAATTCGCCGATAAAGCGGGCAAAGATCTCGGTTTCGAGGTTATCAAAATCGCGGTGCCGGACGGGGAGAAAACCCTGAACGCCATCGACAGCCTTGCGGCAAGCGGCGCCAAAGGCTTTGTTATCTGTACGCCGGATCCGAAACTCGGCTCGGCGATTGTCGCCAAGGCACGCGGCTACGACATGAAAGTTATCGCGGTCGATGATCAGTTCGTCACCGCCAAAGGCAAACCGATGGAAACCGTGCCGCTGGTCATGATGGCCGCGACCAAAATCGGCGAGCGTCAGGGGCAGGAACTCTATAAAGAGATGCAAAAACGCGGCTGGGATGTGAAAGAGACCGCCGTCATGGCAATCACCGCCGATGAGCTCGACACCGCGCGCCGCCGCACCACGGGTTCGATGGACGCGCTGAAAGCAGCCGGTTTCCCGGAAAAACAGATCTATAAAGTCCCGACCAAATCCAACGACATCCCCGGCGCGTTCGACGCCGCCAACTCCATGCTGGTTCAGCACCCGGAAGTGAAACACTGGCTGGTGGTCGGTATGAATGACAACACCGTGCTGGGCGGCGTGCGCGCCACTGAAGGGCAGGGCTTTAAAGCGGCTGACGTTATCGGCATCGGTATCAACGGCGTGGACGCGGTAAGCGAACTTTCCAAAGCGCAGGCCACCGGCTTCTACGGCTCGTTGCTGCCAAGCCCGGACGTCCACGGCTATAAATCCAGCGAAATGCTCTACAACTGGGTCACCAAAGGCGCTGAGCCGCCGAAATTCACCGAAGTCACCGACGTGGTGTTGATCACCCGCGATAACTTTAAAGAGGAACTGGCGAAAAAAGGTCTCGGCGGCAAGTAATGGGCGATTTATCGCGGTTCAGGCGCGCGTGCGCGCCCGCTTTTTGAGTGGCCCGGAGGTTTCATGCAGACATCTTCACCCTATCTCTCGTTTCGCGGCATCGGGAAAACCTTTCCCGGCGTGAAGGCGCTTTCCGATATCAGCTTTGACTGCCACGCAGGCCAGGTCCACGCGCTGATGGGCGAAAACGGCGCCGGTAAATCGACGCTGCTGAAAATTCTCAGCGGCAACTACGCGCCGACCACCGGCTCGATCGCCATTAAAGGCGAAGAGGTCACGTTTAACGACACCACGGCGGCGCTGAACGCGGGCGTCGCCATCATCTACCAGGAGCTGCATCTGGTGCCGGAGATGAGCGTGGCGGAAAACATCTATCTAGGCCAGATCCCCCATAAGGCCGGGATAGTTAATCGCTCGCTCCTCAACTATGAGGCGAAGCTGCAGCTTGAGCATCTGGGGCTCGATATCGATCCGCAGACGCCGCTGAAATATCTCTCCATCGGCCAGTGGCAGATGGTGGAAATCGCCAAGGCGCTGGCGCGCAACGCCAAAATTATCGCGTTCGACGAGCCGACCAGTTCGCTTTCGGCGCGTGAAATCGAACACCTGTTCCGCGTTATTCGTGAGCTGCGTAAAGAAGGGCGCGTGATTCTGTACGTCTCGCACCGCATGGAGGAGATTTTCGCCTTAAGCGACGCCATCACGGTCTTTAAAGATGGCCGTTACGTGCGCACCTTCAGCGATATGCAACAGGTCAACCACGACAGCCTGGTGCAGGCGATGGTCGGGCGCGATCTCGGCGATATCTACGGCTGGCAGCCGCGTGAATATGGCCCGGAGCGGCTGCGTCTCGACGCGGTGAAAGCGCCGGGCGTGCGCGCGCCGGTGAGCTTAAGCGTCAGGAGCGGCGAAATCGTCGGCCTCTTCGGGCTGGTGGGCGCCGGGCGTAGCGAATTAATGAAAGGCATGTTCGGCGGTACGCGTATCACCAGCGGCCGGGTGTTGATCGACGGCGAACCGGTGGCTATCCGCGCGCCGGGCGACGCGATTCGCGCAGGCATGATGCTCTGTCCGGAAGATCGCAAGGCTGATGGCATCATCCCGGTGCATTCGGTGCAGGACAACATCAACATCAGCGCGCGTCGCAAGCACATCAGCGCGGGCTGCCTTATTAACAACGGCTGGGAGCAGGAAAACGCCCGCCATCATATTCGCTCACTGAATATCAAAACCCCCGGCGCTGAGCAGCTGATTATGAATCTCTCCGGCGGCAATCAACAGAAGGCCATACTGGGCCGCTGGCTGTCGGAAGAGATGAAAGTGATCCTGCTCGATGAGCCGACCCGTGGGATTGACGTCGGGGCGAAGCATGAAATCTACAACGTGATATACGCGCTGGCGGCTCAGGGGGTGGCGGTGCTCTTCGCCTCCAGCGATCTGCCGGAGGTCCTCGGCGTGGCTGACCGCATTCTTGTGATGCGCGAAGGCGAAATCGCCGGTGAATTACTGCATGAGGAGGCCAGCGAATCCATGGCGCTCAGCCTCGCGATGCCTAAAACCCACCAGGCTGTCGCTTAAGTAAGGAGAAATTATGTCATCACTAACCACATCCGGTGCGCCGAAGTCCTCATTCTCCGTGGGTCGCATCTGGGATCAGTACGGCATGCTGGTGGTCTTCGCCGTGCTGTTCCTCGCGTGCGCTATCTTCGTGCCGAACTTCGCCACCTTTATCAATATGAAAGGCCTCGGTCTCGCTATCTCCATGTCCGGGATGGTGGCTTGCGGTATGCTGTTCTGCCTCGCCTCCGGCGATTTCGACCTTTCGGTGGCGTCAGTTATCGCCTGCGCGGGCGTGACCACGGCGGTGGTCATCAACATGACCGAAAGCCTGTGGCTTGGCGTGGCGGCAGGTCTGTTGCTCGGCGTCGCAAGCGGGCTGGTTAACGGCTTTGTTATCGCGAAGCTTAAAATCAACGCGCTTATCACTACGCTCGCCACGATGCAGATTGTGCGCGGCCTTGCGTATATCATCTCTGACGGTAAAGCGGTGGGCATCGAAGACGAAAGCTTCTTTACCCTCGGCTATGCTAACTGGCTTGGGCTGCCAGCCCCTATCTGGCTGACGGTGGCCTGCCTGATTGTGTTTGGTTTTCTGCTCAATAAAACCACGTTCGGGCGCAACACGCTGGCGATTGGCGGCAATGAAGAGGCCGCGCGGCTCGCAGGCGTGCCGGTTGTACGCACCAAAATCATTATCTTCGTGCTCTCCGGGCTGGTGTCCGCCGCGGCAGGCATTATTCTCGCTTCGCGTATGACCAGCGGTCAGCCGATGACCTCTATCGGTTATGAACTGATTGTCATCTCCGCGTGCGTTTTGGGTGGCGTTTCTCTGAAAGGCGGCATAGGAAAAATCTCGTATGTTGTCGCGGGTATCCTGATCCTCGGCACTGTCGAAAACGCCATGAATTTACTCAATATCTCGCCCTTCGCACAGTATGTGGTACGCGGTCTGATCCTGCTGGCAGCAGTGATTTTCGACCGTTATAAACAAAAAGCGAAACGCGTCGCGTAACGTTTTTTCCTGCCTGTTTCCCCCCGCAAAAACGCTTTCCGACCTGTTTTTCAGACAGGCGGAAAGCGTTGCCGAATGGCGACACTCGTCACACTGTCTATACTTACACGGTCAGTAAAACTATCAGATAACCTCAGGGTTAGCTGTTTAACCCGCAAGGAGAGGAGGAAACACTGGTGGCCGAAGAGTTAGCTGTACCGCCCGTAGACCGCGAAAATCTTGCCTTTTTTTTCGACCTTGACGGCACGCTTGCCGACATCAAGCCGCATCCCGATCAAGTGTTCATCCCTTCCGATGTTCGTCGCCTGCTGCAAAAACTCGCCGACATGAATAACGGAGCCCTGGCATTGATTTCAGGACGTTCCATGACGGAGCTGGACCAACTTGCCGCGCCGCACCATTTTCCGCTGGCCGGGGTCCACGGGGCCGAGCGTCGTGATATCCGTGGTCAGCATCATGTCGTGACGCTGCCGCAGACACTTGTCGCGCATCTGCATCAGCAGCTGGAAGCGGCGCTGGCAACGATGCCAGGTACCGAACTTGAGGCAAAGGGAATGGCTTTCGCGCTGCATTATCGCGGCGCGCCGGAGTATGAAGAAGAGATTAAGGCGCTGGCGGAAAGCATTGCGAGCGAACATAAGCAGCTGGGTCTGCAACCGGGTAAATGCGTAGTGGAGTTAAAACCACTGGGCATTAATAAGGGCGCGGCTATCGAGGCATTCATGAATGAAGCGCCGTTCGCAGGCCGCGTGCCGGTTTTTGTCGGTGATGACCTTACCGACGAAGCCGGGTTCTATATCGTGAACCAGCTTAATGGCATTAGCGTGAAAGTCGGGCAGGGGGATACCCAGGCGAAATGGCACCTCGCCGATGTCCCGTCCGTT
This sequence comes from Cronobacter muytjensii ATCC 51329, assembly GCF_001277195.1. Taxonomy (NCBI): domain Bacteria; kingdom Pseudomonadati; phylum Pseudomonadota; class Gammaproteobacteria; order Enterobacterales; family Enterobacteriaceae; genus Cronobacter; species Cronobacter muytjensii. Next base: position 1,323,557 of record NZ_CP012268.1, read on the forward strand.
CACGCCTGGCTGGAACACGTTGCTCAACATCAAGAACAAGAAAAAAAAATTTTGAATAAAAGGAGAGAAGGCTATGAGTCGCTTAGTCGTAGTATCTAATCGTATTGCCCCGCCGGATGATAAAAAGAGCAGCGCAGGGGGCCTCGCGGTAGGGATACTGGGAGCGCTGAAAGCAGCAGGCGGCCTGTGGTTTGGCTGGAGCGGTGAAATCGGCAATGAGGATGCCCCGCTTAAAAAAGTCACCCGTGACAATATTACCTGGGCGTCATTTAACCTGAGCGAGCAGGATCACGACCAGTATTACAATCAGTTCTCCAACGGCGTATTGTGGCCTGCGTTCCACTACCGTCTGGATCTGGTGAATTTCCAGCGCGAAGCCTGGGAGGGCTATCTGCGCGTCAACAGCCTGCTGGCGGATAAACTTAAGCCGCTGATTGAGCCGGATGACAACCTGTGGATCCACGATTATCATCTGCTGCCATTTGCAAGCGAGCTGCGCAAGCGCGGCGTCAATAACCGCATCGGCTTCTTCCTGCATATCCCGTTCCCAACCCCGGAAATTTTCAACGCGCTGCCGACCAATACCGAACTGCTGGAACAGCTTTGCGATTACGATCTGCTGGGCTTCCAGACGGAAAACGATCGCGTCGCTTTCCTGGACTGCCTCGCGATGCAGACGCACCTTTCCACCAACAGCGATGGTGAACACACCGCCTACGGTAAAACGTTCCGCACACAGGTCTATCCGATTGGTATCGAGCCGGAAGAGATAGCGCAGGCGTCCGCAGGCCCGCTGCCGCCGAAGCTTGCCCAGCTCAAAGCCGAACTTGCCAGCGTGAAGAACATTTTCTCGGTAGAGCGTCTCGACTATTCCAAGGGGCTTCCGGAGCGCTTCCAGGCCTTCGAAACGCTGCTTGAGAAATACCCGGAGCACCACGGTAAAATCCGCTACACCCAGATTGCGCCTACGTCGCGCGGCGATGTGCAGGCGTATCAGGATATCCGTCATCAGCTGGAGACCGAGGCCGGGCGTATCAATGGCCGCTACGGTCAGCTCGGCTGGACGCCGCTCTATTACCTCAATCAGCACTTCGATCGTAAGCTGCTGATGAAAGTTTTCCGCTATTCCGATGTCGGGCTGGTAACGCCGCTGCGTGACGGGATGAATCTGGTCGCGAAAGAATACGTGGCCGCGCAGGACCCGGAAAACCCCGGCGTGCTGGTACTGTCGCAGTTCGCCGGCGCTGCCAATGAACTGACCGCCGCCCTGCTGGTTAACCCATACGATCGTGATGACGTGGCGGCGGCGCTCGACCGCGCGCTGAAAATGCCGCTGGCGGAGCGTATCGCCCGTCACAGCGAGATGCTGGAGATTGTCCGTAAAAACGACATCAACCACTGGCAGGAGGCCTTTATCCAGGATCTAAAGCAGATAGCGCCACGCAGCCCTGAACGTGAGCTGCAACAGAAAGTGGCGACCTTCCCGAAACTGGCCTGATGGCCGTCTCTGCGCCCGGGCACGCCGCCCGGGCGCAACCCTTCGTTAATCCAGCGCCACCAGCAGAAGATCTCTCCTGCTGGCTGCCAGCACGCTTTTCGCCGAACAGACCGCCTTGCTGAAGAAACTCTGGTTGTGATTACCGCAAATGACCAGGTCGATGTCATTTTTTTCACATATATCGTGAATATATTCTCCGAGTTCGCCGCTCGCGATGATGGTCTCTTCAATCGGGTATCCCGCTGCGGTTTTGAGAGCCTCAAGGAAGGTGTGCGTCTCCTCAAACATGACTTCACGCAAATTTTCGAGCATCGGAGCCGACATTTGATTAAAGAGTTCCGGATCTGTGGCGATAGTAATAAGGGAGACTTTGCCATTAACAGGTTTCACCAGGGAAACGGCGCGGTCGAGAAGGCGGTGGCTTTCCGGCGTGACGGCCACGGCAACCAGCACATGCGAGTAGCTCATAGAGATATCCTTGTCACATAAGAGAAAACAGCAGGGAACAGCGATGATCTTATAGCAGGACAACGACGCCCATAATGGGCGCAAGGACGAAATTTGAACGGCACAGCGGTTCATTTAAATACATTAGGTATTCTAATCAAAAGAATATTCAGGCTCTTATTCCTTCCTTGTAACATTTTGTAACACAGTTGCGCACCGCGACTTATTACAAATCCGACCACTTTCTCTTCGGCAACGCATGATTAGCACGCTTGCGAATATTTAAGTTAACTTACTGATTTTAAATATTAAGTTGATTTAAGTACTCCCCCGCGAGTACTGTTTCTTTTATAGTGACCCTCGGTAACCAGGCAGGGTTAAATAATTGCTGTCAGAAAGTATAACCGGGCGCTACATGGCAGTGTAGAGGGAGTGAATATTCGGAATTTTACGCATTGCCATCCGCCTGATTGGTTATTTTTTGAACAAAATAAAAGCGATTCTGATGTTTTTTTGGTGACTTTTTCCGAAAATGTGTGATACTCGTCACACTTTTTCCAAAATCTTTTCATCTGCACATTGTGTGAATGATGTCCGCCGAGTACGATTTGCTCGATTTAGGAAAAATCTTAAGTAAGTGTAAGGAAATGATGAAAGGCGTGCACGGAGCCTGCCAGGGATAACTCGAATTTGACGGGGATAATCTCCACCGACAAGTCTGGTTTCACCGATGCATTTTGGCCGTAACGATTTATTTTTTTACCGGGATTTGCCCGGCGACATCACGGGGTGCGGCTTCGCCGCTTGAAAATAATAGTTTGTTATTGGATGGGAAAAATGCATACATCCGAGTTACTGAAACATATTTATGACATCAACCTGTCATATCTGTTACTGGCCCAGCGCTTGATCAGTCAGGATAAAGCGTCTGCGATGTTTCGTCTGGGAATCAGCGAAGAGATGGCGTCCACGCTTGGCGACCTGACTCTTCCGCAAATGGTGAAACTGGCTGAAACCAATCAGCTCGTCTGTCAGTTCCGCTTCCAGGATCATCAGTCGATCACGCGTTTAACGCAGGAATCACGCGTTGACGATCTGCAACAGATTCATACTGGTATTCTGCTCTCCACGCGTCTGCTCAACGAGGCCAACGGCACCGAAGACGTCGCTCGGAAGAAAAGGGCGTAATTTATGACCGACAAGAGCATTGTTCAGGAAGCCCGTGATATCCAGCTCGCCATGGAACTCATTACCCTTGGCGCACGTTTACAGATGCTGGAAAGTGAAACGCAACTTAGCCGCGGTAGACTCATTAAACTTTATAAAGAGCTGCGGGGCAGCCCGCCGCCAAAAGGTATGTTGCCCTTTTCCACGGACTGGTTCATGACCTGGGAACAGAACATCCACGCCTCGATGTTCTGTAACGCCTGGCAGTATCTGCTGCGCACCGGGTTATGTTCAGGCGTTGACGCGGTTATCAAAGCGTACCGTCTGTACCTGGAGCAATGCCCGCAAGAAGACGATGCAGGCCCGCTGCTGGCGCTCACCCGCGCCTGGACGCTGGTTCGTTTCGTGGACAGCGGAATGCTTGAATTATCCCGTTGCAACAGCTGCGGCGGCAATTTTATTACCCATGCACACCAGCCGGTTGGCAGCTTCGCGTGCAGCCTGTGCCAACCGCCATCTCGCGCCGTAAAAAGACGTAAACTTTCGCGAGATGCTGCCGATATTATTCCACAACTGCTGGATGAACAGGTCGAACAGGCCGTTTAACCGGATAGGTGTGGAAAACCACTCCAGCAGCGGCCCAAAAGGCCGCTGCTTTTTTTTTCCTAACTTAAACCGGCAACGTTTTCTGCTCACCTGAACGTCCTCGCCATAGCCAACAGCGGAAGGATGATGTCGTGCTGATTTTAATAGGTTACCTGGTCATTCTGGGAACGGTTTTCGGTGGCTACATGATGACCGGAGGCCACCTTGGTGCACTCTATCAACCCGCCGAGTTAATTATTATCGGCGGAGCGGGTGTGGGTGCGTTTATCGTCGGTAATAACGGAAAAGCGATTAAGGCTACGGTGAAAGCGCTGCCGCTGCTGTTTCGCCGTTCCAAATACACCAAAAGTATGTACATGGATCTGATGGCGCTGCTGTATCGCCTGATGACCAAATCGCGCCAGCAGGGGATGTTCTCCCTGGAGCGCGATATCGAGAATCCGAAAGAGAGCGAGATCTTCACCAGCTACCCGCGCATTCTGGCGGACAACACCATGCTGGAATTCATTACCGATTATCTGCGCCTCATCATCAGCGGCAACATGAACACGTTTGAGATTGAAGCGCTGATGGACGAAGAGATCGAAACGCACGAAAGCGAAGCCGAAGTGCCGGCCAACAGCCTGGGGCTGATGGGCGACTCACTCCCGGCGTTCGGTATCGTCGCGGCGGTTATGGGCGTGGTGCACGCGCTGGCGTCTGCGGACCGTCCGGCGGCGGAGCTCGGCGCGTTGATCGCCCACGCGATGGTGGGGACGTTCCTCGGCATCCTGCTGGCTTACGGCTTTGTGTCGCCGCTCGCCACCGTGCTGCGCCAGAAGAGCGCCGAAACCACCAAGATGATGCAGTGCGTGAAAGTGACGCTGCTTTCCAGCCTTAACGGTTATGCGCCGCCGATCGCCGTCGAGTTTGGCCGTAAGACGCTCTACTCAAGCGAGCGTCCGTCCTTCACCGAGCTGGATGAACACGTTCGCGCGGTGAAATCGCCTAATCAGCAGCAGGTGACAGAAGACGCATGAAAAACAGCAACCACCCCGTCGTTATCGTAAAAAAGCGCAAGCATAAAGGGCACGGCGGCGGTTCGCACGGCTCCTGGAAAATTGCTTACGCCGACTTTATGACCGCCATGATGGCTTTCTTTCTGGTGATGTGGCTTATCTCCATCGCCAGTCCGAAAGAGCTGACGCAGATTGCGGAATATTTCCGCACGCCGCTGTCAGCCGCCATCACCGGCGGGCAGCGTATCGCTGATAGCCAGAGCCCGATTCCGGGGGGTGGAGATGACGTCACGCAGTCGCAGGGCGAAGTGAAAAAAGCGCCGAACATCGACGAGCTGAAAAAACGCATGGAGCAAAACCGGCTGAAAAAACTGCGCGGCGATCTGGATCAGCTGATCGAAGCCGACCCGAAACTGCGCGCGCTGCGTCCGCATCTGCGTATCGACCTGGTGCAGGAAGGGCTGCGCATTCAGATTATCGACAGCCAGAACCGGCCGATGTTTAAAACCGGCAGCGCCGAAGTGGAGCCCTACATGCGCGACATTCTGCGCGCTATCGCGCCGGTGCTGAACGGGATACCGAATAAAGTGAGCCTGTCAGGCCATACCGATGACTTCCCGTACGCCAACGGCGAACGCGGTTACAGCAACTGGGAACTCTCGGCAGACCGCGCCAACGCGTCGCGTCGCGAGCTGGTTGTCGGCGGGCTTGATGATGGCAAAGTCCTGCGCGTGGTCGGCATGGCCGCCACGATGCGACTGGCGGAAAAAGGCGCGAATGAAGCCCTCAACCGCCGGATAAGTTTGCTGGTGCTCAACAAGCAGTCGGAAGATGCCATCGTGCATGAAAACGCCGAAAGCGAAAATGAGTCACTGAGCGTTTTACAACAACCGGGCGCCGTCCCCCCGGCCTCAAACCCAACACCGTCCGAACCGGTTACGAGGTGATAGCGTGAGTATGGATATTAGCGATTTTTATCAGACATTTTTCGATGAGGCCGACGAACTGTTGGCCGACATGGAGCAGCATTTGCTCGATCTGGTGCCCGAAGCGCCGGATGCCGAACAGCTAAATGCCATATTCCGCGCCGCGCACTCCATTAAGGGCGGAGCGGGGACCTTTGGCTTCACCATCCTGCAGGAAACCACCCATCTGATGGAAAACCTGCTGGATGAAGCACGTCGGGGTGAAATGCAACTTAACACCGACATCATCAACCTGTTTTTGGAAACCAAAGATATTATGCAGGAACAGCTTGACGCTTATAAAAGCTCTCAGGAGCCGGACGCAGCCAGCTTTGAATATATCTGTCAGGCACTGCGTCAGCTGGCGCTCGAGGCCAAAGGCGAAGCGCCTGCGGCCGCGGCGAAACTCTCTGTTGTCGAAACAGAAACCGCAGCCCCAGCACCGGCCGCAACCACGGATGGCGGCAAGCTGCGCATCAAACTTGGCAAACTCAAAGGCAATGAGACCGAACTGTTGCAGGAAGAACTCGGCAACCTCGGCACCTTAAGCCAGATTGAGAAAGCGGACGATCACCTGATAGCGACGCTCGAAACCAGCGCCAGCGCGGATGACATCACCGCGGTGCTCTGCTTCGTCATCGAAATCGACCAGATTGAATTCCTGCCGCTGCCGGCCGCCGAGCCTGCGCCTGCCGCCCCGGCAGAGCCAGTGGTTCAGGCTGCGCCTGCGCCGACGGCACCGGTCGCCGCGCCGGTCGCCAAAGCGCCTGCCGCCAGCGCCCCGCGCGCCGAGCAGAACAAACCGGCCCGTGAAAAAGAAAACACCAGTATTCGCGTGGCGGTTGAGAAAGTCGACCAGCTCATCAACCTCGTTGGCGAGTTGGTTATCACTCAGTCGATGCTTCAGCAGCGCTCCAACGAGCTTGATCCGGTCACTCACGGCGACCTGATCACCAGCATGAGTCAGTTACAACGTAACGCCCGCGATCTGCAGGAATCGGTCATGTCCATCCGTATGATGCCGATGGAATATGTCTTTAGCCGCTTCCCGCGTCTGGTGCGCGACCTGGCGAGCAAACTCGGCAAGCAGGTTGAACTGACGTTGCAGGGCAGCTCCACGGAACTCGACAAGAGCCTTATCGAACGCATTATCGACCCGTTAACGCACCTTGTGCGTAACAGCCTCGACCACGGGATCGAATCGCCGGAAAAACGTGACGCCGCAGGCAAATCCCCGGTGGGCAACCTGATCCTCTCCGCAGAGCATCAGGGCGGCAACATCTGTATCGAAGTGACCGACGACGGCGCCGGCCTTAACCGCGAGCGTATCCTTGCCAAAGCGATGTCGCAGGGCATGGCCGTCAGCGAAAGCATGACCGATGACGAAGTGGGCATGCTCATTTTCGCCCCGGGCTTCTCCACGGCCGAACAGGTGACCGATGTGTCTGGTCGCGGCGTCGGCATGGACGTGGTGAAACGTAATATTCAGGAGATGGGCGGCCATGTGGAAATCGCCTCCCGTCAGGGCCAGGGCACGACTATCCGTATCCTGCTGCCGCTGACGCTGGCGATCCTCGACGGCATGTCGGTTAAGGTAAACGAAGAAGTCTTTATTCTGCCGTTGAACGCGGTAATGGAATCGCTGCAACCGCGTGAAGAAGATCTGCATCCGCTGGCAGGCGGCGAGCGCGTACTGGAAGTGCGTGGCGAATATCTGCCGCTGGTGGAGTTGTGGAAAGTCTTTGATGTGCAAGGGGCCAAAACCGAAGCGACGCAGGGCATTGTCGTTATCCTGCAAAGCGCCGGTCGCCGTTATGCACTGCTGGTCGATCAGCTGATTGGCCAGCACCAGGTGGTGGTGAAAAACCTTGAGAGTAACTATCGCAAGGTGCCGGGTATTTCGGCCGCCACGATTCTGGGCGATGGTAGCGTGGCGCTGATTGTCGATGTATCCGCGCTGCAAAGTTTAAACCGTGAGCAACGTATGGCGCAGACCGCCGCCTGAAGCCACTATCGTAGAAAAGGTAAGTAATATGACCGGTATGAGCAACGTCACTAAACTGGCCGGCGAGCCGTCTGGCCAGGAGTTCCTGGTATTCACCCTGGGCGACGAAGAATATGGTATCGATATTCTCAAAGTGCAGGAAATTCGCGGTTACGATCAGGTAACCCGCATAGCGAACACGCCGTCTTTCATCAAAGGCGTCACTAACCTGCGCGGCGTGATCGTGCCTATCGTTGACCTGCGCGTGAAGTTTGAGCAGGGCGATGTGGAATATAACGAAAACACCGTGGTTATCGTACTGAACTTCGGCCAGCGTGTGGTGGGTATTGTGGTGGACGGCGTGTCTGACGTGCTGTCCCTCACCGCCGATCAGATTCGCCCGGCACCGGAATTCGCTGTGACGCTCTCCACAGAATACCTGACCGGCCTCGGCGCTATTGGCGAACGTATGCTGATTCTGGTACACATTGAGAAGCTGCTCAACAGTGAAGAAATGGAACTGATTGACAGCGCAACCGCCCGCGTGGCGTGACAACAAGAAAAGCAGTGGCACGGGGCGCGAAAGCGCCCCTTTTTTTTGCTTTCGATCATCCGGCTGAACGCAAACCCAGGGCCGGGCTGCCTGTTATATGCCCGCCACCGGGGGGCATTTCACGGTTTACGCCCGTCCGTGGCGTGATGTAGATCACATAATGAGTAATATATCATTTGTTATTTACATTTAACGACCGCGACATATTTTTAAGCTTTTGATAATAAAACGTTTTCATCCCTTCTCACGGCTCATCACCGACACGTTTAACAACTTTTGTGATGTTTTGAAACATAAACTAAATTTCAGTTTAGCGTCTCGTCTGACGTGCTGCGTTCCATGAGCAGGCCGCCATCCCGGCCAGGCAACGCGTCGATTCCGTTCTGAGTTTGAGGATAAACAAGATGAAAACACGTCTTATTGCTGCTATTTTCGGTGCCGGCATGATGGTGACCGCGCCAGCCAGCCACGCGGTCACCAGCAGCGGGACTATCGGGGCAACCTTAACGCTGACTAATGGTTGCCTGATTAACGGCTCCCCGAGCCAGAATGGGATCAACTTCGGTACCCTGAACTTCGGGACCAGTCCGGCGACCTTCTCCACACTGACCACTCAGCTTACGGGCGCGGGCGGCGGCAACACCTTCTCCATCCAGTGCACCACGCCGGAATACACCGTTCAGATCACGGGCAGCACCAACCAGGCGCCGGGCACCATTGTCGGCACGCCAGGCACACCAGGCCGTTATCTCATTAACACCACCAATACCGGGCAGGGCGTGGCCTACAGCCTCTACAGCGACAGCGCCTTCCAGAACGTTATCGCCAATAACACCGCCATTCCGGTCGCCTCTACCACTGGCGGGGTGGATAACTACACCATCTACGGCCGTATCCAGGGCGGCGGCAACAGCGTGACCGTGGTGCCGGGCACCTATACCGACACGATTAACGTCAGCGTGACCTACTAAGCGCCAGCAGGGCGGGCATGAGGATGACGGGCAGCCGGGCGCGGCTGCCCCTGGAGAGCGCTGTGCGGCGAATTCAATGGAGTGCGATCGGTTTGATGCTTGCCCTTAGCGGCGCGGCGCACGCTATCACGACACAGTCGTTTCAGGTCAGCGCGACCATCGCCGCCGGGTGCTCCGTAACGACCGGCAGCGGCGGCACATTTGGCACGCTGAACTTCGGCACCCGCAGCGGCGTGGAAAGCGCGCGCGTCAGCACAAGCTTTGTCCCGTCCTCTTCACTGCTCCTCGCCTGCACGCCAGGCGTGGCGCTCAGCATGAGCATCGACGGCGGGCAGAACTACGGCTCCTCGGTGCGTAATCTGGTGCGCGGCGGCGGCACCGAACGGGTGCCGTATCGGCTTTACACGTCAAGCTCGCTGAATGCGGCGAGTGAAATCGGCGTCAATCAGGCGGTTTCCATCGCCTACAGCAACAGCAATAACATTTCGCTGCCGATTTTTGGCGCAGCGCAGCTTACGGGCTTCAGCCCCGCCGGAGCCTACACCGACAGGCTTACGGTGACATTATCATGGTGATACAGGGAGAGCAGACACGATGCATCTCGCAACGTCTCTCAGGCGGTCCGGACTGGCCGCCGCGTTTTGGCTGATGACAGGCAGCGCCTGGGCGGCCGGCAATATGCTTATCTGGCCCATCGATCCTTACCTCGCGGCGGACGACAACGCAGCGGAATTGTGGATACAGAATCAGGGTGCCACGCCAATGACGATGCAGGTGCGCATCGTGCGCTGGCGTCAGGAAGGCGGCAACGAGCGTTACCAGCAACAGCAGGATGTGGTGGCAAGCCCGCCTATCGTGCGCATCGACGGCAATAAGAAACAGCTCATCCGCCTGATCCGTCAGGCCGCAATCCCGGCGGGCGTCGAGCAGGCGTATCGCATCGTGGTGGATGAAATTCCTCAGCCCACCGAGCCTGGCAAACCGCAGCTGGGGCTGAAACTGCAAATGCGCTATTCGATTCCGCTCTTCGCCTACGGGCAGGGTGTCGCCACCCAGCGCGCGGGCGCGCATCACGCGTTTTTGCAGCCAGAGAATCTGTCGTGGCGGGTGGTCAGGGATAATGGCCAGCCGGCCATTGAAATCACCAACCGCGATCAGATCCACGCCCGCATCAGCAAAGTGACGATACAGCAGGGCGGCCAGCGGCGCACGCTGGCGGAAGGATTGCTGGGCTATGTGCTGCCCGGCCAGACGCGCGTATTCCCGCTGCCCGCAGGCATGCCGCAGCCGACCCAGCTTAGCGCCTCCGTTAATGCCCGTGAGGCGAAATGGCAAGCCGCCGCCCGGTAAGCGGTCGGGGGGTGCTAATCAGCCTGCTTTGCGTCGTCTCTCCCGCCGTTAGCGCTCTGGAGGGCGACGACGCGCTGCCGCCGCCCCCGGACGCGCAGGCCATCGACCGCCAGGCGGTGTTCCATCTTTCGCTGGTGGTCAACTATTACGATACCGGGCTGGTCGTGCCGGTGACGCGGCGTGACGGCGCGATGTGGGTCTCATCGGCGGATCTGCAACGCGCCGGGCTGCCGGGCGATAAAATTCCGCCGGGCGATGTGAATGTCGCGTCGCTCCCGCAGGTCAAAAGCCGCTATGACAGCGTCGGACAGCGGCTGTTGCTGACGGTGCCCACCGACTGGGTGCCGTCGCATACCGTGGCGCTGGGCGAGCAGGAGCGCCGGGTGCGTCCGCGCGCCAGCAACGGCGCGGTGCTGAATTACGATTTTTACACCAGCGACACCAATAACGGCCTGCGCCAGGCCTCGCTGTGGCACGAGATGCGCCTGTTCGGCAACGCCGGTTCGCTCTCGTCCACCGGGGCATTGCGCGAAGTGTTTCGCGGCTATCCGGGTCAGGATGAAGGCTATATGCGCTACGACACCACGTTTAACCGCACTAACGACGATAACGCCTGGAGCTGGTCGCTGGGCGATGTGATAAGCGACAGCCTGAGCTGGAGCAACAGCGTGCGCATGGGGGGTATCACCGTGGGCCGCGACTTCTCGCTGCGTCCCGATCTCATTACGTATCCGCTGCCTGCTTTTTCCGGCGAGGCGGCGGTGCCTTCAACTGTCGATGTGTTCATCAACGGCTACCGCTCCGGCTCCACCGAGCTTGCGCCAGGCCCGTTCACGCTCACCAATCTGCCTTATATCAACGGCTCCGGCGACGCCGTGCTGGTCACCACCGACGCCCTGGGCCGCCAGGTCTCCACCACGCTGCCGTTTTATGTGGCAAGCGAGCTGCTGAAACCTGGCTTAAGCGACGGCTCGTTCAGCGCGGGCGCGCTGCGTCGCAACTACGGCGTGAAAAATTTCGATTACGGTCCGGCGGCGGCGAGCGGCTCCTGGCGCTACGGCGTGACCGATTTCTGGACGCTGGAAACCCACGGCGAGGCGGCGGAAAAACTGACGCTCGGCGGCGTCGGGTCGCTGGTTAAACTCGGGCGTTTTGGCGTGATAAACGGCGCGGGCAGCTGGAGCAACATGCGCGACAACAGCGGGCAGCAGTGGAACTGGGGCTATCAGTACAATACGGCGGGCTTTAGCCTTTCGACGCAGCAAACTCGCCGCACGCGCGGTTTCGGCAACCTGGCGCTCTACGATCAACCCGTACGCTACGATCAGTATCAGCAGCCTATCGTCACCTTAAGCCGCGAAACCACGCAATATGCGCTGACGCTCAATATGGGCGCGGCGGGCAGCGTCGGCGCGGCGTGGCTGGACGTGCAGTCGTTCAACCGCGACCATACCCGGCTGCTGAACCTCTCCTGGAACAAAACGCTATGGAACAGCAGCCTCTACCTCGCCGCCAGCCACGACTATGAAGACCGTGACTGGACCTTCGCGCTCTCGCTGCAAATTCCGCTTGGCGAGCAGAGCTCGGTCGCGCTCAGCGCCGAAACCACGCCGGAGAGCGGCACCACGCAGCGCGTCAACTACAGCCGCGCCATGCCGAGCGACGGCGGCTTTAGCTGGAACCTGGCCTGGGCGAACCAGTCGCGCGACGACAACTATCAGCAGGCGACGCTCGGCTGGCACAATAATCATGTCGAGATGCAGGGCGGGATCTACGGGCAGACCAAAAACTTCACCCGCTGGGGCGAGGCAACCGGCTCGCTGGTGACGCTGGACGGTTCGCTGTTCGCCGCGAATCAGATCAACGACGCCTTCGCCGTGGTCAGCACGCAGGGGCAGCCGGGCGTGACGGTAAACTTTGAAAACCAGCCGATAGGCGAGACCGACGAAGATGGCTATCTGCTGGTGAGCGGGGTGACGTCGTACTACCCGGCGACCTACAGCATCGACGCGCTTAACCTCCCGGCAGATACCCGCATTCGCGAGACCGAACGGCGCCTCGCGCTGCGGCGCAACAGCGGCTATCTGGTGACATTCCCGATGGAGCAGGAGCGGGTGGCGAGCGTCATCCTGCATGATGAAAACGGCGAGCCGCTGCCGGTCGCAAGCCAGGTACAGCGCGCCGACCGGGCTACCGCTGTGGTGGGCTACGACGGCATCGCGTGGCTCGAAGATATTGGCGAGGTTAATCTGCTGCGCGTCGTTAAACCGGACGGCAAAACGTGCAGCGTGACCCTGACGGTCGGGGGCGCCCGCACGCATCGCCTGGAAACCTATGGTCCGCTTATTTGTCGCGAGGTTGCGCCATGACTCGTCTGCTGCTGGTCGTTGTTCTGTTGCTCTCAAGCCTGCCGGCGCTGGCGGCCTGTCGCGTCAGCGGCACGAACGCCGCTTATGGCAACCAGACATCCTTTGTTATCAACAGCACCGTGCAGACCACCACGGCGACGCTGACGGTAGACTGCGACTCGGTGCTCAACATTCTGAACAATGACTTTGTCAACCTGACGCTCACCGGCGCCACGACCACCTCCGGCACCCGCGCCACGCTTGGGCGCAGCGGTGACGCGACTGACCGCATCCCTTTGCAGGTCTGCGCCCAGAGCGGCTGTCCGTCCGGCAGCGAGCTTACGGTAAACGGCAGCTACCGCTGGAGCGGCCAGTCGCTGCTGAACCTTCTCACCAGCAAGCGCTACACTTTCCCTGTCTACATCCGCACGCTACAGGGGCAAAACGTCGCGGCGGGGGCCTACCAGGTGACGCTCAGCTTCAGCGTCAACTACAGCATTTGCGCGGTGGGCGTCGCGGTCTGCCTGACGCCGCAGAACGGCACGTCAACCTTTACCAGTCTGGTGACGCTCATCGTCACCAATGATTGCAGCACGATCAGCGCGCCGAACCTGAATTTTGCCAGCGCGCCGCTGGTTAAAGATTTCGCGCCCGTCTCGCAAACCATCGCCATTACCTGCACCAAAGGCAGCACGTACACCGTCGGCATCAACAATGGCAACAACGCCGTGGGCAGCGTGCGCAATATGGCGAGCGGCGCGAACCGGCTCAGCTATGAGATTTATAAAGGCAGCACCGCCAACCGCTGGGGCGTCAGCGGGGCCGAACGCTGGTCAAGCGACAGCGCCTCGCAGGTCAGCACCGACGGTCTGCTGCGATCCTACCAATACACGGCGCGAATTCTTGCCACGCAAAATACGCCGCCCGCCGGGAGTTATACCGATACGCTGGTAGTGGACGTCGCCTTCTGATGCCCCCGCCGACTAAGGCAAATTTCCTTAACACAACGATAAAGTTCCCCCAGGCCATGCCGATAACCCCTTCAGGAACCAGAAGGAAGGTGTCGCATGTTGAATCGTATCCGCGTTGTCTCACTGCTGATGATGGTGCTGGTGGTGTTCGCACTGCTGCAACTCATTTCCGGTGGGCTGTTTTTCTCGTCACTGAATGACAACCAGCAAAGTTTCGCCGCGTCGCACCAGTTGCGTCTGCAACAGGCGCAGCTTAACCAGTCGTGGAATTTGCTGCTGCAAACCCGCATCAACTTAAGCCGCTCCGCGGCGCGCATGATGATGGATGCAAACAACCAGCAGAGCAGCGCGAAAACCGATCTGCTCAACACGGCGAAAAAAGTGCTGGGCGAGGCGGATACGCGCTTTAACGCCTTCAAAGGCGTTACGGTGGACGTGCCGGAAATTAACGCGGCCGTCGGCGACGTTGAGAAGAGCTATCGCGATTACTACCAGGCGCTGAGCGAACTGGTGCAGTACCTGGAAACCGGCAACATGGATGCCTACTTCGCGCAGGCCACGCAAGGCAAACAGAACGCGCTGGAAAAAGCGGTGACGCGCTACGACGACGTTAACGTGCGTCTGGTGCAGCAGGCGTGGGATGACAGCCGCAGCGATTTCCGCCTGGCCCAGTGGCAGACCGCCATTCTGGCTGTGCTTCTGGTACTGGTTATCGCGCTGGTGTGGTACGGCATTCGCCATATCCTGCTGACGCCGCTTGCGGGGGTTATCCACCATATCCGCGAGATAGCGGGCGGCAACCTGACCGAAAACATTACGGTCTCAGGCCGTAACGAGATGACCGAGCTGTCCGCAAGCGTCCAGCATATGCAGCAGGCGCTGATCCAGACGGTCAGCAGCGTGCGCGAAGGCACTGACGCGATTTACAGCGGCACCAGCGAAATCGCCGCGGGCAATACCGATCTCTCGTCGCGCACCGAAGAGCAGGCGTCGGCGCTGGAGCAGACCGCCGCCAGCATGGAAGAGCTGACCGCGACCGTGAAGCAGAACGCGGAGAACGCCCGTCAGGCGTCGCAACTGGCGCTGAGCGCGTCGGAAACCGCCCAGCGCGGCGGCAAAGTGGTGGATGGCGTGGTGAACACGATGCACGACATCGCCGCCAGTTCGAAAAAGATTTCAGACATTACCAGCGTTATCGACGGCATCGCCTTCCAGACTAACATTCTGGCGCTGAACGCCGCGGTGGAAGCCGCACGGGCAGGGGAGCAGGGCCGCGGCTTCGCGGTCGTGGCAGGCGAAGTGCGCAACCTCGCAAGCCGCAGCGCCCAGGCAGCCAAAGAGATTAAAGCGCTGATTGAAGATTCTGTCTCCCGCGTCGACTCCGGCTCCGTGCTGGTGGAAAGCGCCGGTGAAACGATGCAGGAGATTGTCGGGGCTGTCACCCGCGTGACCGACATCATGGGCGAAATCGCCTCCGCCTCCGACGAGCAGAGCCGCGGCATTGATCAGGTGGCGCTGGCGGTCTCCGAGATGGATCGCGTAACGCAGCAGAACGCCTCGCTGGTGCAGCAGTCCGCTGCGGCCGCCAGCGCGCTGGAAGATCAGGCCAGCCGCCTGTCGCAGGCAGTCGCCGCTTTCCGCCTCGCGCATGCCCGCGCCAGTGCGCGACCGGCGCCAGTCGCCCCGCGCGCGACGCCGACAGACGCGAGCTATACGGCGAGCAAACCTGCCGCCGCCGGGCAAGACAACTGGGAAACGTTCTGAACAAAGTCCGGCTTATGACCGGCTAAGGAAGCAAGGATGTTGCACAGAATGGTCATACCGACAGGGAGTGTGGTCGGGATGGCGCAGGTCGCCCGCACGTGGAACGTGCGATACAGCGCCTGCGCGACAATGAATAGGGTCAGCCGCCCGCAAGATGGCGCGGCGGATGAAAAAAGAGATTCAGTCTTAAACCTTGAACACGACTCACACGAGCGTAACAAGATGGCCGCACCACCCTGGGTGGTGCCAGGAACCCCCTGACTGTGAAGAAGAAGGCGCTATGACATCATCCATGCCTGCTGGGCAAACGTCATTATTAGTACAGATGACACAGCGCCTCGCGCTGTCCGACACGCATTTCCGTCGGATATGTCAATTGATTTACCAGCGCGCGGGAATTGTGCTGGCCGAACATAAGCGGGATATGGTCTACAACCGTCTGGTTCGTCGTCTGCGCACGCTTGGCCTGGATGATTTCGGACGCTATCTCAGCATGCTGGAAGCGAACGCCAACAGCGCCGAGTGGCAGGCGTTTATTAACTCGCTGACCACCAACCTGACGGCGTTTTTCCGCGAAGCGCACCACTTCCCGGTGCTGGCGGAACACGCCCGCAAGCGTACCGGCGATTATCGCGTCTGGAGCGCCGCGGCGTCGACCGGCGAGGAGCCTTACTCCATCGCCATTACGCTCGCGGATACGCTTGGCACCGCGCCGGGCCGCTGGAAAGTCTTTGGCACGGATATCGACACCGAAGTGCTGCAAAAGGCGCAAAGCGGCATCTACCGCCAGGAGGAGTTAAAAACCCTCTCACCGCAGCAGATGCAACGCTATTTCATGCGCGGAACAGGCCCTCATCAGGGGCTGGTGCGCGTGCGTAACGAACTGGCGAATCAGATTGAGTTCGCCTCGCTGAACCTGCTTGATAAGCAGTACAACGTACCGGGGCCATTTGACGCGATTTTCTGCCGCAACGTGATGATTTATTTCGATAAAGAAACACAGCAGGAGATCCTCAAACGCTTTGTTCCGCTGCTGAAGCCCGGCGGCCTGCTTTTCGCGGGCCACTCGGAAAACTTCAGTAACCTCAGCCGGGATTTCTCGCTGCGCGGTCAGACGGTGTACGCCCTGAGTAAGGAAAAAGAATGAGTAAAATCAGAGTGTTGTCAGTAGATGATTCGGCGCTGATGCGTCAGATCATGACCGAAATTATCAACAGCCACAGCGATATGGAGATGGTGGCGACAGCGCCGGACCCCCTGGTGGCCCGCGATCTGATTAAGCAGTTCAATCCGGACGTGTTAACGCTGGATGTCGAGATGCCGCGTATGGATGGCCTCGATTTCCTGGAAAAACTGATGCGCCTGCGTCCGATGCCGGTGGTGATGGTCTCGTCGCTCACGGGCAAAGGCTCGGAAGTGACCCTGCGCGCGCTGGAGCTCGGTGCCGTGGATTTCGTCACCAAGCCGCAGCTCGGTATTCGCGAAGGCATGCTGGCTTACAGCGAACTGATTGCCGATAAAGTCCGTACCGCCTCGCGCGCGCGCATCTCCGCCCGTCTGCCGGACGTGGTGCCGAAAACGCTGAAAGCGGGCCCGCTGCTGAGCTCGGAAAAACTGATCGCCATCGGCGCCTCCACAGGCGGCACCGAAGCGATTCGCCATGTGCTCCAGCCGCTGCCGCTCTCAAGCCCGGCGGTGCTGATTACTCAGCACATGCCGCCTGGCTTTACCCGTTCATTCGCCGAGCGTCTGAACAAGCTGTGCCAGATTAGCGTGAAAGAAGCCGAAGACGGCGAACGCGTGCTGCCGGGCCATGCCTATATCGCTCCGGGCGATAAGCATATGGAGCTCGCGCGCAGCGGCGCGAACTATCAGATTAAGATCCACGACGGACCGCCGGTGAACCGGCACCGTCCGGCCGTGGATGTGTTGTTTCACTCCGTAGCCAAACATGCGGGGCGCAACGCGGTGGGCGTGATCCTCACCGGGATGGGCAACGATGGCGCGGCGGGAATGCTGGCGATGCATCAGGCGGGCGCCTGGACCATCGCCCAAAACGAAGCAAGTTGTGTGGTGTTCGGCATGCCGCGTGAGGCCATCAACATGGGTGGCGTCAGCGAAGTCGTCGATCTAAGCCAGGTCAGCCAGCAGATGCTGGCGAAAATCAGTGCCGGACAGGCAATACGTATTTAACGAGGAGTACAGTTTTTATGGCGGATAAAGATCTCAAGTTTCTGGTAGTGGATGACTTCTCCACCATGCGCCGCATTGTACGTAACCTGCTCAAAGAGCTGGGTTTCAACAACGTAGAAGAAGCGGAAGATGGTGTGGATGCTCTCAACAAACTCCAGACCGGCGGTTTCGGTTTTGTAATTTCTGACTGGAACATGCCTAACATGGATGGCCTTGAACTGCTCAAAACCATCCGCGCCGACGGCGCTATGGCCTCTATGCCGGTGCTGATGGTGACAGCGGAAGCCAAGAAAGAGAACATCATCGCGGCAGCGCAGGCAGGCGCCAGCGGCTACGTGGTGAAACCGTTCACGGCGGCGACCCTGGAAGAGAAACTGAGCAAGATTTTCGAAAAACTCGGCATGTGAGGACAGGCAGATGACGGCATCGATAAAACCGACTGACGAGCATTCTACTGGCGACATTATTGTCCGTATCGGCAGTCTTACCCGCATGCTGCGTGACAGCCTGCGCGAGCTGGGGCTTGATCAGGCGATTGCGGAAGCGGCGGAAGCTATTCCGGACGCGCGCGACCGTCTTGACTATGTGGTGCAGATGACAGCGCAGGCCGCCGAACGCGCCCTGAACTGCGTCGAGGCCTCGCAGCCTCACCAGAACAAACTGGAAAGCGACGCGAAAGCGCTGAGCGGTCGCTGGGACGAGTGGTTTGAAAACCCGATCGAACTGAGCGACGCGCGTGAGCTTGTGACGGACACTCGCCAGTATCTGGCAGGCGTTCCGGAGCACACCAGCTTCACCAACGCCCAGCTTCTGGAAATCATGATGGCGCAGGATTTCCAGGATCTGACCGGTCAGGTTATCAAGCGCATGATGGATGTTATCCAGGAAATTGAGCGCCAGCTTCTGATGGTGCTGCTGGAGAACATGCCGGAGCCGAACGCGCGCGCCAAGCGCCCGAACGACAGCCTGCTCAACGGCCCGCAGCTGGACGCCACCGCCGCAGGCGTTGTGGCAAGCCAGGATCAGGTCGACGACCTGCTCGACAGCCTGGGGTTCTGAGTCAAAACCGCCGCCTGATGGGCGGCGGTTTTATTTTACCTGCAGGGCGAGCGTCAGCTGTTGTTGCGGCATCTGGAAATCGAGCGTGAGATCGGCCTGCGCCTCAAAAGACGTTAGCCGCTGACGCAGCTTTTCGAGCCGCAGTCCGTTAAGGGCGAGGCGTGCGTAATGGGCGTGTTCATAGCGCAGCAGCGTGTCATCGTGGTAATGCGCCAGCTGTTCTTGCAGATAAGCACCCAGACGCGGGCCGATTTTACCTACCTGCTTGCCATAAATGGTGCGCAAAATCTTCACCAGTGCGCCGGTTTCATTAGGGGTATGGCCCAGTACCAGCTCGAGGCGCCGCTGTTGCAACTCATCCAGATAGTTATCGGGACTGCTCAGCGTGCGATTATGTAATCCGTACAGCACAGCATCCCATGACATTAACGTGGTTTTAAGCAAGCTCTGCTCGCTCTCAAGCGGGATGAGGTTCTCACGAAACGCCCAGGTATCCGCAAGGCACCAGATATCAAAATCGATATTCTGATAGCGAAAGCGCACGCCGCCATATTTATTCAGGCAGTAATCATCAATCGCCAGACGTTGTAACTCTGCGAGCAGGGCATCACGGGTTGTGTTGATAACAACATCAATGTCAGAGGTGAAGCCTTTTGTCCCATAGAGCCCAATATCCCGGATCATGCCGCCAAAAATCCAGGCGTGCGAATGCGCCGCGAGACGCATCATCATCTCTCTCGCGGCAATGCGCTCGTCGCAGGATTTAAAATAGGCTTCAATGCGACGCTTAAGCAGGTCGCGCCTGTAAGCGATATTGGTATTCATAGAGCGATTTTAGCTCATCGTGAAGGTCCATCAAATAACTATCCGTCATGCCAGAGACAGCATCCGCCAGCAGCTGTGCTTCTTTATAAAGCACCGGCAGGGTGTTGTTCGGGTCTTCAAAGACGCGGCGATAGTTTTCCGAGATCCGTCCATAAGCAAAACGGCCAAAAGGCGTATCGGAGTCATAAGACGCACGGCCGGAAAACGTGACGTCTGTTCGTTGAAGTCTCTTTTCGCGGTCTTGCTCCGCGCGGGTTTTATGGCCGTGAATACCGACCCACAGCATATCCATAACGCCCTGAATATGGTTTGAGCCGCGCAGTTCCAGTTCCAGCACGCTGCGATGACGATAGCCACGAGTACGATCGAATTCTTTTAGCGCTTTACAGAGTTGCGCCCCGCTGCTCTGGCCAATGAGATCAGTCCACAAGCAATCGTAGCGCATTAACGTCTCTATATGCTGGGCGAAGGCTTGCACGACGCTGTTGATAAGCGCGCTGGTGGCGTTTACCCGAAACATTTGCATATTCAGG
The DNA here is from genome assembly GCF_001277195.1 of Cronobacter muytjensii ATCC 51329. NCBI lineage: Bacteria > Pseudomonadati > Pseudomonadota > Gammaproteobacteria > Enterobacterales > Enterobacteriaceae > Cronobacter > Cronobacter muytjensii. The sequence continues at coordinate 1,343,789 of NZ_CP012268.1, forward strand.
TCATTAAGCTCAGCTGGGGAGAGCTCTTTGAGCTTATGGCGATAGCTTTCGTTCTTCTCTTGCGTACTCTTAATAACCTCGGCGATCAGGGGGTCTGCGTTATCGTTCGCGTTCCCGCTATGCGATTCCCAGCAGCGCAGAAAATTCATCAGATCGTGATAGGACGCCAGGCCTTTTTTAACGGTGTCTTCAGCATCCAGGACGGAATAGGCGATGTCATCGCAGGCTTCCATCAGCCAGGTAAACGGATGACGAACGCCTTCGCGTAAGCCTGTTTCCTGCCAGACCTCTTCTACAACTTCCCGCTCAGACCAGAAAAACCCGTGCTTCTTCCAGTGGCGCGCGGTATTCGTACAGGACGAACGCGGATATTTAATTAAGGCGGCGAGAGTGGCGTAAGTCAGGTTCAGCCCGAATTCGTCATTGATGATTTGCAGCTTTGTCAACAGGCGAAACGTCTGCGAGTTGCCATCGAATTCGAGAAAGTCGTTGAAAATTGCAGGGTTGGGAAGTTCTGTCTTTGTGGCTTTTTCGATTAACGGCGTCAGGTTACGCGCAAACCAGGTGCGCATGGACGCTTCGCCCTGGTGTCCAAACGGCGGATTGCCTAAGTCGTGTGCGAGCCCAATCGCCGCGAGCAGGGCGGGGACGTCACGCTCGACGCACAGGCTTTCGGGCAATGCGCCAAAGATAGCGGGCTTCATCTCAAAGGCGAGGCGTACGCCGATGCCGCGGGCAAAGTTTGCGACTTCATGAGAGTGCGTCAGTCGGGTACGCACGCTGTCGTTGCGGTCGAGCGGAAACACCTGTGTTTTATCGGCGAGGCGACGCGTGGGCGCGGCAAACAGAATGCGGTCGTAATCGCGCTCCAGCTCCTGACGACCCGTACTGATGGGAGGTGTGATGTCGGTAACGGATGGCGCTTTTTGTGCGGGCGTCTCTTTATATTTATCCTTGCGGCGCGCGCTGTTGAGCAGCCTTTCCCATTGCATATCCATAAAAACCTCTTTTCCTGTGTGTGTTCGGTTACGCTACCAGAGCAGGGCAAGTGAGGCTAAGCCTTTCAGGGATATATCTTTATTCCACGAGGCGGCACGCAAAAGCGCTGCAACGTTTAGGTTCACGACAGCCAATGAATTCCACTTAACGGCAGAAACCCCATCATTTCTTAGCGCTAATTCGGCTATTAGCGCGGGCGCCCTTTGGCATGATAGGCACAGGCAAAATGTAGTGAGAATCGAATCGTGTCAGACGATAGCGACGACAAAACAGAAGCCCCCACACCCCACCGACTAGAAAAAGCGCGTGAGGAAGGGCAGATCCCCCGATCGCGAGAGTTGACCTCTATGCTGATGCTGCTGGTCGGCGTCGCGGTGCTGTGGGTCGGCGGTTCGCTGTTAGCGCGCCAGCTCGCGGCGATGCTTGCGCACGGTCTGCATTTCGATCACAGCATTATTAACGATCCCAAACTGGTGGTCGGCCAGATTAGCTTTCTGATTAAGCAGTCGCTGATGGCGCTGGTGCCGCTGATTATGGGCGTGGTGATTGTGGCGCTGTTCGCCCCGATGCTGCTCGGCGGCCTGCTGTTTAACACCAAAGCCGTGGCGTTTAAGTTCGATAAGCTAAACCCGCTGCCCGGCATTAAGCGTATTTTTTCATCGCAGTCGCTGGCGGAATTGCTGAAAGCCGTGATGAAGTCGGCGCTTGTGGGCGTCGTGACCGGTGTCTTCCTCTGGTACAACTGGCCAGACATGATGCGCCTTATCAGCCAGTCGCCCATCGCGGCCATGCGCGACTCCATGAATTTTGTGGCGCTGTGCTGCGTGCTGATTGTCATGGGCCTGGTGCCGATGGTTGGCTTCGACGTGTTCTGGCAGATAGTCAGCCACACCAAAAAATTACGCATGTCGCGCCAGGATATCCGCGACGAGTTCAAAAACCAGGAAGGCGACCCGCACGTGAAAGGTCGCATTCGTCAGCAGCAGCGTGAAGCGGCGCGCCGGCGCATGATGGCGGACGTGCCGAAAGCCGACGTTATCGTCAATAACCCGACCCACTATTCCGTGGCGTTGCAGTATGACGAGAACAAGATGAATGCCCCGAAAGTCGTGGCCAAAGGCGCAGGGCTTGTGGCGCTGCGAATTCGTGAAATTGGCAATGAGCATCGCATTCCGATGCTGGAAGCGCCGCCGCTGGCGCGCGCGTTATACCGGCATGCAGAGATTGGCCAGCAGATCCCAGGGCAGCTCTATGCCGCCGTGGCGGAAGTGCTGGCATGGGTATGGCAACTGAAGCGCTGGCGTCTCGCTGGCGGTTTGATTCCGAAGAAACCTGAAAACCTTCCGGTGCCTGAGGCGCTGGATTTTATGAACGAGAAGGACACTGATGGCTAATCTGGTGGCAATGCTGCGCCTGCCTGGCAATTTGAAATCGACCCAATGGCAGATCCTCGCCGGGCCGGTTATCATCCTGCTGATCCTGTCGATGATGGTTCTGCCGCTGCCGGCATTCATCCTGGATCTGCTGTTCACCTTTAACATCGCGCTTTCCATTATGGTGTTGCTGGTGGCGATGTTCACCCAGCGCACGCTGGAATTCGCGGCGTTCCCGACCATTCTGCTGTTTACCACGCTGCTGCGTCTGGCGCTGAATATCGCGTCCACGCGTATCATTCTGCTGGAAGGGCACACCGGCGCCGGGGCGGCAGGGAAAGTGGTGGAAGCGTTCGGCCACTTCCTGGTGGGCGGGAACTTCGCCATCGGTATCGTGGTGTTTATCATTCTCGTCATTATCAACTTCATGGTTATCACCAAGGGTGCCGGGCGTATCGCGGAAGTCGGCGCGCGCTTTGTGCTTGACGGGATGCCGGGCAAGCAGATGGCTATCGACGCCGACCTGAACGCCGGGCTTATCGGCGAAGAAGAGGCGAAAAAGCGTCGTACCGAAGTGACCCAGGAAGCCGATTTCTACGGCTCAATGGACGGTGCGAGTAAGTTCGTGCGCGGTGACGCCGTCGCCGGCCTGCTTATCATGGCGATTAACATTATCGGCGGCCTGCTGGTGGGCGTCGTGCAGCATGGCATGCCGGTTGGCCACGCGGCGGAAAGCTATACGCTGCTGACCATCGGCGACGGTCTGGTCGCCCAGATCCCGGCGCTGGTGATTTCCACCGCGGCGGGCGTTATCGTGACCCGCGTCGCGACCGATCAGGACGTCGGCGAGCAGATGGTCGGCCAGTTGTTCAACAACCCGCGCGTGATGGTGCTGAGCGCCGCCGTACTCGGTCTGCTCGGCATGGTGCCGGGGATGCCTAACTTTGTGTTCCTGCTGTTTACCGCCGCGCTGCTGGGCCTCGCCTGGTGGATGCGCGGTCGCGAACAGCAGGCGCCTGCCGCCCCAGCGCCGGTGGTGCAACAGGATAACCCGCAGGCCGTGGAAGCGACCTGGAGCGACGTTCAGCTTGAAGATTCGCTGGGGATGGAAGTGGGCTATCGCCTGATCCCGATGGTGGATATGCAGCAGGACGGCGAACTGCTGGGCCGCATCCGCAGTATCCGTAAGAAATTCGCGCAGGATCTCGGTTTCCTGCCGCCGGTGGTGCATATCCGCGACAATATGGATCTGCCGCCGGCCCGCTACCGCATTCTGATGAAAGGCGTGGAAATCGGCAGCGGCGAGGCCTATCCGGGCCGCTGGCTGGCGATTAACCCCGGCACTGCCGCAGGCTCTCTGCCGGGCGAGCCGACGGTCGATCCGGCATTTGGCCTGGCCGCTATCTGGATTGAGAGCGCCCTGAAAGAACAGGCGCAGATCCAGGGCTTTACGGTGGTCGAGGCGAGTACTGTGGTCGCCACCCATCTCAACCACCTGATCGCGCAATACTCCGCCGAGTTGTTTGGCCGTCAGGAGGCGCAACAGCTGCTTGAGCGCGTCAGCAAAGAGCTGCCGAAACTGACTGAAGATCTGGTGCCGGGCGTGGTGACGCTCACCACGCTGCATAAAGTGCTGCAAAACCTGCTCGCCGAGAAGGTGCCAATCCGCGATATGCGCACCATTCTGGAAACGCTGGCGGAACACGCGCCTGTCCAGAACGACCCGCACGAGCTCACCTCCGTGGTGCGTGTGGCGCTGGGCCGCGCCATTACACAGCAGTGGTTCCCCGGCAATGACGAAGTGCAGGTCATTGGGCTCGATACCGCGCTGGAGCGTCTGCTGCTGCAGGCCCTGCAGGGTGGCGGCGGTCTGGAGCCGGGCCTGGCTGACCGACTGCTGGAGCAGGCGCAAGAGGCGCTGTCGCGTCAGGAGATGCTGGGCGCGCCGCCGGTGCTGCTGGTTAACCACGCGCTGCGTCCGTTACTGGCGCGCTTCCTGCGCCGCAATCTGCCGCAGCTGGTGGTGCTCTCGAACCTTGAGCTCTCTGACAATCGCAATATCCGTATGACCTCAAGCATCGGAGGTAAATGATGCGTGCGTTCTGGCTGACAACGCTGTTGATGACCTCTTCGCTGGCGAATGCCGCCGGCGAGGGGGCCTGGCAGGCCAGCGCGATGGGCCCGGTGTTAAGCCAGCGCGGGATGGCGGCCTCGTCGCCCGTACTGGCGCCGGACTCGCCTGCGACGGGCGTGATGACGGTGGTGGCGTGGCGCTATGAACTGATTGGCCCGACGCCCGCTGGGCTTGTGGCGAGGCTCTGCTCGCAAACCCGCTGCGTGCAGGTGGACGATCAGGCCGGCACCACCCGCGGGTTCATGAACGTTTCCGCCAGCGAGCCGCTGCGCTTTATCTTTGAAGTGCCCGGCGGCGGCAGGCTGTATCCGGCGCTGCAAGTACGCAGCAGTCAGGTTATCGTGAATTACCGCTAATCCTTCCCGCATCACGCGCCGCGCGCGTTAACGCATCCTGCCGCCGCGTTTTTTTGGCGGCTGGGTCGCAATTCTGAACTCTCGCTTTGAACCCTTCGAAACGCTGTTTTATAAATCAGTGAAGCTGGTGGCAGCGCTCTTTGTATTTTTGCCAGATTTCCGTTTCAGGTGGCAGAAAAGGAAAGGTTTCCCGTCCGCCATACTTTTACTTTAGCCGTGATAGCTCCCAAATGCCCGGCGCGACTAGCGGGGCCCCGATAAAAACACACAGGGTGACGGCGATGAAAACGCGTAAACCAGGACTGGCAAATTACCTTGCCTATGGGTCAGGAGACTTCCTCGGCGCAGGAACAACCGCCCTGACGGCCGCATGGCTTCTGTACTTCTACACCACATTTTGCGGATTAACGCCCATCGAGGCGACCTTCATTTTCGCGGCGGCCCGCGTACTCGACGCCGTGGTCAGCCCGCTAATGGGCTTTCTGACCGATAACTTCGGCACGACCTGGTTTGGTCGGCGGTTCGGTCGCCGTAAATTCTTTATTCTGCTCGGGATCCCCTGCGTGTTCAGCTACTCGCTGATGTGGGTAGGGGATATGGGATTCTGGTATTACCTGTTGACGTATCTGCTGTTTGACGTGGTCTACACCATGATCCTGGTGCCTTACGAAACGCTGGTACCGGAAATGACCGACGATTTCAAACAGAAAACCAAATTCTCCGGGGCGCGTATCTCGATGGCGCAGATGTCCGCTATTCTGGCGTCATTCCTGCCGGGCGTGCTGCTGACGCACTTTGGCAAAGATAACGCGGTGTCGTTTTTCTACGCGAGCCTGGTGTTCTCGTTCCTGTGCGCGTTTATGCTGACGCTGGTGTGGATCTTCACCTGGGAACGCCCGCGCGAGGAGTGGTCGGAAGCTGCGCTGCGCGCCGAAGAGGAGAAAAAGCACCTGACGCTCGGCCAGAGCCTGCGCCGCCTGTTTGTCGAACTCTCCTCCACGCTGCGCATTAAGATTTTCCGCCAGCATCTCGGCATGTACCTCGGCGGCTATATCGCCCAGGACGTGTTTAACGCCGTCTTTACCTACTACGTAGTGTTTGTGCTGATGCAGGAGGCGTCGGTCGCCTCTAACCTGCTCGGCACGATGGCGATTTTCCAGTTTATCGCCGTGATAGCGATGATCCCGCTGTGCATTCGCTTCGGGCCTGCGCCGTCCTACCGCATGGTGGTCGTGCTGTTTGGTCTGAGCTCGCTCTCTTATGCGCTGCTCTATTACGCCGGCATGAGCGATATCTACGCGCTGCTGCTGCTGATTTCCGCAGTGGCCGGGCTTGGGCGCGGCGGCATCAACTATGTGCCGTGGAACACCTACACCTACATTGCGGATGTCGATGAAGTCGTGACGGGGCAGCGCCGCGAAGGGATTTTCGCAGGCATTATGACGCTGACCCGTAAAGCGTCGCAGGCGGGCGCGGTGATGCTGGTGGGGATAGTGATGCAGATGTCCGGCTTTGTTTCCGGCCAGAGCACGCAGGCGCCGGCGGTGAGCCACACCATTCTGACCATTCTGAGCGTCGGCACCCTTATCGTGCTGGCCTGCGGCTTCCTGATTTCGCTGCGCTTTAAGCTCAACCTGAAAACCCACAGCATCCTGCGCGAAGAGACGGTCAGAATGCGCGCCAGCGGCCGCGTAATGCCGGAGAGCATTAGCCCGGTTAACCGCGCAACCGTCGAGATGCTGGCGGGCATGCCGTATGAAAACCTGTGGGGCAACAACAATATCGGTTACCTGAATCGCAATAAGCCGGCCGCGCCGGCGCTGAAAGAGACCACGCCTGAATTTGATACTACACAGAGGTTAAGTTAATGATTGTCTGGCCTGTAAAACATAGCCCGCTGCTGCGTCAGCCCGAGCGTTTCATTGCCCGCGACGAACTGAAGGCGATGATCCATAAAATTACCGACAACCTGATTAACATAAAGGATGAGACCGGCCAGTTCCTGCTGCGCCTGGATGATGGACGTGTGATTGACACCAAAGGCTGGGCGGGCTGGGAGTGGACGCATGGGGTGGGGCTTTACGGCATTTATCACTATTACCGCCAGACCGGCGACGCGCGGATGCGTGCCGTCATTGATGACTGGTTCACCGGGCGTTTCGCCGAAGGCGCCACCACTAAAAATGTTAATACCATGGCGCCATTCCTTACGCTGGCGTACCGCTACGAGGAGACGGGCGACACCCGGCTGCTGCCGTGGCTGGAAAGCTGGGCGGAGTGGGCGATGTATGACATGCCGCGCACTGATTATGGCGGCATGCAGCACATCACCCTCGCGGAAGAAAATCATCAGCAGATGTGGGACGACACATTGATGATGACCGTGCTGCCGCTCGCGAAAATCGGCAAGCTGCTGAACAAACCGGATTATATCGACGAGGCCGTGTATCAGTTCCTGCTGCATGTGCAGAATCTGATGGATCGCGAGACCGGTCTGTGGTTCCACGGCTGGAATTACGAAGGCCACCATAATTTCGCGAAAGCCCGCTGGGCGCGCGGCAACAGCTGGCTGACTATCGTTATTCCGGATTTTCTGGAGCTGATGGACTGGCCGGAAAACCACCCGGTGCGTCGCTACCTGATCCAGGTGCTGGAGAGCCAGGCCGCGGCGCTCGCAAGGTGCCAGGATGATAGCGGTTTGTGGCATACGTTACTGGACGATCCGAATTCCTATCTGGAAGCCTCTGCCACGGCGGGTTTCGCGTATGGCCTGCTGAAAGCGGTACGCAAGCGCTATATCGGCAAGGAATACGCCGCGATCGCGGAGAAAGCCATTAAAGGCGTGGTGGCGAATGTCTCGCCGCAGGGGGAACTGTTGCAGGTGTCGTTTGGCACAGGCATGGGGAGCGATCTTGAGTTCTATCGCCAGATCCCGTTAACGTCCATGCCCTATGGCCAGGCAATGGCGATCCTCTGCCTGACAGAATATTTGCGCACGTTCCTGTGACAGGCCTGCCGCCGCGTACCGGTTACGCGGCGGCCATTTGATTCTCCTCATGCAGTGTTTACCGTTTCCTTTAACGCTGCGTCTCACATCCGGTTTACCTCATTACCAGTAAGACATTTAAATCATCAGTATTAGCTTATTTAGACACAAGCCTGGTTATTATGGCTTTGATGATGTTTATAATGTACTTATTCGGCCATTATTGTATTTTCAATATTAAATTTTTCCAAAAAAGTAATTAATTGTCGCTTGTTTCTTTGTTGTCAGTCCTTAAAATGCCAGCCGCACTGCCATTATTGTCGATTCAATTTAGCAAAGGCAATAATTCGGTAATTCCCGCAATTTCGCTGCTATGACGCCTGTGATTCTTTGCATCGCGCTAAGAATATTCTTTCTGGATGCTGTTCCTGGGTACATTTCGCTCGAGGCTTTTTTGTCGTGTTAATGTCTGTCATGGCATAGGCTGAATAAAAAGGCATCGTTTATCGTCTGGCTACGCGATTGCATAACTCACAACGCATTCGCATATCGCGCTGACTTACAGGAAGTCGCCGCCAGGCTGCGCCGGTGTGCGAAGCCGTTAATCCTGATGGATCATTGAAATGAACCACTATCCTTTACCGCCACGGCCGGACGCTCAGATAAACACGCTGATTAATGCCCTACAGAGTTACGGCTCAATTAAAGAGTATCCTCGCGGTTCATGCCTGACGCAGAGTGAAGAGTATATCCATATTCTGGTGTCCGGCAGCCTTGTATTAACACGAGATTGGGATAATCTTATTTTTTTTGAAGTTCACCGTCCGAATATTATCGGTGTTTCGCCCGAGTTACATAGCGCCCAGCTTGAGCGTTTTCGGTTAATAATAAAAGAAGATAGTCTGGTAAAAAAAATTAAACGGACGGAATTTTTCAACATCATTGAAGAGAAGATGCTATGGAAAGAACTCAGTCTGGTTATCTCTTTTTATTATCACATGCTGCTGTGGAAGAATTATCATTTTTATGCTGTCGATTCCTATATGTTAGTACGGAAATCGTTAATTACGCTTAGCGAAATGCCACTGGAAACGCGAATGAATATTAACGCCAGCCAGTATATTACCAGTACCACGAATTTATCGAAAAGCTATGTAATGAAAGTCATTCAGGAGCTGCGGATAGGCGGATATGTCGAAATTCAGCGTGGCCGACTGATTACTATCGGCAAGTTGCCGCAAAAATATTAAGCGGATGCCAGTAAAAAAGGCCCGTCAATGACGGGCCTTTTGGTGCTCGAAAAGCGGTTACATACGTTCGACGGTTTCGATCCCGAGCGTATCCAGCCCCAGCTTCAGCGTTCTTGCGGTCAGCAACGCCAGCTTCAGACGGCTCTGGCGCAGCGCGTCGGTTTCGGCGGTCAGGATAGGGCAGTGCTCGTAGAAGCCGGAGAACAGACCCGCCAGATCGTAAAGATAGGCGCACATCACATGCGGCGTGCCGTCGCGAGCGACTACGCCCAGCGTTTCTTCAAATTGCAACAGGCGCGCGGCGAGCTGCGCTTCGCGGTCGTCCTGAATCACGACCGGCGCGGTCAGTTCGCTTTCTGCCACGCCCGCTTTGCGGAACACCGACAGCACGCGGGTATAAGCGTACTGCATATACGGCGCGGTGTTGCCTTCAAAGGCCAGCATATTGTCCCAGTCGAAAATGTAATCGGTGGTGCGGCTCTTGGAGAGATCGGCGTATTTCACCGCGCCGATGCCGACGGCATTCGCCAGTTTCTCCAGTTCGTCGGCTGGCATATCCGGGTTCTTCTCGGCCACCAGGCGACGGGCGCGATCCAGCGCTTCGTCCAGCAGTTCGGAGAGCTTAATGGTGCCGCCCGCGCGGGTTTTAAACGGTTTGCCGTCTTTGCCGAGCATCATGCCGAACATGTGGTGTTCCAGCGGTACCGACTCCGGCACGTAACCCGCTTTACGCACGATGGTCCACGCCTGCATCAGATGCTGGTGCTGACGGGAGTCGATGTAGTAAAGCACGCGGTCGGCATGCAGCGTTTCGTAGCGGTATTTCGCACAGGCGATATCGGTCGTGGTATAGAGGTAGCCGCCATCCTTTTTCTGGATGATGACGCCCATCGGCTCGCCTTCTTTATTTTTGTATTCGTCGAGGAACACGACGGTGGCGCCTTCGCTCTCTACCGCCAGGCCTTTGGCTTTAAGGTCGGCGACGATGCCGGGCAGCATCGGGTTATAGAGGCTTTCGCCCATCACGTCGTTGCGCGTCAGGGTCACGTTGAGACGCTGATAGGTGATCTGGTTCTGCGCCATGGTGATATCGACGAGCTTGCGCCACATCTCACGGCAGTACTCGTCGCCGCCCTGTAATTTCACCACGTAGCTGCGCGCGCGCGCGGCGAACGCTTCATCTTCGTCGTAATGCTTTTTCGCTTCGCGGTAGAACCCTTCGAGATCGGACAGCGCCATCTCGCCCGCGTTTTCCTGCTGCTGTTTCTCAAGCCAGGCGATGAGCATGCCGAACTGGGTGCCCCAGTCGCCGACGTGGTTCGCGCGAATAACGTTGTGGCCGAGGAATTCCAGGGTGCGTACGGACGCGTCGCCGATAATGGTGGAGCGAACGTGGCCCACGTGCATCTCTTTGGCAACGTTCGGCGCGGAGTAGTCCACCACGATCGTTTGCGGCGCGGCTACTTTTTCAACGCCTGCGCGATCGCAGGCGACAGCCGCCTCAACGTGCTGCGCGAGAAACGCAGGGTCGAGGAAAATATTGATAAAGCCAGGGCCCGCGATTTCAGTTTTCACGGCGATCCCGGTGAGATCCAACTGCGCCAGAGCCTGCTCGGCGAATTGTCGCGGCGGCATGCCCAGTTTTTTAGCGATAGCCATCACGCCGTTAGCCTGATAGTCGCCGAACTGCGCTCTGGCCGACTGACGAACCTGCGGTTCGCAATCCGCAGGCGCACCTGCGGCAATCAGCGCCTGACTGACTTTTTCTGAGAGAAGAGCCTGAATATTCACCGGGATACCTTACGTTAATAACGCTGCCTGTCGAAGGCGGCAGCGTGCGGTCTTAAGAAAAAAGAGGGCAAAAGTATACTGTATTTAGATGGCGGCGTCAGCACCGGCGGGCAGGGCGGCGCGCGCTGGAGCCGTGGCGTCAAACAAGGTAGATTAGCGCCTTTGTCCCCGTATGAGAAAAGCCGATGACCCACTGGCACACCCCGGAAGAACTCCAGGATATTCGCGCGGATCTGCCGCGTTTTGAGGCGGCGCTACAGACGCTCGCCGCGCGCCTCGCGCTTGACATTAACGGCCTGCGCGCTGACCACATCTCTCTGCGCTGCCATCAGAACGCTACTGCCGAGCGCTGGCGTAAAGGGTTTGAGCAGTGTGGAACGTTACTGAGCGAAAACATCATTAATGGTCGCCCTATCTGTCTCTTCCGGCTGGATGAGCCGGTCTGCGTCGGCCCGTGGCGCTTTACGATTGTTGAGCTGCCGTGGCCTGGCGAGAAGCGCTATCCGCATGAAGGCTGGGAACACATTGAAATCGTGCTGCCCGGCGCGCCGGAAACGCTCAACCAGCGGGCGCTGGCACTGCTGGGCGACGAGGGCCTGATGGCCCCGGATATCGCGGTGAAAACCAGCTCGCCGGCGGGCGAACATGAGCGTCTGCCAAACCCGACGCTCGCCGTGACCGACCGCATCGTCACCATCAAATTCCACCCGTATTCCATCGAAGAGATAGTCGCAAGCGAACAGCGTTAATTGCGCGCCATCACGCACGGGGCCAGGCGGATAAACCGTCTGGCCCCGTTTTTTGTCTATAGTATTCAGGGGATCTATTCCCGCACGACCCTGTAAAAAGTAAGGAGAGACCCGACGCCTGTTTTCGACCCGATGGGAGAGACTCATGCAACACACCGTAAAACACACCGATTTGTGGATAAACCGCGATGAGCCGGGGCTGCGCCGCTCCATGCTTATCCATCGCTCCGCCGAGGAGCTGTTTGATTTATGGCGCGCCCCTGCAACCCTGCCGCGCATTATGGAACACGTCGCCCGTATCACCATCCTCAGCGATACCGCTTCCCACTGGGCGGTGCGGATGCCGCTTGGCAAAACCGTCGAGTGGGATGCGCACATCGTCGACGAAGAGCGCGGCCACTACATCAGCTGGGCATCGGAGAAAAAGGCCACGGTGCCGAACGCCGGCAGGCTGACCTTCCGCCATGTCTCTGAGGAGCGCGGCACCGAAGTGACGCTGGCGCTGCACTTCGATCCGCCGGGCGGGTTTTTAGGCGAATGGTTATCGAAGAAAATCGATCTGGTGCCCGAGGCGATGCTGAGCCAGGCGCTGCGCCGTTTTAAAAACCTCGCTGAGACAGGCGAAATCGCCACGAACAAACCGCAGCCGGCGGGGCGCCACGGCGGCATGGACAAGGTGGAGGAATAAACGATGCGAGCACTCTGCTGGAATGGCGTGAACGATCTGCGAGTCGAGACCGTAAGCGACCCTGTCCTCGTTAACCCGCACGATGTGATCCTGAAGGTGGGACTTACTACTACCTGCGGGTCCGATTTACACGTTATTGACGGCCTGATTCCGAGCATGGAAGAGGGCGATATTCTCGGCCACGAATTTATGGGCGAAGTGGTGGAAGCAGGGCCGGAGGTGAAACACATCCGCCGCGGCGACCGCGTCGTGGTGCCGTCGTTTATCTCCTGCGGCTCCTGCTGGTTCTGCAACCACGGCCTGACCTCCTGCTGCGATAACACCAACCCGAACGCGCATATGCAGGAGAAAATTCTCGGCTACCCCACCGCGGGCATTTACGCCTACAGCCACGCCTTCGGCGGCTACGCCGGATCGCACGCCGAGTATGTGCGCGTGCCGTTTGCCGATAACGACTGTTTTGTGGTACCGGAGAGCGTTTCTGACGAACAGGCGCTGTTTCTCTCGGATGCAGCGCCGACGGGCTACATGGGCGCGGATTTCTGCAATATTCACCCGGGCGATACGGTTGCCGTCTGGGGCTGCGGCGGCGTGGGGCTGATGGCGGCACAGAGCGCATACCTGATGGGCGCGGAAAAAGTGATTGCCATTGACCGCTTCCCGGAGCGCCTGGCGATGGCGCGCGATATGGTGGGCGCTATCCCGCTCGACTATACCAAAGTGGATATCTACGAGGCGTTACTGGAGATTACCGGCGGGCGCGGCCCTGACAGTTGCATCGACGCGGTTGGCATGGAGGCGCACGGCGAGGGGCTCGAATATGCCTATGATCGCACCAAACAGGCGCTCAAAATGCACACCGATATCGGCGCGGCGCTGCGCCAGGCGATCCGCGCCTGCCGTAAAGGCGGCACGCTCGCTATTCTCGGCGTCTACGGAATGATGGACAAATTCCCGCTCGGCGTGGCGATGAATAAAGGCTTAACCATTCGTACCGCCCAGCAGCATGGGCAAACCTATATGAAACGCCTGCTGGATCACGCCTCGCGGGGCGAGCTGCGTACCGATTTTCTCGCCACGCACCGCTTCTCGCTGGAAGACGCGCCGCGTGGTTATGAAATGTTTAAAAACAAAGTGGATGGCTGCGTGCGGGCGGTGTTTAAGCCCTGATGTCAGTGGCGTTGATCGCGCGCGTCAGGCGCGCGATCGCCTCCTCCAGCGTGGCGGCCGTGCAGCCAAAGTTAATCCGCACGTGCTGCGGGTCGCCGAAATCCGCGCCAGGTGAGAAGCCAAGCCCCTGGCGTTTAAAAAAGCGCGTCGGATTTTCCACGCCGAGCCCTGACGCGTCCACCCAGGCGAGATACGTCGCCTCCGGCAGCAGCATTTCCATCCCCGGCAGCGAGCTTATCGCGGCGTAAAGCCTGTCGCGGTTGCGACGCAGGTAGGTTAGCTGCGCTTCGAGCCACGGTTCGCCGCCGCGCCAGGCTGCTTCGGCGGCGGTCAGCGCCAGCACATCCACATTCGGCACGATCCCGGCGCGCGCGTCACAAAAACGCTGGCGCAGCGCGGCATCCGGGATCACCGCCACCGACGCGCCAAGCCCGGCGATATTAAACGTTTTCGACGGCGACATCAGCGTGATGGAGCGCCGCGCGGCGTCTTCGCTGAGCGAGGCAAACGGTATATGACACACGCCCGGCTCAAGGATCAGATCGCAGTGGATTTCATCGGAGCAGACGATCAGATCGCGCTCCTGCGCGAACGCGAGCTGCGCCTCCAGCTCATCGCGACGATAAGCCGTACCGCCGGGGTTTTGCGGGTTGCAGAGCATCAGCAGCTTTTCACGGCCGGTAAGTGACGCGCGCAGGCTGTCGGTATTCAGCGTCAGGCGCTGCCCACGCCGCTGTAGCGGCGCGTTAAGCTGCGCGCGTCCGGCGAGTGCGGCGGATTTGCGAAACGGCGGGTAAATCGGCGTCGGCGCGATGGTCGTCTCGTCAGGGGCGGTAAACGCGCGCACCGACAGGTTCAGCCCGGCGACAATGCCTGGCAAAAACACCAGCCACTGCGGATCGACATGCCAGGCATAGCGGCGCTCGCACCAGTCGACAAACGCCTGCGCAAGCCCCTGCGGGTGCGCGCCATAGCCGAACACGCCATGTTGCACGCGCGCCATCAGCGCGTCGGTAATACAGGCGGGCGAACGGAAATCGGTGTCGGCCACCCACATCGGCAATACCGAGTCGTCATGGGCGTTCCACTTAATGCTGTCGCTGTGACGGCGGTTGATCTCTTCGTCGAAATTGAATGCCATGATAGGTTGTCCTGCTGCGAGAGAGCTTCCAGACTAAGTCGTTTGGCGGAAGCTGACCACTACTTTAATTTACAGGGAGTTACCCATGCCGTTACTGGAAATCTGCTGTTACAGCCTGGCGTGCGCGAAGACCGCGCAGGAGGCGGGCGCAGACCGCATTGAACTCTGCTCGGCCGTAAATGAAGGCGGTTTAACGCCGTCCGCAGGCGTGCTCAAAGGCGCGCGGGCGCAGATAACCCTTCCCGTTCATCCTATCGTGCGCCCGCGCGGCGGCGATTTTTGCTACCGCGCCGATGAGTTCGCCGCCATGCTCGACGATATCGCGTTTATCCGTGAACTCGGCTTTGCGGGGCTGGTGACCGGCGTGCTGAATGAAGACGGCGAGGTGGATATCGTGCGGATGCGCAAAATTATGCGCGCCGCCGACGGCATGGCCGTCACCTTTCACCGCGCCTTCGATATGTGCGCCAGCCCCTTGAAAGCGCTGGAAGAATTAACCGATCTCGGCGTGGCGCGCATTCTTACTTCCGGGCAGCAGGCGAGCGCGGAAAAAGGAATTTCATTAATTACGGAACTAAAGCGCAAGTCCCGTGCTCCAATCATTATGGCCGGTGCAGGGGTACGGCTCAGTAACCTCGACCTGTTTCTGGCGCAGGGGATCGACGAGCTTCACAGCTCAGCGGGCCTCCACGTGGCTTCACCCATGCGCTATCGCAATACCGGCGTCTCGATGTCATCGGACGCCAGCGCCGACGAATACTCCCGTTACCAGGTGGATGGCAACGCGGTAGCCGCCATGAAGGCGGCGATGTTGTCAGCGCGCTGATTTTTGTCCTCAGTTTTTACCGCGCATCATGTCGCCCAATATGATGCTTGCTCGTACCAGGCCCCGGTCTTTTGCCGGGGCTTTTTTTATGCCTGACGCCAGGGGACTACCAAATCTGGTCGCCGTCTTGTCTTTCGGGGCGGGCTCAAGGAAGATGCCACGCAGTGTCAGTTTCTGTCGCAGACAACAGCATAGCCTGAAAAGGGAGAACAGGATGATCGTCGGCATCGATCTCGGTACCACCAATAGCCTCGCCGCCGTCTGGCAGGATGGCAGCTCGCGGCTTATCACCAACGCGCTGGGGGAGTTACTTACGCCGAGCGTCGTCGGCCTTGACGACGAAGGCCGCGTACTGGTCGGCAAAGCCGCGCGGGAGCGCCTGCATACGCACCCGCATCTCACTACCGCGCTTTTCAAGCGCCATATGGGCACCGCCTGGAGTGCCCGGCTCGGCGATAAGCTGTTTCGCGCTGAGGAGCTGTCGGCGCTGGTGCTGAAAAGCCTTAAGGACGATATCGAGCGCGCCTGCGGCGAGCCGGTGACCGAGGCGGTGATCAGCGTGCCGGCCTATTTCAGCGACGCGCAGCGCAAAGCCACAAAGGTGGCGGGCGAGCTGGCGGGGCTAAAAGTTGAAAAACTGATTAACGAGCCGACTGCCGCGGCGCTGGCCTATGGCCTGCACCGCCAGGGCGAGGAAGGCACATTCCTGGTGTTCGACCTCGGTGGCGGCACCTTTGACGTCTCGGTGCTTGAGCTGTTTGAAGGCGTGATGGAAGTGCGCGCCAGCGCAGGCGATAACTTTCTTGGCGGCGAGGATTTCGACCAGGCGCTGATCGACTTTTTCGTGTCGCGCCAGATGGCCGCCGGCGGCCTGCCTGACCCGACCGCGTACACCCACGCGCTGCGCCGCGAGGCCGAGCGGGTGCGTCAGACGCTCGGCGAGCAGCACACCGCGACGTTTACGCTGCGCGCTGAAGAACAGATCTGGAGCGAGACGATTCATCAGGGCGAGCTGAATGAGATTTTCGCGCCGTTGCTGGCCCGTCTGCGCCAGCCGATTGAGCGCGCGCTGCGTGACGCCCGCATCCGGGTGGCGGATCTCGATGAAATCCTGCTGGTGGGCGGCGCGACCCGGATGCCGCTGGTGCGCCGTCTGGCCGCCAGCCTGTTTGGCCGTTTTCCGTCGGTTTCCATTAACCCGGACGAAGCGGTAGCACTTGGCGCGGCCGTACAGGCCGCGCTGAAAAAACGCGATGCGGCGCTTGAGGAAGTGGTGCTGACCGACGTCTGCCCGTATACGCTCGGTATCGAAACCGTTAAGGCGTTTGGCCGCCATCATGACGAGGGCCACTATCTGCCTATTATTGAGCGTAACGTGGTGGTGCCGGTGAGCCGCGTGAAAACCGTCAGCACGCTCTACGATAACCAGACGATGGTAGCGTTCACGATTTACCAGGGCGAGAGCCGCCTCGTGAAAGACAACATTGAGCTTGGCCATATGCGCGTGCCGGTGCCGCCAAAACCGGAGGGCGAGGTCACGCTGGACGTGCGTTTTACCTATGACGTTAACGGCATTCTGGAGGCGGAAGTCACCGTGCCGCTGACCGGCCAGCGCCATCAGCTGATTATCGAAAATAATCCCGGCGTACTGACGCCCGAGGAGATAGCCCAGCGGCTGTCGGAATTGCAGGCGCTGAAAATTCACCCCCGCGAGCGCCAGCCTAACACCCATCTGCTGGCCCGCCTTGACCGGTTATATCAGGAAAACACCGGCGAGTTGCGCGAAGAAATCAGCTATCTCGGCGCGCGTTTCCAGCAGGCGCTGGAGAGCCAGGATGATGCGCGTATCGACAAGGCGCGCCAGGAAATTAGCCTGCAGGCTGACGCTATCGAAGCCGGGATGTGGCTCTTCTGATGCGTTTTCTGGATATTCTCGGCCTGGAGCCCGGCGCGGATGAGCGCGCCATTAAACGCGCCTACGCAAAACAGCTCAAAACCTGCCGTCCGGATGAAGACCCGGAAGGCTTTCAGCAATTACGTGACGCCTATGAACAGGCGCTGGAATATGCCCGCGAGCGGTGGGACGACGAGCCAACGGATGACGTGACGGATGAGCCGTTCGCGCCTGACAATGTGGCGCAGACGCCAGACGCGCCGGACTTCTCGCGGCGCTTTCATCATGAAGAGCAGAGCGCCAGCGAGCCTGAACCCACGCGGCCGCCGGACATCGACTCTGCGCCGCCCAGGCGCGACAGTACACGGCGCGTTGACCAGTGGCTCGACGGGCTTACTGAAGCAAACCTCAACGCACGCTGGCTCCAGGCGCGGGCGGTGGGCGAGGGCGTCGCGTTTGAAAAAGCGGTGCTGGCGCGCTGTCTGTCGCATTCCGCTTCCGGCGAGCCGGGCCTTGTCGCGCACGCCCAGGCGCTGTTCCAGTGGCTGACGGCCGGGCAAACCCTGCCGCTTGATAACGCGCAACAGACCCGGTTGCGCGGCGTGCTGCTGGCGCCTTATGCCGCTGAGATGGCGGCGGCGCTGGCGGAAGGCCAGGACGGCCATTATCTCGCGCGCCTGCGTGCGTTAGCGCATACGCCCTGGCTGCAAAGTTATGATGGTCAGCTTCAGTTGCAGCGCCTGGCGCTGACGCTTTTGGATGACATGCCCGAATGGTCCACGTCGCGGTTCGCCGCGTTGTGCACGCTGTTTCACTGGGATGAGGCGCGCGGCGAGCGGCCCGACCTGCCGGAGCTGTGGATGCCGATCATCGCCCGCGACGAAGATGAACGGCTATTCGCGACGCTTACGGCGCAGCGCGACGCGCCGGACGACTCTTCGGCGCACCGGGCGGCGCGTATGGTGCTGCGCGAGCAGGATGAAGACGCGCGAATGCTGGCGGGGCTCGACTACACCGACGACGACTGGGCTGCCTGCGCGAGACTGACCGACCGGCTGGAGATTGGTCATCCGGCGCTCATCCCGCGTTTTGTGGGCGTGGATATCCACGCCTGGGAGCAGACGTCTCATAAGCTTAACAGCACGAACGTGCCGATGTTGCGCAGCCTCTGGTTTATCGGGCTGATGATGGCGACGTTCGGCTGGATGCTGCCGGCGATTTACGACGGCACGATAACCCCCTGGGACGTGGTGCTGCGCGTGCTGGTGGCGCCGGTGGTGGCGATGGTCGTGGGCGCGGTGCCGCTGGCGCTGTGGTCTGGCTTCACCCGGTCACTGTCAGGTACCGACACGGCGCTGAGCGAACGACTGCTGCCGCGGTTTATCTACTCGCCACGGCGCAAACGCTGGCGGCTTCTCGCGCATGTCATTCCGTTCTGTGTCGTCAGCGTGGTTATCGCGCTGATCTGCGGCCGGCTCGCGATGGGGATCTTTGTGACAGTCACGCTGCTGCTCGCCTGGACCGATCTCTGGCGCTACCCCGGCGCGCTGCAACGCTTTCGCAAAAAGCCGGCACCGAAACGCGGCGGCATGAAGAAGCAGGTGCTGCTGGCGCTGCTGTTTTTCGCCATTATTACCGGCGTGCGCGCGTTGCTGCCGGGAGCGACACCTGAAGCCCCAAAAACGGCGCCGACCGTTTACCACGGCGAGGCGACGCGCGGTCACGTCGGGCCTGCCAGGGTGGCGCAGAATTCGTGCGACACGCCGCCAGCGGTGCCGCCACTGTGCCGTAACCTGAACGATCCGCAGGCGTGCAGCGAGCGGGTAAACCACGACTGGTACGAACGCTGCGCGCCGCGCTAAGCACAACACACCAGCCCGGCACAGCCGGGCATTTTTTGTGTGATAGCAAGGTGCGGCGTCGCGCTTGCGGCTGGCTGTTCACTTTTAACGCAAACGGTACGCTACCGCCTGGTTTATTTCGCCGTTTCTTTGCCACACTTCTCAGGTGAATTTTTTTGAGGAGGAATTATGGGCTTACTGAATTTTGTCAAAGAAGCGGGCGAGAAAATCTGGGACAGCGTCTCCGGGCATAACGATGCGGCGCAGCAGAACGCCAAAGTGCAGGAGCACCTGAAAAAAACCGGCATCCCGGACGCCGATAAAGTGCAGGTGCAGGTCGATGACGGCAAAGCGACCGTGACCGGTCAGGGCTTAAGCCAGGAGGCCAAAGAGAAAATTCTGGTGGCGGTAGGGAATATCGCGGGCATCGGGCATGTCGATGATAACGTGGCGGTGGCAAGCCCTGCGCCGGAAAGCCAGTATTACACGGTGAAAAAAGGCGACACCCTGAGCGCGATTTCTAAAGAGGTTTATGGCGATGCGAACCAGTATCAGAAAATTTTTGAAGCCAATAAACCGATGCTGACCAGCCCGGAAAAAATCTATCCGGGCCAGGTGCTGCGTATTCCGAAATAACCGTACGCCTCCCGCTCATGCCGGGCGGGAGGCGTTGTCAGTCAGGGCTTGCGGGCCACCAGCACGGCGCGCAGCGGGGCAGGGTAGCCTTCGCGGGTTTTCGTGGCATCCTGAGGATCGAGGAAATCCGCCAGCGACTCCGTCTGCATCCAGGCGGTGCGGCGCTGCTCTTCCACCGTGGTGACCGAGTAATCCGCAATGCGCACATCCACAAAACCGCATTTTTCCAGCCAGTTTTTCAGCGCCGGCGCGGACGGAATAAAGTAGACGTTACGCATCTGCGCGTAGCGCTCGCCGGGCACCAGCACTGTGTTTTCATCGCCTTCCACCACCAGCGTTTCCAGTACCAGCTCGCCCTCTTTCACCAGCTGATCTTTAAGCTGCCAGAGATGCTCCAGCGGCGAGCGGCGATGGTAGAGCACGCCCATAGAAAAGACGGTATCGAACGCATTGAGCGCGGACATCTGCTCAATGCCGAGCGGTAACACGTGCGCGCGGTTATCGTCGCCCAGCAGCTTGCGGACCGCCTCAAACTGGCACAGGAACAGCTGTGTCGGATCGATGCCCACCGCCAATTGCGCGCCTGCGCCGACCATGCGCCAGAGGTGATAGCCGCTGCCGCAGCCCACATCGAGAATAGTGCGGCCAGCAAGCGGGGTGATATGCGGCAGCACGCGATCCCATTTGAGATCGGAGCGCCATTCGGTGTCGATATCGATGCCATAGAGCGAAAATGGCCCTTTGCGCCACGGCATCAGCGTACGCAGCAGCTGTTCGATACGCTTGCGCTGACCGTCGCTGAGCGGCGTATCGCTCTGCGCGCTGACGCTGTGCAGCAGGTCAAGCTGATCCGGCACCAGCGCCGGCAGGTTATCGAGAGAATTTTTCCACTGCTTAAACTGGCCGTGCAGGGCGTCGCGCTGCCAGGCGGCGACCTGAGCGGGCAGCGTTTCGAGCCAGTGCGCGAGCGGGCCGCAGGCTATCTGCTGATAAAACTTACCGAAATCGATCATGCCGCGCTCCCGGCTTTCAGCGCTACCAGCGAGCCAAAGTTAAAGCACTGGAACCAGAGTTCGCTGTGCTCAAAACCGGCCTGACGCAGGCGCGCTTTGTGGGTTTCCACGGAGTCGGTCAGCATGACGTTTTCCAGCATGCTGCGCTTCTGGCTTATCTCCAGCTCGCTGTAACCGTTGGCGCGCTTGAAATCATGGTGCATGTTAAACAGCAGCTCGCCGACATCGCTGTCTTCAAAACTGAATTTTTCAGAGAGCACCAGCGCGCCGCCGGGGTTAAGTCCCTGATAGATTTTATTGAGCAGCAGCTGACGGTCGTCTGGATTGAGGAACTGGAGCGTGAAATTGAGCACCACCATAGAGGCGTTCTCAATGGTGATATTGCGGATATCGTCTTCAATCACCTCCACCGGCGTTTTCGCCTTGAACGCGTCGATATGGCGACGGCAGCGCTCCACCATAGCGGGCGAATTGTCCACCGCGATAATCTTACAGCCATCGTGATGCACGTTGCGGCGCACCGAGAGGGTGGCGGCGCCGAGCGAACAACCGAGGTCGTAGACCTGGCTTGCGGGCTGGACGAAACGTTCCGCCAGCATGCCAATCATGGAAATGATATTGGAATAGCCCGGCACGGAACGCTGGATCATATCGGGGAAGACTTCAGCCACCCGCTCATCGAAAGTCCAGTCGCCCAGACGGGCGATGGGCGCGGAGAACAGCGTGTCGCGATTAGACATAGCGTAAATCCTGGGGAAAACGAAAGGGGCGTATTTTGCGCTAATGGAACGAGAAAACCAACTCCCAGGGCATATACCAGATGTTGGCCAGCACCATCAGCAGCAGCGCGATATACGTAGCGCTCATGCCGCTGCGCCGCCAGCGTAACAGCCGGTGATGGAAGCCGTAATAATGCATCAGACGACCGACCAGCAGCAGCAGGCCGCAGACGTGCAGCATCCAGTTCTGCGCGCCGTTCATCTCCATAAAAAGCAGCAGCAACAGGCCGATGGGCAGGTATTCCACGGCATTGCCGTGTATACGGATAGCGCTTTGCAGCTCGCTGAAACCGCCGTCGCCATATGCGACGCGATACTGCATCCGCAGACGAACCACATCGAAAGAGAACTTCATCAACAACAACGCACCCAGAACCGCATAAAGCGCGCTTACCATAGAAACTCCGTTTAACGCTGTTAATGGCGCCCTTATGATAGCGTGGCGCGGGCATATTGTCGCTGCCCTAAAAGAGGGTGTCCTGGTGTGGGATGGCGGGTTCATCGCCAAGCGTCGGCAGCGCCTCGCGAAGCGCGGGCCAGAGCGTATGCACCAGCTCCGGGGCGTGTTCGATGTCTGGCGTGTGTAAAAAGAGATAAGGCGTCGTGGTCTGCTGCCATAGCGCGAGTTTGGCGAGCCATACAGTGAAGAAATCGGCATTTTGCGTCATATCGTCGCTGCCGATAAACCGCACCATCGGATGTTGCGCCGTGACCAGCGCGTGAACCGGTACTTTGGGTTTTTTCCGCTGGGCGTCGATAACCGCCGGGCTGTGCGGTTTGGCGGCATGCACCGGGCGGCTGTCGAGCATCACGCGGTTAACGCCGCGCGCGATAAGCCCACGGTTCAGCGCCAGTTCCGCCTCGCCTTTGGCGAAGAAATCGGGATGGCGAACTTCCACCCCGTAGGTAAAATCGCCGGGCAGGGCGTCAAGAAACGCCCAAAGCGCAGGCAGATCGCGCGGGCCGAACGCGGCGGGCAGTTGCAGCCAGTACTGGCCGATGCGGGCGTCAAGCGGCGCCATGCGGGCGAAAAACTCGGCGGTTAAATCATCGCAGTGGCGCAGCGCCGCATTGTGCGAAATGGTGGCCGGAAATTTAAAACAGAAGCGGAAGTCATCGTGGGTCTGCGCGTACCAGCGCCCGACGATCTCCGCCTTCGGCAGCGCGTAAAGCGTGGTGTTGCCTTCCACGCAGTTAAAATGCCGGGCGTAATCTTCGAGCGATGTAATGCCAAGCCGCACCCATCTCGGGTGCGACCACTGCGGCAGACCGAGATAAATCATAGGGCTGCGAGGATCTCCTCTGTGGAACGAACCCGCCCGATGCGCGGGAAAATATGCGTCATGCTGCCGTCGTGCTGGTCAGCGTCGGCTGCGGAGCAGGCGTCTTCGGCAATCACCAGTTCAAAGCCCATCTCCCAGGCGTTGCGCGCGGTGGATTCCACCCCAATGTTAGTAGAAATGCCGCACAGGATAATGGTCGTGATGCCGCGACGACGTAATTGTAGCTCCAGATCGGTGCCATAGAAGGCGCCCCACTGGCGTTTCGTCACTTCGATGTCAGTGTCGCGTTTGCCGAGCGCCACCGGATAGTGCCACCACTCTTCGGGCAGCGTTTGCCCGGCGATGGGGGAATCCACTGGCTGCTTCAGCGCTTCGGCGAAATCTTCAGACCAGCCGACGCGCACCATCACCACCGGCGCGCCGACGGCGCGGCACTTTTCAGCCAGCCGTGCGGCGCGGGCAACGACATCCCCGGCGCTGTGCGGGCCGCCCGCAAAGGGAAGGATGCCTTCCTGTAAATCGATAACCACCAGCGCGGTGGTAGCGGGATTGAGCGTTAACATAGAGTCTCCCCTTAAAAGCGTGTTTCGGATGAGTACCTTACTGGCGTCGCGCGCCGGACGGTTGTCTATTTTTGTTAAATTTTGTGAGAAGCGGCAATTTACGCGCAGCAATCGCGCGGGCGCGCGGCTTCGGGCTTATCGCGGCGCGGAATTTCCAGTATAATAGCCCCCTTTTTTCATCCAGTAGTGACATTCAGCCAAAGCTGCGACAGTGGTGCCTGCAGGGCAGGCGACAAACGGCCTGCGGCTAAATTAAGGGATATCTCATGCGTACAGAATATTGCGGGCAGCTCAATCTGTCCCACGTCGGACAGCAAGTGACTCTGTGTGGTTGGGTCAACCGTCGTCGCGATCTCGGCAGTCTGATTTTTATCGACATGCGCGACCGTGAAGGCATTGTTCAGGTGTTCTTCGACCCGGATCGCGCCGACGCCTTCGGCCTCGCCTCTGAACTGCGTAATGAGTTCTGCATTCAAATCACCGGCACCGTGCGCGCGCGCGACGAGAAAAACGTCAACCGCGATATGGCGACCGGCGAAGTGGAAGTGTTCGCCACCGAACTGACCATCATCAACCGCGCCGAGCCGCTCCCGCTCGACTCCAACCAGGTCAACAGCGAAGAAGCGCGTCTGAAATACCGCTATCTTGACCTGCGTCGCCCGGAGATGGCGCAGCGCCTGAAAACCCGCGCGAAAATCACAAGCTTCGTGCGTCGCTTTATGGATGACCACGGTTTCCTCGACATCGAAACCCCGATGCTGACCAAAGCCACGCCGGAAGGCGCGCGCGACTACCTGGTGCCATCCCGCGTGCACAAAGGCAAATTCTACGCGCTGCCGCAGTCGCCGCAGCTCTTCAAACAGTTGCTGATGATGTCGGGCTTCGATCGCTATTATCAGATTGTGAAATGTTTCCGCGACGAAGACTTACGTGCCGACCGTCAGCCTGAATTCACCCAGATAGACGTCGAGACCTCCTTCATGACCGCGCCGCAGGTGCGTGAAGTGATGGAAGATCTGATTCGTAAGCTGTGGCTGGACGTGAAAGGCGTCGATCTGGGCCAGTTCCCGATCATGACCTTCGCCGAAGCCGAGCGTCGTTACGGCTCCGACAAACCGGATCTGCGTAACCCGATGGAGCTGGTGGATGTTGCCGACCTGCTTAAAAGCGTCGAATTCGCGGTATTTGCGGGCCCGGCGAACGATCCGAAAGGTCGCGTCGCCGCGCTGCGCGTACCGGGCGGCGCTCAGCTGAGCCGCAAGCAGATTGACGACTACGGCAATTTCGTCAAAATTTACGGCGCAAAAGGCCTGGCATACATCAGAGTCAACGAGCGCGCGAACGGCCTTGACGGCATCAACAGCCCGGTCGCCAAATTCCTCAACGCAGAGATCGTAGAGGCTATCCTTGAGCGCACCGGCGCGCAGGACGGCGATATGATTTTCTTCGGCGCAGACAACAAAAAAGTGGTCGCCGACGCGCTGGGCGCGCTGCGTCTCAAGCTCGGTAAAGATCTCAGCCTCACCGACGAAACCAAATGGGCGCCGCTGTGGGTTATCGACTTCCCGATGTTTGAAGATGACGGCGAAGGCGGACTGAGCGCGATGCACCACCCGTTTACCGCGCCGAAAGACATGACCGCCGACGAGCTGAAAGCGGCGCCGGAAGAGGCCGTGGCGAACGCTTACGATATGGTTATCAACGGTTATGAAGTGGGCGGCGGCTCGGTGCGTATCCACCGTGGCGATATGCAGCAGACTGTGTTTGGCATTCTCGGCATCGACGAGCACGAGCAGCGCGAGAAATTCGGCTTCCTGCTGGATGCGCTGAAATTCGGTACGCCGCCGCATGCGGGTCTGGCGTTTGGTCTCGATCGCCTGACCATGCTGCTGACTGGCACCGATAACATCCGCGACGTTATCGCCTTCCCGAAAACCACCGCCGCGGCGTGCCTGATGACCGAAGCGCCGAGCTTTGCGAACCCGACCGCGCTTGGCGAACTGGGTATCGCGGTGGTGAAGAAAGAAGAACACTCTCATAAACTGCAGCAATATCGTGAAATGCTGATTGCTGATGGCATTGATCCAAATGAATTACTGAACAGTATGGCTGCTGCTAAAACCGGTACCGAAGCAAAACGTACTGATCGCCCAGCTAAATATAGCTACGTTGATGAGAAAGGCGAAACTAAAACCTGGACTGGCCAGGGTAGTACCCCTGCTGTTACCAAGAAAGCAAAGGAAGAGAAAAACTGATATGGCATATAAGCGTCCCGTTTCAGTGCTTGTCGTGATCTATGCGCAGGACACGAAACGGGTGCTGATGTTGCAGCGGCGCGACGATCCTTATTTCTGGCAGTCGGTCACCGGCAGCCTGGAAGAGGGGGAGACCGCGCCGCAGGCCGCCGCGCGCGAAGTAAAGGAAGAGGTCTCTATTGACGTTGCCCGCGAGCAACTGACCTTGATGGACTGTCAGCGCACGGTGGAGTTTGAAATTTTTAGTCATTTACGTCATCGCTATGCGCCGGGGGTGATGCGTAATACGGAGTCCTGGTTCTGTCTGGCCTTGCCGACGGAGCGGGAGATCGTATTTACCGAACACCTGACCTACCGCTGGGTTGACGCGGCCGATGCGGCTGCGCTCACCAAGTCCTGGAGCAACCGGCAGGCGATTGAAGAATTTGTTATTAACGCCGCCTGAAAAGGCGCGCTTTCTGGAGATATTTTTATGGCAGGTCATAGTAAATGGGCCAACACCAAACACCGCAAAGCGGCACAGGATGCCAAGCGCGGTAAAATCTTCACTAAAATTATTCGCGAGCTGGTAACCGCAGCGCGTCTGGGCGGCGGCGATCCGGGCTCTAACCCGCGTCTGCGCGCGGCTATCGATAAAGCGCTTTCCAACAACATGACGCGTGACACCTTAAACCGCGCTATCGCGCGCGGCGTGGGCGGTGACGAAGACGCGAACATGGAAACCATCATTTATGAAGGTTACGGCCCGGGCGGTACCGCGGTAATGGTCGAATGTCTCTCTGACAACCGTAACCGTACCGTTGCCGAAGTGCGCCACGCGTTCAGCAAGTGCGGCGGCAACCTCGGCACCGACGGCTCCGTCGCCTACCTGTTCAGCAAGAAAGGGGTCATCTCTTTTGAAGCGGGCGATGAAGACACCATCATGGAAGCGGCGCTGGAAGCAGGCGCGGAAGATGTGGTGACCTACGACGATGGCGCTATCGACGTTTACACCGCCTGGGAAGAGATGGGCGCGGTACGCGACGCGCTGGAAGCGGCGGGCCTGAAAGCAGACAATGCCGAAGTCTCCATGATCCCATCGACCAAAGCGGATATGGATGCGGAAACCGCGCCGAAACTGCTGCGTCTTATCGATATGCTGGAAGACTGCGACGACGTGCAGGAGGTTTACCACAACGGTGAAATCTCTGACGAGGTGGCGGCGACGCTCTGATGAGCGTAGCCACTACGTCTGCGGGAGACGCGTGATGTCGATTATTCTCGGGATTGACCCCGGCTCACGCGTCACCGGTTATGGCGTTATCCGTCAGACCGGTCGGCAACTGACCTATCTCGGCAGCGGCTGTATTCGCACGAGCGTCACCGATCTGCCCTCGCGCCTGAAGCTTATCTATGCGGGCGTCAGCGAAATCATCACCCAGTTTCATCCTGACTATTTCGCCATCGAACAGGTGTTCATGGCGAAAAACGCCGATTCGGCCCTGAAACTCGGTCAGGCGCGCGGCGCGGCGATTGTCGCGGCGGTGAACCACGACCTGCCGGTGTTTGAATATGCGGCGCGTCAGGTGAAGCAAACGGTCGTCGGCATCGGCAGCGCGGAAAAAAGCCAGGTGCAGCATATGGTGCGTACGCTGCTGAAACTCTCCGCCAATCCGCAGGCGGATGCGGCGGATGCATTGGCTATCGCCATCACCCATTGTCACGTCAGCCAGAATGCGGCGCAGGTCAGCGAATCGCGTCTGAATCTGGCGCGCGGTCGATTGCGTTAACGGTAAAAGGATTTACCGTTCCTTTGCGAGACGCCTCGCAACACGCACATCCTCTTCGCTGCGGCGATTTCTCGACTGGATATCTGTCCAGCTTTTTTTATATTATAGCCAGCAACTTTCTTAAGCCCCACGCAGGAGCGCAACGTGATAGGCAGACTCAGAGGCATCGTACTGGAAAAACAGCCCCCGCTGGTGTTACTGGAGACGGGTGGCGTCGGTTATGAAATCCATATGCCGATGACCTGCTTTTATGAATTGCCGGAAACCGGCAAAGAAGCGGTGGTGTTTACGCATTTTGTGGTGCGTGAAGACGCGCAGTTGCTGTTCGGCTTTAACAATAAACAAGAGCGCACGCTGTTTCGTGAGCTGATTAAGGTCAACGGCGTCGGGCCGAAGCTTGCGCTGGCTATCCTTTCCGGGATGTCGGCCCAGCAGTTTGTTAACGCCGTGGAGCGTGAAGAGCCCGCGGCGCTGGTGAAGCTGCCCGGTATCGGCAAGAAAACCGCCGAGCGTCTGGTGGTCGAGATGAAGGACCGCTTCAAAGGTCTGCATGGCGATCTCTTCACGCCGGCGGCGGATCTGGTGCTGACGTCGCCGGCAAGCCCGGTGGTGGACGATGCCGAGGCGGAAGCCGTTGCCGCGCTGGTATCGCTGGGTTATAAACCTCAGGAAGCCAGCCGTATGGTCAGTAAAGTCGCGAAGGCGGACGCGAGCAGCGAAATGCTGATTCGTGAAGCGCTGCGCGCGGCATTGTGAGGTAGAGGATGATTGAAGCAGACCGCCTGGTGGCGCCGGGCAGTATCGTGGCGGAAGAGGTGGCCGATCGCGCCATTCGCCCCAAATTACTCGAAGAGTACATCGGCCAGCCGCAGGTGCGTTCCCAGATGGAAATCTTCATCCAGGCGGCGAAGCTGCGCGGCGACGCGCTCGATCATCTGCTGATTTTCGGCCCGCCTGGGCTTGGGAAGACGACGCTCGCCAATATCGTCGCCAACGAGATGGGCGTGAACCTGCGCACCACCTCCGGGCCGGTGCTGGAAAAGGCGGGCGATCTCGCGGCGATGCTCACTAATCTTGAGCCGCATGACGTTCTGTTTATCGATGAAATTCACCGTCTTTCGCCGGTGGTGGAAGAAGTGCTCTACCCGGCGATGGAAGATTATCAGCTCGACATCATGATCGGCGAAGGCCCGGCGGCGCGCTCTATAAAAATCGATTTGCCGCCGTTTACGCTGATTGGCGCTACGACGCGCGCAGGCTCGCTCACTTCTCCGCTGCGTGACCGCTTCGGGATTGTACAGCGCCTGGAGTTCTATCAGGTGGCGGATCTTCAGCATATCGTGAGCCGCAGCGCGCGCCATATGGGCCTTGAGATGAATGACGAGGCGTCCTTTGAAGTGGCGAAGCGCTCGCGCGGCACGCCGCGTATCGCCAACCGTCTGCTGCGCCGCGTGCGTGATTTCGCTGAGGTGCGTCACGATGGGGTCATCAATCAACATGTGGCGTCTCAGGCGCTCGATATGCTGAATGTTGATGCCGAAGGCTTTGATTACATGGACCGCAAGCTGCTGCTGGCGGTCATTGATAAATTCTTCGGCGGCCCGGTGGGGCTCGATAACCTGGCGGCGGCCATCGGGGAAGAGCGCGAAACCATTGAAGATGTGCTGGAGCCGTTTCTTATCCAGCAAGGGTTTTTGCAACGTACGCCGCGCGGTCGTATGGCGACCACACGCGCCTGGAACCATTTCGGTATCACGCCTCCGCAGATGCCGTGACATCGCTGATGTGAGTGAACGACATGCATAAAAAAAGCGCCCTCAGGGCGCTTTTTTGTTAACCGTTTCTCCGGGTAGACCAGATCAGGCTGGCGGGCGTTTCGCCATGCTGAAAATAAAGAGCAGCGCCGCGCACAGCACTACCGATGGCCCGGCAGGCGTGTCATAAAACGCGGAAAAGGTCAGGCCGCCGGTTACCGCCACCATACCGAGCGCCACCGCCACACCGGCCATCTGTTCCGGCGTACGAGCAAAGCGGCGGGCGGTTGCCGCCGGGATAATCAACAGCGAGGTGATTATCAGCGCGCCGACAAACTTCATCGCCACGCCGATGGTCAGCGCCGTCACCATCATCAGCAGGATCTTCACGCGCTGTAAGCGCACGCCGTCGACAAAGGCGAGGTCGGGGCTGATAGTCATCGACAGTAAATTGCGCCATTGCCAGAACAGCACGCCGAGCACCACAACAACGCCAAGCCCGACAGAGAGCAAATCAGCAGGCGTCACCGCCAGTAAATCGCCGAACAGATACGCCATAAGGTCAACGCGGATATTGCCCATCAGGCTCACCACCACCAGTCCCAGCGACAGCGCGCTGTGCGCCATAATGCCGAGCAGCGTGTCGATGGCGAGATGCGGGCGTTTCTCAAGCCATACCAGCCCGCCGGCCAGCAGCAGGGTCACGACGATCACCGCATAAAACGGATTAACGTCCAGTAACAGCCCGAACGCGACGCCAAGCAGCGAGGCGTGCGCCAGCGTATCGCCGAAATAGGACATCCGACGCCAGACCACGAAAGAGCCCAGCGGGCCAGCGGCGCAGGCCAGCAGCATACCGGCCATCCAGCCGGGAAGCAGAAGTTCAATCATAACGAGCCATTTCCCTTGCGCAGAATAATCCGTCCCTGCAAATCGTGACGGTGGTTATGGTGATGACGGTAAATCCCCAGTTGTTCAGCGCCGCGCGGGCCAAACATAGAGATAAATTCCGGATGGGTGGAAACGACTTCCGGCGCGCCGGAGCAGCAGATGTGATGATTCAGGCACAGCACCTCATCAGTTTTAGCCATCACCAGATGCAGATCGTGTGAGACCATAAGCACGCCGCAATTAAGCTCGTGGCGCAGCTGGTTGATGAGATCATAAAGCGCGACCTGACCGTTCACGTCTACCCCCTGTGTCGGTTCGTCGAGCACCAGGAGCTGCGGCTGGTTGAGCAGGGCGCGTGCCAGCAAAACTCGCTGGGTTTCGCCGCCGGAGAGTTTCTGCATCGGCGCTTCGATAAGATGGCCTGCCTGCACGCGTTTCAGCGCCGGCAGGATATCCGCTTTGCGGGTGCCGGGGCGCAGGCGCAGGAAACGACTCACCGTCAGCGGCAGGGTGGCGTCGAGGTGCAGTTTTTGCGGCACATAGCCGATGCGCAGGTTGCGTTCACGCTTGATAACCCCCTCATCGGGTGCTACCAGCCCAAGCACCACTCTCACCAGCGTCGATTTCCCGGCGCCGTTCGGGCCGAGCAACGTCAGGATCCGTCCACCCTGGAGTGTTAAAGAAATGTCAGATAAAACGCGGCGTTGCCCGAAGGAGACGCTGACGTTCTGAAGCGATACGAGATTAGTCATGGCAATTTAATTATTGCAGAAGTTATCGAATGTTATAATATCACACTTCCAACATTCATAACGATGATAAGTCGCATTATGTTACATAAAAATACGCTTCTTTGCGCTGCGCTCGGCGCAGCAATCATGGGTGGCACCGCCACCTCCGCACAGGCCGCCGTTGTCGCTTCGCTTAAGCCGGTGGGCTTTATCGCCTCCGCGATTGCCGATGGCGTTACGCCAACCGAAGTGCTGCTGCCGGACGGCGCGTCGGAACATGACTACGCACTGCGTCCGTCTGATGTTAAACGCTTACAGAAAGCGGATTTAGTGGTCTGGATTGGCCCCGATATGGAAGCCTTTATGGATAAGTCCGTCAAAGCGCTGCCGTCACAAAAAAATCTGGCGCTGGCCGAGCTTGCCGCTGTAAAACCGCTGCTGATGAAAGGCGCTGATGATGACGATCACGACCATGATGAACATGCGCATCATGGCGAAGAAAGTGACGAACATCACCATCATAGCGATTATAACATGCACATCTGGCTGTCGCCGGAAATCGCCCGGGCCTCGGCGGTTGCAATCCACGAAAAATTAGTGGAACTTATGCCGCAAAGCAAAGCCAAACTGGACGCCAACCTCCAGCGCTTCGAGGCCGAACTGGCCCGAACAGACAAACAGGTGGCGAACGAGCTGGCACCGCTGAAAGGGAAAGGATACTTCGTTTTTCATGACGCTTACGGCTATTACGAAAAACATTACGGCCTGACATCGCTCGGCCATTTTACCGTCAATCCCGAAATCCAGCCCGGTGCGCAGCGTTTACATGAAATAAGAACACAGTTGGTTGAGCAAAAAGCCGAGTGCGTTTTTGCTGAGCCACAGTTCAGGCCAGCGGTGATTGAAGCCGTTGCCAGGGGCACGAAAGTTCGAATGGGAACACTCGACCCGCTGGGAACGTCTGTCAGCCTGGGCAAGGACAGCTATATGCAGTTCCTGACTCAGTTATCTAACCAATATGCCAGCTGCCTGAAAGGAGATTAACGAGGAAGTGGATACGTGCAACAGATAGCCCGCTCTGTCGCCCTGGCATTTAACAACCTGCCACGACCCCATCGCGTTATGCTGGGGTCTCTTACAGTTCTCACACTCGCGGTCGCCGTCTGGCGGCCGTACATTTACCACCCCGAATCAGCCCCTATCGTTAAAACCATCGAACTGCAAAAGAGCGAAATCCGTTCTCTGCTGCCTGAGGCGAGCGAGCCTATCGATCAGGCCGCGCCGGAAGACGATGAAGCGATCCCGCAGGATGAGCTTGACGATAAAACCGCCGGCGAAGCCGGGGTGCATGAATATGTGGTCTCCACCGGCGATACCTTGAGCAGCGTGCTGAATCAGTACGGTATCGATATGGGGGATATCAGCCAGCTCGCCTCGGTCGATAAAGACCTGCGTAACCTGAAAATCGGCCAGCAGATCTCCTGGACGCTCACCGACAGCGGCGAATTACAGCGCCTGACCTGGGAGATGTCGCGCCGCGAAACCCGTACTTATGACCGCACACCTGCCGGCAGCTTTAAAATGAGCAGCGAAGTGCAGCAGGGCGACTGGGTCAATAATGTGATCAAAGGCACCGTCGGCGGTAGTTTCGTCGCCAGCGCCAAAGAGGCCGGGCTCACGAGTGCTGAAATCAGCGCGGTGATTAAAGCGATGCAGTGGCAGATGGATTTCCGCAAGCTGAAAAAAGGCGACGAATTCTCGGTGCTGATGTCGCGCGAAATGCTCGACGGCAAACGTGAGCAGAGCCAGTTGCTTGGCGTGCGTCTGCGTTCGTCCGGTAAAGACTATTTCGCGATCCGCGCGGAAGACGGCAAATTCTACGACCGCAACGGCTCCGGGCTTGCCAAGGGCTTCCTGCGCTTCCCGACGTCGCGCCAGTTCCGCGTCTCTTCTAACTTCAACCCACGTCGTCTGAACCCGGTGACCGGGCGCGTCGCGCCGCATAAAGGCGTCGACTTCGCGATGCCGCAGGGTACGCCGGTGCTGGCGGTGGGTGATGGTGAAGTGGTGATGGCGAAGCGTAGCGGGGCGGCGGGCTATTATGTGGCGATCCGCCACGGACGCACCTACACCACCCGCTATATGCACCTGAAAAAGCTGCTGGTGAAACCTGGCCAGAAAGTGAAACGCGGCGATCGCATCGCGCTTTCCGGCAACACCGGACGCTCCACCGGCCCGCATCTGCACTATGAAATCTGGATAAACCAGCAGGCCGTTAACCCGCTGACCGCCAAGCTGCCGCGCTCCGAGGGCCTGACCGGCTCGGATCGCCGCGACTACCTGGCGCAGGTCAAAGAAGTGGTTCCGCAGCTGACGCTTGATTAAAAGCGCGGCAAATAACAGCCGGTGCCTTCGTGCGCCGGCTTTTTATTTTGTCTGGCGGCCTTCGCGCCGCTAAACTCCTTCATTATTTTTCTTTTTTGAAAACCTGGCTCTGCCCTGAGAACCGTCATGGAAACTAAAAAAACAAAAAGTGAATACATTCCCGAATTCGAGAAGGCGTTCCTGCATCCGCGCTACTGGGGCTCCTGGCTGGGTATTGGCGCCTGCGCTGCGCTGGCGCTGACGCCGCCATCCTTTCGCGATCCGCTGCTCGGCAAAATCGGTCGACTGGCGGGGCGGCTTGGTAAAAGCGCCCGCCGCCGCGCGCGCATTAATCTGCTCTACTGCTTCCCGGAGCTCTCCGAGGCGCAGCGCGAAGCGATTATCGACAATATGTTCGCCACCGCGCCGCAGTCGATGGTGTTCATGGCCGAACTGGCGCTGCGCGGCCCGGAAAAAGTGCTGAACCGCGTTGACTGGCACGGTGAAGCCATCATTAACGAGATGCTTGAGAGCAAAGAGAGCGTGATCCTGCTGGTGCCGCATGGCTGGGGCGTGGATATCCCGGCGATGCTGCTGGCCTCGCGCGGCGTTCACGTCGCCGCGATGTTCCATCATCAGGGCAACCGGCTGCTGGATTATGTCTGGAACAAAGTGCGCCTGCGCTTTGGTGGCCGTCTGCACGCTAGGCAGGATGGCATCAAACCGTTTATTAAATCGGTACGCGATGGCTTCTGGGGTTACTACCTGCCGGATGAAGATCACGGCCCGGAGCAGAGTGAATTTGTCGATTTCTTCGCGACCTACAAAGCGACGTTGCCGGCTGTAGGACGCCTGATGAAAGTCTGCCGCGCGCGGGTGATCCCGCTCTTCCCGGTCTATGACGGTAAAACGCACCGTCTGGACGTGTTAGTCCGCCCGCCGATGGATGATTTGATGGATGCTGATGACGTCACGCTTGCGCGCCGCATGAATGAGGAAGTGGAGCATTTCGTCGGCCCGCATCCTGAGCAGTACGCCTGGATACTGAAGCTTCTGAAAACGCGTAAAGAGGGCGAGACTGAGCCGTATCGCCGCAAAGATCTCTATCCCAAATAAAAAGCCGCTCATGGCGAGCGGCTTCTCTTTTCACACGAAGGGGCGCAGGCCCCTTTTTTGTTTCACGATGACTCCAGCCCGGTAGTTCGCTGGACTGCGACGTAGCCCTATACAGCAGGTTTATCAATAGCTTACGCGCGTTCATCATATGCCGGTGCTTTCTGAAACTTGACCCGGTTCTCCCTCGCGCCGCTCCTATCTGGCTCCTGGAATCCGGGTCGTTCCAAGGAGTCATCATGGCAAAGATCAAGCTCACCAAGACCGCCGTAGAGTCGGCGCAACCCCAGGCGAAGGACATCGAACTACGGGATACCGTCGTGCCCGGCTTCCTTTGCAAGATTACCCCGACGGGGCGCCGGGTGTTCATGCTCCAGTACCGCACGAACTCTGGCCAGCCCCGCAAGCCCTCGCTGGGACTCTACGGGGAACTAACCGTCGAACAGGCGCGGGTCAAAGCGCAGGACTGGCTGGCCGAGGTTCGCCGGGGTGGCGACCCCGGCGGCGCCAAGGCCGAGGCGCGCAAGGCGCCCACAATGGCCGAGTTGTGCAAGAAGTTCATGGAGGACTACTCCAAGAAGCGCAACAAGGTCAGCACGCAGGACGGCTACCAGGGCGTCATCGACCGCAACATCATCCCACTGCTGGGCCGCAAGAAGGCACATGACGTGAAGCGGCCCGACATTGCGGGGCTGATGGAAAAGCTGGCCTACAAGCCGACCGAGGCCAACAAGACCTTCGGCGTGCTACGCAAGATGTTCAACCTGGCCGAAGTGTGGGGCTTCCGCCCGGACGGCACGAACCCGTGCCGTCACGTCCCGATGTACCCGCCTGGCAAGGAAACCCGGCTCATCGTGGACGAGGAAATGGTGCGGATCTTCCGCCAGTTGGAGAAACTGGAGGCGGAGGGGCTGGAGAACTACGTCATCCCGTTGGCGATCCGGCTGCAATTCGAGTTTGCGGCACGGCGCTCCGAAATCTGCCCGCTCGAATGGAGCTGGCTGGACTTCGAGAACCGGCGCGTGGTGTGGCCCGACAGCAAGGTTGGCGGCATTTCCAAGCCCATGAGCGAGGAAGCCTATCGGCTGCTTTCGACGGCGCCGCGGCTGGAAGGCTGCCCTTACGTCCTGCCGTCGCCGAACGACCCGGCGAAGCACCTAACCTTTGGCGAGCACTATGGCGGCTGGTGCCGGACGCTCAAGGCCGCCAGCGTGCCGCACGTTGGCACGCACGGCATCCGTCATCGCTCGACCACCGACATTGCCAATTCCGGTGTGCCGACCAAAGTGGGCATGAAGCTGACGGGCCACAAGACCGTGGCGATGTTCATGCACTACGTCCACACCGAGGACAAGCCGGTGCGCGAGGCGGCCGAGTTGGTGGCCAGCCGCCGCCAAGCCATCACGGGCGCGCGGCAGCTTGCGGAGGCGGTGGCATGAACGGGCGCCGGTCATCAGCAGCATCGCTCGCAGCTCCTGCGGCGCTGCTGGGCGACATTCGGGCACTGATCGAGGCGGCGCGCAAGCGCGCCGCCTCGACGGTGAATAGCGAGCTTACGATGCTCTACTGGCGCATCGGCCAGCGCATCCACACGCAGGTCTTGGACGGGCGCCGGGGCGCCTACGGTAAGGAAGTTCTGCCCACCTTGGCTGCGCAGTTGGTGGAGGAGTACGGCAGCAGCTTTGCAGAGCAGAACTTGCGCCGCATGGTGCAGTTCGCCGCCACCTTCCCCGACGAGCGAATTCTCGTATCACTGATACGAGAATTAAGCTGGACGCACTTCATCGCCCTGATGCCGCTGAAAGACCCGCTCCAGCGGGACTACTACGCACAGATGGCCAGCACCCAACGCTGGAGCGTGCGGACGCTGCGCGAGCGTATCGACTCGATGCTGTACGAGCGCACGGCGCTTTCCCAAAAGCCCGAAGAAACCATAGCGCAGGAGTTGGCGACCCTGCGCGATGCGCAGCGCATGTCGCCGGCCCTGGTCATGCGCGACCCGTACATCCTCGACTTCCTGGGCCTGCGGGACACTTGGCAGGAAGGCGACTTGGAAGCGGCGATCATCCGTGAAATGGAGTCCTTCCTGCTGGAGCTGGGCGCGGGCTTCTCATTCGTCGCCCGGCAGAAGCGCATTCCGATCGACGACGAGGATTTCCACCTTGACCTGCTGTTCTACAACCGCAAGCTGCGGCGGCTGGTGGCGGTGGAGTTGAAGGTAGGTGACTTCAAGGCGGCCTACAAAGGGCAGATGGAGCTCTACCTTCGGTGGCTAGACAAGCACGAACGGGAGCCGGAGGAAGCCTCGCCGCTCGGGATCATCCTTTGCACCGGCAAGAAGCGCGAGCAGATCGAATTGCTGGAGCTGGACAAGTCCGGCATCCACGTTGCCGAGTATCTGACCGCCTTGCCGCCGAGGGGCGTGCTGGTGGAGCGGCTGCAACAGGCAACGCAACGGGCGCAGTTGCAGATCGAGCAGCGCAAGACCGACAACGAGTAGTCCTGTCCCAAGCAGTCGGGCGTCCCGGCGTGCCGCCGTCGCGCTGTCGTGCTGTCGTGCTGCGCATCGAGCTTCGCTGCGCGAGTCTCGCCCCTGTCGGGCTTCCATCACTGACGCCTCCGTCCCGGCTCGTTGATCCGGGCCTGCGCGCTCCGCTTGCCAAAAATCGACTCTGTGCAGTGGGCGGGTGTGGGCGGTCTTGCTGTTCCCTTCACCGTATCACGGCGTTCTCGCCGTCAAGGGCGGCGCGCGCCATGCGCGCTTGCGTCCTGGCGGCCGTCTGCGACCCCTGACTGCTTGCGCTGCGCCGTGCTGTCGCCGGTTCCGGGCAATTCCGCCCGAGCAACCGGAGCACGATCATGTCGCAACTGTCCTTTCCCTCGTTCGATTCCACTCTGCTGGTGCGCGACGCGCATGGGCGCTATCTACCGGCATCGGCCGACGACATCCTGGAAGCTGCGCGCCAGGTCATTGACCGGAAAATGCAGCGCAGAGCAGAGTTCACTTCGCCGGCGGCGGTCAAGGAATATTTGCGTACAAAGTTGGCCAGCTTCGAGCATGAGGTGTTCGCAGTGCTGTTCATGGATACGCGCCATCGTCTGATCGAATACAGGGAGATGTTCCACGGCACCATTGACGGTGCATCGGTGTATCCGCGCGAAGTGGTCAAGGAGGCGCTGCGACTCAATGCGGCGGCGGTCGTCGTTTCGCACAACCATCCGAGCGGAAACCCCGAGCCGAGCGCGGCTGACCGGGCGCTGACCCAGCGGCTCAAGGAAGCGTTGGGTCTGGTGGACGTGCGCGTGCTCGATCACATCATCGTTGCGGGCAACGAAACGGCATCGTTCGCCGAGCATGGGCTGATCTAGCCCAAGGGGGCTTCGGCCCCTTTTTGCTGCGCCTGGTGGCATAGCTATGGCCCTCGGCCTGATGCTCAGGCCGTCGCAACCTGAATCATCTCGTCGTAATGTCTCTTGTCCACCTCTTCCAGCCACTGGAAGATGTGCCCGATGACGCTGTGGCTTTCGCCTGCCAAGTTTTCTGCGGATTCCTCTGTTATCTCAATAACGTCGCTATGTGAATACTTATTGATAAAGCGGTATATTTTTTCTTTAAGCTCTGGTGTCGTGATGGTGCAATCTTTTAGGCCAGCCTCCATCAATTGACTAATGTCGCTTCGCCGCCTTGGATATTTGAAGGTGAAGAACGATTCAACAAGCTTTCGGGCGAGGTTGGCGGTCAAGAACGCCTCATCTCGATTGAGTGTCGTGTGCGCCCTGTATTCGTAGAGCTTCTTGAAGATATAGTGATATTCGGAACCGTAGTTCTTCAGTGAGTCGTCGGCATCCACAAGTTGGGAATGACGAGGGGAGCCAGGTGGCGCATCCAGGCGATAAAAGAAGCAATTCTCGGTGTTGCCTTTTTTGACTCGATTCCTATTGGTGCCAGTGAACCAATCTCTCACTAGCTTAAAGTACGTGAAGTTGTGAGTCAGCACAAAAAGCTGCTTGGCTTCAGTGCATTGCGTTCTCAGGAACGAGTAGGCGTGAAACAAGTGATTAGAATCAAAGCTTGAGACCGGATCATCAACGACGACGATCGTATCCTTGATGTTATTTCCATTTTCTTTGAGCTTCGTGATGAAATAGACAAATGCAATCGCAGTCTTCTCACCTTCGCTCAAATTCCCATCGTGCTCACCAACCCCGTTTCTGATGATCTCATAGCCTTTCTTCTTCTGATTGAAGTTCAGGCAAAGCTCAGAGCGGCCAATGAAGCGATGTAGGATGTCATTGAACTCCTTTGCCCCGACCGTTTCATTCGAGAGCATCGCTTCTATGGCTCCGACCTCTAGACTAATTTTTTCAATTTCCTTATGGTCGTTCTTTGCTTCTAACTCAAGGTCATTGCACTTCTTCTCACTTCCAGCATAGTCAAATTCTTGCACCTCAGCCGCAGCAAAGTGAAGCTCCAGTGCCACCTTGCTTTTTGAGGTCTCAGATTTGAAATTTGAAGTCTTATTGTTGTGCTTTCCGACGAGAGAAACAATCGACTTCAGGATGTCATTGAAATTGGTGACATCGTCTTCAACCACATCCGAGATCTGAATGTCTGTCTTCCCAGGGTCTGTGATCTTGGCCTTCAGGGCTTCCCGCCATCCGTCCATTTGCTGGTCGATCTTTTCAGCAGCAGTTGCGTAGTCGTTTTGAAGCTTCTCTGCCTCGGCCGATAGTTCTTTATAAAACTCGGTCGATGCGGGAAGCTGATTAGCTGGAGCGCCTTGAGATTCAATCCATGTCGCCGCGTTCTGAAGTCGGCTCTGAAACTCCGTGAACTCCTTGCTGAAGTGGGCAGCAAGCGCCTCGGCACGAAGCTGGGTAAACGTAGCGCCGCAGAACTCGCAGGATTGCGAGTCGTGGTTTTTATGGATTTCCAAGCCTGCTTGAACCCATTCGCGGATGTCCGGGTTATCGGTCAGCCGCTGGATTGCTTGATTGACCGCCGTAGTCCCAATCAAATCTCTGATGCGGCCCGCCGCTTTCTTAAAATAGTCCGGCTCAATGGCCGTTGAGGCGAAAGCAATGCTTGGAAGCTGATCTGGCTTGGCGGCATTCGTAAGGTCGATAACCCTCTCATCTGGAAGAACCGACTCCGCCTTGATAATTGTCTCGCCATTATTCTGTATGAAGTTGGAGAGCTTGCGGCGGTCGTAATTCAAGTAATAACTGTCGCTCGTATCAATCGCCTGAAGTCCAAGCTTCATTTTCTTGGCAGCATTGGTCAGGAATTTCTCCAATGACTCACGTTGCTTCTTGATATCGCTTTGCTTGTCGTCGTGAGCCTTCTTTTTCGACTGAAGCTCGCTCTTCAGCTTCTCCAGCTTCTGCAAGTCATCAATCTTCTCTTTCGCAATAAGAAGGATGCTTTTTACGGATTTGTCCCAATCAATGTTCTCATGCACGAAGCGTTGATTGAAAACATGAATATTCAATTGGGATGAGTGGAGTGTGGATTCCGTGATCGTTGAGCCATCCTCCAGAACTACTGAAAATTGGCCCGTGCTGAAGCGGGGAACCATCGAGCGAAGCTCAAAGCAAGAGAATAGATTCGATAGCGTTGACTTGCCTGTTCCATTCCAACCATAGACCAGGTTGTACCGGCCAAACTTTTGGATCTTCGTTCCATTGAAGTCGCTGAAGATTCCGAACTGTTTGAGGCGGTTGATGCAGACAATCATTTCTAGATCTCCGTGTTCTTGCTTTCCCATCATTTGCTTGCGAAACAAATGGTAAACGAAGAGTCCTCTTGCGTCTCCGCTTCGCGGATCGCGCTGCTCCAGGTTCGCTAGTCGCTCATCCCTGGCGGGACTGGCTTTGCCAGCCTTCCGTATCGCTGACGCCTACGGCCCGGCTTCCAGCTTCGGGCCTGCGCGCTTGCGCTTGCCGTGCGGTTCGGCACACAGGGGAGGCCGTTGCCATGTCCAGCCGTCTTCCCTGACTTCATCACCTTGTCCGCGACTGTAGCCCGCGGCCGGGGGCCGTCAAGGCGCGCAGGGCCGTGTCCTCGGCTGCGCCTGCGGGCCGCACCAACCCTGCGCTTGTTTCCTTGACAGCCCCCGTCCGCGCGCTCCTGACCGTCGCGGGCGATGAACTCAGGAAAGACGGTGGCAACAGGGCCAACCGGGTTCCTCGTGCCGACCGCACCGAACAGCCGAAAGGCTGGGCTCCGAATCTAGGAATCCGGTGTGCGGTGTGAACAGCAAACCTCTTTTGTCAGGAGAAAGACCATGCAACTCGCATCCCGTTTCGCTTCCCGCTCCCCCTCGCTGCGCAGCGA
Source organism: Cronobacter muytjensii ATCC 51329 (assembly GCF_001277195.1). Classification (NCBI taxonomy): domain Bacteria; kingdom Pseudomonadati; phylum Pseudomonadota; class Gammaproteobacteria; order Enterobacterales; family Enterobacteriaceae; genus Cronobacter; species Cronobacter muytjensii. The sequence goes on from NZ_CP012268.1 coordinate 1,384,475, forward strand.
TTACCCGCTGTCCGACGACCAGATTCACCGCGTGGCCCCGTCCATCTTCGCGGACGCGCCGCACGAGAGCCGTTCGCAGCGGTATGCCTACATCCCCACCGCCGCCGTGCTGACCGAGCTTCGCAAAGAAGGCTTCCAGCCTTTCATGGTGACGCAAACCCGCGTGCGCGATGAAGGCAAGCGCGAGCACACCAAACACATGATTCGCTTGCGCCACGCCAGCCAGATCAACGGCGCGGAGGCCAACGAAATCGTGCTGCTGAACTCGCACGACGGCACCAGCAGCTATCAGATGCTGGCCGGAATGTTCCGGTTCGTGTGCAGCAATGGCCTTGTCTGCGGCAACGCCGTGGCCGATGTGCGAGTGCCCCATAAAGGCGACGTGGCCGGTCTGGTCATTGAGGGCGCTTACGAAGTCTTGAGCGGTTTCGACCGGGTGAAGGAATCGCGCGATGCCATGCGCGGCATCACCTTGGACGATGGCGAATCCGAAGTGTTCGCCCGCGCCGCGCTCGCCCTCAAGTACGACGACCCGGACAAGCCCGCGCCCATCACGGAATCGCAAATCCTGATGCCGCGCCGCTTCGACGACCGCCGCCCCGACCTGTGGAGCGTGTTCAACCGCACCCAAGAAAACCTGACCCAAGGCGGACTGCGTGGCCGCAGCGCCAACGGGCGCCGCCAGCAAACCCGCCCGGTGCAGGGCATCGACCAAAACATCCGACTGAATCGTGCCCTCTGGCTGCTGGCCGATGGCATGCGCCAGTTGAAAGCCTGAATCCCTACGCGGCAAGGGCAGGCAGCAGCCCTTGTCGCTTTCTTCGCTGCTGCATCCCTGAACAGATAGGAGTTATCACCATGAACGCCGTTACCCAAACCGAAGCCCGCGCCATCAACACCGCCGCCGCTATCCCGCTGGAAGCCGCTGATCCGACCAAGAACCTGATTCTGGTTCCGCTGTCGCGGCTGGTGTCGCGCCCCACTGGCCGCAACGTGCGCAAGACCCCGCGCATGTCCATTCCCGAACTCGCCGCCAGCATCCAGCGTGTCGGCCTGCTGCAAAACCTCATCGTGATTGCCGCCGCCGATGGCAAGCATTACGAAGTCGTGGCCGGTGGCCGTCGCCTCGCAGCGTTGAAGCTGCTGGCGAAGAAGCACCGCATCAGCAAGGAATGGGAGGTGCCTTGCCTGCTGGTGGCCGATGGCACCGCACGCACGGCCAGCCTGACCGAGAACGTGCAGCGAGAAGCCATGCACCCCGCCGACCAGTTCGAGGCGTTCGCCGCGCTGGTGGGCGAAGGCCGCAGCATCGAGGATATTGCAGCGGATTTTTCCGTCACGCCGCTGGTGGTGCAGCGCCGCTTGAAACTTGCCAACGTCTCGCCGCGCCTGCTGGCCGACTATCGCGCCGAGGTCGTGAGCCTTGACCAGTTGATGGCCCTTGCCATCACCGACGACCACGCCGCGCAGGAAGCCGCGTTCTACGGTGCGCCGACATGGCAGCGCAGCCCGCACAACCTGCGCGACCGTCTGACCGAACGCGAAATCGACGCCTACCGGCATCCGCTGCTGCGCTTTGTCGGGCTGGACGGCTACGAGCAGGAAGGCGGTGGCATCCGCCGCGACCTGTTCGCGGAGGGCGACAAAGGCGTGTATCTGACCGATGCCGCACTGCTGGAACGGCTGGCGCAAGACAAGCTGGCAGGTATCGCCGCCATGGTGAAGGCCGAGGGCTGGGCGTGGGTGGATGCCACGCCGGGCATGACCCATGCGGATTTGCAAGCCTTCCAGCGTGCTCCAAGGGAACGCCGCAGCCCGAACAAGCGCGACGCGCAGCGCATCGAGAAGCTGCAAACCAAGCTGCACGAACTGGCCGAGGCGGTGGATGCCGCGCTGGATGACGAGGACGAGGAAAAGGCCGATGCCTTGCAGGAAGAAGGCGAACGCCTGGGCGAGCAGTTGCAGGCGCTGGACGATAGCTTGCTGGACTATGCGGCCAATGTGAAAGCCGCAGCCGGTGCCATCGTCACCATCGACCGCGACGGGCAGGCCGCGATTCATCGCGGGCTGCTGCGCGAAGCGGAGGCCAAGGCACTGCGCACGCTGGAACGGCTGCGGCAGGGTTTCGGCAGCGAAGGCGAAGCCGCGAACGAGGACGAAGGCGAAGGCGAGGACGACGAGCAGCCCAAGACCGCCACAATGTCCGACCGACTGGCGCAGCGGTTGAGCGCGCACCGTACCGCCGCGCTGCAAATCGAAGTGGCCCGGCATCCGCAAGCCGCGCTGGCCGCCGTGGTGCATGGCATGGTGCAGACCGTCTTGCAGGAAAGCCACTACGGCCACGAGCTGCCGCTGGGCGTGCGCCTCACGGTGCAAGACCGGCTGGAACGCATGGCCCCGGACTGGCCGGAATCACCCGCCGCCGTGGCGCTGCGCGAACTGCAACAGGTGGCAGGCGAAACCTTGCCGGAGGACAGCGCCGAACTGTTCGCTGCGCTGCTGGCGAAATCACAGGATGAACTGGTGCGGCTGCTGGCAGTGTGCGCAGCTTCCACGGTGGACGTGGTGACGCCTCGCGCCACGCCGCACCAGCCCGGCGCGGAACTAGCGCAGGCCGTGGGGCTGGATATGGCCGCGTGGTGGCAGCCCACCAATGAGGGTTATTTCCGGCATGTGCCGAAGGCAGCGATTCTGGAAGCCGTTGGCGAGTTAGCGCCCTCGCACGTCACCCGACTGGCGAAGTTGAAGAAGGGCGACATTGCCAGCGAAGCCGAACGGCTGGCCGCTGGCACCGGCTGGATGCCCGCCATCTTCCGCACCGAAGGCCCGCAGCAGGCCGGGCAGGACGTGCCTGCGGATGGCGAAGCCGAAGCGCTGGAACAAGCGGCCGCCGTGGCGGATGACCAGCCGCAGGCCGAGGCTTTGGCCGCGTGACTTCGCACCGTAGATAGCGCCCCGGTTCCGGCTGGGGCGCTTCATGTCGAGGATGCCTGCCATGACCCACCAACCCGCAAACCGCCCCCGCATGGCGGCGACCTACGCCTCCGGCACGGTGCGTGCCCGCCGCTGGCATGGCGATGGCGACGTGCGCGGCTACCGTCCGTCGCGTAGCTGGACGGCCCGCGCCGACCTGACCGACCTGCATCCGATCACGGGCCGCGCCTTGCCGCGCGCCGTGTGGTGGATCATCGAAACCAAGGAATAACGAGCCGCACCGGCCCCAAGCCGTTCCGCCTTGGGGCCGGTGGTCAAAACTCCGGGCGCGGCGGTGGCCGCGCCCGGTTTCACTGCTCAAAGTCAAAACGCCCCTTCGCCGCCTTCGGTCAGGCGGCGAAGGGGCCGCGCACAACGGCGCTTGTGCGCGAAGAACCCACGAAGCCAGCAAGTGCTGGCGGCGCATCGCGCCGCCGACGATTCGACCGCGCCCCGCCGCAATGGGCGGGGCTTGCGCGGCTACGCCCCGGCTTGCCGCGGCAGGTTGCACGAAAGCGTGCCGTCCCCGACGCTGGCGGTTCGTTGTCTGTACGTCACGAAGGACGGTTCACCGACACGCCGCCCGGCCTCGCTTCTATGGAGCTTCCACACCACGCCTCAAGCATGTGGCCGCGAGCTGCGGCAGGGGCGCTCTTGCCTTGTCATGGGCATTGACCTGGCCGCGTCAGGGCGCAAGCCGGTGCAGCCGTCACGCGGGATGCCGAGTCGGCCACGTCTTCATTCGGGAGCGGTCGGCCTGTGCGTCCTTGTCTTGTTGTGAATCCTGGCGGTGGCGCGGCTGCGCCTTGGGCTTCATGGCCGCAACCTTGCAGCGAAAACAATTTCCCCTGCGCTGCGCGCATTCCTCGCGGGACAAATTCTTTTCGCTTCCAGGTTCTCCACGATGTTGCGACCGCTGCGCGGTGCGACCAGCCCATCCCCCGCCGGCCGGATCACAACAAGGACGCACTGGCGCGACCTTGTTCAACCCGAAAGGAGAAATCATCATGGCTAACATCGGCACCTTCACCGCAGAGAAAGACGGCTTCACCGGCACGCTCCGCACCCTGACGCTCAACGTCAAGGTCAAGCTGGTTCCCAACGACAAGGGCGACGCCGAGAGCGCCCCGGACTTCCGCCTCCAGGCGGTCGGCCACGACATCGGCGCGGCGTGGAAGAAGACCAGCGAGGCTGGGCGGGATTACCTGTCAGTGAGCCTCGACGATCCTTCGTTCCCGGCAACCGTTTATGCCCGCCTGATCGAGAACGAGGATGGCACGCACGACCTGATCTGGTCGCGCAACAAGCCCAAGGCGGCCTGACAGCCGCTTAGCGCGCCCCGCCCACTGCGGCGGGGCGCGATGCTGCTGATTGCAGCACCGCTCGCGCAGGATTTCTGCCGCTGCCGCGTGCTGGACACGCCCATCAGGGCGGGCCTGCATGGGTGCCTTGTGGCTCGCAATCCGTGTCAACGAGCGATCTATGGCGTGTCGGCGCTGTAAGCGCCGCCGGGCTTTCGGGCTTCGCCCCGTGCCGGCAAGCCGTCACCGCCATACGGCTTCAATCCCTCACGCCTCCGCGCCTGTGGCGCTGCGCGCTCCGCTTGCTGCAATTCAGCGCCACACGCCAACGCGCTACGGCGTGTCGGGCTCTTCCCATAGCGCCCCAAGTTCCTGGCGCACCTGTGCCAGCAAAAGGTCGGCTTCGCGGGTGCTGTCGCCGGCATAAGCCAATGTCAGCAGCGTGAGCGGATGCACTTCCATGACCTCGCACAGATCGGCCAGCTTCTGGATAGTTGGGCTTTTCAGGTCGCGCTCCAGCGTACTCATGTAGGTGCGACTGGACACGTTGGAGAACGCTTCCTGGCTCAAACCACGCGCCTTCCTTACCGTCCGAATCGCCGCTGCCAATGAGTTCTTCGCTGCCACCTATGGTTTCCCCCAAAAACCAAGATGACAGCCCATTGCGCCCTATAGGGCTACAATCTATAGTGTTCATTTGGTGATGTTGTTTTCCTTTTCCGTGCTTTTACAGAGATCCGCATCTGCGGATTTCCTCAGACCCAGGGAACCGCATCCGTGTCTTTCCTGACTTCCACCCATACGCCTTCGTGCCTCTCCGCTTTTGCGGATTGGTGCACTTGCGCATCTGTGCGTCCGTCCGCACGCACAGATGCGCCTCGGCGATTGCGTGTATTCGTGGAAGGGGCGCGACCTTGACCACGCTTGTCACCGAGGAAGACCGGGTGCAGCTGCTGGCCCACGGCCTCACACGCACCACAGGGCAGGAATGCGACCCGCTGCCAGTGGTGCGCCTGTTCACACCGGACGCACATGCGACGTGGCTACTGGCCGCGCTCGATCCGACCGATGGCGATACGGCCTACGGCCTGATCGACCTCGGGATCGGAATGCCGGTGCTGGGGACGGTAAAGCTGTCTGATCTGGCGTCCATCATCGGGCCGCACAAGCAGCCGGTGATGCGAGATCGGTATTTCCAGCCGACGCGGCCGCTGTCGGAATACGTTCGACTGGCTCAGGAGAACGGTTCAATCACCGATTGACACATTCCAGCGCGACCAGGCCAAAAGTATCGCATTGTGACTATTTCGGTCTTAGCCAAGACCTGGCAAGTCTTGATCCGCATGCTTGCACCAGGGTGGTGCACCCCTGACCAAAACAGTCATGATCCCAGGCGCGCGATCCGGCACGGTGTTCAATGCTGCACCCCATTTCCGGGCGGTGCAGTCGTCGCACTTAGACGATTTCAGCAATGCACTGGAGCGAATCTGTCTTGACACCAGCAGCTAAAGCGTAACCCGAGTTTGATGACCACTTGATGGCGATTCGATAGCTCCCGCACAGCGGAATTGTGGCGACGTTCCCAGAAACAGGGAGGTTTCGCCATGACTGACCGCAGCAGCCAACACTGGTATCCCACGGCGGCGTATCTCTACACGCTGCACCTAGATGGCCCGGCGCTGGCTTGGGAGTATTTGCGCAGGAATCCAAATTACCGGCGCGACTGGCTACGCCGGCGTCGCAAGCCAGACGCGGCGCAGGCCTGGGGCCTGCGTCTGCTGGAAGATCCCGGCCTGGATGCGCGCGATGCACATCCTGCTTGGTTCCCCGATCACGATGCCGTGGTGCAGCTATACCCCGACGCCGACCCACCGCCCAATGCGCACACCTTCGAGTTCTGGCGCATTCCTGGGCGCAAGCAACTGACCCACGACGGCAAGCGCCTGGTGCTCGTATCGCATTGGCCAGGCTGCTGCGTTCGGCTGGCACTCGCGCCCGATTTGGAAGAAGGCTCGGCCTACCTCTACGCCGCACGTGCCTGCGCTACGCCCTGTGCGCGCTACCGCACGCTCGCTGCCAAGCTGGATGCGCTATCTGCCGCAACCGTGGCCGCGCCTGTGGCAACAGCCCGCTCTCGCCCCACGCCCGCCGCGCTGCTGGAACTGCATACCTTGCAAGCGCTCGACGCGACCCTCGCGGGAGCCTCCTTGCGCGAGGTGGCCGAAGGTCTGTTCGGCGCGGATGCCGTCGCGGCCGACTGGCAGAAAGACAGTGCATTGCGTGCCCGCGTGCGGCGGCTGGTACGCCGCGGCGATGAGCTGATGCACGGCGGCTACCGCCGACTAGCGCAGCTTCCAATGTTCCCGTCGCATTAGGGGGGGGACGTTTCTCGACCCGTGCGAATCGTCCCTTAGCAAGAAGCCTTGCTTTCTTGAGAGTGCCTCTATCCGGCCGCGTGGTGTGGCCGGGTTTGATGGAGGCACATCCCATGCGACCTGCTCCCTCGCGGCCTGCCGCCGCTGCCGTCACTGCGACCTCGCAGCCTGCCGCCGCTGCCGTCACTGCGACCTCGCAGCCTCAACGCTACCTGACAAACGACGAAGCCGCCGACTACCTGCGGCTGTCGCCGCGCACGCTGGAGAAGCAGCGGGTGATCGGCGGCGGCCCCAAGTTCCGCAAGTTCGGCCGACGCGTCATGTACGCGGTGTCCGACCTCGATGCCTGGGCCGACCAGCGCAGCTACGAGGCCACGTCCGATCCCGAATACGCCGAGCGCCACGCGGGCGACTACCGTGATGGCCGCTGACCGTCGGCGCGTGGGTGGCCTTCGCCATGTCCAGCCCGCCAGGGCAAGCCTTGCCGCAGCGCGAACAGCTCGATCTGTTCCGAGCGCTGCCGGGCGACATGGCGCCACGCGATTCCCAGGACTTGATGGCCTTTCCGTTCTTCTCGCTTGCCAAGTCGCGGCGCACGGCGCCGATCGACTTCCGCAGCGGGAACGTCACCATCCGCGTGGAAGGCACGCAGGAGCACGGCATCGCAACGATATGGGATGCCGACGTGCTGATATGGGCCGCCTCGCAGATCGTAGAGGCGCGCGACGCGGGCCTGCGCCCGTCGCGCTGGATACGCGCCACGCCTTACGAGATTCTGCGCTTCATCGGGCGCGGCACGTCCCTCAACGACTACCAGCGCCTGAAGGCCGCCCTCGACCGGCTGCAATCGACCACGGTGGCCACGTCCATCCGCGAAACCACGGGAAGGCGCTTGCATCGCTTCTCGTGGATCAACGAGTGGAAGGAACTGGCCGACGCCAGCGGCACGCCGCTGGGCATCGAGCTGATCTTGCCGGACTGGTTCTACGCCGGCGTGCTCGACGCCGCCCTGGTGCTTACCATCGACCCGGCCTATTTCCGCTTGAAGGGCGGTATCGAACGCTGGCTGTACCGCTTGGTGCGCAAGCATGGGGGGCGGCAGGAGCACGGCTGGCAATTCGACTTCCGACACCTGTACCGCAAATCCGGCAGCGCGGCCCGCTTCTCGGACTTCGCCTACGACGTGCGCGCCCTGGTAGCGCGGCAGTCGCTGCCCGGCTACGTCCTCGGCATCGAGCGGATGCCGGACGACAACACCGAGTTGCTGACCTTCCGGCCCGTGCCGCATACGGCACGGGGATAACTGCGGGAGAACCTGTGGACGGCCTCGTGCTATCAGGAGTACCGGGTATCGTGCTATCAGGAGTACGACTCTCGTGCTATCAGGAGTACGAAAACGCCGGCAAGCCAACAACGGCGCGGGTTTGCGTTCCCTCTAACTTACCTAACAAGAAATACATAACTTTTAGTAGAAGCGCGCCGTTTCGGTGGACAACCACGAAACGGCACGGCCAGGCCGGCTTTCCAGCTCGGAGGGCCGCGCCATGATCTTCGCGTTTCTCAACCAGAAAGGCGGCGTCGGCAAGACCACGCTCGCCACGCATATCGCCGGCGAACTGGCGATGCGCGGCCTGCATGTCATCCTGCTGGATGCCGACCCGCAGGGGTCATCGCTCGACTGGACGCAGCGGCGTAGCCAGCAGGGCCTGCCCCGTCTGTTCAGCGCCGTGGGACTTGCCCGCGAAACGCTGCATCAGGAAGCGCCAGAACTCGCTAGGCGGGCCGATCACATCATCATCGACGGCCCGCCGCGCATCGCCGCCCTCGCGCGCTCCGCGCTGCTGGCGGCCGAGCGCGTGCTGATCCCCGTGCAGCCCAGCCCCTACGACGTATGGGCTTCTGCCGAGATGGTCGCACTGATCCGCGAAGCACAGGTGTTCCGGCCAGCGCTGCGCGCGGCCTTCGTCATCAACCGGCGCGTCAGCACCACCATCATCGGCAGGGAGGCACGGCAATCGCTGGCCGAACAGCCGCTGCCCGCGCTGCGCTCGGAGATCCACCAGCGCATCGTCTTTGCCGACAGCGTAGCCGCTGGCCGGCTCGCCCGCGAAACCGCGCCCGACAGCGCCGCTGCCCGCGAGATCGCCGCGCTCACCGACGAACTGCTGCGGTGGCCGACATGACTGGAAAGCCATCACCACGCAGCAAGCGCGTCGGCATCGGTGCGCGTCCCCCAGCGAATCCGCACGCCGAAGCGTGGATTCGCCAGGGCGACGCAGATGCCTTGCAGAAAGGCGACCTCTACACCGCTCGACTGACGCTCGACATCACGCCCGCCATGCGGGCGCGCATCAAGGTGTCGGCCTTCACGCGAGGCGTGACCGTAGCCGAACTGCTGCGCGGCCTGCTGGAGCGGGAGTTTCCCCCGGAGGGCACGCCGTGAACGCATCCGCTTCGACCGCCCACACCCCCAAAGCAAGTGCGCCCACGGCTGCACCGCCGCCGGCGCCTTCGACACTCGCCGGCCAAGCCGGCAACGTGCCGCTGACGCGCGTGGCGCTGGCCTACATCGAACCGCGCTTCAAGCTCTACCTGCGCTTCGGCGAACCGGCGCGCACGCTCCAGCTCGACCGCTGGCGGCGCTGCGCCGTGTTCCTGCCGAACGCGGTTCTGTGCCGCATCCGTTGGCAGGCCAACGACTACGGCACGATCCGCTGGCAGCTCATGGTGATGCAGACCGCCACGCCGCTGGACGCCGTGCAGCGCATCCCCGGCGTGCAGCCGGGCGCGCGTCTGCTGCTGCACGCCGAAGGCGATGCCAACGTGCGCGCCGTGCTGGAACGCATCGACGGCATCGAGGCGCTGGGCATCGCAGCCGCAGACACATCGCCCGCGTACTGGCGCACGCTCGCGAACCGGCTCGCAGCGCGCTCGCCGCTACCCACATACACCGCAGAACGGCACGCCGCCTGGCTGGCCGGGAGGGCATTGCCATGACCACGATTTCCACGACCGGCCCCGTGCCGCATCCTCGCTCGCGCCTGCGCGCTCGCCTCGTGCTGGCAGGCTTCGCCACCGTCGGCCTCGCTGGGCTGGCCTGGGCGGCGTTCGTGCAGCCCCTGCCGCGAATGGCCTACAACCCGTCCGACAGCGTGGCGGTCGGTTGGTATCGCATCGAACCGCTCGACCCGCGCACCGCCTCGCGGCCACGTCCGCTGTCCGTGGACAGCATCGTGCTGGTGCCGCTGCCCGACAGGGCCGCCATGCTGGCTGCGCAGCGCGGCTACCTGCCGACCCGCGTTCCGCTGCTCAAACGTGTGGGCGCGGTCGCGCCGCAACACGTTTGCATCGTCGCCGGGCAGGCACGCATCGACGGCGTGCCTGCGGCCGCCGCGCTCCCTGCCGACCGGCTGGGCCGGCCGCTGCCATCCTTGCCGTTTTGCCGCCGCCTCGAACCGGGCGAACTGTTCCTGTTGAGCGTGACCAATCCGGCGTCGTTCGACAGCCGCTATTTCGGCCCGGTCAGCGCATCCGCCGTGATCGGCGTCGCGCACCCGGTCTGGCTGGAGACACGCCCATGATGGCCGCCGATTCGCTGCACGTTGCCGTGCCTCTCATCGTGCCATCGGGCATGTCGTTCCAGTGGCTGCCGCCGTGTCGTCGCGCGTGCAGCGCGGGCGCATTCGCGCCGCGCCTCGCCCAACATCCGGCGCAGCCGTCCAGCGTGCAGGCGTCTTGCCTCGAACGCGCCCGGCCTGCGGCCATTGGCGCGTTCGCCGGCGGGCTGGCTGCAAGCAGCGCAGCGCCGCCGGGCCGCCGACGCCCGGAGCGACAGCGAGGGGCAACGGCGGAAGGCAAGACAAAAGGACGCGGCACCGGGCCGCGTCGAAAGCTTGTCTGCACATGGGGGTGGCGCGGCACGGAGCGGCTTCGCCGCCGTGCCGCGTGGGGCGCGAGGGTCGCGCCAATGCAGGCATGTCCGCGTGCTTCGCACGACAGGACTCGCCAGGGCTTGCAGGGAGAACGGCAATGACCGACCGCCGCGACGACGATTTCCGGGTGCGCCCCAGCGCCCCGAAGAACCGGGGCAAGGGCCAGGGGCAGAGCTTCGTTTCCAAGGTGCTCAAGCAGGCCGGCAGAGCCAGCAGCGGCAAGTCGGCGGTGCGCCGTCCTGGGGCGGCCGGCACCGGCCAGCGGCCTGGCTCGCGCCTGGGGCGCGGCCATACGGCGGCGCGCTTTGCCGGGGCGAAGCTAACGCCCATGTCGCGGCGCGTGACCATCAAGACCTTGCTGGTCAATCACCAACGGGCCAGTCCGCAATCGCTCGCCAAGCACCTGCGCTACGTCGAACGCGATGGCGTGGGCCGCGACGGCGAACTGGGCCAAGCCTACGGGCCGCAGACCGACACCGCCGGCCTCGATGCCTTCAAGGAACGCTGCTCCAATGACCGCCACCATTTCCGCTTCATCGTTTCGCCGGAGGACGGGGCTGAACTGGACGACCTGCGCACCTACACCCGGCATCTGGTGGATCGCATGGAAGCCGACCTGGGCACGCGGCTGGATTGGGTGGCGGTCGATCACTGGAACACCGACAACCCGCACACCCACCTGATCGTGCGCGGGCGCGACGACACGGGCAAAGACCTCATCATCGCGGGCGACTACATCGCCCACGGCTTCCGCCATCGGGCCGCCGAGCTAGCGACGGAATGGCTGGGGCCGCGCACCGAACTGGAGATCCAGCAGACTTTGCAGCGCGAAGTGGAGCAAGAGCGGTGGACGAGCATCGACCGCACATTGCAGCGCGAGGTCGGCGACGATGGCCGAGTGCGGATCGAGCGCTTGAACGAACCCCGGCTGCAACGCCAGCGCCTGCTGCTGATCGGCCGCCTGCAACGCTTGCAGCGCCTGGGCCTGGCCGACGAAGTGCAGCCTGGCACCTGGGCCATCCATGCGGATGCGGAGAAGACCTTGCGCGCCCTGGGCGAGCGCGGCGACATCATCCGCACCATGCAGCGGGCGATGAGCGGCCAGCCGCGCGATCTGGCGGTGTTCGAGCCGGGCGACGATGGCCGCACCATCATCGGCCGCGTGGCCGGCAAGGGCTTGGCCGACGAGCTGCACGACCGCGGTTATCTGGTCATCGACGGCGTGGATGGCAAGGCCCACTACGTCGCGTTGAATGCCCGCGACGAGCTGGCGAACTACGCGACCGGAGCCGTGGTGGAGGTACGCGGTGCCGCCGAGATGCGGTCGGCCGACAAGAACATCGCCGCGCTGGCGAGCGATGGCCTGTATCGCCCCGATCATCACCTGGCGATCGAGCGAGGCCGAGCCAAGCCCGGCCGCGACCCGCAGGAGGTCGTCGCGGCCCACGTTCGCCGGCTGGAATCCCTGCGCCGGGCCTGCATTGTGGAACGTGTGGCGGACGGACTATGGAAGGTGCCGGACGATCTGGCGGAGCGTGGCCGCCAGTACGACGCGCAACGGCTGGGCGGCGTGGCTGTGGAGCTGAAATCGCATCTGTCGATCGAGCGGCAGGCGCGGGTAATCGGCGCGACCTGGCTGGATCAGCAATTGATCGGCGGCGGCAAGGGGCTGGGCGACCTGGGCTTTGGTGGCGATGCCAAGCAAGCCTTGCAGCAGCGCGCCAACTTCCTCGAAGAAGAGGGGCTGGCCCAGCGGCGCGGGCAGCGGGTGATTCTTGCCCAGAATCTGCTGGAAACGTTGCGCAATCGGGAGCTGGCGCAGGCAGCGAAGGACATTGCCGCCGACACCGGCCTGGAGCATCGCTCCGTCACGGACGGGGAGCGCGTGGCCGGCATCTACCGGCGCTCCGTCATGCTCGCCAGCGGGCGCTACGCGATGCTTGATGACGGCAAGGAATTCAGCCTGGTGCCGTGGCGGCCGGTGATCGAACAGCGGCTGGGGCAGCAGATCGCCGCGACAGTGCGCGGCGGTGGCGCGTTGTGGGAGATTAGCCGGCAGCGCGGGCCTGAACTCTGATAGCGCACATCATCTTCTGCATGTTGCAAGATCGTCGGGGCTAGGTGCGAATACTTCACGATATCAACCTGAACCTTTGGTGTGCACCAAGATTTCCAACTGTCGTGCCACATGATCGAAAGGCGCGACGCTGCGCTCCGCGCGGCATAGCACGATCGCACCTTCAATACTGGCGACGATGAGAGTGGCCAGTTGGGATGCATCGACGTACGTGTGTCCGTGAGATTGCAGTGATGCAGACAGTATCGCCTTCCACTGGCCAAACGTCAGCGCAGCGGCCTCCAGTGCTTCTACCGCTTCACCCTCAATCGGTTGTTCGACCGCTGCGGCCATGACCGGGCAACCCTTGCGAAAATCAGAGCGCAGCAGGATTTCGCGCCACAAACCCAAAAACGCACGCAACCCCGGCCGGAGCCCGTCGCGTAAATGACCTTCCAACTGCCGCTGCACTCGGGCACCCGCCTGCAACACCGCCTCAGAAATCACCTGCTGCTTGCCGCCCGGAAAGTAGTGGTAGGTCGAGCCGAAGGGCGCCTGGGCACGCTTGGCCATCTCCCGGATGCTGGTTGCGTTCAAGCCGTGCCGGGCCAGCATCTCGGCGGCCACGGCCACGACACGCTGGCGGCCGTCAGTTTGACGAGGACTCATGGCAAAAACCTTGCTAAGACAGTCGTCATAGTCTAGCCTCGCGAATTCAAGTATGACAGTCGTCATAGATAGCGTGAAATGGCCGTGACTTCGAACCTGATTGAACTGACCGCCGCCGATGGCTACGTACTCGGCGCCACTCGGTATGTGCCAGACATCCCACCCCATGCATGTCTGGTCGTTGCCGGCGCCACCGCCGTACCCCAAGGCTTCTACAAGCGCTTCGCCGAGTTCGCCACCTCCCGGGGCTTTGAAGTCCTGACCTTCGACTATCGGGGGATCGGCCGCTCGCATCCCGGATCATTGAAGAACTTCCGCATGGACTTGTTGGACTGGGGGCGACTCGATCTGGCAGCAGCGGTCGATGCTATGGCCCATCCGCAGGTGCCGCTATTCATCGTCGGGCACTCATTTGGCGGCCATGCCTTCGGGTTGCTCCCCAACCACCAGAAAGTGGCAGGCTTTTATGTGTTTGGTACGGGGGCGGGCTGGCATGGCTACATGCCGATGGGTGAACGCCTGCGGGTACTGGCGATGTGGAACCTCGTTCTTCCAGTCCTGACGTGGTGGAAGGGGTACTGCCCTTGGAAGATGCTGGGCATGGGTGAGGATCTTCCCGTTGATGTCTACCGCCAGTGGCGGCACTGGTGCCGCTTTCCCCGTTATTTTTTTGACGACCCTGCCATGTCTGGCATCGAACGTAATTACGCCGAGGTGCGCACGCCGATCGTGGCTGCCAATGCGCTTGACGACCGGTGGGCGATGCCAGCCTCGCGGGATGCCTTCATGGAGGCTTATCGGAATGCACCATTAACGTGCAAGGACCTAAATCCTTCCCAATCCGGCGGCGCGCTCGGACATATGGGCTATTTCCGCCAATCAGCGACATCGCACTGGGAAGACGCGCTGGAATGGTTTGCGGGTCTGTCCCACAGGGCCGAACGGAGATGAACACAGCGCCACACTGACGCTCCTCGCTTCGCTGACTACTTCGCGCCACTTTCGGCAGCAATGCCCTGCTCTAAGCGGCACATCTGCCGCTCTTCGAGCGGCGCCCATATCTACATCTAGATCAGCAAGGGAAAAATTAGCGGACCTTTTTGCTAAGGCGCTTGCGATAAGAAATATAGGAGCAAAGCACGTTACAGCAGTTCAAGCTCGCTCAAGTTTGATTGCACGCTCTGGGCAGGCAGTGACGCATAGGCCACATGCCTCACATGCACTGGCATTCGGCATGAAGGCCTGCTTCCAACCGTGGGCAAAGCCCTTCACCTTGCCAATCCAGGAGAGGCCGTCTCGATCGGACTTGGGAAGGACACCGAGCACGAACACGTCTTTCGGACAGGCGCTGATGCAGTCGCCTTTTCCCTCGCAGCGGTTGCGATCGATGACCGGCACAAACTTGCCAGGCGGATGCTTACACGGCTCAGCCGCGGCTTTCGGTGTTTTTTCCATAGGTCCTTTCTCTGGGTTATGGTTTACCCAGCGGTGCTTTGAAGAGCGGTGCTAAGACCAATTTTACTTCATTGTGGCACCGAGTGCCAGTTGGTGCATTGTGCTCTAATGGCACTAAATGCCATAAATCAGAGCGATTTGAATGACAGAGAAGCACCCCAGCCTTCGTGAAAGGCACAAACAAAGCACTCGAACGGACTTGTCCAACTTCGGACTGGAACTGTTCTTGAAACAAGGCTTCGCCAATACCACCATCGAGCAGATCGTCGAACCCCTGGGCATCGCGCGGCGTACCTTCTTTCGGTACTTCAAGACCAAGGAGGAACTGGTCTTCGCGTGGCACGCAGAGAAGACTGTGGAGTTGGTCGAGGTGTTGAAGAGCAGGCCCGCCAAGGAGCGCCCCTTGGACGCGGTTTGCGCAACCATGGCGACGACCCTCAAGCGCTACGACGCGAATCCAGAGCTTGCCTTCGCTCTGGTACGCCTTCTGAAAGAGACACCGGCCTTGCTCGCCAAGGAATGCGAAAAGCGGATGGACCGGGAACTGGCGCTTGCTGCTGCATTGGTGGAGCGAGAAGGCAAGCAGGGTCTGATCCCCCTCAAAGCGCGCATCATCGTTGGTGCGGTCACGTCAGCGTGGATGGCAGCGCTGGATGAGTGGTATGCCGACGGCGGGCAGGCAGACCTGCGGCCCATCATGGCAAGCGCGTTCGCATTGGTTCACGAGCTGTGATCATCATCCTGGGCGACGCGCCGTATTGTCATTGACCGTGGAGCACTGCCTTGGAGCATGCATGTGCTCCGAAGGCGGCGCTTTCCACGCCGGCTGTTTCGTGTCGTGCCGAAGGCCTTTGCATTTCCTGTCAACAGCCCTCGCAGCGGAGATCGGCTGCGGCCGACAGGAGATGCTCCAGCAGGATGCGGCGTATCTCCAATATCGCCTCTGCCGTTTCCTGCACGCTGTGCCATGACGTGATGACCCTCTCGGATAACGCGCCCTCCAGGTGCGCACTGGCATAGGGCACCACGCCGTCGCTGGACTGCGCCAGTATGTCCTCGGGACGTTCGCGGCCAATGATCGAGTGGTAGCGCACCCTCGGGCTGATCTGCAATTGCGCAGCCGCACGCACGAATGGATCGCGGTCGCTCAGGTTGTCGATGCTGTTCGGGATATGCAGCGGTTCGCTGCCCTGACCCTGGGGAGAAAGCCGGGCCAGCCGTCTCGTCAGATCGCCCGCCTGCTCCAACATGGCCAGAGGCAAGGTGACGAGATTGGCGGCGTGGCGTGCCAGCCGGTTCTCGGCGAAGGGCGTGCCGCGGTGCGGTGCGGCAATAAAAACGGCGCGTGTGACCTGCGGCATCGGCTGAAACTCCACATATGCGGTCAGATCGCGCTGGAGTTCCGGGTCCGATGCCATGCGCGTTTTCGCTCCCGACGGTAACAACGGCCACATTGCCTGGCCTGCATCGGACACCAACAGCCGCGACAACACGCCACCCATGCTATGGCCGACCAGCACCATGTCGCGTGAGGCGCGGGCCGTGCCCTGGGGGTCGAAGTGGGCCAGTGTCTGTGTCAGCGCCTGCTCGATGGCGTGCCGGTTCAGGGCCAGGGGGGCATTCGTTGGGTAATAGACCTGCCAGATCTGATAGTGCTGGCGCAGCGTCTCGTCGCCCAGCACCTCGTTGGCCACATTGACCCATGCTTCCGGGCTGCTCGCCAGTCCGTGCAGCATGACGACGATCCCCCGTTCCGGGTCATAGGGCTGCATCAACTGGATTTGCGGCCGCACGATGCCGTCGCTCATGCCGAACAGGGTACGCAGCGCTTGTGTGGCGAAGCCGGAGCGCGCGAGCCAAAGGCCATAACCGGCAGTGAAGTTGGCCGCGAGCGGAGCCTGTACCCCGGCCGTGTCGATCTGCTTCGCGCGGTAAGGATCGTAGAGGCGAATATCCACGCGGCGGGTGCCCAGCACCTCTTGCAGGTTCCGGCCCTCGAAGGTGATCAGCGCAGTGATCGCGGGATACCGCATCTCGGTATAAGGCACCGGGGGACTGGTTGGTAGCGGCGGGAGGACCGCCACCAGCGGGGCGCCGAAGCCGTCGCGCCGATAGGTGTTGCGCAGGCCGGAGAAGCGCAGCGAGGAAGCGGTCACCAGCGCCTCTGGCAGCGCCGCACCCTGCGTGCGTGCAAACCCCTCGACGTGGCTGCTTAGACGCCACTGTCCAAGATGGAGGACAGAAGCCCCGGTGTTGCGGGTGGCGGCAACCCGCTCGCGCCAGCGGGCGTTGAACAGGCGTGTCACGGTCTGCTCGACGGCGTAGTTGTAGTAGTCGCGCACTTGGGTCTGGCGGTCCTCGAACGCGCGTTCTCCGGGGCGCCGCTCGGTGAAAAACAGGTAGGCCCAGGCGTGCCGCGCTGCTTCAAGCCACGCGTCCAGCGCCGGGGCTTGCCGGGTCGAGCTGGCAGGCGCCTGGTCGGCCGCGAGTGCCGCTTCCAGCCACAGTTCGGACAGCGCGGACTGGCGCTGCTCCTCGGTGATGCCGCTCGCCTGCGCCAGGGTCTGTCGGCAGGCCTCCTGGCGTTCACGGCAGTCGTCGATGCCGACCACGCGCAGCACCTCCTGCGCGGCCGTGCTCAGCCGGCCCGTGGTGAGCACGTCGCCACGTCGCTCAGCCAGGTACTCCTTGGGTGAGATGGATGAAACGGACACCACCGCGCAGCCTGGCAGCAGCGCGACGAGCAGTACCCACAGCAGTATGTGAAACGGGGGCCGGAGGCGACTCATGAAGCCGCCTCCTGCATATCGGAAAGGTCGGAGCGCGCGGCTCGGCAGCCGAGAGGGTCGGCGTTGGTGGCCTGCGCGCGAC
The DNA here is from genome assembly GCF_001277195.1 of Cronobacter muytjensii ATCC 51329. Classification (NCBI taxonomy): domain Bacteria; kingdom Pseudomonadati; phylum Pseudomonadota; class Gammaproteobacteria; order Enterobacterales; family Enterobacteriaceae; genus Cronobacter; species Cronobacter muytjensii. Next base: position 1,402,107 of record NZ_CP012268.1, read on the forward strand.
CGGGTTCGCACGGCTCAACCGTGGCTCGGGATACGTCTTCCATAGCGCTTCTCTCCCCTGAAGCCAATGAAACGCCGACAGGGGCGGTTCAGCCAAAACTTCAGTCATTGTGACACAAAGTGCCAATTGGCGCATAATGCAGTATTGGCACCAAGTGCCAGTTAAGGCAGAATGCACCCATGACACAGAAAAACCCTGGCCTTCGCGAAAGACACAAGGAGAGCACCCGCAGGGAGTTGTCCAACCTCGGGCTCGCGCTGTTTCTGAAGCAAGGCTTCACCCACACCACCATCGAGCAGATCGTCGACCCTCTGGGCATCGCGCGGCGCACCTTCTTTCGCTACTTCAAGACCAAAGAGGATCTGGTCTTTGCCTGGCATGAAGAAAAGACCGTTCAGTTGGCCGACGAGTTGAGGGGCAGGCCCGCCGAGGAGCGCCCCTTGGATGCGGTCTGCGAAACGCTGGGGACGGTGCTCAAACTCTATGACGCCAATCCCGACATGGCTTTTGCTCTGGTGCGCCTCCTGAAGGAAGCACCGCCCTTGCTCGCGAAGGAGTGCGAGAAGCGGATGGAGCGAGAAGTGGTGCTTGCCGCCGTGCTGGTGGAGCGATACGGCGAACGGGGCCTGAGCCTGCTGGAGGCGCGCATCATCGTGGGCGCGGCGACGTCAGCATGGACGGCCGCCCTGGATGAATGGTACGCCGACGGTGGGCAGGCAAATCTGCGGCCGATCATGGCAAGAGCGTTCTCACTGGTGCGCGAGCTGTGATGGCGACGCTGCACGATCTGACGCATCGCCAAGGTCACCCTGGACCGCGGCTTGGGGCGTGCGTGATGGCCGCAGCGCTTTGCGTCGGTGGTTGCGCGACGCAGCCGCCTTATGCGACGCCACACGTCGATGTGCCGACGGCTTGGGCGAACGCCAAGGCAGGTACGCCAGTCGGTGGCGCCGAGTTGCGCGAGGACTGGTGGACGCATCTGGGCGATCCCGCCATCGACACCCTCGTCGCCTCGGCGTTGATCGACAACCCCACGCTTGCACAAGCAGCCGCACGTGTCGATGAAGCGCGTGCGGGGCTGGGAGCGAGCCGTGCCCGGCGCGCTCCCCAGCTTGGTGGCAACGGATCGCTGTCGCGCGGCAAGTCGCAGGGCCAGACGGGCGGCGCCGAGACAATCAACGCCACTACGGGTTCTTTGGGCGGCAGCCTTGCTTGGGAGCTTGATCTTTGGGGCCGTGCCCGTGCGACGGAAGACGCGGCCCGCAGCCGGCTCGACGCGCGCAACGCGGACGCCGATGACGCCCGGCTGTCCCTGGCCGCGCAGATCGCCGACGGCGTCGTGGCCCTGCGCGCCTGCAACTATTCCCTCGCGATTCGCGGCCAGGACATCGCCTCGCGTGAAACCGAGCTTTCGCTGATCCGTCAGCGCCTCGCGGTTGGCAATGTCGCGCCCGTGGAAGAAGCCAGCGCACTGAGCAATCTTGCCGCCGCGAGAACCAATCGCTTCAGCCAGGAAGAGGCCTGCACGACCCTGGTGGACGCGCTTGTCGCGCTTAGCGGCCGGGAGGCCGCGACGGTACGGCAGCTTGCGATGCAGCCGCCGCTTGTATCGCCCAGCGGTGACTCGTCGCAAGCCGCAGCCATCAGCCGCCCGGCTGGTCCCGCGGCCACCGCCTCCCTCGCGCCCTCGTCGCGCCTGGACCTTCAGGCCATTGTCCACCTCCAGCACGGCGAGGCTCGGCGCCTCGCGATGTCATCTCCCTCCGTGCCGCCCAGTAGTGATTCGTCGGCATCCGTTGCAGTCGAACATCTCGATGATCCCGCGGCCATCGTACCCATCGCGCCGTCATCCCGACTGGATCTGCCGGCAACCGTTCTTCTCCAGCATCCTGCGGTCCGGTCAGCCGAGCGGGAACTCGCCGCCACATATGCCGAGATCGGTGTTGCCCGTGCCGAGCGTCTGCCGCGTGTTGATCTGTCTGCGCTCCTGACGGGCCAGTGGATTCGCGCACTGGGGTCCACGGTCAATTTCGATACCTGGTCCGCCGGCGCCGCGGTGTCCGTGCCCATCTTCGATGCGGGGCTGGGGGCGGCCAACGTCGATGTCGCCGAAGCGCGGTATCGCGCGGCCCTGGCGACCTTGGCAGACACCCTGCGTACAGCGACCCGTGATGTCGAGGACGCTCTGGCTGCGCTGTCGTCGGCGCAGCAGCGCGTGGGCACGTCCCGACAGGCTACCGATGCAGCTCGCATTGCTTTGCAAGCCAACGAAGCCCGATATCGCGCCGGCGCCATCAGCCTGTTCGAGCTGGAAGGCTCGCGACGGCAGTTCAACAGCGCGCAAGAGAGCGCCATTTCGGCTGCTTCCGATCGCGCTCGATCCTGGGTTTCCCTCGTGCGCGCCGCAGGGAATCCGCCGCTGTCGGCGGCGGCACCGGAGCCGCCGGTGACCCGAAAGACGACCGATACCCCTATCGCCCGCAACGAAAGTATTCGCAGATGAGCCCAGAACAAGAGCACCCCCGCAATTCGCCCACTCCTGGTCACCTGCGCAGGAACCGGGTCGCGTATGCCATCGGGGCCATCGCCGTCGTTGCGGCGGCGCTGGCGCTCGTCTTCGTGCAGCGCGATCGGAGCCCGGCCGAAGTTACTCCCGCCGCCACGCCAGCGCTCACCGTGACAAGCGCCGCGCCACGCGAGGTGTCTTGGCCGCTGCAAATCAAAGCCACCGGCGCGATTGCCGCATGGGAAGAAGCCAGCATCGGCTCGCAGATCGGCGGCTACCAACTCATCGACGTTCGCGTCAACGTCGGGGACGTTGTGAAAAAGGGCCAGGTGATCGCCCGTTTCGATCGCGCGCTGTTGGAGGCGGAACACGCGCAACTGAAGGCGAATGCCGATCAAGCGGCCGCCAACCGCCAGCGCGGTCTGGCGTTGCAGCGTAGCAGCGCCATGAGCGATCAGGACGTGCTGCAGCTCGTGACCCAATCCAAGACCGCCGATGCCTTGCTCGCGGCCAATGCGCTACGGCTGCGCTACACCGACGTCAGGGCGCCCGATGATGGTGTCATCAGCGCCAGAACGGCGACCCTTGGCACCGTCGTCCCGGTGGGCCAGGAATTGTTCCGGATGATTCGCCAGGGGCGCCTGGAATGGCGTGGCGAGCTGACGGCGGGACAACTGGCCCAAGTCAAGATCGGCCAGGAAGTCACGCTTGAACTTCCCGACGGCAACACCGCGACGGCGACCGTTCGACAGACTTCGCCCGTGCTGGACAGCGCCTCGCGCCTGGCCATCGTCTATGCCGACCTCCGACCAGGTAGCTCGGCCCGGGCTGGCATGTACGCCAGCGGCAGCCTTGGGCTGGGGAGCGGCGCGGCGCTGGTCGTGCCCGCCGAGAGCGTCGTCATTCGCGATGGGCGCAGCCATGTGCTCGCGTTGGCCGACGCCAGCGCAACGCCCCGGGTGTCGCTGCGAAGCGTCACTGTCGGCCGGCGCAATGGCCGGGAGGTCGAGATCACCGACGGGCTTGGCAAAGATGAACACGTCGTCGTCCAGGGCGCAGGGTTCCTCAAGGACCGTGATCTGGTGCGCATCTCCCAAGGCCGTCCGGCAGGAGCGGCCAAGCCATGAACTTCGCCACCTGGTCCATTCGCAATCCCATACCCTCGATCCTGCTGTTCGCGCTGCTGGCGCTCGCCGGATTGTGGGGATTCCAGAAGCTGCCCACGCAGGACTTGCCCGACCTCGATCTGCCGATGGTTACGGTAGCGTTGTCGCAGCCGGGGGCGGCCCCCGCTCAACTCGAAACGGAGGTCGCACGCAAGGTCGAGGACGCGCTCGCGACCTTGAGCGGGCTGAACCATCTGACCACATCAGTCACGGATGGCTTGGTGTCGATCCAGGTGCAATTCGTACTGGAAAAGAATCTGTCGGACGCGCTGATCGAGACCAAGAACGCGGTGGACGGCATTCGCTCCGACCTCCCGCCTGATCTGCTGCAACCGACGGTCAGCGCGTCCAACAGCGTCGGTGCTCCGGTGCTCACCTATGCCATCGCTTCCTCCCGTCTCAGCGAGGAGCAGCTTTCCTGGTTCGTGGACGATACAGTCGCCAAGACCGTGCTCGGCGTGTCCGGTGTTGGCCGGTTCGAGCGGCTTGGCGGCATCGAACGCGAGGTTCGGATCGAGGTCGATCCGCTGCGCATGTCTGCCCTTGGCATCACCGCGGCGGATGTCTCCCGAGCGTTGCGCCAGGTACAGCAGCAGTCCTCGGGTGGCCGCGGACAGCTCGGCGGCGAGGAGCAGTCGGTTCGCACGATCGCCACGGTTCGCCAAGCATCGGAGCTTGCGGGCCTGCGGATCTCGCTGTCGAACGGCACGAGCTTCAGGCTGGACCAGATCGCGACCATAATCGATGGTCAGGCTGATCCCACGCACGCGGCCTTGCTCGATGGCAAGCACGTGGTCGGCTTCAGCGTGTATCGCGCCAGGGGCTTTGACGAAGTGCGGCTGGCCGAGGGCGTTCGCGAGGCCCTGGCCGGCCTCCAGCAGGCCGATCCGGCGCTCAGCCTGACGGAGATTTCTGGGTCGGTCGGCCAGACGCTGGAGCAGTACGAAGGTTCGATGGCGATGCTGTACGAAGGCGCCATCCTGGCGATGATCGTCGTCTGGCTCTTCCTGCGCGACTGGCGCGCGACACTGATCGCCTCGACCGCGCTACCGCTGTCCATCCTGCCCGCGTTCGCGGCCATGGCCTGGCTGGGCTTCACGCTCAACACCGTCACGCTGCTGGCGCTTGCGGTGGTCGTGGGCATCCTGGTCGATGACGCCATCGTCGAGATCGAGAACATCGAGCGCCACCGGCACATGGGCAAATCGATCCGGAAGGCAGCAGAGGATGCCGTGACCGAGATCGCCCTGGCCGTCATGGCGACCACCATGAGCTTGGTGGTCGTCTTCCTGCCGACCGCCATGATGAGCGGCATTGGCGGCTTGGTCTTCAAGCAGTTCGGCTGGACCGCCGTGATCGCCGTGCTCGCGTCGCTGCTCGTCGCGCGCTTGCTCACGCCAATGATGGCAGCCTACCTGCTCAAGCCCGAGCCGATTCCCGAGAAAGAAGATGGCCGGGTCATGCGCTGGTACATGGCAACGGCGCGCTGGTGCCTGAAGCACCGCAAGACCACCTTGGGCGGCGCGGTCATCTTTCTGGCCGCTTCGCTCGCCCTTGTACCCTTCATCGAGACGGGCTTCATCCCGGCCTCCGACAGTGGCACGACGACCGTGAGCATCGAGTTGCCGCCGGCCAGTTCGATGGCGGACACATTGGCGGTTGCCGAGTCTGCGCGCAAGGCCGTCAGCGATGTGGATGGCATCGCCCACGTCTTCGCCACGGTGGGCACTGCGCAGAGTGCCGGGCCAGGAGGCACGCGTGCTGGCGAGGTTCGGCGGGCGTCGCTCACGCTCACGATGGGGCCGCATGGCGATCGGCCATCGCAGCAGGTCATTGAGAAAGCTGTGCGAGAGCGCCTGCTCAACGTTGCAGGCGCGCGCTTCGCTGTTGGTGGTGGAGGGCCGGGGGAGAAACTTTCGATCATCCTCGCCAGCGACAATGCCGAGGTGCTCAAGGCGAGCGCAGAGGCAGTGGAATCCGAACTGCGCGACGTCAAGGGCCTCACGGGCATCGCCTCCACCGCAAGCCTGGAACGTCCCGAGATCATCATCCGCCCCGACCCGGAACGCGCGGCCGAGCGTGGCGTGACGACCGCAGCGATCGGCGACGTGGTACGGGTGGCGACGAGCGGCGATTTCGATTCGCAGGTCGCGCGCCTGAACCTGGACAACCGGCAGGTCTATATCCGTGCGCGCATTCCCGATGCAGCACGGCAGGACATTGACACGATCGGCAACATGCGCGTACCGGGCCGCGACGGGCCGGTGCCGCTTGCCAGCGTTGCCAGTCTGTCCGTGGAGAGTGGTCCTGCGCAGATCGACCGCCACGACCGCCTTCGCAACGTCACCATTTCGGCTGACCTGGGGGGCACCGCACTTGGAACGGCGCAAGCAGCAGCCGCCAACCTGCCTTCGATTAAGTCCCTGCCATCCAGCGTGAAGGTGGTCGAGGCCGGCGATGCAGAGATCGTTGCCGAACTCGGCGCGGGCTTCGGTATGGCGCTCGTGGTTGGTGTCCTGTGCATCTACTGCGTGCTGGTGCTGCTGTTTAGGGACTTTCTTCAGCCGATCACCATTCTCTCGGCCATACCGCTGTCCATCGGCGGCGCGTTTCTCGCGCTGCTGGTCACGCGCAGCCAGTTGAGCGTGCCTTCAATGATCGGGCTGGTCATGCTGATGGGGATCGTCACTAAGAACTCCATTCTGCTCGTCGAGTACGCGGTCATCGGCATGCGCGATCGCGGCTTGTCTGTTCACGATGCCTTGCTGGACGCGTGCCACAAGCGAGCGCGCCCCATCGTGATGACCACCATCGCGATGATCGCCGGCATGTTGCCCATCGCGCTGGGGCTTGGCGCGGATTCGAGCTTCCGCCGGCCCATGGCCATGGCGGTGATCGGCGGCCTGATCACATCGACCGCATTGAGCTTGCTCGTCGTGCCTGCCGTGTTCCTGTACGTGGACAAGTTCGAGAAATGGCTGGCATCGCTCGGATTCTTTCGACACACCGAGCGCGCCACCGCCGGCGAGGGGGCGCTTGAACGATGACACAGCAGCCTTCGCCACGATGCGGCACTCCCGCAGCGCGTCCGTCGCCTCCCTTCATGGCGAGCAGCGTGTGGCCGGACTGGTGCGAGACGACGTCGGGTCGTCAAAACGAGATGGAAGTCAGGCAGACGGTGAAGTGCGGCCGTCTGCCGACGGTCCGCGAGCCTATCGGCGCAGTTCGATGGCGCGGTCCGCCAGCAGCCGATCCCCTGCATGGGGAGAGGCATTCTTCACGTTCTCCTTGAAAGGGATCAATCATGTCATCACGCCTTCATTGCGCAGCCCGGCTGCGACGCCAGCCGTCTTATGCGGCGCTGCCGATTCTGGTCGCCGGCATTTTCTCCACTCCCGCCGCCGTTGCTCAGACCGACGATACGAAGAGGTCCGCGAGAGGCCAGGCCATGGCCGAAGCCGAGCGCAGTGAATCGACATGGGGGATCGGCGTCGCCGGTGGCATGCAGTACCGCGTTTACCGGGACTTCGATAACCGCGTGCGTGGCTTGCCGATGATCACCTATGAGAATAAGTGGATTCAGGTGGCCGGCCCTGGCCTGGACGTCAAGCTCCCGTCGTTGGGGCCGGTGTCTTTCAGGCTGCGTGGCCGGTATGCCATGGATGAGTTCGATTCTGGCGACTCGCCGTACTTCGCGGGTATGCGCGACCGGGATTCCAGCTTCTGGGTCGGCGGTGCCGCCATCTGGCGCAGCGGCATTGCCAACCTGTCTGCCGAAGTGCTGACCGATGCCATGAGCAACAGCAAGGGAACGCGGGCGACGCTGCAGATCGATCGGCGTTTCACCGCAGGCCCGATCGGTTTGACACCGCGGCTCGCGGCCGAGTGGGTGGACAGCAAGTACGTGGATTACTACTACGGCGTGAGGTCGGACGAAGCGCAAAGCTGGCGCCCGGCCTACAGCGGCAGTTCCTCGGTCAATACCGAAATCGGACTGCGCGTTGACTGGCAGCCTGTGCCCAAGCACACGGTGTTCCTCGATATGGGCGCCAAGCACATGGGCAGTTCGATCCGCAACAGCCCGCTGGTCGAAAAGAGCACGCAGTACGGCGTGGGACTCGGCTACCTGTATCGGTTCTGAGAAGGCGATTCATGGCATGGCCCGTTGCTGGGCTTTTGCTGTGTTTCGGATTCGACTCGAAATGAGCGGGACGCAGGGCATTGGGAATGTGTGCTGGAGCGCGTTATCTGGCCAGCCACTGCCAACTGCGTTCATCTCGATCTTCTTTTTGTGGGAGGGGTAGCTATGGCAACTCGCAATGGCTCCAGACGTTTCAGGAATCTCGACGGCAGCGCGGCCCCTGGTACTGTGCTGCCGGCATTTCGCATGTTGGTCCTGGACAGCCTAGCCGGGCGTGGCCGCGGTGTTCCAAGAAAAGCACCCGTCCCATGTGTCGAGACCGACCTCGTAGCGATCGCCAGTCCGCCGGGACCGGGCGAAGGCGCTCGCCTCACCTGGATTGGACATGCAAGCTGGCTGGTGCAGCTAGAGGGCAAGTCGTTCCTCATCGATCCGATCTTTGGCGACCTTGCCCTGGGCCCGGGGGGACGAAATGTTCCGGCCGGCGTGCTGCCCGAAAACCTGCCGCCCATCGATGCCGTGCTGATCACGCACAACCACTACGACCACCTCGATCTTCCCTCCGTACAGCAGGTCGGTGCGCCGGTGATCGCCGGGCTGGGCATGCAGGCGTTCCTGGCGAAGAAGGGCATTCCCGCAAGCGAACTGAATTGGTGGGAATCCGCTGAACTTGGCTCCGCCAAAGTGTCTTTTGTGCCTGCTCAGCACTACAGCCGTCGTGGCCTCACCGACGCCAACGAAACGCTATGGGGCGGATTCGTCGTCGAGGGGCCATCCGCCAGCATTTATCACTCGGGCGATACGGGATATTTCGACGGCTTCCGGGAGATCGGTCGTCGCTTTCCGGCGATTGACGCGGCGCTTCTACCGATCGGCGCCTACGACCCGGCATGGTTCATGCGGGCGCAACACATGAATCCAGAGGAAGCTGTCCAAGCCTATCTAGACTTGGGTGCGCGGAGCTTTTTCGCCATGCACTGGGGGACGTTCAAGTTGACCTACGAACCGCTCGATGAACCTCCAGTTCGCCTGGCGGCGGAGTGGAAAAGACTGGGGCTGACTGCTTCAGAAAAGCGGGTTCTCGCCGTTGGCGAAACTGCAGAAGTGCGACGTCCAAATGAATAAGCCGGCTCTACAGCGGCGACCCACGCCGTCACCCACTGCAACGCCACGCCATCATCGCTTTATCGACGGCGCATGCGAACCTGCCATGTGCCAGGCAGAAGTGCCTGGGCTGGAAACGCTGTGTTCCGTTCGCTTGGCGGCGAAGCGCTCTGGCCGCTTGCCGCATGTAGCGAGTGAATCCCCTGCGTGGAAAGGCTGGATGGCGATTGGGGCAATGCTCTGGAGTGGCTCGGCGCTGGCTGAGGAGCGCTGCGACCGCAAAGGCATTGCGGCCGAATCCACGGTGAATCTGCGAATCGACAACGACATGTTCGGCGGCCTCGGGCAGGACCAGGGGTACTCCAATGGCTTCCTGCTCACGCTGGTTTCGCCGAATCTAATCCACCGTGCGGATGACCCGAGCCTGCCCGATATCGCCAGACGGTTGAACCACGCGTTCTCCGGCTTGCAGCCTGGCGGGTTCGATGAGTTGAACATGACTATTGGGCTCGGTCAGACGATGTACACGCCCACCGACCGCGAGCCGCACGAACTGATTGCAGACGACCGGCCTTACGCCGGCGCATTGATGTTCAGCGTAGGCTACAACGCTCGAAAAGGCGACGACCTGCGGACTTCGCAACTACGGTTAGGCATCGTGGGGCCTGCTGCCAAAGCCGGAGAAGTTCAGGACTGGTGGCACGGCGTCATTGGCGTGGACAGGTTCAATGGCTGGGACAACCAACTGCAAAACGAACCTGTGGTGCAGTTCATTCACGAGCGACGAAAGCGGTTCGCGCTGCAGCAGCCTGCCGGGCCATGGCGGTGGGACGCGATTACCCATTGGGGCGGCAGCCTGGGCAACTTCGCCACTTACGCCAACACCGGGATCGAGTTCCGTTTCGGCTATTTGCTGCCGGACGACTTTGGTACAGCGCCAATGCGGCCGGCCGGCGAGAACACATCCCCGATCCGCACGAGCGCGACGCAGGGGTGGCGCGGCCATTTCTTCGTCGCTGCCGATGCGCGTTGGGTCCTGCGCGACATCACGCTCGACGGAAATACCTTCCGCTCCAGCCACAGCGTGGACAAGCGCCCACTGGTTGCAGACATCGGCTTCGGTATCGCATTTACCCATGGCCACTGGCGTTTCGCCTTCGCGCGCTACCACCGGACCCGCGAGTTCGATGGACAGCGCGAGCGACCGGCCTTTGGGAGCTTCACCATTGGCAGGCGGTTCTGATGGAAGAAATCGCGTTCTCGATACAGCGACTAGACCGTCGCGCAGGTGGCCTGACTCAAGGAGAAACGAGGTGAGACCGATGAACTCGAAGTACGTCGTCGTGATGACCGGAGCCACAAGTGGGTTTGGCCAATTCACGCTGCAGGATCTGGCCGCTTCCCCTGACACAAGGGTCATCATAGGCGCTCGTGGAGAAAATCGCGCCGTGCCGAAAGGCGTTGATGTCTTGCCGCTTGATCTTGCCTCTCTGGCCAGCGTCCGCGACTTTGCCGGCGCCGTGATACGGCAGCTTGGGGATGAACGTATTGACATCCTTGTCCTCAATGCAGGCCTGCATGGCACACCCGCCGATCAGCGTAGCGCCGAGGGTTATGGCCTCACGTTCGCCGTGAATCACCTTGCTCACTATCTGCTGGCGCGTCTGCTGCTGCCGCATATCGCTGAGCGGGGTCGAGTGGTGATCACGTCGAGCAACATGCACAACCCGCCCATCAAAGCGATCGGTCCCAAGACGCTCGACCTTCAGGAGTGGGCGTATCCGCCGAAAGGCGGTTCGGGTGACGGCATACGCTCCTACACGGCGTCGAAATTGTGCAACCTCATGACGGCACTGTCCCTGGCCCGGCATGACACGGTGGTGGCGCGCCAGATCGAGGTCATCGCCTTCAACCCGGGCCTAACGGGTGGCGCTGCCGGCCGCGAGGCGTCTGCGTTGCAGAAGGCGCTCCTTAGCATCGTGATGCGCACGATCTTCCCTCTGGTCGGTATCTTCCGCCCCGAGTTCGTGATGAATGCGCCCGAGCACTCGGGTCGGATGCTGGCCGACGTGGCGCTCGGAACGCTTTCCCTGCCGGAGGGGCGCATTTACATCTCCCTCGTCAAGGGAAATCCCACCTTTCCCGATCCCTCGGAGCTGGCTCGCAACCGTGAGGCCCAGGAGCGCTTGTGGCGCGAGAGTGCCGTAATGGTGGGCGTGGAGGAGTCGTCTCCATGAGTTTCTTGAGAGAACCGATTCGCCCAATAGACAACCAAACCGCGAGCTTCTTGTAGTGGACAACCTGACTCACACTTTGGTCGGCGCCGCTTTGGGGCAGGCCGGGCTCAAGCGGCGAACGGCGCTCGCGATGCCGGCATTGATGATCGGCGCGAATCTGTCCGACGTGGATGTCTTGTGTATCGCTTTCGGCGAGGCTCTCTCGTGCAGGCGTGGCTGGACACATGGCCCGATCGGGTTGCTCGTGCTGCCAGCGGTTCTAACGCTCGTGCTGCTGTGGTTCGACAGATGGCAAACCCGTAGAGGTTCACGACCAGGCGCGCGCCCCGCCGTTCAGCCGGGGCAGCTCTTGTTGCTCAGCTATATCGGCGCGCTTTCGCACCCCTTGCTGGACTGGATGAATAGCTGGGGCATCCGGCTTCTGATGCCGTTCTCGGAGCGTTGGTTTTATGGCGATGCGCTTTTCATCGCCGATCCATGGATCTGGCTCGCCCTTGGCATAGGAATCTGGCTATCACGGCGCCGCGAGCGCTCGGGCGCAGGTCGGACATCCAGCCCGGCGATAGTGGCCCTTCTGGTAACCACACTCTATAGCGGCGCAATGGTCGCGAGTGGGCGAGTTGTGGAAGAACGTGTAGCCCGCGAGTTCAAGGAGTCTGGTCTGGGTCAACCGCAGCAGGTTCTGGCGAATCCGGTATTTGCCGACCCGTTCAGGCGGAGGATCGTCGTGCAGACAGAGCGTCAGTATGGCTTTGGTGATTTTCGCTGGCTTCCCAACCCTCATGTATCGCTGGACCAGGAACTTGTTTCCTCTCACATGGACCAGTCGGCGATTGCTCTGGTGGCTGGGCAGAGCAAGCAGATGGCCGATTTCCTGTACTGGTCTCGGTTCCCCTTCGCGATGATCAAAGGAAATGGTGAGAACACCAACGTCACTGTTGGGGATGCGCGGTTCGGAACGCGCCCGGATACGGGGGTTTTCTCGGTTAAAGCAGCGTTTCCACTGGAACTGACGAAGCAGAGCGACCCTGAGAGGTTGGTCGATTCGTGTGATAAAAAGTGCCCGGAGAATTGACTCCGCACACTTTGGCGTTCTCACCCTCAGAAATTAAATGCGGATAGCCTCAAGCGCGATCTATAGATTCGGCAAAATCAGAAAATTGGCTTTCACTCCAGGTACGCTTACATGATCAACACGATTCGGCCTGGCGGGCGCCGGCCGACTTCCGTGTCCTTGATCATTGACAGCGCATCGGCAAACGGCGCTTCCAGACCAATGGAAGAACGCAGCTTTCCGTCGCCGGCTAACTTGGCGATTTCCTCCAGATTCTTGAAACCGCCTGTCGAGAACGTCATCCGGTAGCGCCCGGAGATGAGGCCGCGCAGCATCCTGGCCGGAGTCGGATTGATGTCGATGAAGCGGCCCTTGGGCTTGAGCATCGCCAGTCCATCAGCGACGGCCAGCGTACCGAGCGTGTCGAACACCGCGTCGTAGAGGCCGTCGGATGCAAACGAGGCCTTCTCCGAGTAAGGAAACACCGGATTGACGCCAGCAGCCCTCGCTGCAGCGATCGAAGCATCGCCGCACGCGCCGCACACCTGCGCGCCATGCGCCTGCGCGAGTTGGACCGCGCTGCTGCCTACGGCGCCGCTGCAGCCGTGGATGAAGATTCTCGAACCGTGGCCCACGCGCGCGACGCCGACGACGGCCGCCCAGGCGGTTGCCGCCGGGATGGGGAGGCACGCGGCTTCGCTGAACGTGAGCGAGGCGGGCTTGCGGACAATGAGCTTGGCGTCGGCATCGACGACCTCGGCAAACGCACCTTGCCTCTTAATCTCGACCGTGCCGAAAACTTCGTCGCCCACACGGAAGTCGGTGACATCGGTGCCGACTTCTTCCACTACCCCAGCGAAGTCCGAACCCATACCCTGGGGAAACTTCCGTCCGGTGACGAACTTCATGACACCGCGCCGCAGCTTCCAATCCAGCGGATTGATCGCAGCGGCTTTCACGCGCACGCGCACCCGTCGGGCTTCGAGTGGGGGAAGTGTATATTCGGCGAATGCCATCGTCTCGGGGCCGCCGTAGCTGCTGAACTGCACTCTTTTCATGGTGTCTCTTTACCTTTCGGCTGCTTTTGGAATGTCAATGGATCGAGGGGGCGATGCTGGCCGGGAGCGTTCGCTCGTGGAGGTCTTCAACGTGACGTCCTGCGAGATGACGGATGTGGTTGCGGTGTCAAGCATCGCCAGCATCACCGAGGTCTGCCACTCGAAATACGGGTTGAAGGTGAGCCGTGCGTGGATCTTCCCTTCCTCTCGATAGCCCCAGTCCGAGTACCAGACGGGCTCCCCCTTTTCGCAGGCCTGCGTGTCGCCTTCACGCAAGCCGTTCAGGCACAGGCGCAGGCTGCCGCCGTCCCCATAAACAGTGTTAGCGGGAGAGAACGTGACGCTCATGTGCGAGAACTGGCTGATGCGCCATTCGGGCAGCCGGTCCTGCCGGACCAGAACGCGCCGGCGATCCGTCAGTCCGTCCGGCTCGCCTCCGTACCAGACCAAGCGGCTGTCCGGGTGCGTGAAGCGCTGCTGGAAGACATCGAACAGATAGTCGGTATCCAGCACGGAATCGTGCTCGGCAACGACCATGAAGACCGGCTTCTCATAGGCCCGGTCGCGCAGCAGCCGGCGTGCGTTGGCGCTGGTCCGATAGAACTGTGCGAACCCGTTGGACGGGACGTTGAAGTACTTGACGGCGTTCTGCATCGGAATCGTCCCGTCAGGCTTGATGAGCCAGGGCCGGACACGGGCCGCCAGCGGCGCAAGCCAATCGAAGGGCATGCTCTTGAAGCCGGGCGAGAACAGCACCAGTCCTGCGATCTCGGGATGCGAATACGCGTAGTCAAGGACCAGGTTCGCTCCCGTGGAGAACCCTCCTAGGTACACCTCGCCATCGACGTCGCGCTGCAGCGCCATGGCCTGTTCCCAGACCACTTGGCGCCATTGCTCCGCCGTTGTCGTCAGCAAGTCGTCGGGCCGCGTGCCGTGGCCGGGGAGGAGCACCGTTCGCACCAGTAATCCTTGGCTCGCCAATGGCGGCCCCACGTCGTGGAAGGACCAGGGCGAATCGCCGAGGCCATGCACGAACAGAATCCCTTTTCGCGGACGCGCTCCCGCCTCGGATTCAGCGGGCCGCCACTCCTGTGGGGCATTCCACGCCAACTCGGCATCCCGGTCGGCAAGCTGGAAACTGCGGCCGGCCTGGATTTGAGCGATCGTGTCGCGTCGATACTTTTCAAAGCTCACCGAGCCGACCGGAGACTCGCTGAAATCCACCGTTGCGCACCCGGACGACAGGCTGACTGCTCCGAGAACCACGGCGAGCAGCGCGGCACCTCGCGCTAAGCGCGAGATGACCGAGCGGACGCCGAATTCATGCCAGTTCGGCATGGTCTTCCTCGGTGAGGGAAATGCCACCGGCGGCGACGTTCTCCTGAAGGTGCTCGACGGAGCCCGTGCCGGGGATCGCCAGCATCACCGGGGAGGATGCCAACAACCAGGCCAGCGCGATCTGGGACGGCGTGGCACCATGCCTTCCGGCGACCCGGGCCAGCCGCCCGTCGTCGATCTCCCCCATGCCCCCACCGAGCGGGAAGAACGGGCAGAACGCGATGCCGGCTTCTTCGCAGGCCTTCAGCAGGCTCAGGTCCTCGCGCTTGGCGATATGGAAGTTGTTCTGCACGGCCGCGATCGGGGCGATGGCGCGGGCCTCGTTGAAGTGCCCGATATCGACGTTGCTGATGCCCAGATGCCGAATCAGGCCTTCTGCACGCAGTGCGGCCAGCGCCTCGAAGCGTTCGGCCAGCGACTCGCCGTGAGGCACCGTCATCTCGCCGATGCGCAGGTACACCAGATCGAGACGGTCCAGGCCAAGACTCGACAGGTTCTCTTCGACGAGCCTGCGCATGTCGGCACCGGTGGCCGGTCGATGGCTGCCATCCGGGTTGAACACGACCCCGACCTTGGTCGCGATCACCAGGTTGGACCGATAGGGATACAACGCCTCACGGATGAGCGCATTGGCGCGTACCGAACCATCGGTGCTCTGGTAGAACTCGGCCGTATCGATGTGGTTGACGCCGAGTTCGACTGCGCGGCGCAGCACGGCACGCCCGGTTTCCGGGTCTCGCGCCGGACCACGGAAGCCGTTGCAAGGCAGGCGCATGGCGCCAAAGCCCAGCCGGTTGATGGGCAGCTCTCCGCCAAGGCGGAACTCATTGGTACTGGGAAGCGAAGAATTCATTTCGTGTTCCTGATGGGAGTTGCGTGAGGTTGTCAGGTCGAGCGGGACGCGCGGATCACGCGCAACCCAACCGTTCGGCGATCCGGTCGAAGATGTATTCGGTGGCCGTCGCATAACCGCCGATCTGGCAGTGCGACTGCGCCGTCGAGGTCTCGTCGAACAACAGGTATTCCTTGGGACCTTGCAAGGCGTCGTAGAACGGCTTGGCTCCATGGAAGACCTCGCCGGTGCCGTCCAGCACGAGCGTCTCGCAGGTCACCTTGTCCAGAACGGCCGAGTTGTCGTAGGGCTGGAGGGCCTGCACCACATCCTTGATCGTGTTCGGCACGCCGTGCTTCCAGGCGTAGTCACGCACCAAGTTGCGCATCTGCTCCGGAATCTGGTCCAGCGGGTGGTCAGCGAAGCGCTCCAGTTGCGCGATGATCTGGCGGCCCCAACTGATGTTGCCGGGATCGGTGATGCAGAGCTTGATGCGCTTGTCGAACGCGGCCACGCGCGGCGCCAGATAGCCGCCGAAGCTCAGTCCCATCAGCGCGATGTTGGAGGCGTCGATTTCCGGGAATTTTTCCAGCGCGAAGTCGATCAGCGGGCTGACGACCTTTTCCCAATCCGGGCGGAAGGTGAGATTGTTCAGTCGCAGCGCGAATCCCTGGCCCGGACCATCGTAGGTCAGGCAGTGGATACCCCGTTGCAGCGCGCCTTCGCACACCCAGCGGGTGTCTTCGGCCCAGGTATCCCGGCCAGGCGTGACGATGAGCAGTGGTGCCTTTGCGCCCGCATGGGGCGACCGGTAGAAGTAGCCGGGAAGGAAGTCGCCCTCGTAGGGGATTTCGATGCGCTCGCCGGGGTAGCCCGACAGCTTGATGTAGCGCTCGTAGCACGAGGCGCTGGCGACCGCGTACTCCTTCATGCGCTTGTCCTCGAAGTCGCTGAAATACAGGAGCGCGCAGCGCCAGTAGGTGGAGGCCCGAAGAAAGGCGCTGGCGGCGGTGACGCGCTTGCCTTTTTGGTCAGCCGCTTCGGCCCTGTCCTGCAGCCGGCCTGCCAGCGCGGCCCAGGCACTGACCCAAGCCTCTTCGTCGCTGCCCTTGAGCTGGTGCACCACGTCCATGACCTCGCCGAAATCGGTCATGCCGTAGGGCATCAGGCTCAGGATGTGCTTGATCAGTGCGTCAAGCAGTACGTTGTCATTGAAAAAACCAGGGTCTGCCCAATGCTTTCCGACCTGTGCTGAAGTCGCCGCGCTGGCCTTTGCGCCGTGTACTTGTTTAGTGTCAAATTTATCTTTCTGATCGATCATGATGTGTGTACCTCATCCTTAATGTTGACAAATTGATCTCGCCTTGGATTCGGCCGGATCGCTCTCTCCGTTGGAGGTAGAGGACCGATTCATGGAGTGAGTGCTAACCCCGGACTAGAAAAATTCAGTTGTTATTTCTTCTCTCTACGCTCCACTCCACGGCTCAATGAGCCATGAAGAAAGGTCTGGACGGCGTGGCCCACAATTCGGTCGATCTCGCTGTTGGACAAAGGTGACGAACGGAGTCCTGAAGCTGCCAGCAGCTTGGCATGGCCGGCTACCAGGCCAATGAAATGTTCGGCAAGCACTTTGGCTGGAACCGCGCCAGACAGGTCTTTTCCCGATTGCTGTTGCGTCTCGATCCAGTCGGAGAGGATCTCGATGGCCTTGCCGTAACTCACTTCCCACATTGCCTGTGCAACATCGGGAAAGCGCCTGCCTTCATTGACTAAGAGACGGTGCAGGGCAAGCGTGCGTGGGGACAGTGCGGACTGTAGTAGCCGCTTGCCGAGCAATGGAAGCACTTCTTCTGGCCCGCCATTCCCGATTCGCAACTGCTCCAGCGGCTTCGCCACGTCTGCGCACAGACTGATCATGGCCTCCTTGAACAGTCCTTCCTTGCCGCCGAAGTGGCTATAGATGTTGCTGCGTGAACCTCCCACGCGGGCGATCAAGTCATCCACGGCGACGCTGTCGAAACCGCGTTCGAGGAATAGCTCAGCCGCAACGGAGATTAGATCCTGAAGGCGCTGTGCGCCCTTTGCGGTTCGATGCTTCGTCGGTGATGTGCGCTGATCCTTTACCACTTCGATTGTCCTTGGCTTCATCGTTTATGTAACGTACTATACAGTACACTTTCGGGCGTGACAACTGCACAGGCGCCAGCCGATAGGAAACATATGCCACCTCCGGCTGTGCGCTAACCAAAGTAAGGACTACAAAATGGAACTACGGCACCTGCGTTGCTTTGTCGCCGTTGCGGAAGAACTCCACTTCGCTCGTGCAGCGGAAAAGCTGCACATCGAGCAATCGCCCCTGTCGCGCACGATCAAGGAGCTGGAGGAAGAACTAGGGGAACAGTTGTTCATCCGCTCCAGCCGAAGCACGCGCCTGACACGGGCAGGCAAGCTGTTTCTAGAGCATGTGCCACGCGTGTTCACGGCCTTGCAGCAAGCGCGCGACAGTGTGAAAGCAGCATCCAACGGCTTCCACGGCCAGTTGAGAATCGCCGTTTCCGACGGCATCACGTCTTCGCGTCTCCCGAGCTTGCTGGCGATGTGCAGGCAGGAGGAACCCGAGGTGGATATTCGGCTTTTCCAAGTGCCGCTGTCACAGCAACTCAAGGGCCTGCAAGACGATCTGTACGACTTGGGGTTTGCTCAATCCGATGAAGTGGGTGACGGCATAACCGCCGAGGCCGTATGGAGCGATCCGCTCATGGTGGCTGTGCCCGCGCGGCATCACCTGCTCAAGCACAAGCGAATCCCATTGGATGAATTGCTGCAATTTCCGCTGGTGCTCTGCGATCCGCAGGCGTGCGAGGGCCATGCTCGCCAGGTGGAACGCATGCTGCGTCGATCCGACCGCGAGCCGCTGATCGCAGAACGTGTCGCTTCGTTCGAGCTGATGATGGTGGTGGTTTCCGCTGGCTTCGCCTTGGGTCTAGCCGGCTTGCCGCATATCGTGGCGAGCCGGGAATGCGGCGTGGTGGCCCGGCCATTGGCCGGGCGCTCCCCTATGCTGACCACCTACCTTCTGCGGCGCGAAGGGGAAGAGTCTGAAGTGCTGACTCGATTCGTCGAACGGGTACAGGCAATCGACTTGCCCGAAGGCGCAAGGCCCGTGCCGTCAGCCGAATCTGACCCACAGGAGGAAATCGAGCTATGAAGCGAATGACGCTATTGCTGCTGGCCGGCTTGCTCACGGCCTGCGGCCCATCTGAGACGCCCAAGCAGGCCAACATCCCGACCGTCGAGGAACTGGCTGCCGATCCTGCACGGTTGAAGGAGTTGCGTCAGCAGTGCAAGACCGACCGTGCGACGCTTGGCGACGTACTCTGCAACCGCGTGGCAGAAGCCACGCGCAAGCGGTTCTATGGCGACGGCAACACGCCCTATACCCCGCCGGAGGCGCCACCTAAGTTCTAGTCGCTAGTCCTTCACAAATTATTTTCCCTCTTAACCAAACACGCCGCAGCGCGCTCGCGCCTGCGGCGTTTCTATTGGTTTCGCTCCAGCCTGGAACGATGCTTTTTGCATCATCTTGCTTCCGATAACGGTCTTTGACCGGCACCTACCCGGCACCGATCCTCCCTCTATGCGGCACGTCCCTGTGCCGCTTTTGAACGAGGAATCAGCGCAGGGAAATCGGAGGCCAGTCGATGCAAGCTCAGGGCGTACTGTTCGGGCAGATCGCCGCCGTATTCGGCATCGTGATCGCCGGCGTGTGGAGTGCAACGCAATGGACAGCCGCCGCCCTGGGCTATCAACTACGCCTTGGCTCGCCGTGGTTCGACTTCTTTGGAACTCCGGTCTATCACCCTTGGCGGCTGTTCGAGTGGTGGTTCTTCTTTGACGCCTACGCGCCGCACGTCTTCGATATCGGCGGGGCTATCGCGGGTGGCAGCGGTCTGGTGGCCGTGGGGGTCGCCATCGCCATGTCGGTGTGGCGCTCGCGGCAAGCGCGCCTTGTCACCACCTACGGTTCGGCACGTTGGGCCGATGCGGACGACATACGCAAAGCCGGTCTGATCCAGCCCGACGGGGTTTTCCTCGGGCTGCATCGCGGCCAGTACCTTCGCCATGAAGGCCCGGAACACGTCCTGACCTTCGCCCCCACACGCTCGGGCAAGGGTGTGGGCCTGGTCGTTCCCACCTTGTTGAGTTGGCCCGCATCCGTCGTCGTTCACGACATCAAAGGCGAGAACTGGACGCTCACCGCAGGCTGGCGTTCGCGGTTTAGCCACTGCCTCCTGTTCAACCCCACGGATGCGCAGTCGGCAGCCTACAACCCGCTGCTCGAAGTCCGGCGCGGCGCGCATGAAGTCCGCGACGTGCAAAACGTGGCGGACATTCTGGTCGATCCCGATGGTGCGCTTGAGCGCAGGAACCATTGGGAAAAGACCAGTCATGCGCTGCTGGTCGGCGCGATCCTGCATGTGCTCTACGCGGGCGAGGACAAAACGCTACGCGGCGTCGCCAACTTCCTCAGCGACCCTGCTTGTCCCTTCGAGCTGACGCTGCACCGGATGATGACGACGAAGCACCTGGGCGATGCGCCTCACCCGGTTGTCGCATCCGCTGCGCGCGAAGTGCTGAACAAGTCAGACAACGAGCGGTCGGGCGTGCTCTCCACCGCCATGTCGTTTCTCGGTCTGTACCGCGACCCGACCGTGGCCGAAGTCACGTCGCGCTGCGACTGGCGCATCGCCGACCTGATTTCCGCCGAGCATCCGGTATCGCTCTATCTGGTCGTGCCGCCTTCCGACATCAGCCGCACCAAGCCGCTGATCCGGCTCATCTTGAACCAGATCGGGCGGCGGCTGACCGAATCGCTCGATGGCAGCGACGGCATCGCGCGCCGCCACAAGCTGCTGCTGATGCTGGACGAATTTCCGGCGCTGGGTCGTCTGGACTTCTTCGAGTCCGCACTTGCCTTCATGGCCGGCTACGGCATCCGCAGCTTTCTCATCGCTCAGAGCCTGAACCAGATCGACAAGGCGTATGGGCAGAACCATTCCATCCTCGACAACTGCCATGTCCGGGTGACTTTCGCCACCAACGACGAAAGGACGGCGAAAAGGATTTCCGAAACCCTCGGCACTGCCACCGAGCTTCGCGCGCAGCGCAACTACGCCGGCCACCGGCTCGCTCCATGGCTGGGGCACCTGATGGTGTCGCGTCAGGAAACCGCGCGTCCGCTGCTGACGCCCGGCGAGGTGATGCAGCTTCCGCCCGATGACGCCGTGGTCATGGTGTCCAGCGTCGCCCCGATCCGCGCGAAGAAGCTGCGCTACTACGCCGACGCCAATTTCAAGAATCGCGTCCTGCCACCGCCCGCGCTCGCAGTCGGGAGGTACGCCGACGCGCCGCCAGCCCACCCCGACGACTGGAGCGGCTTGGCGATCCCGGCCGTACCTGCGGCGCCGGCCTCGGCATCCGCCGATGGCCTGGGCGGCACCGATGACGGCGGCCCGCGCCGCCAGCCCGAACTCTCCGAAACCGTCGCCTACGACCCCGAGCCTGACGCACATGCGAACGACCTGGCTCTGCTCGATGACGACGACCTGGTGCTGCCACTTCCCGGCCAGCTCGACCCGTCCATGCAGCGCACGGCCCGGCTGGCTTCCCTCGACCCCAACGACGGAATCGACCTATGAGCCAATACCGCCTCAACCTTTTCATCCAGCCCGAGCACGCCAAGCGCCTGGACGAACTGGCCGCCAAGAAAGGTGTGTCCAAGTCCTCCATCGTCGCAGCGGCCTTGGCGTCCTGGCTGTCACCGGATGCTGGCGACCAGCGTGAGGCCGCTATTGCCAAGCGGCTGGATCGACTGTCGCGGCAGACCGAACGCCTGGAGCGCGACCAGAACATCCAGATCGAAACGCTGGCGCTGTTCATCCGCTATTTCCTGACCGTCAGCACGCCAGTGCCAGAAGCCCACCAGGACGCGGCCCGCGCCCAGGGCAAGGCGCGCTTCGAGCAGTTCGTCGAGCAGTTGGGCCGTCACCTGCTGCGTGGCCGCAGTCTGGTGCGCGACGTGGTGGAGGAATTGCACCCCGATCCGATGCGGATGGATGACGCAGCAGCGATGGCGTCCGCCCATGAACGAACTGCGGAGCGTGCATCATGAGTGCCGTTCCGCAGATCCCGCCCGAACCCCGGTCATCCGCAGCGGCGTCCCAGGATCGCCGCATCCAGATGCTGCGCACGGCGATGGGGCCGCTGATCGCCGCTGCGCTCGAAGACCCGGACGTGGTGGAAATCATGCTCAACCCGGATCGCACCCTGTGGGTGGATCGGTTGTCGTCGGGTCGCTCGCCGCTGGGCGTGGAACTGCCCGAAGCAGATGGCGAACGCATCATCCGCCTGGTAGCCGCGCATGTCGGTGCGGAGGTGCATCGCAGCCAGCCGCTCTTGACCGCCGAGCTGCCGGAAACCGGCGAGCGTTTCGAGGGCATCCTGCCACCGGCCGCCCCGGGGCCAGCCTTCGCGCTGCGCAAGCGGGCCGTGAGCATCATCGGTCTGGATCGCTACGTGGCCGACGGCATCCTGACCGCCGGGCAGGCCGAGTTCCTGCGCCGCGCCGTGCGCGAGCGGCAGAACATCCTGATCGCCGGCGGCACCAGCACCGGCAAGACCACGCTGGCGAACGCGCTGCTGGCCGAGATCGCCGCCACAGGCGACCGCGTGCTGGTGCTCGAAGACACCATCGAGCTGCAATGCGCGGCCCGCGACCATGTGCCGCTGCGCACCCGCGCCGGCGTCGTCACCATGACCGAGCTGGTGCGGGCCACGATGCGCCTGCGGCCTGACCGCGTGATCGTCGGCGAGGTGCGCGGCGGCGAGGCCCTCGACCTCATCAAAGTGTGGGGCACCGGCCACCCCGGCGGCATTGCAACCATCCACGCCGGCTCCGCGCTGGGCGCCTTGCTGCGCCTCGAACAGTTGATTCTCGAAGTCGCTGTGAATCCGCCGCGGGCGCTGATCGCCGAGGCGGTCAACGTCGTCATTCACATCGCCGGACGCGGCCGCAAGCGCCACGTCGAAACCATCGCCCGTGTCGTCGGCTTCGACGGCACCGGCTATCGCCTGGCGGACGCGCTGGAAACGCCGTTTCCCAAGCTGACGCCGGCTCCTCTCGCAGCCGACGCCGCTGCACATCCCCGTCCCCCAACCAACTTGGAGAACTGCCATGACGCACGTTGATTCTTTCCGCTTTTCCGTAAATCCGCTTCCTCACCTGTCCGGCCTAGCGCGACTGCGCAGCCTCGCCCGCCCTGCGGGGCAAGGGCTGCTGCTGGCCGCGCTGCTGCTGTTGCTGGCGGGCACGGCGCAAGCCGCCGGTTCCTCGATGCCGTGGGAGGGGCCCTTGCAGTCGATTCTGGATTCGATCCAGGGGCCGGTGGCACGCATCGTCGCGGTCATCATCATCATCGCCACGGGCCTGGCGCTGGCCTTCGGCGACACCAGCGGCGGCTTTCGCAAGCTGATCCAGATCGTGTTCGGGTTGAGCATCGCGTTCGCCGCTTCCTCGTTCTTCCTGTCGTTCTTCTCGTTCTCCGGCGGGGCCGTCGTATGAGTACGGCCAGCGACCTTCCGGGCTTCGAGGTGCCGCTGCATCGCTCGCTGACCGAGCCAATCCTGCTGGGCGGCGCGCCGCGCACCGTGGCAATTGCCAACGGCACGCTGGCCGCCGCCGTCGGACTGGGCCTGCAACTGTGGATTCCCGGCGTGGTGCTCTGGATCGTCGGCCACTCGCTGGCCGTATGGGGTGCTCGCGTCGATCCGCAGTTCATGCAGGTCTTCGCGCGGCATATCAAACATCGCCCGCTTCTGGACGTGTGAGGGGAGGACGCCATGCTGAACCTTGCCGAATATCGTCAGCGCCCGGCCTTGCTTGCCGACTGGCTGCCCTGGGCCGGGCTGGTCGCGCCGGGCGTTGTACTGAACAAAGATGGTTCGTTTCAACGCACGTTCCAGTTTCGCGGTCCCGACCTGGACAGTGCGACACAGGGCGAACTGATTGCCACGTCGGCGCGGCAGAACAACGCGCTTCGCCGTACCGGGTCTGGCTGGGCCTTCTATATCGAGGCCGAGCGAATGCGGGCATCGAGCTATCCGCAGTCCTCCTTTCCCGAACCACTGTCCTGGCTGGTGGATGAGGAGCGACGCGCGGCGTTCGAGGAGTCGGATGGCCATTTCGAGAGCGTCTATCACTTCACGTTGCAACACCTACCGCCGCAAGAGTCTCGCGCCCGTGCGGCTGGGATGCTGTACGAGAACCGGCCCACCGAGGGCGTGGACTGGCGCGGTCGGCTCGATTCCTTCGTGGCAGAGACCGATCGCGTGTTCGACCTGCTCGATGGTGTGATGCCGGAGATTGCCTGGCTGGACGACAGCCAGACGCTGACCTACCTGCATGCCACAGTCTCCACGCGCCGCTATCGCGTCGGCGTGCCCGACGTGCCGTTCCATATCGACGCGCTGCTGGCCGATGCCGCGCTGGTCGGCGGCCTGGCGCCCATGCTGGGCGATCAGCACCTGCGCGTGGTGTCGGTACGAGGCTTCCCGACCTCGACCTGGCCGGGGATTTTGGACGACCTCAACCGCCTGGGCTTTGCGTATCGCTGGAATACGCGCTTCCTGTGTCTCGACAAAGCCGAGGCGGAACGGGAGTTGGGGCGCTTGCGGCGCCAATGGTTCGCCAAGCGCAAGAACGTCATCGCGCTGCTGCGCGAAACGATCTTTCAGCAGGAAAGCCCGCTGGTCGATACCGATGCCAGCAACAAGGCCGCCGACGCCGATGCCGCCTTGCAGGAACTGGGCAGCGATCAAGTCGCCTTCGGCTACCTCACCGCCACGGTGACGGTGCTCGACGCCGACCCGGCCGTGGCCGACGAGAAGCTGCGCATGGTGGAGCGCGTTATCCAAGGCCGGGGCTTCGTGACGATCCCCGAAACCCTCAACGCGGTCGATGCCTGGCTGTCGTCCGTCCCCGGCAACGCATACGCGAACGTGCGTCAGCCCATCGTTTCGACGCTGAACCTGGCGCACATGATGCCGATGTCAGCGGTATGGGCCGGGCCGAAGAAGAACGACCACCTCGACGGCCCGCCGCTGATCGTGACACGCACCGATGGTGCGACGCCGTTCCGGCTGGTAACGCACATCGGCGACGTGGGCCACACCCTTGTCGCCGGGCCGACTGGCATGGGCAAGTCGGTGCTGCTCGCCATCCTGGCCATGCAGTTCCGGCGCTACTTCGGCTCGCGGATCTTCGCCTTCGACATGGGGCGCTCGATGCGCGCCACCATCCTCGGCCTTGGCGGTGAGCACTACGACCTCGGTGCCGATGGCGGCATCGCCTTCCAGCCACTCGCGCGAATTGCCCACGAGGGCTACCGCACCTGGGCCGCGGAATGGGTGGAGGGCCGGCTGCTGCACGAAGGCGTGACGGTCGGCCCGGACGAGAAGGCTGCCATCTGGTCGGCGCTGAGAAGCCTTGCCGGTGCGCCGGTGGAGCAGCGCACCATGACCGGCTTGTCGGTGTTATTGCAGTCCAACGCGCTGCGCCAAGCGCTCGCGCCCTATGTGCTGGGCGGCGCACACGGCAAGCTGCTGGACGCTGACCACGACCGGCTGGGCATGGCCGACGTGCAGGGCTTCGAGATGGAAGAACTGATGCACAGCCCCGCCGCCGTGCAAGCGGTGCTGCGCTACCTGTTCGCCCGCTTCGACGAGCGTTTCGACGGTGCGCCGACGCTGCTGATCCTCGATGAAGCGTGGCTATTCCTTGATGAGCCATCTTTCGCGGCCCGCATCCGGCAATGGCTCAAGACGCTCAGGAAAAAAAACGTCAGCGTCATCTTCGCCACGCAGTCGCTGGCCGACATCAAGGATTCGACCATCGCGCCCGCGATCATCGAGAGTTGCGCCAGTCGGATTTTCTTACCTAATCCGCAGGCGACCGAGCCGCAGATTCGCACGATCTACGAGGGCTTCGGGCTCAACAGCCGGCAGATCGAGATCGTCGCCACCGCGCAGCCCAAGCGCGACTACTACTACCAGTCGCGCCTCGGCAACCGCCTATTCGACCTCGACCTGGGGCCTGTCGCGCTCGCATTCGCGGGCGCATCCACCCCTCAAGACCAACGCGATATTGACCGCGTGCTGACGCAGGCCGGCGCTCCCGGCTTCGCCGGCGCGTGGCTGCGCCATCGCGGCCTCGGCTGGGCCGCCGACCTGCTGCCGTCCGCTCCGGCGGCAGCTTCCTTTCTCGCTTCTCAACCGCTGGAGGTTTCACTATGAAGACCAAGCCCCGTTTGCTCTCTGTCTCACTCGCTGCTGTGTTGTCGGTATTTCTGCTGGCCATGCAGCCCGCATCCGCGCTGACGGTGTTCGACCCGTCCAACTTCGTGCAGAACACGCTGACCGCCGTGCGCACGCTGGAACAGATCAACAACCAGATCAACCAGCTCCAGAACGAGGCGCAGATGTTGATGAACCAGGCCAGGAATCTGGCAAACCTCGACTTCAACATCGTCAACCGCCTGCGCTCGACGCTCGCCACCACCGAGCGCCTGATCGCCGAGGCGCGCGGCTTGGCCTACGACGTGCAGAGCATGGATGCCACGTTCGCCCGCCTGTACCCGGAACAGTACGCCGCCACCATCAGCGGCGACCGCATGGCGCAGGACGCCCGCGAACGCTGGCAGAACACCTTGAACGGCCTGCACACCGCGATGCGGATGCAGGCGCAGGTGTCGCAGAACCTCGCCCAAGACGAAAGCGCGCTGGCCGACCTCGTGAACCAGAGCCAATCGGCGACCGGCGCGCTGCAAGCGATGCAGGCGACGAACCAGCTCCTGGCTTTGCAGGCCAAGCAGTCGATCCAGGGGCAGCAGCTCCAGATCACGCAAGACCGGGCCGCTTCGCTGGAACTGGCGCGGCAAGCGGCGGCTATGGAGCGCGCCCGCGAAGTGCGGCGGCGCTTCCTCGGCACCGGCACGCCGTACACGCCGCAGTCCGTCAACTTCTACAACAACTGACCGGAGGCGGCCATGCGAAGCGCTTCCGTCCTGCTGGCCGTGCTGCTGACCGCGTGCGGCCAGCAGCCGGCCGAGAACCTGGCCGACGCCCTGGCCGCAGATCCGGTGCGGCTCAAGGCATTGCGCGGGCAATGCGCGGCCGACCGGCAGGCCGTGGGCGAGGATGCCTGCCGCGCCGCCGCCGAAGCCTTCCGGCGGCGCTTTTTCGCCGGCCATACCGGGCCGGACGAATACAACTCGCTGGCTGAACTTCCGCCGATTCCGCCGAGCTTCGATACGCCCGCAGATGAATTGCCAGAGGGCGCCGTTCTGCTCACTCCGTCCGAGGATTCGCCATGAACGACGTGACCATCATCGACCGTTTCCTCGATACGTTCTCGCGCTACATCGACTCGGGCTTCGGTTTGTTGCAGGGCGAAGTGGCGTTTCTCACCGCCACACTCATCGTCATCGACATGACGATCGCTGGTCTTTATTGGGCCATGAGCCACGCCACCGGCCAGGGCGATGACGTGATCGCCAAGCTGCTGCGCAAGGTGCTCTATGTCGGCGCGTTCGCCTACATCATCGGCAACTTCAACTGGCTGGCGAGCATCGTGTTCCGCTCGTTCGCCGGCTTGGGGATCACCGCGACCGGCTCGGCCATCACGATGGAGAACTTCCTTCAGCCTGGCCGGCTGGCGAAGACCGGCATCGACGCTGCCGCGCCGATTCTGGAACAGATCGGGGACATGGCTGGGTTCCCCGAGGTGTTCGTGAACATCGACCCCATCGTGGTGCTGTTCATCGCCTGGCTGGTGGTGATCCTCTGCTTCTTCGTGCTGGCGGTACAGCTTTTCATCACGCTGATCGAGTTCAAGCTGACCACGCTCGCCGGCTTCGTCTTGATCCCGTTTGCACTCTGGAACAAGACCTCGTTCCTCGCGGAAAAGGTGCTGGGCAACGTGGTGTCGTCAGGCATCAAGGTCTTGGTGCTGGCCGTCATCGTCGGCATCGGTTCCGGCCTGTTCGCCGAGTTCCAGGTGCATCCCGACGAGCCATCCATCGACCACGCGCTGGTCGTGATGCTGGCCTCGCTCGCGCTGCTTGCGCTGGGCATTTTCGGACCCGGTATCGCCACCGGCCTGGTGTCCGGTGCGCCGCAGCTTGGTGCGGGCGCGATGGCTGGTGCTGCGGTCGGCGCTGTCGGCACCGGCGTTGCCATCGGCGCCGCCGCAACGGGCGTGGGCGGCGCCGTCATGGCCGGTGCACGAATGGCCCCGGCGGCCGCAAAGCTGGCCGGTGCCGGGGCGCGTGCCGCGACTTCGGCGGCCGGCAGTGCCCGATCGGCGTTCCAGGCCGGTTCCACTGCGGCCGGCGGCGGTGCCAAGGGCGCGGCGGCTGGCCTCGGCAATGTCGCCAAGACCGGCGCACAAGCCGCAGGCCGCCGCGTCGCCTCTGGAGCTTCCGCTGCGGGGCAGAAGATGGCCGATTTCTTCCGCGCTGGCTGGAACGGCACAGAAGCCGGCAGCGACGGTGCTGGCCCCGGCCAGACCGCAGACGGCGCCGCAGGCTCGCAGAAGCAAGAGCAACCGGCCTGGGCCAAGCGGATGCACCGGCGCCAGCAGGCCACCCATGCCGCGACCACTGCTGCCCACACGCTGCGCGGCGGCGACGGCGGCGGCTCCGGGCAAGGCCCGAGCCTGCGGGATTCCGATACCTAACCTTCAAGGAGAACACCCATGCGATTCAAACGCCCGCAGGTGCGCTACGCCGATACGCCGCAGCCTGCCACCCCGTATCAAGCCGCCGCCCAGGTATGGGACGACCGTATCGGCTCGGCTCGCATGCAGGCCAAGAACTGGCGACTGATGGCCTTCGGCTGCCTAGTGCTCGCGCTGCTGATGGCCGGCGGCCTGGTGTGGCGCTCGGCGCAGTCCATCGTGACGCCCTATGTCATCGAGGTCGATCAGGCCGGGCAGGTGCGCGCCGTAGGTGAGGCCGCCACGCCGTACCGGCCCGGCGACGCGCAGATCGCGCACCACCTGGCGCGCTTCGTGACGCTGGTTCGCTCGCTGTCCATCGATCCCATCGTGGTGCGGCAGAACTGGCTCGATGCCTACGACTACACCACCGACAAGGGCGCGGCGGTGCTCAACGACTACGCCCGCACCAATGACCCATTCGCCCGCATCGGCAAGGAATCGGTGACGGTGCAGATCACCAGCGTGGTTCGCGCCAGCGACACGTCTTTCAACGTGCGCTGGACAGAGCAGCGCTACGTCAACGGTGCGCCCGCCGGCACCGAACGCTGGAACGCCGTGCTTTCGACCGTCCTGCAAACCCCGCGTACCGAACAGCGCCTGCGCAAGAACCCATTGGGTATCTACGTCAACGGACTGTCATGGAGCCGCGAACTGGATTCTTCCGAAGGAGCCAAACCATGAAACTTCGTTTCCGCCTTTACGTTTTTCCTTTGACGCTGCTGGCCCTCGCGGGCTGCGCCTCGCAGGGCAAGCCGCCGCCGTCCATCTCGCTCGACGAGCCGGTGCTGGCCCAGCCGTTGCCCGAACCGCCCAAGCCCGTCGAAGTCGTCGCCGTCCCTGAACCGCTGGCGCTGCCAGCGCAGTTGAAGCCGCTGCCGGAAGTCGATGAAGCCCCCGCTGCGCCGGAGCCGGCCGACGAAAAGGTGCGCGTTTCCCGTGCCAATGCAGAAGCGCGTATCGCGCCTACCCGTGAGGGCTACGTCAACGCGATTCAGGTGTGGCCGTTCACCGATGGCGCGCTTTATCAGGTCTATGCGTCGCCGGGGCGCGTGACGGTGGTTTCGCTTCAACCGGGCGAGGAACTGGTGACGGTCGCCGCCGGCGATACCGTGCGCTGGATCGTGGGCGACACGTCCAGCGGCGGCGGGGCCGATCTGCGCGTCAATGTGCTGGTCAAGCCCATCCGTTCCGGTCTGAAAACCAATCTCGTCATCACCACCAGTCGGCGCACCTACCTGCTGGAGCTGACCTCGACCGAGAAGGCATGGATGGCGTCGGTATCCTGGGACTACCCGAAAGACCGGATGCTCGCGTTGCAGCGCCAGGCGCAGGCTGCGCAGGCGACAACGCCTGTCGATACGGGCCTGTCGCTGGACAAGATCCGCTTCCGCTACGCGGTATCGGGCAGCAACCCGCCGTGGAAGCCGCTACGCGCCTTCGATGATGGAGAGAAGGTCTATATCCAGTTTCCGGCCGGCATTGCTCAGGGCGAGTTGCCGCCGCTGTTTGTCATCGGCGCGCAGGGCGACGGGCAATTGGTGAACTACCGTTTCCGCGCGCCGTACTACGTCGTGGATCGCCTGTTCGGCGCGGCCGAACTGCGGCTGGGCGGCGACGGCGGCGACTTGGTGCGGATCGAGCGCACCGATGGCGTTGCGCGGAGGAACTGACCATGAGCCAGGATGACACTCCCGACCTTGCCGCGCCGCAGGCGGCGGGCAAGATCGCTCCCGAGGCGGTGGCGCTGCGCGCCCAGCCGCGCCCGGTCACGCGCCTGAATCGGCGCACGCTGGCCATCCTCGCCGGCGTCCTGGCGGTGGCCGTGCTCGGCGCGCTGATGTGGTCGCTGCAACCTCAGCGGCGCGGTGCGGGCGAGCAGACCGAGCTTTACAACGTCGATCGTGTCTCGAAGTCGGAAGGACTGGATGCGCTGCCGACGGACTACTCCAAGCTGCCGCCGGCGTTGCCGCCTGCCGTTCCCGAACTGGGGCCGCCGCTGCCGGGCGATCTTGGCCCTGCCATCGTGAAGTCGCAGCAGCCGGCGACGGCCGCCTACGCGGCCCCCGGCCACGACCCGAACGATGCTCTGCGCAAAGAAGCCGAAGCGGCCGCGGCCTCGTCCGTGTTCTTCCGCTCGGGAGGGCAGAATGCGGCGCCGGTGGCGCAGACACAGGTGGCCGCTGCGCCGGGCTTCGCCGCCAATGCGGCGTTTGACCCGCTGGCGGCCGGGCCGGCCTCCACGGCGGCCCAGCCTGCTGACCCGACAGCGGTGCAAAACCGGCAAGACCAGAAAGAGGCTTTCCTGAAAGGTGGCTCCACTGAAACCCGTAATTCCGGCAATCTGACCCTGCCAACTTCGCCGTATCAGGTCATGGCCGGAACGGTGGTCGCAGGTGCCTTGGTGACGGGCATCAAGTCGGACTTGCCCGGCGACGTGATCGCCACGGTGACGGAGCCGGTCTATGACACAGCCACCGGGCGCTTCCTGCTGATTCCGCAGGGTTCGCGCATCCTGGGCAAATACAACAGCCAGGTCAGCTACGGGCAGAGCCGCGTTCAAGTCGTCTGGAACCGGATCATCCTGCCGGACACGTCTTCGCTCACGCTCGACAACCTGGCCGGCACCGACCCAGCCGGCTATGCCGGGCTGGAGGACGATGTGGACTACCACTGGGGCCGCATCTTTGCCGGTGCGGCACTCACCACGCTGCTGGGCGTCGGTGCCGAGCTGGCCGCGCCGGAGAACCGGCAGGATGGTGATCGCGTCATCATCGCTGGGCGCGACAGCGCGCAAGACAGCATCAATCAGGTCGGCCAGGAGATGACCCGGCGCAACCTCAACATTCAGCCGACCTTGACGCAACGACCGGGCCTGCCGGTTCGCATCATCGTCAACCGGGATCTGGTGCTGCGGCCGTACCAGCCGCTGTTCTTCAACCGGGGGACTTCACGATGAGCACGACCAAGAAGCTGCGGCTTGGCCCGCTGCCGAAGACCGAGAGCACCAAGCTGACTTTCGTTTGCCCGACCAGTTTAAAAGCCGACCTCGACCGCTACGCCGCGCTACACGCGCAGGCGTATGGCGAGGCAGTCGATGCGGCGACGCTGATCCCGCATATGCTGGAAGCGTTCATGGCGGGCGATCGAGGATTCAGGAAGGGCACGGCGACCCGCAGCGCACCACCGAAGCCGCCATGATTGCACCGCATACTATTCAACGGCATCCATCGAACGCGCAGCCCAGGCTGCGCGTTCTTCATTCTGGATGCCGCCGAGCCTGTTGGGCTATGATGATGCGACAGGCCCGCCGTTCCTCGGCAATCGAGCACTACACAGTGCGATGCGGCTTTCTCTCCCAAAGCTCCTATGTCGCTCCTAGCCGACGACGCCGCTCTTCTTCAAAGCGGCCCCGAAAGGAGCTAACCTACTGTCCCATATACGGTTTCAAGCCCTTCTTGATTTGAGCCGAAGACTTGACACCGGCACTTTTTTGTGCGCTTAGTCAACAGTCAGCACGCGGGTGGTGTTGGTGCTGCCAGTGGTGCCCATCATGTCGCCCTGGGTGACGATCACCAGATCGCCGGTCACCAGATAGCCTTTGTCGCGCAGCAGATTCACCGCATCCTGCGCCGCCGCCACGCCGTCGTTGGCGCTGTCGAAATAGACCGGCGTCACGCCGCGATAGAGGGCGGTAAGGTTCAGGGTGCGCTCGTGGCGGGACATGGCGAAAATTGGCAGACCGGAGCTGATACGGGATGTCATCAGCGCGGTACGGCCCGATTCGGTCATGGTGATAATCGCGCTTACGCCTTTCAGGTGGTTGGCGGCGTACATTGCCGACATCGCGATCGCTTCTTCGACGTTATCAAACTCCACGTCCAGGCGGTGTTTGGAGACGTTGATGCTTGGGATCTTCTCAGCGCCCAGGCAGACGCGTGCCATCGCTGACACGGTTTCCGCCGGGTACTGACCCGCCGCGGTTTCTGCGGAAAGCATGACCGCGTCGGTGCCGTCCAGCACGGCGTTCGCCACGTCCATGACTTCGGCGCGGGTCGGCATCGGGTTGGTTATCATCGACTCCATCATCTGGGTCGCGGTAATGACGGCACGATTCAGCTTACGGGCACGACGAATCAGGGTTTTCTGGATGCCCACCAGCTCCGGATCGCCGATTTCAACGCCCAGATCGCCGCGCGCCACCATCACGACGTCAGACGCCAGAATAATGTCATCCATCGCTTCATTGCTGCATACCGCTTCGGCGCGCTCTACTTTAGCGCAGATTTTCGCGTCGCAGCCTGCATCGCGCGCCAGACGGCGTGCATAGTTGAGATCTTCGCCGCAGCGCGGGAAGGAGACGGCCAGATAATCCACGCCGATTTTCGCGGCGGTGATAATGTCCGCTTTGTCTTTTTCGGTCAGCGCTTCGGCGGAAAGGCCGCCGCCCAGCTTGTTGATGCCTTTGTTGTTGGAGAGCGGGCCGCCCACAGTCACTTCGGTGAACACTTTCATGCCCTGAACGTCCAGCACTTTCAGCTGCACGCGACCGTCGTCCAGCAGCAGGATATCGCCCGGCACCACATCCGCTGGCAGGCCTTTATAGTCGATACCGACTTTTTCTTTATCGCCTTCGCCTTTGCCGAGGTTGGCATCCAGCAGGAATTTGTCACCGATGTTTAAGAAAACTTTGCCTTCTTTGAAGGTGGAAACGCGGATCTTCGGCCCCTGGAGGTCGCCAAGGATAGCGACGTGACGTCCCAGTTTGGCCGCGATCTCGCGGACTTTATCAGCGCGAAGCTGATGATCTTCCGGCGTCCCGTGCGAGAAGTTCATGCGTACTACGTTCGCGCCGGCGGCGATAATTTTTTCCAGGTTATTATCGCGGTCGGTAGCCGGGCCTAACGTGGTAACGATTTTGGTTCTGCGAAGCCGTCTGGACATGTATTACTCCGTTGACTGAAACAACTTTGGTGTTGCGTGAACAAAAATTCGGCGCGGTGGCCTGTTTCGAAAGAGACACAAACCATAACCGAATGGCTTTATAAGTTACAACTTTGTTATCAATATGCTTACTGGTCGTCAGAAACCAGTAAGGTCTTATCAAAACGCGATTCCTTGAGCGCTTCTTTGACTCGCTTCAAGTTATCCCGGAATTTTGCGCCGCGACGCAGCGTAAAGCCGGTCGCCAGGACGTCGATGACGGTCAACTGGGCGAGCCGCGACACCATCGGCATATAGATGTCGGTATCTTCCGGTACGTCCAGCAGCAGCGCCAGACTCGCCTCACGGGCGAGCGGCGATCCGCGCGAGGTAATGGCGAGCACCAGCGCGTCGTTTTCGCGCGCCAGCCGCGCCAGCTCAACGAGACTTTTGGTGCGGCCAGTGTGCGAGATAAGCACCACGACGTCATCGGCGCCGCCGTTCATGCAACTCATACGCTGCACGACAATATCTTCGGAATAGACCACCGGCACGTTAAAGCGAAAAAACTTATTCATGGCGTCATGCGCCACGGCCGCCGACGAGCCCAGCCCGAAAAAGGCGATTTTTTTGGCCTGAGTGAGCATGTCCACCGCGCGGTTGACCGTCGTCATATCGAGCGACTGGCGCACGTGGTCGAGGCTTGCCATCGCCGACTCGAAAATTTTGCTGGTATAGGCTTCGACGCTGTCATCTTCATCGACGTTGCGATTCACATACGGCGTGCCGTTGGCGAGGCTCTGGGCGAGATGCAGTTTAAAATCGGGAAAGCCTTTGGTATCAAGGCTGCGGCAGAAACGATTGACGGTCGGCTCGCTCACGCCCGCTTCGCTCGCGAGTGTCGCGATACTGGAGTGAATGGCCTGAGACGGCGATTCCAGAATCACTTCGGCGACTTTGCGTTCGGATTTACTCAGATGTTCCAGTTGCGACTGGATCTTTTCCAGCATGTTCATTGCTAACATGTGACCCGCAGAGAAAGTCATTTCACACGATTGGGAAACAACGATTAGTTTTATCAAGAATATACTCCTGATAATGACGGCGTGGGCTCGCGCGCGCGAACAAAGTTGTTGTTTTTTTTCATAACATGATCGCGGTCTGATTTTGTTATGGCGGCCGCGGCGGAAAAAGCGTCCGCCGCGCGCAACAGCCCGGTTTCTCAGCGATAATCGCGGTTGAACGGCGGTTTAATGACCTGCGCCAGATGCTTAGGAGTATCCTGAAAGACGTAAAAGCAGTAGAGTGCAGTGTAAGAAAATTACAATGATGACCTGTCCCGACAGGGATTCCGAAACGAGGAGAAAGACATGGCGGTAACGCAAACAGCGCAGGCGTGCGACCTGGTAATTTTCGGCGCCAAAGGCGATCTGGCGCGCCGAAAACTGTTGCCTTCCCTTTATCAGCTCGAAAAAGCGGGGCAAATCCATCCTGAGACCCGCATTCTGGGAGTGGGCCGCGCGGACTGGGATAAAAAAGCCTATACCAAAGTCGTCCGTGAAGCGCTTGAAACCTTCATGAAAGAGAAAATCGACGAAACCCTGTGGGAAACGTTAAGCGGCCGTCTCGATTTCTGTAATCTCGACGTGAATGACACCGCCGCGTTTACCCGTCTTGGCGACATGCTCGATCAGAAGAACCGCGTCACCATTAACTATTTCGCGATGCCGCCCAGCACATTCGGCGCGATCTGCGACGGGCTGGGCGCGGCGAAGCTTAACGCCAAACCGGCGCGCGTCGTCATGGAAAAACCGCTCGGCACGTCGCTTGAAACCTCCCGCGAAATCAATGACCAGGTCGGTAAAT
Source organism: Cronobacter muytjensii ATCC 51329 (assembly GCF_001277195.1). Classification (NCBI taxonomy): domain Bacteria; kingdom Pseudomonadati; phylum Pseudomonadota; class Gammaproteobacteria; order Enterobacterales; family Enterobacteriaceae; genus Cronobacter; species Cronobacter muytjensii. The sequence continues at coordinate 1,437,164 of NZ_CP012268.1, forward strand.
ATTTCGAAGAGTGCCAGGTTTACCGTATCGACCACTACCTTGGTAAAGAAACGGTGCTGAACCTGCTGGCGCTGCGCTTTGCCAACTCCCTGTTCGTCAACAACTGGGACAACCGCACTATCGATCACGTGGAAATCACCGTGGCCGAAGAGGTGGGTATCGAAGGCCGCTGGGGGTATTTCGATCAGGCGGGCCAGATGCGCGATATGATCCAAAACCACCTGCTGCAAGTCCTCTGCATGATCGCGATGTCGCCGCCGTCAGATCTGACCGCCGACAGCATTCGTGATGAAAAAGTGAAAGTACTGAAATCCCTGCGCCGGATCGATCGTACTAACGTGCGCGAGAAAACGGTGCGCGGCCAGTACACCGCCGGTTTCGCCCAGGGCAAAAAAGTGCCGGGCTATCTGGAAGAAGAGGGCGCGAACAAAACCAGCCATACCGAAACGTTTGTCGCTATCCGCGTGGATATCGACAACTGGCGCTGGGCGGGCGTGCCGTTCTACCTGCGCACTGGCAAACGTCTGCCGGCGAAGTGCTCTGAAGTCGTGGTCTATTTCAAAACCCCGGAACTCAACCTGTTTAAAGAGTCCTGGCAGGAGCTGCCGCAGAACAAGCTGACCATCCGCCTGCAGCCGGACGAGGGCGTGGATATCCAGGTGCTTAACAAAGTGCCGGGGTTGGATCACAAGCATAATCTGCAAACCACCAAGCTGGATCTGAGCTACTCCGAAACCTTCAACGAAAGCCATCTGGCGGACGCTTACGAGCGCCTGCTGCTGGAAACCATGCGCGGCATCCAGGCGCTGTTCGTGCGTCGTGATGAAGTGGAAGAGGCGTGGAAATGGGTCGACTCCATCACCGAAGCGTGGGCGGCGGACAACGATGCGCCGAAGCCGTATCAGGCGGGCACCTGGGGGCCTGTCGCGTCCGTGGCGATGATCACCCGCGATGGCCGTTCCTGGAGCGAATTCGAGTAATCCCCCGCGCCGGAGCGTTGTTACTTTACCGGTAACATGATCCGGAACACGAGTTGTGTAAAAAATTCCATTTTCAAGCCCCGTCTGGATTCACCAGCGGGGCTTTTTTCATTACACTGGCTGAAGCGATTTTGCTCCTGAGAGGCGCGGCTGGCGCGTGTACGTGAAAACCCTGCGGTGTTGCGCAACGCAAATCGGGCGGCCTCAGCAGATACCAGAGAGGAATTTTTATGCATCCTAAATTGTTACGGGTAACACAACGCATCTCCGAACGCTCCCGCGCCACGCGTGAAGCCTATCTGGCGCGCATTGAGCAGGCCAAAAGCCAGACCGTTCATCGCGCGAGCCTTGCCTGCGGTAACCTGGCCCACGGTTTCGCCGCCTGCCAGCCTGATGATAAAGCGGCGCTGAAAAGCATGCTGCGTAACAATATCGGCATTATCACCTCCTATAACGATATGCTCTCCGCGCACCAGCCTTACGAAAATTATCCTCAGCAGATCCGTGAGGCGCTGCACAGCGTCGGCGCCGTCGCGCAGGTCGCAGGCGGCGTACCGGCGATGTGCGACGGCGTCACCCAGGGCCAGGACGGTATGGAGCTGTCGCTGCTGAGCCGTGAAGTCATCGCCATGTCGGCGGCGGTGGGGCTTTCGCATAATATGTTCGACGGCGCGCTCTATCTCGGCGTATGCGACAAAATCGTGCCGGGGCTGGTGATGGCGGCGCTGTCGTTCGGGCATCTGCCCGCCGTATTTATTCCGTCCGGCCCCATGTCGAGCGGGCTGCCGAATAAAGAAAAAGTGCGCATCCGCCAGCTTTACGCTGAAGGCAAAGTGGATCGCACGGCGCTGCTGGAATCCGAGGCGGCCTCTTATCATGAACCGGGCACCTGTACCTTCTACGGCACCGCCAACACCAACCAGATGGTGATTGAATTTATGGGGATGCAGCTGCCGGGCTCCTCGTTTGTGCACCCGGACGCGCCGCTGCGCCGGGCGCTCACCGCCGCCGCCGCGCGTCAGGTAACGCGTCTTACCGGCAATGGCAACGCGTGGATGCCGCTTGGCAAACTGGTGGATGAAAAAGTGGTGGTGAACGGCATTGTGGCGCTGCTCGCGACCGGCGGTTCCACGAACCACACCATGCATCTGGTGGCGATGGCGCGCGCGGCGGGCATCATCATCAACTGGGACGACTTCTCGGAGCTCTCCGAGGCGGTGCCGCTGCTGGCGCGTCTTTACCCGAATGGCCCGGCGGATATCAACCACTTCCAGGCCGCAGGCGGCGTGCCGGTGCTGATGCGCGAGCTGCTGAAAGGCGGCCTGCTGCATGAGGATGTCAATACCGTGGCGGGCTTTGGGCTTGCGCGTTACACCCAGGAGCCGTGGCTCGACAACGGCGAACTCGCCTGGCGCGACGGGGCGCAAGCCTCGCTCGATAACGCCATTATCGCCACCATCGACAAGCCGTTTTCAGTGCATGGCGGCACCAAAGTGCTGAGCGGCAATCTGGGCCGTGCGGTCATGAAAACCTCCGCCGTACCAGCGGAAAACCAGGTGGTGGAAGCGCCTGCCGTGGTGTTCGAGAGCCAGCATGACGTTATGCCTGCCTTTGAAGCCGGGCTGCTGGATCGCGACTGTGTCGTGGTAGTAAGACATCAGGGGCCAAAAGCGAACGGTATGCCAGAATTACATAAACTTATGCCGCCGCTTGGTGTATTATTGGACCGCTGTTTCAAAATTGCATTGGTCACGGACGGTCGCCTTTCCGGCGCGTCGGGGAAAGTGCCTTCGGCCATCCATGTGACGCCTGAAGCTTACGACGGCGGCCTGCTCGCGAAAGTGCGCGACGGCGATATTATCCGCGTGAATGGCCAGACTGGCGAACTGACGCTGCTGGTGGATGACGCCGAGCTGGCGCGCCGCGAGCCGTACCACCCGGATCTCAGCGCCCAGCGCGTGGGAACGGGGCGCGAGCTGTTCGGCGCGCTGCGTGAAAAGCTGTCCGGGGCGGAGCAGGGCGCGACCTGCATCGATTTCTGACTATCAGGTGCGCAGGCGCGCACCTCACTTTTTAAAAATGGCGGGAGAGATCCACAGATGAAAAACTGGAAAACGAGTGCCGAGCAGATCCTGAAAAGCGGTCCGGTCGTGCCGGTGATTGTGATTAACAAGCTGGAGCATGCGGTCCCGATGGCGAAGGCGCTACTGGCAGGCGGCGTACGCGTACTGGAAGTGACCCTGCGCACCCCGTGCGCGATGGACGCTATCCGCGCTATCGCCAAAGACGTGCCGGAGGCCATCGTCGGCGCGGGCACCGTGCTCAACGCGCAGCAGTTGAAAGAAGTGACCGAAGCCGGCGCGCAGTTCGCCATCAGCCCTGGCCTTACCGAGCCGCTGCTGAAAGCCGCGACCGAAGGCGCTATCCCGCTGATCCCGGGCATCAGCACCGTGTCCGAGTTGATGCTGGGCATGGATTACGGCCTGAAAGAGTTCAAATTCTTCCCGGCGGAAGCGAACGGCGGCACCAAAGCGCTGCAGGCTATCGCAGGTCCGTTCTCCCAGGTGCGTTTCTGCCCGACCGGCGGCATCTCTCCGGCGAACTACCGCGACTACCTGGCGCTGAAAAGCGTGCTGTGCATCGGCGGCTCCTGGCTGGTGCCGGCGGACGCGATGGAAGCGGGCGACTGGGATCGCATCACGAAACTGGCTCGCGAAGCGGTGGAAGGCGCGCAGTAATATTGCGCCATGTGATACAAACGCGCCGCCTGAGAAGGCGGCGCGTTTTTTTTAGCCTTTAACCGCCACACTCGCGGCAGAAGCGTTGGCGCGCGCGACGGCGTCGTCAATCGTCTCGCCGGTAGCGAGCGCCACGCCGAGACGGCGAGTGCCATCAATTTCCGGCTTCCCGAACAGACGCAGCTGCAACCCCGCGCCGAGCGCGCCGGACAGCGCGCCAAATTTTACGTCGTCACTCTTGAGCGTCGGCAGGATCACCGCCGAGGCCGCGGGGCCATACTGGCGAATGCTGCCCACCGGCAGGCCGAGGAACGCGCGCACATGCAGCGCGAACTCGGAGAGATCCTGAGAGATTAGCGTCACCATGCCGGTATCGTGCGGGCGCGGCGACACTTCGCTGAACACCACCTCGTCGCCGCAGACAAACAGCTCCACGCCGAAAAGACCATAGCCGCCGAGCGCCTGCACCACCTTCTGCGCAATCTCTTGCGCGCGCGCCAGCGCCACATCACTCATCTGCTGCGGCTGCCAGGATTCGCGGTAGTCACCATCTTCCTGGCGATGGCCGATCGGCGCGCAGAAATGCACGCCGTCTGCGGCGCTAACGGTCAGCAGAGTGATTTCGAAATCGAATTTCACCACGCCTTCGACGATGACTTTGCCCGCGCCGGCGCGTCCGCCCTGCTGGGCGTACTGCCAGGCGGCATCCAGCGCATCGGCGCTGCGGATAACGCTCTGGCCTTTGCCGGAGGAGCTCATCACCGGTTTGACGATGCAGGGCAGGCCAATCTGCGAGACGGCCTCGCGAAACTGCGCCTCGTTGTCGGCGAAGCGATAGGCGGACGTCGGCAGCCCGAGCTCTTCCGCAGCGAGCCGACGAATGCCTTCACGGTTCATGGTCAGACGCGCGGCGCGCGCGGTCGGCACCACGCGCTGACCCTGCTCTTCAAGCTCGACGAGCGCGTCGGTGGCGATGGCTTCTATCTCCGGCACGATAAAATCCGGCATCTCCTGCGCCACCAGATTCTTCAGCGCCGCGCCGTCGAGCATATTAATAACGTGACTGCGGTGCGCCACCTGCATGGCAGGCGCATCGGCATAGCGGTCAACGGCGATCACTTCGATACCAAGACGCTGGCACTCAATCGCGACTTCTTTTCCCAGTTCCCCTGAACCGAGCAGCATCACGCGGGTTGCTGACGGGCGCAGAGCGGTTCCTAACATAGCCATAGCTGATTTCCTGCTGTGTGAAATTCTGGCGGCAGTATATACGAAAACGTTTGCTTTGCGCAGCGCGCGCCCGTTTGCTTTTCGTGCCTGACGGCGTTATACTGTATATAAATACAGTAACGGGAGTTGCATCATGGCGGTAGAAATTAAATACGTCGTAATCCGTGAGGGTGTGGAAAAAATGTCATTTGCCAGTAAAAAGGAAGCCGACGCCTGGGACAAAATGCTCGATTTAGCCGAAGCCCTGGAAGGCTGGCTGGAGCAGGCGCCTGTCGGTTTTGCGGAAGGTCAGGTTGAACAGCTGGCGCTGTGGATGGCGGAACAGAAAGACAACCTTAACACTATCGTGCGCACCGGGCGTCTGCCGCAGGAAACGAGCGAGCAAACCAACGACGCGGTACAGTCTCCTCAGGAAGACGCAGCTGAAGCTGACGAGGGCGCTGTCGCGCTGCACAGCGCGCGTAAACGCACCAAAGCGGCCTGATTCGCCCCTCCGCTGCGCCGCGGCCTGTCTCAGAGGTAGCGGTGCGGTTTTTGTACGTCGGGTCTTCGCGCCTGATGCTGCGCATTTGCTGAAGGCGGGGGCACGCTGAAAACAGGTATCGCTTAAAACAGGCGCACGGGTCATCATTCCTGCCTGTCGCCTGTCGCCTGTCGCCTGTCGCCTGTCGCCTGTCGCCTGTCGCCTGTCGCCTGTCGCCTGTCGCCTGTCGCCTGTCGCCTGTCGCCTGTCGCCTGTCGCCTGTCGCCTGTCGCCTGTCGCCCGCGCTCATAGCGCTTTTTTTTATCCCTTCCTTTTTTGTGGGCTGCTTGCGCTTCGCTGTTTTTGTACCAGACTTTTTTCATCACCCGTCTTCGGAGAAGCACGATGAAAAAAACAGCAGGAGCCCTGATTTCCTTAGCCTTACTCGCCGCCGTGAGCACGGCGCGCGCAGACGATCCGCGTCAGGTTCCATTCCCGAAATGCGAGGGCATGACGGCGGAAGGCATCGCCGCGAGCGTGAAGCGCGACTATCTGCAAAACCGCATTGTCAAATGGGCCGACGATCAGAAAACGCTGGGCCAGGCCGATCCGGTCGCCTGGATCAACAGCAAAGAGATAACCGGTAAAGATGACAAATGGTCAGTGCCGCTCACCGTGCGCGGGAAAAACACCGACATCCATTATCAGGTGAGGGTTGATTGTGCGGCAGGCCAGGCGCACTACCAGCACTGAGCCCCGGCGGCCCGCCATCTCGGGCCGCGTCTTTTCCCTTCCTTGCGGTTCCCGACACATCTTGACGTCCACTCGCTTACGCTTGGGTTATCACTAATCCGCGCAGAGGAACATTATGGGCAACTGGTTAACACAGCTTCAGTCAATGCTGGGGCAAAGCGGCGCAGGGTCATCATCCGGCGCGTCAGGGATTCAGGACGCGCTGCGCTCAAAGGGGTTAAATAAACTTCTCTCTCCCGGCGCGCTGGGCGGCCTGGCCGGGCTGCTGGTCGCGAGTAAATCATCGCGCAAGCTGCTGGCGAAATATGGCGGCGGCGCGCTGCTGGTCGGCGGCGGGGCGGTTGCCGGCACGGTACTGTGGAACAAGTACAAAGATAAAATCCGCGCGGCGCATCAGGATGAGCCGCAATATGGTCAGCAGCAGACGCCGATCGACAGACGCGCAGAGCGGTTAATTCTCGCGCTGGTATTCGCCGCCAAAAGCGACGGCCATATCGACGACAGCGAGCGCGCGGCGATTGAACGTCAGCTGCGCGACGCGGGCATTGAAGAACAGGGGCGTGTATTGGTGGAGCAGGCCATTAACCAGCCGCTCGACCCGATGCGTCTTGCCGCCGACGTGAAAAATGAAGAAGAAGCGCTGGAACTCTATTTCCTGAGCTGTGCGGCCATTGATATTGACCATTTTATGGAGCGCAGCTATTTGCAGGCGCTCGGCGACGCCCTGAAAATCCCGCAGGAGGTGCGCGAAGAGATCGAGCGTGACATCCAGCAGGAGAAAAAAGCGCTGCCGGGATAAGCAGATAATGCGATAAACAGGCATGTTTCGCTTGCAACGCGCGCGGGTTTTGCCACCCTTACAGTGTGTTAAACAAAAAGAACAGCGACATGCCACCGAAAGCGAAACCGATACCTTACGCCATGACCCGGCATGGCGACACCCGCATTGATAACTACTACTGGCTGCGTGACGACACGCGCTCGCAGCCGGAAGTGCTGGATTATCTGCACCAGGAAAATGACTACGGACGCCGCGTGATGTCCACCCAGAGCGCGCTGGAGGAACGGCTGCTCTCTGAAATGGTCAGCCGTATTCCCCCGCGCGACGTCTCTGCGCCCTATGTCAAAAATGGCTATCGTTACCGGCAGATCTATGAAACCGGCTGCGAATACGCCATCTATCAGCGCCAGTCGGTTATCCACAGCGAATGGGAAGAGTGGGACGTTCTGCTGGACGGCAATAAACGCGCCGCCCGTAGCGAATTCTACACGCTGGGCGGGATGGATATCGCGCCGGATAACCGTGTGATGGCGGTGGCGGAGGATTTTCTTTCCCGCCGCCAGTACGGGCTGCGCTTTCGCAATCTTGAAACCGGCCAGTGGTACCCGGAAGTGCTGGAGAACGTCTCGGCGAGTTTCGTCTGGGCGAACGACTCCCGCACGCTCTATTACGTGCGCAAACACCCGGTCACGCTGCTGCCGTATCAAATCTGGCGCCACACGCTCGATACTGCCGCCGACCAGGACGAACTGGTGTATGAAGAGAAAGACGAGACCTTCTACGTCAGCCTCTATAAGACCACCTCGCAAAATTTCATTCTGATTTTTCTCGGCAGCGCCACCACCACGGAGGTGCTGCTGGTCAACGCCGACCTGCCTGACGCGCCGCCGCTGAGTTTTCTGCCGCGCCGAAAGGATCACGAATACAGCGTCGATCACTTTCAGCATATGTTTTATATTCGCTCTAATCGCGCCGGGAAAAACTTCGGTTTGTACCGCAGCCGCGTGCGCGATGAGGCGCGCTGGGAAGAGATCATTGCGGCGCGCGAGCACATTATGCTGGAGGGGTTTACGCTCTTCGCCGACTGGCTGGTGGTGGAGGAGCGTCAGCGCGGCCTCACCAGCCTGCGGCAAATCAACCGCAAAACCCATGAGTCGCTCGGCATCGCTTTTGATGACCCCGCCTACGTGACGTGGGTCGCCTATAACCCGGAGCCGGAAACCTGCAAGCTGCGTTATGGCTACTCGTCAATGACCATGCCGGACACGCTCTTTGAGCTGAATATGGAAACCGGCGAGCGCCGCGTGCTTAAGCAGACCGAAGTGGCGGGCTTCGACGCCAGCAACTACCGCAGCGAACATCTGTGGATCACGGCGCGCGACGGGGTCGAGGTGCCGGTATCGCTGGTCTGGCACAAAGACCATTTCCGCGAAGGAAAAAATCCGCTGCTGGTTTACGGCTACGGCTCATACGGCACCTGTATCGACGCTGATTTCAGCGCCAGCCGCTTGAGCCTGCTGGACAGGGGTTTTGTCTACGCCATCGCCCATGTGCGCGGCGGGGGCGAGCTTGGCCAGCAGTGGTACGAAGAAGGAAAGTTCCTCAAGAAGAAAAACACCTTCAATGATTATCTGGACGTCTGCGATGCGCTGCTGGCGCAGGGCTATGGCGACCCGGATTATCTGTTCGGCATGGGCGGCAGCGCGGGCGGCATGTTGATGGGCACGGCGATTAACGAGCGCCCGGCGCTGTTTCGCGGCGTCATCGCCCAGGTGCCCTTTGTCGATGTGGTCACCACGATGCTTGATGAATCCATTCCTCTGACCACCGGCGAATTCGAAGAGTGGGGCAACCCGGCGGATGAAACCTTTTATCACTATATGAAAAGTTACAGCCCCTATGACCAGGTAAGCGCGCAGCGCTACCCGCACCTGCTGGTGACGACCGGCCTGCACGATTCACAGGTGCAGTACTGGGAGCCGGCAAAGTGGGTGGCGAAGCTGCGCGAGCTGAAAACTGACAATAACCTGCTGCTGCTCTGTACCGATATGGATTCCGGGCACGGCGGGAAGTCGGGACGCTTCAAATCGTATGAAGGGGTGGCGATGGAGTACGCCTTTCTGATTGGGCTGGCCCAGGGCACGCTGCCGCCGGACCCGCTTGTGGATTAATCGTTATCCAGGTAGTGCTTTAACGTCAGGCGCAGGTCGGGGTTGAGTTGCTTGACGTTATTGAGCATCCAGCGCAAATACCCCGGATCGCGCCCGGCGATCTCCGCCACCGGTTCGCCGCGGTATTTGCCGAACGGCAGTGTGACGATAAGCTGCGGGCGTCCGGTGATATTGACCATCTCCTCCGGCGTCCAGCCGGACACTTTCATGATCTCCAGCAACAGCGCTGCGGTGATGTAGCAGTCAAAGAGCGCGCGGTGATGATGCAGTCCCGGCGGCGTCTCCACCTGCAACTTGAGCGATTTATAGAGTCCCATATTGCTGTAGCGAATGCCCGGCCAGAGACGGCGCGCCAGCTTCACCGTGCAAATCCACTCACCGGGCATTTCGGGCAGCACTTTGCGATCAAAGCTCGCATTATGCGCCACATACCACGGGCTGCCGTGATAGCGCGGGATAATTTCCTCAATGTAAGGCTTATCCGCGACCATCGCCTCGGTGATCTTATGTATCGCCATCGCCTGATGGCTGATAGGGCGGTCCGGTCGCACCAGATCGCTCATCGGGTTGACGATAGCGCCGTCGATAATATCGACCGACGCCACTTCGACAACGCCGCCCTGCAGGCCGCAGGTTTCGGTATCAATAATCCGTAGCATATGCGCTCCGCCGGAAGGGAAAAACAGATGCCCGCCGTCATGTTGAAGAGGCGCGGCGGGCGAGGCAGAAAGCGGTTTATTTCACTTTCGGCTCGTAGGGCAGGCGAGAGAGGTTTACCGACGCCAGGCGATGCGCGATAAGGCGCTCGCGAAACCAGTCGCGCAAATGGGCAGGCTGTTCGCGCTCAACGGCTTCGGCGATGACCGGCATATTGTAGCGCTCTTTAAAAGCCACGCCGGAGGCCGCCAGATCGACGTTCACTTTATCCATCTCTTCCTGCGGAAGTTGGGCAAGGTTCTGGTTCATGGTGTGCTCCTGTTAATCGCCGTGAAGGTACTGCGCCGCGCGCCGGATGACAAGTCTTATGTGGCGGGAAATGCCCTCGCGGCTCGACTTGCTATCAGCGCAGGGGTATTCTTGCGCCTGATTTATAATAAAAAGGAATGATTCATATGGCACTGTTCGCCGCACGTTTTTGCCGTGCGCTGGCGCTTGTCGCCGCCGTTATGACCGCGCCTGGCGTCTGGGCGCATGCTCACCTCCAGCAGCAACAGCCCGCCGCGAACGCGACCGTCGCGACATCGCCCGAGGCGCTGACCTTAACGTTTTCCGAAGGCATCGAACCGGCGTTCAGCGGCGTGACGCTGACCGGCCCCGATGGCAAAACGATTAAAACCGGCGCGGTGAAACGTGCGCCAGACGACGACAAACAGCTGGTGGCCCCGCTGAGCGCGCCGCTGGCGAGTGGCGCATACCAGGTTCAGTGGCATGTGGTGTCGGTGGACGGCCATAAAACCAAAGGCAGCTACCGCTTTAGCGTGAAGTAACGTCGTGCTGGAATGGAGTTATGTGGCGCTGCGTTTCGCGCATGTGACAGCGCTGATGCTCGGCGCGGGCGGGGCGCTTTACACGGCGCTGTTGACGCCGGGCGCGCTCAGGCCGACGTTAGCGCGGGATTCACGCCGTCTGTGGCGCATCACGGCAGTGATAGCGGTAGCCGGTGCCGTCGCGATTTTCGCCGTGCAGGCGGGACTGATGGGCGATGGCCCGGCAGACAGCCTGCGTCAGGAAATCTGGCAGGCCATGTTATCGACTCGCTTTGGTGCCGTCTGGCTGTGGCAAATTGTCCTCGCGCTGGCAACGCTGCCGTGCGCGTTTTTGCTGCCGCGGCGCGGTGGGCTGCTGCTCGCGGCGTTCTGCGCGCAGCTGGCGCTGCTTGCAGGCGTCGGACACGGCGCGATGCACGAAGGGCTGACCGGCGCGCTCCAGCGGTTCTGCTACGCGCTGCATGTGCTGTGCGCGGCCTGGTGGTTCGGCGGTCTCTGGCCGCTGTTGCGGCTGATGTCTGTGGCGAAAGACGCCGCATGGCGTGCCGACGCCATTACCGCCATGATGCGCTTTTCGCGCTACGGGCATCTCGCGGTGGCGGGCGTTATCGCGACAGGCGTCGTTAACAGCGTGTTGATTCTCGGCGTCGCCTGGCCTGCTGACAGCGGCTATGTCCGTATGCTGGCGGTTAAAATCGCGCTGGTGGCGGTGATGGTGGCGACAGCCCTGGTTAACCGCTATGTTCTGGTGCCGAAATTTTCACGTCAGGCGACGGCGCAGCGCCGTTTTATCCTGATGACAAAACTGGAGGTGGCGCTCGGGACGCTGGTGCTGATAAGCGTCAGCCTGTTCGCCACCTGGGAACCTTTTTAACTGGTGAGAATAAAATGAAGAAATCGCTGCTTGCGCTGCTGATGCTCTCCTGTTCCGGCATGGCCCTCGCCGCGCCGCAGATTATCACGGTCAGCCGCTATGAAATCGGCAAAGACAAATGGGCGTTTAACCGAGAAGAGGTCATGCTCGCCTGCCGTCCGGGCAACGCGCTGTTTGCGATTAACCCGAGTACGCTAATGCAATATCCGCTGAACGATATTGCGGAAAAACAGCTGGCGCAGGGCAAAGTGACGGGACAGCCGATCGCGGTCATCCAGATTGACGATCCGGCGCATCCGGGCCAGAAGATGAGCCTCGCACCGTTTATCGAGCGTGCGCAAAAGCTCTGCTGATCCCGCCAGAGATAAAAAAACCGCAGCATTCCAGGCCGAATGCTGCGGTTTTTCGTTTTTATTGACGTTTCAGGCGCTTTTTACCACGACTTTCGGCGCGGACTGGAAAAGCTGCTGTCGTCATCTATTCTTAAATGGCAAGGCGACTGAGCCTGCATTAATGCCAACTTTTAGCGCACGGCTCTCTCCCAAGAGCCATTTCCCTGGACCGAATACAGGAATCGTATTCGGTCTTTTTTTATCCTGAGAAAAGGCAGCGCGTCTATCCATAACTTCCGCTTTACCTTTCTGCTTCAACCATAACACAGGCTGCGGTATAAACGTCCAGGCTTTTTTATCGCCAGTGCAAAAAGCATCATGCGCAGGGTGAAGAGCCGTTTAAGGCCGCCTGCGCACAGGGGCGTGCTGGCGTCTGTGTCCCTGCATCCGCGCATGGCCATTTCCCCACCAATTCTGGTGGATCGGTATAAACGAACCGGTAGCAGACTAAGGAGTGGGTTATATTGAGAGAAGGAAAACAAGGAGTTAATCCCGATGAATCCTTTTATCTATGTATTTGGCCTGATCCTGACGCTTGATGCGCTACGTGAAATGGCCGGCGCCGCTTCCGTGCTGGGGCTTTGGTAAACCGGCCTGACGCGAGTCGCCTATTTGTCGTGCTTGCGGCTGAAGAGCCAAATCATAAAGATGGCCGCGACGACACAGCCGATGAAACTGACGATAGCTTCGTGAGTAAAAATGGTCACAGGACACCTCCCGACGTTGCTTACCTTAAGCATAGAACATCCTTAGTAGAGTAAGCGTCCCGACACGAATTAAAGGGATCACTGTAAGGCTTTTTTGTGCCGTTTAGTTACAACATACTTTTAATGATGCGCACCGGTGCCGGGCGGGGCGTTGACGCCGCAAGCGCCTGACAACGCGCTAACGCCGCCGGTGCAGCGCTATACTTGCCTGATAACCAGAGGAGCAGGCGATGTATCAGCGAATCGACGGCGCGGCCTGGCGGCGCATTTATATCGTGGGCGATTTACACGGCTGTCTGGCGCTGCTTGTCAGCGCGCTGAAGGCCGAGCGGTTTGATCCGCGCGTCGACGCGCTGATTTCGGTGGGCGACCTTATCGATCGCGGCCCCGACAGCCCAGGTTGCCTGGCGCTTATCGGTAAGCGCTGGTTTTTCGCGGTGCGCGGTAATCATGAAGCGATGGCGCTGGAGGCGCTGGAAACCGGCGACGGGGCGCTGTGGGCAGTGAACGGAGGGAACTGGTATTTCGCGCTTGGCGACAGCGCGCAGGGTGAGGTTAACGCGCAGCTGGCGCGAGCGCGAGAGTTGCCACTGATAATAGAGATACGAAGCGGCGCACGTACGCTGGTGGTGGCGCACGCCGATTACCCGTCGTCGCGCTATGCGTGGCAGCAGCCGCTGGATACGCATGCGGTGGTCTGGAGCCGGGCGCGAGTTCATCGCCTGCAGGCGGGAGGAGAGGAGCATATCTACGGCGCAGACGCGTTTTATTTCGGCCATACGCCGCTGCGCGAACCGCTCGTCAGGGGGAATCTGCATTACATTGATACCGGCGCGGTCTTCGGCAACCCGCTGACGCTTATTCGGGTACAGTGATTAAAAATCGCTGTAGTCCTGTGCGGGGCGCCAGAAACCATCAATAAAATCTTCTACCGGGTAACAGCCGCCGTGACGCATCCGCTGCTCATCCATCGCTTTCAGGCACTGCTGTTCAGAATTGTACACATCCACGACGATATCATCGCAACCGCCATCCAGATAACAAACAAATAAAACCAGAGCGAACATGGCGTCCTCTGAGTGACAACGTTTGTCATAAGTGTAGGGGAAGCAGGCGGGAAGGGAAAACCGAAGGTTCTTAATAAATAACCCGCCTTCAGCGACGGGTTCTTTTTGAATCAGGCAAGACGCATGATCCAGGCATCAGCTTGTTGATCGTAATGTTCGCGGTATAGCACGGAGTGTTCGCCGTTGAGTACAGCCGGAATACTGGTTTCGGCATCCCAGGCATCAAGCTGCATGCAGAGATCCGGGTCGGATTTGCAGGGGATACTCAGCTTGCGCTCGCCGGGCGCGTTGCCGTGCAGCTCTGCATCATCAATCTCGAACGTACCGATTTTAACGCTGGTTTTTGACATAACGCTCTCCCTCAGACAGTACACAGGTGGTATGACCAGTCAGGCCCCACTTTTAGCATAGTCAAAAGCGCAGGAAATGCCAAAAACTCAGCGATGATTTTTTGTTCGCCTTATACGGGCGTTGCGAACAGCACGCCGTCGCGCACCAGCTCGCGCGGATAACTGTTCTTGAGCCGGCTACCGACTTTTTTCGCAAGGCCCAACGGCTGGCGCTGGAAGGTGACGATGACGTCATCAGCATCCGGCGGTGTCTGCGGCCAGACATCGCGCCCGCGATACCACTCCTGCGCCTCTTCGGCGGTGAGCTCAAACGCGAGCGGGTTATCGCTCCCGGCAAGCGCCACCACAGCCTCATGCTGCCAGCGGTACCCTTTATTATGGACCTCAGCCAGCCGAACGCCAGTGCGTGAGAATCGTACCTTGCCGATAAACGGCGTGAACGCCTGCGGGAACAGCCAGATCTCTTTATCACGCTGCCACAGGGCCAGCGTCTCATCCCAGACCAGCCCCACCTTGCCAGCCGCCGCGATGACCGCCTGCGCCTCGCGGGTTTTCATCGGGGCAAAAGGGAAAGCGCCGACTTTATAGGTCGGCGCGGGCAGCGGCGCGACCGGGGCGGTTTTACGCAGCCGCGCGACAAAAAAGCCTTCGCAGTCGTAAATCTGCGGAAAGACGTGCAGGAAACCCTCATCGGTCAGCGCCGCCTCCGCGCCGGGGAATAGCCCCTCAAGCGAGAGTATCTCCACCGCCTGCGGATAGCGCGCCAGCAGCCAGCGCACCGTTTGCTGATTTTCTTCGCGGTTCAGCGTGCAGGTGGAATAAACCAGCGTGCCGCCGGGCGCGAGCGCGTGAAACGCGCTGTCGATAAGCTCGCGCTGGGTAGCGGCAATCTCCTGATTGCTTTGTGGCGACCAGTTGCGCAGCGCGTCCGGATCTTTTCTTACCACGCCTTCGCCGGAGCAGGGCGCGTCAAGAAGGATCGCGTCGAACTGTTCAGGGAGCGCGGCGCCGAAAACGCGCCCGTCAAAGTGAGTGAGGCCGACGTTGCGGATGCCGCAGCGGCTGATATTGGCATGCAGCACTTTGACCCGGCTCGCGGAATATTCATTGGCGAGTATAAAACCCTGGTTTTGCATCAGCGCGGCGATTTGAGTGGTTTTCGAGCCCGGCGCGGCGGCGACATCCATGACCCGTGCGGGCGTGTTGCCGTCGGCGAAGAGCGCCGCCACCGGCAGCATGGAGCTTGCTTCCTGAATATAAAACTGACCGCTTAAATGTTCGGCGGTACTGCCAAGCGGCAGCGCCTCGTCGTCATCACGCTCTATCCAGAAACCTTCCGCGCACCAGGGCACCGGCGTCAGTTGCCACCCATAGGGGGCGACCTGCGCGAGAAACGCCTCGACGCTGATTTTGAGCGTGTTAACGCGAATGCTGCGGCGCAGCGGGCGCTGGCAGGCAGCGATGAAATCGTCCATCGCAAGCCCTGCGGGCATCGCATCACGCATAACATCAAGAAAAGCCTCAGGAAGGCAGACAGAACCGGATTGCGCCACAGCACACCTCAGCGGGCAGAAAAAGAGGGCGCGAAGTGTAGCACAAACGCCCCGGCGTGACACCGGGGCGCTGGCGTTAACGAGGCAGGGCAGTCCCCCACTGGCGCCACTCTTTCGGCTCGCTGTCCTGCAACAGGAAGTGCTTACCGGCCTGCGCTTTCGGCGCGACTGGCGTCTGTGGCGGGGTGGCGAACGCGATGCCGCCGCGAATGAACTGGTTAAACGTGCCGGTTTTCACCACGCCGCCTACCAGCCCGAAGTTCAGGCTGTAGCCGGAGGCGAGCCAGAACACGGAGTTTTCACGAACCAGATGCTGATAACGCTTGCTGATACGCATCGACACCATTACGCGATCAGAGAGGCTGCCAAGCGACATGCCGGTGACCGTGCCCACTTCGATGCCGCGGAACAGCACCGGCGTGCCGATGTTCAGCGAACCCGCTTCAGGGGCTTCCACCACAATGCTCAGGCCGTCGAGATAGCGAGAGTCCGTGATCGTCGCTTCCTGCAACTCAAAGCTACGGCGGCCCGGCCCGCGTCCCGGCTCGACGTTAATATAGGGCTGCAGGATGGTGTCGAGGTTTTCGACGCCCGCGGCGGAGATTTGCGGCGTCACCACCGAGAATCGCGTGCCGGCGCGCGCGAAGGTGTTAACGTATTCGGGGTAGAGCACCGCCGTCGCCTGCACCTCGTTGCGCTCGGTAATGAGCTTCAGCGACTCAATCTGGCCAATGTTGATACCGAGATAGCGAATGGGCATACCCGCCGCGATTTTCCCGGCGTCAAAGGCGTGCAGGGTTATCTGGCTGCCCACTGCGCGGGCGGCGGTCTCTGACGGATAGAGCGTGCGCTTATCTTTTTCGCCAAGGCCCGCACCCGCGCCATTAAGATTATCGAAGCTGATGGCGCCTTTAAGCGCGCGGGAGAGCGGCGAGGCCTGCACCGTCAGTCCGCTGCCGTTCAACTGCACTTTCGCGCCGCCCTCGGCCCAGAAGACGCTGTTCGGCGTGAGGAGTTTGCGATACTCCGGCTTAATATGCACTTCGATATCAAACGCGTTGGCGCGCGGGCGCACGGTGATGACTTCGCCCACTTCAAACTTACGATACAGCACGACCGAGCCCGCCTGTACGTCCGGCAGGCTTTCGGCGGTGAGCGTCAGCGTCGTGGTCGGCAGATCGCTCAGGCTGTTCTCCACCGCTTTTTCCAGATTGGCGTAGAGCGGATAATCGTCTTTCATCTCGCCTTTTTCGCCCGGCAGCACACGAATGCCGCCGCTCAGCCATTCGCTGGCGCTGGCGCCGAGAAACTCGACGCCGTCGAGGCCGACTTTGACATCCACGCGGCTGTTCACCACAAACTTGCTGTCGCCTTTCACCAGATCGCGATATTGCGGATCAATAGCGACGGAGAAGCTGACGCCTTTGGCATTCAGCGAGCGCTCCAGCACCTGGCCTATCTGAATGCCGTGCAGGATAACCGGCTGTCCGGCGTCGATGCCGTAGCTCTCCGGCGCATGCAGCGTCAGGGTCAACACGCCAGGCTTTTGCAGCGGGGTTTTGTCATCCGGCAACACCACAAAATGGTTGCGCGGCTGGCCTTCGCCCGGTACCAGTTCCAGCGTACTGCCAGTCAGCAGCGTGCTGATTTCCGGATTATTAAGCGAGAGTTTCGGGCTGTGCATCTCAATGCGCGTGCCGTCGCGCAGCAGATTGACGACGCTCGGGTCGACGGTCAGCTCGCCGGTGACCGCGCCGCCTGGGTTGAGATTGAGTTTAGTCAGCGTACCTACTTCAAGGCCCTGATACATTAGCGGCGTGGAATTTTCCTTCAGCCCCTGGCCGCCAGGTAAATCGAGTTTCACGAGTACACCGCGCTGGCTGTGGGCAAGATCTTCATACAACCCGAACGTGTCGTTCTGGTCGGCGTGGGCGGAGTCCGCCGGCGAGTCAAAGGCGATAGCCCCGTTGACCAGCGCCGCCAGGCTCTCCAGCT